>CAWFGM010000015.1:0-306630 GCA_963815175.1 uncultured Acidobacteriaceae bacterium
CGCAGTCATCCAAACCCCGGTGTCACGAAGATTCGTGGTCGAAGAATTCGCAAGATTCGTGGTCAGGATTCGTGGTCAGCCGGGATCTGGTACTCTGCGAAAATAAAACTATTCCTGACTGTTTTTTCCATTTTGGTTATTGGCCGAGAAAGCATGAGTTTTTCCGCAGCCTGTAAAAGCACTCACTGCATTTGCGGAAGCGTTCTCACCCACTTATAAATGTTCGTCTTGACGTGCAAGTCGATCACCAACCGGCTGTGGCCTGAACAAATGCAAGCAGAAACCCCAGCGCGTTGCCGGTGAACCTAAGCTCGCACCTAACCGGCTCGTATAACATGACTTGAACGACTGCCTGGCACGGTATAACAACACTCTTAAATATTCGCGGTTGATGCCGAACTCGGCGCAAACCTCATCTTTGTTGCGTTCTTCCAGCAACACCGACTGAAGCAAACGCCGGTCGCGTTCAGGCAACCGGTTGAGAATCTGGCGAACCATTCGCTCGGTCTCCTTGGCTTCCAGCAGACGCAACGCGGTTGGTTCGCGGCCGGCAATGGCGGCCTCCCCTTCGTCATCGATCGTCGTCTCCATTCTTTTTTGCAAACGATAATGCTCAAACAAGACATGGTTGCAAACCGAATTAACGAAGGGTCCCAATCGATGCGGCTGCCGCAGCCCTCCTTCTCGGCGCAACAGTGTCAGTACGCGCATGAATGTCTCCTGCTTGACATCTTCGATTGCTTCTTTGGAATGCAACCGCGAGCGTAGCTTGAGGCCGATCAGCTCGCTGAAGTAGCTCACGAAGTGTTCCTCTATAAGCGCATCTCCCGCTCGAAGCTTATCGACGTAAGACGCATCGAACGCAAAGAATTCCAACAAGCCCTGTTCCCGGGTGGCGACAGCGAGCGCCTTCATGTGTAGGTTTCTCCTTGTGGAAGGCGTCTCACCAACCGCCTCACTCACTAAAGCGCAATCGCCTGGCAGAAAGGGCCAGATCGCCAATCACGTGGCCTTCAGGACTCAACCGGACCGATTGCTCAGGGCAGGCCCTGCGGCACTATTCCTGGCTCTGATTTGTAGTCCCAGGGCGTCCTGGGACTACTTTCAGCCGTCCCTTCGGGACTCTGTTCTAGATCGACGCCGCCTCTGAGATATTGGCTGCACCCCAGGAAATTCGCGCTTTCTCCACCTCGCTTGCAGCGTGGTAGAGAAGATCCCCAAACCCCGCGGCTGAAGCCGGATAAGATCAGTTCTACGCGAGCCGCTCGGCTTGGAAGCCGAGCGCGGCGCCCAGCAATCCAGCTGGCGACTGAGAGCAGGGAACTGCGCAACAAACAAAAGAGGCCACCCTTGCGGGTGGCCTCTTTGTAGACTGCGTGTTGCTTAGTACATGTCGCCCATACCGCCGCCGTGACCACCACCGGCCGGAGCATTCGACTTCGGCTCGGGGATATCGGCTACCATGGCTTCGGTCGTCAGCATAAGAGCCGCGATCGAGGCTGCGTTCTGCAGTGCCGTGCGGGCCACCTTGGTCGGATCGATGACGCCGGCCTTGACCAGGTCCTCGTACTCGTTGGTCGCAGCGTTGTAGCCATAGTGAGGATTGTTGTTTTCGCTGATCTTGCCCACGATCACAGCACCTTCCTCACCGGCATTGCCGACGATCTGGCGAAGAGGCTCTTCCAGGGCGCGGCGGACGATCGATGCACCGATCTTCTCGTCACCCTCGAGCTTCTTGATGAGCTCATCCACGTCCTTGGCGGAGCGCAGCAGAGCTACACCACCACCCGGGACGATGCCTTCCTCAACTGCAGCGCGGGTAGCGTGCATGGCATCCTCAACGCGAGCCTTCTTCTCCTTCATCTCGGTCTCGGTTGCCGCCCCTACCTTGATCACAGCCACGCCGCCTACCAACTTGGCGAGCCGCTCTTGCAGCTTCTCGCGGTCGTAGTCGGAGGTCGTCTTCTCTACCTGGCTGCGGATTTCCTTCACCCGGCCTTCGATGGCCTTCGAATCACCGCGGCCCTCGACGATCGTGGTGTTGTCCTTGTCGATGGTCACACGCTTGGCACGGCCAAGATCTTCGATCTTGACGTTCTCGAGCTTGATGCCGAGATCTTCCGTGATCGCGTTGCCACCAGTCAGCTTGGCGATGTCTTCGAGCATTGCCTTGCGGCGATCGCCGAAGCCAGGAGCCTTCACTGCCGCCACGTTCAACGTGCCACGCAGCTTGTTGACCACCAGGGTCGCCAGTGCCTCACCGTCAACGTCCTCAGCGATGATGACCAGCGGCTTGCCGTTGCGGGCAACCTGCTCGAGCAGGGGCAGAAGATCCTTCATGGAGCTGATCTTCTTCTCGTGGATCAGGATGTAAGGCTCTTCGAGCGATACTTCCATGCGGTCCGGATCAGTTACGAAGTAAGGGCTCAGGTAGCCGCGGTCAAACTGCATGCCTTCGACCACTTCCAGCTGGGTTTCCAGAGTCTTCGACTCTTCCACCGTGATCACGCCGTCCTTGCCAACCTTCTTCATCGCCTCGGCAATGATGTTGCCGATGGTGGAATCGCTGTTGGCCGAAATGGTGCCCACCTGGGCGATCATTTCGCCGGTCACCGGCTTGGAGAACTTCGCCAGTGCTCCGCCGATCACCACGCCGTGCTCGTCGCGCTTACCGACAACCGCTTCCACGGCTTTGTCGATGCCGCGCTTCAGAGCCATCGGGTTGGCGCCGGCAGCTACTGTCTTGACGCCCTCACGATAGATCGCCTGGGCCAGAACCGTCGCCGTCGTGGTGCCGTCACCGGCCACATCCGAGGTCTTCGACGCTACTTCACGAACCATTTGCGCGCCCATGTTCTCGAGCGAGTCCTTCAGTTCGATCTCCTTGGCCACCGTGACACCGTCCTTGGTGATGGTGGGTGAGCCGAACTTCTTTTCGATAACCACATTGCGCCCCTTGGGCCCAAGCGTCACCTTCACCGCGTCCGCCAGCGTGTTTACGCCGCGCAGAATTGCCTGACGCGAATCTTCTCCGTGCAGAATTTGCTTTGCCATTCCATTTCTCCTTGACAATGTGCGCTGCCAGATCGGCAGCAATAAAAAAGCGCATCCGGTGCAACCGCGATGCGCTTATTTCTTCTTGAGAATGCCGAGTACTTCTTCCTCACGCATAATGAGGAATTCCTCGCCATCGATCTTGATCTCAGTTCCGGAATACTTGCCGAACAGAATGCTGTCCCCGGCCTTGACATCCAGCGGGAAAACTTTGCCTTCGTCGTTCGACTTGCCCTTCCCAACGGAGATAACTTCGCCCTCTTGGGGCTTTTCTTTGGCCGAATCAGGGATGATGATGCCGCCCCGGATCGATTCGCCCTCTTCCACGCGCCGTACAAGAATGCGGTCGTGAAGTGGCGTGAAGCTGGTAGCTACGGATGCTGTTGCAGGTGCCATTGCGTTACTTCTCCTTCGCACGAGGGTTTGCCTCGCGGTAATTACGAGTCAAGCTGTTTGGTTTAGATTGGAGAGCGATACGCTGATTTCGACAGAGGCGCTTAGCACTCTCGCCCTTCAATTGCTAAGATAGTCACCGCGAGACTCCTTGTCAAGCATGCAAAGCCAAAATGTGAGTCAAACTCGCTCAAATATTACGGCTGCGTAAATGCTTTCGAAATCATCTATACTTTTTGCCATGGGCGTTCGTTTTCCCCGCCGTATTTTGGGTTTCGCGCTGTTGCTTGCCGGTTTTCCGCTGCTAAGCCACGCAGATCAGCGTAATGGGCGTAAGTACACGCCCCCGCCGGCCACTTGCACCATCAAAGTCACGGTGATCCGGTCCACCAATGGCAAGGCCATCCCCAATGCTGCGGTAGTGTTCCATCCCATGGAAGGCGACAAGGATAAGGGCGCGCTGGAGCTGAAAAGCGACGAAGACGGCAAGGTCACCATTGACGTGATTCCGATCGGCGATACCGTGCGTTTGCAAGTGATTGCCGATGGCTGGCAGACCTACGGCGAGGACTACAAGATCGATACCGACAGCAAAGAGATCGTGGTCAAGATGAAGCGGCCGACCGCGCAATACTCGCTTTACGGCGACGGTAAAGGGACCGCACCCACTACGACGACCCCAAAGGGCGAGTCGAACAGCGCCAAACCCTCCCAGCAAACGCCCCTACCGCAATAGATCCGGATTTCCTGCTACGTTGCACTGGAAAGAGCCGCGCGTGCGCCTTTCCGTAAAGAAAGGCGCATAGAGTTCGCCAACGCCACAAACCTCGACAGGAAATCCGGGGGACGGATTCCTGGTTAGCGGCGTGGACTGATGGCGGCTGGGTAAGACCGATTTCTATGGAAAACCTGCACCACAGAAGAGCGCTGGTGACTGGCGCCGCCAAGCGCATCGGCAGGAGCCTTGCGTTGGGCCTCGCGGCCGGGGGCGCGGATGTCGCTATCACTTACAACGGTTCTAAGGCGGAAGCGCAGGAGACCGTAGGAGCTCTGCAGCAACTCAACGTCAGGGCCATGGCGGTTGCCTGCGATGTCCGCAACCCCGATAGTGTTCAGGCGGCCGTTGTTGCTGTGGTGGAGCAGTTTGGCGGGCTGGACATCCTGGTCAATAACGCGGGAACCTTTGAGACCGCGGTGCTGCAGTCGATCACCTTGGAGCAATGGGACAAGATGTTCGAAACCAATACCCGCGGACCTTTCCTCGTGTCCCAATCTGCCTATCCTCATCTGCGGGAAGCCAAGGGCCGCATCATCAATATCGGCTCGCTGGGCGGCATGCATCCTTGGCCCACGCACGCGCACTATTGCACCTCGAAAGCCGCTCTGCATATGCTCACGCAAACCATGGCGAAGGCCTTCGCGCCGGAGATCAGCGTGAATTGCGTGGCTCCGGGCATGGTAGTGAATGGGGAGGTGGATCCGGCCTACGAGCACTTTGCCAACAAGACCCCGATGGGGCGTAACGGCACGCCCAACGATGTTGCGGAAGCCGTTCTATTCTTCGCCCGTGGACCCCACTTCATCACCGGCCAGATTCTAGGCGTAGACGGTGGCCTGGGACTGTAGGTTCCCTCGGTCTACAGTTCCTAGGAGTCTGTGTCGTTGCAAAACCCAATAGGAACTGGACGGCACCCGTCCTGCCCCTACCGCTCCTACTATGTCGACAAAGGTTGTCAATGAAGCGGCGCCTCTAACTCCCGAGCCGTCACCCAGGTTGTGATCACCCCGGTCTTTGCTTCCAGGTGTCGAATACAGTCGTTGCCAGTATCGGCAATAAACAGGTCGCCTTTCCTGTTCACGAGGACCCCCATGGGACCGTTCAGGCTTGCTTGCAGAGCAGAACCTCCGTCTCCGGCATAGCCGGCTTGTCCATTCCCCGCGACTGTCGTGATCACCCCTGAGCGGAGATCCAGACTCCGGATCCGGTTGTTAGCTGTATCTGCGATGAAAAGCTTGTCCCCGCTCACGGCAACGGATTCCGGGAAACAGAGAAGAGCTCCGCTCGCCGGTCCATCATCCCCGGCAAACCCACAAACCGGGCCCCCCGCAATTGTCCTCAACTTTCCTGGACCGGTGATTTCAGCCACCGAATTGCGGGTTGGATCCGCAACAAAGAGGGCTCCATGTTCGCCCGCCGTAACCCAAAATGGCCCCGAAGCCGGGGACGAAGCAAGTGGATCCCCCGGCAAGTCTGCTCCCATCACCTTCGTGATTTCCTGGCTGATCGCGTCCAGGCGCATGATCGGAGAACCGCCGGAGCTTCCTGTATAGATATTGTCGTCCCCGTCGACGGCGACAGATACCGGCTCATAGAGTGTCGTAGCGGTTGGCACTTTGCTCCGGCCATGCCACAACGAGCCATTACCCGCCACGGTGGTGATGGTGTTGTCCTTTGCTCCCACCCGTCGAATGCGGTTGTTGCCGGTATCGGCGATAAGCAAATCGTCCGTGCTATTTACCGCAACGCCCATCGGTAAAGACAAGCCGGCTTGCGTAGCAGGCCCGCCGTCACCGGAGAAAGCCCTGTTCCCGTTCCCTGCGAAAACGCTAACCTCGCGGTCGCGAGAGATCTTCAAAATTCGATTTTGCTTGCGCGCCGCCACATAGAGATTGCCTTTGCCATCCTCGGCAAGTCCTACGGGGAAAGCGGTCGAACCGGGACTTGGTCGTCCCGCGGCGGTCGCCTTTCGTTGTGTGCGGTAAACCCACACCCCTGCGGCAACCAGCAGGACCACGCCACCAAGGATGAAAAGCAATCGCCGGCTCATCCGTCGCACCTTTACTGCTCAACGCTTTCGCTGATCAACTGTCGATAGACCTCGCGGGCATGGTCATACGCCTTCTGCGCTTCCGGAAGCTCTTTGGCAGAAATCTTCGGCGCCTTCTGGCTCCAGCACTGATTTACACCTCTGAGGCACCACTCCGCGCTTCGCCGGGATGCCCGGATGGGCTTGCCGCCCACCAGGACAAAGATCGGGTTGGTATGGGAAGAGGGAAGTATGCGAACCGCGATCCAACTGCTCTTGCTCACTGGTATCTCGAACTTGAGTTTCTGCTCAGTTCCGTCCGCGACAATTTCCTTGGTTGCCACGGGTTCTCCGTTGACCACAACGGCCACAGGAACTTTGCGCGTGGCGCCTATGCGCGCTCGCTCCAGATGCCAGTACGGCCTTTCGTTGTAGGGAAGTTCATCAAGGGCGGTATCCGGTTTTACCGGGAGATACGCGGCTGCCGTGATGCTCACCGATACCGTGCCCGGGGCCGCCAGATCCACTTGACTGCCTTTCACGCCCATCTCGTTTCCATTCACGGCAAAGTCCATAAGATGGCTGCGGCCATCGGAGACATAGACAGCGCCATCGCGCACCGCTTTGGTGTAGTTGTCGTAAGTCAGTGCGCCGTTGATCTTGGCGTAAGTTCGTCCTTCACCCACTCTGCTGTCATATATGCAGGGAAAATCGGTCTCGCCGGAGATACGGGTGCGAAACCCGACGTTTAAAGTCTGGTACCAGATATTCAGCTCCCAAACATAAGGCGTATCGCCCGCGGAGATGAAATCTACCGCGCCGGGATGGGTCACATCCATGATGTATTCATTGGCTCCAATGCTGTCGAACGGGGGCACGACCAGGTTCGGCAAAGCATCCGTCTGCACATCAAGTCCCCATCCGGAGTGCGCAAACCCAGCCACCGCGCCTTGCGATTTCGCCCATTGCAGGATGGGCAGGTCCCACGTCGGCCACTCTTCAATGCGTTTGGTGTTGGGATAAATAATCTTCTTTAGGTTCAGCAGCACCAGGTGCCCCGAGTGGTCAGAAGGGAATCCGGAGACCTCCAAGTCATAGTGGAGCAGGGAACTCCGGGTGGAGTTTGGGTCATCATGCTGGCCGCGAAAAAAGTGAGTCTGGTAGTAAAAGCAGGGCCCCCACACCAATACGGCGCCGACGTTCAGATGCTCGCCCCGCACCTGCCGTCCCATATCGTCATCTGAGACTCCCTCGGTCGGGTTCTCATAATGCGAACACCCCGCCGGATGGATATGGTCATCACCGGAATACCACCCACTCTTTACGGGATTGATCCAGCGGTTGAGGCGGAATGTCAGTTCGCTCGGCATACGGTCCGTTACCGTGAGCCGCCTGGTATCTGTTATGTACTCGGGACCGCCCGTGTAGGTGACCGTGTACGAGCCGGGCGGCAGCTGAATGGATTCGCCATCGCCACGATATACCTGCGGCTGAAAGTAGAAGTCCGGCGCGAGCCTCTTGACTGGATTGGGGTAGATACGGCCCAGGCTATCGCGAAAGATAAATGAAGCCATCGTCGGCTGACCATTCGGGTCGACGACGTGGAGATGGATCGAATGAACGGGAACTATCTTGAATAGCACCGGTATCTCGTTGAGAAAGCCGACATCTTGGGTTCCTTGTCCGACATTGAAACTGATCTTTGCCGAGCGTTGACCGGCGTCCCGGCTGGAGATGGTGAGCACCCGATATTCCAACGGCAACCCCGACAGCCTCTCCTCCATGGGAGGATGGTCGAACAAGGAAATATCCGCCCATCGTTGGGCCACGTCGGATGCAGTCAGACGCTGTTTAGGCTCGTGGTCGCCGGAAGAGGTGATGTAGACCTGGCCGTTGTTGGGGCTGCTCACTGCAAGAGGAGCGGTGATGCCCGGTTGGTTGATCACCTTTACCAGAAACGATCGAGTGCCATCCTGAATCAGTTCCGGCGCTGCCGGGCCGCGCTTCACATCGACGCGGCTCTCCGGACTAATCGTCACCACTGCGAGCACATACTTATCTAAGATTGCCTCGATCTGAGAGACCGCCGATCCCGTGTCCCGGCCGGCGGCGATCGCTTTGATTTGCTCCCGATCCTGCTCTGCCAGCGGTTGGCCGAGGTATCCAAGTGCCGCCTCCACGCGATCCACCTGCGCCATAAAAGGCTGCATCGCAACACTGGGAACAGCGGCGCCGCGAACTCCGTGTGGCGCGCATGCGGCTAGGAGGAAGAGCACCCTGAGTTTCATCGAAACCAACCTCGGCATTACGCCAAGATGATACAAGGCACTTCATCACCGGCAAGATTTTGTATGTGTGGACAGGCAGTTCGTCGAGGCCCTACGGGCCTTGGCGATGTGAGGGATTTGGTGCGTCTGCGGTTCTCACACAGACTCTGAAGGGTTGGGGTGCGATGGAGGCTGCGGCACTCGCTACTTCTCTACCCTACCAACCAAACATCTTGTTCAGCAGTCCCGAGGAGTGCTTCGGGTCCAGCTCCGGATGCAGACCTTCCGGTTCGGGCTGAGGCGGCATGCTCTCCCCGAAATACGCTGCGCGAGGGTTGTGGATGCATAGCCGGTCCGCGGTTTCGACCCCGTATTTGGCCGTTACCAGTTCATAGGCGTCGCGCAGCATCGGAGGCCGCGACTGGAGATCGTGTGCGTCGGTGGCGAGAAAGTTCACCCAGTTCCGCCGCAGCAGCTCGTGGGAAACGCGCTGCGCCACCTTGCCGAAGCGGCCGGTCAAAGAGGCAGCAGTGATCTGCACTAAACAGCCCGCGCGAAGCCAATCCGCCATGCGTTCGGGGTGGCGGGCCAGCAGCGGGTTGCGCTCCGGATGGGTGATGATCGAGGTCAACCCGGCCGTGCTCAGACGAAAAAAGATCTCCTTCATGTTCTGCGAGATTCCGTGGTCAGGGAATTCCACCAGCAAATATTGCTTGCCGTTGATGGAATACTTGGCCGGGTTGGCGATGGCGTCCTCGATGTTGTCGAACATAAGGTGGAAGTCGCAGCCCAAACCAAGCGATATCCGGTTTCCCAGCCGTTGGCGGATCATCTCCAGGCGTTCCAGATTCAACACCGGGTCGAACTTGAAATGCTCGCTCGAATGAGGCGTGCACACGATGTGCGTAACCCCGTTCTGCATCGACATTTCGGCCATGGCCACCGAGATCTCGATGTCGGTGGGTCCGTCATCCAGGCCAAACAACAAGTGATGGTGTATATCGATCATGAAGTTCCTGACCTACCTGGCCATCGATTCGGCCAGTGAGGCAAACAGCAATAAGCCGTCCGAGGAGCCAAGCATCGCTTCGCTGGAGCGGTCCGGATGGGGCATCATACCCAGCACATTGTGCCCCTCGCTATATACCCCTGCAATGCAACTAATGGAGCCATTGGGGTTGGCGGCGGAGGTTACCTCCCCAGACTGGGTGCAGTAGCGGAAGGCGACGCGGTCGCCGTGTTCCAGTTTCGCCAGGGTGTCCGGGTCGCAGAAGTAGTTTCCTTCCATGTGCCCGATGGGAATCTTCAACACCTGGCCTGGGGCCAGCGCTTGGGCGAAGGGGCTGCGATTGGTCTCAGTGCGCACGTAGACCTGCTTGCAGATGTAGCGCAGTCCGGCGTTCCTAAGCAACGCGCCCGGAAGCATACCGCTCTCGCACAAGATCTGGAAGCCGTTACAGATGCCCAGCACCAACCCGCCCCCGGCGGCAAACCGTTTCACCGACTGCATCACGGGGGAAAATCGGGCAATCGCCCCTGTCCGCAGGTAGTCCCCATAGGCAAATCCGCCCGGCACCAGGATGGCGTCGCACTGCTCCAGATCCTCCGACTCGTGCCAAAGAAAAGTCACGGGCTGATCAGCAATTTCGCCCAGGGCGTAGTAGGCATCGTGGTCGCAATTGGAACCAGGGAAAACGAGGACGCCGAATTTCATATTCCTAGGCTAGCAGTTTTGTCCGAACCGGGCAGTGTCTGCATCACTACCACCCTCTACTGATGGCATTCCCTCCTGGGAGGCCAAATTCCCATTGTGGCATTGGGCCTCCTTGCTGGAGTATTGTCGGGGGTATTGGCCATGCCCGATCAGGACGCCATTTCCGGGGATCCTGTACCCGACGACCCGCCTGCGCTGCCAGCGCCCGCCGCTCTCAGCGCCGGCAGACCCGTCCCGGGTAATCTTTCCGCCAAAAGTGCGCTTCATCTACGGACGGCCGGGACGGCACTAGTCAATTGGTGGCGCGCTGTCACCATTGAAGGGCTCTGCGTCGCGGTGTTGTGGCTGATAGGGCTCCTTCTGCTGAAGGTGCCCCTGGCGCCGGTTTGGGCCCTGATCGCCGGCCTCATGACCCTGGTCCCCAACATTGGCGGGGTGATTGCTCTACTCGGGCCGGCTTTCTCCATCCTGGTCAGCAAGCCCGATATGTACCGTCTGTGCTTCCTGCTGGGCATGTACGCGGTGATCGTGGTGATCGATCAATTGATGTTGCAGCCGCTGATCATGAAGCGGGTCACCCGCGTCCCCGTGTGGGCTTCGATCCTGGTGCCCATCGTGCTCGGCATTGTCATTCCGTTTTGGGGCATTCTGTTGGCCCCCCCGTTGCTCGCCATCGTCTATGCCTTCCGCCGCCCCCGCCAAAGCTAACGGTGGGGCACCAACGTTGACCGCTACATCCCATATCTCGCGAAAAACGAGCGAGATGTGGAATACCCGTCCTTGGTTAGGGAGACAGAGCGGACCCGCGTCCGGTCCTCCGCCGTTATCCCAAGGGTGGGAACCACAAGTCTCAAGGTGCTATACTCGCCTTTCGCCGCGACTTCTCGGTTCGCTTCGCGGTCTAGTCCCAGCCTTCTTACAGGCAGTAGAGGTTGCTATGTCCGGCCATTCCAAATGGGCCACAATCAAGCACAAAAAGGGCGCGCTCGACGCCAAGCGGGGCAAGATCTTCACCCGCCTGATCAGGGAAATCACCATGGCCGCTCGCCAAGGCGGGGGAGACGTGGATGCCAATCCCCGGCTGCGCGGTGCTGTGGCCGCTGCCAAGGCCGAGAACATGCCCCAAGACAACATCAAGCGCGCCATTCAGCGCGGTACCGGTGAATTGCCCGGGTCGATCTACGAGGAAATCTCCTTTGAGGGCTATGGTCCCGGAGGCGTTGCTCTCATCGTCGAAGTGACCACGGACAATCGCAACCGCACCGTCAGCGAGGTGCGCCATGCCTTCTCAAAAAACGGCGGCAACCTGGGCGAACCAAATTCTGTCCGCTTCATGTTTGCCAAAAAGGGACTGATCGCTGTCCCCAAGTCCGAGGCGGATGAGGATAAGTTGATGAACATCGTTCTCGACGCCGGCGGAGAAGATCTGAACGACGAGGGCGATACCTGGGAGATCCTGACCGACCCTTCCGCCTACGAGGCGGTCGCGAACGCCGTCAAGGCAGCCAAGGTCGAGCCCTCGGTCTCTGAGATCACCATGGTTGCGTCCACCTACACCAAGCTCGAGGGCGCCGTGGCGGCCCAAATGATCCGGCTGCTCGAAGCACTGGAAGACCTGGACGACGTGCAGAACGTCTACTCGAACTTTGATCTGGACGCCACACAGTACGAAGAAGTCGCTGGCTGATCGCCCGATCGCATTCAGGCTTCATCCCGTCTTGCCCTGCAGCGGTATCCTCGCCCAGGACAGTCCGCCTCCCCTACCGCTTTACTCGCTGCTTAGGCAGTTTCGCAATTGCCGGGTCACCGTAATTGCGAAACTGCCTTGAAGCTAACCTCAAGATGGACACTGATTTGACAGAAGGGAAGACGAGTATCACCATGCCAAGCGGAATGCCACGCCATCGAATTGCTGCCGTGCTCATGGTTGCGTTTGCACTTCTCTTGCCCACGTCGCCGGGGCACAGTCCGCCGCCGGTGACTCACTCTGCGCGTCCGGCGGAAAACCTCCTGGCCGGCCAGCCCTGGGAGTTTGGACCCTTTGTGAACGGCGGCTTCGGTACTGGAAACCGCGAAGCCTACAAATTTCTATGGGCAGGCGTGCATGCCGGCAAAGTGTTGACGGGCCCTGTCGGCAAGGGCTTCCTGAATGGCCAGTTTGAACTGGGTGCGGAATTCATGCCCCTGTGGCAGGCCTATACCCCTAAATATCTGCGCGCTAACTGCTACGAGCAAGCCGGCATGCCGTTGAGTTGCAGCAACCTTTTCCCCACCGGCGGGACTTATACCGGGCTGAGCATCACGCCGGCCATTTTGCGCTGGGACTTCCGCAGCTCGAGGTCACTTTCTGCCCTGGATTCAGGGCGCGGGCGGCCTCATTTGGACCAATCACAAGTTTCCACCCGATCGGGCCATACCCCCTGCCCAATCATCTGGGAACAAGTGTTTTCAACTACACTCCGCAGTTCGGTTTGGGCTTCCACTACTTCGTCAAGCCAAAGCAGTCGATTTCGATAGCAGCCAATGCGGTGCATATTTCAAACGCCAGCATGGGTGATGCGAATCCTGGCGTGAACGCGAGCGTACAGTTCTCCATTGGCTATACCTGGTGGAAATAACCGGCCCAGAGGCCGGGAGTCTTATGGACGAGATCGTCATCGAGTGCGTGCCCAACTTCTCCGAGGGCTGCGATCGCAAAAAAGTACACGCCATCGTGGACGCCATGCGTGTCGATGGCGTCTCCTTACTCGACTGGTCCATGGACAGCGACCACAATCGTTCGGTGGTGACCATCGCCGGGCGGCCGCTGGCGGTGGTGGAGGCAGCGGTTCGTGCCGCCGGCAGGGCGGCGGAGCTGATTGATCTGACCGTACAGCGCGGAGTGCATCCCCGTATCGGCGCTACCGACGTGATTCCGTTCGTTCCCGTCTCCGGAATCTCGCTGGCCCAGTGCGCCATCCTGGCTCGCCAGGCCGGCCTGGAAATATGGAGCCGCTACAACATCCCCATCTATTTCTACGAAGCGGCAGCGTCCCGTCCCGACCGGGCGCTGCTGGAACAGGTGCGGCAGGGACAATTCGAGGGACTGCGTGAGCTGGTTTCGCGCGATGCGGCACGGCGTCCCGATTTGGGAGGCCCTGAACTGCACCCCACCGCCGGGGCCAGCGCGGTGGGAGCGCGCAAGTTTCTTATCGCCTACAACCTGTACCTGGACCGGCCCAACGTCACCGCGGCACGGGCGATCGCCAAGGCTTTGCGGGCCTCGAATGGCGGTCTGGAAGGGGTTAAGGCGATGGGGGTTCTCGTGCAGGGGCGGGCCCAGGTCTCCCTTAACATCACGGATTTCCGCCTTACCCCGGTAGGCCACGCCTTTGCCGCAGTGAATCGCCTGGCAGCTACCCATGGCACCAAGGTTGTAGACGCAGAACTCATCGGTCTACTTCCGGAAGAGGCCTTTGAGCGTGATAGTGAGTGGGTACGTCTAATAAATGGGTTTACGCCGGAGGAGAGGATTCTCGAACGGCGGCTCAAGCAGCCACTCGATTGGCCCGTCGCCGGCGCCAGCAAAGCATAAGATAGAGAAAGCTGGGTTGGAAGCGGTTAAACGAAGATCGGAGCCGGGGAAATCGCTTTGTACGCGGATTTTCACCAGGAAAAGCCCAAATCGCTCGGGCTGGACGGGCAAGATCAGCGTGAAATCGCTCAAATAACTGCTTACATTTTGAATGTAGTCTCCCCAGGGAAGGAAGACCCATTGATTCAATTCGCGAAACAAATGCAAACGAGTGCCATTGCCGGACTCGCTCTCGCGCTGACGCTACCCGCTACTGCCGCTCAGCTCGGCCAGGATGCGCGCGCCGCAATACCTAAGGATGTTCAGCAGCTGATCGTCGTCGATTACCACGCCATGCAGAACTCGCAAGCGGCGATGGATCTCAAGGCGCGTGTGCTTCCGCCTGAGCTCAAGCAGCTGGAGCAGGCTCTCCGCACCTCAGGCCTGGATGAGAACCATGACATTGAAGAGTTAGCCTTTGCTTCGTTCAAAAAGGGACAGGACACTCGTATCGTTGGTTTGGCGCAAGGCCAGTTCTCGCTCGATGACATCATGGCTAACTTCAAAAAGCGGAAGGTAAAGCCCATCGTCTACCGCGAGAACAAGGTATATCCCATGGGCCAATCGGGCATGCAGGTGGTCTTCCTGAATCCGACGACCATGGTCTTCGGACAGACCGAATCGCTCAAGGCGGCGCTCGATGCGCGCGACGGTATGGCGCCCAGCTTTCTGAATAACAGCGCCATGCTGAGCCAGATGGCATCTGTCGACACCGACGCTGTCTGGAGCGTTCTGGATCAGGAAGGCACGCAAACCATGATGCGTTCCGTACTGGGAGACGCTTCGCAGTTAACCGACTATGATACGGTGAAGAAACGGCTCCTCAGTTCCCGTTACTCGATGAACTTCGACAACGGGGTCAGGTTCTCGCTCGATGTGATTACTCCGGACACCATTTCCGCCGCCACCATGGCTTCGCTGCTGAATGCGGCTGCGCTGTACAAGAAAGTCAGTGGTACTCCGGCAGAGAAGGAAGCCATCGACAACACCACCATCAACTCGAGCGGGGGGACGTTGGACGTGCGCTTCGCGTCTTCAGACAGCCAATTTTCCAGCCTCTTGCAATCGAGTCTCTTCCAGTCCGTGGTGAAATAGCTCTATTTCGGATTGGTAAGGTTTGGCGTCCATGTGACTGCCCCCGTGGGGCTGATCGTTACCAGCAGCGAACCCTGATCGCCCAGGTCCACATTAGGACCTGTGGCGGTGTGGGCATGACCTTTCCCATCCTCATACTGCAGTGATAGCGGTCCCGGCCCCTGAACCTTGAAGCGGTAATGGAATTTACCCCCGGCCGCCAGCAGGTTCGCGCCGAAACTTGCGCTCGGGTAATCAAACTCCATGACGTGCAAGGTCGGGCCCTGATTCACAATGGTGGCCTCAACAAATCTCGACTTGCATCCCGCCAGGCACAACGTCAGTAGAAACACGCCTTGGAGCTTCACAAAGAACAGAACCTGTTGCAATTCAACCTCTCTGTCCACCCACCCGTCGTTCGTGAGGAACCAGGGCCCTCTTCCTTCTTGTTCTGTAAAGAGTGCTTTTTAACGTGCTTGGCGAAGGCGCCCTTTCTCACAACAACGTCTTCCGTTCCAGAATCCGCGCCGTCAAAACCACGCCGGTCTCGTCGTTATGCAAGGTGAGTGGAAATGCGAGCACATTCCACACCCACTCTTCGCCCTTCCGCGGCAGATTCAACAAGCCACGATACGTTCGATCAATATAGGTCTCCCGCTTCTCCGCGACTGTGCGCAGAATTTCTCTCCAGTCAGCGGCCAAGTCGGGCATCTCGTCGAACATGTTCTTGCCTGGAAACCAATCCCGTGGACGCTCCAGCAGTCGTGCGCAGGATTCGTTGACGTACATCCATTCTCCGTTGCCATCCAGAATCTCGAGCACCACGTCCTCGCCGATCGCCATGCTGATTCGGGAGTAGAAAAAATCCCGGGCATCGACCACCACGGGTCTTCCCCGGTGCTTGGCCTCAAAGGAACGCAAGGCAGCGATCAGATCATCAACCGAACTGTAGCCTTTGAGCAGGTGCATGTCTTCCACCCCGCCGAAGCGCCGCTCCAGGGTGGAGGAGAGAATGATGATCGGCACTTCCGGCCGGCGCTTGCGAAGAACGCTGGCCACTTCCGTGCCGAACTGGCCCGCCCCCAGGTGGTAGTCGAGCACAGCGATATCGATCTTGTTGAGCAGTTTCTCCGCCTCGCCGATGGTACCTGCAGTATCGGCTAGGTAACCGTGCTTGCGCAGGATGGCGGCGCGCAGCAATAGGTTCTCCGGATCATCGTCAAGCAGCAACACGCGAACAGGATTCTCGACCAGATGCAACGCTTCCCCGTTTCTCCGATAGGTTGGTTCTGCGGCATTGCGACTGAAGTAGGATGCTTGGTTTCAGAAATGTGCTGCCGCCTAGATCCGATTGTTGCAGGCGAAACCAGCTCCAACAGACTTCAATAAAGCACGGCTTTACAAATTATTACGGCTTCCTGTTCACCTGTTTGACGAGGTCTGGCAGACGCCTGAATGCCGCCACACTTTTCATCCAGGCACGGTGCTCAAATGCGGGCGAGCCGCTGATCACGCTGCCCGGAGCCACATCACCCGGAACTCCGGATTGCGCGGTGACCACTACACCATCCCCGATGAAACTATGACCGACCACCCCGACCTGGCCGGCGAGCACAACATTCTTCCCAACACCAGACGATCCCGCCAGCCCCACTTGGGAACAAACCAGGGTATTCTCTCCCACCGATGATCCATGTCCCACTTGCACCAGGTTATCGATCTTGACCCCGCTGGCAATCTCCGTGTTGCCTACGCTAGCCCGGTCGATGCAGGAATTGGCCTGAACTTCCACTTTGTCCCCCAGAATCACGGCGCCGCTCTGCGTGATTTTATGCCATGCGCCGCCATCCTCTTTGGCAAATCCGAAGCCATCTGAGCCGACCACTGCGCCGTTTTGCAAGATGACGCCGTCACCCAGGCGGCACTCCTCCCGCACCACGGCATGGGCGTGGGCGAAGAAATGTTTGCCTATATGCGCCTTGGGGTAAATGACCACGTGGGGCAGCAGGGTAGCGCCTGCGCCAATCACGACCCCTGCTCCGATCACGACATAGGCCCCGATATGCGCGTTCTCGCCGATGATGGCGCTGGAGTCGATCACCGCCGTAGGGTGAATCCCCGGAGGATAATGCGGGGCTGGACGGAAGAGGTCTATGGCGCGGGCGAAGGCCAGGTAGGGGTTCGCCGTCCGCAGGGTGGCTGCTTCGATTTGCGGAAAATCCCCGGTTACCAGAACCGCCCCCGCTTTGGTCGTACGGGCAAACGGCGTGTACTTGGGGTTGGCCACAAAGGTCAACTGGCCGGGACCAGCCCTTTCAATCCCCTCGACCCCGGTAATTTCCTGGTCCGGATCGCCGTGACAGGTGGCCCCAAGGACACGAGCGAGTTCGGCAAGCTTCATGCAGGGGATTGTACCGGACTCCCTGAAACGATTTCAGGCCCGCTTCACGATCACGTGTCCCATCCCATCCCGGCGAAGTGGGACTTTTCGCTACTCCTATCGGTAAGGCGGCTCACATTGAATTCTGCGGTTTGAACAGGCTCTCCTGCACCGCTTCGGAGGGCCCTCGCCGGGCTCCCGTCTTGATCACCGCGAGCACGTCCAGCTCCGCTACCGCTTGCCGCGGCAGAAAAATCCGCTGCGTGTTTGACCGGGTATCCGGGGGAATCAGGAACAGCCCATCTCCATCCAACAAGGTTGTGTCGTTCTGCGCCAGCCCCTCGATCAAGTCGTTGTCTTTCAGTCGCGCCCGGATCCACAATCCCTGGTTGCGGGGGCGAGTGACAAATGTCTTGCGCAGCAAACGCTCAGGTTGGTTGGCATCGCCGGACTGAAAGTCGCGCACGAAGCAGATCCATTTCACCTCCGACATGTGCACCGAGACCAGCTTACCGGCCAAGTCGAGCACTTCGACTTGTTCGTGGTGGACAAAGGCCGACGGAGGCAGGTAGCCGGAAAACCAGTCACGGCTCAACTTTCGGACGATGACCTTCTTACGGCTGACTGGCATGGAGTCGGGCCTCCGCTTGCCCGGGCGCCTCGCCACCCGGCATGCCTGGTTAGCGACCGGCGGAAGTTCGCCCAGCTGGATTGTCGCATGTTCCGCGAGAGCACCGGGAACCGTGCAGAGGAACGCAGCGAAAGCTGTGCAAGCCTGTAGCCAAGGGGCTCTCCGGTATGGTAACTTAGGTGTTTGTTCGTAGCGTGAGTTTGCCGCTAAGGTGTTCACATGGCGAATGTTAGCCGCAATCTCAGTGGCGGGCGGAGCTGAACGTAAGGCATGCCCGACTATATCTATCTCCTAAAGAACCGTCTCTCCATACACCAGCAGAACGCGCTCCAGCACATTCGGGAGGCAGCTCGCGAAGCCGGGATGACCGTGTTTCTGGTGGGTGGTGCGGTTCGTGACCTTACCAGCGGTTCGCCGGTCTTCGATTTGGATGTGGCCGTTCAGGGAAATGCTCTTAAGTTAAAGAAACCATTGGAGAAAGCGGGCGGAAAGTTGTGGGGCGAGCACGAGCCCTCGCGGACCCTCTTCTTTCGTTTTCCGGTCGGGGTCACGGTTGAGATCTCGAGTGCGCGGCGCGAGGAATACCCCAGGCCGGGTAAGCCGGTTTACCACTGGGACACGATTTTGGAGGATCTCCGCCGCCGCGACTTCACCGCCAACGCCATGGCTTTGTCCCTGAACGAGCATTCTTATGGTTTGCTGATGGACCCGCTGAACGGCGTCGCGGACATCGAAGCGCGACAGCTGCGGTTGGTGAGTAACTACGGGTTTCTGGAGGAACCCTCCCGATTGCTCCGGGCCACTCGGCTGGTGGCGCGTTTGGGATGGGAGCTGGATGAGCGCACCCAGACACGTTTCCAGAACGCAAAGGAAGAGAAGGCCATCGAGGCTCTCTCTCCTTATCACCGGGGATACGAGCTGGAAGAGATCGGCCATGAAGAAGACGGGTTGAAGGTACTGGCCGCAATGGAAGCAGAAGGATGGATGCCTCACCTGTTCCCTTCGTGGACCACTGCGTCGGCCGATGCGCCGGGCCTCGAGGAAATGCGCAAGCTTGTGACCCAGTTGCAGATGCAAGGGGTAAGCCCCGATATTTCAGCGGCTTCAGTGCATTATCTTACGGCCAAGCTTCCAGCCAAGGATCTCGCGGTGCTTAAGGCCATGTTTGTTCGCCCCGGTTTTGTCGCGGAATGGGACAATCTGGACAACGCAGCCAAAGAATTCAACAAGCAGCTCAGCGGCAAAGAAGCGGCCACTCCTTCAGCCACCTGGAAGCTGTTTACGACCGCTGACCCGCAAGCTGTCCTATGGCTGGGCTTGACCTCCAAGTCCCCGGCAATTCAGGCCAAATATAAGAACTTCTTCACTGTTTGGCCGGAGGCGCGCCAAAAGGTTCCCCATGCCTTACTCCAGGAGCTGCGCATTACTCCTGAAGTGCCAGGCTATGACGAGATGATTTCCGGGCTATTCCTGGGGGTCATTGACGGCAAATTGGAGACCGACGAGCAACTGCGTGCCTTTCTGGAACCTTATTCGCCTCCAGCTCCGCCACCGCCGGTGACCGTTCGCCGCACTCGAGGCTCGAAGAAGTCAGGGGAGGCAAAAGCCAAGATCCCGGTGGAGGAAGTCGCCGAGGAAGCCACTGAGGAAGCCGCTTTCGACGGGGAGCCATTGGAACTCGATGATGAGGAAGGGATCGAAGACATCGATGAGGAAGAGGACGCTGAGCCGGAGGATAGCTTTACGGCGGTAGTGAAGAAGAGCGCACCGGCGCCCAAAAAAGCCCACGCGCAAAGTGAATCAGGTAATGGAGCAAGCAAGGCACAGGCCAAGCCCGAGGTTGCTGCCGCCAAAGCAACGCCGGCTGCTGCGAAGACAGCGCCAAGTCCCACCCTTCATGTGGTGGCGCCCGCCAAGCAGGCCAAAGTCCATGTGATGGCCAAGGCTGCCAAGCCGGCCCCCTCGAGCCGTCCACCCAGCCATGCTCACAGCTCTGCCCCGGTTGCCAAGAAGACACTGCCCACCAAAGCGGCCGCAGTCAGAACGGTGCCTGCCAAAGCGGTCCCGGCCAAGGCGGCCTCATCCAAGGCAATTCGGCGCACTCCCGTAAAACCGCCGCCTGCGGCCAAGCCCGCTGGCAAAAGCAACAACCATGTGAAAAAGGCGGTTCCGACCAAACCACCCGCCAAAGCCGTCAAGAAGGCCGAGCCAGCGAAAAAATCGCTGCCGGCAAAAAAGTCCGCCCCGGCCAAAAAGCACCGCTAAGCCCACCAGGTACCCCAATCGCCCGGTTCCTCCCCTCAAGCCCTCTTAGTGGACCTCCCACCGGCATCCTCACCGCTATTCCTGATCACGGCAGCCCGAATCGGTGGCCGCGTTAAAGTCCCTATTCCGGGGGACGATGATCCATCTATGGACACTGCGTACGCTAGGCCCTCGGCTGCAACTTCCGAAAGGAAGTTCCTGGAGCTCTCGGAGATCCTTGAAACCACGATCACGCAGGATGCCGACGAGCCGTCTCTCCCTTTGAATGAAATGAACCGCCTGCTCCTGGAGTCGGTGGCCGACGGCGTTTACGCCACAGATGCGAAGGGACGAACGATCTTTATCAATTCCGCTGCGATGAGGATGACGGGGTGGACTGCTGAAGAAATTCTCGGCAAACCGGAGCAGGTCTTCGCTCGTCACCTTCTGCCAGGTGACGGCGGTGATTTACCCAACCCCCTGCCCGGTGTTGTCCAGCTTGCGCCAGCGCAGGGGGAAGACAATTCGATCTTTTGCCGCAAAGACGGTAGCAGCTTTCCCGCGACGCGCACGGGCACATCAGTCCTGCGTCACGGCAAGCTCCTGGGAACGGTCGTAGTCTTTCGCGATTTGTCTGAAAGCAGGCGCTCGGAGAAGTGGGAACAGAGCAAGAACGCGATATTCTCGGCCATCCTCGCTCACCGTTCTCTTCCTTCGACCATGCAGTTGATGGCCGATGCCTTCGTAGCGCTCTACCCCCCCAAGTCGATTGCGATCTTCGTGCTTGCCGGGGACCAGTTCCACATCGAAGCCGAGGCGGCATTGCCCCCACGGCCCGTTTGCCCGGCGACGAGCGCACCCGCCTCCACGACCCTGGCTCGATCCCAAGCACAATCCGAGAGCCTGGCTTGGACAGCAATTTCCGGGTCGCGCGATGGCCCCGCCCCCAGCTGCCCCGCCTTCCGGGAAATCCTGAAAACCGGCGTTAAGCTATGCATGGCGTCGCCCCTCAGGTCCGGTTCTGGAGAGGCGACGGGCGTGGTAACCGTATTCGACACCCACCAGACGCCGCCGGACGACGCAATTCGCGAAACCATCCGCAGCATCTGCGATCTCGGTTGCATGGCGATCGAACATCGACACCTTTATGATCAGGTCGTCCATGGTTCTCCCTACGACCTTCTGACCGGGCTACCCAATCGGACCTTGCTGGAGGATCGGTTGCGTCAGGCGATCGTCACCGCCAGGCGAGAGGGCAAGCTGATTGCGGTCTGTTGCATTGATCTGGATCGCTTCAAACAAATCAACGACCACCTGGGACACGATCTGGGAGATGTCTGCTTCAAAGTGGCCGGCGAGCGGCTGAAGGCAGCGATTCGGGAAGTCGACATGCTTGCCCGCCATGGCGGCGATGAATTCATCCTCGCCCTTCCTGACCTTGCGGGGATCTCCGACGCCTTGAATATTTGTAACCGGCTGCTTAAGGAGTTGAGCGCGCCCATGCTGGTGGACAGCCATTCGCTGACCCTAAGCGCCAGTGTTGGCATCAGCATCTTTCCTGATCATGGGGATACGCCGGACTTATTGTTGCGCAATGCAGCCGTGGCGCTGGTGGAGGCGAAACACGCGGGAAGAGGTCAGGCCCAGATCTATTCCCCGGATGTTGGCCGGCAGAGCCGGCGGGCGGCGGAGATGGCGGATGCACTGGTCGTTGCCGTCGCCCAGGGCCAGTTCCGTTTAGCCTACCAGCCGATTTACAGCATGAGCCGGAGGATCATGGGTTTTGAGGCATTGCTGCGCTGGAAGCATCCCAGCTGGGGCCGGGTTGCTCCCCTGGAGTTCATTCCCATTGCCGAAGAAACCGGTCTGATTGTTCCTATCGGCGATTGGGTCATTGAAGAGGTATGCCGTCAGGCGATGGCATGGAATGCCGCCTCAGTACCCCCGGTCAAGATCTTCGTCAACATCTCCGGCGTGCAGTTGGGCCGGCCTAACTTCGGCGCCAAGATTGCCGAAACACTGGAGCGTAGCGGCCTCGCGCCCGATCGCTTGGAGCTCGAAATCACCGAAAGCTGGATCATCTCAGACCTCACGGGAGCTGCCGGCAAATTGCAGAGGCTCCGCGACCTGGGTGTTGGCATTGCTATCGACGACTTCGGCACCGGCCACTCGACCTTCAGCTACCTTCACGCGCTGCCCCTCGATACCCTGAAAATCGATCGCTCCTTCGTCCTACGCCTGGATGGTTCTGCCGCCAACCTGTCCACGGTGCGCGCGATCATCGGCCTGGCACGGCAGTTGGGCCTGAAAACCGTGGCTGAAGGAGTGGAGACCGAGCAGCATTTGAGGCAACTAGCCGAGATCGGGTGCGAGTTCGTGCAGGGCTTCCACCTGGCCCGGCCAATGACTCCTCAGGCCGCCTGTTCGCTGCTCCTGAAGCAAACGCTCCCGGCGGCAGATGGCAGGACGGTCCTCGCCGGATGCCTGAGCCGTTAGAGCCGTTTCGCGGCGGCTGCTCAGTCCTGTTCGCGATGTTTTGCAGCACTCTGCAATAATTTCGTTGGTGCATCCTAATCGGGAGTTCTCTCCAGAGGTCAGCCAGTCATCCCCTCGCGTCACCAGCATGAGGGTCATTCCTGTCGCCGGCAATGACAGCATGCTGCTGAACCTCAGCGGGGCCCATGCGCCATTCTTCACCCGCAACGTGGTGGTGCTCGCCGATGACGCCGGTCACAGCGGCGCGGGCGAGGTTCCGGGCGGGGAGAAGATACGCCAGGTTCTCGAAGAGGCCTGCTCTGCGATTGTTGGCCGCGCGATCGCTTCATACCGCGAGATTCTGCAAGCCATGGGGAATCGCTTTGCCGATCGCGATGCCGGTGGACGTGGTCTTCAGACCTTCGATATGCGCACCACGGTGCATGCGATTACCGCCGTCGAGAGCGCGCTGCTCGACTTGCTGGGTCAGTGGGTCGGCCTGCCGGTCGCCGCGTTGCTGGGGGAGGGAAGGCAGCGGTCGAGTGTGCCGGTGCTGGGCTATTTGTTCTTCGTCGGCGACCGGCGCAAGACGGATCTACCCTACGCCAGCGAACCAGACGCCGGCGACGGGTGGTTGCGCATGCGCCATGAAGAGGCGCTTACCACCGCCGCTGTTCTACGCCTGGCAGAGGCCGCGCAAGCTCGCTACGGCTTTCACGACTTCAAGCTCAAAGGTGGAGTGCTTGCCGGGGCGCAAGAGATGGAGACCGTGACCGCGCTGGCAGAACGATTTCCCCAGGCGCGCATCACGCTCGATCCCAACGGCGCCTGGCCCTTAGAGGAAGCACTGGCACTTTGCCGCGGCAAGCACCATGTTCTCGCCTATGCGGAAGATCCCTGCGGAGCGGAGCCGGGCTACTCCGGCCGCGAGATCATGGCGGAATTCCGCCGCGCCACCGGCCTGCCCACGGCCACCAACATGATCGCCACCGACTGGCGAGAGCTCAAGCATGCCGTGCAGCTGGACGCGGTCGACATCCCCCTGGCCGATCCGCATTTCTGGACCATGCAGGGTTCGGTGCGGGTGGCGCAGTTCTGCCGCGACTGGGGTCTCACCTGGGGATCGCACTCCAACAATCACTTCGACATCTCGTTGGCCATGTTTACCCATGTAGCAGCTGCGGCTCCTGGAAAGGTAACCGCCATCGATACGCACTGGATCTGGCAGGACGGCCAACGCCTGACCCGGGAACCGTTCCCCATCGTCAACGGAGAGATCGAACTGCCTGCTCGCCCCGGGCTGGGCATCGAGATCGACATGGAGCGAATCGAGGCCGCGCATGCCCTTTATTGCAAGCTGGGCCTGGGAGAACGCGACGACCGCGCTCCGATGCAGTACCTGGTGCCCGGCTGGACCTTTCATCCCAAGCGCCCCTGCCTCGTAGGCCGGTAACCCTGGCCCTTAGTTTATATTTGGGACAAAATGCCCAACCTGAGAATGAAACCTCTCCTGCTTGTCCTGCTGGCCTTTTCTACCCTAGCCCCAGCGCAGAAGCGCATGGTCCTGGTCGACCAGGACGCCTCCGGTCCCGGCGGATCGGACCAGATGTCGTTGATGGTTCTTCTGCAATCCCCGGAGGTCCATGTCCTCGGCATCACCGTAGTGACCGGCGACGCGTGGCGAGATGAGGAAGTGCAGCACACGCTGCGCATGCTCGAGCTCATTGGAAGAACCGACGTCCCGGTGGTTCCCGGCGCAGTTTTTCCCCTGTTACGCACGCAGAAGGAAACCCAGCTTGCTGCCCAGCTCTATGGCAAAGTGAATTGGCTGGGCGCATGGGGAGCCGGACCTTCCAGTCTTGACCAGCAGGTCGGCCACGAAGGCGACCCATCACGCAGTCATGATCCCTACTTCGTTCCCCCCATGCCGGAAGGCGCGCCGCATACACTCCCTCTTGACCAGGATGCAGCCCACTTCCTGATTTCCCAGGTACACGCGCATCCGCACCAGGTGACCATCTGCGCCTTGGGCCCGCTCACCAATATCGCGCTTGCGTTATCCATCGATCCGCATTTCGCCGAGTTGACGAAGGGAATTTATCTCATGGGCGGGAGCCTTGATCCGCAGACCGCCGATCCGGAATTCTCTGCCAGTCCGCGCCATGAGTTCAACTTCTGGTTCGACCCTGAAGCCGCGCACATCGTCCTACGTGCTCACTGGCCGCGCATCGATGTGACCACGGTCGACGTCTCCATCAAGGGAAGCTTCACCCAGAAGATGGTGGACGACATTGCGCAGTCGTCCAACCCGGCAGCGCAATACATCGTTCGTTTCTCCAAGGATCGCTACTACTTGTGGGACGAGCTGGCCGCTAGCGTATTGCTGGATCCCTCTATCATCACCCAGGAGCGCCTTCTCTACATGGATGTCGACATCGGTCACGGCCCAAGCTATGGCAACACCCTCACCTGGACCGCGCCCCTAAAGCCCGACACCGACATGGAGCAAGTGCACGCGCAAATGGATATGGACCTTCCCAAGTTCACAGCCATGTTCGTCGGCCTGATGAAATCACCAACACCAAAGAAGTGAACCGGAGCACAGCGTAGCGGAGGGATCTGCGGTTTCTCTTCACATCCATGTAGCAGATTTACACGGTGGCAGCTACCCTTTACTTTGTCATCCTGAGCGTAGCCGAGGGACCTGCAGTGTCTACGATGCTCAGGGAAAAGAGGCTGCCGGACGTGAAGCAGAAAAGGAAGTTGTTGCTCTACGCAGCGTTCGCCCTAATAACCGCCGCCATCCTCATCCTCTACACCCATCAGCGCCTAAGCATCGAATCCCACCAACTCACGCTACCAGCTGATGGAGCCGAGCACTCCGCCTTCCGCATCCGGCTCCCTTGGCCCAACAGCACCGTTACCCAGGACGCCACCCACACCCCAACCCTGCACCTGCTCGAATCCAACAACGCCGTCGTCGAAGCCACGCTGCAATCTCCAGTCAACCCAGGCCAAGCCGATCTCCATCTACGCTGGCGCGACCGCCTATTTCGCATCCCTGTAACCTTCGTCTTCGACCCCACCGACACCTACTCCGACGGAACCCCCGACTTTCTCCGCCTGCACACCACCCAGGATCGCCAAGCCTTCCGCACCTGGTTCACGACGATCGCCGAGCACCAGGCAGACCATCCCGCCCAACTCCCCGCCGAAATCAACGACTGCGCCGCCCTTCTACGCTACGCTTATCGTGAAGCGCTCCATGCTCACGACGAAGCCTGGCTAAGCAGTCAAGGTCTCCAGTCCGCCGCGCCCTCGATCAGTCAGTACGTCTATCCGCAAACCCCATTGGGCGCCAAGCTCTTCCGCGTCCGCCCTGGACCCTTCCAACCCGCCGACCTCGACAACGGAACCTTCGCTCAATTCGCCGACGCGCAAACCCTGATGCAGGACAACACCTACCTGGTAGGCCGAGACCTTCGCCTCGCCCGCCCCGGCGACCTCATTTTTTATCGCCAATTGGATCAGGTCTCACCGTATGATGTCCCGGGCACTCCCCGTTACCACTCGCCGTTTCACTCCATGATTTTTTGTGGGGAAAAAAGCGTCGTCTACCACACTGGGCCCATTCATCATGGCAAGGGGGAAATGCGCCGCCTGCTACTGAGTGATTTGTTGCACCACCCGGACGCGCGTTGGCGTCCGCTCAACGAAAACGCAAATTTTCTCGGAGTCTACCGTTGGAACATTCTGCGCGAAGGCGATTGAGCGTCGGGTTCCTGCTCCTGCTCGGGCTTTTGTTCCCGGCGCATCTGCACGCCGCCCGTCCAGTCTCCTTCAACCTAAGCACCAACCGCAGCTTCGCCCCCAGCGAGAAACCCACCATCCATCTCTACGCGCAGAATGTCGATGAGCTGGAGTTCCGTATTTATCGCGTGCAGAATCCGGCAAAATTCCTTGCCGGCCTCCCCGACCTGCACAGCTTCGACAATGGAGCCCCCTTCGGTCCCAAAGAGCGCATCGACGAGCGCACCTGGCTGGAGAAGTTCCACGATTGGAAGCATCACCTCTGGTTTCTGGTTCGCCGTTTCTTCCGCACCCAGTTCACCGCGGAAAACCGCGACCTGCTCCGCGTCCATCAAGCCAACCTGGCCCGCCGCAGCCGCATTGTCGGAGTAGCCCAGTTCGCCCAGATCCCTCTATTGAACGATCACCAATTGGTCGCGCGCTGGCGTCAGGAACTGCCCCCGACCTATGTCTCCGATTCGCAGGAACTGCCCATCGATCCGCTGCCCTCGGGCCTTTACCTGATCGAGGCCACCAATGGCCACTACAAGGCCTACACGCTCCTGATGGTGAGCCGTATGGCCATGATCACGCGCACCGGCAACGGCAATGTGCTGGCTTATTGCGTCGATCGCGTCTCCGGAGCGGGCATTGCCGGAGTGCAGGTGATCGCCGGCTTTGGCCAGCAACAACAAGCCACCGGCAATACGGATGCCGACGGGATCGCCGAACTGCATCTGACCGCGCCCAAGGTGCAGCAGGACAATTTCTGGGTGGTGGCCACCACCAGCAGCGACGTAGCCGCTGTCACTCCCGGAAGCTACGCCCTCAGCGGCTTTCAGGGAGGCCGCTGGTCTTCCTATGTCTATACTGACCGGCCCGTCTACCGCCCCGGCCACGTCGTGCATTGGAAGGGAATTCTGCGCGCCAAGGTGGAGAACCACCTCGAGCTGCCCAAGCTCACCACCATCCACGTAACCATCGCTGACCAGGACGACCACGCCCTGCTCGACAAAGACATGCCATTTTCCGCTGGTGCGGTGTACGGCGATCTGACCCTGCCGGCGACTGCGACCTTGGGCTACTACACCATCCGTCTCCGCAGCGGGCCCGCTTCCGATGACGCCGACAACGACGCCGGAACCGGCACCTTCCGCGTGGAGGACTACCGCAAACCCGAGTACCAGGTGCGCGTGAGCCCTGCGAAACCCCGCCTGCTGCAGGGCGAAACCATGCCGGTAGTGATCGATGCCCGCTACTTCTTCGGCGAGCCCGTCTCCAACGCCGCCGTAAAGTACCGCGTCTACCATTCGCCGCACTACTGGTGGGATGACGCAGGCAGCGGCGATGAAGCAGGCATGGGAGCCGGGGGCGATGACGCATCGTTAGGCTACGACGCGTCGCAAGTTTCCGACCAGGCCGGCAGGCTCGACGCCAATGGCAAGCTCACCATCAATGTCCCGACGCAGTACGTAGCCGACGCAACCCATCCCATGGACCAGGACTATACCGTGGAGGCCGCCGTCACTGACCAGGCTAACCGCGAGATCACCGGTCGTGGACGCTTCCTCGCCACCCGCGGAACCTTCCGCATCGGCGTGGAGCCCGTGAGCTACGCCATCCGCACCGGCGACACCGCGCTCTTTAACGTAACCGCGGTGGACTACGATAACCGCCCGGTACAAACCCGCGTCCACCTCCAGCTGGTTACGCATAAGTATGCCAACGGAAAGACCGAGACCACTCGCGGAGCTGCGACCGATGTGACCACCGACGCCAATGGAAAGGCCCAGGGCTCCATCCGCGTCAACCAGGCCGGCAGCACCGAAGTGGAGGCGAGCGCTACCACCCCTGAAAATCGGGTTGTCTTCGCCTCCAGTTATTTATGGGTGATGGGCAACAACGAAGAAGGATGGGGCGGGGAATCGCGCGCGGTGCAGATGATCGCCGACAAGAAGAGCTATGCCCCCGGAGACACGGCCCACCTCAGCATCCTCTCCAATGTCGACAACATCCACCCGCTGGTAATCGCCACCGGGAACACGGTTGAGTTCCGCAAGGTGATGTTCTCTCCCGGCAAGTCGTTGACCTTCGACCTGCCCATCACTGCGGACGCTCAGCCCAACCTCGAGGTGACGGCCGCGTTCGTGCGCAACGATCAGCTCTATCAGGCCAACCTCAGCGTCAAGGTCCCGCCCGTGCAGCAGCAGTTACAAATTGACATCACCCCGGCCAAAGACGTATTTCAGCCGCAACAGACCGCCTCCTACGACGTGTTTGCCCGCGATTACCAGGGCAAGCCGGTGAGCGCCGACTTCAGCTTTGGAGTCGTCGACGAGGCCATCTACTCCCTCTATCCGGACAGCAGCGGCGACATGGTCAAGAAGCTCTACCCCGACCGCTACGTCTACGCCGCCGTTGATTCGTCGCTGCAGTACTACTTCAGCGGGAGGGCCGGGCTCAAGTCTCCGCAGCTGGCCGAACGTCAGTCACGTTACCGTCCGCAGCTGGCCCAGGTAAAGCCGGGCAACGACGTGGTTCAGCCCCGCGTGCGCAAGGCCTTTCCAGATACTGCCTACTGGTCGCCGTCCATCCATACCGACGCCACCGGCCACGCCCACGTCGCCCTCACTTTCCCTGACTCGCTAACCACCTGGCGAAGTACGGTGCACGCCATCACCCTCGACTCCAGGGCGGGCTCCGCGATTAACCGCGTGCTGGTGCGCAAGAACATCATCGTGCGCATGGGCACGCCCCGCTTCCTGCGCCAGGGGGATGAAGTTACGATCCCGGTGATCGTGCACAACTACCTCGACACCGCCAAGCAGGTGCAGCTCTCACTCGAAATCAATGGCCTCGACCCCGTCTCCGGCGCGCCGCAAACCGTCACTGTGCCGAATAAGGGAGAAGGCACCGCGCTCTGGCGAGTCAAGGCATCGAAGATCGGCACCGCTCGTCTGCTGGCCAAGGCACTTACCAACGAAGAATCGGATGCCCTCGAGCTGACCTTCCCGGTCGAGCCGATCGGCGTTCCGCGCACCATCAACAACTCCGGGGTCATCGCAAACAACGGACAAGCCTCCACGACCATCGACTTCCCGGGAAACACCGATGCCGCCGCGCACACGCTGCATCTCGAGATCGCTCCCTCCATTGCCGGGAGCCTCTTCTCCGCCCTCGGCTATCTCACCAGCTATCCTTACGGCTGCACCGAACAGACTATGTCCAGCTTCCTGCCCAACCTGGTGGTTGCCGACACGCTGAAGAAGCTCAACCTCTCCGGCCTGGTGAGCCCTGCGGATCTGCAAACGAAGATCGATGCCGGCCTCGATCGCCTCAACGACCTCAAGCACGACGACGGCGGATGGGGCTGGTGGAAAGAGGATTCGAGCCGCGTCTTCATTACCGCCTACGTGGTCTCCGGCCTGGCGGAGGCCAAGACCGCGGGCTATGCCAAAGCCGACGCCGACCTGGGCGGGGGAGTGAGCTATCTGCAGAAGCAGCTGGTCCAGCATCCACGCATGATCCCCGAGCTACGCGCCTACGTGCTCTACGCCCTCAGTGAGGCCGGCGCGAAGAACCTTGGCTCATCCGTCGAGACCCTGTGGCCGCGCCGCAACGACCTCTCTGCCGAAGGCCTGGCGCTTACCGGCATGGTCATGCTGCGCACCGGCGACAGCAGGGCAGCGCAAATTGCCCAGTTGCTGGAAGCAAAAGCCAGGCACACCGGCACCCTTGTCTCCTGGCCATCGGCCTACAATCCGCTACTCGAGCTGAGCGACGACAACAGTGCCGAGAGCACCGCCTTCGCGCTGCGCTTCCTCACTCACGCCGACGCCAAGAGCCCCTTGCTAGAAGGCGCAGCGCAGTGGCTGGTGCTCAATCGCAACGGCGGATACTGGTGGAACTCGACTGAGCAAACAGCCATGGTGCTCTTTGGCCTGACGGATTATCTCGCCGCCTCGCAAGAGCTGAACGCGGATTTCGATGTGGACGTGCAACTTAACGGCGCCTCCATCGGCAAACGCCATTTCACTGCGGCCGACGCGACCTCGGGCGTAGACCTCACCCTCGATGTGGCCCCTGCCCAACTCCATCCCGGGAGCAACGCAGTGGTTGTGACCAAGCAGGGAACTGGGCGCGCCTACTGGACCGTGCAGGGCAAGTACTATTCCACCGAGCAGAAGTTCTACCAGCAGGGCACGCTCTCGCTCAATCTAACCCGCGACTACTTCAAGCTCGTGCCCGTGAACCAGGGTGGCAAGATCGAATACTCGCTCCAACCGCTGAAGGGCCCGGTTGTAGCCGGCGACACGCTCGCCGTCCACCTCGCAGTAAACGGCTCCCCGGCGAAGTATCTGCTGATCGAAGATCCAATTCCCGCAGGAACAGAATTCGTACAGAACGAGGATAGCTATATCCTCAGCGACAAGCCGACGAACTGGGACTATTGGTATACGCGGCGCGAGTTCTTCGATGACCGCGCGGCCATTTTCGCCACTGAGTCCAGTGGCCGCCACGAATCCTTCTATCTACTCAAGGTCGTCAACCCGGGAAGCTTTGCCATCAGCCCGGCCAACGTGCAGCCGATGTACCAGCCGGGCATTCAGGCCACCAGTGACTTGTTGCACCTGCAAGTGGATCCGGCGCCGTCGCCTGTGGAGGGACAGAAATGATGCACGCATTTCAAGGCGCCGTTGCCCGGTTTAGGGGCCGTCTCATCCTGGCCCAACTGCTGGGAAATTTCCTGCTCATGCTACTAGCCGCCGGCTGGCTGCAAATCCCCGACTCGCACGCCTGGCAATTCGTGTTCTCCATGCTCTCAGGTGTGCTGCTGGTCATCGCCTTTCTCTGGCTCTACACAGCAACCTTTCGCCATCTACTATCCTGCGCCGCGCCGCCGCCCCTCTGGCTCAGCTGGATTCTGCTGGCGCTCTTCGTAATCCTGTGGTGGTTGCTATTGCAGCCGATCGACGCGCTCCGCGCCCACGAGGGCTTGTATGCCGGCTATTGGAATTCCCAATCCCCGCCGTGGTTGCGCCACCATCTCGGCTACTCGTCCTTAGTCGCCTGGCAAGAACGTCTCTACGACTGTGCGCAGTGGCTCCTGGGCGGCCTATTGCTTCCGCTAGCCATGCAGACCTCTGCATGCGGCCTGCAGGCTGGTTGGTTCGCCCATGCCGTACGGGCCTACCGTCACTGGCTCTATTGGTTTTGCGTTCTGGTAGCCGGCCTGGGCGCCTCTGGAGTAACCTGGGCTCTCGCCGGCTGGACGCCCTCTGCAGGTCTGGCAGGCCAGACATTCAGCGTCATAGCTCGTCTAGGCACCGCCTACATTCTCGACATCATGCTCTGGTGCTTCATCCTGGGCTTGGTCGCATATTACCTGGACGTCCCGGCTCCGGCTGAACCCGAATCAACTAGCCCCACAAAGGCTATGGTGGAATGACGTCGAAATGTTGATTGTTCCCAGACTTTCTCTTTCCCGGCCCCGCCGAAGGCATCAAGAAAAACGTAGAACAGCATAAAATCGGAAAACATGCCCAGGCTCCCATTCCAGCAAGCTCCAACTGCCCCCACCTCCCGCCGCTGGACGATCGTGTGGCTCCTCTTCATAGCCTCACTGATCAACTATCTTGACCGCTCCAGCATTTCACTAGCCTTACCCCTCATCTCCAAAGACCTGCACCTGGGTCCGGAAAGCAAAGGCGTATTGCTCTCGGCCTTCTTTTGGACCTACGCGTTCATGCAAATCCCGGTGGGCTGGGCCGCTGACCGCGTCAACCTGCGCTGGCTCTACTTTTTCGCTTTCGTCCTCTGGTCTTTCGGACAGGGCTTGACCGGCTTTGCCACCACCCTGGGTGTGCTCATCCTCTTTCGCTTGCTGCTCGGCTTTGGGGAGTCCATCTACCTGCCCGGCGGCACCAAGATTGTGAGCCTCCTCTTTGCCTCCAACGAGCGCGGTCTGCCCTGCGGCATCTTCGACTTCGGCACCCGTATGGGCCTGGTGCTGGGTGGCCTGACCATCCCCTGGTTGCTGGTTCGCTTCGGCTGGCGGATGAGTTTCCGCTTGATCGGCTTTACTGCGCTCTTGTGGGTGATTCCCTGGCTGTGGGCGACAAAAGGAAGGATCGATCAGCGCGCCCGGCCGGCATCCTCGGGCCATCATCGAGGGCGGGCACTCCTTCGCCTCTTGACCAATCGCAACCTGATCGGTATCTGTCTCGGTTTCTTTTGCTTTGACTACTACTGGTACCTCTTCGTCACCTGGCTGCCCGACTACCTGGTGACCGTCCGCCACCTGACCATCCTGCGGGCCGGCTTCTTCTCCGCGCTGCCCTATTTCGTCTTTGGGGCCAGCGAACCCCTGGGGGGCTGGATCGCCGATCGCCTCGTCGCCCACGGCTGGAGTGAAACGCGAACACGCAAGGGAATCGTCACCGTAGCCTTTCTCTGTGGCCTACTGCTCCTTCCCGCGTCCCGCGTCCAAAGTGCCAACACAGCGGTGTTTCTCATCGCCGGTGCTTCGCTGGTCGGCCTCGCCACCGGCAATCTGCTGGTCATCCTCCAGTGCTGCGCGCCGCAGGAGGACGTAGGTCTATGGACCGGCTTTGAAAACTTCGCCGGCAACCTCGCGGGTGTTTTAGCGCCGTTGCTCACCGGCGTCCTGATCAGCCGCACCGGCTCGTATGCTCCCGGCTTCGGCTTGGCCGTGGTTGTCCTGCTCGCAGGCATATTCTGCTACTGGTTCATCGTAGAAAACTTCGATACGCGTGCGCCTGAGTCTTCTGTATAAGCCGAAACAGATGAGGTCTTTTAGAGTCTGCGGTTTCGCTAGTTCTCACGCAGTCTCTTTTGGCCCCTGAGGGAGGTGTTTCTCATCGTGCACATCCCACTTCTCAAGTGGATATCCCGTGTTGGATCGGAGCCGGCAATCAACAAAAACTATTGAGGTCTAATCAGTCGACGATTTGGAAGGCTCGTTTGCACGAGAAACGCAACCAGGTTTCGCAGACGGTTTGGTTGTTCGAGCAGTACTCCATACAGGTCCGCGTCCACATCACGTCCTGGTCCTGACACCCGGATGGCAAGGGTTTTAACAGTGGGATCCAGTTTGTGAGCCTGGTCGATAAGCGCCCGCGAAGTCTCCTCTGGAATCGTCTGGCAGAAGATAATCAGGTCGTAAAACTTTGACCGAAATGCTTCGACGGCATGTTGGGAGGTAGTGGTCGAAACCCGCCAGGCTTTCAACGAGTCGGTTCGTGTTTCCAGTAGTATCGGGTCATCACCCACGATCAAGATCGCTGCTGTCATCCACTTTCCTTTCCCGGCGTCTCAGGCAGGGAGCCGGGCATCTGCTGTTCGACCAGGCCAACAAAAGCGTCCTTACCAAACCAAGTTGGATGCGAGCCGAAGATGGCGCGAACAATTCGGGTCTGGTCGCCTGACATGCCTGGCGATGGAAGCTTTTAGAGAACAGCAAATTTGACACTAAGCGGGCTGCCAGGCAATTGTTATCCCCTTAAGCCACCAAAAACGCGCCAAAAAGGGAGGATCATCGCTCTCGCTGTACCAAAACTTGACTTGCATGCGTTCTGGAAACACAGATCGGAGAGAAAACGGACAGCATACCTGGACAGCGAAGGGACGACATACCACGACCAGGCGCGCGAGAGCCTCGGCTCTTACTTCCGCGGCCTCGCGGTGGTTGACCTGCTCGCAGGCATTCTGCTACTGGTTCATGGTCGAAAACTTCGATATCCGGCAGCCTGACTCTTGACCAGTGAAGCTCTCAGGCTTCAACCATGCTGGAAACGCCCTCAATGAAGGATATGGCTTCAGCCGTGGCGCAAAGGATTGGGGCCGACAGGGCGTCGGCCCTGATGTACGCTTCCCTCGGTGCACTCGCGAGTATTTGAAGAGCTGTTTGACCTCGCCAAGCAGGAGTTCTGTTAGGGTAGGAGCCATGCACCCCCAGCCTCTCATCTGTGTCACGGATGTCGAAGCCAGCAGCCGGTGGTATCAGCGCTTGCTGAACTGCCGAGGGGCTCATGGCGGCAGGCAATATGAGCAACTGGTGAAGGATGGCCAGCTGATCATGCAATTGCACAGCTTTGACGTTGAACATCATCACGGCCCCATCGGCAATCGGGCGGACAGGCCCTATGGCAATGGCGTGCTGCTCTGGTTCGAGGTGGAGGACTTCGATGCAGTAACGCAGCGTGCTGCCGAAATGGGGGCTGAGATCGTGCTGCCACGCCATCGCAACCCAACCGATGGCGACGGCGGCCCCAATCACTGGGAATGTTGGATGCGCGACCCGGATGGCTACACCATCGTGGTAGCCAGCCCTTATGGAACCGCCGATGGTAACTGGCGTCCCGGCCCTGACCTATTCACCTAGACTGCAGAAAATCAGAACGGCATCATATTGGTACCCAACGTGATGGCAGGAAGTCACAAACTTCATCCCGGCCACCAGGAAGGGGGCCGTTATCACTTGCTATCCTCGTTGAAGGAGTACCCATATGCGTTCTGACATCGTTCCGGGGAACACTTTCCCCGACTATGAGCTGCCCGATCACACCGGCACTATGCGGAAGCTTAGCGAACTACAGGGAGATGACCCGCTGATCCTAACGCTCTCCCGCGGCCATTACTGTCCGAAGGAACATCAGCAACATTTGGAATTGGCCTCGTTCTATCCAAAAATTGCCGTGGGTTACACTCAGATCGCTACGATTTCCACCGACAGCCATCACACACTACAGGAGTTCCGCGCGTCCGTCGGTGCCCAGTGGGCGTTTCTGTCCGATCCCGGACGGATGGTGCAGAAGGATCTCGACATCCAGGAGTACACCGATCCCGAGAACAATCCGATGATTCCGCACACGCTGGTTCTCAAGCCGGGCCTTGTCGTTCACCGCATCTACAACGGCTACTGGTTTTGGGGGCGGCCCTCGATCGCCGATCTCTGGCAGGACCTGCGCAGCGTCACTAGCGAGATTCGCCCCGACTGGGATCTGAGCGCCCCAGGACTCCGCGAAGCATGGAACGCGGATGACCGTTCGTCATTTCACGGGTGGAACAAGCGAGCGAAGACGGCCCCGGCCGCAGTGAAGGAAAAGAGCTGATCCGTGAATCGCTCCATCGATCTCAGATTGTGAAGAGATTCATCTTTGCTGTTCAGCAATCCTTGTGGTGACCGCTCGCCAATGATCAGGAACGGTGCCGTCGACTGAGGCCAGGCGAGGCGGGATAACAATCCCGCATTTGCTTGGCCCTAACCGCCGCTGTTGGTCTGCATCGAGCGCTAGGCTCATGCCGTTGCGATGAAACACGCCGCCAGTTGCTATAAATCGCCCTGAAGACGAAGACGGCGCCTTAACAAGATGTCGATTGCCGCCTTGCTATAATTCTCAGATTATTGGGCAACGCAAGGTCTATGTGGACTGTCCGGACAGCAGACTGCATTAGGAGATTCCTCGCTTTCAAAGTACGCACGTGAATTTACTGTACGATGATCTCGACCGGAAAACAGTGTACCTGGACGACACCATAGGGAAGGTCGAATAGTTGAGGTGAGGGGTGCCCTTCAGAAAGCCGAAGCGACTATTCTATCCTCCCGCAGGATGTGGTTTACCGGCTCGGTTTCTTGGCTATGTGGCAATTGCCATAGTCCTTTGTCTCTTTCGACCGACCCTCGCCAGAGGCGATTCACAGTCTTCTCAAATCGCTGGCCACAGCACGAACCCTGATCTCCTTTCAGAGAAGATCGATCTTGTCGATGGAAATGACATTCGTTTTCAGCGGCTTTCAGCTGGCACAGGCTTATCGCAAACTCGTGTCGCCTGGATCGTGCAAGACAATATTGGGTTCATGTGGTTTGGTACACAATACGGACTCAACCGGTTTGACGGATATAAATCGAAGGTCTTCAAACATGAGCCCGGCCGGCCTGACAGCCTGAGCTGCGTCTATGTACGCAGTCTGTTTGTCGATCGCGCCGGGACCCTATGGGTTGGCTGTGACCGGTTTCTCGACCGGTTTGACCCAGCGACAGAGACCTTTAAGCATTACCGCATCTATACAGAGATTTCTAATGAACTCCCCACTCCCATTGACCGCATCCGTGAGGATCATGAGGGAATTTTGTGGCTGGCGACAGCCAAGGGCCTATACCGGTTCGATCCCACCAGCGGCCAAAGCACACGATATTCCCATAATCCTGATGATCCCAGCAGCATTGCGTCAACGCGCGTCAATGTTGCGGCGGAGGACCGAGAGGGGCGTTTGTGGGTGGCAAGCGGTAACGGGCTGGACCAACTGGACTCCGGAACGGGAAAAGTGGTGCGCCGTGCCCCGTTTCATGCCGAAGTCAGCGAATTTCACGAAGACGAATTCGGTATCTTGTGGATGACCGGAAACGATTCACCCTGCGCGCTCGCAAGTTGGAATCTGCAAACCGATATCGTTAAATGTCATTCCCTCGACTACTCCCAGAAGGGGATCCCACTCAAAGCTGTTATTTCCGAGATCATTGAAACCCGCAACGGCACCATGTGGTTGAGTTCCACGGCCGGCCTGCTGAAGTTCGATCGAATTCACAATAAAGTCATTCGCTATCACAATAACCCTTTAGATAGAGAAAGCCTGGAATCGGACAACCTCATTTTTCTATATCAGGATCACGAGGGAAATATATGGACCTGCTTCCAGGCGGCAGAGCCGAACTTCTTCTCAGAAGAGCCGCTTCCTTTTCAGAACTTCACATACCAACGCGGGAGTTTGGTCAACCCACTCGTGACTACGATCTATGAGGATCACGACGGCATACTCTGGATTGGCTCCATGGGTGGACTCAACCGTATCGACCGGCGGAGAGGAACGAACACTGTGCCGGCTGGGTCGGGGGTCGGTAATGAGATTCTTTCCATAATGGAAGACGGAAAAGGGGTTCTTTTTGCTGGAACATTTCACAAAGGCCTTCAGGAAATCAACCGTAACACGGGCGAGATGAGTCCCTATCCTCGCGGATTGCCGCCGCGTTTCACGAGCCCGATCATGCAATTGACTTATGATCAGGGGGGGAATTTGTGGGCCGCCATGTATGGCGGAGTAGGCCGCCTTGATGCAGCCACGGGACGTTTCGTTATGTACACGCCCGAAAATCAGAACACGATCCAATACCAAAAAATCACAGAGGATAAGGAAGGATTTTTGTGGCTCGGCGCGCAGTCGGGCCTGCACCGCTTCGACCCACGGACGGGAAAATTCACAATCTACGAACACAAACCAGATGATCTGGAGTCGCTGAGCGACAATCGCGTGAACGCCGTGCATTTTGATCAACAGGGTACTTTGTGGGTGGGTACACAAGATGGCCTTTCGAAGTTCAACCGTCAAACCGGGACCTTCGAAAACTATTATGAAAAGGACGGTCTGGCTGGGGACGTGGTGAGCTGCATTCAGGAAGATAGCAACGGTGTGCTTTGGATGGGTACGAACAAGGGGCTCTCAGGACTCGACCCGCATTCACTGCAATTTCGTAATTTTTCCGCGGCCGATGGACTTCCCGGGCAGGATTTGACTGGCTGGGGAACGTGCAGTCAAAGTGCTTCCGGAGAGATGTTTTTCGGCGGTTTTAGCGGGGCCACGGCATTCTATCCCAACAAGATTGTGAACAGTTCCTTTACGCCTAGAACCGTTCTGACCGATTTCAGGCTGTCGGGAAGCCCCGTCCGCATCGGTACCGGGTCGGTACTCAAGCAATCGATTACGCGGGCTGAGTCAATCACCCTCTCGCACCAGCAGAATATCTTCTCCATTGAGTTCTCAGCGCTAAGCTTTTTTAACGCGGAAACAAATCGTTATCGTTACAAACTGGACGGCCTCGACAACGACTGGCATGAAGTAGGCAGTGACGAACGTATCGCGAACTACACTACGCTTCCGGCCGCGACCTATACGTTTGAAGTTCAAGGAGCAACCAGCCGCGGCCCCTGGAGCCAGCCCGGCGCGATGCTGCGCATTGAGATTCTGCCCGCCTGGTATCAAACGGTCTGGTTTCGTTGTACTTGCCTGGCCGCATTTCTGCTTCTGCTCTGGGCAATTTACCTTTTGCGGCTCAGTGAGCTCAGGAGAGAGTTCAGTGCAGCGCTCGAGGCCCGCGTGGACGAACGGACTCGAATTGCACGAGAACTGCACGACACCCTCCTACAGAGCTTCCAGGGCTTGTTGCTGGCCTTTCAGGCAATATCGAATCTACTGCCGGCGCGGCCGGATGAGGCCAAACAACGATTGGAAAACGCGCTTGACCAGGCTTCCAATGCCATTACCGAGGGCAGAGATGCAGTGCACGAACTGCGTACCGGCGGACTGAACACCGTTGATTTAGGCGAGGCCATAAGCAAATTCGGCAAGGACCTTCTAAGTGGCGCTGAAACGGGTCCCGAGTTCAGCGTTCAGGTTGAGGGAGCGCCGCGGCCCCTCAATCCTATCGTCCGCGACGAGGTATATCGGATTGGAGTGGAGTCCTTGCGAAATGCGGTCCGTCATGCGAATGCCCGACGAATCGAGGTCGACATCCGATACAGTGAATCCGGCATGGAACTCCGAATCCGCGATGACGGAAAGGGCATCGACCCGGCTGTTCTCGGCCAGGAGCACATCGCCGGACATTGGGGCTTGCGCGGTATGCGGGAACGGGCCAAACTCATCGGGGGTACTTTCGAGGTTTGGAGCCAACTCGGCACCGGCACTGAAGCCGAATTGACAATTCCGGCCGCGACCGCTTACGCAAAACCGCGAGGTACGCGGGGCTTTGCCTTGTCCTGGCTTTGGCGGAGATGAAGTGATGAATACTATTCCCAACCCGATCGGAATTCTGGCGGTCGACGATCATGCGATTTTCCGCCAGGGGATCATAAGTCTCTTGACCGACCAGCCAGATATGAGATTGGTGGCACAAGCCTCCAGTGGTCTCGAAGCAATCCAGCAATTCCGGGTGTATCGCCCTGATATAACTCTCATGGATTTGCAAATGTCAGAAATGAATGGACTGGATGCGATCATCGCTATCCGGGGTGAATTTCCCGATGCAAAGATCATCGTGCTCACGACCTATAGCGGTGACGTGCAGGTGTTGCGTGCCCTGAAGGCTGGAGCACGGGGGTATCTTCTAAAGAACACGTTACACAAGAATCTGCTGGATACGATTCGGGCGGTTCATTCCGGCAAGAAGAGCCTGTCGCCTGAGGCCTCCTACGAAGTTGCCGAACACGCGACAGACGATGCCTTGACCCCCGGCGAAGTGCAGGTGCTGCGGCTGATTGCGGCGGGAAATGCAAACAAGCGAATCGCCGATCTGCTGGCAATCACCGAAGAAACAGTGAAAGGCCGTGTCAAAAACATTCTCTCCAAGCTGAATGCCAACGATCGGACCCATGCAGCCACGATAGGCCTCAAGCGGGGAATCATCGAACTCTAGTGGCATGTCGCAGAGTAAATGTAGATGCGCCAATCATCTTCACGCGTTACGTGAGTGGCTCCTAGCCCTGGCGCGGGCTGACCTTGCTGGTCTATCCCATCGGCGGTACTCTGGCTTTCATGCGACCCCTTCGGTATTCCATCAACATCACATTGGACGGGTGCTGCGATCATCGTGTAATCGCAGCGGACGAAGATTTGCATCGTCACGCGGTCGAGAACCTGGACCGGGCCGATGCCCTCCTCTTTGGCCGGGTGACTTACGAAATGATGGAGGCAGCGTTCCGGCCGCCGGCGCGGACAGTAGCGAGGCCTGATTGGATGGAACCCTTCGCACGGAAAATCGACGCCGCAAAGAAGTACGTCGTGTCGAGCACCCTGGACGGGGTCGATTGGAACGCGCAGCTCGTGCGCGGGGATGTAGGGAAGGCCATTCAGCAGCTCAAGCGGGCGCCGGGTAAGGGACTGTTTCTGGGAGGCGTAAAGCTCCCGCTGGCTTTGGCAGAGCTGGGATTGATCGATGAGTTCGAGTTCGTGGTGCAGCCCAGGCTAGCGGGCCACGGGCCGGCGTTGTTCGCCGGGTTATCGAAGCATCTCGACTTAAGGCTCGTGGGCCGGGTGGAATTCGGCTCGGGGGCGGTGGCGATGCGGTATGAGCCGAGAAGATAGCCCTTGGGCCGGGCAGATCCAGCCCAAATATTCCGATCCGGCGCGTGCCTGCGTAGTCACGTTGTTTCTGCGACATGCCAATGGAGGCTCGAAATAGTCCGGGGCACGCTCCTTTTGGGGTGTCGCCGGGCCGTGGCGATTGGGTAGCCTTTGACAGAGGGTACTGATGCGTCGCCTTTTTTCAAGTTTTGCCCGGGGTTGGCCCGGGGTTGGACTGTTGTTGCTGCGGATTGCCTGCGGTGGATTTCTTATCATGGATGGAGTTGAGAAGTGCCGGGCTGGCCAGCTGATGGACGGCCTATTCGCGATTGTAGACGGTGCGCTTTTGGTCACCGGGCTTTGGACTCCCATTGCAGGACCTCTTGTCATCGTGCTCTCCACTTGGGGCATCCTGGTTCAACATCAAGATCCTCATCCCGGCATTTTATTGGCCGCGATCGGCGCAGCGCTGGGGCTCGTCGGGCCCGGAGCACTGTCTCTTGATGCCCGGCTCTTTGGCTGGAAGAGAATCAACCTCGGAAAATAAACGAACCTCGGTGGCCCCCCGGCACACCTGGTGGTGATTTTGTTCACCCCGATGAGGAGGGTTTATTCCAACCCTAAAGTGGAGTACACAAGACCCACGATGTAGTTCAGATAATCCTCGATCTGGGGTTCGTTCGAATTGGCAACTGAGCCACAATCTCTTCGTCGCTGAAAAAACATCGGTGACGATTCGAACTAAGGTCCGAGCCCGCTCGGCCAACGGAGGTTGTAGCTCATGTCAGACGCTTTCTCCCCAATTGTTTTTGTCGTCGATTCCGACGCTTCAGTCCGGGAATCGCTGGAACTGCTGGTCCGCGCTGCCGGTTGGCGGGCGGAGACATTTGCATCTGCGCAAGAATTCCTCGCCCGTCCTCGATCTGCTGTTCCTTCCTGCCTGATTCTCGACGTCAAACTCCCGGACCTCAATGGCCTCGAACTTCAGGAGCGCATCGCTTCTGAACGCACCGATATGCCGATCATTTTTCTCACCGGCAGTGCCGACATAGCCATGACCGTGCGGGCTATGAAGCGCGGAGCCCTGGAATTCCTGACCAAGCCGTTCGATGCCGAGGCTCTGTTGGCCGGGATACAGCATGCGCTCAAACGCAGCGAGGCCGCTCTAGGCCGCGAGAACCAATTGCACGCATTGCGAACGGGTTATGGGTTGCTTACCCAACGCGAACGCGAAGTGATGACATTGGTTGTATCGGGCCTGCCGAACAAGCAGGTGGGCGGAGAGCTAGGCATCAGTGAGATCACAGTGAAAGCGCATCGTGGCAATGTCATGCGGAAGATGAAGGCGAACTCGTTGGCAAACCTGGTAAACATGGCAGCGCGGCTTCGCGTCACGCGCTCAACAAACACAAGCTACGCTTATAGTTGACCTCAGTCGTAATCTGAAAGGGATATGAAAACGATCGATATTGACCGGGAAAGTAGAGGAGGGGGGCGGGGAGCCTCAAACGCTGCATTCGCTCAAGCGACTATCCGATACAAGCCCGAAACTGTCCGGGTACTCTTCATCGCGGAAGCTCCGCCGGCGTTTCGATTCAACCGCCTCTTCTACTTTGAAGACCTAAGGGATGGCGACACTCTATTCCTTGAGATGATGAAGATCCTCTACGGTTCGGCGGTGGGGTTCACTGAGAATGGCTTCTCCTCGGGAAGTTCTGCTCAAGGAATACGTGGCCGCAAGTCCGAGCTCCTCGCGCGCTTCATGCGCGAGGGATACTTTCTCATCGATGCCAGCGAGGAGCCGATGCCGGACCGGGCATCCTCGTCCCAAAAGCTTGCGCTGTTGCGGGCCGCTGTGCCCCGTCTGATTGTTCGATTGAAGGAGTTCGCAGTCTACAAAGACACTCCCATCGTGTTAATCGGCGGGGTGACCTATTCTGCCTGCGCAGAACCGTTAATCAACCTGGGATTTAACGTTGTAAATGAAGCGATGATCGACCATCCAGCGCGCGGTGGCCAATTGCGCTTTCGCGAAAAGCTTCGTCGCACGCTGCGATGGAATTCTACCTGGCAACCTGGCTGGTAACATGCTAGGCATGAACAAAGTTGCGCCGTTCCTCTGGTTTAATGACAACGCCGAAGAAGCCGCGGAGTTTTACCTGGCCGTCTTTCCGCACGCACGCAAGCTCGATGAGTTGCGTTCCAAAGGCGTCGGCCCATGGCCTGCGGGCAAGATTGCCACCATCACGATCGAGCTCGAGGGCCAGGAGATGGTCTTCCTCAACGGCGGCCCCGCGCATCAGCTCAACCCCGCCTTCTCGTTCTTCGTCCGCTGCGACTCCCAGGAGGAGATCGACAGCTACTGGGCGAAGTTGATTGAAGGCGGCAAACCCATGGCCTGCGGCTGGCTTACAGATCGCTTCGGCCTATGCTGGCAGATTGTGCCGCGCAGTATCGGCAAGTTGGTCAGTCATCCTAAAGCCATGGAAGCCATGATGGGGATGATCAAGATGGACCTGGCCGCGCTGGAAGCCGCCGCCCAGGAGAACTGAGAACCTTATCCAGCCATCTCCAATCGGAACTTTTGCTGGTTTGACATTCGAGCACGGTATCGGGTTGCGATTCTCCGCTTCTCGATAGCCCGGACTGAATCGGAACTCAGCCAGAGCGATCGAGTATTGCCCGGAGTGGATGGCCGCACTCGAGACTTAGCGTGTCTCGCAAAGTCTTCGTGATCGCCATGGCCAACGAGCTTCCTCCCATCGGCCGGAGCATTAATACCAAGGTATCAGCCGATACCTTGGTCCAATAGATTCAGTCGAGCCCATGTGGCCTAATTGGGCTGTCCCTACCCAGCCGCGGTATATGGGCTCGGTTGATCCTGCAGATTGATGTAGACCAACAGGGCGGGCAAAACGCGCGAAGTCTCAAGGAGCACCCTTATGGTTTCCCTGTTGGTTATCTCAGTGGCGGTCATTCGAATTCTTTCCGATCGGAGCGGTGAAGCAGGGCCAATTGGCTTTTCTGATCTTGGGCCGGCAAGAATGCCGCTCAACCCGAAATCACGGAAACACCGAAATTTCTCCAGCTGAGGATACGAAATGCGACGAAGACCCTGGATTGAGTTACTCCTGCTTAGTTGCACCCTTCTCGGTGGAGTAGTGGCCTTCGCACAGTACAACCCGCCAGCCACGCCTGCACCGTACAACCCGATTGCTCTGGCCGAAGTAACAGGAGCGTCCAGGGCAGCCGTCCAAGCCGGCCAGAATAATTATCAAACCCTGTCGCAGAATCCGTATCTCGGAGGAGTTCCTGCGGGGAGACTCAACGCAACCCCAGTTGCGCTCTCCCTCGAAGACGCCGTTGCCCTCGGGCTCAAGCAAAATCTCGGTGGAGTCCTGGCAACGGATGTTGTTACCGACGCGCGGGGGCAGCGCTGGCAAGCGCTGAGCGAGCTGCTTCCTAATGTAATGACCGATACGGGTTTCGGAGTTCATCAAGTCAACGTAAAGGCGGCTTTCGGCCTGACCATCCATGGAGAACCTCCGATCATCGGCCCATTTGGCTATTTCGACTCGCGGGCTTATCTCACGCAGTCCGCTTTCGATTGGGCATCCATCGAGCGGGCCCGGTCTTCAAAGGCGCAGGTGAGATCGGCGGAGTTCAGCTCCAAAGATGCTCGCGAGATTGTCGTGCTTGTGATTGTCGCCAACTATTTGCTGGTCATCGCCGACCAATCGGAAGTTGAGTCAGCTACATCGCAACGGGATACCGCCAAAGCACTCTTTCAACAGACCTCCGACCAGAAGACCGCAGGTCTTGCCTCGGCCGTGGACGTTCTGCGGTCACAGGTGCAACTGCAATCACGCCAACAGAAGCTGATTGTCGCGCAAAATAATTTAGCCAAGCAGAAATTGGTTTTGGCCCGAGCTATCGGTCTCCCTCTAGGCCAAAGGTTCGACATCACCACCCGCGTCCCGTACCGGCAGCTGACGCCGTCGAGTCTGGATGAGGCGATCCAAAGCGCCTACAAGGCTCGCACTGATTTTCAGAGCCAGTTGAATCAGGTTCGGTCCGCTGAGCTTGCGAGAAGAGCTGCTTCTGCCGAGCGGTATCCATCGTTAGGCGTGGAGACCGACTATGGTCTTTCGGGAGTTAACCCGGGCTCGTCGCACGGCACCGTGGATGCGGCTGCCACGCTCCGCATTCCTATCTTTCAGGGTGGAAGAGTACACGGGGATGTTCTCCGGGCCGACGCTTCGCTAACCAGGGAGAGGCAGCGACTGGAAGACTTGCGGGCCAAGATCGATCAGGAGGTTCGCGACGCTTATCTGGATCTGGAATCGGCTGAACAAGAAGTCTCTGTCGAGAAAAGCGCGGTAACGCTCGCCACTCAGACCCTGGAACAATCTCGCGATCGATTCATTTCGGGAGTTACAGACAACGTCGAAGTCGTTCAAGCGCAAGATGTGCTGGCAATCGCTACTGACAGCTACATTGCCAGTCTTTACAGCCACAACCTGGCAAAGATATCTCTCGCAAGAGCGATCGGCGTCGCGGAGTCAGGCTTTGCTGAATACGTGGAGGGAAAATGAGTATGGCTGAGCAAAATGAAGCAACGAATCCACCGCAAGCAACACCGCCAGTGCCAAATGTACCAGCCGCCGGCGCAGTTGACCCGCCCCTTTCAACCTATCCCAGGCGGCGCTCCTACAAGCGTTGGATATTTCTAGCCTCGTTCATCGTCCTGGCCGTTGCCGGTGCTTTCCTCTGGCACTATCTCTCCGGCTTCGAATCCACTGACGACGCGCAGGTGGACGTCCACCTTTACCCTGTCAGCGCTCGCATTTCAGGATATATCGAGGACGTCAACGTCCAGGACAACCAATGGGTTGAAGCAGGTTCCACACTGGTGAAGATCGATCCAAAAGACTATGAAGTCGCGCTAGCAAGAGCCCAGGCAACGCTCGATTCTTCAGAGGCTGCCGCGAAGGGTTCGAATATCGATGTGCCCATATCTTCTGTCGATACCTCGAGCCAATTGAAATTCACGTCCTCGGATATCAAGGACGCGGAAGCAGCGATCCAGGCAGCGGAAAAGCAAGCCTCGGCGGCCCACGCCCGGGTTTTGGAAGCGCAAGCGCAAAATGTAAAGACTCAAGATGACGTAACACGCTATCGCTTACTGCTCGCGAAAGAGGAGGTACCAAAGCAAGTCTATGACCATGCTTATGCCGCCGCAGCGACCGATGTCGCCGCCGTAGCTGCGGCAGAGGCAGACGAGGCCGCAGCTGAACAAGCCGTTCAAGAAGCACACAGCCGTCTGACCGAGGCTCAGGCACACTACGAAGACGCCCAAGCCGGGCCGCAACGCGTCGCCTCAACGCGTGCCAAAGCCCTTTCTGCGATGGCGGATGTCCACCAGAAAAGGGCTGCTGTCGAACAGGCACAGTTGAACCTGGGATACACCCAAATATTTGCGCCGGTAACCGGCGAGGTCACGAAAAAGGTTGTGGTCGGATTGAACGTCGAGCCGGGAGAGCAGCTGCTCACCGTGGTTCCCCTGGACCAGGTGTGGATCACTGCGAATTTCAAAGAAACCCAACTCAAACACATGCGCGTGGGCCAGAAAGCCAAGATTGACCTCGACTCGAACGGCCGGACGTACCGCGGTCATGTCGATAGCATTGCGGGAGCAACGGGGCCCATCTTCAGCTTGCTGCCGCCGGAAAACGCAACCGGCAATTACGTGAAAATCGTTCAGCGAGTACCGGTGAAGATTGTTCTGGAGCCGGGCGAAAATCAGGACCACCAGCTTCGGCCGGGTATGAATGTCGAAGCGAAGGTATACTTGCGATGAGTTCCGCAGCACTAGCTCTGCCGTTGGAGCAGGCCGCCTGGCGCCCTAAGGTAAATCCCTGGGCAATTGCCGCGACCGTTTCGATGGCAGCGTTTATCGAAGTCCTCGACACCAGCGTTGCCAACGTTGCCTTGCCCTACATCGCCGGAGGCCTGGGAGCCAGCTACGACGACAGCACCTGGGTACTTACCTCGTACCTGGCTGCGAACGCTATCGTCCTACCCATCAGCGGATGGCTGGCGGAGATGATCGGCCGCAAGCGGTACTTCATGATGTCGCTTACTATTTTCACGGTGAGCTCGCTGCTTTGCGGGTTGGCGCCCAGTTTGCCGCTCTTGCTGTTGTTCCGAGCTGTGCAAGGCATCGGCGGCGGTGGATTGCAACCGATGGCACAAGCGATTCTCAACGATACGTTTCCTCCCGAGCAGCGCGGCTCCGCGTTTGCTGTCTACGGCATTACGGCAGTTCTCGCCCCTACCGTCGGCCCCATGCTCGGAGGCTGGATTACTGATAACTATTCCTGGCGCTGGATATTTTTCATCACCCTGCCTGTCGTCCTTCTCGCTCTTTATTTGACTTACACCCTGGTCGAAGATCCGCCGTTCCTCCGCCGCTTAAAGAGAGGGGGTATCCGCGTGGACTACATCGGAATCTCGATGTTGACGCTGGGAGTGGGTTCGCTGCAGGTGGTTCTGGACAAGGGCCAGGAAGACGATTGGTTTGGCTCGCACTTCATCACGACCCTGGCGATCACCGCGACGGTTTGCCTTGTCTCGCTGGTCATCTGGGAGTGGTTCCGCAAGGAGCCGATCATCGATGTCCGTATGTTCAAGAGCTTCAACTTCGCAACAGCGAACCTAATGATGTTCATGATGGGCTTCATGCTGTTTAGCACCCTGGTCTTGATTCCAGAATTTCTGCAGACACTCATGGGTTACACAGCAGAGCTTGCAGGTCTCGTTCTCTCTGGCGGCGGAGTGATCTTGCTGGTGATGATGCCCATCGTCGGGCGGCTTACCTCAAAGATTCAAGCGCGATGGCTGATAGCGACTGGGTGGCTATGCCTCGCCATAGGACTGTTCTACTGCGCGCACCAGATCGATTTGTTCGTCAGCTTCCGCTTTGCGATGTGGCTGCGCGTCGCCCAGGTGATAGGAATCGGATTTCTATTTGTCCCCATTACGGCGGCGGGTTACATCGGAGTTCCCCCGGAGAAAGGCAATAGCGTCTCCGGCATGATCAATTTCATGCGTAATATCGGCGGCAGTATTGGAACTTCCGTCGTGACCACGATGATTGCCCGGCGGGCCCAATATCACCAGCAAATCCTCATCGGACACATCACGCCCGATTCTCCTGCCTATCGTTCCGCACTCCATGCACTGAGCTCAAAAATCGCGCACTCCGGGCTTCGCGCTGCGGACGCCCACGACCAGGCAGTTGCGAGGTTCTACGAATTGGTGCACCGGCAAGGCGGCGCACTGTCCTATATGGATATCTTTTGGGTCTTGGGCGCGCTCTGCTCCGTCATGTTTGTTCTTGCTTTTTTCTTGAAGAAAAATGATCCAGGAGCGGGCGGAGATGTCGCGGTGGGGTGAGGATAAACGCAATGATTAACGCCATAACAATTGAGCGTGAGTTCGGCTGCGGAGCATCTGAAATTGCGAGTGTGGTCGCTAACCGCCTTGGATGGAGTCTGTGGGACGAGCGGTTGACACAGGAAATCGCGCGACTGACCGAGAGTACGCCAGAAGCGGTCGAGCAGAGAGAGTGGCGAAGTGACCCTCTTGTGTTCAGGCTTTTCCAAGACTTTCTTCGGGGCGGGTTTGAGGGGGGCTTACCGCCCACCAACCGGCTGCATTTGCTCGATGCGCGCCGCATCGCCGCTGTTTCCGAAATAGCTGTCAAGACGGCACTTTCCAACAGTCCGGCGGTGATTGTCGGCCGGGGTTCGCAGTTTTTTCTACGTAATCGTACGGATGTCTTCCATGTATTTCTCTACGCATCTCGCGATGACAAGATCCGCAGACTGATCTCCAAGGGCGAAACGCAGGACAAGGCAATCGAACTAATCGACACAACGGACAAAGCCCGAGCTGCGTTCGTCCGGCAGTATCTCGGGCTGAAATGGCCGGAACCCCACCGATACCACGCAATGTTCAATACCGTGATGGGGGAGTCCTGTACGGCCACGATGCTTGTTGAATGTCTCCAACTGTTCCAGCGTGATTGAGCACTCAATGCTCTGGAGTGCCTATGTGGGTGGGATTGATGATGGCATAGACCCCGCGATACCGCACAAGACGATGTTTGCGGCTTTGCGTAAAGCCGCACGAAGTTCACCAACGCCACCAAGCTGGACAGGAAATCCGGGGTAGCGTGGGGGAGCGACCTGCAGTTCCACTCGGACCCCACGCGGTGTTCGTTACTCGTAGCGTAGGGCCACCATAGGGTTGACTCTCGAAGCTCTTCTGGCGGGGAAGTAGCCTGCTGCTGCGGCGGTGAAAAGTAGAAGCAGCACGGCTGCCGTTAGGCTTACTGCGTCGGTGCCTTTGATGCCGAAGAGCATGCTGGCTACCAGGCGGTCACCGGCGAGCGTGGCAGGGATGCCGATGACAATGCCCGTTGCGACCAAGAGAATAATCTCCCGCATGACCAGCCAGCTCACGTTGGATCTTGGGGAACCCAGGGCCATGCGGATGCCGATCTCGTTGGTGCGGCGGCTAACTACGTAGGACATCAAGCCGTAGATGCCGATGGCGGAGAGGAGGACCGCTAACAGTCCGAAGAAGGTTGAGAGCTGGGCGACCAACCTCTGGTTGGTGTAAGTGCGGGATACCTGTTCGTCGAGGGTCGTGATGTCGCTGATGGGCAAGGTGTGGTCGATGGAGTGAATGGTCTGCTGCACTGCGTTAGCCATGGTAGCGAAGTTGCCGGTGTAGCGTACCTCAAAGTCGCCGAAGCCCCACGCGTATTGCGTGTAAGGGAGGTAATCAAGGAGGCGCGGCGCTTCGGTGAGATCGCCAGTTTTTACGTCTCCAACGACACCCACAACCTCGACCGCGTTTTGAGGCTCTTTAGGGCTATCGATGTAGTAGCGGCGGCCGATGGGGTTGCCCGAGGGAAAGAGGGTCTTCGCCATTCTCTGGCTGAGAATCGCTACATGGGGTGAGGTCTTGCTGTCGGAGGCTGAAAACGTCCGTCCGGCGATGACCGGGATACCCATGGTGGCGAAATACCCGTTGCCTATGTTGTTGTGGCTGGCGTTGATGTTCTGTTCCAGGCCGATGCCGTCTGTGAGGATGGGCGAGTTCCAACTACCCTCCGGGCCGAAGGTGAAGGTGGAGAAGCTCGCCGCGCGCACGTTAGGCAGCGCGCTGACGCGCTCTTCAATCTCGTGAAAGAGAGCGTTTTGATTGGCCTCGCCCGTGATGTTGCTCGAATCGATTTGCATTCGCAAGACGTTTTGCTTGTTGAACCCCGTATCGGCATTGCTGAGATTGACCAGGCTGCGCAGAAACAGCCCCGCGCCCACCATGAGAACGAGCGAGAGCGACACCTGGGAGACGATGAGGGCCTGTGCCAGCCGGCTCTTGCTGCCGGAGCTATTCGACGTGCGCGCTGCCTTGAGCGTGTCCGTGAGTTGAATCCGTGTCGCACGCAGGGCTGGGATGGTTCCGAAGATCAAAGCTGTCGCGATGGTGACGGCCAGGTTGAAGAGCAGCAGACGGCCGTTGATGGAGAGATCGAGAGGGATGGTCTCCGGCCCGTCGGAGGCCATGCGCAGAAGGAGGCGGCTGGAGATCGAGGCCAGCGCGATTCCCAGAGCACCGCCGGCGAAAGCGAGCAGCAGGCTTTCGGTTAGCAGCTGGCGAACGATGCGTGTGCGGCCCGCACCCAGGGCCTGACGGATGGCGAGTTCGCGCGCGCGGGCGGTGGCGCGGGCCAGCAGCAGGTTTGCGATGTTGGCGCACGCGATCAGTAATACCAGTGCGGTGACCGCCATGAGGATCTTGAGCGGTTGAGAGAACTCGGAGCGGATGTTGGATAGCCCAGTGGCCATGGGCGTGAGCGTGACGTGAGCTTTGTCGAGCTTTTGAAGATTAAGCTGGGTGAGTTTGGCGTCAGGGAAGCTGCGGGTGATTTGCTGGAAGAGCAGATTGGCGTTCACTGTGGCTTGTTCAATAGAGACGCCGGGCTTGAGGCGGCAGATCAGGTAGAGAGACTTGCTGAAGTTGTCGTTGTATCCGCCGTAATAGGGCGGCACAACCTTGACCATGGAGAAAGGTAGCCACACGTCGGGAGCTTCGCCGACCAGGGTGCCGAAGAACTCCGGCGGTGCTACGCCGACGATGGTGTAGATAACCGAGCCGAGCTTGATCTTCTTGCCCAGGACGTTGGGATCCCGTGTGAGTGCGCGATTCCACCAGGCATAGCTGACGATGGCTACCGGATGATCGCCCTCGGAATTATCGTCAGCATCGTTCAGCGTGCGGCCGACGAGGGCGTGAACGCCGAGCAGTGGGAAGTAATTGCCGGTCACGAGCTGCACGGAGATGGGTTGAGCCTCATTGCTGCCATCAATGTAGCCGTGCCCATTGTTGCTCAGGCTGAAGATGCCGGCGACGTCCGTGAAGACGCTGTTGCGCTGTCGAAATTGGCGGAAGAAGGGATTGGAAGCGAGCTCAGTAAAGGCGACGTCGTTGCCGATTCCCCGCATCCTTCCTTCGCCGACTACAACCAGCTGTTGAGGATCTTTGACGGGAAGTGAGCGCAGCAGTACGGCATCGAGCAGGCTGAAGATAGCGGTGTTGGCGCCGATGCCGAAAGCAAGTGACGCCAGCGCCACGATGGTGAGTGCAGGGCTGCGAAGCAGGGCACGGGTGCCGTAAGCGATGTCGGCGAAGAAGCTTTCGAGAGTTTCCGATCCCCAGATCATCAGGCTCTTCTCCTTCAGGCGGGTGGTGTTGCCGAACTTGACATGAGCGGCGCGCGCAGCGGCGGTGAGCGGCTGGCCGCGATCCATTTGCTCTTGGCGCCTCAGTTCGAGATGGAGACGCATTTCCTCCTCCAGGTCGCATCGAAGCTGGTCGCGACGGAAAAGCATCTGGATGCGGCGCTTGATCTCCCCCGGCAGGCTCATACGTTCCTCTTATGCCATCTGGATAACCTTGGTGACTGCGCCCATGACGCGCTGAAACTTGCCTAGTTCAAGGGCGAGTTGCTTTTTTCCATCTGCGGTGAGGGTGTAGTAGCGAGCGCGGCGATTGCCAGCTGTCACACCCCACTCGGCGACCACCCAGCCTTTGATGAGCATGCGCTGCAGTGCCGGATAAAGGGATCCCTCTTCTACCTGGAGGATGTCTTCGGATTGCTGCTCGATGGATTCCGCGATCTCGTAGCCATGAAGTTTCTTGCGGACGGCGAGGGTTTTGAGAATCAGTAGGTAGAGGGTGCCCGGTGGGATTTCGTCACGGACCATGGAGCTTCTCCGGCTATTAGCATAGGTAGACTATGCCAGTGTGAGCTTTCGCACGTGAACTGTCAAGAATGGCGCTCCGAACATGCGTCTATGTTCGCGATTAAATTGCAATTCGCATCCGGCATCCTCTGACCTAATATGTATGTCATCCAATATCTCTAGGCCAGGCCGGAGGCGGAATGAAACGGATGCCATGGGGAGTATTACTGGCCGGCATTTCTATGGTGTCATGCCGGGGGCCGCAACAGGCTCTGCCACCGGACGTCGCCAAGCAGGTGGATAAAGTCTTTGAGAGGTGGGACCGGCCGGATTCGCCGGGATGTGCGCTGGGCGTCTACAAGGATGGACAAATCGTCTACAAGCGCGGGTATGGAATCGCCAATCTGAACGACGACATACCCATCACCCCCGCCACCGTCTTTCACGTCGCCTCCATGTCCAAACAGTTCACCGCCGCTTCCATCCTCCTGCTTGCCCAGCAGGGAAAACTTTCTCTCGATGACGATGTGCACAAATACATTCCCGAGTTGCCCGACTTCGGTGAGCGCATCACCCTTCGCCACTTGCTCCACCACACCAGTGGACTCCGCGATCAATGGTCGCTACTGGACTTAGCGGGCTGGCGCTATTCGCAGGACCTCATCACCGATGACGACGTCATGTCTGTGCTAGTACGCCAGCACGCACTGAACTTCAAGCCCGGCGAAAAGTACATGTACAGCAACTCCGGTTTCACCCTGCTGGCCATCGTCGTCAAACGGGTAAGTGGGATGTCCCTGCGCGATTTCACCACCAAAAATATCTTCGAGCCTCTCGGGATGACGCACACCCATTTCCGCGACGACCACGAGGAGATCATAAAGCACGATGCGTTGGGCTACGAACAGGACGGCAAGGATAAGCCCTTCCGCATGAGCCTTACCAACTTCGACACCGCCGGGGCCACCAGCCTCCACACCACCGTAGAGGACTTGCAACTGTGGGATGAAAATTTCTACCATCCGCGCGTTGGCGGATCCGAACTTATTCAGCAAATGCTCGAGCGCGGCAAGCTCAACAGCGGTGAGCAGCAGGACTATGCATCCGGCCTGGTGGTCGGCGCCTACAAGGGCTTGCCGACCGTCGACCACGCAGGCGCAGATGCTGGGTATCGCTCGGATCTCATCCGCTTCCCCGCGCAGCATTTCTCCACCGCTGTGCTTTGTAACTTTGCAGACACCAATCCCAGCGCTTTGGCTCACCAGGTTGCGGACATCGTTCTTGCCAGGGATCTCAAGGCCCCCGCACCAGTCCCCGCAAAAGAGCCAGCTACCGCGGTCGCCATGACCGGGGAGCAAATGGCAGCCATAGCTGGAACGTACTGGGGCAGGGAAGACGACGACTTTACCAGGCTGCGTGTCAAAGACAGCAAGCTTCAGATGGATGTCGGTCACGACGACTTCCACGAGCTGAAGCCGTTTGAACCGGCACACTTCCACATCGCCGATGTCCCTTGGGGCGACCACGTCGATATTCATTTCGTCGCAGCCGATGCAGGAAAGCCAAGCCGCCTGGAGCAGACCTTCGAAGGAGGAAAGCCGCAGATTTACGAGCCTGTCGCCACCTTTGAGCCCACCGCCGGACAACTGGCCGAGTACCCCGGCCCGTTTGTGAGCCAGGAGATCGACCCCATCTACCGCATCTCTCTCCAGGAGGGAAAACTGACACTCCTCCGCCTCAAGCACAAACCCGACACGCTTTGGCCGGCGACGCGCGACGTTTTTGTCGGCGAGATCGGCACGTTACGATTCACCCGCGATGCGAGCCGCCATATTTCTGGTTTTATCCTCGATACGGGCCGCGTTCAGAATTTTCAGTTCACACGGATGAACGGATACCCACCACGTCCCTAAAGAAACCCGAGTTCAATGAACGCGCCGCGAGCAATGTATCTGCTTTCCACGTCCGTCACCATGGCATGCTCGCTCGTTTTCTCCTCTGTAGCAGCTTACGGGCTTTTTCAGACAGCACGAGGTTTGGTCTTTCGACATGATCACTCGCCGCGATATCGCCGCCGGAGAAGTTATGCAGCGGTGTCGCCAGAAACGCGTGCATTTCGCCCGTGCTGATCTTCATGGCAGTGCCGACGATCTGCCCCAAGTCATTGTTCGAGGTGCCTTCCGTGATGTATAGATCAGAATTCGCGGGAATGAGTGTGTTGAGGTCGGTGATCACACCGTTCTGCCATACGACGCCGCGTCCGTTAAATGAGGCATCAGATGATCTTCCTACGATCTCGCCCGTGCTGTTAATGCTTTCGGCTACGCTATGAACGTCCCCGGCAAGCGTGCCCAGGTCTTTCATCACGCCCTTCTCCCATAAGAAGGCATGAAAGGTGGCATCGTCAGACAGGCCGGAGAATCCAACCACCTGGCTTAGGTTGTTGATGTCCTGAGGTGCGTTGTTCGTGGTGCCGCCGAGGCTGCCGAGGTCGAAGGGCTTGCCGTTCACCCAGAGCACCGCATGACCCGTGCCTCCGAAGGCCTCGGTTCCGCAAGGACCCGTCTGGCCGACAGCTTCACCCCAGTCATTAATTGCGTAGGCCACCCCAACCGGGTCTTTGCCTAACGTGGGCAGTTGGTAGACATGGCCTTGTCTCCAGAGAACGGGTTTGTATTGCAGAACCTGGCCGGTGCCGGCGCAGGTCGGTTCTTCGACCTTATTTTCCGCACTCCCAGCCAGATCACCCAGGTCGTTGGTCCCAAATCCGGTGCTGTTACTGCCGCCGAGGGTGGGCTGCGCGCTCATGGCGCCGCGGTGCCAATAAAATGCGCGGCAGATCAGCTGTGTACCGAAGCCGCAGAAGTCTTCCCCGTTGGGGTCGGAAGCCGATGTATCTGAGAAGCCGGAACCGTCCCCAAAGTCATTTGGGCGAAAGTCCGAAAAACTATCAGGACCACCCAGAGTACCGAGGTCGGTCATCACCCCATTGCGCCAAAGAAAAGCGTGGGTGTCATTGTCACCGGGCAGCGACGAATAGCCCTCAACCCATCCGCCGTCACTGATACCGCCGGCAAAAGCGAACGTCCCACCCAATGTGCCGAGGTCTTTGACCGTGTAACGAGCCGTAGGTGCCGCCTGTAGTTGTGCGTGCGCAGCCAGCACAGTCAGGAATATAGCTGCAGTCATCCGCGTCAGCTTTGCTGATTTCATTCGCTCTCCTCTCGAGAAACCGCGCCCTTCTTGCGCCCGAGTCTGGTGTTTGAAACAGGCACGGGCCGATCACCTCACAACGTGTGTAAGGTGACCCGGAGAAGTGCCGTCTGGCAATAGACGCGCGCCTGTCCCCGCCTTAATTCTTATGTCCTCCCTCAAGCTCTGGAAAACATGGGGGATAGGGCGGAGTACAGGACCCGGGTTACAATTGGCAACTGCCCCCGGGGAGAAGCCAGTGACAGGCAAAAGCGAAGGCGCGGTCCGCATAGGGGATGACTTCGAGTTCGAACCGCGCTTCCCCAGGTTGCGCCGGGCCGGTTCCGTGCTTAAGTTGCAGCGGGTTCCCTTGGAAGCTTTGGCTGCCTTGGTTGAGCAGAAGGGCCAGATCGTCAGCCGCGACCAGTTAGCGGAAAGGATCTGGGGTAAGGGCGTATCGCTCGATGCCGACAACAGCCTCAATGTAGCTATCCGTAAACTCCGTCAGGCCCTGGGGGACAATCCGGAAGAACCACACTTCATCCAGACGATCACCGGTCAGGGATATCGCCTCATTGCGCCCGTCGTCGACCACGACCTCGGACTCAATTTGGAGCAGCAACCTGTTGCTGCGGAGGCGAAGCCCCTTGCTCCCGAACCCGCGATCCGCGAGCCAAAAGTCCGGCGACGGCCGATTTGGGCGGCGGGGGCTGTGCTCGTTCTGGTGATTGCCGTCGGCTGTCTTTATTGGGCTCGTGTTCACAAAAGCCTTCGCCAGCCGGCACCGGGGAGATTGATGCTTGCCGTTCTCCCATTTGAAAACCTCACCGGAGATGGAGGGCAGGATTACTTCAGCGACGGGCTGACAGAAGAGATGATTACCCAGGTGGGGAGTCTGGACCCTCAACAACTGGGAGTGATCGGGCGCACATCCGTTATGTATTACAAGCATCGGCAGCAGCCTTTGCTGCAGCTGGGCCATGACTTGGGAGTGCAGTACGTGCTGGAGGGCAGCGTTAGGCGTGATCACGAGCAGGCACGCATTTCAGTACGGCTGCTTCGCGCGGCCGACGGAGCGACGTTGTGGACGGACTCTTTCGACCGCAGCATCGGGGATGTACTGGCGTTGCAGTCCGAGATTGCGCAACGCATCGGCGGCAAGCTGCTGATTCAGGTCCTCGGCCGCGCCAGGCGTACGCCCACCAGACCTGAGGTTGTGGAAGCGTACCTGCGAGGGCGCTTCGAGCTGAACCGCCCCGATACTCGAGATGCCGCTCAAGGGTATTTCGAGCGCACCATCGCGCTGGATCCCACCTATGCTCCCGCGTACGCCGGTCTGGCCGATTTCTATTGTTTCCGCGCGGTTCGAGACGACGAAGGTTCCGAACAAGCTTGGCGTCTGGCGGAGCAGAATGCGACCAAGGCAATGTCGTTGGACGGCAATAGCGAGGAGGCGCACCTTGCCATTGCCCGCATCAAGCTGATGCACGATTGGGATTGGCGCGCCGCGCGGGAACACGTCTTGCGCGCCTTGCAGTTGAATCCCAGCTCGCCTGAGGCCCATACCGTATTCGCCCTATATCTCCGCATCGCCGGCAACATCCCAGAGGATTTGATCCATCGCAAGCAGGCACTTGCCATGGATCCTTATCGCGATGACCTGAAAGGACTCCTCATATCCGAGCAATATTTCGCGCGCGACTACCTGAGTGTTGTGGACGCAGCGCGACATACCCTGGGCAGTGACCCCAACAACTTGGAGGCGCACGTCGGCCTTTGCATCAGCCTCGGACGTCTGAATCTCTTCGATGAGTCTGTCGCTGAATGCAGTAAAGCGCTCGTTTTGGAAGGTCACCCTGACTGGGCAGCGGCCTATGCGCGAGAGTACCGGCAACGCGGCCATAAAGCCGCGAGTTTGTTCCTGGCCGGAAAGCAGTTAGATGCGATCCTGGCGCTTCCGCATCCGGACCTTTGGGAGTTGGCCAACGCGTATGTGGCGGCAAGCATGAAAGAGAAAACCTTTCAGACTTTGTTCCAGGGATTGCCGGCGCACGAACCAGGGCTGTTGCAGATCCGCGTTGACCCTGACTTTGACTCGATCCGCACCGATGCACGCTATCCCGAACTCGTTCGCGCGATCGGGTTCCCAAACGAGTGACAGACGGCTGTGAGTCAGACTGGTCCCGATTAGCTTTTTGGGGGACCTATCCCATCCATTTCCACTCGTGTTTAGGTTTGGCAGTGGTGGCCAACCTTGGCATGGTTTGCTACTGGTGAGAATGCACTTCGCGGCGATCTCAAGCCCCAGTCGCACTCGCAAAGCCTCACCTGCTGTGCTATGACTGAAGGAGAGGAGACAGAGTGTGGCTGGTCAGGGTCCAAGCCGAAGAGAGCTACTGCAGGCGCTGACGCTGGCTACTGCAGCCGCGGCTTTCCCTGGTTTCTGCCGCTGGAGCTACGCGCTCACAGAACAGCGCAAGTCCTGCAGCCCGCATATCGCCCGCAGTTTTTCTCCTCTGCCCAATATCAGACGGTTGAACTTCTCGCAGAGCTTATATTGCCTGCAACCCATGATGCCGCCGGCAAAGCTGCAGCCTGGCGCCCGCGAAGCCGGTGTCGCCGAATTCATCGATTTCATGGTGTTCAGCGATCCGTCACTGCAACCGGAATTTCACCATGGTTTGCAATGGCTCGATCATGCTGCCGCACCAGCGCCTACGTTTTTCCAAGTGGCTCCCGCGCAGCAACATGCCATCCTCGAACGGCTCGCCTACAAAGCCCATCAGCGGGAAACGGAGAAAGCCGGACAACAGTTCTTCCGCCTGTTCCGCAAGTACACGGTCATGGGCTTCTACACCACGCGCATCGGTCTCGAATCGCTCGACTATCCGGGCCTGAAATTCTATGCCGCCTCTCCCGGGTGCACCCACGCCGGCAATCCCGAACACCTTGGCCTTTAAGTGATGGAAACTTACGACGTCGTTGTCATCGGCACGGGAGCGGGAGGCGGCATGGCCATCAAGACCCTCTGTGAGGCCGGACTGAAAGTGTGCGCCCTCAATGCCGGCAGGCAAGCCAATCCGGCCAAAGATTTCCGCCAGCATCGTATGCCCTATGACTTGAAGTTCCGCGGCCAGGGCTCGCCCGCGCAGCGCGCCATCAGCGTGGGGTACATGGACAATGAGTACGTGGCTCCGGACGCTTGGGAGCATGAGATCGCCTATGCCACGGCGGAGGGAACACGCTGGACCTGGCCCCGCTCAAATCTGGTCGGCGGTAAAACAAACTTCTGGGGCCGCTCCTCAGCGCGCATGGCGGAAATCGACTTCAAGGCTGCCTCTCGTGACGGTTATGACGTGGACTGGCCCGTCACCTACGACGAAATCGCGCCCTTCTACACTCGGGCGGAGCAGATGATCGGCGTTGCCAGCACGGTGCAGAACCGGCCTTCCAACCCGGACGGCAGCTATTTGCCGGCGATGCAATTTCGCTGTATCGACCACATCCTCGCAGCCGGCGCGCGCAAGGCGGGAATTCCTTATCTGCCCGACCGCATTGCCCAACTTACCCAGGCGCACGCAGGTCATCCTCCGTGTCACTACTGCGGCAACTGCACCGAAGGGTGCGACGTAGGAGCCTTCTTCTCCTCCCCTTATTTCTTTCTTCCCCTGGCCCATGCCACCGGCAATCTCGAGCTGCGCACCAACGCGGTTGCTCGCGAAGTTCTTGTCGATCCCGAGGGCCGGGCCAAAGGAGTGGCTTACGTGGACCGCATCACGCGCCGGGAAGTGGAAGTGTATGCCAAGGCCGTAGTGGTTGCTGCCTCCTGTGTCACGACCGCACAGATCATGTTGAATTCCCGCTCCCGGCGGTGGCCAGCCGGTATTGCCAACTCGAGTGGGCAGCTGGGTAGGAATCTCTGCGACCACCTGTACGGCACCTCAGGCTTTGGCTATCTTCCGCAATTGCTTGGCCAGCCCAGCTTTCCCGACAATGTTTCTGCTGCCACGGTCGCCTGGCTGCCACGCTGGCAGAACCTCAGCAATCCCAGGCAGGAGAAGTTCATCCGCGGATACTCTTTCTATCCTGGAGGCGGGTGCGATGAGTTTCCCTGCTTACTATGACGACATAGAAGGCTTTGGCGCTTCGTACCGCGCAGAGATCAAGCGCCGTTATCCCACCCCCGTAAGCCTCACGGTGCAAGCGCCGTCACAACGATCCGACAAGAATTTCGTGGATATTGATCCGGTAAAGAAAGATATCTTCGGCATACCGCAGGTGCGGCTTAACTTTCAGTGGGATGAGAACACGCTCAAAATGTGGGAACATTCCAAGCAGGCGTGCGCGGAGATCTTTCACAACGCGGGCGCTGTCTATCAGGGGCACGGAGAGCCTGAATCGCCCGGCTGGAGCCTGCACGAGACGGGAACCTGTCGCATGGGGAATGATCCGCGACACTTTGTCACCAACCGCTTCGGTCAAACCCACGATGTACCCAATCTTTACGCCTGCGATGCCAGCATCTTTCTCAACTGCACCGACAAGACAACCACCCTGTCGATACTCGCTTTCGCTCTTCGCCAATCGGAGTACATCGTGACCCGGTTCAAGTCCGGCAGCCACACTGCACAGGCGCCGAGCCACGGATGAAGTTATTCTTCTTGAGAGAGGCGATCGGGTCCAGAGCAGCGGCTCGCCGAGCCGGCAGATAGCTCGCCCCCAGTGCGACCGCCGCCAAAACCGCGGCTGCTATCCCCAGGGTCACTGGGTCACGCGGCTTCAACCCGAACAGCAGCGCGCTCGCCGCGCTTGCGGCAGCGAGGGATAACCCCACGCCCAGAGCCAGACCCGCCGCCAGCAGCGTCGCTGCCTTTCGCAGAATCATCGCCGTCACATCCGTGCGCTGCGCACCCAGCGCCATGCGGATGCCGATCTCGCTCGTCCGCTCCGCCACCGTGTACGACATCACCCCGTACAGCCCGATCATCGCCAGCACCACCGCCAGCGCGCCGAAAAATCCCGAGAGCGTCGCCAGCAGCCGCTCGGCCTGCAGCGACTGCCCGATCTGATCCTGCAGCCCTTCGAAGTTGAAGCTGATCCCTGAGCTCACCTCTCGCACCGTGCGTCGGATCGCCGCCTCGACCGTCTCCATTGGCAGCTTCGAACGTACCAGCACCTGCATATAGTTGTCCGCGTCCTTGTCCTGCGCGATGTCAAAATACGCAATCGCCCCTGCTGGCCGCCGGATATGACTGTATTTCGTGTCCTTTACTAGACCGACAATCTCGTTTACTTCCTCCGGGCTCGTCGGAGTCGCCTCCCGGCGGAACCTCATGCCGATAGGATTCTCACCCAACCCCAGCAGGCGCGCGAACGTCTCGTTGACAATCGCCGCATGCGGCGACTGGGTCGTGTCGCTCTCGTTGAAGTCGCGTCCGGCCAGCATCGGAATGCCCAGCGTTTTGAAATACTGCGGACTGACCGAGCTGAAATTCGAATCCTGCCGCTGCGTCGCATCGTGGCCGTCAATCCACACCGTGTTGCCCCAGCTCTCGCCGCTGAGCGGAATAATATCCGTGTCGGCTGCCGCATCCACGCCGGGAATGGCTCGTATCCTGTCGAGCAACTCCCGCCGAAACGCTCCGCGCCGCTCCACCGGAATCTGCAGGCGCACAAAGTCCAACCCGGCAATCAGACACACCCTTTGCCTGAAACCCCGGATCATTCGTCAGCAGATTCCGCAGGCTCTCGGTGAACAACAGCGCGCCGAACAGCAGCACCAGCGACAGCGCCACCTGTGACACCACCAGCGCGCCGCGAAATCCCAACCGCCCTCGGCTCGCCGTCATTCCGTGCCCGCCCGTCTTCATCGCTGCGCCGGGAGCGGTGCGCGATGCACGCAGCGCCGGAGCAAGCCCGAACAGCACGCACGTCACCAGCGATACCGCGAGCAGAAACGCGAACAGACGCCAATCCTGTTTGAAATCCAGAGAAACCGGATTGTTCGCAGTACTGAGAAACGCCACCAATCCCCGGCTCAGCGTGCGCGCCAGCAGTGCGCCGGCCACCGCGCCCGCCAGCGAGAGCAGTAGGCTCTCCGACAACACCTGCCGGATCAACCTCGATCGCCCCGCGCCGATCGCCAGCCGCACCGCCATCTCCCGCTCACGCGCGCTGGTCCGTGCCAGCATCAAGCTGGCCAGGTTCGCGCAGGTAATCAGCAGCACCAGCCCGGAGATTCCCAGCAAAATCCGCAGCGGATTTGAATAGGTTTCACGCAGCATCGAGACACCGGCCGCCGAGGGTGCGGCCGTCAGCTTCATCGCCAGATAGTCCTTCACGCTCTCCACCGGATAATCTGGCCGCAGCGTCGCCGCGAAAATGGCGGGCGACACTGCTCCAAGGTGCGCTGCCACTCGTTCGATCGGCCACGAAGGGTCGAGCCTTCCGATCAGCGAGAGCCACCACTGAGTACTCGCATCCAGCCTGTTCCTTGTTTCCAGGAATGGCTGCGAGCACACCGGCACTGCCACGTCGAAGCTGCGCCCCACATCCACGCCGAAGAAGCTCGCCGGGGTGACGCCGATCACCTCTACCGGCTTGTCGTTGAGCATCAGCTTGCGGCCCAGCGCGGGGCCGCCGCCGTACTCCTGCTGCCAGAAGCTATAGCTGATCACCGCGCCCGGCAACCCGCAACCGCGGCGATCGTCTTGCGCGGTAAACACCCGCCCCTGGATCGGCCTAACCCCGAGCACGCGGAAGAAATCGCCGCTCACCCACAGCCCGTTGGCAAAGCGCGCGTCACCGCCCGAATCCCGTCTGAAACCGGTATCCGCCCAGGCGGCAATCTCCGAGAAACCCTGGTGATCTTCGCGCAGCTTCTCCCAGATCGGGTTCGTTACCACATATGCACCGGAAAAGCTCCCGCGCGCTTTATCCATATCGACAAGCCGTACCTCCGCCAGTTCCTGCGGATTTTTCACCGGTAGCGACTGCAGCAGCACGGCATCCAGAAGCTCGAAGATCGCCGTGTTCGCGCCGATGCCCAGCGCCAGCGTGGCAATTGCCGCAATCGTGAAGCCTGGAGATTTCACTCAGCCGCCGCAGCGCATATTTCAGATCCTGCACCGCGCTCTCCAGCCACTCCCAGCCCCACGTCTGACGCGTCACGTCCTTCACCAGCGGCACATTGCCGAACTCCTTCGCCGCCGCCGCGCGAGCCTCAGCCGGAGTCTCGCCACGCTCGACGCGGTCGCGCACAGCCATGCGCAGATGCGCCTCGATCTCCTCATCGAGATCGCGCTTACGCCGTGTCGAAGAACCGCCACCAGCTCATGGCTCACCACTCTCCGGCTCGCCGCTCATAATCGCGCCAATCGCCTCAACCATCTGCCGCCACCGGCCGTGATCGGACGCAAGCTGTTTCTTCCCGGTTGCGGTAACGCGGTAGTACTTCGCCCGCTGCTTGCTCTCCGTCAGCTTCCACTCCGACCGCACCCACGCCTGCCGCTCCAGCCGGTGCAGCGCGGGGTACAGAGATCCCGTCTCCACTTGCAGGGCTTCTCCTGATCGGATGCGAATCGCCTGGCTGATGCCGTATCCGTGCTGCGGGCCCCATTGCAGTGTCTGCAGAATGAGCATGTCCAGCGTGCCCTGAAGCAACTCGACCCGGTTCTGATATGGATTGCGCTTTTCCGTGGCCGCGTTCATAGGTGTAGCCACTCTACTCCCATACGCAGTAGGGTGTCTACAGCCAAACTCTGGCGGCCCCGACTCTTCTATCAACTACCGGGTCGTATCGCGCAGTCCCGAAAGGGTGACTGAGAATCAGAGCTTGTCCAAATTAGCTTTTTGACTCTGTGCAAACGTCTCCACTCAGGCCAGGCGAGCCATTTGCTGCAATGCGTCCGGAAGAGAACGTAAACGCAGCGAAGGGATCTGCGGTATGACCTGCTGTCAGGCAACTGCTTGCCGCTCTTTCCATCCAGCGCTCCACCAATGCCAAGGTCCGGAGATGGATGGAAGGAGCTGTCCAAATGGTGGTGGGAGCCTTCGCATTTATGAGGGAAGGGCGCTTAGCGCTCTGTGAAAGAGTCTCATTCTGACCACGCGCTTTAGCACTGGCCATGACAAGGCCTCGGGATCCAGGCGGGAGCAGGCGAGGATGACCACCAAGTTGAGGGCGGTGGCCCACCTTGGCGAAGAGTGTGAGTGTCGGAGTGGACAGAATCCCGAAAAAAACCCGAATTTGGACAAGTCTCGACTGAGCAAGTGCCCCAGGACGGTACCTGCGATTATTCTGATGACGGGGTTGAGGTTGGTGGCTGGTTCGTAAATTCTCAGCAGTCATAAATTTACCTGCGAAATTGCGACACCTCGAAGCGTAAGCCGCATCAAAAGCCAAGACGGTGAGGGGAAGTCATTTTGCTGAAATCACTTTTCGACTCCATCGGACAGGTGGCGTTATTTGGCGCAAGGGCCATCCGCGATGCGTGGGTGCCGCCGTTTGAGTGCGAATACCTGCTCACGCAATTCTATGAAATCGGCGTAGGTTCCTTCTTCCTGATCATGGCGTCCGGGCTGGCGCTCGGCGTGGTCATGACATTGCACACGCGAAGCACGTTGGTGCAGTTTGGCGCAACAGCAGAAATTCCTGTCTTCCAGTCACTTGCGTTCTTTAATGAGATTGGCCCGCTGGTCGCCGCCTTGCTGATGGCTGGGCGCGTAGGCGCGGGCATGGGAGCGCAGCTTGCCAACATGCGCGCCACTGAGCAGATCGACGCGATTGAGACCCTTTCCATCGACTCCTTCAAGTTGCTGGTAGTCACCAGGGTCATCGCCTGTACCGTCATGCTTCCGCTGCTGACTATCTTTATGGATGCAGCGGGCATCTTCGGCGGCTTTCTCTCCGAGCACATCTGGTCGCATTTAAGCTGGACGCTCTACATGCAGCGTGCCTTCGACGGAGTCGCACTCGCCGATTTCCTTCCCCCCACGCTCAAGACCGCGGTCTTTGGCTATCTCATCGCCGTCATCTCCTGCTTTTATGGCTACAACACCAACGAAGGCTCCGACGGCGTGCGCAAGGCAGCTACCAATAGCGTTGTCGTCTCTTCGCTGGTCGTCATTCTGGCGGACGTGATCCTGGTCAAATGCATCTTCTTCCTCTTTCCGGACCAAGCCATATGAGTGAGGGGCAAGCCAGCAGCACCACGATCGCGTTTGAACAAGTGGAAAAGGGTTTTGACGGCAGGAAGATTCTGGATAAGGTGTCGTTCACCGTCGCTCCGGGCGAAGCAGTCTGCATCCTGGGCCGAAGCGGGACCGGCAAAAGTGTGACCTTGAAAATGATGATTGGCCTGCTGAGAGCGGACGCTGGAAAAGTCCTGGTGACCGGGGAAGATATGTCGACTCTGGATGAGGAAGGGTTAGCGAAGGTCCGCCGCAAAATGGGTTATCTCTTTCAGAGCGCGGCCCTGTTTGACTCCTTTACTCTCAATCAAAATCTTGCCCTGCCCCTTCATCGGCTGGACCGCACCAAATCTCCTGAGGAGATCAAGCACGCCGTCGAAGAGACTTTAGGAGAAGTGGGCCTGGGAAAGGATGGCAACAAAATGCCGTCGGCTCTCTCAGGCGGTATGCAGAAGCGAGCCGGCCTCGCGCGGGCCCTGGTGCTTCAGCCGGAAATATCTGCTGGTGGATGAGCCCGCCAGCGGATTGGACCGGATCACCGCCTCTGAGATCGATGACCTTCTCATGAAGGTCAAAACCGAGCGTCACACCACCATGGTGATCGTCACCCACGACATTCATGGGGCGCGCAAGATCGCAGACAAGTTTGCTGTGTTGGATCAAGGCCGGCTCCTGGCATTCGGCACGCCGCAAGAACTGGACGGCAGGAACGACAAACGGTTGCAACAATTCATAGCGGAGCGCTAGTCGCATGAAAACCCACAACGTGGCCGTCGGAATTTTCGTTACAGCCGCCATCGTGCTGTTCGGCGCCTGCCTCTTTCTGATTGGCAATCAGCACAAAGCGTTTAACCGGCACATCGTTTTCTACGCCAATTTCAAGAGTGTGGATGGCCTTCCCAAGGGGGCGACAGTCCGAGTGGATGGCATGGATGCGGGCGAATTGGTAAATATCCAGATCCCCACAAGCCCGGCACAAAAATTCCGCCTGAAGATGAATGTAGAGGATCGGCTCCATGGTTTGATCCGTGAGGATTCGCTGGTGACCGTCGAGACCGAAGGGTTAGTGGGGGATAAATTTCTGCTCATCCATTCTGGCACCGATCGTTCCCCCGAAGCCCCTCCCGGAGAGCACTCTCGTCGGGAAGGAGCCCTTCGACCTAACCAAAATGCTGGAGCAGGCCCAGGGTCTCATGAACCAGGCGGGCACCACCATCACTGCCCTTCAAGGCACCATGAAAGACGTAAGCGGCCGCCTTGACACCACTCTTGACACCGCGACCGGCACACTAAAAAACGTAAACGGAGTGGTGGGCGACGTGCGAAGCGGGAAGGGAACCGCGGGACTTTTGCTCGAGGATAAAGCAACTGCGACGGACGTCAGACAATCCATCACGAACGTCCTGCAGACAACTGAGAAGCTCAACACCACCACCACCCGCGTCGACAATCTCCTGGCGGACGTGCAAAACCGGCAACTGGTCCCCAAGATGGATGACACCCTGACCAGCGCCAAGGCCGCAACCCAGAATCTCGACCAGACGTCGGAGCAACTCAATACCACGCTGAAGAGCGCATTCGCCCAAGATCAGTATGGCGAGGACGCAGGCACCAACCTGCAGCAGTCCCTTACGAATCTCAACCAGGCCTCAGGCAATCTGACCGACGACACAGAAGCGTTGAAGCACGAGTTCTTCTTCAAAGGCTTCTTCAAACACCGCGGCTACGACAACCTCGATGATCTGCCGGCTGACCAATATCGCGCCGGACAGATTTTCAAGTCCTTCCCTCAGAACCGCGAGTGGATCGATGCTTCTTCGCTTTTCACTACGAATCAGAGCGAGGAAGAAGTGCTGTCGGCGAATGGCAGGCAGAGTATCGATCAGGCCGTAAGTCAGCTTAAAGAAATCTACGATAAACCGCTCATCATCGAGGGCTACGCTTCTTCAGGATCGCCGTCGGAGGAACTGGTGCAATCGCGCAGAAGAGCAGCCCTGGTCCAGACCTATCTGCAACTGCACTACCATCTTGAGCCCAAGAATACCGGCATCGTTGCCCTCAGGAGCACGCCTCCGCAGAATGCCGGCAAAACTACCTTTGATGGAGTCAGCCTGGTAAGTATCGGCACGCCCAGCAAGTAAAGCCTCATTTCAGTAATCATAGAGGTGTTCTATCTTGAGCCCCTGTCGCCCGAGCATCAGCAAAGTGTTGTGGAGCTCGGGGACGCGACACAACAGAACGACGCGGCTGTTGCCTGGGTCGGTCAGCAACGGCTGAGCTAAAAGCAACTGCACATCCGGTATGCTGTTCGTCCAGCGGATCGGGGCAATCGCCGAGACCACGATAAGGTTATTGCTTGCGATCTGGCGAAAGTGGACGCCGTCATGGATCAGGCCCAGCGCTGCGCTGGTGAATTCCTGGTATCGGGGGATCTCCACCATGGCTTGCCTGCTTCCCAGGTCGCGGAGAACCTTGACGGACGGTATCGAGGAGGACGTGAGCGCGTTGTCTGAAGCTGGAAACTCGACCCACGCGACAGTAGTGGTGTCTTCGAAACCGTAGGTGGCGTGCGTTGCCAGCTCGATAAGTTCGCAATAGAACGCTTCCACCGAGTAATCGAGAGAGAGCCACGCGCGGCGTTCCAGGGTGCGCACAAGATGAGTGGCGCGGAAGGGTGTGTTGATCCACAAACCCCGCAGCGCGCGCGCGAACGAGAATTCATAAAACGGGCGGATGTGGACGAAGGCGGCGTAGTTCTCTGCCACCTCGGCGGCGTACTCATCTTCAGCCACAGACTGCTGATGGCTTGTCCATCCGCTCAATCGGCCTACCGTTTCTTCATACAAACCTTTCAGGGCGTACTCGACCGAAAAAGAGGAACCGATGACGGCAAGCATGATGTGGTCGCCGGCCGGGAATGGATAGCGGCCGCGGGTTGCCGAGTAAACGCAGCAGTACCCTTGCCAAAATTGTCCGATGTCGCCGAAGTAAGAGTATCCAGAGGGAAGATGGTTGCGCTGGTAGTCGGCCTTCGATTGATAGCTCCACACGATGTACCACTCGGGGTAGGTGTAGAACGTATCCACCTCCGGGCGCGAGTAGTGAGGAATGCCAGCGGCCTGGTCCGGATGTCGCAGAGCCTCGGGCGTGGGGCTGAAGAGAAGCTGGCGTCGACGGCAGTGAAAAGTGAAAACGATAACGGCCACGACGCCGAGAATGGCGAGGCAACCGAGAAGGCGTATGAGGCGGAGAAGGATCTTACGCGTGCGCGATCGTGGCATCCGCTCTGTGGTTACCTACGTTGATCGCAATCAGGAAAGCCGCAATCGAGATCACCATGTGCGGCATGTTGACCAACAGATTGGTGATGGGCGAGATGAGATGCAGATGCCGGACCGCATAAGTGATCACGTCTGCAGCGTAAAAGAAACCGAGGAACCAGAAGTAGACGCGTGCGGCTCTGGGACCCACAAATCCGCTGATGAGCGCCAGCGTGCCCAGACCGAGGTGGCCTACATCGACAAAGGTCGTCATCGAGAACAGGCCAAACATCTTCCCGTTGGCATCCATAACGCCCGGCACATAGTCGAGCGAATACACTGCTAGAAAGAGCAAGGCGAAGCCGAAAGCGCATTTTTGAATCGTGCTAAAGCGTCCGGCCATGGTTGTCATCCTATAGCAGAAAGATCATTCTCCGCAGGTATAATTCCGCGCATGCGACGACCTCATTGGCGGTGTTGTTGGCTCCTGTTTGCAGCCTTGTTGGTTGCGACGACCGTTGGCTCCGGCGCCCAGACTCCCACGGAAACTGGGCTGCAGGCAGTTCATAATGCGCTGTTCGCCTCTTTCTTACCGGTGGACGATCTCCCTAACGATCCCAGGACAACTGCGCTGTTGGTAGCGGCGCGGGATGCCCTTTGGCAACAAGCCGGTGGCTTACCGGCATTTCGGGAGTTGGTGCAGCCATTTGCAGATCTCTCTGTATTCGGCAGCAGTTGCGGGATCGCGCAGGCAATCGAGCCCGGCGGCAGAACTTCGTTTGCTGCGCTCAACAAGGACGAACGCCAGCGGGTGCTCTTCTTGATGCATCAGTGTTCGGCCAATGAGCCTCGCCGGCTGGCAGCGACGGTTCGAAATTTTTATATCGTCAAAGGCTACGGCGCAATCCAGGGACAGCTCACAGGAATCAAGCTGGATATGTTCGCGTCGCCGGAATACCTGAAAGCGAACATGCCGCACCCTGCGCCCACGCGCCTGGTCTACAACAGCGTGAAGAGGGAAGTGGAAGAGCAGGATGGCCATCCCATCGATGTGCTGATCGTGGGGAGTGGTCCGGCAGGGTCAGTGTTGGCGCATGAGCTGCGGCAGGGCGGAAAGCGCGTCCTGTTGTTGGAGCGGGGATCATTTGTTATCCCGGGCTCCATGGAAACCCGGCTGATCGACGAGTTGATCGACACGCGCACTTCGATGGATGGAAGTATCCGTATACGAAATGGAATGGGTGTGGGCGGTGGATCGCTGGTGAATGTGGATCTGTGCTTCGCCCCGACAACGGTCGCCATCCGCACCAAGATCGAAGGTTGGCGCGACGCCGGTTTGATTGCCTCTGACCAGTTCACCCAAGCCGAGCTGGCGCGGGAATATGAGTGGGTGAAACGGGAGATTGGCACCCGCACTCTGTCAGAGGCGGAGATCAACTCCAACAATCGAGCGCTCTGGGACGGGGCCCGATTGTCGGGCTTACACCCCAAGCTTTACAGCTTGAACACGTATGCTCCCGGCAAATCTCCCTCGCCGGTGACCGACAAACGTTCGGCTGAGAGCCAGTTGCTGATCGCAGCTCTTGAAGACAGAACGAATCCACTGGGGATGATCCCGGATGCCGATGTCCGGCGTGTGCTCTTCGAGCGAAGTGGCGATGAGCAGCGTGCTGTGGGTGTCGAGGTGGAGATGAGGGCGGCCATACCGGTAGTGGGCGCCATCCCGGACCCCAACGGCTTGAAGCTGCCTGTTGGAGAGATTTTCACCATTCGCGCAAAAAACGTGATCCTTTCTGCCGGTGCGCTCGGATCACCGACGGTGCTTTTACGCAGCGGAGTCAAAAATGATTGGATTGGCCGCGGGATCGTGCTTCATCCGTCCATGCCGATCATGGGGCGCTTCGACCATCACATCGACGCCCTTACCGGCACCGAGGCATCCGTGTATGTGGATGACCGGTTAGTGGATCGTGGCTACGCCCTGGAGTCAATGGCAGACCAGCCGCTCTATGCCGCCCTGATGAGTCCAGGATCCGCGTTGCATTCCTTGGAGATGATTCAGTCCTTCCGCGACCTGGCCGGCTTTGGTGTCATGCTGATCGACACGCCGCAAGCGAGCAACCGCATTGTGCTCGATCAAGACGGCGCTCCTCAGATCGACTACACACTTTCTGCGGCGGACAAGAAGCGCTTTGCCGCGGGCATCGCGGAGGCGACCCGCGTGATGTTCAAGGCCGGGGCAAAACAGGTCTACCTGCCAACGACGGAGGATATTCTTGGCCACGCAGGCGAGCCGCAATCCGGACTCGATATGGGCTTGCAGCCGCAGGTGCTGACCTCGCCGGACCAGGCAGCGCTGGTCGAGAAGAACCTCACCTTCGCTGAGAACCGATCCATCGTCACGTCAGCTCATATGCAGGCAACGGACAAAATGGGCGCAAGCCCGCAGAGCAGTGTGGTTGGTCAGGATTTTCACGTATGGGGAACGGAGCGACTCTACGTTGTCGATGGGAGCATCTTCCCCACATCGGTGGGCGCGAACCCGATGCAAAGCATTTACACCATTGCCAAGATCTTTGCTGATCAGTGGAATCGCCAGAAATAGCCAATCAAGCTACAGGCTGTGTGCATCGCGGCGACAGGCACGGTTGACAGTAGCCCCAGGACGTCAGAGTCTGTGCAAGAACTGAAAAGCAGTCCCTCAGTGGCTGGCCTTCGCGTCCTCAGTGAGGGAACCAGAGGCGCGCGGTCTAGCGAGGCGTGACAGCGTTCGGGGTTCGACCCCGATAGGGCTCGATGTGCACGTTGCCGTGGGCATCCATCTCCTGAGTTTTCTCGTTGTACTCAACGGCGTCCGCATGCAGAACCATAGAACCGCGTTCACAACCGAGTCCTCCCGGGGAGCACATCCTCACCTGGACAGCACCTTTGAGTCTGAGGACAGAGTCGATTTTCGCGCTCGATAGATCCAACGGCCCGCTGAAAACACGCTGAGCGCTCCATGCTTCGAACACGACGCGTCCCGTGTCTCCGTTCGGAGGTACAGTAAAGTGCAGTCGCGAAGTTTCCGTATGCTCCAGGTAAGGTCGATCTGACTCCGACTTCTGCTGTTGGCTTACTCCTTGACAGGCAAAAGCGAAGACAACGCATGCTCCGGCAACACTGGGCATCAGGAGTTTCATGGAATTGCTCCTCGCGAAACCAAACTACTTTCCTTCAATCGAGAGTTTACTCGCGTCACCCGTACTGAAGTCCAATGGCCAAAACTCCAGAGGCAACGGCTGCGAGGTGTGCGTCATCTGAAGGAGAAGAAACAGCGAACACCGGAGGAGCGATGAATAGCAGGCCTGAAGTAGCGAATGCGCGGCAACGAGCCGGCGAGGAAACGTTGGAGCAAGTGCAGGAACGTGCAGATATCGCTGAGCGGGAACTATCCCACCTAAAGCATGTTGCGCACCCCGATCAACGCGAACGAACGGAGGACACTGTCTCGGAGCCGGACGGGATCCACGAACTTCGCAAGGACGCGATGATGGACCACCTGCTGGATTCATTGGAGGCGGGAAAAGATATAGGTCACTACGGTCGTCTCGTATTTGCGATGGTTTCGTCGCGATTCCTGCCCGAACAAGAAGTAATTAATTGGCTGGCCAAGGACCCGGATTGTCCTCCCGAGAAGGCGTCAGCGATGCTGCGCCAGGTTGAGGGACGGGACTATAATCCGCCCCGTCGCGAACGCATTCTCCAATGGCAAGCCGAGCAGGAATTTCCCATTGTTCCCGATCCCGCCGATCCAGACTGTGGGAACGTGTACAAGAGCCTGAAATTCACCCACGAGGTGTACGACCACATAGAAAACTACCAAATGGAGAAGGCAGAGGCGGGTTAGTTGGTGTTTAATTCGGTTCGTAAAGTATTTGTTTGCTGTAGGATGGGAAAATCAAGATTTACCTTGACCCATCGTCGCTGAGAGCTAGAATAGGAGCAGAACTGGGACGGTGAAATATGCCAGCCGCAACGACCAAGAAGTTCACTCCCGAGATCGACGCCAAGCTTTACGACGAGTTTGTTGCGGTGGCCGAGCAGAATGGACAAACAAAACGACACGTCCTTGAACAAGCTCTTCGGTTCTATCTGCACAATGTGGTTCCATCTCAGCATCTTGTGCGTCCCGAGGTGATGGATGCTTTTGAGCAGTCAGTTGCTCGCAACCATGAGCTATTGGAGCGCTTAGCCAAATAAATGTCGGATTTCCTTACGGTGGCTGAAGTCTATCGTATGCAACATATTCTGATCGAGAGGTACGGCGGCCTCCATGGCATCCGCGATAAAGGCGCCATCGAGGCCGCCGTTTTTCGCCCTCAAACCGGCTATTACAGCACTCTCCATGAAGAAGCGGCCGCGCTCATGGAGTCGCTAGGCAAAAACCACGGCTTTATCGACGGCAATAAGCGCATCGCTTTCACAGCCACTGATGTCTTCCTTCGACGCCACGGCTTCTACCTCGAAGTCGGAACTATCGAAGCTCACGCGTTTATCGATGGCTCGATGGATCGTAATGAGTACCGTTTCGCCCTGATTCTCCCCTGGATTCGTGAACACCTCATAACCATCCGCGCCGAGAGATAGGTTCGGTGCCTCTCAAATATGGGCCACATAGCTTACCGGCGTGCGTGTAACGGTTCTGCTTCCGGGCGCACAATATAGGCATCAGGGATTCCCCCATGCTGCCAAAAGAAGACTTTCGATTGTTCCTGGTCGCTGTATTTTTTCTTACGCTGCTTGTCATGTGGACATGGCCTAGTCCCACCTCGTTCGAGCCATCGCCTTGGGTTCTCAGCCTTACACCGCCTCAGGCCCATTTCTCGCGATAACGTTGCGCACAGCGCCGGGCAAGCGGACCGCCACGCGCGTCGAGCCTTCCGCTCCCTTCCCTGCGGCGGGTTTTTTTTCAGAAAAGGATAGTGGTACCGTCAGATGGAGAGGTTGGCGGAATGCCGAAGAACACTTCGCGAAGCGGGAAACGGATAATCCGCTTAGTCGTCTTAATGGTCGAGGTGGAGCAACCGGAAGGTATTTCCTCCCGCAAATTGATCCTGGAAACGGCTCGTCATAACGTGCTGACCGCTTACAGCGGAGATGGTGCAGTCTATCTACTGGAGCGCTTCCCCAACGTCGACCTCGCTATTATTCACACGGAATTGGAGGGCAAGGAGTTTGAGTCAACGGTTCGCCGGCTCAGGGAGATGCGTCCTGACCTCTACATCGTTGCGATTTCTCCCATCGACTCCGGCAGACTGGAAGGAGTGAACGCTGTTCTTACCAGCTACGATCCGCAGGAACTCCTGGAATTTCTTGCCAAGCACTTCGAAGCGGCGGCCTCCGACGAGAGCACCTGAGCGTCGCTCTATCAATTGTCGTTCTTAGTGATGCGGCGCCGCGTTTGGTAGGGAGAATACCTGCTGACAGCTCGGACAGCGCAGAGTTTGCGGGCCTACCAGGACAATCTCGGTGGGTTGAATCCGGTAACCGCACACGGGACAGGTCACGGTAAGGTCCAGGATCACAGCGTCGGATGGCCTAAATGTCATGCAACTGTGATGCCGCTTTTGCTACTATATTGAAGCAATTTGACATCAGGCTTCGATGGGGCTTTACGATGATTTAGCTCTATCGAATAGCCATTCCTCGGTCCCCCCGCTCCGAGATGCCGTGAAAGGAAAGGCAGATGAAAGGGGAGATTTTGATCGTGGGCGATGACCCGGCACTCCTGCAGACACGAGCTGACTTGTTGAAAGCTTGGCAGGTTTCAACCACTACCTCCAGACGTGCCGTCGAGGAGATTCGGTCAAAGGTGTATGGCCTGCTGATCCTCTGCCAAACGATTCCTGACGAAACTGCCCAAGCGCTGATCTATCGGGCTCGCGGATTCAATCCAACTGTAAAAACCCTTGCCATCCACCTTTCCGGGCAAGAGCGCAATGTCGAAGCAGAGCTGTATGAAATCCAGCTGCAGAATCCGGGAGGTTTTCTGGACGTCGTTGCCCACATTATGCAACCATCAAAGTTCCAGTCCGCGTACGATCAGGCAGTCAGGCAAAATTAAGAGCGCTTCAAATTCGCATGCTGCTCAGGCGTCAGCTTCAGGTAGACACCGCCTCGGCCCGCTTCGAGGGCGTACTCCAACATCTGCCTGGCTTCTGAAGGGCCCATCGCTTCACAACGCCTGGCCAGCTCCCGAATTTTCTCAGGATCGGCAAAGGTGAACGTCCTGGGCAGCGGCGTCTGCAGATCTGCTTCGACGAATTGAACCTGCCACCCCTTGCGGTAGAAAAACGTCATAAAGACCCGATGGCTGGGATGGCTGTACCGGCTCATGTGGAGCAGTATAGGAGAAGATAAGGCGAAAATATGCACAGCCCGGTTGGACCGTCGCTACGGGAGCGTCCCTACCCGGCTGGCATCATTCCATGAATGAGCATCGAAGAGCGCCATTTCCGCAGCGGCTGGCGCTTCCAAGATATCCGCCCACTTTTGTACCGCTGCCCATTCAATCGGCGGATCTTCCATGTTGCGCTGCTGGATTCTAGCGAAGAGTTCCTCCAGCGCCGCCGAGAGAAAATAGAGCTCTACCCGCGCGCCCAGAGCCCGCGCCTGTGTTCGAAAGGTATCCCTCTCCGACTTCGCCCAGGCGCCCCACTCGATGACAACATTCTGCCCGAGAGACAGAAGACGCTTGGCGAGCGCCCATTGCAACGCCTCTATCTTGGCGCGTTGTTCCTCAGCGTGAAGGTTGATGGAGAGAGCGGACATCCAGTCATCCGCTGACATTCGAATAGCCGAGAGCGATTCCTCAATTTTTTTGGCCAAAGTCGTCTTGCCGGCGCCCGGAAGCCCACAGACGATGAACAGCGTTGCTTGGCAATCCATGGAAGTCCCCCGAAAAGAGGATACCGTCATGCTGCAGCAGTGGTCGCTGTGTATGGTGTAGCCAGGATCATCGCAGCATCGACCTCAAACGAGAGATCGTCCTGTAGTCTGAAGTGATCCCGTACTTCGGTCGGTGCTCTTGACCAAAGAGAACGTATTGCGGCTATGCCGTCTGCCGAGGTACCGATCCGGGCTACCCAGGAAGAAAAATCAAGAGCCAATCGCCATTTCTCTTCGATGCGCGCATCGAAGGAGGCCGCTTGAAAAAACGAAAGCCATTCTGATTCGTTGTAGCTGCGAACGTGGGATGGATCTCTCGCAAGCTCCACAGACTGCAGATGGGTGTCCAGCAAAGGCGACGGACCGCCCGTTAGGTCGATGAAGCAGACCTGGCCTCCGGGCTTTAACACTCGTTTCACTTCCTGCAAAGCTCGTCGGACATTGTTCCAGTGATGGGCACTGTAACGGCTCACCACGAAATCAAACTGCTGACTGTTGAATGGAAGTTCTTCCACGGAGCCCTGCGTCGTGCCGATATTTGCAAGACCACGCTCTTTGGCGACGGCAGCTGTTACCTCGAGCATCGCCGTGGTAAGGTCGAATGCAATTACCTCCCGAGCAAAGGGCGCAGTGGCAAATGTGGCATGGCCCGCTCCGCAACCGAGATCGAGAACCTTGGGTTGATGCAACGCGGCTACGGAACGCGCCAGAAAATCAAGATCGGCGCCGGTCGAATGGACGGGGCTAGTGAGATATCTTTCGGCGTTTGAACCGAAACTCTTGGATATGGATTGTTCGTGCCGCATAGGGTGCTCCTGCCGAAATGATGAAGTTCTCAACAAACCCTAGCCGCCGCGATTATGCAGGTACAAGATGATCTTTTATCCTAGTATGACGGGTACCCTGGTCAACGATGCCATCCATCCGTGCCGAACTCATCCAATCCTCCACCCAGACACTGGGAACATTTCTCCGTTCTCATCGTGAACGCTTATCGCCCGCGAAGCGTGGGCTAGCTTCCGCAGGGCGGCGCAGAACGCCGGGCTTACGAAGGGAGGAAGTTGCTCAACTCTGCGGTGTCAGCACTACCTGGTACACGTGGCTCGAGCAAGGGCGTTCGATTCGTGCGTCGGCCTCGGTTTTGAGCCGCATTGCCGAAGCGCTTCAGCTTTCGCGTGCCGAGAGGTTGTACCTGTTTGAGATCGCACGCTGTGTAGTTCCGGACTTGAGCCGAGCACCCGAGTTGGAAATTCCTACAGCACTGAAGGACCTGATCGGCCGGATGCCAATTCCCGTGTATGTGCTGGATCGCCAGTGGAACGTCGTGGTCTGGAATGGGAGGGCGGCGAAGCTCTTCCGGCCCTGGTTGATTGAATCGGAAGAACGCAATCTTCTCCGTTTTGTCTTTCTGAATCGGAATGCTCGCACTCTTATCGTGGATTGGAGGAGCCGTGCAAAACGGCTGGTGGCCGAGTTTCGCTCAGATGCCGGACGCCATCTGACCGAGCCACCGACACTCAGGCTGATCTCCGGGTTGCAGGCCGGTAGCAAAGTGTTTGCCAGGTATTGGAGTGAACAGGATGTGCGGGAACGAGAGGGTGGTCCTCGTACATTTTGTTCCCCAACAGGAACGATCAGTACCTATTCCCAGGTGTCGCTGATTCCCAGTATTAACACCGATCTCAAACTCGTCGCGCTCATTCCCCAACCCGCGTTGGCGTAACGAGTGGCTCCTATATACTTCATCCCGTATTTCAGCTGAAGAAAACGCAAGTCGGAGAACAGGATGCGACAAATCAAGCTGGCCGGCTTTGTTGTGGCGAGTGTCTTTTGCCTGGGTGCGATCTCTGCCGCGGGTCAGATTAGGGATGATACCCATACCGCACCAGACCCGCCCGTCCATGTGCGTGTGCACGCGGATACTGGGTGTTGCGCTCGTACGCCGAGGAAAAGCCAAGCCGGCTGGTCGCCACCGAGAGTGATGCTCCAATGTACGCGGTGGAACATGGAGTCAATCGGCTGCCACAGATTGACCACGTTCCCTGGCTGGAAGTGGTGGCGGCGATGGGCGCGTCCCCCGACCGGCTTGTTTTATTCTGCGTCAATCGCAGTCTTACTCGCGATTTTCTTGCGGCTATTCAAGTGGATGGCTTTGTCCCTGGCGCCCTGGCGCAAGCGAAGACCATCTCGGCGCCCAGCATCTATACAGAAAACAACGAAATGCAGCCAAATGCAGTAGAGACTGTTACGAATCAGGTTCAGGTTGGGTCCCATTTCGAAATGGTTTTCCCTCATGCCAGCGTCGTAGTCATCCGGCTCCTGCGCAAGAGCAATTAACCAAGGGGCAGGGAAGTCTTCTGACCGAGTGCTCGCTCGACTCGAATTAACCTCTCCGTCCTGCGTCTTTCTTGACAGCGGATTGGTCTAGCGGTTAGATTCGGGCAGTCCCGTCGCCAATCTGAATCCTCGGATGATTCCGGTTTTTGCCGCGCACGGCCCCACTGGTAAACAAATAGCGCGCAGGTATTCGCGTCAGATCACGGGGTCAATTGATTAGGAAGAAGCCGAATGGCCAGATTTCTCATCACCATGCTTCCGGCCAATGATCTTGGCCTTCCCACGCGGATGGTTCCCATTGCGCGCGCGCTAGCCGATCGCGGCCACGAGGTCGCGGTCTTCAATCCCGCGCCTGCACCCAGCAAGTTAATTGCCGAAGCGGGGCTGACGAATTTGCCCATGCCGGCTCGGCCCATGCCTGCGCCGGCCTTCGATCTGACATCGGTGGCCGAGGGCTGGGACGTGGAGCACTTCTTTGCCGGCTTGTACACCAGCGAGGAGTACGTGCGCGATGCCACCGCCGTCTACGTCGATCTGCTCCGTGACTATGCGCCGGACATGGTGGTGGATTCGTTTGAGCCGATTGCCTGCCTGGCTGCGCGTGCCGCCAGGGTGCCGCTAGCCACTGTGCTGCAAGGGAATATTCATCCGGCCAGTCGCGGCTTTACGTGGTGGGAAGACGAGCGGCCGGCCGGGCTGCCTAGCGCCGCGGCACACTTCAGTGCGGTCGCGCAGCAGTATGGACTGGCGCCGGCGGAGCGTATTGTCGATTTGATAGCAGGCGACCTCGCGTTGATCGTGGGAACACCGGAGACGGATCCGGTGGCGGCCGATGCAGAGGTAACCTACATCGGGCCAATGGTGTTCCAGCGCGGCGGTGCAGTGCTGCCCACGTGGGTCGATGAACTGCGCGCGAAAAATGGGCACAGTGGCGGGCGGCCCCTCGTCTGGGTGTATTCCGGGAACCCGCGCTACTTTACAGGAGCCGGACCGTGCGATTCCATCGTGGTGATTCGCGCCGCGATTGCCGCGCTGGCTGACGAACCCGTAGACATCGTGCTGACCACGGGCTATCAGGAACTGCCGGCAGAATTTGGAACGCTACCGCAGAACTTTCACCATGCCGCGTATGTTCCGGGGCCGCTCATGGCGGAGCGCTGTGACCTGATCGTGTTTCACGGCGGGCATAGCTCGGTGATGACGACCTTAAAGGCCGGAACGCCGGCGGTGATCATTCCCACGATTAGGGAGCGCGAAAGCAATGCGCGAAGGCTCGCATCCTTAGGTGCGGGCGAAGTGGTGATGCCGGTAAACGGCGCGGATGGCGAGAAGCTGGTCGATGTGGCTGAGTTCCACACGAAGGTGAGGCGCGTGCTGAACGAGCCCTCCTACCGTCAATCCGCGCAGCGCGTTGCCGCATCCATGCGTCACCTCGGCGGCGCCTCGACCGCCGCCGACCGTATAGAAGAGAGAGTGCTCGCTCATGGAGTGAAAGGTTGCTGAGTCAGTCGTGACCTGCTGATCTGTCTTTCTGGGTGTGTCGCCAGCCGTGAGCATTAGGTCTTCAAGCGGAAACTTCTGCGAAAGCGGATGAGTCGGTGCTCTGCGAGGACATCTTCGGGCTTCGCTTCCCGGAAGCTACGATTTGCCAATACCCGCGCAACCAACCGAGGTTGTTCACCACGGCCGGTCCTATGAGCAGATTGCTGGGCGTGAGCAGGGCCGCAGGAGGCCGTTCGGGACCGATTGCGTCGTAGATGCAGACCAGGCTAAACAGCGCCTCGAGTCCAAGAATTGGGACTCTTGATTAATCGTCCCCATAGAAATAAATCCGGATACGGCGAAAGGTGGAATATGTCGCCGACTTTGGGAATCGCCGCTCGCCAGTTAATCGCACTGCTGAAACCTCGTTGGCTTCTTTTCAAACTCTTGAAGCGCGGCTGACGAAACCTGCATGTTACGTTGGCTCAACCGTTATGATATTCGAAGGTTTGTTCTAGGGCGTGCCGGTGGAATAGGAGGGATGCGATCTTGCCCTTACAGGCGTCGTTTACGCGCGAATTTGCTCAAGACTGGGTTGATGCCTGGAATAGCCATGATCTGGAACGAATCCTCGATCACTATGACGATGAGGTGCTTCTTATCTCTCCGGTTGCCTTGAAGTTATTAGGCGGCGATGGCATGGTGCGAGGAAAACCTGCCTTACGCGAGTACTTCCTGCGTGGCCTGGAGGCCTTTCCCGATCTCCGCTTCGACCTGATCGATACATTCTGGGGTGTCGAGACCATCGTCGTCTACTACATCAACAATGTTCGCGGCACCAAGACTGCCGAGGTGATGCTGCTGAATGCTGCTGGGAGGATTCTTCGGGTGTGGGCTAACTACGACCAATAGCGGCATAGGGCGAAATTAACCGAGTTCAATGAAGACTCGACGAACAGGGATGGTTCTAATGGAAGGCAATGCGGGGTCGTTCCTGCTGGCGATCGCGCCGATCGGTTGCCGGCAGTCCGCGGGAGACGGTGGCCTTGCGGCTTTCACTCTCGGCCGCGCACACCATATACAACCGGAACTCGTCTACGCAGACCGTCTTTTCTGCTTGCGGTCTCGGGATGACGGACAAGCCATCGAACCAGCAATGCCGGAACAGCGCCGCCCCTGCCATTATGGTTTGCCAGGAATGCGCGAGCGTTGGACATTCCCGGCTCGACCCCTTATATCGCCTTACCGCGTCGCCGGTTTCGGTGGTTCCGCGAGGCGGTGCGATGAGCTCGTTTTTGGCGATACTGCCCGTTGCGAATGGCGAGTTCCCTGCGGGGATCAGCCGTTCTTCTCGCATTCTGACCCCAAACTCCAACCAGGTCCCGGTTAATGGCCTCGGGTAAGCCGCTCGAATCAAAGGGCTATTCCGTTAATCCAGACTTAAATGTCAATTTATGCCGGTATGCCTCACAGTTCCTGAGCAGTGAGAGGCACGGAACCTCGCGGTTGCATTGGGTCGTTTCCTCCGCCGCTCACTCAGAAAAACCAAAGGGGCGTGTCCGATGGGAACTCTCAATTCGCAATTTGTCTATGAAAGCGCAACGGCAGGCGCTGGCTGCTGCCTCGTTCAATTTCAGGGGGAGATGCTTCTCATCTTTCCTGGCGGTGGAGGGGCGGGCGGCGCCGCTCCAAACTACCAGATCAATCTGATGCCCGTGAATCCTTTTCAGGGAAATCAGGACTACAGCAATCAGGGGCTTGTGGTTCTCAGCGAGAAGACTGCCGAGCGGCCGGCAGCCGTTGTCTTTAACAACATGCTCTTCATCGCCTATACAGACACTACGCCTATCCATCAGCTGCAACTTCTTGCATTCACAAACCGGCATGCGGCGCCGCAACGCATACCATTGCCCGAAACGGCGGTAGGGGGCCCTGCCTTGGCGGTCTTCCAGGACCACACGACCAATCATCCGCCCACCCTGCTGCTGAGCTTCTGTGGCGGCGGTGGCTCGGGGGGAGCAGCGCCCAACGGTCAAATCAATATCATGACCTCTCCGGATGGCTTCCAATGGTCCGACAACGCGCCCGGCAAAACCGTGTTGCGTCAAACCAGCTTTCACTCGCCCGCCATGTTTTCTTATCTCGACAACACCGACGCGCGCGTCATGCTGGCCTTCACGGGCACAAATTCACAGGTATACCTGGTAAATTCCGAAGGCTTGGACTTTGCCGGATCGGGGGGCCGCAGCGGAATGAATAGTCAGCCGGGCACCCCTTTTTTCCAGGTAACGAACGAAACCAGCGAAGTAGGACCGTCCTTCGCAACCTGCAATTACGGTGGTCCAGCAACCATCGATTGGTCTCAGGCTCTGCTCTGGACAGGCACAGGAAACAAGCTGCTGAACACACTGTTCGGCAATCAGAATTCTTTGGCCGTCACCGGTAAAACCACCTTCCAGCAAACGGCGCAATTCGAACCTGCGCTGCTTCATATTCCGGCAGGTACAGATGACTCTCCCGCACCTCTCGATGAGTGGATAGTAGCGTGGGCGGGCACGAATCCTGTTCATTCCTTGAACGTCGCGCTTCTCAATCTAAACGTCTGAAAAGACACCAAGCTGGTACCTGGCACGCCCGGCGCAAATCCCCATCTTGGGCTTTGCGCCGGGCCTATCGGGGAAGGCCTTGCGACATCTCAACAGCTGAGCCGTCCCTACTGCGCCAGGGCTGGAATTCCAGCGCACCAGTTCCCAACCGGGACCACGAAAATCGTCACCCCGTTCTTCAGGGGTCATTCACCGCAATCACCGGTGAGCCCGGCAGATCGCCGCCCGATCTCTTCTCCTTATCGCCCGCAATGGAGAGCTTTCTCTGCCGATAGGTTTGCGTCTGGGATTCGCTGCACCCGGCGGCCTGCTGTTAGGAATTATTTGCGCATATCTCTTCGTGAACATCAGCCGCGCAGTGAGAGATACGTTGGGTGGCGTGCTGCTCCAGTTTGTAAGCGCCTATGTTATGTGGGTCATGGCGCAGCATCTGGGGCTGTCAGCCGTGCTTTGCGTGATCGGGTTCGCCATGACCCTGGCTCGCAAGCTGACCCCGGGTGATTTTGATGCCCGGATGCGTGTCAATCGTATGCGGTATGGAGCGCAGTTGTCTTCACTCTAAATGTGATCGCATTTCTTCTGATGGGCATGCAGGCGAAGTCGATCGTAACGCGAATGCAGGGGCCTCACTTGCGACAGGCTCTTGGATTTGCTGGATTGGTTGTCCTCGCCGTCATTTGTACGCGCATGATCGTTGTTCTTGGCTATAGTTACCTGGCGTCCCGGAAAGAAAAATCCAGCGGAGCATTGCGTCAAGGCATCTTTATGGAATGGTGCGGCATGCGAGGTTTCGTCACCATCGCCACCGCTTTCGCTCTTCCTGAGTCGTTCCCGCACCGCGATACCGTGGTACTCACGGCGTTCTCGGTCGTTCTGGCAACTCTTGCTCTTCAGGGCCTCACCCTGGCGCCGATGGTAAAACGCCTCGGGCTGGACCGCTCCGAGGAAGCAATGCTCGAGCTTGCGTCTGCCCGCGTCACCCTGGCACGTACTGCTCTCGCGAGCATGGCGCGACGAGCAAGGCCCGGAAGCAGAGAACCTGCGGTACCAGCTTTCCCTCAAGTTGCAGAGATGCGTTGACATGGAGAGGTGTGGACCGCTGGATCGCCTCCACAACCTGGGACTAGCAGCTGTGCAAGCAGAGCGCGCTGAACTCGAAAACCTCCGTAGCGACGATAAGATTGGTCCTAACGCCTACCTGGGCTTACAGGAACAACTCGACTGGAATGAACTAACCTTGGTCCGCGATTGGGAACGCCAAATTGAAGAAATCTAGAGCGTAACAAAGGCAATTCCGTTTCCCGCTCAAACATCAACACGCCGTGTTTTGCGGGCCGAATGCGCGAGGTCTTACGCGGCAACAAGGCACTGGATGGACTTCAATCTCAAAATGGTCTGCCAAGCGAGCGGCCACAAAACGGATCATCCGAGTTTCGGCGCCGGCTTGGCAAATGACTCTTCCGTGTGACCACATTGGCGGCACTCATATCGGACTCTGGCCCCTGAGACGCCGGGCGTTTCGTCAGTCGGCTTCAACTGCAATGCAGGAACCGGGGACGGCCTGGTCGATTCGATCATGATCGCGTAGCAGGATGGACACTTCTTCATAACATTCCCTCAACTATCTAGGACGCCGAACCGGCGCCAACTGTGGCTTCCCAATTTGGGGATGCTGTGCAGTGTTGGAGTTATCCGCGTGCCGTTTTGTCCAAACTAGCCTTTTACCGCCCGATTTGCATAGCCCCGCGTTGAAAACGATGGACCGATTTGCCTCAAGCACCTGAGAGTTTTTGGAGTAGGCATCCTTTCCCGGTGATGTGCTGCCGGCTAGGCGGGTTAACCCACGCAACGAAGCCGAGGATCGGCATATTGCCTTCGCGCCGGCTCTCAGAGAGCAAACCATACCGCGCTTCAAGCGATGCTAATCACCTGGCCGCCGCCTGCGGCGAGGAACGCAGCATGGGTTTCAATGCTGCGTCGTTCGGCTTCCTGCATGAGTGCCGCGTAATGCGGACCGGATCTCATGGACGCAAACCATGGATCACTCGTAATCGCGGAAGCGCAGAGAAACCCGCGGTCCATTGCCGCAGAGAGAGCGGCGATCGCGCGCTCGGTCTGGTTGATCTGAGCAAGCTGACGCGCGGAGTAGAACAATACCTCGGGATCAGCCGACAGGGCAGTCTCGGCGATCGCATCCAGGCATTCTTTCGTATTGCCTTCAAGGTAGGCGCGCAGCGAGCGCATCACTCCCTGGACCGCGCCCGTGGTGCCCCCGGACTGCTCGCGCTCCCTCAGCTTCAAGAGCGCGGTCTCGTTTTCTCCCATGGCGGCGAGCGCGGCACAATCGAGGTAATAGCCGCCCCTCCTCCCATAGAGTTCAAGCGTGTTGGTGTAATTGCCCAAAAGGAAATAGGTGTGCGCGGCGCTCGTGATCAGATGAGGATCGAGATGACGTCCACGGAAGTGAGCAGCGATGGAGGCATCCAGTTCATCGCAATAGCGGCACGCCTGCACCAGGCCCGCAAACAGCTCGGCGTCGTTTCGGCGGAAGTGCGCTCGCTCCAGCAATCGGACCATAGCTTTTCTGGCGCGGCCCTGGTCGCATTCCATGGACGTATAGAAATTGTGGGCAGTGGCGAGGTCGGGGTTCAGGGCAAATGCACGTTGGAAAGCCTGTTCCGAAAGCACTTCATTGTTGCGAGCATCGTCACTGAATTTTCCCAGGAAGTGGTAGGCACGACCCAGGCGGACCCACGCCGGCGCATAATCTGGGCTCTCTTCGAGACACTGGAGATAGAGATCCCGTGCGATGCTCGTATTATCCAGCCCGCGAACAGCCGTGATCTGGTTGGCGCGAAGGTAGCACTCATATGCGCGTGCTGTCGCTGGAACGTCGCGATGAGAAATGACGCTGTTCGCGCTCGTCGAGCGGCACCTGAAGCGACCGGAGGATGCGTTCGCACAATTCATCCTGCACGGTAAAGAGTTCCTGCATCGAGGAATTGGCCGTCTCCGACCAGAGCACCGTTCCGCCGGGCGCTTCAATCAGCTGACAGATCAGGCGAAAACGTTCACCGGCGCGCAACAGAGAACCTGTGAGGAATGCGTCAACGTCAGCCTCGACGGCGACCCGCCTGGGATCCGGCTGACCCTCGAAACGTGCCGCGAGTAGACTCGAGCGAACGATAAGGTTGTTCATCGCCGATAACGAATTGCCAATGGCCTCCGGCAAAGCGAAGGTAAGGAAATCGGTTTGTTCATCGCTCTTCGGCGCGCGAAAGGGCAGTACGATGATGCGGAAGACGGTGCGCGTTCGCGGCCCGACGGAAGTGCTTTCGGAAAGAGTAGATGAAATTCAGTGCTTCGAGCATTTCGCGCGCCGAGGTATAGCGGTCCTCGACTCGCTTGGCCATGGCCCGGCGAAGGATTCGGTCCAAGGGCCTCCACTTCGCGCGACCCACTGAGAGGCGGCGGATTCTGATGCAGGACGGCGTACAGGATATCGACCAGCGAATTGCCCTCAAACGGCCGCCTGCCAGTAAGCAATTCGTAGAAGACCGAACCCAACGAGAAAATGTCCGAGGCTGGTCCAACAGGCAGACCGCTTGCCTGTTCCGGCGACATATATAAAGGTGTGCCAACAATGCCTCCAGCGACGGATTCGCCGGTTGCGGTCTGATTCGGGTCCGCGCCGAAGGCGGCTATCCATAATGTGGGCCAGCCCAAAATCCAGCAACTTGACGCCGTGGCGCGTCAAAAACACATTGGATGGTTTCAGGTCGCGGTGAACTATACCCAGGTCGTGCAACGCTTCGAGTGCCTGCAACATCTGCCGCGTAATTTTCAATGTCTCGGTGGCGTCCAACATCCCCGCCAGCAGACGGTCAGCGACCGAACAGGCCATCGAGCAGTTCCATGACCAGGATGAGAACGCCGCGCTCTTCGAGGACATCGTAAATCTGGCAGACGTGGGGATGATTTACGCGTGCCAGCGACCGCGCTTCGCGCCAAAGCCGCTTGCGGGCCGCGCTGCCTTGATCGGTCTCATCGATGGTTTTGACGGCGACAGGCCGCTGCAGCCGTTCATCCCATCCTTCGTACACCACGCCCATGGCACCTTGGCCGATCTTCTGCCTGATCCGGTAGTGGCCGATGGCTTCCAGCATGGAGAGATGATAGCCCCGGGCGAGGTGCTCTTACGCGCCGGAGTTGTCGCCGGAGGGCCCGTAAATCGAAGGCACCTTGCCCCCCATGGGCCGAATATAAGTGCTCAACTGGCCGCGGTGGTGAATGGAATCGAAAAACATGAACCACAGCAGTTCGCCCAGCGGAGCCTCCCAGGCCAGGTTGCCATGGACCAAAAAGCGCGCCTTGTTTTCCCACGCCGCATCATCCAGCCGTTCCAATGCGCTCGCCTAAGTCAGCGGTATGCCTCTCGAACGTCGCGACGATCTTTTCCGGGTCGACAGGCAGAGGATCGGGTGCCCAGTTGCTCTCGTGTGCATCAACCAGTTCGCTGCAAACCTTGGCTTCCATCGCCAGTGTCCAGAGAATTTGCGCCGCCGACGGCGAACGCTCATGCGGGCTGTAGGCGAATTCGCTCGGAGGCAGGGCATGCAAGACGCGTTGAAATGCCGGGCGCTCCGCGGTCCAACGTTGCTGCAAGAATTCTCGTAAGCTCATGACGCACTCTCACGTAAAGGAAATAGATCAGGCCCCGGTGGCATTCAACACTACGCCAAGGGTCTTAAACACACAAATCCTCCGAGCGGTCGGGCTTCACGATTCCGTCGTGACCTTTACCTCTCAATTTGTCGATTCCCATGTGCAAACATACGAGGGCTGGCGCCCTCACGCTCAGCAAGCAGGGAATCCTCAGTTGATATTTGCAGCTGTCGCCTTATAGACAACTTTGCCGTCTACCAGCGTCAGGATCGATACCGTCTTCGGCAGCTCCTCGGCGGGTACGGTGAAAATATCCTGAGACAAAACCGCGATATCAGCAAGTTTGCCGGCCTCGATCGTTCCTTTTTCTTTCTCTTGAAACTCGGCGTACGCTGATGTGAGCGTATACGCGGTAACGGCTTGCTCCCGCGTGATCGCCTCCGAAGGTCGATTGCCGGGGTTGGTCGCGAACATCATGTCGAGGTAAGGGTTGATCGGCCCATCCGAGCCCAGAGCTAATGGAATGCCCGCGGCCAGCAGTGACTTTAAAGGCTGGGCTTTCTCAAACGCCACCACTCCAGGTGGTAAGAAGGGCGCCAGGTGGTGGGGATTCTGCACCACGATGATGCCGTCCTGCTTGATGCGTGAAAACTGGTCAGGAAAAATCCCGTCGCCATGCTCGAACCGCAGACGGCGCCCATCCCACACGCTTTTTCCGCCCGATGCGTCGATGGCGTTAAGAATCGTCTCTGCCGAGAGATTGCCGGAGACATGAAGCAGTAACTGGTCGTTGTTCTTGATAGATTCCTGCAGCATCGCCCGGTATTCCCGTTTAGGAAACTCCAAAGGTAGTGCGGTAAAGAGCGAATCGACCGGCGGCCTCGCGGGTATTTTCCATGCGCCTCGTGGCGTGAAGGTACCTTCAACTCCCACCCCATCCGCCAGCCATTTCGAGCCACTCACGGTGATCAGGCTCGCGGGATGGGATGGCAGACCTTTGCCTTCTTCAATATCGCGACCGGCCGGAGTGGTTCCCGGCATGCGCACCACGCGAACGCGAATCTGCGTTGGAACGGTCTCAAGCAAGGAGACGGCGCGGGATGGCGCCATGGTGACGGAGAGCTCCTGGAGGGATGTGACGCCGTACTTCGCCTCCTCATCCAGTTGCTGGCGAAGTTGCTCGATCGCCGCAGTGTCCGGAACACGATCGGCTGCCGCGCGCGCGATGTTCATAACGGCATATTCGCGCAGGGTGCCGGTTAGCCGGCCCTTGTCATCGCGCTCGAAGCGGCCGCCCATTGGGTCAGCCTGGTTGTCGGAAATGTTGTAGAAGCGCAGGCCGGCCGTGTTCAGGATCATTGCGTGGCCCGTGAAGGTTCCCAGCGACACCGGATTGTGCGGTGCAATCTGATCGAGCGCATCCCGGTTGATCGACGGATCTGTGAAGACCTTAAAGCCGATGGTCACCGAGATCAGGCTGTTGGGAGCGTTTTTAGCGACAGCGGCCGCAATCCCATCCTTGACCTGCGCCCATGACGGATCGACCGTGTGCAAATCAACGTCGACCTCAGGCGGGCCGAGCTGAAAATGATGATGCGCGTCGTTGATACCTGGAATGACCGTGCCGCCATGCAAGTCAATAGCATTCGTCTTTGGGCCAGCCATCGCCTGGATGGTCTTGGTATCGCCGGTGGCAACGATCCGCTCGCCTCGGATGGCCAGCGCTTCCACGTAGGGTCGCGTCACCACGCTGGTGAATATCTTGCCATTGAAGAGGATGAGATCGGGATCTGCTTGTTGCGCGAGCGCGGAGGTCCCCAAACAGAAAAGCCCAAAGTAGAGAAATATCTTGCTGATCGTTCGCTCAAAACGGGCATAAGACTTCGCCGGAACGCTCATTGGGGCGCAACTCCTGTCGTTCGGCCAATTCTAACGGAGCTTTCCCGGCAGTCCTGCTCTATTTCCTCCAAAGGCCGCTAAGCCATCACCTTCGGCACTACCTTGCCTGCAACGTCGGTCAGGCGGAAGTCGCGGCCCTGGAACTTGAAGGTCAGCTTGGTATGATCCACGCCCAAGCGGTTCAGGATCGTCGCCTGCAGATCGTGGATCGGCACCGAATCTTCCACCACGTTGTAGCAGTAGTCGTCTGTCTCACCGATCGAGATGCCTGGCTTGATACCGCCGCCCGCCATCCACATCGCGAAGCATTTCGGATGATGATCGCGTCCGTAATTGGTCTCGCTCAGCTTGCCTTGGCAATAGACGGTACGGCCGAATTCGCCACCCCAAACCACCAGCGTATCGTCGAGTAGCCCGCGCTGCTTCAAGTCCTGCACCAGCGCCGCGGAGGGTTGATCGGTGCCCTTGGCCTGCAGTTGGATGTCGCGGGGGAGATCGTTGTGCTGGTCCCATCCACGGTGGTAGAGCTGGATAAAACGCACGTTACGCTCGGCCAGTCGCCGGGCAAGCAGGCAATTGGCGGCATAAGTGCCAGGCTTGCGCGAGTCCGGCCCGTACATCTCAAAAGTCGAATCCGGTTCCTTCGAAAGATCCATCAGATCGGGCACCGAAGTTTGCATGCGGTACGCCATCTCATATTGCGTGATGCGCGTCTCGATCTCGGGATCGCCGTAAGCGTCGAACCACATCTTGTTAAGCTGGGCGAGACTGTCCAGCATGTGGCGGCGCGACTCGCTGCTGATGCCCGGTGGGTCATCCAGATAAAGCACCGGCTCGGCGCCCGCGCGAAACCTGACTCCCTGGTACTTGGAAGACAGAAAACCATTGCCCCACAACCGCGAAAATAAGGGCTGGTCCGGGTTCAGTGCGTTGGCCTGCGAGATCAGCACGACGAACGCGGGCAGGTTCTGATTCTCACTGCCCAATCCATAGGTCACCCACGCGCCCATGCTGGGGCGGCCGGGCTGCTGAAATCCGGTTTGGATAAAAGTGATCGCCGGATCGTGGTTGATGGCGTCGGTGTTCACCGTCTTGATGATGGCAATGTCATCGACAATCTTGGCGGTGTGCGGCAGTAGTTCACTGATCCAGGCGCCCGACTGGCCGTACTGCTGAAACTTGAAGATGGGCGCAGCCACCGGAAACGATGCTTGGCCCGAAGTCATGCCGGTAATGCGTTGGCCCTTGCGGATCGAGTCTGGCAGCTCCGTGCCCTGCAACGCCTTGAGCTTGGGCTTGTAGTCAAACAACTCAATCTGCGAAGGCGCGCCTGATTGGTGGAGGAAGATCACGCGCTTGGCCTTGGGCGCGAAATTCGGCATCCCGACCAGGCCGCCGGTCTTGGGATCGACCGCCGGCCCTTCCGCCATCAGGCTTGGGCCGAGCAACGAGGCCAGCGCCGCCACGCCTATCCCCTTCGCGGTGCGGCCGAAGAACTGCCGCCGGGTCATCTCCAGCAAGATCTCGCGTTTCATTTCATCCATGGGAATCACTCTTTCGTGATGGTTTCATCCATATTGAGGATGGTGCTGGTTACCGTCGTCCAGGCGGCCAGCTCCGCCGGATCCAACTTGGGATTGCGCTTTGTCTCGCCCACCCCTATAAGCTTCATCGCCGACGTCTTGTCGCGCCGGTACTCCGCCAGTTCTTCCCGCGCCAGCGTGAGCAGCACCGCGCGTTCCTGTGGCTGCGGCTTGCGGTCCGTTGCCAATCGGAAGGCAAACTCAATCCGCTTGTCCGGATCGCGCCCGGCCTGGGAGAGCGTCTTTTCTGCCAGTACGCGGCTAGCCTCGACGTAAGTAGGATCGTTCAGCAGCACCAGTGCCTGCAGCGGCGTATTGGTAATGGTGCGCCGCGCCGTGCACTTCTCGCGGTCGGGTGCGTCGAAGGTCGTCAGCGAAGGTGGTGGAACCGTCCGCTTCCATACCGTGTACATGCTGCGCCGGTAGAGGTCCTCACCCGTGGACTGCGTATAGGTCTGTCCGGAGAAACCCCCGCCGAAAGCCATTTCTTCCCACAGCCCCTTTGGCTGGTAAGGGTAAACGCTCGGACCGCCAATTCGGGTGTCGAGTAGCCCCGCAATATCCAGCGCGTTGTCACGCACCATCTCGGCGGGCAGACGGAAACGCGGCCCCCTCGCCAGCAGCCGGTTCTCAGGATCGCGCTCGACCATCTCCTTGGTCTCGCGCGACGACTGCCGGTACGTCGATGAGGTCACAATCAGGCGCATCATCGCCTTGATGTCCCAGCCGTTGGCGATGAACTCCGTAGCCATCCAGTCGAGCAATTGAGGATGACTGGGCTGTTCTCCTTGCGAGCCAAAGTCCTCGGCCGTCTTGACAATCCCGACGCCAAAGCAGTCCTGCCAGTAGCGGTTCACCGCCACCCGCGCCGTGAGCGGATTCTTCGGGTCCACCAACCATTTCGCCAACGATAGGCGATTCGGCGGAGCCCCAGGCGGCAGCGGCGGCAGAAAGGCCGGAACGTTAGGAGTCACCTTCTCCCCCGGGTTGTCGTACTGGCCCCGCCCCAGGATGAACGTGTCCCGCGGCTTCTTCATCTCCGTCATCACCATCACGTTGGTGATCGACGCTTCCAATTTCTTCTTCTGCTCCCGCAACTCGGTCAGTTGCGCGTATAGCTGGCGATCCTTTTCCGGTGCCGCATATTTCAGGTAGTACTCACTCAGTGCAGCCTGGCGTTCTTTCTCCAGGCGCGCCGCCTTGGCCTCTGGGGTTTCGGCCTTTTCTTCTGCTCCAATCTCTGCTTCCGCGGGCGGCTTTTCCGGCTGCAGAGTGGCAATCTCCTGGGCAGGTTTTCCCGCCAGCTCCACCAGCACTGAGCGAATCGGCATGCGGATACCCAGGGTTTCAGCTTCTTCGGCAGTCACCGGGCGGCTATAAATGCGCAGGTCGTCGAGCCATCCCTCGAAGGGCTTTCCGTTCGCCTTATTGCCTATCTCGAGTGCGGCGGCGGTACGAAACGTGCCGCTCAAGTTATCCTTCACCACTTCCGTCATCGCCGGTTTGCCGTTGACGTAAAACTTCACCCCCGACGCTTTGCCCGAGCCGTCGTAGCTCATCACCAAGTGAGTGAGCGAGGCCGTCGGGAAGCGCTCCTTGGTGCGCACTTCGAGGGCGTCGTCGGGCCACTTGGCAGCCATGCGGACGATGAAGTGGGAAAGGCGGTCCTGGGGCCGGTCATACGTGGGATCGTCCATGGCGATCTCATAACCTTGCCAGTGTTCAGCGCTGTCCCGTTTTTGAACGAGCTCAATTGCGTGCGCGGGCGACGTGCGGACCCACATTGCCAAGGCGAAGCGGTCGCCGCGGTCAAAATCACCGGCATTACCGAAATTCACCTGGGTTTCGCCGCTGAAATCCGCAGCCTTGCCCACCTTGCCTTCGTCGTACACCACGTCGCCGCGCACCGCCTTGCCGTCGTGGTGCTGGCCGGAGGCATCAGCCAAACTGCTCTCCAGCGGGTAGTACGCGACTAAACCCTTCTGCGACGGTTCAGGGATCCCGGCCAAGGCCGTTTTTTGCCACTCGTTCCGCTGTGCCAGGATCTCTTGCTCCGGCAGGGCAGCGAGCGTGCTGGTGACCCGGTCATTCACCTCATCGAGTTGACGCTGCTGTGCCTTGGTGGGCAGAGGCAGGACCGGATCCGCATTCCCCAAAAAGCCGTCCAGGCCCCTCTCAGGAACGTTGTTGAAGTATGCGACGAGCTGATAAAAATCCTTTTGCCGGATGGGATCGAACTTGTGGTCGTGGCAGCGTGCGCAGCCCACGGTAAGACCCAGCCATACGGTGCCCACGGTGCTCGCCCGGTCGATGATGTACTCCGCGTGGTATTCCTGGGGAACGGCGCCGCCTTCGAAGTTGATCATGTTATTGCGGCTGAAGCCGGTCGCGATCTTGTCGTCCAGCGTGGCGTTGGGCAGCAGGTCGCCCGCCAGTTGCTTAATGGTGAACTGGTCGTACGGCATGTTCTGGTTGTAGGCCTTGATCACCCAGTCGCGCCACGGCCACATCTGCCGCAGGCTGTCGATGTGGTAGCCGTGCGTGTCGGAGTAGCGGGCCAAGTCTAGCCACTCCATCGCCATACGCTCGCCATAGTGTGGCGAAGCCAGCAGCTGGTCCACGCGCTTTTCATACGCATTTGGCGACTTGTCCGCGACAAAAGATTCCACCTCGGCGGGCGTAGGAGGCAGGCCGGTTAAATCGAAGCTGACCCGGCGCAGTAGTGTGGCTTTATCGGCTTCCTCGCTGGGCTTCAACCCTTCGGCTTCGAGCCGTGCCAGCACAAAACTATCAATGGGATTCCGCACCCACGACTTGTCTTTCACCTCAGGCACAGGCGGGCGCTTAGGAGCGACAAACGACCATTGCGTCTCCCATTTGGCCCCTTGATCGATCCACTGTTTGATGAGCTCGATCTGCTTGTCCGTTAGGGTCTTGCCGGAATAGACCGGCGGCATGCGGAAGGCCGCGTTCTTCGAACTGATCTTCTGGTAGATCTTGCTTTGCGCCGAGTTCCCCGGGACGATGATCTTGTAGCCACCGCGGTCGATGAACAGGCCCTCCGTCTCGTCCAGGCGCATATGGGCCATGCGCATCTTTTCGTCTGGGCCGTGGCACTTGAAGCAGTTGTCCGAGAGGATGGGACGAATCTCGCGGTTGAAGTCCACAGGTTTCGTGGGTGCCTCTGCCGCGGGCGCCGCTTGCGGCGCTCCGAGAATCCAGGGTAGCGGTGCAGAGACGAGCAAAACGAACAACAACCGCAGCTTCAAGTTTCATCCCCCTTGCGCGTGGCGGGAAACCTACTGAATGGTCGAATTATCTCGAAACTACGATCCAAAAATCCAGCATCCCGATGGCTTACAACAGCAGACTCCATCAATAGGTAACTTGGCAAGCTAGAATCTTGATCCGGCCCAAAAAGGCGGTCACCTTGTAGCGCCGATCCGACTACATCATCGCCGAGTTCAATGGGGGAAACGCAAACATACAAAGCCTGAACTAACCACATTCTCAGAAATACCAAAGAGTAACTACGAGAACAAGCGCCACAAGATCGAGTGTTCCGCTAATTGAACTAATTTTTGATCGCCGTCAGCACCTTTCATAAGTTAGGAAACATTACGTCCTCTGCGCGCGAGGCCCTTTGGCCTCCGCTCCCATAGGCATCGGCTCAGGAAAAGCAAGGTCCCAATAGTCACACCGTTTGTGTTACCCAAGACTAGGAAATCCCCCCCCCCAAGCTGATCTGCTTGCGATGAGGGCACTAAACTCTGAGAACCTTTAAGACGGTTGCCGGCCAAAGGAGGTTCAGTGTGGCAGAGAATTTCGATTTACATGCCAATGGCAAAAGGGGCCAACGAACTCCTGGGCGGCATGTAATTCCTTTCGATTCCGGGCGGAGAGGGAGAGACTATTTCCGGCCGATCGATTCAGATAAGGCAGAACCCGAGGTCTCACGGCCGGGACCTCGGCCACGAAGTCTGGCAGCCGCAGGCCCTCTATTCCTGCTCGCGATCGCTATTTCATGTGGGCTGTATGCGGGCATAACTTATAAGAAGTCCAGTGCAACTCTAAACTTGCAGGCGGCTCCGACGTCTCAGCCCTCTTTATCACGGCTGCCCTTGTCAAAGCCATCTCCAAACCCTCCGGCCGTTATCGCTCGGGCAGAGGGTGGCATCATGCCTGAGAAGACTTCAAATGCGCCGTCGAAACTATCTGGCTCCTCGACCCCGCATTACTATCCGATCAGATTTGAGGCAACACATAAGAAGGCGTTTGGTGGTTGCACGGGCCAGCTCGAGCTTACAACTGACAGACTTCATTTCAGATGCCCGAATGAGGCTGATCTGGACATTCCAGTTGGTTCAATTGCAAAAGCCCACAAAGATGGTGTGGTTCTGGCATCGGGAGAAAAGTATCACTTTCTGATTGCCAATCATACGAAAAGTCAAGTGGAAGCGATCTTTACCCTATGGCTGAACAGGGTCCAGCACTTTCAGCAACTCAGCCGGAAATCATCGTTTTAAAAATCTGGTGGATGGATTACAACCACCGCGTGCGGGTTGCGGGAACCGTTACGGCTTTCTCCGAGGGGCCCGGCAATGCGTAGCCCAGTGCTGCTTTTATTGCTCGCTGGAACTGCGGCCTCAGCCTTTGCAGGGAAACTCTTAACATGGTCGATGACTGACTGCATCAGGGCTAGTCGGGATCTTTATAGATTGCGATCCTGTGAGTACGGACCTGAGGCTTGATTTGGCGGCCGTCCGCATCGAACACGATCTGATTTGATTGCTGCAGCGGCATGTGGCAACTCGTGCAACGATGAAGAATCTGCGAGCCCATGGTCGAGAACCTTCCGCAACTCGCTATCCTGTGGCAGGTCAGGCAATGCTCGGAAAAGGACGCCGCGTCGCGCTGCTGCTTATGGACGTCGTGGCAGGTACTGCATGTCATCGCGGTTGAACGATAGCACCGGCTGCTCATCAACTGCTGCACTTGGTGGCCATGAACGTCAGTTGGAGTATCCGGGGCGTCGGCCGCTATGGATAGATATCGTGCAAGTTCTTCTCCGGCCGCAAAAGAAAAACTGGGCGCCCTGGGTGTTCCGGGCCCGGCATGGCAAAGCGCGCATAGGTCCATTTGCCTCTCCCGCGAGAGCGATGCGGGGTTCACAATGTCCTCGGCTTCTCCCGGTTGGAGTGGAGTTTTCGATCGGTGACGCGCGACATGTGCAGCACCCGGACCATGGCACTTCTCACAGGTGATGCCCAGAACTATATGGGTCTTGTCAAAGCGGTTGGATGGCGGGGAAAGCGATTCGAAGTAAGTGCTGTGGCACTCCAGGCAACGAGGAATGATGGGCTTATCGAAGTTGGGAAGACCGTCGGGATAGCCAGGACTGTTGATCCATCGATCGGTTTCCGTCCAGTAAGAAACGGGCAGTTCAAAGAGCTGCTCTCCTTTCCAATACAGGTAGGTCTGCCCCTTTCGCCCGGAACCAATCACCAGGTCGAAACGCTCCTGATGAGTGATGGTCTCGGCGGGCGGCAGTTTGGCAAACGCGGTCTGGAAATAGCCTTCCTGGGTCGCAGTCATGACAAAGAATAGGGAGGGGTTTGAGGTTCGCAGAATGTTGGAACCCGGCGTGAATTTGCCCTCAATCGAAGTCTGGCTGGGGAGGCGTGAGGCCGCGTGGTGGGCTGAGCCTAGATAAGCTTCAAACTGCGTTTGATGGCAACCGCGGCACGCCTCATCTCCGCTATAACCACTGCGCAAAGTAGGGTTCTCCGGCTGAGGAGCCTCGGGTAATTGACCATGCAGAGATCGCACCAACAGGAGAAAAAAAAACAACAGCGCAATGGAGCGAATGTCAGTGCTCATCGCTGTGTGGTCTGCGGAGCAGCGTGGAACTTTGCCAAGTGAGACGCGGCTAAATCGGGCAGATTCAGCTTGAGATACACCCTCCCCAAAAGGAAGTGAACCTGGCTGTCGCTGGTGCCCAGTTCAGGTAGGGTAAGCGCGCGCTCGCCTTCCACCGCGGCGGCCTGGTACTGGCCCAGGCGTTCAAGCCCCTTAGCTTTTTCGTAGAATGCATCCCGGCTTTGACTATCTGCTTCAATCGCCTGTTGATCCTTGGCGATGCTTTCTTCAAACCTGCCGAGCGAAAACAGCAGACGGCCGTGAGCTACGAGAATGGATGCGGTCTGCGGATTCTTTTCCGTCTCCAGAGCCTCGGCTTGCTGGTAGAAGTTCAGCGCGGCCTTTGCATCGCCCATCGCCTCCTTCGACATGGCTAAATAGAAAGGGGGCATCGGAGCCCGGGGAGACAAAGCTTGCGCCTTCTCTAGGGGAGGAATCCCCAAGGCAAAGTCGTTCTGCAGATAGTAGAACATCCCCAGAAAAAACTGCGCGTCCTCTGACGAAGGATCAGTGATCACTGCTTTGATAAGGCAACTTTTGGCTATATCCGGTTGGTGGGCGAAAAGGGCGAGGCGCGCTTTGAGAATCAAGGCTGGAACGAAATCCGGGTCGAGGCGCAAGGCGGCCTCCACCTCCTGGTCGGCCAGCGCAAATTGCATTCTGCCCAGATCCGCCTTGGCATTATCATAGTGCTGTTGTTGCGGCGGCAACGATAGTTGAAGAGCAAGAAGCCAGATCATTTGAGTTTGCTTCCCGGCGCGAGCGAGTAATACCTTCCTCCCGCGACGTGTTCGAAGCGATCGGTGCGTCCTACCCCGGCTGGCCACTGAACCTGGATCCAATCGGCATTCTCGGAAGGGCCCAAGCCTAGAATATCGCGCGGATCGGACGAGGAGAGATAGCTCCCGCCCCCGCGATGGAACAAGCTATGCTTCACGCCGCCGGCAGACCACGTGATATTGGCGCCGACCGCGGAGCCAACCAGCTTCAGTCCTAACCAGTGATTTGCATTGTGAAGCGTGTTGTGAAGAACCAGGGGAGCGCCGCCATTAATTGCGATGACCACGTCGGGCCGCCCGTCATTATCCAGGTCTCCGACGGCAAGCCCGCGAGCCGGATATCCCACGGTGAAGGCAGGGCCGCCCTGGGTGGTTACATCATCGAAGGTGCGGCCATTATTGCGGAAAAGGAGCAGCGGCTCCTTGTAACGCAGCGAACTGGAGATGGTTTCGATCAGATCATCAGGGTGGCCGTTGGCTATGATGATGTCCGGCCAACCATCAAGATCAAAGTCGAAGAATCGAATGCCCCAGCCCGTATCCATGATCGTGGGCATAGCGATCCCCGCCGCTCCTGCCACGTCCTCAAAAGAAAGATCACCCTTATTGCGATAGAGCGAATACATCTCGCGGCTGATATTGGCCACAAAGAGGTCCTGAAAACCATCCTGGTCGAAGTCGACGGCATCGACGCCCATGCCTGAGCGCGCGGCTCCGTCAGGACTATAAGCCACTCCGGCAGCCAGCCCGATCTCGGCGAACTTGCCTCCGCCTTTGTTCAGAAAAAGAAAGTTGGGGACGGAATCATTGGCCACAAACAAGTCGAGCAACCCGTCATTATTGATGTCGGTGGCGACCACTCCGAAGGATTTTCCCGGATAATTACCGATTCCTGACGACAGGCTCACATCGGTGAAGGTACCGTCCCCGTTATTCCGATAAAGACGGCTGGGCCACGGAGCATAGCTCCGCGGATAGCAATAATGAGCAATGCCGTTGGTGCTGCAGTCATGCTCCAGTGACTTGTTGTATTTCGCGAAGTGTCCTACGTAAAGATCGAGGGTCCCATTGTTGTCATAATCGAAAAACACCGCGCTGGTAAATAGCCCTGGGTTGTCGAGCCCGGCTTTCTTAGCCACGTCAGTGAAAGTTCCGTCATGGTTGTTGTGATAGAGGATCAACCTGCCGTAGGTTGTTACCAGCAGATCTGTCCATCCGTCGCCGTCATAGTCCGCGGCGGCAACGCCGATGCCGAAATCCTTTCCTGCGACGCCCGCCTTCGCGGTTACATCGGTAAAAGTACCGTCGTGGTTGTTGTGGTAGAGGGCGTTGCGCAGGGGATGGGTAGGCGCGAAGAAATCAGCCGGGCCACTGTTGGTGAAGTACAAATCCATCCAGCCATCGTTGTCATAATCAAAGATGGCCACGCCGGGCCCCATCGACTCGGGGAGATACCGGCGAATGGACATGGCATTGTCATGTTTCCAGACGATGCCTGTTTTTTCCGGAGGTAAAGATTCGAAGTAAGGACTGTCGCGACTGGACTGAGGGCTGCAGGCCAGGCACAACACCTGGCCCACAACGATCACTAATATCCCTGCCTGAACCCACTTCATCCTGCCTAGAATTGTATGCGCGCTACAATTTCTCCGCTTCGGGGTGGATAGTTGGCGCCGGCGCTGGAAATGTTCGACCCAACAAAGCCGAACTGTCCAACCTGCAGCGCGTTGCTGGTACCGCTCAAATTGGGGAGGGCCCAACGATTGAAGACGTTGAAGAAGTCCGCCCGGACGGAGAAGGTCGTGCGTTCTCCCAGACTGAACATCTTGCCCAGCCCCATCTGCTCGTTCGGATAACGCGGCTCACGATAGTCCCCGTAATAAGGTTTGGAGACCCCGTACGTGCCGGATGCCGGATCGGACCAAGCGGCAGGGTTCAGGTAAAACGTGGTTGCCGGATCTACGTTGTGCTTATTCACGTTATTCAGGTAGAGAGGCTGCCCGAATACGCGATTGGCGAAGTTGCCTTGCGCAAACGTTATGTTGGTGAGCCCGTTTTGCGCATTCGGCACCTGGATGAGCGCACCGCTCGAGTAGATGAGAATGCCGTCCGTGGTCCATCCCTTGAACAGGGCTGACTTCCAGCGGCCTTCAGCTAAACCGAACGTTGGAATGGTGTACCGGTAGCTCACCGACAAGATCTGTGGGGTGTCGATGGAGACGTAGGTTTTGTAGCTCTTGGGAGGCAGGTTGGCCTCTGCAACCGGCACTGCGCTTCCCGAGCCTCCGTCCCCATTGACCGTTCCCAGGACCTTAGACCAGGTATAGGACGCCTGCGCCCACAACCCGCGCGATAAGCGCCTGCTGACTTTGACTTGAAGGGCGTCATACCAGTAATCGCCGATCATTGCGCCGTTCAGACTCACGCCATTGAATTGGGGATAGGGCCTTAAGGCCTGTGCCAGCGAGGCGCTGGAAGGAAAGCCCGGATAAGGAGGGGTAAAGCCACGAGCAATCACTGCCGGAGAAGTGATGCTGCTGCCCAGGAGCGCCCGATCGTCGGCGTTCGCCAGGCTGAGTCCAAAGGGACTGAGCTGCGCCTGCCCAAGTTGATTGGGGTCCACGAGTCCATCCGCTTCAAACCAGGAGCCGCGTGTGCCCACATAGGCAATGTCAAGCGTCATACTTTGCGAAAGTGCACGCTGCATGCCGACATTCGTTTGCACGGTGCGAGGGGGTTTGCCGATGGTTGGGTAGTTGTAAGGAGGCAGATTATTCAACTGCCCTGTCACCGGGTAGAGGCCCGGGTTGAAGTTTGTAGAGGTCAGCTCTGCAAGCGAATACTTAACCCCACTGGCCAGTTGTGCAGCGGACAATCCGAAACCGGGCGCGTTGTAGGTGACAGTATTCCATTCGAACCCGATGCTGTTACCCGATCCGGGGTAATTCAAGGAAGGCTGCTGGGCGTAAAAGATACCCGACGCTGCGTGAAAAACCGTTTTCGGGTCGGCCTGATAGGAAATGCCCAACCGGGGACCAAGAGCATACCTGTAATTGTGCTCGAAGGTGCAATTGCAACGCCCGGCGCCATAGCCTTCAAATTGCGCGGCGCCGAGGAGATTTCCCGCCGATGGATTGGCTATGTACGGATTGAACTGGGTGGTGCGATACCGCTGCTCGTGGGAGGCTTGTTGCAGATCGTAGCGCAAACCATAGTTGATGGTAAGCCGCTTGGTTGCTTTCCAGGTGTCCTGGGCATAAAAGGCGCCCGATCCTCGTACAAACCAGGGGGCCGCGACGTTGCCGATATATTCCGTGTTGACGTTTCCCAGCAGGAAGCTGACAAAGCTGCTGCCGGTATAACCGCCGTTCAGGTTTTGCCCATTGGTCGAAGGTAGTCCGGTCTGTTGCGGATCGAAGGAGTAGTTGCCGACCGCCTGATTGGCGACTCTGTTCAGGAACGACTCGTGTTTGAACTCACCGCCAAACTTCAGCGCGTGATCTCCCTTAATCCATGAGACAGAGGCAACGGCCGTCGGCTTGTTGAGTATGTAGAGCTGGTAGTTCGACGGGCCAAGTTGCAGCAATTGAGTGCCGTTGGTGGGCTGCCCGCTGACTGACAGCCCCGACAACAACCCTAAGCTTCCGCCATTGAGCGTTACTCCATTGACTTGTGGAGTTCCGGTGATGACGGGAAATCCGCCGACCAGCGCGCCGGACAAACCAAGCTGGCTTTCCTGGTCGAAGTTGGTAATCGGAGTGGTATCCGGGTTGTGATAGCGCTGGAAACCTACTCCTACATGCAGGACGAGCGTGGGATTGATGGCGTCATCCATGTTGATACGAACGGTGTTGCTGCGGATCACCTGGTAGCGGCGGGCGGAAATGGGATCCGGCAGGCCATCTCCTCCGTTGTCTTTATCCGTAGCGGTCAACGCGTAGTAGCCGGAAAGATGGATATTGTTGGTGAGCGCGTGGTCAATCTTGATGCTGGGAATCCACTGGAATTTGTTTGCCGGAAAGATGATTGGATAATTGTTCACGGCGGCGTCATTGACGGGGCTTGGTATCAACGCAAGAATTTTTGTTGCCACCGGGTCGTACCGGCTCATGGGAACCTGGTTATTGGGAAAGGGATCTCTCACCACCTGGCCGTTTACCGTTCTGGTAGTCGTGGGGTCGTAGATTGCGCCGTCCATAATCGGACGGCCAAGAGGATCGGTACCGATCTGCGTTCCAGTCAGGAGGGAACTGAAGTCTCCGCCCCGTTCCGCGGCTGTGGGAACGGTTCTAAAGCCGTTATTGGTATCGACCTGATCGCGGTACATCTCGTAGTTGAAGAAAAAGAAAGTCTTGTCGTGGCCGTTATAAATCTTGGGGATCCAAACCGGACCGCCGAAGCTTCCGCCGAAGTCGTTCTGGCGGACCTTGGGCCTAACCAGGCCTCCGTTGCCGTTATCGGTAAAAGGTTGTCCGGCATCAAGGGCTTCGTTCTCGAAATATTCATAGAGCGTCCCGTGAATCCTGTTGGTGCCGGATTTGCTGGTGTAGTTGAAGATGCCTCCGGCGGTTTGTCCGAACTCTGCCGGAAAGCTGTCCTGCACCAGGGCAAATTCCTGCAGAGCTTCGACCGATGGCTGTTCTTCGTCGGAAACGCGCGGGTTCAAGCCGCTCCCTGAATCCTGTCCATCGAGGATGACGCGGAATGTGCTCCCCGGCGATCCATTGATGTGAATGTCGTTCCAGCCACCGACGGTCGTACCGGGCGCAAGCTCGGCAAAGGCGAGCGGGTCGCGGATGGCGCCCACGCCCGCCATGTTGATAGGAAGCTCGTTGATGTCGCTTCTGGTCACTACGATGTCATTTTCGGGGTTCTCGGTTTTGAGCAGCGGAGCGTCCCCGGTCACGGTGACCGTCGCGGAGGTAGCCCCCACAGTCAAGACCAGGTCGACCCGTATGGCCGCATCTACGGAAACGGTGATGCCGCTTCGAATCAACTTCTGGAAACCGGGCGCCTGCACCGTCAATGAATAGCTGCCGGCGGGCAAGCTGGGTATCGTGTAGTACCCGTCCCCGGTGGTGACGGTGCGGCTTTGAACCCCGGTGGCTTCATTGGTCGCCGTGACGGGAGCAGCCGGAATCACATTGCCCGTCGGGTCAGTGATCGAGCCGGTGACGCTGCCACGATCAGACTGTGCGAGGCAGACATCGACGCTGACAAAGAGAAGAGCGATCAGCACAGATTTCAATAGAAGCGATGTGCGCTTCGATCTCATAACGGTCTCCTTAAAAGCCACGTCGCCAGTAACTCATTGGATCCTGGCGGTTTGTTTTCACCAGAGTTGGGAAGCAGGAAGAAGAACGCGGCGCTTTCGCTGAGGTCCGAACGCAGATCGCTCTTCTATCGCCCCGTTGAATTCCTCTGCTTCGCCACTCCTTTTCATTTTCGTTGCGGCAAATTGACGGATGTCCAACCGCCGTGCACGGTAGCGTTTCCGATGAACGACGCGCATCCTACAGTCAGCCGTAAATGTAATGGTCTGAATGGCAGCAGTATCTGGATATGAATGGGTGGGCTTGGAGTAGTACAAATGGGCCATATATTGGGGTTGACAGCGTCCCACTCAACCGCTTCGTATTGCAAAGATGAAATTTTCCAAGCGGTCGCGGGTGGTGTATATAGAGGGGCGGGCGCTGGGAGGCCTACGGCCTACACAGCCGAACCCGGATTTTTCATGCCACGCGGTCATGGCCAAAATAAAGACGGAATCGCAGAGCACGGCGTGAAGGTTGCGTGTGGGAATTCAGTTGTCCCGGCATTAACGGGACTCGACGGTCGAAACCGGAGAGTCTTCGAGCCCTTTCGCGTATTGTTGTGATGAGAAAGGCGCCTGTAGTGCGACCTCGCCACAACGTTCGACAGGAAATCCGGAGGAGCGAAGCTTACGTGTCAGTCTTCGCTGTTCTGGTTTTGGCCGCTGTTTCATGCCTGTTGACTACATCGTCTGCCTATGGCGGCACGACGGACGCCTCGGGCGTCTATCGCACGGCGGCGGCGATCCGGTCCCTTTCCTTGGAGCAATTGGCGCTTCGCTATCCGGCCCAGGTCCGCGGGGTGGTTACGCAATCGACTGATGACGGCCTGGTCATTCAGGACGCTACTGCGGGGATCTGGGTTTATTGGAACCGTTCGGATGATCTCTCCGCCGGCGATGAAGTCGAGCTGAAGGGGGTAGTGGATCCCGGCCTGTTCGCACCCTCGATCAGGGCATACTCGGTGGACAAACTGGGTCGTGCACCTCTTCCGAAACCGAAGAAAGTGACTTTGGCGGAATTGAACGCAGGTGAGCAGGACTGTCAGTATGTATCCGTCACCGGCACTGTGCTCTCTGCAGGACTTAGGAAGGGTGCGTCTGAAAAACAAAAATTGTGGCTAAGAATTGCAGTGGATCATGGCATACTCAACGCCACGTTTCCGGCGGAGGATGCACCGGACGCCGCTAAACTCATCGATGCCGTGGTTCGGATCAACGCACCGGCGATGGGGACAAAAAACGATAACCGGCAAATAACTGGGGCAACTCTCTCGGTAGCGGGGATGGGCAACGTAACCGTGCTGCAGGCAGCACCTGCGAATCTTTTTGCCCTGCCGCTCACCCCGATCGGGAGGCTTATGCAATACCGGTCGGGCACGGATTACAACCATCGCGTGCGGGTCGCGGGAACCGTCACTTACTATAAGCCCGGCGAGAGCATTATTCTCGAGGATGACGGCAAAGCGCTGTTCGTTGCAACAACGCAGAGCCGCGATATCAAGCTTGGCGACCGGGTCGAGGCGCTCGGCTTTCCCGCTCCCCACAGTGCCGGCCCGATCCTGCGCGATGCGGTTCTTCGACGGGTCGCGACCGGCCAGCCCCTGCAACCCACACCTGTGAGAGTCGCCGACATTTGCTCCGGTGCTCTCAACTACAATTTCGTTCGCACCGAGGGTCAGCTTCTACGACGGGTGCGAGAGCCCTCGCGGGAGGTGTTGCTGCTACAAGACGATGCCAACAGTGTGCTGGTGGAGTTGGCCCAGTCTGGTGCTCCCATTACCTGGCAAGCGCTGCAAGAGGGCAGCACGGTACAAGTGTCGGCAATCAGCATGTTGGAGGTAGACGGGACATGGAATTACGGCGTGAGCAGCGCAAGCGCCATTCGATGCAAGCTTTTGCTTCGTTCCCCAGACGACGTCCGAGTGCTGCAACCCGCATCATGGTGGACAACGCGTCACGTGCTCTATATCGCTGCTATTTTGGGGGCCTTGGTACTTGCCTTTCTTTGTCTCGTCGTTTATAGCCGGGTGGAGCACTGGCGGTTGCGGGCGATTCACGAAGAGCGGGAACGGTTAGCACACGAGATTCATGACACGCTGGCGCAAAGTTTTTCCGGCATTGGATTCCAATTACAGGCAATTCGTAAGGCCATACCTCAGGAGAGCCCCGCCCTGCGGAAGCAGGTAGACCTCGCCTGCGACCTGGTGCGGCACAGCCATAAAGAGGCGCGCAGGAGCATAGAGCCGTTGCGGCTGGATCCGCGGGAGAAGGTTGACCTGCTACTTTCTTTGGAAAGCTCGGCGCGGAAGATGGTGGAAGGCGGATCTGTCGAAGTAGAAGCCACCCGGAGCGGGAGCCCCAGGCCAATTTCGCCACTCGTCGCGGATACCCTGTTGCGGATTGGCCAGGAGAGTATCGCCAATGCAGTTCGCCACGCGGACCCGAGCCGGTTACAAATATCATTGCATTGGGAGCGGGACGTGGTTCGGCTTGCCGTGCGGGACAATGGCATCGGGTTTGTGAAGAGTGGGGGGTTATTGGGCTTTGGACTACGGGGCATGCGCAAGCGCGCGGCTGATATCGGCGCTAAGCTCGAGATCTTCAGCCAGCCTCGAGCGGGTACCCGGGTCGAGGTAACGGCACTTGTTCCTCCGAGCAGACGCCCGGCTGCCCTGCTCAAACGCAGTTGGATGTATCTTCTGGAGCGTGGATTCCGTGTCGAAGCAAAACAGTAACCTCATACGGATTCTGATCGTTGACGATCACCCCGTTGTTTGTTCGGGCCTAACGAATATGCTTAGCGCCCAGGCGGGGCTGGAGGTGATTGGGTCGGCGGCCAGTGGCGAAGAAGCTCTGGCGATGATTCAGCAAGATAAGCCGGATCTGCTTCTGCTGGATCTTCGCATGCCGGGTATGGATGGGATTGCCGTCCTGCACGCCTTGAAACGAATGGAGTCGCCGCCAAGGGTGGTCGTACTGACGAGCTTCGAAAAGGACGAAGATATTTATCGCGCGATTCGTGCGGGCGCCCAGGGATATTTGCTGAAAGATACAACAGAGTCGGAGATGGTGGCGGCGATTTCGGTAGTGGACGCGGGAAAGCGTTACATCCCTCGCCATATTGCTGCCCGCCTCGCGGATCGGATGATGCGGTCCGACCTGACCGCGCGGGAAGTACAAATTCTCGAACGGCTCGCGCAGGGGTCAACGAACAAGCAGATCGCGAGCGCTCTTGACATCAGCGACAACACTGTTCGACATCACGTGAACAACATTATGGGAAAGCTTCAAGTTTCGGATCGTACCGAGGCGGTGGCGACTGCCATCCGGCGCGGTGTGCTCTCGGGAACGGACTGAGTAGCTTTTGGTACGTGCTCTCTCCCCTTTTGTTGGGTGGCGACCCTGTCGCTTTTGGCAAAAAGCAGAGGGAATGCGCGTTTACACCCAATCTGAGGACAGACTAAGATTCTTGGCATGCTTTCTGGGAGGGGCCGGGAATGCGTAGCCTGGTGCTGCTTTTATTGCTCGCTGGAACCGCGGCGTCGACCTTTGCAGGGAAGCGCGTGACCGTAGCGCAATTGGAGCAGGAAGTCACCGCATTGCAGGGAAAACCGGACGCGAAAGCGGCGCGGCAGCTTTCGGATCTGCAATTGACCGAACGCCTCAGCGCCGCAAGATTCGCCGGGCTGCAGACGGAATCCCCCGGGCCGAAGGCACGGCAGGCTCTCGTCATCCTTGCTGATATGTCGGCATTCCTTAATCTTCCCCCTGCCGAAGTTCCGCAGACACCTGCGCCGGATCTCCCAACTCAACGCCGAATTTTGACCCAAGCGATCAGTTTCGTAACTCGAACCGTCCGTCAACTGCCAAACTTTTCGGCCTCGCGCGTGACGACGCGCTTTAAGGGCATCGAGGGCGCGACTACCTACGCGGGCGACATCGACCAGGCACTCCATGTTGTTGGCGTCTCCACCCTGCCCGTGGCCTTTCGCGATGGGCAAGAGACCGTCGTTCCCGCGGTTGAGAGCAAAGCGAAGGCGCCTGCCATGAATGGACTCACAACCAAGGGCGAGTTCGGGCCGATCCTGTTCACGGTTCTGCTGGACATCGCGCACAGTACAGTGAAATGGAACCACTGGGAACAGACCCCGGGCAAAACCCTCGCGGCGTTTGCCTTCAACGTGCCGCGCGAGCGGTCCCACTACCAGGTGGGAGGTTGCTGTCAGCCGGCTGACTCTTCCCGCGCCATTCAGCAGTTCTCCAGCTATCACGGTCTGATTGCAATCGACCCGGAAGAGGGAACCATCTACCGCATTGTGGTGCAGGCAGATCTGGAGCCGGCCGATTCAATCTCCAGGGCTGACATTCTGGTGGAATACGGGCCAGTTGAAATCGGAGGCAGGTCCTATATTTGCCCGGTTAGAAGCGTAGCCATCCTAGTCGACAAGGTAGCCGGCACCTCGCTCGCACCGAGCTTTCGCAATGGGCAAATGTCGCCTGGCATCAATGGCAAATATCTCCCGCGAGAGATGCAGACCCAGCTCGATGACGTTGCTTTCACCCAATACCACGTTTTTCGCGCAGAGTCGCGCATCATACCTGTGGAAACAAGCGATCAGCAGCGAGAATCAGGCAGTTCCGGGACCCCGGCCACCGCAACCCCGGCCGCACCCAGGTGACCCGGGTGCGTACTTAGGTACCGCGAGCCAAACAGCGCATACGTCGTTCGCAACATTTGGATCTCCGAATCTTTTTCTGTCCAGTCTCGAGTAACCAAAAATCAGCACTGCTGGAAGCCAACTGCAACTTAGGTATAGTGTGTGGAAACGAAGACGCCATTTAGCTTCTAGTCATCGCACCTGCTCCTCCCCCGCGGAGCCGTATTTGTCAGCATGATGGTTGCGCATGGCCTCTCAAGCAGTCCCGTTCGCTGATTTTCTCCCCCGAGAATGTAGAGGAATTAAATGCAGTCCTTGAAAATTGCCTTGGAAACTTCGTCTTCAAAATCGATCCGAAGGCTCTCCTGCCTTCCCGCAATCGCAGTCATGTTTTGTGCTTCCCACGCCTTCGCAGCTGCGCCGGCAGTGGTGGTCGACGCGCAGCAGACCCTCGGGAGCGGTTTCTCGATCCGCAGGGGATCGCGGTCGCGCCGAATGGCATCGTCTACGTTGCCGATACACAGAACAGCCAGATCGTAATGCTCACCCCTAACCTGCCTGGGAACTCCGCCTCAGCGGTTGTGCCGGGCCTAAGACTTTACTTCTCCGCAAGGACTTGCGGTGGACGCTGCCGGCGACCTCTTTATCGGCGACAACCCGAACTTGGGTGCACGGATTCTGAAGTCGTGGCCAGTGGAGGGGTCTTGACCAGCACAGTCAAAACCATTTATTCGGGCGGCTTTCTGAACGATCCGATATCGCTGGCGATTAACAGCGCCAACCCTACGTTCGCCAACACTCTGTTCATTGGGGACAGCTTGGCCTTCGGTGGGGGAGCAGTTTACTCCATCAATTTGAGCAGCAAGACGCCTACGCCCGTACAGGTATCGATCAAGGGTCTGCCGGGGTCGTTTACACCCTCGGCATTGGCCTTAGACGTGAAAGGCAATCTATACATTGCCAACAGCACCAACAGCGGGGGTGTCTATGTGGCGCCCGCAGCCGGCGGAGGTACCGCGCAGTCCATACGTACCGGCAGCTTTACCATCTAGCCAGCCTCAGGGCCTGGCGCTCGATGCCTCAGGAGATCTCTTTATCCTTTCCCAGCTGTCGGGCTGGGCCCGAATGGCGAGCAGGTGATCGAGGTTCCCAACGCTTCTCCTACGATCCAGTCAACCCCGTACATTATCCCGACGACGAACCTCGAAACCGGCGGCGGCATGGCGCTGGATCCAGCCGGCAATCTCGACGTAGCCGAAGTGGGTACGCATGGCTTTCTGGGTCGGCATACAGCCAAACACGGGCCTGGTTGCGCAATTGGACTTCCTCAATCCCGTCTATCTCGGAGCCGCGAACGTCTACGGGAACAATGGAATCGGAGTGACGTTCAATTTCGAATTCAACAGCAATACAACCTTCTCCGGCTTTACTGCGGTGACGGTCGGGCGATTCCGCGAGCAACAGCGACGTCATCCCGGTTCCAACCCAGCGCTTTGGACCTCCAACCGGCAACTGCAAGACTCGGAAATTACTGGCCTGACAGCATATCAGCCATATTTCTGCTACCAGAATTTCGAGGCGACACCGCAGTATGTGGGTACTCGCGCCTCGGCCATTCAGGTCAAGGGCTCTGGTTCCACAATCCTCGATTCGTCGCCGGTCTACGAGTTGGGCAACGCGGCAGCGCAGATTGCTTACCCGCTCGACGTGATGACCACCCGCTGGGATTGGTTCAACCCCAGGGAGTAGCCATCTCCGGCTTTAATGAACGAGGTCTACATCGCTGATCTGGTCGGCGGTAAGGTTTATTCCATCAATGGATGACTGGATCGAAACCGACTGCTGTATTCACCGGCGCCGCGGGCAGCGCAACCGCCCTCAGTGCGCCGAGTGCTGTTGCCATGAACGGCGAAGGAGATTTGTACATCGCCGACTTCAACCTGGGCGAAGTCATCGTGGTGCCCACCACGACCGGCATTGCTCCCTACGTCCTCAATACCGGGACGGTGCAACTCCAGCATCCAATTTCGCTGGCTGCTCGATGAGCTGGGAGACTTGTACATCGGAGACTCGGGAGTGGACGGTGACGACGCAACCGGCGGTGCACCTGGTTTCGTGGTGGTCGTGCCCTACAACGCTTCGGCCTTTAAACTGGCGATCAGTGGCGCATCGATCATCTTTCCCGCAGGCACTCGCAATCAACAGTATCAACGGCAATTTGGTCATTGGAGACGGAGGCGACGGTACCAGTGGTGGCCAGATCGTTCAGGTCACTCCGGCCGGCACAGCCAGCGTGCTTTCGGTCACCAATCCGGCCACACCGTCCGACCCAACCGGTCTAAGCTTCGATGCCGCCGGCAATCTCTACATTCTTGACGGCTCATTGAATACCATCACGGAGCTATACACCAACAAAACCAGCGCACTTCTGGCATTGCTAATCCTTCGTCTCTCTCTTATCCCAGCGCGCTGGCGAGTTCCGCGGGCTCACAGAGTTTTGTGGTCGCGAACCTCGGTGGCGGTACCGCCAACAACCTGGTTTATCTCAATGGCAACAGTGTGTCGTTTGCCTTTGGGAGCCAGGCGAACAATTCCACTAGTGCCTCCCAAACCGCGACCGTAGCCAATATCGGCAATCAATCATTGACGCTGAGCAACTTCGGCTACTACAGCCCCAAACCAATTCCTGCGTTCGGGCTTGGGACTTCCACCACCTGCGCCAACGGGACGTCTACACCTCCTTGACGTCGTGCTTCTTCGCGGTCGCATTTCAGCCGACGTCGAAATACACAGGCAATCAAAGCCAGCAGGTAACGATCAACAGCAACGCTTATAACAGTGGTACTCCGGCCATTAACTTGACTGGAACCGGCACCGGTGCAGGCCCTCTGGTCAAAACCACTCTAAAGGCTGCTGCGCAAACGTTTCCAACCAACAGCAGGGGAAGGAAGTCGTTTGCGGGAGCCAAGTTCAAATAAGAAGTAACGCAGTCAACACTACCTGGGCCATGACTCGTACATCGAGTCGTGGCCCTCTTCTTTTTGTTCGTTCGCGAGGGGAGACTGTCAACCCTCTTTTTGTGTAGATATGTGCGAACTAAGCGACCTATGCGAACTAAGTCGTGCGATGCGTCCATAGTGCTTGCAAATAAAGATGAGGATAAAGGGGTGTTTAACTGGTAGTCAACGGTCTGGCAGATGACTCGACTGGAAATCGGCACCTGCCAAACCGAAGTACGTCGACGGATATCCATCGGCGAGGATACTTCTCGCCGTTAAATTTATGGGATCGAATTTGCAAATGCCAGCCGGCAGAGTGTTGCACATTTAACAGGAATGTCATTATCGATCGATATGATCGGTCCGATGGATGAAACGACCATAAAGAAACCCGCCGCCAGGTCCTGGTATCCGGACCCAGCAGTGTATCCGGCTTGCAAGACGGTCGATAGGCGGACCGAGGTCCTGCTGCAACCGTGACCCGGATGCACAACGCCCCGACTCATTAAATCTGTTCTTACTTTCAGCAGCAGTATCGGTCACCTGTTCAGCGCGCAGGTGTATTTCCCATGATGCGCATAAAAGGAGTGCAACCATGCAGAGATCTTCTCGCTCTTTTATCAGGAAAAGTGTCGTCGCAGTCATCGCGCTACTATCTCTGATCGTAATCGCGGGCGAGAGCGCCCACGCGCAGTTTGAGACCGCTTCCGTACTCGGTTACGTGCGCGACTCGAGCGGCAATGCGATTGCCGGCAGCACGGTCAGCTGATCAACACCGCAACCGGCGTAGCGTAGTGGTCACAACCGACAGCCAGGGCCAGTACCAGTTCACTGACGTGCACATCGGCCAGTACAAGATCGACGCCGGCGCCCGCGGATTCAATGAAACCGTCACCGATCCATTTACGGTGGCGGTGAATGCGCGGCAGCGCGTGGATGTACCCTCGTCCTGGAAGCGTATCGACGACGGTGACGGTGTCGGGCGCGGCGACCCAGCTCGAGAGCGAGACCAGTGAAACCGGCACCGTCATTTCCCCACGGAGGTGCAGAACCTGCCGCTGAACGGGCGCGCCTACGCTGACCTGGCCGCGCTGGCGCCGGGTGTGCGCCGCAATATTCTGGAAAATCAGTCCGTCACCAGCCGCGATGCTTCCTTCAACGTGAACGGACAGCGCTCGGAGTTCAACAACTTTCTGCTGGATGGCGTGGACAACAACGCCTATGGCACTTCGAACCAGGGTTTTTCCAACCAGGCGATTCCTCCGTCGCCGGACGCCATCAACGAGTTCCGCGTAGAGACCAACAACTACAGCGCCGAATACGGCCGTGCTTCGGGCGCGGTCATCAACGTTTCGATCAACAGCGGCACCAACCAGTTCCACGGCCGGGTCTGGGAATACAACCGCAATACCGAATCTCAATGCATGGGCCGTTTCTGCCGCCAGTCAACGTGCTTACGGGCCAGCGGCAGATGCCGGTGCTGATCCGCAACCAGTTTGGTGGCGCACTCGGCGGGCCTATCCGCAAAGACAAGCTGTTCTTCTTTATCGACTATGAAGGCAACCGCCAGGTGCAAGGCCAGTACACCACGGCGACCATACCCAATGCGCAGCAGCGGCAGGGCATCTTCGTCGACACCAGGCAATCCCGTGCCGCTGCGCAATCCGGTCACCGGCGCGCTCTATGCCAACGGCGTTGTGCCGCAATCGGACTGGACGCCGCTGGCCGCGCTGGTGATTGCCGCGCTGCCGGCTCCGAATGTCCGCTAACAGCTTCTCCAACAACTACGCTTCTCTTCCCAAGGCCAGCCTGGTCGACGACAAGGGCGATGGGCGCGTGGATTACTATCTTGAACGACGAAGACGACGATCTTTGGCCGCTACAGCGATCATCACGGCAACATTGTCGATGCGTCGTCGATTCCGGGCCCGGCGGGCGGCGGCGGCAACGGCACCATCCACGCCTACAACAAGCAGATCGCGGCCGGCGTCACCTACACGTTCACGCAGAACTCGATCCTCGATGCTCGCGTCGGCTTCACCTGGACCCAGGGCGGCAAGACGCCCTACCTGGCCGGGCAGGAGAGCCTCAATACGCAGGCGGGCATTCCCGGCCTGCCGACGGATAAGTCGGTGATTCGCGCTCTCAGTTCAGAGAACGTGACAGGCTTTACTGCGTGGGGCGCACAAGGCTCAAACCCGCAATTTCAAAACCCCTTCGTCATCGATCCCAAGGTCAACTACTCCATTCTGCAAGGGCCGCAACAGCATCAAGCTGGGTTACGAAGTTATGGCCATCAATACCGAGATCGACGACTTCAATCCGGTCTATGGCATCGGAGAATTTCGGCGGAGGCCTTCAGCCAGAATGGCGGCCGGCACCACAGATACCGGAGCGCGTGAGGCAGCGTACCTGGCAGACTTCCTCACCGGCGCGCGTTCGACCTACCAGCTGAACAACTTCGTCATCGTCAATTACCACCAATAGATGAACTTCTTTTATATCCAGGACGATTTAAGGCTCACCCCCAAGCTGACGGTCAACGCCGGCCTGCGCTATGAGCTGGTGACTCCGCAATTTGTCACCGGCAATCACCTGGCAAACTTCGATCCCGACTACCAACACGCTCATTCAGGCAAGCGGCGGCTCGCTCTACAATCGCGCGCTGGTGAACATGCCCAAGCTCGATTTTGCGCCGCGCTTCGGCGTGGCCTACCAACTGGACCCCAAGACCGTCATCCGTTCGGCGTACGGCCTGAGCTTCGATCAGTTCAATCGTGAAGGCGGCGAAAACCTGCTGGCGTACAACGGCCCGTATATCGTCAACTCCTCGATCACGCAGGTTGCACCCTTCACGCCTGAGTGGAACACCCCAGCCGGTGTGCACCGGCGACAATTTCACGGACTGCTTCCGCACGGTGGCGCAGGGATATCCGCACAACTTCGCCAGCCCGCAGAATTTCAGCACTCTGCTTGCGCAGACCCGCTACATTCCCAAGAACATTCCGACTGGATATGTGCAGACCTGGCACCTGGATGTGCAGCGCGAAGTGCTGAAAAACACGGTGCTCTCGGTCTGCTACGTCGGCTATCACGGTGTTCACCTCTGGGTGCTGGCGGATCTCAACCAGGCTGCTCCGAATGCGCTGACTGCCACCTGCACGGCGACGAATGCCACTGTCGTGAACCAGAAAGGCTGCCTCAGCCTGCAGGCGCGGCGGCCGATCACGAACCTTTACCGGCATTGAAGAGTCCATCCCGGCGGGGTTCCTGAGCTACAACGCTCTGCAGGCAAAGCTTGAGCGCCGTTTCTCGGGCGGACTCTACCTGCTCAACGCATTTACCTAGTCGCAGGCCATCGACAACGCATCGGGCCATCTGGATACGCCGAACGGCGACAACTCTCGCGTAAATCTGGCCAACCTTGCGGGCGAACGCGGACAATCGGCCTACAACCAGCCACTCAATGACACTCTTACCGTGGTCTGGGACCTGCCGTACGGGCAAGGACGGCATTTCGGGGCGAACGCCCCGCGCGCGTTGCAGATGCTGCTGGGCGACTGGCAGGTTTCTGCAATCAATACCGCCACCAGCGGCCAGCCGGTCAACCTGACCTACTCTGAGCCGGCAGCGTTCGATGTCAGCGACCTGCTGGCTTACCGGCCCAACGTGTCCGGCAAGCCGGTGACTCCGTCGGGCCAGCGCATCAAAACATCAACCGCGATCACGAATTTTCTCAACTCCAGCACGGTGAGCCTGCCCACAGATCCCAGCCAGCCGTATGGCAATGCCGGCCGCAACTCACTGCGTGATTACACCTTCAACGAACTCGACATGGGTCTGCATAAGGGCTTCCGGCTTTGGAGCGAATCGTCTCTACTCGACATCCGCGGGGAAGCATTCAATCTTCTCAACCACGTGAACTACCAGGCGCCCGATTCCAATCGCACAGACGGAAGCTTTGGCAGCATCACCGGGTTCTTTCCACCGCGTCAATTGCAGGTGGCTGCTAAGCTGATTTTTTAGGCGACTCAGGTGAGGGCGAATGATGAGGATACCGGCTTTGGGGCGGGTGATGACGGCGTTTGCCGTGCTTGCGGCGGGTTGTGCTCTTGCCCAAAACGATCAAGCGGTGCGGATCAACCAGATTCAGGTAATCGGTACCCATAACAGCTACCATTCCGGCTTCGCACCCAGCGCGGCGAACTTGTGGCAGCAGAAAAATCCGAAAGTGTTTGCAGGCCTCGATTACCGCCATCCTTCGTTGACGGCGCAACTCGATGCCGGCGTGCGCCAGCTGGAGATCGATGTATTCGCCGATACAAAGGGTGGCCTGTATTCCCATCCCTACGGGGAGACACTGATCGCGCAGGCAGGCTTGCCGGCCGATCCACCTTTCGATCCACATCACTTGATGGATAAACCAGGATTCAAAGTGATGCACGTGCAGGATGTGGATTACCGGAGTGCTTGCCAGCCCTTCACTGCATGCCTGGCGGAGGTGCGTGCCTGGTCAAAGGCGCATCCGCGGCATTTGCCCATCTTTCTCCTGATCGAGACCAAGCAGGGTACGTTATCGGTCAACTTTCCTTCGGTCGCACCGGAACCATTCACACCGGCAATTTTCGACGCACTGGACAGTGAGATCAGGTCTGTTTTTTCCAGTACAGAGATCATTTCGCCGGACGATGTTCGAGGTAGCTATGGGACGCTGAATGAGGCAGTCCGCTTGCAACGCTGGCCCACAGTCGGCCAGGCCCGGGGCAGAGTCGTGTTCCTGATGGACCAGAAGAAGATGGGACCTGTTTACCTTGAAGGACACCCATCGTTGAAGGGCCGCATATTGTTCACCAACGCCGCCGCCGGGACCGCCGACGCAGCCTTTATCGAAGAGAACGATGCACCTCCACACGCAATCGAGGCGCTGGTACGGCAGGGGTACCTGGTCCGCACCCGCGCGGACGCTGACACTAAAGAAGCACGTACCAATGACACCTCGCGGCGTGATGCCGTGCTGGCCAGCGGTGCGCAGATCATCAGCACCGACTATCCGGCGTCCGAGGCGGCCTCATCGGGCTACAAGGTGGAGCTGCCAGGCAACGCCGTCGCGCGATGCAATCCCGTCCTGAAGCCGAAGAACTGTGTGGATGCGGAGTTAGCCGGCGAGAAGTGACGTTCGGCCGAATGGGAACCCAGGGCTAAAAACGGTCAACATGACTCGACTTCGTATTCCAAGGAGTACAACCCGATGGCTCGAACTCAAACCGTCCGAGATGTATACGATGCCTTTGTATCAGGTGATCGCCGCTTGATCGAGCGGGCCTTCGCGGACGAGTTCACATTCTCCAGCCCCCTCGATGTCGGATTGGATCGCGCGGGTTACTTTGACCGCTGCTGGCCAGGAGCAGGGCAGGGCCAACAGTTCGACTTTGTTCGAATCGTCGAGTCCGGTGACGAGGTCATCGTGACCTACGAAGTGACGAAGATTGGTGGTGGCCGAGGGCGAAATACCGAGATTTTCACCTTCATCGGCGACCAGATTCGTGCCGTCGAGGTGTACTTTGGCTGGACCGTCCACTAAACTTATTCCTATCCGCACTTGGCCTGACTATGGCAGCTGAAACGATACCAGAAGGCTTCCCGACTATTCCGATCCTTGCGACCACATACGGAAACCAGCTGCTTGCATTTTTGGGACGTGCGTTCGAGGCTCATCTCCTGGACCGCCACGATATGCCAGGCGGAGAGCCGGCCTACATGACAATCCGCATCGGCGACTCAGTTATTTCTGTGATGAGGCCTCTCGAAGGAGATCAGCCAACTCGAAGCGCATTCTATGTCTACGTGCCCGATGTTGATCTTGTTTACCATCGCGCCGTAGATGGTGGTGCACGTTCGCTCCAGGAACCAAGCAACGCTGTTCACGGCGATCGAATGGCCACCATGATTGATCCGTTTGGCAACCAATGGACGGTTGCCTCGCGCATCGAGCAGATCTCCCTCGAAGAGCTCCACCGACGTCTTGCAAGCGCCTAGGGGTGGCCAGGTCTGATCCCACTTGGGGTTGACTTCTTCCGGGAGCTGATTGGCCCGGTTCCTGGCAGTTTGTCGCCCACCACCCGGAGGCTACGCGAACACAACCGGATGAAAGGATCTTGTAGACGTCATGCCGTTGGCAGTGCGCTGCTATCGCGATACGCCGGCGACGGATGCTCCGATTTGATTTACTAAAATCAGCGAATCTGAGCAGGTCCATCGTTCAAAACATTGACCGTTTCTGAAGTGCAAAATGCTGATCCCGGGAAGTTCAATCCGCTGTCCGGTCGCGGCAACACCCATAGAGTCACCGTGCATGGTGCCCATAATTGTGTAGTGTGCCATTAACGTGTCGCCTTCACCGATGAGGTCCTGAGCTATCACTCGCGCGTCAGGGAATACTCTCCAAAAGGCGTAATAAAACTGCTTCACACTATCCAGCCCTGGCTCTATCCCCTGATATCCGTGCACAATTATATCGTCTGAATAAAGGTGAAAATACTCGTTTCCTTTTAGCGGATTAGCAAACACCTTAGCGCCTGCGCAAAACTCTCTCGGTTGGACATTTCGTTAGTTTAGCGAGTTTTGCCGTGGGTGGTTAAGCCGCCGTCCACTTTCAAATTGTCCTCAAACCCGTGCTTTGGGTGGCTCCTGAACGGCCGCCTCTTTGGACCTTAGGATATTGTTTTTACTCATGCGTGCTTCGTTCACACCGTCAAGACAACGCGAAACTCTGCGTCGCCGCTCATCATGCGGGCGTACGCTTCGGCCGCCTTCTCCAGAGGGTAGGTTTCGATCATGGCGCGTACGCCCCGCAGTTCGGCAAAGCGAAGTGTGTCATCGGAATCCGCCGGCGTTACCCCTGCCCATCCTTCAATAGACTTGCCGCCTCTGATGAGCTGAACCGGAGCCACCTGGATGGGATCGGAGGCTACGCCGATGATGAGAAGCTTGCCGTTCGGACCCAAGCCGCCAATCAATTCCGTCATTGCCTTGGAGTCCGGCGCTGTCGCGATAATGGTTCTTGCGCCGCCTAATTTTTGTAGTTCCTCTGCTGCGTTCTTCACTTTGCTGTCGATATACACGTCGGCACCGAGTCTCATGGCAAGCGATTCAATTTGCGAGCCGCGCCCGATCGCGGCCACCTTGTAGCCAAACTTGTTGGCGAATTGAATTCCGAGGTGGCCGAGTCCACCGATGCCTTGCACCGCGACCACGTCACCCGGCAGTGCACCCGCATGCCGTAGCGCGTTGTAGGTGTTACTTCCGGCGCACAGCAGCGGCGCCGCATCGACATCGCTGAGACTGTCCGGAATCGAAACTAATGCTTCGACCGGAGCCAACATGTACTCCTGATAGCCGCCGTCATAACTGAGACCGGGATTCTTCTCATTGCGGCAGAGCCGAAAATCTCCGCGTTGACACTCGGGGCATGTCCCGTCGTGGCCGCCATGCCAGCCAACGCCAACACGCTGGCCTTTTCGCCATTCAGCCACTCCAGTCCCGAGTGCATCCACGACGCCGGCCACTTCGTGGCCGGGAACGCGCGGATAGGGGATCCCTGGGCGACGGCCCTCGACGATGATCGCATCGCTGTGGCACACGCCGCATGCCTTGACTCTGATACGCACCTGTCCCGGGCCTGGATCGGGAACCTCCAGGTCAACGATTCTAAGACCGGCTCCGGGCGCGGCCACCTGAGCAGCTTTCATGATTGTTGCTGCGACTGCGGTCGCCATAAATCCTCCTATTTCTTGTCTGTTTCAGTTGGTGGCTTTGGGGCGGCCATACATTTCAGGAATAAACGCATCCCCGCCAGCAGGTCCCGCGCCAGTGGAATTCGGGAAGGCCTTTCCGATGTACAACTGGAATCAAGAGAACATGAATCTGGTTGTTCGCGATGATCTGGATAAGCCCCGCGTTAACTGCTCTCAGTAAGCCTGAAGCGCACAGGCGAAACAATTGGACGAAAGTATTGGTCGATACTTTCGGCTCGGCCAACCGCCAACCCTTCACCTGCAAATCAGGGAAGAGTAGGCCGCCGTTCAGAGTCGTTAGTCTAGCGGCTTGCCAAGTAAGGACTCGACAACTTTCGGCGGTGATCGTGGTGAGGTTGGCTCTCGACTCTCTACACCCGGACCTGTACCGTCTGATTCACTTTGGCTCGACGAGATTCCCGTTGGTGATGAGTTTCGAATCCACCAGGCCGATCTCGACCCGGCGGTTGGCAGCACGCGCCTGTTCGGTGTCGCCCGGAAGGCGAGGGTCCGATTTGCCAAAACCCTTAGCGCTCACGATAGTCGTTGGGGGAATTCCGGTCTGCATCAAGAAAGCGCGGACAGCTTCGGCGCGACGCTGTGAGAGTTGCAAGTTGTACGTCTGCGTGCCGATGTCGTCCGTATATCCGTAAACAGCAATGGAGTATCCCTTAAGCGTCATCAGGATCCCGGCGATGCGATTAAGAATGTCGCGATATTCCGGTTTAATGGTGGCCTTATCAAAGTCGAAGCGAATCGATTTGCTATCCAGCGTCATCACCAGGCCCATGGCGGTGCGATGCGTTTCGGCGATTTGCCCGAGAGCCTGTTGCAGCTGTGCAAGTTCGGCCTCCCGCTCTTGCCGATATACCTCAGCCTGCTGTGTGGCTTGATCTGCCTTTTGCTGCGCGGTGGCGGCCTGCTGCCGCGCAAGTTGCGCCTGCGCCTCCGAGTTCGATTGATCCTGCTTCGCCAGGTCGCGTTGTTGAGCGGCTGCCTGCGCGTTCGCAGCCGCTTGCGAAGCCTGCTGAGCCAACGTCTGCGACTGCTCCTGTGCGCGCCCGACCAGCCGGGTCAAACCTTCCGTCTGCTGGCTGAGCCGTGCCACTTCGCGCTCCAGGCGACGTACCGAGGTTAGATAAACGAACCCAAGAACCAAGCTGAGCGCGAGTGCGATCACTCCTAGAGCCAGCGCTAACTTCCCTTGAGACTTGGCGGCTGCATCCCCAAGTCCGCGCTCGTCCGGCTTCAGTGCGTCGCGTGAAGAGTCCATCACAGGGCAATCTTAGCGTGGAGTTCTGGATTGAGGCAAAAACGAAATAGCCCCCGGATCGTCGCTTAACCGTAAGTTACCTGTTAAGCAGCCAGCCCGCCTCGAACCGGATGCGCCGGGATAGTAGCAGATTCCGGCTCACTGGCTGACTTGCCAGTACCGATCTTTCCAGACGAAGTGACCCATTCGTGCTCTCGCCGACCGGTAAGTGACAAATGGCCGATGATACAACGGCAATACCCGCCAGCGAACTGTGCAGAGTGCATGATTGCTGTTCTGGGCATCATGCCAACATGATGGCTTAACGAGGCCCCTGGCTTGGATAATAGAAGGCGCGAATCTCTTTCAATTCTCCACCGACAACAAGACACAGATCGATAACATGATCCACGCCATTAATCGTCTCCATGTCGAAAACGGTCGCGACATAATCGCCGTCGGCAATGTGCTGCTTTATTTCTATACCCCTGATAAGCGGCAGAATGCTGGTGAGGAAACCCACTATCGTCTCGCGGCCCGTCAGTTTCGGCATCAGCGGCCCTTCAAACGTCATGCCAGGTGCGAACGGCACGGACGATAGGTCTTTGCGCGCGAGGCCGTTCAAATAACTTTCTACCACCGCTATGTTTTCTGATCGAGACATTGGCTCACCCTAACACAGTCTTGCGGTTACTTGAGCGGGACATCAGGAATCCCCGTTTTCGTGCATCGACTGCATCTCCCTCTACGTCACTTGAACAAGGAGTCCGCATCTTGGACGGGTGAGACAGCGCATTCCGGTGCGATCTTAGCTCTGCTGCCCGGCATCTCAAGCTTCGTGGAGCATGACGAAAACAAGAGATTCGGCAGAGCGAAGCTGTCCCGAAGATCGAGTCGTGAAATATTCACGACGGCTGATTGCGGGTGGCTCAAGCGGGGTCTATCTCGCGCAGGAACTTCACGAGCTGGTCACTGACTTGGGCTGAGGCTTCGTGTTGCACCCAGTGGCCCACATTGTCGAGTTCGAGAGTTCCCACGAGAGCCGGAAGGCCAACGCGAAGTTGGTCAATGGTCAGGGGGTAGAGCTCTTTCAGACCATCCGCCTTCCCCACCATGTAAAACGACGGTTGAGTGATTTTCGCGCCCTTGAATGCGGCGGACAAATAGAAATATGGTTCGGCGGCGCGGTAATAATTCAGGGCACCATGAAACCCTGTGCGCCGGAATTCAGCGATATTATGCTCAACGTAATCTGACTCTGCCCAGGATGGTAAAGGCCCGGGAGCCGGACGATGGAGGCTTCGTGCGGGGTCCATAGGACTCCATCGCGTATCCGCGGGAGCAGAACCCGATGCCCAATACAGAATTCCTGGAATGGTGACCTCGGCGTCAGCCCAAAGCTGGTCGGCTTCCGGGCGGATCTGCTCGAACATGTAGAAATCATTTTGGTGGCCGGACTTCCGCATTTTTTCGAAGACACTGACATCGCCACGCGGAATGTAGGGCACACTCAAGCAGAACACCGCTTTGAATCGATCGGGGCGCATCATGGCAGCGTTCCATGAATGAGTTGCACCCCAGTCATGACCCACCAGGACAGCGTTAGGGATGTTCAGAGTATCGAGCAGCCCAACCAGGTCACCGGCTGTATGCAGTGGCGTGTACAAGCTTGCTTCGTCCGGAGCGGAGCTGCGTCCATAGCCGCGCATATCGGGTGCAATTGCTCGATATCCGGCTGACGCGACGGCTTTCATCTGCCTGCGCCACGTATAGGAAGTGTCGGGAAACCCGTGGCAGAAAAGTACGGCTGGCCCTTCCCCTTGCTCAATTACGTGTAAGGAGATGCCATTAGCGGCGATGTCGTACTGCTTGAGAGACGGGCCATTTTGATTGCCGCCCATGACGCTCGCGTTTTCCATTTTTCCTCTGTATCTCAAAATCGATACTAGATTTGCGATTGGAGCAAAGCAAATCTATGAAAAACTGCCTTTGACAGAGCAAAATAGACCGATTGAAATGGGGAAAGCAATGGCGTCTGTGCTGCTGGTGTCGCTCGCCTCGTTGTCGCTCTTACTCTGCGCGGCCTCTGGCCTCCACGCCCAGACCTTCAACCTGCAAACCGGACGCGAGCCCGTCGCCTCCCTCGACGGCCTCTGGCGTTTTCACACCGGAGACAATCCCGCATGGGCCGACCCGAATTTCGACGATTCGCAATGGCCTCTGCTCCGCTCCGATGAGGCCTGGGGCCAACAGGGCTATAAGAACTATGGCGGCTTCGCATGGTATCGCTTCACCGTCGCGGTGCCTGAGGGTAGTAGGAACTGGTCGATCTACTTAGGACCCATGGAAACGGGCTATCAGCTCTTCGTCGACGGACGTCTCGCCGGTTCATTCGGCCCAATCCTCAATTCTCGGAACTACTCCGCTTCAAGCCGCGCCTTCGCCATATCCCCGCCGCCGCCTCCGGCCCGCGTACGTTTCATATTGCCATCCGCGCCTGGCACGCTCCCGTCTGGGCGGATTATGCGCCGGGAGGGTTTTTCGGTAGCAGCTATTTCGGAGACTCCCGCCTCATCGCGCAACGTGCGGCGACGGCCAGATCGCTTCAGTGGAACGGGCTCGTCGATGAATACACCTATGCCGTCCTCGGCACGCTCGTCGGCCTCGTCGTGCTCGTCTTGTTTTTTATCCGCCGCGAAGAACGTGAATATCTATGGTTCGCGCTGCTTCTACTGGCGAACGCGATAGACATTGGATTAAGCATCAGCCGGCTACTTGCTCTGATCCCTATGCCGGTCTTTGATTTTATCGATGGCTCAGTGCAATCGGCTGCTCTCTTTGCCGCCCTGGCTTTTTTCTCCGTCGTGCTGCGCGCCCCGCGTTCCAGAACCTGGTGGCTCGTCGCCGCCCTGTTGTTCATCAATCCGCCAACGGTCTTTCTTTACGTCTTCAATATCAGCTCCGTGGGAATCGCCAGCCTGCTTGCCACGCTGGCTGTGCTCCCTGCCACCGTCTGGATTCTCGTAACCCTGCTTAAGCGTGCACTCCAACGCGATCGCGACGCGCTCATCCTGCTTGTTCCCACCCTTCTCTGGCAAGGATTTCCCTTCATCGACAACATCCTCCTCATCACGTGGCAACTGGGCTGGCAGCGATGGGCGTTATACTGGGATTTCCCATTGCTAACCAAACCGTTCGTGCTGATGCCTGGTCCGGCCGTCGGCACAATCTTCATCTTTGCCCTTCTTCTATTTCTGATTCGGCGCTTCTCGCTCGCCCGGCAGGAGGGAACGCGCCTTTCAAGTGAATTCGAGTCTGCCCGCAACATTCAATCGCTGCTCTTCCCGGCAAAGCCGCCCGTTACCCCCGGTTTTGCCATCGAAAGCGTCTATCTTCCCGCCAGTGAAGTAGGCGGTGACTTCTTCCAGATCATGCCCGCCAACGATGGCTCTCTGCTCGTTGTCGTCGGAGACGTCAGCGGCAAGGGCCTCAAAGCTGCAATGACCGTCGGCGCCATCATCGGCGCGCTGCGCGGCTGCTCGGTGCGAAAACCCGCCGAAGTCCTCGCTCACCTCAACCGCGTTCTCCACGGCCAAATAACAGGCTTCGTCACCTGCACCGCCGCGCTTATCGCCGCCAACGGCAACATGACCCTCGCCAACGCCGGAAACCTCCCGCCCTACCGCAATGGGCAAGAACTGGATGTTGAATCCGGCCTGCCACTTGGCATCACGCCGGATGTCTGTTACTCCGAAACCACATTCCAGCTCAATCCAAACGACCGCCTCACCTTCGTATCGGACGGAGTCGTAGAAGCCACTAACGAACGTCGCGAGCTCTTCGGCTTCCACCGAACCCAGGCCATCAGCACCCAATCCGCCAGCGCCATCGCCGAAGCCGCAAAGCAATTCGGCCAGCACGACGACATCACCGTACTTACCCTCACGCTTACCCCTCTTTGAAGCAGCTCTTGCAGGAAGAGACTCTCCTACTGAACCCAACCCGCACCGAGCTTCCCGAATGGAACATCACCGATGCCAGCTACGAGGAGGCGCTGTTATTGGCCAGCGCACGCCAGGGCTAGAAAGAGAAAACCGGCCCCACCTGGAAAGACCAGGCATTTCTATTCAAAAAATTTTCTCGCGACAAATAGCTTTCGTAGGGAGGCTTGCCATCGCCGGGTGGATCGACATACTGAGTGCGATAGCGGATAAGATTCTCGCCCATGCTGGCCCTCAATGAAAAGAAGCGAGTGATGCCGTAATCCCCGCTCAGGTTGATATTCCAGGCAAAGTGCGTGATCGACCCCAGGCGCGGCGGTGGATTGACCGTGGTTGCTCCAAGAGTCGCGTTGACGGTTGTGCCCGGATAGAGAGGATAGATAATGGTCGTAGTGGGGCTGGTCTGCTGAGCCTGGTCAAATTGAACGAACCCTGGCCTTAGGGCGACCTGAAGTGCGTAATTACGGGTTTGGATTCCAGTGCGCACCCCGAAAAAAGCGGTCGTCATATTGCCACCAGCGCGGTCGCTGGCAAGTGGGCTCGCCCCCGGCTGATAGCTTACGTCGCTATCCAGCGCCAGCCAGGGCAGGATCTGCGCGGAAAATTCAACGCCCCCGCCGGTTACGGTGTTGCGGCAGTTGGTGCAGCCGTTGGTATTTGTCGCCAGCGAAAAGCCGCTAAAATGCGGAGACAACGAGAACCGCGGGCGGCTCTTTTGCCATGCCACCTCTTCATCGCTCTTCAGGCGATGGATTCCAGTGTTACGCTCTGGCCAGCCATGCTCATAATCCCTGTACCAAGGTGCCCTGGCACGCAGCAGGTTGGTCCACGACCTTGCGGGATTTAAGGTACCGCGCAGAATTCTTGCCGCGAGCGGGTGGTTGGCCAAGCGACCGGTGAGTGGGTCGCTAATCTTCTTATCGACAATGTCTTCGGCGACCACGATCAACATTCCTCCGATGGGAGTGACAATAAAGTCGACCCAGCCAGTATTGTTCGTGTACTTGCTGACGCCCGGTATGAAATTGGCGGGTGTGCATTTGTCCATGCACTTCGCTCCGTAGGTAAAACCGCCCTCATTGCCAATACCCGCCTCCCCAATGGGACTGATTTCGGAATGAGTGCTGTAAACAACTGACCACAGAAACCCGCGGAAGCGTGACCATCCATACCCCGATTCACCCCAACGAATGCGGGCATCGCGCGGACTATTCTGTATTTCCAGATCGGCGCCCACCGCGCCTTGCATGGAATGTCCAAGGTAGTTCACCAGAAAATCGTCGCCGTCGTTCCAGCGATTCATCTGGAAGTGGTCAAGCGAATTGGCGTAGTCTCGCCAGAAAGGTTTGTGCGCCAACTGATCACGCATGTTGTGGTCGGAGGCCACGCGGAAACCGTTCTCGATCACATTGAATTCCAGCGACTGCAGCAGAAGTCCGCGCCAGTTGTAGGGCGGAGCAGCATCGCCAGCCTCCCCGTTTACCTGGACTTCTGGAGCAACCGGGGTCGCCTGCGCGTGATACCTCGGCTCTGCGGGACCCCGGCCGAGCGGGTTCGCCCATCCCGTGGAGGCCGTCAGCGCTGCACACAGCATCCAAAATCTCAGGTTGGCCAGAGTCGCTACCATCTTCCGTATGATGCCGCGCAGCTTGGTCCTGCCCGGTCCAAGGCATCTGAATCGGACGGTAGAATCTGGCGTGCCTTGAGGCTGGGGGAATCTTCGACGGAGCCACTCCAGCTACCGCGATAGCTGCATCTTAGGTTAATTTGCCGCCGAGAGAGGATCTCGGACTTCCGCGCGTCCTCGGGATACTGCAACCCAATTCTAGTTGAGCCCTCGTTCCACCATAAGCACCAGCCGCTCACCCAGCGCAAGCACCATGGCTTGCGGCATCTGGCGCAGCGGTCCTTCAAGCACCAGAAGTGCCAGCCCGTGGACAGTCGACCACGCAAGATACTCTGCGTCTTTGCGATTCTTTTTGCTGAGCAAGCCCGATTCCTGCATGCGGTCCAGCGCCAGCGAAAGCAGTTGAAACGGATTCAGTCCCATGGAGGCCGTGTTCGCCGGGTTTGGTTCATGTATAGCCGGCGGAACCGAGAAAGCTGTGCGAAACATCCCCGGCTCTCTCATGGCGAATCCCAGATACCCCATCCCCACCGCACGTAGACTCTTTCGCGCAAACGCTTGCGGATCGCGTCCTGGGCGGCACTTTTTCATTTCATCTTCAATGGCCGCGGCGAGCTGGGAAAAACATGCCGATCGCACCGCGTCCAGCAGTTCAGCCTGGTTGGCAAAGTGCCTGTATGCCGCATTGGGAGAGACGCCCGCCTGCCGGGTTGCCTTTCGCAAAATGACTGTATTGGGCCCCCCGATCCGCGCCATCTCAATGCCGGCAGCCAGCAGCGCGTTGCGCAGATCGCCATGACGAAAGGTCTTGCGCTTCTCAATGGTGATGGTCTTTTTCATCGTGGGTTCAAAGAAGAGTGTACAGCGGGAAGGTCGCTTGTGGACGGCATCCACTTTCTGGTAGTTTATGTGGACAGTGTTTACTTGATAGCGATGCGTCGCTAAAGGGACGGTACAAAATGGCAGACGGATTCATCTGGTACGAACTCGTAACCAATGACATGAACAAAGCAGTCAGCTTTTACAGCAAGGCAGCCGGGTGGGACATCAAGGACGCCGGTATGCCCGGCTTCACTTATATGCTCTTTGGTAAAGATGGCAAGGATGTCGGTGGCATGATGACCTGGGCCGGCGCAGGCGCGCCTGACCTTCCCACTCAGTGGATGGGCCACATCCACACCGCAAAGCTGGACGAAGAGCTGAAGGCTGTGACAGCCGACGGCGGCACGATTGTGAAACCTGCTCAGGAGATCCCCGGCGTCGGTCGTTTCGCTGTTGTCCTGGACCCGCAAAAGGTAAAATACCTGCTCTTCGAACCCGGCAAGCAAGGTGCTCAGCCACGTTTGGATCAAATGGCGGTGGGTAATGTGGGGTGGCACGAATTGCTTACCGATGATCCGGCAAAGGCCTTCGATTATTACTCCAGGCACTACGGCTGGGAGAAAGATCATGCACATGACATGGGAGCCATGGGCGTTTACCAAACTTTCCGGACCGACAAGCCCCTTTACACCGGCGGAATGATGGCTCGTAAAGGCCCCGGCATGCCCGAAGGTATTCCACCGCACTGGCAGTACTACTTCATCGTCGACGACATTGAAGCTGCGCAGAAACGTGTGATCGATGCGGGCGGCAAAATCGTGTTGCCTCCAATGGACGTCCCTGGAGGGTCGCGCATTCTGCAAGCCACAGACGATCAGGGCGGCCATTTTGCTCTGATGCAGGGACCAAAATCGTAGCCGCGATGTGCGCATGTCCGGTGCAGCCGTTTTTCGTCCACAGGAGAATGGCTGCAGCATTACCTTGGAGTTTGAAAAGCAGAGAGGAGAGAGTTCGATGTCCGAGAAGATGATGACCTGCCTGTGGTTCGACCATGGGAAAGCCCGCGAGGCGGCTGAATTCTATGCAACCACGTTCCCCGACAGTCACGTCGGAAAGACCAGCGCCTCACCCACGAACACGCCATCGGGGCCTGAAGGCCAGGAGTTGACGGTTGAGTTCACCGTCTGCGGGCGTAATTTCCTGGGCCTGAATGGCGGTCCGAATTTCGTCCCCAATGAATCGGTCAGCTTCATCATCCTCACAGAGGACCAGGCCGAGACCGACCGCCTGTGGAACGCCATCGTCAGCAACGGCGGCCAGGAAAGCATGTGCGGTTGGTGCAAGGATCGATGGGGTTTTTCGTGGCAGATCACCCCGCGCGCGCTGCTGGCGGCGACGAAGGACCCGGATCGCGCCGCAGCCAAGCGCGCGATGAACGCGATGATGACGATGCGGAAGATTGACATTGCGGCGATCGAGGCTGCGCGCGCGGGGCGGTAGAGCAGATCATCCACATCGTCGTCCGAAGGCCACCGTCTGAGCCGGATGGCCAATATACAGAGATAGCGAGACCGCGAAATATCAACCTCACGAGCAATTGGGTACTGAGAACGATCGCCGGGCGGGGCTACCATCAATAACCCTGCCCGGCTGCCCGGCCCATAAATACGGCCACCATGCCGCGAATACGGTATCTGCAGGTATGCTGTTGCTCGGGAGAAAAAACATTTTGATCCGCGACCTTTGCTGTTGCGTTTGCGCGCTCTTCTTCCTCGTGCCGGGTCCGCCGGCTGCCGACGCGCAGGGCACCGCGCCCACGTTCAGCCACACCATCGGCCAACAAACTTACACCCTTCTCGGCCACGATCCGGCGCAGGCGGTTTCGACGACGATTCCCACGGTGCTGGTTCCCATCGAGCTTTCGTTTGCGGCGAAGGCGAGGGACGGCAAGCCCTTCGTCATGGCTGCGGCACCAGACGTACACCGCATTCTGAGCTCACCCATCTTCTCCCGGTTCGCATTCTCCCCGGGCAACAACACCCAATATGGCGACGCCGTGCTGCGGACCACATTTCCCGAGGAACATGGCTGGCATACCTTGCTGGGCAAGCCGGAAGTGAAGCCCCTTAAGGTCGACGTGCCGCTGGGGTACGGTTATATCCTCACCTCGAAGAAGGAGGCAACCTCGTTCGCCGTCGTCGATGTGGAATTTCTGCAGCAGGCAATTTTCAAGCAGCTGCCCCGGCAGGAGGGCAAACTCATCCTGGCGGTCACCCATAACACGACCTACTACAGTGACGGGGACGCGACGGAATGCTGTTCCTGGGGAGCGCACGGCGTCGACACCGCGACTGGAAATTCTTTCGTGCTCAGCTCCTATCTGCGTGCCGCGCCTGCAGTGGTGCGCGATCGCGACGTACAGCCGATCACCCAGCAGCTGGGCGAGTTCATCAATGACCCCCTGCACGATCCTCTTTTCCAGGGCGGCCATGGCACGCCCCCGCCCGGCAACAGCGTTCCCAGCTGGACGAGGCTTCCGGGCGTGCCGGCTGGCGATCAGGGCCGCTGTGGCGGCACCGGCATTGCCTCCATGTACTTTTTGCTTGAACCCACCGACACGAATGCCAAAAACGAGATCCCGGCATCCCCAAGCTTCGCCGCGCAAGCCGGCAACGAGACCTATCATTTGCAGAACGTCGCATTGCTGCCCTGGTATACGGGTTCCTCCGCCAATCTCGGCAGCACTTACAGTTTTCCGGACGCAAACTTGCTCACCGCCGCCGCAGAGCCGTGCCCACCACGCCAGGACCTTTGGGACGGACACGCAGTTGCTCCCCCTCTGCCCCAGGTCGCGGCGATCCCAAATGCCGGCCCGGGCAACGGCCACAAGTTGATCGGTTACTGGGAAGGTTATGGCACAGCCAATGCCATTTTTCCCCTGCGCGAGGTCTCGCCCCAGTGGGACGTGATCATCGTCGCCTTTGCCACGCCCGCGAAAAACGCGCCCGAAGGCACCATGGAGTTCCATACGCCCGCAGGTCTCGACCCCGCGCAGTTCAAGGCCGACATTGCTTACCTGAAGAGCCAAGGAAAGAAAGTCATGATCTCCCTGGGCGGCGGTGGCCAACATTTCACCCTGGCTGACCCGGCGCGTGTGCCTCTGTATGTCTCGACCGTCACACAGATTGTCAGCGAATACGGCTTCGACGGCATCGATATCGACTTTGAGAGCCCTTCGCTCTCGATCGACCCAGGGGACACGGACTTCAAGCATCCCACGACGGCTTCGATCGTGAACCTGATCTCGGCCCTGCAGCAATTGCACGATCACTTCGGCCCCCAGTTCATGATCAGCCTGGTGCCTGAGGGAACGCAGATCCCCGCCGGCTACCCCAGCTACGGCGGCCAATTCGGTTCGTACCTGGCGATTACCTACGCAATCCGCGACATCCTCTCCTTCGTCGATGTGCAGGACTACAACACGCCGCCGCTGCAGGGTCTCGATGGCGAAATCTACCAGCCGGGCAGCGTGGACTACCACGCAGCCATGACGGAGCTGCTGCTGCACGGCTTCAACGTGGGCGGCGACCCGAAGCACTTCTTCCCGCCCATGCCCGCGGAGAAGGTTGCGGTCGGCTTCCTTACGCCGGATACCACGCCTGCCATTGTCATGCAGGCGATGAAGTACATCATCACCGGCATCGCGCCCGCGGGCGCCAAGTACAAGCTGCGCAACCCGGCCGGCTACCCGGGCATGATCGGGGCGATGTTCTGGACCATTAATGACGACCGCCGTCAGAATTACAACTACTCCAACACCGTGGGTCCGCAACTGCACAGCTTGCCCGGAGCGAAATAGGCAGTCAGAAGGGCATTGCCTGCATGATCCAGTCCATCCAGGCTGGCCGTGGAGGCGCATGGGATTACGCTACCCATCGCAGTCCATTTCTAAGAAAGGGAATATTCCGTCTGTTCACTCATTTCAGAGTCCCTCCTAGTAGTGCGTGGGCGATCGTCCAGTCTGTCACGCCTTTCTTAGGGCGTGCCAGGGGCGGCGGGCTTGGGTTGCGGTTTGGTTTCAGGAATGGGGTCTTCCCGCGGCTAAGTCCTTTGTTTCACGAAGGTGTCCAATTTTTTTATTTTCCCGCCCTCATAAGCTGCTTAGGAGAGCAGTATTTAGCCGCTGCCGGCGAGCATCTACGGTAGGTGATCTGAGGGCGTGTTTCCATCGCGGTCACCGTTGTTGGGGGTTCGGGCGACTTCTTCGCATAGCGATTCCCATGATTCAAGGGATGCCGTCACGGCACGATTGTCGAACTGCGCTTTCCTCGCGACGAACGTCCGTTAGGCTCTACCCTTGCCAGGATTTGATTTGCTACCTATATAGATGCGAGTTAGGCCGGCTTCGGTTATTTTTCCCGGCGAACTTGAAATTCAAGAAGACCTGTTTCGAAAAGCCCTTCCTATCACCGGGGTCCTCCGAACAAGGCCGACCAGTCCTGCGGGCCTACCTCCGTCGTCCCATGTATGGAGTACCGCCAACATCTATGCCACCTCTGATGCCACCGGCCATCGGCAATCCGGTCGTTGGGTTAATCACAGTAGGCCTGATCAAAGGTGGTTTCGGCGGGTTAACTAGGGGCGGTTTCAATTGATTAAAGACGGGCCGTGCGGGTTGCGATCGATTAAAGACAGGCCGGGCCGGTTTCAGTTGTTTTGGCCGATTGAGGTTAGACGAAGAGGATCTGCGTAGGCTGCTAAGCAAGCGTAGCAAACCTACAACAATCAAGCCTATAACAAGCAAATACATAGCAATCTCCTTTGAGTTCGAAAGAAAGGTGCCTTCACCTAGTAAGGCGCAATCACCAAGCAAAAAGGGCCAACGTGCACGAGAAATTGGCTGAAGAACATTCGGAAGGATTTTCTAGGATAAAGGCGGGATAAAGGCGGGACGTTATCTTTGCAACAGCAACCGTAACAAGCAAGTAAACCTCCCGTCTGTCCCGTCTTTATCGTTGTGGGGTGCGAAAGATTCTTGTGGCCGGACGGGGCTGGAACTTTGCTGGAAGCGTATAAAGATGGCCTACCCTGCAGGTCTAACGGTCGGGCGATCGGAGTCTATGTCCCCCGGCCGCCGGGATCACGGGAAAAGGACATCCCGCAGTTGGCGAGAAAACATGGATTTGAGATTGGAATTGAGGCGAACCGCAAGTTGGTTGTGGCGTCCCCTAAAGGGGACTTGGTTTCCGTTGCTTTCCTTTCCCGGCACTCCCGTGCCGGGCTCTGGATTCTTCCGTCCCTTCCGGGACTGGTTTGCGGAAATGATTGTGGCCGGACGAGACTGTGCGGAAATGATTTGTAGCCGGACGGGGCTGGTTTGCGGAAAGGATTTGCGGTCCAGATGGGACTGGGACTTTGCGGGAAGCGTATAGAAACGGCCCACCCTGCAGGTCTACGGTCGGGTGATCGAGAGTCTATGTCCCCCCCGGCCGCCGGGATTAAAATAGGTCATCCCGCCCTCATTCGTTGCGCAGCGCCACCATGGGTTCCACGCCCGCAGCACGCCATGCAGGCAGCGCCGAAGCGAGCAACGCAGCAAGTCCTAACGCCAACGTGGCCGAGGCCAGCATGACCGGATCCCAGGGTCTTACGCTGAACAATTGCTGCGTCATCAGCTTGCCGGCGCCGATCGCTGCGGGAATGCCGATCGCCAATCCGATGGCCACCTGGGAAAAGGCGCCCCTTAGCACCATGCGCAACACATTTCCACGATCGGCGCCCAGAGCCATGCGGACGCCGATCTCCCCCGTGCGCTGCTCCACCATGTACGCCATCACGCCGTAGAGACCAACCGCCGAAAGCACCAGTCCCAGCGCACCGAACAGCGTCGTCAGGGTCGCAATCATGTCCTCCTGCTGAAAGTCTCCACGGACAACCCTGTCGTAGGAATCCACCCCATAGAGCACCAGATCGGGATCGACACTCGCCAACGCTTTACGCACCTTTTCTTCTATCCCCGGAGGATTGCCGGGCGCCCAAATCACGATGTTGTACAGGTAGTGCGACCAGATCTCCCCAGCCTTATAGACAGGATCGTCCCATTGGGTGGTCTGCGTCTCCGATATCCAGTACATGGGCCCGATCGGGTCTTTGTAGTCGTAGGTCATGTAGCGCATGTCTTTCACGACGCCGACGATTTCATACTTGGACGCATATTGGATCTTGTCCGGCCCGAAATGCCTGCCCAGCGGGTTTTCGTTTTTGAAGAATCGCCGGGCGAAGGCTTCGTTGACCACGGCTACCGTGCGGGTGGCGGCCGTGTCATCCTCCGTAATGGGACGGCCCATGGCCATCTTCGCGCCGATGGTTTCGAAGAAGCCCGGCATCACGCGCGCCCAGCCGGCGCTCGTGTTTTCCTTGGCCGGGGGCTCGGGTTTGCCGGCGATGCGAACGCCGTTGTTCCAGCTATCCCCCGACATCGGCGCATAGAGCACAGGCGCCACCATGCGCACACCCGGAATCTGCCGCAGGCGATCGTCGATCTCCCGGAACCTTGGCTCCATTTGTTCGGGCTTGTCATTACCCAGCGAGGGGTTGATCCACGCGAGATAGCGGCCCTCGGTCGCAAATCCGAAATTCTGGTGTTCCAGGTTGCGCAGACTCTTGCCCAGCAAAGCCGCGGCCGACAAGAGAACAATCGACATCGCGGCCTGCCCAATCACTAGCGACTTCTGCGCCCACGAACCACGCCCGCTGACCGCGCGATTCGCCCCGCGCAGCGCCTCGACCGGATCCGCGTGCGAGGTCGTCCACGCCGGAGCGACCCCGAACAGAATGCCGGTAAGCAAAGAGACTCCGAGCGCGAACAGCAGCACAGGCCAGGAGGGAGAGGCGCTCACCGGCACATAGTTGTTGGGGTTACCCGCCTCGAAGGCCAGGTAGAGAATCAGCCTGGTTCCTGCATAGGCCACCGCAATCCCCAGTAGACCCCCTGTGACCGCCAGCAGCACTGACTCGACCAGGGCCCTGCGCACCAGGCGATGACGGGATGCGCCAAGGGCCATTCGTATCGATGTTTGTGCGCGATCCTTCAGCCCCCGCGCCAGCATCAGGTTGGCCAGGTTGCCGCAGGCCACCAGCAGCACACAGCCCGCAGCCACCAACAGCAGCTTCAGCCCGTCCTGATACTGATCGCGCATCGCCGCGACCCCGGCATCGCCCGGCGTCAGATGCAGGGTGTCTTGTTGCCAGAGTTGCTTCTCTCCCGGCTGCATATCGGGCACGTGGCCGGCCAGCCAATCGTGCAATTCCACTCTGAGCTTGGCTTCGAGCTGGGTCGGGCTTACCCCGGGCCGCACACGGCCCAGCAGGTCGAGAAAGTTTCCATCTGGCCGTTTCAGGCGTGCCGTCGCTCCGTCGATGATGAGTTCCGAAGTCAAAGGGAGCCAGAAGTCGGGCGTGCTGCCGCCGCCAAGCCGCGCGCCATAGAAGCCTGGAGGCCCGACGCCAATCACGGTGAAGGGGTGCCCGTTGATCTGATAGCCCGCGCCCACCACGGTGGGATCGCCGCCGTACTTCTCTTTCCAGATGCGATAGCTCATCACCGCCACCAGCGGTGCGCCCTGCTGATCATCGGCATCGTTCATCATGCGCCCGATCCAGGGATTGATGCCGAGGGTGCGGAAGAAATTGCCGGAGACGTACTGCCCGTTGCGGGTATCTGCCGCGGCTTGCGATCCGGCTCTTCGCACGCCCAGCGGCGCATTACCCGCCTGCAGAGCCGCCAGGTCGCTGAACTCCGGCGTGTGGGCGCGAAAATGCTTGTACATCTCCCAGGAGAATAAGGAGAAATCGCCGTCGCTTCCCTGTACGTAACCGCCCCAGTTGCAGCAGAGAATCTTGTCGCCGATCCGCCATAACTCCTCCGGCTTGACCACCGGCAGAGATTTCAGCATGACCTGTTGCACCAGGGTGAAGATGGCGGTGGTGGCTCCGATGCCCAGGGCGAGGGTGATGATCGCCGTCAGCGCGAAGCCTGGGGCCTTTCGTAGTTGCCGCAGCGCGTCGCGCATATCAGCCAGCATGCGTTCCTCCGAGGGAAGGTGGTGCCCCGATTTCCTGCGCAGGCTTGTGGCGTTGATCCACTCCATGCGCCTTTCCTTAATGAAAGGCGCACACGCGGACCTTTCTAACCCAGCGTGGCAGGAAATCGGGGGTGTTGCGTCTTCGAGAAGGGATACGCAAAGTCTGCGGCGGCGGTTCCGTTGGCTGCCAGTGGACCGGTATGAGAACTCGGGGACGGGAAGGGAAGTGAACCCCTCCGATGGCAGAAACACTGAACCTCTCCGCCGCTTTTTCGCATCACCCGAATCCTCTGATAATCAGGGGGGTTACTTTTAGTTAACCACCCCGCCATCCACATCTTTTTCGTCGAGGGCCCTTGCACGACGAAACGAGCCATGGGATCGTTGCCTATCACATTTTTGCTAATGGTGTAGGCCAGGAGACGGAACTCACTACAAACAAGCACCGTTGATAATTCCTGGGATGCTTCAAGCATGGCGCAAGCAATGCTTGAACGATGCTTAAGCGATACTTGGGGTCTAACTGTGAGAGAGACTAAAAGCACGCGCGCCGTTCACAGTGAGTGGAATACCGGCGCCACGAGACGAGGCGGCTTAGCTCGGCCGTTTTAGAAGAGTTCGCGGCAAAAGAGGGGGGCTTATAGCGCTTTTAGCGCTCATTTTCTTGGTGACTTGTATCGGTCCCAGCTTCAACTTCTTCAGGTGGGTGACGATGCGGCGCAGACTCTGCGTCATTGCGGTGCTGTGCAGCTGCGTCTTGGCTATCCCGGCTAAGGCGCAGCAACAACAGCTGCCCGAGGATCCCGAAGATGAGAAGCAGGTGGGGCTCTGGCTCGATCAGGGAATTTCCACCGGCCTTTCGGCGAATCGATCTCTGGAGGTCGAATTCTACGAGCGGTTCGACGAGGGAGCGTCTAACCTGTTCGAGTACTTTGTTCAAGGCGGCGTTGCCCTTCGTCTGCGGCCCTGGTTCACCTTGATACCGATATATCGTTACCAGCGCTTTCCTGGAAATCCCGGAATCGCTTACGAAAACCGATTGCTACTCAATCTCACCTTGAGCACATCCCGCGGCTCGTGGCGGCCGACCCTCCGCACGCTCATCGAGGGGCGGTTTCCCGAAAACCGATTCGCTTCAGGACGCCTTCGATTTCGCCCCGGCGTCGACTATACCTTGCCGCTTCGCGTGGCGCGGCGTCCCGTGCTGGTCGTGAACAACGAGTTCTTCATCGTTCCCGGAAACAACCCGTTCGCCAACGGCGGCAGCAGCTACACCCAGAACCGCTTCCAGGTGGGAGTACGACTGCCCATCGCCGATTCTTTTTCTGTTCGGCCTTATTACTTATTACAGTCAGTTAACCTGCCCACTGGCTGGGACACAAACGAAATTGTCGGTATCTCGCTGGCCTTTAAGCTCCCACGCAAAACCAAGTGACCCCTTGCCATTGACTGCTATGGCTTGCCAAGGAGATCAGCCGCGGCGTCGTCCGATCCGGTTAAACTTTTGGTGGAAGCTTCTTTGCCTCGGAACCCCCAGGAGAATGCTTCACGGCAGACAGGATAAGCATGAAAACGAAAATCGGTAGCGCCCTTATGCTCTCAGTTATGCTGGCGGCGGTTGGCGCCATTTTGACCATGGCGCAGCAGGCTTCCACGGGAAGCGGCATTCCGCAACGGCCTGAAGGTCCCTGCGACCTCTATGCGGCTGCCGGTAATCCCTGTGCCGCCGCACATAGCACGACGCGCGCGTTGTATGCGGCCTATAACGGCCCCCTCTACCAGGTCCTGCGTCAATCCGACGGAAAGACCCTGGACATTGGTGTGGTGCCGCCCTCTGCCTCGCCAGTTGCGGATGCGGGCGGATACGCCGACGCGGCCGCACAGGATAAATTCTGCGCCGGCACCTATTGCTGGATCAGCATCATCTACGATCAATCGCCCAAGCACAACCATCTCACGCAGGCGCCGCGTGGCGGCTTCGCCGGGCCAGCCCTGGGAGGCTTCAACAACCTGCCCATCGCCGATATGGCGCCCATCACCATCATGGGCCACAAGGTCTACGGCGTCTTCATCGAACCGGGCATGGGACTTCGCCAAAACGATGTAAAAGGAACCGCGGTCGACGACCAGGCGGAAGGGGAATACTGGGTCGTCAATGGCAAACACTACAACTCCGGTTGCTGCTTCGATTACGGCAATGCCGAGATCGACAGCCGCGATGATGACAACGGCACCATGGAAACCCTCTACTTCGGCAACGCCACGCCATGGTTTAGTGGGGCGGATCACGGTCCGTGGATCATGACGGACCAGGAGAACAACCTGGTCGGTTGCGTCAACCCGGATGGTTCCAAAGGCTGTCCTAATTTGCCCAGCATTCCCTGGCGCTTCGTGACCGCGATGGCGAAAGGAGAACCGCATCGTTGGGCCTCCCTGGGCGGGGACGCGCAGAAGGGCGCGCTCTCCGTCATGTTCGATGGGAGACGCGTGAATCCTACCTACGATCCCATGCGCAAGCAGGGGGCTATCCTGCTGGGCAACGGCGGCGATAACAGCGATGGATCGCAGGGAACGTTCTATGAAGGAGCGGTCACCGCCGCCGGCACATTTCCCTCGGACGCAACCGAGCAGCTTGTGCAAGCCAACATCGTGGCGGCCCGGTACGGCGTGGCTCCCCTCATCATCTCACCCGCGGGCACAGAATCCACAGCGGCAGGCGTGCAGGCGTTCACGCCAGGTACTACGCGAGAGATTACAGTCACCTTTACCAATACGACGGAAGCGAGTGCAGAGGGCGTTTCGTTGCGGCTCACTGTGCCGGGCGGTGGGTGGACCTCAGCCGTTTCCGGCTCAACCGGGACAACCAAGACGTTGGCTGAGTCCGTGGCACCGGGCGCGAGCGTGAGCGCGACCTTTCAAGTCACTTCCGGGCCGGCGCCCTTCCATGGCGACCTTGCAGGCCAGGCATCGTGGACGAACGCGGCCAGCGGCAAAATGCGAGCCGAGACAGCGGTGTTGAAGGTGCGCAATGCCGAGCCCGTCAAGATCAACGAGTTTCGCGTGACTTCGGGCGCGCCCGACAACCTGACGAACTCGTTCATCGAGCTCTACAATGCGGGTTCCGGCAACGCGGATCTTTCCAACTGGACGTTGACCGTGCACCCGTCCCAGCAGGCTATCTTCTCGGAGGTCAAGATCCCGGCTGGGACCAAGCTTGCGGCCAAAGGCTTCTACCTGCTCGGCCTCTCCAACTCAGGGCTGGCCGCACCTGCGAAGGCGGGTGACCGCATCCTTCATGTCAGGAGCACGGAGGAAATCTCCGTGGGCGACAGTCTCACCATCGATAGCGGCTCCCGCATGGAAACGCGCAAGGTCGCAAGCCTGGGCACCGCTGCCGCCAACCACACAACCCTGTGGCAGCCCCTTCCCGATGGACCAGTGATCACGATTCCGGTTGGCTCGACCAATGTGCCGGTGGAGAGTACATCCGGATTTGTTGCCGGAGAGAAGATCGCGCTCGGCTACGGCTCGACCTACCCGGTTGCTGCCAATTCTGTCGAGCAGTACGAGATAGCCACGGTCACCGCGGTGGGCAAGCCAGGCACGCAAGCCTATCTCGCGGCGGACGCGCCTGCCGGAGCAACCAACCTAAAGGTTACTTCACTTTCCGGCATCTCGATCAGAGATAAGATCCGCTTGGATATCGACAGCGTCGGCCATGGTATTGAAACTGTAACGGTGACGAATGTGGGAACCGCCGCAGGCCGGACCAATCTCTCGGCCCCGGTCAGCGAAGGCGCGACCCGCATCCGGATACGCCGCGCGGAGGGCTTCGCTGCCGGCGACCGGATCACGGTCGGCACGCCGGCAAGCCAGGAAACTGTTACCGTCACCGCGGTCGGCAGCCAGCAGCCGGACGGCGCCGACATCGACTTAACACCCGCCCTGGCTAAAGATCATGTAGTCGATGAATGGGCGGTGTCTCCGGGCACGGGTTTGGATTTAGCGGCTCCCTTACGCTTTCATCATGCGGCCAATCTCCCGTTCAGCGATCGCGGGACGGGAATCAGCTTTGAGCCGGCCACTGCTTTTCCCCACTCGAGCAACGAGCCCGTCCAGGCCCTCGGCTCCGGCATAACTCTCGATCGGCCACTGGCTAACGGCCACGCGATCAACACGGCGGTACTGGATGCCGCCGTAAAAATCGCGGGTTACCAAGGACCACCGCAGCCCAGCCAATGGTTTGGAGGACCTGCATTCATTACCAAGGCGCCTCAATTCGGTCATGATCTCAGCGTCGAAGAGGGCAGCCTGGTGCTACGCGACGCCGCGGGGGTGGCTGCCGACAGCCTGAACTACGGCGGCCTGGTGGACCCCTGGGTTGCGCAAGGCGACCAGGCTGCCTCCGGCGCGCGGCTCAGCGGCTGCTATGCCCCGGCGCCCGGCTCCGTCTTCAACCCATGGTCAACGGTGGTGACGCCGGTTGCCACCAATTCGAGCGCGGGACGCTTCCCCGACGGCGCCGATAGCCACAGCAACTGTAGCGATTTCCTTACCCAGGCCGTTGCCACGTTGCCCGTCACATCGCCGGCGGGCACAACCAACCTCAAGGTCACCAGCGTGGCAGGCTTCCGCCCTGGCGAGACGATCCTGATTGATTCCGGCGCGCATGGTGAAACCGGAGTCATCTCTACCGTCGGCACGGCGGGCGCCACAACGTTGCGCGCGCCCACAAGTGCGGGAGCGATCGTTCTTCCGGCTGCAGACGTGACCGGCTTCCGCAGAGGCCAGGAAATCTCGATTGATGACGGAGCCGAAACGGCTGTCGTCTCCGCGGTCCGGGGCGGCAGCGAACCCACCATCACGCTCACCGTACCGCTGGCGCGTGCGCACGCGTCCGGCGGGCAGATTTCCGGCAGCGGTATCACACTCACCACTCCATTGACCAAAACACATAGCAGTGGAGCGCAAGTTTCCGACAACGTTCCCACGCCAGGCGCGCCCAACCAATACCAAAGTGCAAACCGCTAAGCGGCCAGGAATCTGGCCAAGGCCGCAATCAGAAGTGCTACTGGAGAAGCGCATGAATCGACGCACGTTCTTAGGACTCGCTGGAGCCACAGCCGTGGCGCAACCTCTTGCTCTTGCAAGTGAGGCTAAGAAAGCTATGAAGATCACGGGCATGGAAACCGATGTGCTGCGTTTTCCTCCGGGCAAGATCTACTACGACGCAATTCACGAATTTGGAGCGGAGGGTGGGGCCGTCGTACTACGCCTGCAGACCGATGCAGGCATTACCGGTTGGGCGGAAAGCACATTCGGTACCATGACCGGCGCACCGGAGGTCTTGCAGACAATCCTGGAGAAAGAGCTCAAACCGATCCTTATAGGGCAGGATCCTGCGTTCCCGAGGCGGCTGCGGTCCGATATGTGGAAAGCGCTTGAGTACGCCGGCGTGCAGGGTATGAATACGTTTGCCATCTCTGCGGTGGACATTGCGATCTGGGATATTGTGGCAAAAGCTTTCGGCGTGCCGGGATATAAGATCCTGGGTGCTTATCAGGATACCTGCCCCGTCTACTCGATGTGCGGCTGGTACTACCCCAACGATGACGATCTGTCGCAGTACAAAAAAGCAGTGGAGAACGCCTTCGAGGAAGGCTTCAGCGGGGCAAAGATCAAGGTGGGCCGCTCGTCGCTGCAGGATGACGAAAGACGCATCAAGGCGGCGATGGAGATCGCAGGCCCGAACCGCAGGATCATGGTGGACGCGAACCAGAAGTTTCTCGTGCCGGAAGCGGTTCAACGGGGGAAGGTCTACCAGGAGATGGGCGTTTACTGGTATGAGGAGCCGGTCGTTCCTTATGACCATGCCGGCTACGCGCAAGTTGCGGAAGAGCTGGAGATCAGGATTGCAGGTGGGGAAAATGAATACACCAAGTACGCCTTCGCCGACCTGATTCAACGCCACTGCGTGGATGTGGTGCAGCCCGATGCCCGGCGAGCCGGTGGAATCTCAGAGTGGATGGAAATCGCAGCCATCGCGGATGCTGCAAAGCTTCCTGTGGCAAGCCACGGCGGCGGTCCGGTAGATCTGCAAGTGCTGTTATGTATGCCGAATGCAATCTACATGGAGTCAGGCAGCTTCAAGGGAGCCGGATCAACATTAGAACGGCTCCGCATGGTGAACAGCGCGGTTCTCGCACCCGAAAGACCGGGAATGGGAAGTGAGTTGCGGCCGGAGTATCTCCAGAAATTCAAGGTGTGACTCCGATATCCGAAGGGTACGCGTGTATCCCATGGTTCGTTGGCATACTTCGGAGCGTCCGTGATGCTCTCCAGGCGCAAAGTTAAGGATCGCTTCAGGTCGGGTCCAATGGTTGCCGGGGCGGCGTGTAGGAACATTCGTCAGAACTGCCGTTCGGCGAGTGCGTCAAGGCCTAAACTGAACCTGATGACCTACGACGATCTCCGCCTTTTAATCGACTACAACTACTGGGCGCGCGACCGGGTGCTCGACGCCTTAGCGACAATCACGCCCGAGCAGTTCATACGTCCCATGGGCAACAGCTTCAAGTCGGTACGCGACACCGTCGCGCATATCTGCGCCGCCGAGCGCATTTGGATCACACGATTGAAGGGCGAAAATCCGCAGGGATTCCAGGAACCGGACCGCCTTCGCGATGTCGACGCAGCTCGCAAGGAGTGGGCCGAACTGGAAAGCGAGATGCGCGATCAACTCGCAAGATTGGGGCCGGAAGCTGCGGAACTCAGGATCGAGTATCAGGACCTTCGCGGCAATGACCAATCGGACGTGCTTTGGCAAATGCTGCAGCACGTGGTCAATCACGGCACCTATCATCGCGGACAGATCACCACGATGCTGCGACAGTTGGACGCAGCGCCGCCGAAGTCCATGGACCTGATTGCCTTTTATCGCGAGCGGAATCGGAAGGCTTGACACTACCAGGGACATGATCTCGCACCATGAGTCATGGCCCTCTTCTTTTACCGCATTCGCACGGCTCTCCCGTACCATAGGGTGATCCGTATGACGCGAACGACTCAAATCTGGATGATTGCCGCGATCTCGGCGGTTATTTTGTTTGGCGAAGGCGCCCGGGGTGGGGCAGCGCAGCAGGCGGCCGCCACGAATCCGGTTGCCGGCAACGCGGCTGCCATCCGGGAAGGTGCGTCGCTTTTTCGGTCGAACTGTTCGCCCTGTCACGGTCCAAACGCGCAGGGTGGCGGCCGAGGCCCCGATCTGACCAGCGGACGTTGGGTTCACGGCTCGAGCGATGCCGAGATTTTCGCCACCATCACTCATGGAGTGCCGGGCACGGAGATGCCGGCCAACACGTTCGAGGATTCCGAGACGTGGGCCATCATCGCCTATCTTCGGTCGCTGGCGCCTGCGAAGAGCGCCAACGCCTCCGGTGACCGCGTAAAAGGAGAGAAGATTTTCACGGAAACGGCGGGGTGCTCGACCTGCCACATGGTGCAAGGCCGCGGCGGCTGGCTTGGTCCGGACTTGTCGCGGGTGGGCGAGTCCCGTTCCTCCGCCTATTTGGTCGAGTCCATTCGTGAGCCCGAGCAGGGAACTGAGCAGTGGCATGCTCGACCCCAACAACCACTACGGACTGCCATTGATCTACGACACGGTCAGGGTGGTTACGGCGAGCGGCCAGAAAATCGTGGGCGTAGCCAAGAACGAAGATACCTTCTCCATTCAACTACTCGATACGCAGCAACAACTGCAGTTTTTCCTGAAGAAGGATCTGAAGGAAGTAACCCACGAACACAAATCTCTTATGCCGGCATATTCCGAGCAGATGCTCAAGCCTGCTGACCTCAAGACCTGATCGCTTACCTGGAAAGTCTGCGCGGCGAATGATCGCGATAAGGACGGTGGCATGAACAAGATGTCGTTGCTGGTGGCACTGCTTCTTCTGGGGACCTGCGGGCAAGGGCAGGTGAGTTACCAGCGCTTGCTGGGCGCGGATCACGAACCGCAGAACTGGCTCACCTATTCGGGGCGCTACGCCGGATGGCGCTACAGCGAATTGGACCAAATCAATACGGGCAATGCCGCGCATCTTGTGATGCAGTGGACCTTCCAGGTGGCCGACCTCGGCCAGTTCGAGACGACTCCGCTGGTCGTGGATGGCGTCTTGTACGGAACCGGCCAGAATGACCGGGCCTTCGCACTCGACGCCCGCACCGGGCGCGCCATTTGGCGCTATCAGCGGAACCTGCCGGATAAGCTTCAGCCCTGTTGCGGTGCGGTGAACCGCGGCTTCGCGATTCTTGGCAACAAGCTCTTCATGGCGACGCTCGATGGCCACGTGATCGCCTTGGACACGAAGACCGGTAACCTGGTTTGGGATGTAAAGGCAGCTGACTCCAAGGCCGCGTATGTCTTCACTGTTGCGCCGTTGGTGGTAAAGAACGAAGTCATCGTCGGCGTCTCCGGCGGCGAGTATGGGGTGCAGAGGATTTGTGGACGCCTATGATGCGGACACCGGCCAGCGCCGATGGCGCTTTGAAACCGTTCCCGGCCCGGGCCAGCCGGGACACGAAACCTGGACCGGCGATTCGTGGAAGACTGGAGGCGCGCCGGCGTGGATCACCGGTTCCTTTGATCCTGAGTTGAACCTCGTCTATTGGCCTACGGGAAACCCTTCGCCCAGCGACTATGGCGGCGAGCGGGGCGGCGACAATCTCTACAGCAACAGCATGCTGGCGCTGGATGCCGACAGCGGGAAATTGAAATGGTATTTCCAGTTCACGCCGCACGATTTGTATGACTACGACGCGACCCAGGTTCCCGTTTTGCTGGACGCGGACTGGGAGGGCCAGCCGCGCAAGCTGTTGGTGCAGGCGAATCGCAACGGCTTTCTCTATGTGCTCGACCGTACCAACGGAAAATTCCTTAAGGCTTCTGCATTCGGCAAGGTGACCTGGGCTACAGGCATCGGTGCGGACGGCAGGCCGATGGTGAATAAAGACCTGGTGCCGGACGTGGAAGGGAAGCGGGTTTGCCCGGGCGCGCTCGGGCTCACCAACTGGTATTCGCCCTCCTACAGTCCACAGACCAAGCTCCTCTATGTGGCGACTTCCGACGAGTGCGACATTTTCACTGGCGCGCCCCAGTCATATCGAGTGGGCCACGATTTTCTGGGAAGCATTTACGTGCCTGACCCCGTCGTAAGGCCTACCGGAGCGCTCAAAGCGCTCGACCCGACGACGGGAGCGGAGAAGTGGCAGTTCAAGTACTTCAGCAGTCCGAATGGGGGAGCGCTCTCTACCGCGGGAGGGGTCGTCTTTGCCGGCGACTCCGATGGCAATTTCATTGCGCTCGATGGGCGAACGGGACGGGACTTGTGGCACGTGCAACTGGGCGCGGCCATCTACTCCACAGCGATCACATACCGGCTCGACGGCAGGCAGTACGTGGTCATCCCGGCCGGCTCCGCGCTCTTTGCGTTTGCCATCGCTCAGCCTTAATACGTGAACCAGCCCCCCAGATTCCCCTGGCCGGGAAAATGCTTTATCGTTTTGGGGCGGCACTTCCATCGAAGGAAACGCGATGAATCGTAGAGAACTGATCCAGTCGGCTGTTGCCTCCATTCCCCTTATCTCCATGGCCCGCGCGCAGGAGATCGCCAAAAATACCAATGGCCTCCCGGCGCTCACCATTAAGGACGTCAAGGTGATTACCACCAACGGGGGCAGCCACTATCGCTGGATCTTCCTCAAGATCATCACCAGCGAGCCTGGTCTGTATGGCATTGGCTCGGCCAACAACTACTACGAGACCATGGCGGTGGTCTCGGCGCTGGAAGACCATCTGAAACCGTGGCTGATCGGCAAGGATCCGGACCGGATCGAAGATCTGTGGCAATCGGCGCAGATGCGCACGTACTGGCGCAACGGCCCGGTGAACAACAACGTGCTCTCGGCTATGGATATGGCGCTGTGGGACATCAAAGGCAAGCGCGCCAACATGCCGGTTTACGAAATGCTGGGCGGCAAGGCACGCGATGGCGTTCCAGTCTATGACCACCAGGGAGGCGCGACGAAAGAAGAGTGTCTCGACACGCTGCAGAAGTCACTGGCGAATGGATTTACCCATGTGCGGATCCAACTCGGCGGCTACGGCGGAGGCGGATTCATTCCGCCGGGGCAGGGAAGCCGCGCCGAGGGCGGCTACCAGGGAGCCGCATTTGACGAGCAGCAATATGTGGATGCGATTCCTCCGCTGTTCGAGTTCCTGCGTGACAAGGCAGGCTTCGGGCCGAAGCTGCTGCACGATGTGCACTCGCACCTAAGCGGGATGAACGCGGTGGAGCTGGCGCGGCGGCTGCAGCCTTACCAGATGTTTTTCGTCGAAGATATTCTTCCCCCGGAGCAGATTGCTTACTATCGGAATATCCGCGAGATCTGTACTACTCCTCAAGCAGTGGGCGAAGTATTTTCCCATCCTTTTGAGGTGGTGCCGCTGGTTACCGATCGCCTGATCGACTTCATTCGCTGCCGGGTGGCGGCGACGGGCGGCATCACCCCGATCAAGAAGCTCACCACGCTCTGCGAAATTTTCGGCGTCAGGACGGCCTTCCAGGAGGGTGGGGAAAACGATCCCGTGAACCAGATAGCCAGCTACCACGTGGACATTTCCAGCAGCGCCTTTGGGATCCAGGAGGAGAACCACTTTCCGCCGATCGTGCACGAGATGTTCCCCGGGATAGGAGAGATCCGCAGGGGCTATCTCTACGGCAGCGGCAAGCCGGGTCTCGGTCTGGACATCAATGAGGAGTTGGCGGCGAAGAATCCGCTCGGGCCGATCAAGGGTGGCGGAGCTTATCCGACCGACCGCACCATCGACGGAACGGTAGTGAAGCCATAGCGGAGAAGCATTTTTACAGCTTGCGAGGAACCTTCAAGCTATGATTTAAGGTCGATGCCACTTATTAGCAACCTGGAAGGATCTGGGAGCCGGGGTCCGGTGGGACGGAAGTGTCTCCCCGGACGGAAGCATTGCTTCGTGGCGAGACGGAGGCCTTCTGCGCTGCGACCAGCCTGGTCAGCCAAACCGGTTCTCTCATCGATCTTTTTTCCGCCATCTGGCTGCAGCGCTCGGAGCGCGCCTTCCAAGCTCTTTTTAAGAGCTGGTTGGGCATGCTGGAGCAGGACGCCGTCCTGCGCACCCGTTTTCAGCAGGGGTGGAAGTCGATGCTGGGTTCGCTGGATTCGGTTTCCTTCTTTGCGGAAGCAGGCATTCCCGCCCAGCATGCACTGTTCCGGGAGATTACCAGCCGCCTTTTCCAGCGCTGGATGCCGCCGCCCCGCGCGGGCGATGACACGGCTCGGCTCTTCGCCGGCGTCTTTTGCTCGTCTCGCGCGGTCCAGCGCTTTCTGAATATGGATGCGGCGCTCTTTGGCCGCCTGGTGGCGAATCTTTGGAGCGAGGAAGGGCTCACTGCTTATCCCCGCTTGCACGAGGACATCCACGAATCACTGCGGTTGTTGGCCGCACGGGTTTCAGCGCGAGGCACCAGCCGAGCGGTCCGGCAGCGGAGCGGCGATCAGGCGGTGGAGCAATCTCCTTCGTACGCCCTGGTCTTTGCTACGGAAAAATTCATAGAGCGGGAAAACAATGCGGTCCCGGGAAGCTGTCCGGACGAGTGCAGGGAGCAATGGCTCAACGCCGTCTACGCTTGCCGGGGAGAGCTCGCCATTGTCCGCATCAATATGGAAGACGCCGGCGTGAATGCACCGCTGGTCTTCGACCTGGGCGCCATGGATGCGGCGCTCGATCGCATGGAAATGCTGGCTGCCACGCTAGTGGAGGGCGCGACCAAGGTTGCGGCTGCAGTACGCCTGTTGCTGGATACGCTGGTGCGCGGGCTGCTCGAGGATACGCGTATCTCCTCGCTCATCCAGCAGAACTTCAACCTGCTGGCGCGCAAGACGGTGGAACGTACCGGCCACGGCGGCGAGCACTATATCGCACACGACCGGAGGGAATACTGGCAGATGTGGGGTGCGGCGATCGGCGGTGGATTCCTGACCGTCTTTACCGCGGCTCTCAAACTGCATCTCATCGGCAAGCACTGGCCTCCCTTCGTGGAAGCGATGGCGATCGGTACCAACTATGCCGTTAGTTTCCTGTTGCTGCAGATCTTCGGTTTTGCGCTGGCCACCAAGCAACCGGCTATGACGGGCGCCACGCTGGCCGATATCATCCGCCGCAACCGGGGGGATTCCCGCCGCGACCAGATCACGGAATTCGGCGCATCCATCAGCCGGACGCAATTGGCCGCGGCGCTAGGCAATATTCTGGCGGTGTCCCTCGGGGCGGTGATCTTCAATCTGCTTTGGCTGCGGGGCTATCACACAGCCTATGTGCCCGCCGATCAGGCGCAGAAGGTCTACTTGTCGCTACGCCCTCTGGCTTCGTTAACGGCCATTGATGCTGCACTCACCGGGGTTTTGCTTTGGCTTGCCGGCCTGATTGGCGGATGGTGCGAAAACTTTGCCGTTTACCATCGCATTCCGGCATCCATTGCCCAGCACCCGTTCGGCCAAACTATCGGCGCCGCCAGAATGCAGAAAATCGCCGACTGGGTCGATCGCAATATCGGCCCCTGGAGTACCAGCATCTCGCTCGGGTATCTGTTGGGTTTTACGCCGGAAGTCTTTCCCTTCTTTGGCCTGCCGCTCGACGTCCGGCATGTCACCCTCAACACCGGCATGTTCGCCCTGGCGGCCGCTCGTTTCGGGCCGTCCGCGTTCAAGCAGGTATGGCTGTACTCTGCCATCGTCGGCATCGCGGTCATGTTTGTGCTGAACCTGGGTGTCAGCTTCGCCATCGCTTCTTTCGTGGCGCTCCGCGCCTACGACGTGGGGCACAAAGAGCGCCGATCGATCCTGCGCTATGTGCTTAGGCAATTGATCTCGTCGCCGTTGCAATTTCTCTTTCCCGTGCGACCGAAGGCCGCTATCTCCGAAGGGTCCGCTGAGGATGTGGAGCGGCCGGCGCCGGCCGCGTAGAAGAGCGGATCATTTTGAATCCGGAAGGGGCAGCGTGCCTGAAAATATGTCGGCTCTCTCCGTGGCCGAAATCGGCAGCCACTGGTCAACGGAGGAAGTGTCACTGACTGGAGGTTTCTGCGAAGGGCTCAGTCTTCGCCAGTTGCAATTCTGTTTTTTGAATCATCTGCAACCACAAAGAATCCGGATCGGAATTGAAGACTGTGGCGGCGTCTGCCGGAAAAACGAACCACGCGCCCAATTGCGCTTCGGTCCGCAATTGATCTTGCGTCCATCCGGCATACCCCAGGTAAACGTGAAAAACGCTAGGGTCAGGCCGCGCCGAAATGGTTTGTTCGAAAAGCCCTTTGTCGGAAATCAAATAAACACTACCGAAGATGTTCTCAGCCTTTTCGATCTTGGTCGAGGACTGAAACAATGCAAAGACGGCTGAAGGTCCCATAGGGCCGCCGAGATACACCGGGTCGGAGCGGTCTTTCGCGGCCTTGAGATCAAGAACCTGAGAAAGCGGGACATCGGTGCGCCGGTTGAGAATCAGTCCGAGTGCGCCATTTTCATCATAACGAACCAGCAGGATCGACTGTTTTTGCGAAATCCGGGTCGCTGAGGCCGCGGCTCGCGACCAGGAACTTTCCAACAGCCAAATCTTGGGGATTCTTGAATTGAATCGGAAGAAATAACGCCGGCAGCAATCCTCCTTTCGTGTGGAATGTGCTTGAGCCATCGACTTGGCATGTTTGCCGGCTGGCTGTCGTACCAAGGCAATGCTGCGGCGACAGCTATCGGAGTGCGCGGCCACGGATTCGGATTCGGTACATCAAATTCCGCTTTGTAAAGGCTGGCCGTTCCGGCAGCCGCCAAGGCAACGATCGTGAATAACATTGCGAACGGGAACCGGTTGCGCATGGACATGATCGGTATCCTTCCCACAGCGACAAACGTGCCAAGGTACAGGCTACAACTTACCCACATTTAAGAGTGGCGGCAGTGATCAGAGCCCTGGCTTGTCTACGGTGATCTGCAGTGCGCGGTACTCGTTGTCCGAGGCGAACGGAGCGAGTCGAAAGCTTCTGGTCAATGATCATCGATCACTAGGAGCGCGTGTCCCTGACCAGTTTGCGCTGCCTTAAGGCCGGCATGGAAGGGGCTAGGAGCGCCAGGCTAAACCGGCACATTGTAGGGGATGCTTACTTCACCACGGGATTCTGATGGGAGTGATTTGTTTTTTGCCGTTGCGCTGATGGAGTCGGAGACGACCCAACTGGCGCCGGCTAATGCGATGCTGATCGCGTTGCCCGCCCAATTAAAGTGGTTGCCTGGTGCGGCGGAGAGTTTTGGAATCCAGACCAGCAACTCGAAGATCATGATCTCCGCAGTGAGCAGGCGCGCGGCTAGCGGCGCCATGATGCCAGTGAGGATGGCGACGGCGGCACCGAAAAAACCCAATGTGGTGGCGTAGGCCCAGAACATCCTGGCCGGCGGCAGCCAGGCCGGGATCCAGCCCAACAGGCCGGGCATGTCAATGATGTGGGCGATGCCAAAGGAAATGGGGCAAATACCGAAGAGGAGCACGAAGAAGGGGCGGCGGCGCGCGAGGGATGAAGCGGCAGGCGAGAAGATTGAGCAGAGGACCAGGCCGGCGGCGACCAGGGAGAACTCCTCAAAGACATTGCCGATGGGGTCGAAATTGCCGAGATCCACCAAGGCCTTCGGCACCCAGATGAGCGTGAAAACAGAGTAGACAATCGTCAGGGCCAGAGCACCGGCACGTGCGGTGCGGGGCAGGAGGAGGGCAATCCCCGCAGCGAGCTCAATGACCGCCGTGAGATAGGCAAGCGGCACGCGCAGAGGGACGTGGGGGGCGACGTTCTGCCAGGTGGTGGCGAAGTCGCCGGAGACCAGGCCCAGAAGGCCGAGAAAGATGGCGGCTCCGGCGTAGACGTAGAGTCCGAGATTTGATGTTAGGCTGCGTTGTTTTGCCATCGAGGGAGGGAATTCAGTATCTCCCGGCGATGTGGGGTGGGCAATAGCCACTTAGCGCGATTTGGGCAGGACCAGTGCTGATCGGTCGAGGAATCCGTACCCACCTTTCCAAATAAACAAAACCCGGGCCACGCGGATTCGCGGTGCTTCACACGAGCGAACACCGGTGACCATGACTGTTGGTAGCAACACAGGTGAACTTGCCGTCTTGGCCCCTTCTGAAAAGTGACAGCTACGCTCGTCTGTCCAGGAAACCCCAGGGCGGGGGGCATTCGCGAATCCAAGCCCGCTCTATTATTGCGGAGAGGCTAGCCTGGGAACAATTTTGTTGACCTTGTAGTCTGCCGGCACCTGGAACAAGGTCTCATCCGGCTGCCCCTGCTGAATGTTCTTTAAAGTAAAAGTTGTTTGACCAAAGCGCGGATCATTTTGCGAACTCTGAATGACCAGCTTCAACTCCGGCGAATACCATGTTTCGTGGGTAATCACCAGGTCTTGGTCATTGCCGATGGTGCCGGCGGGAATGGTTTTCCTGATGCGCGTTCCCGTGGCCTGAACGCCTTCCATGGTCTCCGTGCCAAGAGATTCGGTTTTGGGTTCCGTGCCATTGCTCGCCTGGGGTGCGATCGCTTGGGCCTGTACCGTGACTGCTTGTCCGGTACCAGCTGCGGAACCCGCGTAGACCATGGAAAATGCACCTTCCGCGCCCACGGGCGCTCCGGGCGGTAATGACGGCATGGTTACGACGTGAGCGACCTTGCTGTCAGAGGTAAAGTCGATGTGCTCTTTGCTGACCGGATCGAAGATGGTAGTTAGAGTTTGGCTATCTCCCTGAGAAGAACTAGAAGATCTCCAGGGACCCATCGTGCTTAATTTCTGGATGCGCACGGTTCTACCATCGCTATCGCGGGCAACGGTTGCCGTGGTGGTCTGAAGGATATGCGAGCCGTCCGCAAGCGTTTGTTTCATCTCGGTGACAGCCTGAGCCTGGTACGGTTCGTTCTTAACCACTGCTGCATCATCTTGTAAGCCGAACATTACCCCGCCGCGTGTGGTCACGAGAGCCACTTGTCCGGGTCCCGATGGGGCAGTGCCCGCGACATCGAGTTGAGATACGCTAGCCCCTTGCTGGCTAACGACTCTGGCGCAAGGTGCATTGTCTTCAGAACAGTCCGCTGGGCTCACCGTGATGCCCGTCTGCGCTCGGCTGTAACTGCAGAGACAAAGCGTCAGGCTGGATAAAATAGCGAACGCAGGGCGGAGTGTTGTTTGACGAGGCGGCTTCATTTCTTCTCCTTGACTACCTCAAGCGGCAACGACACGCTGATTGCTCTTGGCAGACCGTCATCTCCCAACGTGAGTTCCGCAAGCACGCGCCGATCATGAAGAGTCGTGTTAATGGGAAAGCCTAGCGCGGCGAGCTCAGCTTGAGACATCGATACCGGAATGGTCGCATCCGTTCCGGTATCGATGGCGGCATCGGAATAGGGGAGTCGCACGGTCATTCGCTGGTAGGTGTTATTCCGCGTCCACTTAGGCAGCGAATGGCGAGTTGCCGGCAATGTAGATTCGGGTGATGGAGCTGCCGGCGGAGCGCTGAGTGCGCGATCGAAGAGCGCGCCAGGAGGGGCAACTCGGGATTCAATTTTCGGTTGCAGCGGTGCAGGCCGGCGGAGGTGCGCTGTAAATACCGCGGTGATCGCGATGGCGACGAGCGGGGCCAGGGCAAAGACCGGCTTGAGCCGGAGCAAGAGTGGTCTATTCCTCAAGTGCCTGGAAGATAGAAGCTCTAATCGTCCTCTGAGGGCGGGAGGCGGATCGTCTTGCGAGAGCGCGCTTAGCGCTCTCAACAGATAGTCCACGCGGCGTGCATCGGCACTCGAGGTGTGCTTCGATCGTTGTTCCACTATCCTTGACCTCCTTTCCTCCTCAGGTCGCAGATGCTTTCACTTTATTTGCGGTCGATCCCCGCAGCTTTGCTGCCAGCAACGCCCGGGCGCGATTCATGCGCGACGCGATGGTTCCTGGGGAACATTGCAGAATGACAGCTACTTCCTGATAGCTTCTTTCCTGCAAGCTGCATAATACGATTGTCTCCCGATACTGTTGTGGCAGGTCCAGAATCGCGCGATAAAGGACCTTCAATTCAGACTGCAAGGCAAGCAGGCTTTCAGCATTTTGATTTTGATTCTCGAGGCCAAGCTTGTCCAGGAGCCGATTCCATTCAGGCGTTTCAAAGCGATCCTCCAATGGAAGCAGACGACCGGTTCTGCGCCGCTCTGCCTTCACCAGATTCCTGGCAATGCCTAGAAGATATCCCTCCAGCGTCCCCTTCTCCGGGTCAAATTGCCTGATGTTCCCCGAGCCCACCGCGTCAAGAATCGCCAGAAATACTTCCTGGGTGAGGTCTTCGGCGACGGCAATAGAGCCCGTCATGTGCATAAGGAACCGATAGACCGGGCGCCCATAGCGGTCATATAAGTTCAGGATGCCATGCTCATCTCGTTGCTTTAGACGCTCGAGCAATTGAGCGTCTGAAGCGGAACCCTTCGTCGAGCCTTGTGTTTTGTTTCCAGGTTGAGGCCACAGCAATGGATGTTCCCTGCCTTGTATTGCATTGCCGACGCAAAAACTTCCCCCTTCGCTCAATTTCTTTTTTTGCGCCTGCCGCGCAGGTAAGTACTTCCGCATTTCCACAGAAGGGAAGAATTCCTTGTCCTCGTGTCAATGCAAGCTAAGGCCATAAGAGCTAGAGGGGGTGTGGCGATCACTGGAAAATCGCAGTCGCATGGCAAACAGGCAGTGCCGGAGCCAGGGTCAAGGCGCAGACCGAAGAGATCTCCGCGAGCAACCCGGCAGAAGTGGAAGCGCAGATTTGGGAGGCAAAAGGTTTCCGCCAGGGGGCAATCAGCATTTTCATATTCTTCCACTTAATTGCCATCCTCTGTTGGACGATACCCACCGACTATCCCTTCATGGCGGGAATGAGGGGACTCATCGGTCCTTACATGCAATGGACCGGCCTCTCGCAGTCGTGGGACACCTTTGCCCCCAATCCAAAAGCGGTGAACAGCTATATCAAAGCAGTGGTCATCACCCAACAAGGCCATATGCACGTGTTTGCTTTTCCCCGGATGGAGCAGCTCGGTCTCGGCGAACGCTATGGCAAGGAAAGGTATCGCAAGTTTGCTGAGAACCTGGTGGTGGCAGGGAATGCACCGGTTTTGCCGGACATCGCCAGGCATGTGGCGCGGCTGTTCAAGAATCCTGCTGATCCTCCAGATAAGGTGGTGCTGGTCCAATTCGTGTCGGATATCACTCCGTGGGTGCAAAAGGAAGACCGCCCACGGCCAGTTGTCTTTTATGAGGACTTCGTGGAACGGGAAGATCCCAAATGATGCTGCAGACAGGCCGCAAGGCTTGGGAGAAGTTTTTCTTTGCACCCCAGCCGCCCACGCCCATTGCGCTGTTCCGTATTCTTTACGGCGTCTGCGTTTGCGTCACCTTGCTCTTGTTGCGCGCCGATTGGCTGGATTGGTATGGCGTGCATGCCTGGATATCCTGGGCGACGATGAAGACACTGGAACCTGGTATTCGTCTCGACCTGTTCGCGCTCATGCCCCAGGATGATTGCTGGATCATGGCATTCTTCTGGATCTTCCTGGGCTTCGCTGTGTTGCTCACGATCGGGTTATGGACGCGCATCAGCAGCGTGGCCGTATTTCTTTGCCTGGTTTCCATCGAGCAAAGAAATCCCTTCATCGCCCATGGAGGTGATACCTTCTTACGCGTTGCCGGCTTCTTCCTGATGTTTGCCCCGGCTGGAGCAGCTCTCTCCTTGGATCGCCTGATATGCGCCCACAAGAAAGGGAAAAGAGTCGAGGCCGTCCCCAGAGCTCCTTGGGCTCAACGGATGATCCAGTTTGAACTTGCTCTGGTCTACTTCATGTCCTTTTGCTGGAAGGTGAAGGGGCATGCGTGGTTGAACGGAACTGCACTGTATTACGCGACCCACCTTCAGGAGATCCAGCGCTTTCCATTGCCCGGATGGACGCAAAATTCAATCGTGCTAAAACTCGGGAGCTGGTCCACCCTGGTCCTCGAGTTTTCCTTGGGGGTCCTGATATGGTTCAGGCGGTTCCGCTATCCGCTGCTGTTGCTGGGACTATTCTTCCACTTGTCTCTTGAATACGCATTCAACCTTCCCATGTTCCAGTGGGACGTCTTAACGGCTTACGTGCTTTTCATCGATGCAGACGATCTGGCGCGTGCGTGGCAATGGAGGCGATCGTTACTCTCAAAGAGAATCGGATTGGTTGGTTTGGTTTTTCGCTTGTCGGCATTTGCACGCTGCCCTGGCTTACCCAGGACTCACGCTCTGGGACATCAGCCGTCCCTTCGGGACTGAGATGGATGGACAGAGCTGTAGGGAGTTGCTAGAGGGAAGGGCGCACCGCAGGTCCCTCCGTTACGCTACCCCGGAATTTCCTGTCTAGCTTCGCGGCGTTGGCAAGCTTCGTGCGGCTTTCGGAAAGCCGCATACGTAGCTTTGGGCGGTACCGCGATGCCGGAAATCCGGGTCCGCTCCAGTCCCACGGCAGGCCGGGGCAGGCGGGATGACAAAGTTCAGGGCGGTGGCACACCTTGGCATGAGTGGAGTTGGATCGACAGATTCGAGAAAAGCAAATTTGCTAATTTGGACGAGGTTGACTCTCAGCCGTCCCCTTCGACAGGCTCAGGGCAGGCTCTTCGGGACTGGTTCCTATGCACCTTGATGGTTGATCTGTTTTCCGCGAGTGCTGTACAAATCGGCCGATCAAAAAAAACTAATTTGGACAAGTCTGATTCTCAGCCGTCCCCTTCGACAGGCTCTTCGGGACTTATTTCGATGGGACCGGTCGTTTTGACCGGGTGATCACGCGCATTAAGCAACCGCAGTAGTAGCTTAAATACTGTTCTCGGCCATTCACTCTGAGCGAAGCGTCTGCATGGGATCGATGTTGGCTGCCCGCCAGGCTGGATTCCAACTGGCCACGAGTGCGGTGAGGGTCAAGACGATGGAAGCGAGCACAAACATTGCGGTATTCTCTGCGCGCACTCCATAGAGCAGCCCGGCCAGAGCGCGCACGGCGATGGCTGATCCGATCACGCCCAATGCAATCCCCATGGCTGCCAGAACTATAGCCTTGCGGAAGACGCGGCTTAAAACTTCTCCACGGCTGGCTCCTACAGCCATGCGGATGGCCATTTCTCGCGTTCGCTGTGCGACCATTTGGGTTAGAACGCCATACAATCCAACCACCGCCAGTAGCAAAGCCAAGCCTGCGAAACTGCCGAAGAGGACGGCTCGGAAGCGGGGTTGGGAAAGTACAGCCGACCGCTGGTCTTTGAGTGTTCCCGGGTCAGCCAAAAGGAGGCCACGATCCATCGCGGCAAGCTGCTGTTCTATTCCGCCGATCAATTTCAAGAGGTTGTCTTTGGTTAGAACCATGAGGGCCAGAGACGCCGGCGCGTTCTGGGTGAGAGGACGGTAGACCGTTGGCTGCACCAGATAGCCCATCTCCTGAAAAACAGTCGTTACCTTGACGTCGGCTACCACGCCGATAATCGTGAGCCATGGGTGCGATGGATCGTCAGCGCGGCTCAGCTTGACGGCGTGTCCGATCGGATCTTCATGGGGAAAATACCGATTGGCAAGAGCCTGGTTGACGATAGCAACTTGCCGGGTGTCGTTGCGATCCTGGGTGTCAAAGACTCTGCCGCGGAATGATGGAATCTGCATGGCATCGAAGAAGTTTGCGCTCACGCTCTGGGTGGCGATGCCGCCGGCTGAGAATCGGCCGGGATCTCCCTCAACCGATAATGGATTTTCTCCCCCGGGAGTAAAGTACGACGCTTCGGCGACAGCCTCGATGCCGGGCAGCGCGGAGACTCTTCTGGAGAGATCGGCGGCAAACCTGGATTTTGCCTGGTTGTCAGCATAGTGCTCCTGCGGCAGATTGATGGTCGCCGTCAAGACATGATTGATGCGATAGCCTAATGGGGTCGAAGCCATCCGCCACAAGCTTGCCCCCAACAGGCCTGCTCCAACAAAGAGCATGAGTGAGAGAGCAATCTGTATCACGACCAAGGCCTGCGAGGCACGCTGCCCGGAAGGGCTCCCGCCTATGCCGCGTTCATTGTTCTTGAGGACAGAGTTCAGGTCGACCCGCGAAGCCTGCCAGGCTGGAAACAGCCCAAAGACGATGGCCGAGGCAAAGCCTAAGAATGCTGCGAACAGCAGGATCTGCCAGTGGAGAGATACCACATTGCCAGGCGGCAGTTCCACCGGGTTCACTGCGCGGAACCAGTGAAGCATCAGCAGGGCCAGGAGAACGCCCGCCCCCGTGCCGCAAAGGGCCAACACCAATGACTCCGTCAACATTTGCCGGATGAGCCGCGGACGGCCGGAACCCAATGCAGTACGAATAGCCATCTCGCGGGCCTGCTCCATGGCGCGGCCAAGCAGCAGGCCGGCCACGTTCAAGCAAGCCATGAGCAAGATAAGGCTGACGGCGCCGGAGAGCAGCCAAAGCCCCCGGCGCAGATTCCTTCCCGCCAGCCAGGTGAAATTATCCTGCAGGCTCAGCACAATCGGCGTAGCGGAGGCGAGCATGGACAGCGATGCCGGAGCTTCGGGTGAGACTCTCTTTTGCATGGCGTCGAGTTCCGCTTCCGCTTGAGCGCGGGTGACTCCTGGCTTCAATAATCCAAAGACGCCGGTCATCGAATCCCAGGGCTTCTGCACGAATGCGCTTGTGGGTGTAATCAGGGACCATGCGTTTGCTTGTTTGGGATAGAACGTGAATTGTTTCGGCATCACGCCGACCACAACACAGGGAAGCGGGCCCACGGTCAGAGTTTGCCCCGCGATGTCTTTGGGTGCGCCCAGCTTTTGCTGCCAGAACGGATAAGCGAGGACTAAGGTGCAGGGGTTGTTCAGGTCTGCCTGGCGAAATGTTCTGCCGATTTGGGCTTCGGCGCCGAGCATGGAGAAGAAGTTGGTACTGGCCGGAAGCGCCAGCAGCCCAACCGGTTTACCCCGCCAGATCATGGTGTTGCCCGTAGTCGCCCAGCTCATCGCGGCTAACTTCTCGAAACTGCGGCTCCCACGTTGCCATTCTTCAAATTCGCGGTAAGGATCGAACCATGCGCCTACGCCGCGATGCGCAGCATCCGTCTGCCACACAACCACGAGGCGATCGGCATTCTTGTAGGGCAGAGGCCGCAGCAGTACGGCATCCACAATACTGAAGATGGCTGTATTCGCCCCGATGCCAAGGGCCAGGGTCGCGATGACGGTGACGGCGAACCCGGGCGATTTGCGTAGTTTCCTGCAGGCGTAGTGAATGTCTCTCAAGACGCTGTCAAGGCTTAGCGCCGCATCCACGCCGGCCACTTTTTCTTTCATCACCGTGGGGTTGCCAAACTTCAGCAGCGCGTCACGGCGAGCCTCTTCCGGTGGCATGCCGGCCGCGATATTGTCCGCAGCCCTCATTGCGATGTGCGCTTGCAGCTCAGCATCGATCTCCCGCTCTACGGTGGAACGGGAAAGTAGATTCAAGATGCGACGAAGAAGTCGCATGACGTTTTCCCAATTTAGTCATTAATGCATAGAAGCCTAGGGATGTCAATCGGCTAAGTTTGAGGTCAGATAACACGAGTGGCCCGTTTCGTTCTGTGCCGTTCAGGCCGCCCGGTTTTTGTTTTATTGCAGAGGACCGTAATCGTGGAAACCTTCTAATAACTGAACCGACGCCTATTCTTCGCGTAACGTCTTGGCGGGATCGATCCTTGCGATCCGCAGCGCCGGTGCGGCAGTAGCAACCAGCGTCACCCCTGCGAGGATCAAGACGACGATGAGGATGGTGGGAAGATCGTAGACGCTTACTCCATAGAGCACACTGTGCATAGCGCGCAACGTTCCCGCGCATAGGAGCAGGCCCAGGATGAGTCCAAGTATCGACGCCCCTAGCGCTGGGGCTCCGATATGGACCATAGCTTGACGAACGGTCGAGCCCAGAGCAATACGAATGCCGATCTCGCGCGTTTTCTGGGCAACGATATTCGCCACCAGCGCAAAGATGCCGATTGTGCTCAGCAGCAGTGCCAGAGCCGCCATCGCGCTCAGCAGCGCGACCTCGACACGCTGTGTCGCCAGCGCCTTCGCCATCAGGTCGCGCATGTTATAGAAGCCGGAGAAAGGCAGATCGGGATCGGCACTTGCCAGAGCGTGCTGCATCTGTGCAGTCAATCCTTCTACTGGACCGGCGGTGCGGACAATCCAACTTGGCTGGAAAAAGACGTGGAACACGGCGAGTAAGGGGTTGACGAGTTGCGCCGCCGGGATGTACATGGTTTCTTCGCCGGTGAGAGGAGCAGTGGCGTCGATCCCCGGGGCGATGGGCACATCCTCAACTACGCCGACGATCCTCGTATCCTTATTCACGTAGTGGCCGACGGCATCCGTCCCATGGAAGTACTTGCGCGCGAAGGTCTGGTTCACGATGGCCACGTGCTGCGTATCCGGTCCGTCCGCGTCGGTGAAGGAGCGTCCTGCGATTAGGGGAATTTGCAATGCCTGGAAATAATCGGGGGTGATGTAGACCTCGATCGGTCATCCCCTGCTGTCCTGCGTCTTTGCCGTCGCTGATGGTGACTCCGTTGAGGGCCGCGCGCTCATAAGGCAAACTTTGCCCGACAGCGGCCGCCTGCACGCCCGGGATTTGCCGCATGGCAGAGGTACTTTCAGTGAGCAGCTTTCGGAATGCGGCGGGATCGTGATAACGCGCATCGTCCAAGGACGCCCTGGCGGTGATCACTCCATTAGCGTCGAAGCCGGCAGGCAAGGTTTGCAGGTGGATGAGAGTACGAATGAGTAGACCTGAAGCCGCCAGCAGCAATATGGTGAGAGCCACTTCGCCGGCGATCAAAGACTGGCGCAAACGTAAAGGGTCGCCTCCGGTTGCGGAATGACTGGCGATGGTGGAGCGCAGAGCGGAACTTGCGCATGGCGAGGGCAGGGAACATGCCAAAAAGGACGCTGGTCAAAAGAGAGATCAGTAGGGTGAACACCAGTACTCGGGCATCCAGCGATACTTTGGCCACAGGGAGATAGTGCGGTGGGAGAAGCTGAAGCAGCCCACGTAAAGCGACGAAGCCGACTGCTACGCCGGCTATTCCACCCAGAAACGCCAGCAGGAGGTTTTCCACCCACAGCTGCTTTTGGATCTGCCAGCGGGATGCGCCTAGTGCCAGCCTGGTGGCAAATTCAGGGGACCGCCGCAATACGCGAACCAGGGTCAGCCCGGCAAGATTGGCGCTGGCAATCAGCAGGATGAATCCCGTTGCGAGCATCAGGGCCAAGGCCTGCGGGCGCAGCGTAGCAGTGACGCCCTTCTGTAACGGCACAGAGTGGTAGGTCACCTGCGCATTGGGATCGTCGTTTAGCTCATAGCGGTGAGCACGGTGAGACCAGGAGCGGTTGATCTCGGCATCCGCCTCTTGCCAGGTCGCACCATCGCGCAGCCGGGTGATGGCCTCAACATTTGTTCCGCTGCCCTCACCTTCGGGACCAAGCTGGAGTGGGGTATAGATGTCGGCATTTGAAGGAGTGATTGCTCCCTCGGCGAGCACGCCGACGACGGTGTAGGGTGCGCCTTTCAACAAGACGGCTTGGCCCAGAATGTTGGGATTGGAGCCGAACGTATCCCGCCACAAACTGTAGCTCAATATAGCTGCGTCTGGCCCATGGTTGCGGTCCTCCAAATCGGAGAAGTTGCGCCCCAGGGCTGGTTGAATGCCCAACACATCGAGATAGTGGGCCGAGATGCGTCCTGCCTGGAGATATACCACATGGGAGCCAGCCTCGAGATTGACGCCAGAAGTATGCCAACTCGAAACCGCCGACAGCAGGGCGGGCACGTCGTCGCGCAAAAGTTGCCATTGCTCATAAGTCAGCTTATGCCGCTCATCCCAGGCTCTCACCCCGGTGACCCGGGTATAGATGGTGCCCATTCGCTCCGGGTGCGGATAAGGCAGAGCTCTTGAGCATAAGAGCGTTCACGATGGAGAAAATCGCGGTGTTGGCGCCGATGGAAAGCGCCAGGGTGAAGATCACGGTCACGGTAAAACCTGGAGCGCGCCACAATTGACGAATGGCAAATTTCAGATCGACCAGGAACGATTCCCACCTTGGCCACTGCCAAACCTCGCGGCTGCGCTCTTCTATGAGGGTCACATTTCCAAACTGACGGCGCGCGGTTTGCTCGGCGCTTTCCCGCGACATACCGTCTTCGACCAGATCCTCAATTTTTTCTTCCAGGTGCTCTTGTATCGACTCATGCAGTTCGTGGTAACGGCGGCGGCGTGCGAAGAGCTGTTTGAACCAGCGCATGTTTGTCTCCTATAGCTCAGCGATCGCGAGCACGCGGCGGATGCCGGTGAACATCTGTTCAAAACTCGATATTTCCTTTTGCAGGTGTTTTGTGCCTGCCTCGGTTACTTTAAAAATCCGCACCGGGCGGCCTTTGGGCGATAAACCCATTTCCGATTCCAGCCATCCGCTCTTCAGCATGCGCTGCAATGCGGGATAGAGCGAACCTTCTTCAATCTGAAGCAAATCGTCGGAAACCCGCTTGATGTGCTGGGCGAGGGCGTAGCCGTGCATCGGTTTTCCGCTGAGTGTTTGCAAGATCATCATTTCCAGTGCACCGGGAAAGAGGTCACGGTATTCGGGTTTCTTGGTCATGTTCTTAGTTGTGGTCGTCTCAAAATACTATGTTGGAAACAGTATAGATCTGGTTCATTTAAAAAAGGGGGAATATTTATCGATAAAAATACATCTTGTGATATATCTTGAGATGTATTTTATGAAAGGACGAAACATATGCATCGACATCATCACGAAGAGTTCTCTTTTTTCGAGGAAAGGGGACGTCATGGTCCCTTTGGGAGAAGAGGAATGCCATTTGGGCGGATGGGCGGAGGTTTTATGGGCCCTGGGATGCGGGCCGCAAAAATGCTGGCCTCGGGAGATCTGCGGCTCATCATCCTTGCTTTGCTCAGCGAAAAGCCGGGTCATGGATACGAAATCATTAAGGCGATCGAGGAGCACTCCAGCGGCGTCTACTCACCGAGTCCGGGGATGGTCTACCCGGCGCTCACCTATCTTGAGGAACTGGGATACACAGCGTCGGAATCGGAAGGCACCAAGAAACTCTACCGAATCACCGACGCGGGTACTGCCTACCTAAACGAAAACCGGGCCGGTGTTGAGGAAACGTTGGACCAACTCGGGCGCTTCGGCCGCAAGGTCTCTCAATTTCAAAAGCAGTTTACCGAGGAGAACGGGGAGGAAGATGACTTTGGCGGGGATCCGCGCCGCGGAATTAGAAGTGATTGGCGGCAAATGAAGAGCGAATTTCGCGAGCTGCGGAATGAACTCAAAGCGGCATTGCATGAGAAGCTCGACGCTTCGCCGGAGGAGACAAGGCGGGTTTTCGCGATCCTGCGCCGGGCGATTGACGAAATCCGGAGGAAGCAGCCATGACTGGTTCCAGAGGGACCCGTCCACGATTGAATGCGGAGAAAGCGAGGCGCGCGGCACAAGATCCAAATAGACCTGGGGAGAAATGCGGGGCAGAAGCGGGCGGCTACCGGCCCGTGGTAGACCGAAATGCCTGCGAGGGAAAACGTGATTGCGTGGAGGTCTGTCCTTACGATGTTTTTGAGGTCAGACGGATCGACGAGGAAGACTTCTCGAGTCTGTCTTTCGTGGGAAAGCTCAAGAGCCGGGCTCACGGCAGACTCACCGCCTATACGCCGCAGGCGGATCTGTGTCAGGCATGTGGACTCTGTGTGGTGGCCTGTCCGGAAAAGGCAATCACACTGGTTTCGAGCAGAGACTGGTCAGCAAAGGGCATCGCGTAGATCGGGAGTGAGCCGGCCATGAGGCGGTTCGCTATTGGGCGCCAGATTTCGATAAGGTCGCGGGCTTACGAGATAGTGCAGGGAAGCATGCTCGGTGATTGTCCGGATTTGAACGGTGGTGTTCAGTTTTGCTGAGTAGCGGCGTGGCTTGGTTGGTGAAGCTTCGATAAGCGCACGGCTTAGCGGCCGCGATGCCGAGGGAAGTTTGGCCCATGACGTGCTCTTTGAGTCTTTGAGTTGGATACCCGAGGAGGCCGCCATGCCCGCAATCGTCGACGATCTTAGATTTGCGATTCGCAAGCTAAGAAAGACGCCCGGTTTTACGCTGGTCTCGATATTGACGCTGGCGCTGGGTATCGGAGCGAATACAGCGGTCTTCAGCGTGATGAACGCGGTGCTGCTGCGTTCGCTGCCGGTGGCCGATCCCGGCCGCGTGGTGTATCTACGCACCTCCAATCCACCCAATGGAACGGGCACCATCGACTCGAACGAAACGTTCTCGTATGCGGTGTACGACGCGCTACGGCGGCAAAACCGGGGACTATCGCCGGTAATGGCCTATGTGCCCCTGGCTACGGGCAAGGTTGCCGTCCGTTATGGGGACCAACCCGAGCAGGCCGAGGGTGACATGGTGAGTGGTACCTTCTTCTCCGGCCTGGGTGTGAAGCTGGCGTACGGACGTGGTTTCAGCGAACGGGACGAGTCGAACCACGCGCCCATTGCCGTAATCAGCTATAGCTACTGGACCCGGCGTTTCGCGAGCGCTCCGGACGTTTTGGGAAAAACGCTTTATGTAAACGGGATTCCCATCACCATCGTGGGGGTTGCTACGCAGGGTTTTGAAGGAGTCGAGGCGGGTAGTTCCACAGATTTCTGGATTCCCTTGCAGAGCCGCGCAGAACTGAATGCGTGGGGCGCTCCTTTGGACGATGGGAAAACATACATCGCAAAACCCACGTGGTGGTGCCTGCGGCTGATTGGACGTCTCGCGCCGGGCGTGAACCAGGTGCAGGCGGTCGCGCAACTTGAGCCGGCATTTCAGACAGCGGCCTATGTCGGGCTTGGCAACCCGCAGCCGGGAGAAAAGAGACCCGTACTCAGCCTGCAAGAGGTAAAGGGTTTCCCGGGATACGAGGAAGAGTACGGCAAACCGTTGCGCATCCTGATGAGCATGGTCGGTCTGGTGCTGCTGATCGCCCTGAGCAACGTGGTCATGCTGCTGATGGCGCGGAATGCGACGCGGCAGCGCGAGTTTTCGGTGCGGCTGGCGCTGGGCGCGGGCGCAAGGCGCTGTTGCGGCAACTTCTCAGCGAGAGCTTGCTGCTGGTGTCGGCTGGAGCGTTGCTGGCATGGCTCTTTGCCAACTCGGCAACCAAGGCGCTGGGAGCCTGGGCGCAGATCGAGTCAAGCCTGGCCCCGGACAACACCGCTCTGCTTTTCACGCTGAGCATTTTGGCGCTGGCTACGCTTTTGTTCGGGCTGGTGCCTCTGCGCGTTGTGCTCTCCGCCGGTCCGGCGCTGGCACTGAAAACATCCGCGGCGACCTCGCATACGGATGCCGGCAAATCGCGCGCCAGCAGAATCATTGTTGCCTTGCAGATGACACTGTGTGTTGTGCTGCTGGTGGGTGGCGGGTTGTTGGTGCGCACCTTGCGTAATCTGGAAAATACTCCTCTGGGCATGCGGGTTGACGGGCTGGTCGTCTTCGGAGTGAAGCCCAACATACAGTCGGTTCCCGAAGGTGTCGCGTTTTATCGGGAGTTGATGAACAAGCTGCGTCGTCTGCCCGGGGTGGAGTCTGTGACCATCATGGAGGAGCGCCTTGGATCGTGGGTTTCTGACAACAGCGCCATGATGGTCGATGGCAAGTTGCCAGAGTTGGCTAACGGCGCATCGGGGACGGTTCGCAGCAATGTGGCCGGGCCCGATTTCTTCCGTACTCTCGGAGTCCCCATACTTTTGGGGCGCGATTTTGCCGATTCCGATACGGCGACCTCACCCCACGTGGGCATCATCAATGAGCAGTTTGCCCGGCGCTTCTTCGCCAACCAGAACCCGCTGGGTCACAGTATTGGGACCGACAATGGGCAATACCAGATGACGGTTGTAGGCGTGGTGAAAGATCACAAGTATCGCAGCATCGATGAAGAGCCAATTCCCATGGCCTGGTACATGTACGCGCAGATTCCGATCACCGGCCAAATGCACGTGGAAATGCGGGTACATGGCGACCCGTTGGCGATTCTGCCATCGGCGCGCAAAGCGGTGCAGCAGATGGATCCGAACCTGCCGCTGATCCAGCCCATGACACAGCGCGCGCAATTTGATCTGACCATCTCCCGCCAATTGCTCTTTGCGCGGCTGGCCGGATTCTTCGGTTTGCTGGCGGTGGTGCTGGTGGCGACAGGAGTGTATGGGACGCTCGCCTACCGTGTGAACAACCGCACCAGCGAGATCGGCGTGCGCATCGCCATGGGCGCGCAGCGAAGGCAGGTGGTGTGGATGGTGCTGCGCGACAGCCTGATGCTGACGGCTGTGGGCGTGATCATCGGCATTCCGCTGTCGCTGTTGCTGGGCAAGGCGTTGACCTCAGCTCTGTATGGCGTGCAGCCCTACGATGCGGTGAGCTATGTCTTCGCAGCGCTCGGCATAGCCGCGGTGGCGATTGCCGCCAGCGTGATCCCGGCGCGCCGGGCAGCGAGCGTCGATCCATTGACGGCGCTGCGGTCGGAGTAGCGAGGGCACCGTTCACTGCTTCTCTGAACGGTAAGGAGCCTCAGCCCAGCGCTGTCGAAAGCATTTCCAGAAGCGATCGTGGGTGGGGAAAGAACTCCGCCCAGGTTGACCGCTGAGCGCATCCAATGAATCGAGAGTCAGAGGAAAAGAGCAGTGGAATCCCACATCTCGCGAAAAACGAGCGAGATGTGGGGCACCCGTCCTTAGTCAGGGAACAGAGAAGCCGCCGCATAGACTTCAGCTCCTTGCCCAACTCTTAGGCAGGGGTCTTCAGGTGGTCGTAGGTTGCAGTCAACCGTTGGCGCAGATATTCGGCGCCAGTTGTGGGCGGATATTTCGACGCGGCGTCAGGCGCGATGCAACCCTGAAGCACTTCCACGCGGGCATCGGGATTCGGATCGAGAAAGAACGCTACCGAATACCGGTCCTGGACTGGGATCGCGACCCGGTGCGGCGTAGAGAGATACACATCGTTGGTCCAGCGCATCAGGCAGTCACCGATATTGCAAACGAATGCGCCCGGAATGTGGGGTGCATCGAGCCACGCGCCGCTGCGTGTGCGCACCTGGAGTCCCGCAATTCCATCGGTGGCGAGAATGGTGAGGTTGCCGTAGTCGGTGTGCATGCCGGCCCCGCTGTCGGGGGCGCGATCCTGGCTCTGCGGCTGCGGCGGGTAATGCAGCATCCGCACCATCGCCAGAGGCGCATCGAGTTTGTCTTCGAAGAAATCCTCCGCAATGCCCAGATCGAGCGCGAAGCCGTGGTGAAGCCGTCGGCCCAGCGCCCAACACGCGTCGTAATAGGCGAGCACGGTCTCTCGCCAGTGGGGAAGCGCCGGCCATAGATTGACTCCCCGAAACGGCTTACCTGCCAGCACCTCAGGATGGTTGGCTGCCAGCTCCAGCCCGACATTGAAAGCTTCCTTGTAATCCGCCCGTGCGGCGGCTTCATCGAGGCGTTCCCCCTCGAGCGCGATATATCCACGGTTGTGCGGCGAGCGCTTGATCGAATATTGCTCCTTGACTGCGAGCGGCAAGGCGAAGAATTCCCGGGCGGCGGCAAACATGGCGGCCCGTGTGCTGTCAGCGACGCCATGGTTCACCACATAAAAGAAACCGATCTCGCGGCAGGCATGGCCCAATTGGGCGGCCACACGCGCCCGGGCAGAGAGATCGTCTGAAGCCAGAGCCGAAACATCGATCACCGGAAGCGCCGTCGTCATCCATCCGCTCCAATATCTGTTCCGGGATGCAAGGCTGATATCATTGCGACCACCCGGATTTCCTGTGCAGTTTGTTGGCTTCGGCGCACTTCATGCGGCGTTCCTTAAAGAAAGCCGCATACACGGTCGTGTCCAGTGCAGAGTACAGGAAATCCGGGCCAGCCGCAGGGTCAAATTGTAGCAAGTGGCAGCAGGGCGAATTTACGAGCGTGGGCTCAACTCACAAGCGGGAATCACATGCTGGAGGGGCAAAGATCGACCGTGGATATCGAGAACTTTATTAGATCGCTGCCCAAAGCCGAGCTGCACTTGCATCTCGAAGGAGCGGTTGCGGCAACCACGGCAATCGAGTTGGCGAAGAAACACGGTTTGGCGGACGCACGATTATGAAGATGCGTCGAAGCTCTTCGACTTTGCGGATCTGGGCGCGTTTCTCAAAGCCTACGACATCATCTGCAACTCGATCGTCGATGCCGGAGGACTTCCATCGCGTAACCTACGAAATGCTTGCGCGTTGTGCCGGCAATGGCGCGCGCTACGTCGAATTCTTCTTCAGCCCGCAGGCGCATCATGGTGTGGCTTACGCCACCATGCTTGACGGCATCATCGCCGCGATGCGCGATGCCGCTCGAGACTACGGCGTGCACTCACGCCTGATCCCAGCTTTGAACCGCGAGTTGGGCCCGGAAATCAGCATGGAGTTTCTCGATCTCGTGCTGGCGCACCGGCGCGAGGAAGTCATCGGCATCGGGCTTGATTACAACGAGGTCGGCCATCCACCCGGCCTCTATGCGGATGTCTACCGGCGCGCTAGGAATAGGGGACTGCGCGTGACCGCCCACGCGGGTGAGAATGGTCCGTCTGAGCATGTCGGTGCTTCCCTTGATGTGCTGGCCTGCGATCGCATCGACCATGGCTACCATGTGGTCGACGATCCGGCACTGGTAGCAGCATGCCGCGAGCGCGGCGTGTTCTTCACCGTTTGCCCCACCACGACCACTTACACAACCACGTTCCGTGATCTTGCTTCGCCCGGCCATGCAATCCACCGCATGTTCGACGCGGGGCTCAATCTGGTGATCAATACGGACGATCCTGCCCTGTTCCGCACCGACCTCAACCGCGAGTATTTGTTGGTCGCCCGGCATATGGGGTGCACCCCAGAACAATTGGCCGGAGTGGCTCTCAACGGTCTACGCGCCTCCTGGCTCGATGACACCACCAAGCGCGCGTGGATCTCTGAATGGAGCGCAGAAATCAACCGCCTTCTCGCGGCGGCGTCCTCTGGGACGTAACGCAGGCCGATCTTTTGAGAGCAAGGGACGGAATCGCCCTGCGCGATCCGCATCGACAGAGCACCTGGGCGCTGCTCAGAATGGCATAAGCAACGAGCGAGCAGGTGAAGCTGTCTCGGCTGGCCGCGCGTGCGCAATCGTCTAAATCATGAATAACAAATAGAGTTCGAGGCGCGGGTAACAAAAGACGTCGATCGAGGGTAACAAACAACCTGCCGGACTTTGATCAGGGGTAACAAATGGGCGTGCAACCGGTACTCAACCGGTAATCCATCGTATGGCGGGGTTGCATCTCCGTCCAGAGGCGCTTCATTTGGGTTGAGTCTCATGCGAGAGACAACCTTGCGAGTGTGCAAAAGACGTGTGAGACGGCGAGATCAAAGGCCGTCCAGCTTGCGCACGGCAATAACCAGTCCAGGTTACATTCGCGGCCCTGTATTCGGATAGCAGACTTGTTTTCCACTCTTGCGAATGTGGACTCCGTAGTACTATCGCGAAACAGGGCAGAAACGACCGAGACCCTGGGTCCCCCTAACTTATCCGTAACAGTCAGTGGAGACTTGCCATGGTTAGTGTAATCAGGGACTCGTCCGCGCAAGCTGAAGCCGCATCGAAACACGCCTTCCTCGAATTGAGCGTAGTGATACCCACATATAAGGAGCGAGAGAATATTGCTCCGCTGGTTGCCGCTCTGGAAACCGCCCTTCAGGGTGTCAATTGGGAAGTGATCTTTGTGGATGATCACTCGCCGGATCATACTGCCGATGCAATCCGTGAACTTGCGCTGACGAATCCACGAGTAAGGATTCTGGAGCGTATCGGCCGGCGTGGGCTGTCTTCTGCATGCATCGAGGGAATGATGGCAAGTCCAGCTCCGTACCTTGCGGTCATGGATGCTGATATGCAGCATGACGAAACGATCCTGCCGGAAATGCTTCATCTTTTGCAATCGGAGAAGTTGGACGTGGTGGTCGCCAGCCGAAGGACTGCGGGAGGCAGCATGGGGGAGTTTGCCGAGAAGCGGGTTCGCTTGAGCGATCTTGGCTCTCGAGTCAGCAAGCTAGTCTGCCACTGCGATGTCACCGATCCCATGAGCGGCTTTTTCGTTGTGGGCAGCGAATTTTTCAGGGCCTCAGTGCCCCGCTTGACCGGTGCCGGGTTCAAACTTCTGGTCGACATCCTGGCCTCGAGTCCGACTCGACCCCGGGTAGGTGAAGTACCTTACCGGTTTCGCAATCGACTCGCAGGAGAGAGCAAGCTCGATGTGAACGTGGAGCTGGAATATCTCTTTCTGATTGTCGATAAGATTGTGGGCCGCTACCTCCCCGCACGATTCGTGGTGTTTGTGGGTGTGGGCTCATTAGGCCTTTTGATTCACTTATCGATCCTAGGGATTTTCCATCTCTTTGACGCACCGGCATTTGCGCTTGGGCAGGTGGTCGCTACGCTGAGCGCAATGATGTTTAATTTCTTCCTGAACAACCTGGTGACTTTCCGGGATCGCAGGCTGAAAGGCCTTGCGCTGCTCCGGGGGATGGTCATCTTCTACGCCGCCTGCTCGATGGGTGTATTGATCAATCTGAGTTTTGCTCACCGACTATATGCAGCCGGCCTGCCCTGGTATTTAGCCGGACTTTCCGGCGTGACCATCAGCTCTTTTTGGAATTACGGCGTAAATACGATCGTGACCTGGCGGCGCGCCCGAGGATTTTATGAATCGGCATCCGCCGCTGAGCCTGCTGTGGAGCTTGTAACTCCGAACGCGGCATGAAATAGCACTCGGGTGACGTAGGCGACGGGTGATAAGCACCGCGTCCGATGCAGGGGCCCTTGGCTATGGTGGGGCTGCTAACCCGCTGCGGCTAGAGGAAGCTTTGCCGCAAAGGTCACACCCGGGTCACCCATAGACAAGACCGGCGGCGCCAGTGCGACATTGCAGTACTGCTGGTCGACGCAGAATCCAAGCGGCGCTGCTCCTGGGATTCCGGGCTCCACGGCAAACTCCCGGCTTATGAAACTAACCATACCCTTGCTGTCGTCCATTAAAATGACAATTTACTTACTTTTTTGTGACACCTTGGATCGACGGCGTCTGATTCACTAAGACCCTCCCCATCCATAAGTTAGTGGAGACTTGCCATGGTTAGCGTTGCGCCGCTCCGCAGGTTGCTCATCTTCTGCGTCGGCTGCTCAATTGGCGTGTTGATCACTTTTTGGAATTACGGCGTGAATACGATCGTGACCTGGCGGTGCATTCGGGGGTTTTATGGTCGCCGCCGGCCAGGCGCCAAGCTTGCGACTAGGAATGCAGCATGAGTAGCCATTCGATGGACGCAACCGTACGGTGACCGGAGGTGTACCGTCATACGGCCTGCTTGCTGCTGGTAAAGTTTTCCTGGCTCTAGCCAGGTGTTTCGACAGCTACTTGCCCATGTAATCTTAACACATTAAGACGTAAACTGTGGGGGCGGTTGAATTTTTTTTTGCCGCGAATTATGGCTGGGGAGCACGCCGGAAAGATCACAATGCATGCTATGCGCGGGGCGCTTGGCGAAGTTCAGTAATACTTAAAGAAGAGCGCACTTTGGAAAGCGGGCCAGTATAGGGTTAGAGTCGTTCGAGACTAAGAAATTTGTTCATTAACGGGTGGGGGATAAGTATCCCATCGCAAGTGTGGTCTGTCGGAAAGTTGTATTTTCACTTAGATGCCTTGCTCTATCCTGAACAATAACGAAACTTCCTCCCCAGTTATGTTCTTCGGAAGATATCGAAATGTCTACACAGAACCTGCCGGCGCCGCCCCGCTTAACCAGCCAGATATCACCGGCTCAGCGGAGAATTTCGTTCGAGGTGGTTGCTCTTGGCTTCATCACCATTCTCTGTGCCGGGCTGAGGATCTACCATCTTGGGGCAGCGTCGCTGTGGAGTGACGAAATCTTTTCGCGGTACTACGCAGATCTGTTTGGACTGCACTACGTCGTAACTGACGGTCTGTCCAAGGAGACGAACCCTCCCACCTACTACCTCTTGCTCCACGCCTGGATAGCGTTGTGGGGCTCCAGTGAAGCAGCATTGCGCTCCTTATCCGTTTTGGCCTGCACGCTTTGCGTTCCAGCAATCTATTTGCTTGGTCGCGAACTGGCCGGGGGGGCGCTGGGATTAGTGGGCGCGCTTCTCTTTGCGCTCTGCCCGACGAGCTTGTATTTCGCTCAGGAGACCAGGGTCTATGCCATATTAATGTTGGCCGGTGTGGTCTTGCTCTGGGCTACTGCGATGTTCCTGCGTGACCCACGCTCGCTGACGGCCGCTGTTTTCTACGCTTTGTTCGGGATCCTCTGTCTCTATCTCCATGCGACCGGCCTGGTGTTCGTAGTGGCGTGCGGGGGCGGAGTTTGGCTGTTTTTGCTGACACAAGGGGCTCACGGCCGCCAGGCACTTTTGAAATGGACAGTGTTAAATGCCCTCGTTTTGTTGGTGGGTGTGCCTTATTACCTGCGCGCGCTCACAGCCAGCAAGAGCGGCATCATTAATTATGTACCGTCGGCGGGTATCCACCAAATCGTCTACTGTGCTTCGCTGATTGTGAGCGGCATTGTGACACCGTACCCGTGGCCTGCGTTCCTTCTCGCGGCCGCGGTATTTGTAACGCTGGCCGTCTCGATATCCTTCCACCGTCCCTCAAAGGGGGCAGGTGTCGTGCTCATCGTGGTGCCCTGCCTTTTCTTTGCGCTCCTGGTCGTGCTCAGCCAAGCGCGCCCGATATTGTTACCGCGGATTCTCGTCTGGATAGTCGCGCCGCTGTGTTTGATTGCCGGAAGCCAGCTCTTGGCACCTGGACGCGCCCGTCTTGCCGTCCTGTTTAGTTTGCTGGCCGCGTTCGGAACTGGCTTGTTCTTCCAAGTGACGGTGCTGAATAGTAACAAGGAACCTTGGCGAGACATTTCACAGACGCTCACGCCAGAGCTTGAACGCGCAGATCTCGTGGTGCTAAGTCCTGTTTCCAATCCCATGGTGCTGAGCTACTACGGGCCTCAGCTTAGAAATGCCCGTCTTTGGGATGAGTCGATACGCCCGACGATTATGAGCGCCGCGGCAAAAAAACTTGATATCGCGTCGATTTCAGAACCCGAGATTTTACAGGCGATCCAAACGAAGCACTCTGTATGGGTGCTGTCGCACTCGTTCGACCTCAATCGTGTCGATGATCTTCGACGCCGTGTGCCCCCTACCTACTATCGGGTGTGGTTTTGCGGTAAAGTTCCTTGCGTGGCCGTGGCCGGTTGGCAGTCTCACCGATAAAACACAACATTCACTGCGAAACGTTTCCGGAGAGACTTTCACTACCTTCCTGTGGCTGGCGCAGATGAAACGCGCTGGAATGGGCTCGCCGAGGTATGAATGACCAGGCTCCAAGGTAGCTGGAAGACGACCGTCCCGGGACTGATCTCCGCTGGCTTCGGTTACATAGGCTTCACTCCGGATGATTTTTCCAACCATATGGGCTGCTGCATCTTGCCCGATTTGTCGCAGCGGGAGGCCGGCGGGATCAGGGATTGCTGCGAAGGATTACAACGTAACCGGAGGCACCGGAACAGCGTCCCCAATCATAGGTTTGCCGGGTGAAGTGGGAACATGCGTCTGGTCCTAGGATGAAGAGTTTCTAGCTGGGGCTCCCCCCAGCCCACTGGTTACTGTGCCGCACCGGAAGTAACAACCGCCAGTTCCTTTGGTTTCGAATTCCAGCTCCAGGAAGCGGAAAAACGCGGGTCTAGGGGCAGGGTGGGAATTAGGATCGAGTGAGTGAGGCCTTGTCAAGGCGTAGGCGAATCCAGTTGAGTACTAGATTCAATCGTTAGGTTACCAGGATTGAGATGCAAATTCTCAATCGCGTTGTATGCTCCTACTTAAGCAGATTCAGACTGGGCAGAACACCCCCATCCCCCCGATGGAAGCTATGGCTGAATTGGCTAAGAAGCGGAAATAATCCGCTCAACCAACTATCCCCCCTAAATCTTGATGGCGTCGCCCATTTGGGCTGCGCCGAAGTAGGTGCCATTGAGCTTTGGTCGCACAGGTGTAGCCATTATCGGTGGAGGCCCAGCGGGACTGGCGCCTCTGCTCGCGGCGCATAGACGTGGGCGTCTCGCTGATCTTTTAAATGAGGGTGTCACGGTGGTGGAGCAGTCCGGCTCCGTTGGAGACGGGACCCTCGGCCGTTGGTGCATTAACTCCGACAGTACAGCATTTACCTTCGCTGACTGCCTTGCTGGGCCAGCCGACAGTGAGCTGGCGGCACTCCGTAATCATCCCCTCACGAAAGAGTTTGTGGACGCGGGAGAGGGGACGGTGCCTTTGCCGCGCGCAGCTGAGTTTCTCGGCCTGGTCGGGCAAGCGATGAACGAGTTGATTGCGTCCTCGCCCAAAGGCCGTGTTCTTAAGGGATACAGAGCAGTGTCGACACAGCGCACGCGAACGGGTTGGTTGACGCTGATTCAAGATCTTGAGACCGGACGCGAGCGTACCATCGACTCCCGCAATGTAGTGCTTGCCACGGGCGCCTCGCAGCCGCTAGATCGGCTTCGGCGTGAGGTGGTGGCTGGAGTCAACCTGGTCGAGAGATGTGGTGAACGGCTGCTGCAATCCGGCGAGGTTGTGAGCACCACAGGTTTTGCAGCGGTCGGTGCTCGTCTCGCAGGTCTTGGCCGGCCTCCACGGGTCGCCATCATTGGCGGGTCGACCAGTGCAGCAGCGATAGCATTCGCCATGCTGAACCGTATGCCTGAGGTCACGTTCGGCCCTGGCGGGCTCACCATCCTGCACCGCCGGGAGTTGCGTATTTTTTATCCCAACGTGGAAGCGGCCCTGGCTGATGGGTATACGGAATTTGGGCCCGATGACATCTGTCCCGTGAGCGGCCGCGTGTTTCGCCTGAGCGGATTCCGGTTGGACTCGCGGGAGTTAATCATGCGCGCGCGCGGAATCGGCGGGCGGCCGGCTGAGCCTCGCTTGCAGCTACATCGGCTCGGGGTGGATGACGAGGCTTCACTGGCGGTGCTGGACAATGCGGACCTGGTGATCGCCGCGCTCGGTTACCGGCCTCGCGCCCTGCCGGTCTTTGATGAGGCGGGGGAACGAGTATCCCTTCACTCTGAAACCAGTCCGCAGGCACGGCTTGTGGATAATTACTGCCGGGTGATGGACGCCGGCGGCAACCCGCTTCCTCACTTATTTGCCATTGGTCTGGCTGCAGGATTTGTCCCTTATGGAAAGCTTGGCGGTGAAAAAAGCTTTAGGGGTCAGGCAAATGGACTCTGGTTGTGGCAGAACGACGTGGGCGCCATGATAGCCGACGCGATTCTGTCCCCCAGCTATGCCGGGGACTACTTACTTGAATCGCCCGCGCTCGCGGGCTTGGAAGAAATTTACACTGCCTAGGAGCTCGAAGTATGAACATCCCGCTAGTACGTCCCGCCCCACCGCAACTCTCGCTTGCTTTCGCGGAACTGCAGGCGCTTGAGCAGAGTGGAATTTTCAGCAATTTCGGACCGGTCAACACGCTTTTTGAGCAGGAGATGCTGGATCGCTTCTTCGGCGGTCAAGGCGCTTGCACGACGGTGTGCAATGCAACGATCGGCCTGATGCTGGCGATCAAGGACGCGGTTGGGGAACAGCCCTCTGGAAAGTTTGCCCTTATGCCGGGCTTCACTTTCGCAGCCGCGGCCCACGCGGCGCTTTGGTGCGGCCTGACGCCTCTGCTCTGCGACGTTGATCCGGCGACTTGGGCGGCTGATCCTGCAGCCGAGGCGGAGTTGCTGGAGCGTTATGCGGGCAAGATCGCGATTGTGATGCCCTACGCGACCTTTGGCTACCCGATCGATCTGGAGCACTACAAGAGACTGGCTGATCAGCTTGGCGTGCCGGTGGTAGTGGATGCCGCCGCTTCGCTGGGTACATGTGACGAGCAGGGACGTGGGTTCGGAAGTGGCTTTGCGGGGAGCGTGGTGTATTCCATGCATGCGACCAAGTCGTTTGCTGTGGGAGAGGCCGGACTGATCTACAGTGCGGACACGGATCGTATTGCGCGGATTCGTACCATGAGCAGCTTTGGCTTTGGTGAACCACGCACCGCGACCATGGTTGGCTTGAACGGCAAAGTCAGCGAAGTGACCGCGCTGCTCGGCCGGTTACGGCTCATGGATTACGACAGCATTATGGAACACCGGGCCGGGCTATCCAATCGCTATCGCGACGCACTTCCCGAATTGCAATTCCAATTGAAAGCACCAGGCAGCCAGGCCCATCAGTTTGTACCCGCCTTGTTGCCCTCTGGACTGGGTGATCGAAGGGCGGCAATCCGTGCGGCACTGGCCGATCAGGGGATCGCGACAGGAGCTTACTTTAGCCCCCATTTGATGGAACAGCCATACTTCCAAAAAACCTGCGTGGCCGGTCCGCTACCGGTCTGCGACGATGTTTCGGCACGGATGATCAGCCTGCCTCTTTTCGATACGATGACTCACCATGAAGTTGATCACGTGGTTGACCGCCTCCACACCTTGATAGTTGCCGAGCAGGGGAAGAGGCGGCCAAAGGCATCGCACAGCGACCAGCCAGTACAGCTGGTGGAGGCGTAAGGCGCGAAAGCGCCGACGAACAAGATGGGCAGGAACGAGGAACGACGGATATGAGCATCACTATTCCCCGCTGTGCTGTTGTCTTTAAAACTTATGCCTGGGATGGGTTCGTAGAGCGTCAGGCGCACCGCCTTGCGGAGGCTTCGGGCGCTCTGGATTTCTTTGTCTCGGTAGATGAAACCAATGGCTCGGTCGGGCCGGTACCGTTTGAGCGGGTAGTCCGTTTCACCTGCAACGATCTTGCCGGGGCCGGTCTTCCGATGCGCTACGCGGTGGGTGGTGTGTTGTGGTGGAATCCGGATTATGCGCACTATCAGTTTCAGACGCAGTATCCGGATTACGACTATTACCTATTTGTCGAGTATGACTGCGTCGCGCAATGCTCGCTGGAACAGTTTGTGGGCCGGGCGGCGTCACAAGGGAGCCGACTTCGTTGCCTTGCCGATTACACGGCCCTTCAACAAATGGCATTGGATGCCCTATCAGCGCGATGTGTATCCTTCCGGCCAGGTCAAGCTCGCTCTGTTGAATGCGTGTTTGTTTTCTTCCGTCTGCGCTCAAGTTGTTGCACCAGCGGCGGCTCGCCATGGGCTCCGACCCGTTCATGCGCGCGTGGCCGAGCAGTGAGGTGTTTGTACCGACCGAGGTTGCGCGGGCGGGGATGAAGTGGCTGTCGCTGGCCGACTTTGGCGATGTCTCTCGCTGTGACTGGTTTCCGCCGACGATGGAAGAAGATTTGCGGACACCCGATGGCGCCGCCTTCTTACACCCTGTCCTTGACCGGCAACGGTACGTCTCCTCAATGTTGTATAACCGTGGCTCACTTGCGCCCGGGGAACTAGACCGTGCCCTCGCTCGTTTCCAGCGCAAGGAATACGCGAAGCTGATCTGGCCGGCGGCCCGCCAGGTCGCCGTGAGGGGGATACAGCACAAACTCCTCCGATTGCGACAGCAAGTGGGGTACTGAGGGGACGCTAGCCACGCTGTTCCAGAGCCAGGAGACGGATTCAGCCATTTCCTGGTTCACGCTCCTCGGCATTTCAGCCTGCGGTAAAGAAGCGCACTAGCCGTACACGCTTGGCGGAGTGCGATCTAAGAGGGCTGCGCTTCGACTACGTATGCACAGGTAACACCCTATCTGGTTACCAAAGTAACCAGATAGATTACTAACTGCCGAGATATTCATCGGCGAATCCTTCTATATCTCGTCTAAGCAAGCATTAGATTGGGGGCGGAAACCCTATCTTGGTAAAGCTTGTTCCTGTTTGTTGAGGAACGAGGGGAATTTTGCTTTTGGCCAAGGTCTGTCGTAAGCTGCTCGCCAGGATACTCGTTGGGCGCCGCTAAGAATGTTGAGGTGCGGCTATCCGACTGTGTCGTGCTCTAGACCATCCCCCCCAACATTGACGGCGTCGCCTGCCTTTAGGCCACGCCGGAGCAGGTGATATTGAGCTTGGGTAGCACAGGTGTAGCCATTATTGGTGGAGGCCCAGCGGGACTGGCGCCTTTGCTCGCGGCGCATAGGCGTGGGCGTCTCGCTGACTTGCTGAAAGAAGGGGTCACTCTGGTGGAGCAGTCGGGCTCCGTTGGGGGCGGGACGATCGGGCGTTGGTGCATTAACTCCGACAGTACGGGTTTCACCTTTGCCGACTGCCTTGCCGGGCCACCGGACAGTGAGCTTGCGGCACTGCGAAGTCACCCACTCACGAAAGAGTTTGTGGAAGTGGGAGAAGGCACGGTGCCATTGCGCCGCGCAGGTGAATTTCTGAGCCTGGTCGGGCAGGCGATGGATGAGGTGGTTGCGGCCTCGCCAAACGGCCGCGTTCTTAAGGGACACAGGGCACTGTCGACACAGCGCACGCAAACGGGTTGGTTGACGCTGATTCAGGATCTTGAGAGCGGAAGCGAGCGCACGATCGACTCTCGCAACGTGGTGCTGGCCACAGGCGCGTCCCAGCCGGTCGAGCGGCTTGGGCGTGAGGTGGTGGCCGGCGTCAGCCTGGTGGAGAGATGTGGCGAACGGTTGCTGCAATCCGGCGATGTTGTAAGCGCCGACCGGTTTCGCGGAAGTTGCCGCTCGTCTCGGCGCCCTTAGCCGGCCTCCCCGCGTTGCCATCGTTGGCGGGTCCACCAGTGCAGCGGCGGTTGCATTCGCGTTGCTGAACCGTATGCCCGGAGTCACGTTTGGCGCGGGTGGACTCAGCATCCTTCACCGCCGGGAGCTGCGTATTTTTTATCCCAACGTGGAAGCCGCCCTGGCTGATGGGTATACGGAATTTGGACCCGATGACATCTGTCCTGTGAGCGGCCGCGTGTTTCGCCTGAGCGGATTCCGGCTGGACTCGCGGGAGTTGATCATGCGCGCGCGCGGTATTGGAGGGCGTCCGCCTGAGCCTCGCTTGCAGCTACATCGGCTCGGTCATGGATGACGCGGCTTCACTGGCGTTGCTGGACAATGCGGACCTGGTGATTGCCGCGCTCGGTTACCGGCCTCGCGCCCTGCCGGTCTTTGATGAGGCGGGGGAACGAGTGTCCCTTCACTCTGAAACAAGTCCGCAGGCACGGCTTGTGGATAATTACTGCCGGGTGATGGACGCCGGCGGCAACCCACTTCCGCACTTATTTGCCATTGGCCTGGCCGCGGGGTTTGTCCCCTATGGAAAGCTCGGCGGTGAGGCTAGCTTCAGGGGTCAGGCAAATGGTCTTTGGTTGTGGCAGAATGACGTTGGCGCGATGATCGCCGATGCCATTTTGTCCCCCGGCATTGCCGAAGACTACTTACTTGAATCGTCCGCGCTTGCGCGCCTGGAGCAGATCAACGCTACCTAGCTAGGAGCTTCCGAAGCATGAAAATTCCCCTCGTGCGTCCCTCCCCACCCCAACTTTCCCGTGCAGTCATGGAACTGCAATCGCTTGAGGAGAGCGGGATCTTCAGCAATTACGGTCCGGTCAATACTCGCTTTGAAGAGGATATGCTGGATCGCTTTTTCGGTGGTGAAGGAGCTTGCACGACTGTTTGTAATGCGACGATCGGCCTTATGGTGGCCATCAAAGAGGCGATCGGGGACGCGGCCGGCGAGCAGCCCTCTGGAAAGTTTGCCCTTATGCCGTGCTTCACTTTCGCCGCCACGGCCCACGCGGCGCTTTGGTGTGGCCTGACACCGCTTCTCTGTGACATTCACCCAATGAACTGGGCGGCTGATCCTGCAGCGGAGGCGGAGTTGCTGGCACGTTATGCCGGCAAGATCGCGATTGTGATGCCTTACGCGACCTTTGGCTATCCGATTGATTTAGAGCATTACAAAAGACTTGCAGCGGAACTTGGCGTGCCGGTCGTAGTGGACGCCGCAGCCTCGCTGGGTACCTTCGACGAGCACGGGCGTGGATTCGGGAGCGGCTTTGCGGGAAGCGTAGTGTATTCCATGCACGCCACCAAGTCATTTGCGGTGGGAGAGGCGGGACTGATCTACAGCGCGGATCGCGATCGTATTGCGAAGCTTCGCGCGATGTGCAATTTCGGCTTTGGTGAGCCACGCTCCGCGACTATGGCTGGATTGAACGGCAAACTCAGTGAAGTGGGCGCATTACTCGGTCAGTTGCGGCTGGTCGATTACGATCGCATTATGGCGCATCGGGCCGCGCTGCACGATCGCTACCGAAAAGCGTTACCGGAATTGCAGTTCCAACTGAGAGCACCAGGCATGCAGGCACATCAGTTTGTGACCGCCTTATTGCCCTCCGGGCTGGGTGGGCGCCGGTCGGCTATCCGGGCAGAGTTAGCCGACCGCGGCATCACGACGGGAACTTACTTCAGTCCACACCTAATGGAGCAGCCGTATTTTCAAGAAACTTGCGTGGCAGGCCCGCTACCGGTTTGCGACGATGTATCCGCAAGGATGATGAGTCTACCTCTGTTTGACACCATGACTGACCATGAGGTTGACCAAGTGACTGAATGCCTCTACGCCGTGATAAAGGGGGAGCAGGAGTCAGGGTGGCGAAAGACGTCGTGCACAGAGCAGCCCGTGCCCATGGTTTAGAGGGAGATGGGTTCCTTCGACGGGGGAAATCTCCATGGACGTAGGATAGGCATGCGCCTAAGAAGGGCAGAGTTGAAGGTCTGGGTTCCGAGTTGCTTATTTCGTAGCGTGCGGGGGCTGCTTCTCGCGCCTCGACTCATTCTTGGAGATGGACGGGTATGACCATCGCTGCTCCCCGTTGCGCTGTTGTCTTCAAAACGTACGCCTGGGACGAGTTTGTTGAGCGTCAGGCGCAGCGCCTGGCGGAAGCCACCGGCGTTTTGGATTTCTACGTCTCGGTAGACGAAACGAACGGCGCGGTTGGGCCGATACCATTCAAGCGTATAGTCCGTTTCACCTGCAACGATCTTGCGGGCGCCGGCCTTCCGATGCGCTATGCCGTGGGTGGCGTGCTGTGGTGGAATCCGGATTACGCGCACTATCAGTTTCGGACCCAGTATCCGGACTACGACTATTACCTGTTTGTCGAGTATGACTGCGTCATGCAATGCTCACTGGAGCAGTTTGTGGGTCGTGCGGCGTCGCAGGGGGCCGACTTCGTCGCCCTGCCGATTACACGACCCTTCAAGAAATGGCATTGGATGCCTTATCAGCGCCATGTCTATCCTCTGGGCGAGGTCAAGCTTTCTCTGTTGAATGCGTGTTTGTTTTCCTCTGCTGCTCTAAAGTTGTTGCATCAGCGGCGGCTTGCCATGGGCTCTGATCCGTTTATGCGACAGTGGCCGAGCAGTGAGGTGTTTATACCGACGGAGGTCGCGCGTGCGGGCATGACGTGGCTGTCACTGGCCGACTTTGGCGACGTTTCTCATTGTGACTGGTTCCCGCCGACCATGGAAGAAGATTTGCGGACACCCGCTGGCGACGCCTTCTTGCACCCCGTGCTCGACCGGCGACGGTACGTCTCCTCGATGCTGTACAACCGGTGGTCACTTGCACCCGGGGAACTAAACCGTGCCCTCTCGCGTTTCCAGCGCGAGGAATACGCCAAGCTTATTTGGCCGGCGGCCCGCCAGGTCGCGGTGAGACGGATACAGCACAAACTCCTCCAATGGCGACAAGAGTTTGGGTGGTGACGCGGCGATCAGTTAACTGCTGTCGCCGCTTTAACCGATGAAGGAGCGAGACCTACTTTTTCTACCTGCAACCGGGGCAAGAGCGAGCTAGAAAAACTCCTTCACGACGTTTGCAGGAGCCGTCCTTCTCTTTGTAAAGGATGTGGTAGTAGAACGTCGCGTCCGCATCGGGCATATGAACGAATATTGGATCGTGGATCGTTCCCGTAAGTTTGTCGCTTTCACAGGGCGGACCAGGTTTTTCGAACTCTATTTCGAAATCGGGGAACTCGCGGAAATGGTTCCTGAATTCCAGGGTACCCCCCAGGCCGACCTTGACTTCAGCCGGGGTTTGGCCGGGATCGGCTACGACCAGTTTTGCCGTTGTGATGACAGGATTGGTTTGGGTACTCATGTTTGTGCTCGCTTTCTGGGACTTCCAGCAGGCTGCCGGCGTTTGCATCCTCGGCCAGCAGCTCTTCAACCGTGCGTCTCAGCTTCGGGTCGCGGCTGCCCACCTGGTCGAGCAAGGCCTCGCGCCTGGCCGGCTCGAGCGCCAATGCGGCCTCGAAGAGCTGCTCCACGAATTGGGGTTGAATAGCCATGACACCCGCCTCACAAAGCACTTATTTGTAACGACCTATGCCGCCGGAGAGGGGTCCGGACTGGCTCTGGATTCTCCTACGAATAGGCCTAAGCGCATTTCTGTCTTACGGACTTAGTGTTTGGGGGCCACAAAAGGTATCAGCGTTTCAGCAATATTCGGCTGAGGGTTCCTAGAAACTAACGAATGTCCATGAGGAGACCCGAGGTCTGTTTTGGCCCCGGGCCCTCCATCCCAATGACTCCGTTAGCGGGCAGCAATGAAGACCTCGCTGCTCGGTTGGACCATTGCTTGCTGCAGCTGAACCCTTTTCTCTGTTTTAGAAGGACGGACTGCGACGTCCATATCCGCCGCAGTCGCAGAGAATCTCGCTCAGGAAGTACTGGTCGCCGTACTTGTGGAAGATCAGCTTTCCACCTTTTGGGGACCTGGATCCGTCCTGGACAGTCGATCGTGAGCACCGTAATGGGTTTATCGTGGTTCTTGATCGCGATGAGCCCCGACGATTCCGCTTTAATCGTGTAAGTGCCCGCGGGAAGCAGCTGCTTGCCAACGGTGAAGTCAAAGGGGACATTCGCCTTAACCATTTTGGACTGCGCGAATGACGTGCCGGCCATGGCAAAATTTGCGATGGCGAGGAGTGCGATTGCTGTAATCCGTTTCATGACAGTGTCTCCTTTTCGTGAGGCGCTGAACTCTGATCGCCTTCAATCTGTTAAGCGGATTCCACTGCCGAAAAGTGCCAATGTTTTGAAAATTATTTTGAAAAAGCGAACGGCGGCCGAAAACTGACAGGAGCCAACGATCATGTCTGCGGATGACGGGGAAGTCACCCTTCTGTTGAAGGCCATGAAAAACGGAGACGAGTCTGCGGCCGGGAAGCTATTGCCCCTTGTCTACAACGAACTGCACCGGTTAGCCAAGTCCTACATGCAACGCGAGCGATCGGACCACACATTACAGCCGACTGCACTCATCAATGAGGCATATCTGCGTCTGGCTCGCGACAGCGTCGATTGGCAGAGCCGCCAGCACTTTATCGGAGTGGCGGCAAACGTCATGCGTCGCTTGCTTGTCGATCACGCACGAGCGCACAACGCCGAGGTGCGAGCGGGAGGCCTGCAGCGCGTTGAGCTGGAAGAGGGATTGATGATTTCCAGCGAGCGATCCAGCGAGGTGCTTGCTTTGCATGATGCCCTAACCACTCTTGAAGGAGTGGATCCGCGGCAGGCGAAGGTCGTGGAGCTGCGCTATTTCGGTGGATTCTCGGTCGAAGAGATCGGTGAAATCCTGGAGATGTCTCCGCGATCCGTGAAGCGGCACTGGGCGTTGGCTAGGATCTGGTTGCTGAAACAGATGAAAAATCTTCGCGATCCGGATGATCAGCAAGCCTGACCGACGCATGAGCTGCGTTTTGCTAGGGAGCAGGAGACGTTCCGTCTGTGCGCGCCGCCAGTCCCTTATTGGCGACGGAAGCGATCGATACTGCGTCCTGGCCGAAGAAGTTCATCCTGATCTGTGTCTCCACTTCAGCTGGACTGCCAGCAACCTGGTTGGGGCTATAGTGCCATTGGCGGACTGCGCGCATAGCGGCTTCCCCCAAAATGGGGTTGCCACTTAATAGGGTCACGTCTTTAACCGACCCATCTGCGGCAATCAACGCTCTTAACTGCAATTCTCCAACCAGGTTGGGTTCAGAAACGACAGGATGAGCAAAGTGACCCTGTGGAAGCTCCGAGACAAACCGGCGTTCTACAGGAGGCGGAGGAGCATTCGGAACCGGCCGAATCGTAGCAGGAACCGTAGCAAGAGCCGGAATCGACAAGCGGCTGCTGCTGATGGATTGGTCGGAGCTGACTACCGGGGACGGCGTTTCTTGTTGCGCTACCATCGGCTCGAGCGGGGGGGCTGCGACCAAGCGCCTTGGCTTTACGCCATCCAATAAGGAGACAGTTGTCGTTGAAATGGGAGGCAGACTGATTGCAGACGGATGCAGACCCAAAGGCCAGCTATGGCTCGCGGCAGGCTCGATTGGCTTTGCTGCTGTTTGAGGATTCTCCTTCTCTCCTGAACTTGAGAACAGAGGGATTCCGGAAAACGAGGCCAATATCACTGTGATACAAGCAGCCACCAACACGATGCCCCAGTTCTTTAGGCCCGCGGGGAGCTGCTTTGTATCTTTTTGCTTGACGCCAACGTACAAATTTGAATTTGGCAACGCTGGAGTCGCGGACTTCGCCAGGAACACTTGCGTCGTTACCCCTGCCGTTCGCAGGGTGACCACGCGGTTGGCGGAAGCCGGCGACTTGGGGCGCCCTTGATCGACGACTCCAAAGACCGTGCTGCGTGCCACCGGTAGAGTCGGCTTTACGACGGCTGACCGGGCTAGTCTCTCAATCAGGCGCCGATCGCTGCGGCTCAGGACCTGCGGGGGGAGGACACGAAAGTGGCGGAAGGCCCACTGAAGACGAATGCGTTGCCAACGAGACGGCCGAACGTACACAGTCCCCGCCTCGGTGCGCAATTCCAGAAGTTCTGGGCCATTCTCGCTGATATTCCGGTAGCTGACGGCCGGAGCTGATTGCGGTTCTTCTGGGAGTTGTAGGAGCGGCCCGAAATTCGTCAAGATGGCCTCCGCTTTGAGATCGCACAGGGGCCCGTCTACAGTTGCTGAATTGGGGGTCTTAAAGTCCAGCAGAACCTTCGATACCATCTTATTACGGCATCGAAACTGTTTCCAGTCGATCTTATTACGTCATTGAAACTGTTTCCAGTCTATCGTCACACGCCGGCGCATTTGGTTGCCCTCATGCAGTTTCGGGCACCGGAATGAATTCCGGATGGGTTCGGTTTCCCATAACCGTCCGCAGCCCGGTGATTGCCTCAATACGAGATGCCTGGAGACCGCAAAAGGCATCAAAAATTCGCCTGCTTGCCCCCAGAGAAGGAGGATGAGCGTCGGCGGTGAGGACCCGAGGTCTGGTTTGGCCTCGGGCCCCACTCCCAATGAGCCCGTTAGCGGGCAGCAATGAAGACATCGCTGCTCGGGTAGACCATGGCTTGTTGCCGCCGAACGCTCTTCTCCGCATTCGAACGAGGAACCGTGACGTTCATGTCCGCCCAGCCGCAGAGAATCTCGCTCAGGAAGTACCGGTCGCCGTACCTGTGGAACATGAGCTTTCCGCTGTTTGGCGCCTTGGCGCCGTCCCGGTCGACAAGGGTAAGCACGGTAATGGGCTTATCGTGGTTCTTGATCGCTACGAGGCCTTCTGATTTGGTCCTAATCGTGTAGGTGCCCGCGGGAAGCAGCTGATTGCCGACGGTAAAGGCAAAGGGGACATCCGCCCGAATCTGTTGGGACTGCGCGAATGACGTGCCGGCCATGGCAAAATTTGCGATAGCGAGGAGTGCGATTGCTGCGATCCTTTTCATGACAGTGTCTCCTTTTCATGAGGCGTCGAACTCTGATCGCCTTCAATCTCTTAAGCGCAGTCCACTGCCGAAAAGTGCCATTAATAAAAAAAAGTTTCCCCCCAGGGGCTTGGCGGCAACACACGTACTAGTCCGCGAGCGAGCCGTTGATTGTTTGCATCGTTGGAGAGATTTACGGACTCGGCAGAACAACGGGCGAAAGTTACGTCCCGCGGTAGTCATGTGGGCTATCGGAAACTAATATGATTACTGGCTCTTGCCGGCTCTCAATTTCGCCCAAATTGCGAAGCTCTTCGTGGAACTGGGCAACAGGGCGGTTGGACTGGCCGTTCGAGTTGAAGGGTAGAGCCTGCCCGCTGCCCGGGTTGGATCTGTCGATCCCACTAAGCCACTGGAGCGTTGCCCCATACTTCTACTATGCGTGGGAAGCAACCGACGGTGCCAGAGGTGTGAGCGTAGTCATAGAGTTCCTCCACGAGCCGCTCCGTTTCATCGTGCGAGGCAAGACCGCCGGCAACGACTGAGCCGGCGATGTTCTCCATGGTGAGCGGAGTGAGAAGCTTGATCTCACCCACAGTTGCCGCCGGCTGGACAACATGCATTTGTAAATTTTCGAAACCGGCGCTGGTGAGCAAAGCCGGCAAGCGAGGTCCGATATTGGCATCCGCGCCTTTGCGCCGCACTATTTCTGTGTATAGTTCCACATATCGACGGAGCGCTGAGCTGTCTGGATAGGAAAAGTGTCCGCGAAAATCGATATCTTCAACGACGATCAGCCCACCAGGACGCAGAGCGGCACGCATTCTGGCCAAGGCCTGGTCAGGATTTGCCAGGTGGGTTAAAAGAAACCGCGCGTGGACCAGGTCGAAGTTCACTCCGGGCGTGGTTTCAGTAATATCCCCAAGGCGAAATTCGACGTTCCTGAGTCCAAGAGTCCTGGCCTCACGGTTTGCCAGATCAAGCTTTTCCTGGTCGATGTCTGTTCCCAGAACTCTGCCTGCAGGGCCCACGGCGCGGGCCATGTCGAAAGCCAGGTCGCCTCCTCCGCAGCCCACCTCGAGGCAAACCATTCCTGGTCGAATGCCGGTGCGATGCAACAAGTCGAGGCTCGTGGGCTGCATCACCCGGGATAAGATTCGCAGGCGTTCTCTTCCCTCAACTCCGCCTCGAATGACGTAGTCAGAAGTCTTCATTTCGTCCGTGGCGGGAGTTTATCAGCAAGCATTCGCGGGCACAATGCTCATGGCAGCCGACAGGTTAGTTGCTTTGCGAGCCGCCGCCACGATGCGAGACTTGCAAGTGAGCCATATGCTCCCTAGTCGCAGGACTCCGCATTCGGCAGCACATTCCAGTGCTGGACGTCGTCCATAAGAAACAGTGCAACGAGTCCGCCGTCTGAGTCGAGCAGTGCCAGGTGCTCACCGTGGATTTCAACGCTGGATGCAATCACATGCTGAAGGGCCAGCCTGGGATGCTTTAGACGCAGTAGATGAGTCTTGTCAGACATACTGTAAAGTCTATGCAAAGTGGCCAGTGGCGCAATCGGGGAAGCCCGATGGAGGTTACTTCTTTGCCGTATCGAGCGTGCCGGCGCTTCGGTGGAGAAGGGGTAAGATCAGTCTTTCTGCGCGGCCGGCTTTCGCGGGCTTCGCAGGAGGCCAATGCTGCTACGGCCGCTGGTGCTATTGGGGCGCTGTCCCAAGAGGTAGTGTGAATGAAGCGACGAATTGTCTTTCAGTCAGCCCGTATCTTCGATGGCGCCTCGGAAACGCTGCGCGCGCGGGAACAGGTATTTGTGGATGGCGGTGTGATCGCCGAGATATCGGCGCGGCCGCCAGGCAGCGAGGACGAGGTCGTCGATTGTGGCGGCCGTGTACTGATGCCAGGGTTGATCGATGCGCATGTTCATGTGTACGGAGCGGGGTTGAACATCGTCAGGGTCGTGCAATCGCCCATGTCTTACCTGGCGCACTTTGCATCGCGGTTTCTCAGAGCAAGCATCGATCGTGGCTTCACCACACTGCGCGACGTGGGTGGGGCCGACATTGGCCTGGCTCTGGCCATCAAGGAGGGTTTGCTGGGGACGGTCCCGAGATTGATTTATGGCGGCCGCTTTATCTCGCAGACCGGCGGCCATGGAGACTTTCGACCCGGAGACCACGCGTTTGAGACGGTCGGTTTTTGCGGCTGTTCTTATCACGGCGACCAGTTGGCGGTGGTTGCCGACGGGGCGGACGCGGTGCGCAAGGCGGTGCGGGAGGAACTACGGCGTGGCGCATCGCACATCAAGATCATGGCTTCGGGAGGAGTTGCATCGCCGACCGATCCGATCGACCGCTGCCAGTACTCCGAGGAAGAGATACGTGCTGCGGTAGAGGAGGCCGACCGCGCGGGTTCCTATGTGGCTGCTCACTGTCATCCGAAAGAAGCTGTGCGCCGGGCTGCGGAGCTGGGCGTGCGATCGATCGAGCATGCCACCATGATTGATGAGGCGACGGCCGGCTTTGTCGCTGAGAAAGGCGCATTCACGGTGCCTACCATGGCGATCATGGTGGGCCTGCTGGAAGAGGGCGAGGCGCTTGGATTACCGGCGGCCAGCTTGGAGAAGTTGAAACGCTTTGGCGATGGGGCGTTTCTGACACTCGAGATCATGAAGCGGGCGGGCGTGCGAATGGGTCTCGGCACAGATCTGCTGGGCAGCCTGCATGTGCGGCAGAGTACAGAGTTCACTCTGCGCACGCGGGTGCTGCCGGCGATCGATGTGCTTCGTTCGGCATGTACCGTCAATGCGGAGTTAATAGGGCAAGCGGGAAAGCTCGGCTGCATTCGTGAGGGCGCCGTCGCAGACATCCTGGTGGTCGACGGCAATCCACTCGAAGATATCTCTGTGCTGGGGAGCGGTGGTGATCGGCTCTCGATCATCATGAAAGATGGCAGTTTTCATAAGCGTGCGATTTGAGTGGCCGCTGAACAGTCGAGGGATTGCCGGGATACCGGCCATTCAATAAACTGGCGGGAGCGGCGACCGTGTGGCTGATGCTCGTGAATGAAGAGGCCAACGATGCCCACCTTTAAAGACCCAATGATCAATCTCTATTCGCGCGATCTTTCTCGTGCGGTGGCATTCTACTCGGAGCTTGGCTTTGTTGAGGTTTTTCGCACTCCGGCATCGGGCGAGCCGGTGCATATCGAACTCACACTAGGCGGGTTTACCCTGGGAATCGCGACCATGGAAGCAGCTCAAGACCACCACGGCCTTCGATCCGGCGGTGAAGGACGCTGGATCGAGATTGTCCTTTGGACGGACGACACCGATGCTGCATTGGACGTGTTAATTGGCAAGGGCACACCTCTTCTTTCTCCTGCGCATGACTTTCTCGACGGCAAGCTCCGCGCTGCCTGGATTGCCGATCCGGACGGCAATCCCATCCAACTCGTTCAACGGAAATACTGAAGACGGCGACTGTCGCGACCACGGTTAAAACACGGCCGGTGCTGACCGATAACTACATCGGATGAATTGAGAGTCAGAGGGAAAGAACAGAGTTTTGATTGAACATCCTGCGTTTGATCTTTCTATTGGTACTGCTGGACGAAAGGTTAGGCAGCACGCTTGTAGTAAGTGGAACGTATAATTCGGGGCGCGGGTTTCCCCCGCGACGTCAGTGAATGGTGAGGTGGATGGGCGAATACACTTTGTCTCATGAGATAGTGGGCGAGAGGCAACGCTTGGCGCTGATGTCCTCGTTGCTGGATCCAAACGAGCGGGCTCGCTTTTCGCCCCTGGGCGTGGGTCCAGGTTGGCGCTGCCTGGAACTCGGCTGCGGCAACGGATCGATCGCGCAGGCTCTGGCTGAGGCAGTGGGGCCCACGGGCCACGTGGTTGCCAGCGACATCGATCTGGCTTACCTCGCGGACCTGCGAATGCCGTGTCTTGAAGTTCGCCGCATCGATATCCTGCAGGACGTAATCGAAGAGGGGTACTACGATTTTGTCGTTGCGCGTGCTCTGCTCCACCATCTCACGCCTGCCCGCAACGCCTTGGAGCGTATGATCGCCGCGTTGAAACCGGGAGGTGTGCTTCTTTCCATCGAGCCGGATATGCTGCCTTGTACGGTGACCGAGCCAGGGGCGATGCGCACATTCTGGCAGGGATGGCTTAAATGGTCGGTGGAGGCTGGTATCGACTACTTCATCGGCCGCAAGATCCCCGCCTGGCTGGATTCTCTTGGGCTGGTGGAAGTTGCCGGGGAAGGGCACACCGCCCAGTTCAACGGCGATTCGCGCTGGGCGACATACTGGACCTCGACCATGCGGGAGTTGGCGCCTGCACTCGTGAGATCGGGTCACGTTAGCGAAAAGATGCTGCAGGAGTTCCATTCCTGCTATCAGGATCCGCATTACTGGACCAGCATCATGACTTTCATTGAGAACTGGGGACGCAAGCCGGCTTGAAACGCGAATTGCTGGGGGATGCAAAACTGAGGTTCGTGTCTGATATGCCGGCTTATTTTCTGAGGAAGGCTCTCACATCTTTCCAGATGTCACGACGTCGAGCGCCACACACGCATTCATCGGCGTTGCCGGGCTGGTCGACCTCGATCAACAGCCGCCGCAGCAGTCAACAAACGGCACTATGATTGTTGTTGACGCGCCCTAGGGAGAAGGGCAATGCGGCACAGATTTCGTTCATGCGCAAACCGCTAAGCCGGGCAACGCGCTTCCTCAATCGGTCCTGAGAGACCATAAACGTATTGTGCAGATTCACGGCACAGGGCGCCCTTCATGCCATCGGGATGCCTTGGGCAACCTCGGATGGCAATCTTTTTCTTGCTTGGCAGCCGCGCCCACGGCGGGCCGGTCGAGCGGGATGACAAAGGGTTGGGAGGGCTGGTCAGGTTAGGGCTGACGATGCTGATGGACCGAATCATCGGGAGCGAAATACTAAGACGCGCTGGAGTGGCCCATTTCTCGCCGCGCGATGGGGTCAAGCATGTGAGGCGGAATTTCCAGCGCTTCCACCAGGCTGTGCGCTGGACGCCATTTCGAAGCGAAGCGTTCCGCCTTTCATGATGGCAGAGTGGTCGAGGAGATTGCCGGTGATGGCTTTTTCCTCCAGAGAAGCGCGCCGGACAAAGACCGCATCGGGCGTATTGCCCTGGGCTTCGATGGTAAATGTAACTCCGCCAGGTACGTGTATGACAGAACGGGCAAATAGGGGGCTGCCCAGGGTGTACTCCGGCTTTCCCGGGCAGACGGGATAAAATCCCAGCGCGCTCAAAACGAACCATGCGGACATCGACCCGGTGTCCTCGTCCCCGGCAAACGTATCCGGGGTGTAGAGACTCTGCATTACCTTGCGCGCCCATAGCTGCGTGAGATCCGGCCGCCCGGCATGCGCAAAGATGTAGAGAAGATGGTGTACCGGCTGATTGGAATGCGCATATTGGCCAAACGGCACCGCCGCCATCTCTGACATTTCGTGTATCTCGACGCCGTACACGCCAACGTGGAAGATAGGTGGCGTCGATATCATCTCCTGCAGCGCTTTCGCCGCTTCTGTCTCGCCTCCGATTTGTTCGATCAGACCGGAGAGGTTCTGGGGTGCGTCCCACCGGTGCTGCCAGGCTGCCCCTTCTACATAAGGGCTGCCCCAGGTGAAGGAATTGAACGGAGTAAGCCAGGAGCCATCTTCGTTCTTGCCGCGGAAGAATTTCACCTCGGTATCGTAGACATGCCGCCAGTTCTCAGAGCGTTTCATAAAGGCAGCGTGATCGTCTTCTTTGCCCAGCGCGTGTGCAACCTGCGCGATGCAGAAATCACCGTAGGCTGCGTCCACGGTCTCCGCAACGGATTGGGGAACGTGGTCCGCGGGAACGTATTGCAGCTTGAGATACAACTCCAATCCGACCCTCCCATAGCCTTTCGCCGGGTCGCCGGGTGTGGTGGCATGTTTTTTCAAGCCCTCGTAGGCGCCTTCCATGTCGAAGCCGGTAATATGCTTCGCTGCCGCATCGCCGAAGACGGAGTCGATCAGGCTGCCGGTCATGCACGCGCGATATCCCGGACAGGGAAACTGCGGCAGCCAGCCACCCTCCTTATACGCGTTTACCCAGGCCTGCAGAATCTCACCCAGCCGCTCTGGAAACAGAATGGACATCAGCGGATACCACGCGCGATAGACGTCCCAATAGCCGTGGTCGGCGTACATCACACCCGGCATCACCTTGCCGTTGAAGGCGCTGAAGTGATGCATTTTGCCGCCTGCATCCGGCTCGTGCCAGGTTCGGGGAAACAACAGGACGCGGTACATGCACGAATAAAAGGTGCGGCGCTGTTCGTCGGTGGCGCCTTCGATCTCGATCCGGTTCAGATGATCGTTCCACCTGGCTGCAGCCGAGCTGCGCAGATTCTCTACCGGGCGCTGTCCAATCTCGTTGCGCAGGTTGAGTGCAGCCTGCTCGAAGCCGATGAAGGAGGTGGCGATGTGCGCTTCCAAAGACAAGCCCTGCCGAAAGCGAAGGATACCAATCCGGTGCGCACCGGCCTCCTTCACTTCAAAACTATCCCAAGGGGTTTTGAGCTGCAGCAGGTAGTAGGTGGCGAAGTTGTCCGGCACACCACCGGAGTTTGCAGTCGATGAAAAACGAATCGATCGCGTAGCTGGATCGGGTTCGATCGTACCCTGACGGCCCGGAATATCGAAGAGAAGGCCGATCATCTCTTCGCTCGCGTCTTTTTCAAACGTTGCCGTGATCACTGCGCTTCGCTCGGTTGGGACCAGCTCAACATGGGCGCGGTAGCGCAGCAGGAAAAGCTGCAACGAATGAGGTCCAAGATGTGCTTCCTCAACAGCATAAGAGGAGGCGCGCGCGGCCGCTTCAGGATGGATCTCTCCGCGAAAGGGAAGAAAGCTCGCTTGCCCATAGTCGCTCAGCCAGGGGCTCAGTTGATGCGTACAGCGAAAACCCTGGATGCGTCGAACGCCGGGCTGAAACATCCACGGTGTGTCTTCGTGCGATTGCAGGGTCCAATGCGCCATGCCAAAGGGAAGAGCGGCGATGGGCAATGTATTGCCGCGCGAAAACTCCTGGGTGGATGCTGTGCCCTGAAGGATGTTGACCCAGTCAACCGGTCCCTGCCGCGGCTTTGTGCTCGCACTATCTGCTTCACGGGATCCCTCGGCGGCGCGAACAACACCTTCCTCCGTAAATACGGCGCTGACCGCAGCCAGCCCGGACGTTTTGAGGAATGCGCGTCTGCTTGGACCATTCGATCTCTCGTTCGCCATCTTAACTAGGGGTACCTTTCCTCAAGCGATGCCTATCAGAATAGGCTTATACACCAGCCCTTGTCCCGCAGTCGGTGTGGTAGGACGGTATTGAGAGCGCAGGCAAGGCTTGCGAACCCGCCAAATAGATTTGCAGAGGTTACTGGCCATGAATCGTCCCGCCCCGAGGCAGCCTTTTGAGCCCGCGTCCCAGCACGCACGGTGCAAGGGCCTGTGCGAGGTACGTCTATCCCTCTCACTTCCTCTAACCTTGGGCAGCCCTTCACTGCCGAGGCCTGGCGGATGGAAATCGGCGTGCGCTTCACCTTTTAGCGATAGGACCAACGGCAGTCCAAAGCCATCGCCAAACCCCAGCGCTCTCGGCGCCAGTGCTAGGATTCACTCATCTTTCTGTGAAAGGGTGTGTAGTCCTATGTGGCGAGCCGTACTCCTGTTGTGTCTCTGTGCGCTCCTGGCCCCGTCCTTGGTGGCGCAAGCCCCGGGTGGTGCACCCCCTCCGCTGCTGATGCCGGAGTCCCGCCTGCCTGCCAAGCTCAATGTTCCGGTCTTCGGGCAGAAGATCGCCTACTACGATACCGGCTCCGGACCGGTGGTCGTGCTGGTGCATGGCTTCGGCAGCGAGGCCCGCTTCGACTGGGGCAACGTCCTTCTGCCCTTAGCCGAGAAGCACCGCGTAATTGCTCTGGACCAGATCGGGTTTGGCAGCTCGGACAAGCCGTTCATCGACTACTCCATCCAAACCTACGTGGATTTCCTCGGCGAGTTTCTGCGCACTCTCAACATCCAGGAGTTCACCCTCGCTGGTGAGTCCCTCGGTGGATGGATCTCGGCCCTCTACACCATCGAATCGCTGGCCCCGCAGAACAGCGGACCTTATGCTCTGCCCAAACCGCAACGGCTCATTCTCGAGGACGCCGCGGGCATGGTTCCTCTCCCCTCCGCCTCGCCCATTGCCGTCCCCGGAACCCTGGCCGATGCGCGCGGTGTGGCCATTGTCTTCCACGACAAATCCAGGGTCACTGAGGAGTTCGTTCGCGAGGACTGGACCATGCAACTCAAGGCCAATGATGGCTTCACCAAGCGCTCCATCTGGGGAAATCCGAAAATTGCAGCCGAAATGGTGAGCGATCGCCTGGCAAAAATCACCGTTCCCACCCTGGTCGTCTGGGGAGGCAGCGATGAGATCGTCCCCCTCGCACAGGGCCGCGCCTACGCCCAAGGCATCCCAGGCGCAAAGCTGTCCATCATCCCCGAATGCGGTCACGGACCTTCGATCGAGAAGCCGGCCGAATTTTTGGCGGCCGTAAATCCTTTCATCAACGGTTCATAGTCAGAACGGGTTACTAACATCACCATTTCATGGTAGAAGGGTTTGAAATTAGCTGATCTTGCGGTTTAATGTATGGGCATCCGCCTAAAATTCGTTGGGAGAAGCCATGAGGTCGATCGCGCTTGCAGCCGTTCTGATGACATGGATAAGCATCGGTTATTCTCAAACCCTGACTACCGCTCAAGCCAGGGCTCATGATGGCGAGAGCGCCAAGGTCTGCGGTACTGTAGGCAACGAACATACTGCGATGGCGAGCCAGGGCAAGCCAACCTTCATTGATCTGGATTCAGCCTTTCCCGAACAGAAATTCGCGCTCGTGGTGTGGGATGAAGATCGAGAGAACGTTGGGGAACTCCCTCGCGTGGGGGTACATATATGCGCTACGGGAGTAATTAACTATTACCACGGCGTGCCGCAGATAATGATCAGGAACAGCAGCCAGCTCAGCCGGTAGTTCGGCACAGATCCCCAGGGTCTGGAAAACCCTGAAGCTGCCAATCACCTTTTTTAACTCCGATTACGGACTTCGCGGCGTCAGCTTCTTTGTGCTTACCCGGGACGTTCTGACGCTGGCTGGGGTGTGTGTTTTGAAGTGCAGCGGGAAATACCTCCCTAAGCTCATTTCCGCTTGACACCCCTCTACTTCTAGGTCTACGCTTAGCAGTATACCAAGATGTAAAGGGGTCGATCGCATGGCGCGGAATGACCTGCAGGGAAGTTTGGATCTTTTGGTTCTTAAGACACTGTCGCAGACCGGCTCGCTGCACGGTTACGGCATCGTGCTCCACATTCAAAGGGCCTCCGACGCGTTGCTGAATGTTGAAGAGGGGTCACTGTATCCAGCGTTGCACCGTATGGAGCAGAGCGGATGGGTCCGTTCAGAGTGGGCGCTGACAGAGACAGGGCGAAAGGCGAAATATTACAAGCTGACCGCCGTTGGCAGGAAGCAGTTGGAGGAAGCGGAAAAGAGCTTCGAGCAACTGGTCAAGGGCATACGCGCCGTATTCCGCTACGCGTGAGGTGTTTGCATGTCGATGTTGCGCCGCATCTCGAATCTTTTCTCCCGTCCCAAACTAGGGCGGGAAATCGATGCTGAACTTCGGTCGCATATCGAGATGCGGATCGAGGACAACATCGCCGCCGGTATGCCGCCCGGGGAGGCCCGGCGCGATGCGCTCCACCGCTTCGGCAACCCCACGTCGGTCAACGAGCAGGTCACCGCCGCGGACGCCAGCTTGGGTCTGGAGAACATTGCGTTCGACATTCGTTATGGACTGCGCCAATTGCGCCGCTCGCCCGGCTTTGCGGCGACCGCTATCTTGACGCTAGCCCTGGGTGTCGGCGCAAATCTGGTCGTCTTCGGTGTGCTCAATGCGCTGCTTTTGCGCCCACTGAATGTGGCCGGTGCGGAGAGGCTGGTCCAGATCGTGCAGAAGCCTCAGGGTTACAATTCGCAATCCTATCCCGACTATCTCGATTACCGCGCCCGCAACACTACATTCAGCGATATAGCCGCGTACAAGCTGACCATGGCTGGTATGAGCATCGGCGGCGCTGCCAAAAAGTGTTGGAACTACGAAGTCTCAGGCAATTACTTCGACATGCTGGGCGTCCAGCCCCAGGTGGGCCGGTTGTTCCACGCTAAAGACGAACACGGCCCTAACTCCGCGCCCCTGATCGTGCTTAGCGACACTTTCTGGCACACGCGTTTCCATGCCGATCCACTCGTAATTGGCGCTACTGTGGACCTGAACAAGCACCCATTCACCATCATCGGAGTAGCACCCAAGAGCTTCCATGGGACCGAGCTGTTCTTCTGGCCGGACTTCTGGATTCCGATGGTCAATGAAGAACAGATCGATGGGTTCAACTATCTAGACAAGCGGATGAACCACGGCATCAACGTGCTTGGCCTGCTCAAGCCCGGCGTCACCCCGCAGCAAGGGGTCGATGACCTGAATTCCGTCGCCCACCGGCTCGCCCAGGAGTATCCGACGTTCGACGATGGCTTGTCGGCGCGCTTAATCAGGCCAGGACTGCTGGGTGACACGCTGGGCGGGCCGGCCCGGCCTTTTCTCACCGGCATCATGGTGTTGGCGTTTCTTGTGCTGGCCGCCGCTTGCGTCAACCTGGCCAGCATTTTTGCCGCACGTACTGCCGACCGTGCTCGCGAACTTGCCATCCGCCTCTCCATCGGTTCCACTCGCTGGCGCATCCTACGCCAATTACTCACCGAAGCTGTTCTGGTCTCCATGGCTGCGGGCGTCGTAGGAACCCTCTTGGCCGCCGCGCTGCTCGCGGCGCTTAGCCGTTGGCAGCCCTTTGCGGAGTTTCCCGTCCGCTTGGCGGTCGTTGTTGATGCGCGCGTTTACGCAATCGCCTTGCTGCTCTCCGCGGTGAGCGCCGTGCTGCCCGGCCTGATCCCGGCGCGACAGATCTGGCGGACGCATGCTATGCAGGCAATGAAGAGTGGAGGTCCTATCGCAGGTTTATCGCGCCGCCTCACGTTGCGCGACCTTCTGCTTGGCGTACAGATCACCCTCTGCGCCCTGCTGGTGACAGCCTCGTTGGTCTCACTCCGCGGCATGGAGCGGTCGCTGCATGCGCCGATCGGTTTCGTGCCCCAAGGCGCAGTGCTGGCGGAGGCGGATATGCATATGGCTGGCTACTCCGATAGCTCCGCTCTGCCCGTGCAACGGCGCATGATAGAGGCTGCCGAGCGCATCCCTGGCGTGACCGCCGTTGGAACCATCGACAATACCCCGCTTGGCACCGGCGGTAGCTCGACGCCGGTGTATCGCGAGGGCACGGCCGAACAGCGAACCTCCAACAGTGTGATGTTTGCTCACTATTACTCCATCTCGCCCGGATATTTACAGGCTGCGGCAACCCGGTTGCTCACCGGCCGTGACTTCACCTGGCAGGACGACGCAACCAAACCCAGGGTCGCGCTAGTGAACCAGACTTTTGCCCGCAGGATGTTCGGCAATGGCCCCGCGGTTGGGCGGCATTTCCTTGAGGGCGACCTCATCGAAGTCATCGGGGTAGTTGAAGATGGCAAGTACGAATCGCTGACCGAAGATCCTACTCCGACTATGTTCTTTCCTGTTGCGCAAAACAATCAGGGCGATACGGCGCTTGTGGTCCGGTCGCCATCACCGGAGGCCGATACAGCAGCTGCGCTCAACCACGTGCTCGCTAGCGTTGATTCCAGCTTGCCCTTCACGCTGCATAGCTGGTCTGACGAGCTGGCGCTGGCGCTGTTTCCGGCTCGAGTGGCCACGGCTGCGCTAGGCGTGATGGGGCTTATCGCTACGATTTTAGCTGTCACCGGGGTCTTCGGTATGGCAGCCTATTCGGTTTCAAAGAGGCTGAAGGAATTTGGCATACGTGTAGCGCTGGGCTCGCGTCGCACACAGCTGACGCGCGCGGCGCTCCTCCGTCCGCTGCTGCTGTTGTTCTCCGGTTCCGTGCTCGGCCTGCTTCTGGGTGTAGTTGCGAGCGGTTTGCTGGCGCACCTTATCTACCAGGCCACGTCGCGCGACCCGCTGGTCCTGGCGGGGACGGTCGTCACCATGATGCTGGTCGGCATGGTCGCCACTTGGATCCCCGCGCGCCGCGCTTTGGCGGTCGACCCGGCGCAGTTGCTACGGGAGGAATGAACGTTTGCTGTCGTCTTATTGCAGGTCGCCAGATTTTAATTTGTTTCTGCCGTTGGAATATCTAAATTCGACCTCTTCTCAATTGTTCGTTTCCGCTTCAAAGAGAGCGGTTGCGCCCGTTCTTAGTGGTTTCCTCCGGCCTTGCTGGTTTTTCTGTCTTTAGGTTGCAGAGGCTTTTCGACGCGGCCTGCGACAACTCCCGCAAATCCCGCACCTCCACGAAGAGGAGGTGCGGCTCGCCGTCCTGGACAAAAACATAATCGTCTCCGCCGGCTTAAGGCCTGAAGGCGCCTGGGCGACGCTCGTCATGGGTTTGGTCTTGGACGCACTGATGCAGTCAGTCACCAGCCTTTTGCTGGTCGTAGAATACCGGACCATCGCAGCGCGTCCAAGTTTCACCACTGTACTCCGGGATAGAGACTGGGCAAACGATATGCGCGATAGGCGTAATTCTGGTTGAGCTTCAAACTCCAAACCGTCTGGGGAGTAGGCTCGTCGGTTACTTCAAAAACTTGAGAACTTTCAGGAGTTAGACCGGCAAGATCATACTCCATGTCGCCGTTACTCAGCCTTAGGGAGTTACCCCCGAAAAAGCTGTATAGACTCGACGGAAGAATCTGATGGAACTCGAGCGTGGCTGTCTTCGCGGACTCATTGATCTGAAATACCGGGACTGTACTGTAGCAAGCGGGGGTGCCGTCTGTACCACATGTCGTTCCAAAGGGACCTCCGGCATACAGCCTATCATTCCCGTTATCCATGACGGCCAAGCCGAATATGCCCGTGGTGTTCGCAGTGGTGAACGATATGCCGTGTTGTGCATAAGTCCAATCCTGGGGATGGGTCCCAGCCAACAGTTTGAAGTCGCCGCCCGCGCCTAAGCGCCACAGGATATCTCCTGTGCCAGTGCCGTTATAGTAATCCACTTTCACAATCCAATTCTGGTGGCGTATCGAGACAATCAGATTGCCGTCATCAGGCGAATAGATAACGGCGTTCGTATGCGTCCAATCGGGGAACATCCACGGGTGCCGATTCACATCCAGATGATCGAACTCGTTCCACACCCAGACAGGTTTGAAATCTGTATCCAGATCGACGATCACGTCCCCCAAGACCTGCGTCGGCGTGGTTTGTCCGGTTAGTACCACACTCTTAAGTGTGTTCGCCAAAATCAGCCAATGCCCGTTCGGCAGGACGTTAATATCATGGGAGAATAGTAGAAGTGTAAGGTTGTAATTCGCCGCAGCCAAAGCTGCGTTGAGTTGCGCCATGGTGATCTGCTTGATCGTATTGCCAGCAAGATCGAACTCGCGCACCAGATTCGGCGCCCCCGCAGGCGGAGAGGTAGTTAACGCCGTGGAGGAGTTAGCTGAGGCCACAGCGATAAAATCACCATTCGCCAGTTGCTTGGGGGCAACCCACTGTGCGCCATCTAAGGACAAGCCTGGATTATATGCCCAGATAATATTGCCGGATAGATCGGCCGCCGATATTTGCACCGTTGACTCAATCGTATTGAGCATCTCAATCCCTGATTGCGGTGTTTGTCCAGGAGCGGTTGTGGCCGTTATGCTAGGCAGCGAACTTGCAGGGTAGCTCCCGGTCTTAAATGTACGGTCGATGTCCTTGACGGTCGTTCCATCTCCATACTGCACGACGGCCTGCATGTGGTAAACGGTGTTCGCCTTCATGCCGGCCACATAAATACTAACTGGGGTTCCTGCCGGTTGTGTTTTTTTGGTCCAGGTTTGGAGTCCATAGCTGGTGGTTGGGCCGAACAATATCGTCACGTCCCCAGGCTGTTGTGGAGTGACCGTGTAGATAGCCACCTGCGGATTCGCGGTAGCTGCCACTGATCCTTGCAGGCTAGAACCACCGCATCCGAGAAACAGCACAAAAACAAACAGCCCAACCACGGGAAGCGCGAGAGGCGGGAGAGGCGGGAATGAAGGGCTGCACTTGGGATAGGGTATGCGGCTCTTCGGGTGGCTTAGACTCCTTGCGCATTCAGTTTGTTTCTTGTCTTTCCTGCTATCATTCCGCCTGAAGTTAAACGGCTCATCAATGTAACGGAGATCAATCGTTTCGTATGCGATTCTTTCCCCGGGGTTGGGATTTCCAAGGTAGAACAGTTTGCCCACGTATCCCTCTCAGCGGTTTCATCAACTGGGTTTGGACAAGTTCAAGTATCCGAATCAACCCTCGATCGGGCATCTACCCGTCGAGGAAGCCTGATTTCGGGAAGCATCATTTCGCCACCGGGCCGTATACCCCCTTTCGCGGAGCTCGTTTCGCAGAAGAACGCTATCCCCAAGCCTGACAGCTTAGGCACAACCTAATATGAAGGAACTCCTTGAACAAAATGACCTCAAGGAATGTTTGGAGCGTTCCGAAGACTGTTCCTTGGTCACACTTTGAACAGATTGACGGAGTATCAGCTGGCTGAGTTGCAGTTGTAGTGCAAAAAGCTTTAGTTGCCATAACTCAGGGGGTTAACGGCAAAATGTTAGGCGCACTGCTTTTAGGGACTTGTCTTTAGGCAGCCAGTCACTCAGAGGAGGTCCAAAATCGCGCGATGTCCTGGGCGATCGCATGACCCTGGCTGCGCCCGGCTTTCGCCGCGGGTACGCGTGTCTCAGGGGCCAGGGGATTGAGACCGATAGCGTTCTTCGACGTCTGGTCGGGCTCGACCACATAGGTCTTGCCGCCGGCGCTCTTTAAGGTCTCGATTTGCTGTTCAAGGGTCTCCCCAGTAACTTCTGGGCGCGCGGTGCCCATGGGAGAGACAATCACCACACGGGCGTATCCCAAAGCCAGGTCGGCGTTATCCGATGAACGAGCACCGCCGTCCATGTAGCGCCGTCCATTGATCGTGACTGGAGGCCATATGCCGGGCACGGCGCAACTCGCACTGACCGCATCGATAAGACTTGTTCCCGAGAGCCGATCGAAAATTTTGGTCTCTCCCGTTTCCGTATCTACAGCCACGATCAAAAGCATGCCGCTCGGCCAGGCATGACTTGGAAGGCGCTCCGCAATCACCGATCGTCGTTGCTCTTCTGTAACCGTCGGTGCTTCAAGTGCCCATCGTCCGATGTGCCGTATGTGGTCTGCCCGGTCGGGCAAGCTGTTAGCCATCAGGAGAGCGCGCTCAAACAACTCAAACAGTTGGGGGTTTGGCGCCAGCTCGCGAGCCTGCTGCGCAGGCTCGACCTGGCGGTTAAATAGCTGCTTCAGCGGCAAGGTACTGCCGAGTTGAGCGGCAACTGCTGAACCAGCGGAGGTTCCCACGATTAACTCCGCGGTACGCAGATCGACGCCGTGTTCGCTAAGGCCCAGGAGCAAACCAGTTGTCCAGGCGATCCCCGCTACCCCGCCTCCACCAAGCACCAGGGCACGATTCTTCATCGTTGTCCTTACTCCTCAGGGAACACGCGGGACAGCGCGATCCATATTGTGATCTAGAACTGCCTGGGAAAAGTCCAGAGTCTTGCCGGAAGCTGCCGGCGTGAGCGTGATGCGAACGCATTTTGAAGCAGGCTGGTTGCTCTTGGCGGCGACGCTGCGGATGGGCACCAGGACATTGGTTTCTGGGTAGTACGCGGCAGCGCTGCGGCGTGCGATCGCATAGGGAACGACGGCAAAATTGGGCGCCTTGCGGACCTCTCCTTCGAAATGACTGTAGATATCCACTACCTGGCCGGCGTGGAGATTTCTCTCCTGCATATCAAGCGGGTTGAGCAAAATTACCCGGCGACCGTTAAAGACACCGCGATAGCGGTCGTTCAGCCCATAGATTGTAGAGTTGAACTGATCGTGGGTCCGGATTGTGGTCAAAAGAAATTCGTCCGGCTGGAGATCGTGCTTGGGAATGGGGCACACGGTCAGCTTTGCCTTGCCCGAGCTGGTTTTGAATATCCGGTGCTTGGCAGCATTCGGCAGATAGAAGAACTTCTCGCTGGCAAGCCGCGCGTTAAAGTTTTCGAAGCCGGGAATCACTCTGGAGATGGCGTCGCGGATCAAATTGTAATCCGCCGCAAAATCCAGCCACTTAGTAGTTGATCTAACGCCCAGGGTGGCCTGCGCCAGGTTGGCGATGATGGCCACATCGCTCATCAGCTCCGGCGAGGCAGGGCGCAGGAAACCTTGCGAAGGATTGATGATGGCCATCGAGTCCTCGACGGTGACGAACTGCTTTCCCGTTGCCTGGATGTCTTCCTCGCTCCGCCCCAGGCAAGGCAGGATCAAGGCTCGCTCGCCGGTGATGAGGTGAGAGCGGTTTAACTTGGTCGATACATGAGCGGTGAGCTTGCAGCGCTGCATGGCGTGCGCGCTGTACACGGTATCAGGCACGTTGGAGAGGAAGTTGCCGCTGATGGCGAAAAATACCCTGATCCCTCCATCGAACATGGCATGCAGCGTTTCGACCGTGTCATACCCCCATTTCTGTGGGGGCTCAAAGCCAAACTCTTTTCCCAGCGCCTGCAGGAACGGTTTAGGCGGACGCTCCCAGATTCCCATGGTGCGGTCCCCCTGCACGTTCGAATGGCCGCGGACGCATACGGTCCCCGCGCCGGGGCGTCCCATATGACCGCCAACCAGCAAAAGATTGACGATCATGTTCACGTTATCGACGCCATTGCGCTGCTGGGTTACGCCGAGGCACCAGGCACAAATCGTCTTTTTTGAAGCCACATACATCTCGGCGGCGGTGTGCAGCTGGTTGCGCGTCAGGCCGCTCTCCTCCTCGATTTCTTCCCAACTGGCCGCTTCGACATCGGCCTGAAGCTCTGCAAAGCCTTCGGTGAAGGATTGAATAAACTCGTGGTCAATCGCCGAGGGGCGTCCCGCGCGCTCGCGCTCGAAGAGGTCTTTGAGTATTCCCTTGATGGCCGCCACATCGCCGTTGACACGCACCGGCAGATACAGATCAGCCAGCGGCTGGCCCTTGCCCAGCAGCGCAAAGGGCAATTCCAGCGGGTTCCCATAATCCTGCGGGTTCGGGTTAGTTACCCGCATCAGGCTGACTTCGGGGAGAGGATTAACCGCGATAATCTTTGCGCCCTGATCTTTTGCTTTTTGGAGCGAGGTAAGCATCCGCGGATGGTTGGTTCCGGGATTGTTTCCGAAGATAAAAATGAGTTCGCTGCTCTCCATATCTTCGAGCGTCGCCACACCCTTGCCGATGCCGAGGCTTTCGGTCATGGCCACGCCCGAAGATTCGTGGCACATATTGGAGCAATCGGGAAGATTGTTGGTGCCCAGCTGCCGGGCGAACAACTGCAGAAGAAAGGCAGGCTCATTGGTTGTCTTGCCAGAGGTGTAGAAGCTGGCCTGATCGGGAGAATCGAGGCTCCTGAGCTCGTCCGCGATTATGGTGAAGGCCTCTGGCCATGTGATCGGCTGATAGTGTGTTGCATTGGGATGCCGTACCATGGGCGATGTCAATCGCCCCTGTTGGTTAAGCCAGTAATCCGATTGCGCGGCCAGGTCCGCGATGGAATAGCGGGCGAAGAACTCCGGCGTGATGCGCTTCCCGGTCGATTCATCAGAGACCGCCTTGGCTCCGTTCTCGCAAAACTCGAAGATCTTCCGCTTTTTGTCGGGGCTCGGCCACGCGCAGCTTTGGCAATCAAACCCGGTCACGTGGTTGATCTTCAAGAAAGCTTCGGACGATCGAAGCGGGCCCATGTCACCAATGCCGTAGAGCATGGTGTTCCAGATTGCCGGAATGCCGGCGGCCTCCTCCGAGGCTTTCCCGATTCTGACCTTGTCAAGAGTGAGAGGGTTTTGCGCTTGGAGAGAAATCGCGTCGTTCGGATCCAGCTCTGACGCGCGTTTTTCCCGGTCCTCGATCCCGGTCTGTTGGCGCAGATCCTGTTTGGCGCGATAGTGCCCATCTCTCGACTGCTCGTCTCCCTGGATGACCTCCGTGCCGCCTGCCGTCTTCATGATCTTCTCTCCTTACATTGGGATGATCTTAACGGGACAAAGGTGTCACCGGGCCGTTATATCTCGTTGGCTGGCCCAGTTTAGGGTGGTCCCCAATCCATGAGGACACTCTACTCTCCTCGCGATCAGGCAACCAAGCTGCGACCGCACGCCGGACACTGGCGCCAGGCGAATGAATATGCTTTAGTGCTTGGCGCCTTTCTGCTGCATGCCCGGATACCAGGAACGCACGGCGAGGATACGTGATTTGACGTTAGGCGCACTGTAGTAGCCGACAGTGCAGTTGAGCCGGAAGAAATATGCGTCCCCGGCTTTGGCAGGATGCTTGCCTTCAATTCCATCCATGCCTCCCCCTGCAACCATCTCTCCATGACCACTCAAAACCAGGTAGATCTCCTCTTCACGCTCGTGATGATGGGGGAAGTTGGTGCCGCCCGGCGCAATCTCCATGAGAAAAAGGCTGGTCAGCACATGGCCCGCTGCCAGGCGATCCCGCTTGCTGTCAACATCGCCCATGAGCAACCGGTAGAGAGTCGAAGATGGGTGGCCACTGACGAGGCCCGTTGGCACGTCCTCGATGTTGGCCTTTAATGGGTGCGGCGGGGGCGGGGTCTTTTCAAATCCCCGGGTCTTAAAGCCCATCACCACCACCCTGAGGGGCGCGCCGGAGTTGTTACTTAGCGTATGCGAAAGTGCCGATGGTAGATAGAGATAGTCTTCTTTATTGAGGGATACCATTTCATTTCCGTACCTGACGGCGGCCTTCCCGTCGAGAACCACATACACCTGGTCTTCGTCCGCATATTGAACCGGGGCGCAGCTGCCCTTGGGGTCAATGACCGCTTCGCCATATCGGGCGACGCTTACAACCACTGAAGTATCCGCGTCCCCCTGACCGAACAATGCCTTGTAATGGCAGCTGGCCGTCGTGAGGTCGGATCGTTTCGCTTGGACCGCAGACGTGTCGCGATAAAGAAAGGTAGGGTCGACCTTCCGCTCGCCGGCACGTGCAACCAGGCTAGCCGCGAATAGAGCGATGAGCAGAACGGCGTGCCGCTGGACGGGGATCATGCTGTTTTGCTTTCTTTACGGGCGGCGGCAAGGATCTGGCGCAGCCGATTGCCGACGGTGAGGTCTTCTCCTGCGCGAAGAGTCATGGAAATGATTTGCAACTGATTTGGATGGGCTTCGTGTTTCCTCTTTGGATCGTCGCCTTCACGAACCACTGGTACCAGGCTCGGATTGGTATTGGTCAACACTTCAATGCGGGGTTCACCCTCACGTAGATGTTGGTCGCATTGAGCCACCGTCAATCCGAAGCGGGTTTCATCCCACATGACGGTCAAGGTTGGATAGCTATTGCCCTCTTCAGGGATAGTGATGTTGGTCGTGACGCCTGGAACCGTTTCGACTAACTTTGCGATGCGTTCGACCCGGCCACGCCACTCCTTGTTCAGCGTGTCAAGGTCGGCGTGCGACCAATATTCAACCGCCGCGAGTATCCCGATGATTTCTTCCTTGCCGACCTTCATGGGTCGGCAGACTGAGCCTTCCCACGGATTGTTATTGGCCAGGGCGGCATCGATCAGATGTTTTCGCCCTAACAGGATGCCGGAACATTGCGGCCCACGCAGACCCTTGCCGCCGCTAAAGCAGTAGAGGTCCACGCCGAGTTTGGCGTAACGGCTGAGGTTCTCGAAAGGCGGAATCCCGGCTGCATCGTCCAATAGCAAGGGAACGCCTGCACTGCGCGTGATCGTCAACGCACGTGGGAGGCGGTCATCCCGCCACGTGGTGTAGACCATGGCTGTTTGCGGAGTAATAGCCGGCGGAAGATGGTCCACTCCGTGGGCGAGCACCAATTTGCCTCCCGCCAGGCGGATCGCGCTATCGAAGGCACTGCGGCCTCCCAGCATAACCACTTCGCTTTTCAAGCCGGTGGTGTCGGGTAGTTGCCAAACATTTTTGGGGTCGGAGCCGGCGATGCACGCCGCCGTTGCTAGCGCCATCGCGCCAGCCGAACCGGAGGTCACCATTCCCGATTCGGCTCCGGAAAGCTCGGCCAGACGTTTACCCACGCCGCGCTGCAGCTCAAACATGTCCACAAAGTGCTGGGAGGCATTCTCCACCGCTCGCTGCACTTCCGGGAGTTCGAGTGAACCGCTCAAATACGTCCAGGTGCCTCTGGCATTAATAAAGGGTCGAACCCCCAGACGTGTGTACACATCGGCAGAAGAGGATCTTCCCGCGGTAGCAGCTACCGTGTTCGCCAGACTGCGAGAGCCAATGGTGGCGAACAGAGGAGCCGCCGCCAACAATTTCAGGAAAGATCGGCGGTCATTATTTTGGAGTCCAGGTTCAGGCAACGGTACTCTCCTTTTTGCAGAAACAATAAAAACAGATAAGTGATTGCTATTTGGAGCTGGTGGTCGTGGCTGGAGTGACGATGGCGGTCAGCGGAATCTCCAGTGTGCCGGCGAGGTTGGCATTCAGATCGTAGACGCCGCCCCGCAGGGAGGCGCCGTCGTTGGGGGAGTCGATTTCCAGGAAAAAGTTGACCCCGCTGGCCTGCGCTGTCGCGTAGCGCGCGGCATCCATATTCAGGTTAATTTGCCGCAGCATCCAGTTGAGCGGCTTACCCTGGCGGTCGTAGACCACCAGGGCGGCTTCGACGCTAACGTGGCGGTGGCCGTCGGAAGCCATGTCAAACTGCAAGCCGTGCGCGGGGATCATCAAGTCCACCGAGTAGCGGGTAAGCGCGCCCTGCAGGTTGGGATTGTCTCCGCCCTGGCCGGGGATGCCGGCCACCGGCTTAGCCGGTGTGGAAGCCGGAGTTGTTTTCGGCGGGGCATTCCGACGTGTCACATGCAGCGTAAAAGGAATCTGGGTCGATTGGGGCAGGCCAGGGCGAAGGAATGGAGCCAACGGGTCAACAGCCGGTTTGGGGGCCGAATTGGCTGCCGCTGCCTGGATGCTCTTCGCGTCGTCCGCGTAATACCCGCGCCGGTAGGCGAGTTGGTAACCGCGGGAGTTGGCCAGCTCGACTTGAATTTTCCGGAATTTTCCATCCGTGGCCGGGTTGGTGGAGGTATAGGTCAACGTATAGAAATTCGATCCGTGGGCGGCGACGTGGTCTATGGCATCGGTCAAACCGTTGCTGCCATAGAAAGCCGCACCGCCTGTGTCTTTCGCGATCAGATCCATGGCTGCATGGTTGGCGTTACGTTCATGAGCCTGTTGCTGGGGCTGGGACATCTGCTGTTGTGTCAGGCGGCTGTCGTCGCCGGCGGTGTAGAGGGTGTCACTGACGACCCCTTCAGCGCCGATGGGATAGATGGCCACCTGGGCGGAGGCGAGCAGCGCATCCGTCTTGTGGATCTCTGCCTGATCGTCGCGTTCCGCGCCGAAACGGTCCGGCAACGAGGGGTCCGGAAAGATGGCAGCCGGAAAGGCGCCTGAGAACCAGGCAACGTTTTTTCGTCCCGGAATGCCGGCGAGATATTGGGCGAGCTGCTGAAATGCCTCGAGCGTGAGTTTGATACGCTGATCGCCCCGAGCGGCGATCCCTTCGGCCTCAAATTGCTTCATATCGGCGGCCGCTTCGGGGGCATATGGCATCAGAGAATCGATCGTCTCCTGGACAGCGGCTGCTTCCGCAGTTGATTGCAGGAGGGGCGAAACCTGTCGCTCCTGCTCCATTCTTTCGTTCGTTGATGGCTGCTACCAAAAGTGCCGGATCGTCGGTGAAGCCTTGTAACAAGCGCAGCTTTGTTCCCAGGATAAAGATCGCCATTCTACGGCCCGGCTCAAGTTTTTTGAGGTACTTGAGCATTTGCGCACGGACAAAACGCTGATCATCAAGCGGGGTGTTGAGGGAGTCGAGCACGAGCACCATTACCGCCTCGGTGGAATTGACACGCGGGATGTTGGTGAAGACGTTGGGCGGGAGATCAGGCAGGTTTGTTTGGCCTGCCGGCAGAGGCTGCGCTGAACTGTGCTCCTCAAAATAGGTGATCGCCTGCGGGTGCCCATCTTCCGTCAGCACGAAGTCCTGCTTGTGCAAGCCAGTGAGAGGACGGCGGCCCTTACCCGTCACCACTACGTCTAGAACTACAATCCGCGCATTTGCCTGGAAGACGCGGCCCTCGTTGGCATTTGGCTTGGCGGGCTGGGTCGCTGTTTGGCCTGGCATTGGCGGGGAAAGGCAGCTGGCCAACACGCCCAGTAAAAGCACAAGCCGTAAGGCCGAGCTGGAGCGCAGTGGCACTGGTTTCCCCCTAAGAATTCACCCTCCGAAGGCTACCGAACTCTGGTGGGCGTGACAAGTGTCGGGGTTCAGTTCATCTTCATTCCTGGCATGACCGAGTGGTCCATATTGTCGTGTCCTTCATCATCATCGTCTGTGGACCAGATTTTCTTGGGGTTGCTCTCGTAGGGGTAGACGTGGACCATCCACCCGAATATATGCGGATGAAACTCTCCGCCCGCCGCGTCACATGCTTCTTTGGTGGTAATCGAACCGAGTAGGCCAAACTTTGCGTCAGGGCCGAAGTATGCGGCTTTTTGCCCCGGCGGCGCCTTGCAGAAATTCACGTGCTGATGCCAACGCGCGATGCTAAGCGGTATGCGATCGTTGAGCTCCTCCTCGCTGGCATCTACCCGGTCGGTGTACATCGCTCCCACGAGCTTGTAGCCGCCGTCCGCAGTTTTCTTGTAGAGGAGAGAGGTGGGTTTGAGTGGATCGAAGTGCAACCACGCCTCGCGCCCATATTCATGTTTCGTAAAGTGATACTGGGCCTGGGGAAGGTTGGGAAGAAAGATTTGATATCCGTCGGCCAAGGCCTTGTGGTAGTCCTCATAGGGAGCCATTGCCGTTTTTGCTGCCGCAACAACCGCATCCGCCTTCTCTTGGTCCCCGGGCTTGAGCAGCGTAAGGGTCGTCATATACATATGCCCCGGCATGTGGCTGTTAGCCATATTGGCGGCTTGCATATGATCCGCACCCCTTACGGAAGCTACTGCCGCGAGGGAACCGCTGGTCAAGCAAAGAAGCGCTGCTAAGGGAGCGTTTGCACCGCAGAGGAAGTGAACGGAACGTTGGAACATTGCTGCACCCCTACTAAAAACATTGTTACCCATGGACACGGCTGTTTGCCAGCAGGGCCGTAAAGCGTTTGCAGACGGCCCTCGGCAAGCTGCCCGGTTATATGCAAAGTAACGTCGGTAGGGTGAGGGCCGGAACGAGAGCGGGTCATATCTTTGGGATAACACGTAAGCGGGCGCGGGTATGTAAGGAAGTGTCAGTATTTGCGTGACGCGTGCGTGACCACCCATTGCTTTCCCACCAGGGGCTGTGGCATTCTCCTGTTGGTAAGCCAAATGACCGTTTGAAGGCGACAGAGCCGCATGAAAGAAAAAAAGGATGTCCTGCAAGGAACGCTGGCCCTGATGGTCCTGAAGACGCTCGACGTGCTGGGACCGCTGCACGGGTATGGCATCGCCCGGCGCATCGAGCAGATCAGCGGCGACCTGCTTTCCGTCAATCAGGGCACGCTTTATCCCGTCATGCTGAGGCTGGAGCAGGAGGGCGCCATCACCTCGGAGTGGGGCCCTTCGGAAAACAACCGCAGAGCGCGTTTTTACCGGCTCACTCGCGCGGGCCGCAAACTGCTGGATGCCGAAAAGCGCGATTGGGAGCAGACCGCGGCCATCATCGCACGCTTCTTTGAAGTGAAAGCGCAGGATCTGACATGAGAGCCCTGAACCGGTTATTCCTCCGGCTGCGCAACGCATGGCCTGCGCCGTGGCGACGCGCGCCTCCAGAAGAGATGGAATCGCATCTGGCCGCGCAGACAGAAGAGAACTCCGTGCCGGCATGACCCCGCGAAGAAGCCCGCCGCCAGGCCCGGCTGAAGTTCGGGGCGGTGCAAGCGGTGCGCGAGCATTACCACGCCGAAAAAGGCCTGCCGTTGCTCGAAAGCCTGCTGCTCGGATGTGCGCTACGCGTTTCGCGTGCTGCGCCGGTCTCCCGCGTTCACGCTGGTGGCGCTGGTGACACTGATGCTGGGGATCGGCGCGAACGTGGTGGTGTTCGGGGTGCTGAATGCGGTCCTGTTGCACCCGCTCGAGGTGCGCGACCCACAGAGCCTCTATCAGCTGCGCCACAAGCATGGATGAGCGGGCGCCTCTTGACGACGTCGTATCCCGCGTTTGAGGATTTTCGTCGGCGCAACTCCACCTTTAGCGGCATGGCTGCGATTAATGGCTATTCGCACGCGGGGCTGCGCTGGCGCGGCAAGCTGCGCGCATGGATTCGGTGGCGAAGAGGTCAGCGGCAATTATTTCGAAATGCTGGGAGTGCAGCCGGCGGTTGGGACGGTTCTTCCATGCGGCGGACGAGCACGGCCCGGGTTCCGCGCCGTATGTGGTGTTGAGCGACGAGCTGTGGCGCAGCGCGTTTCACGGCGACCCCGGCATTGTCGGGCACTACGGTGGAGCTCGAACAAGCATCCCTTCACGGTGGTGGGCGTGGCGCCGGCGCAGTTCCATGGCACGGAGCGGTTTGTGTGGCCGGACTACTGGATTCCCATGGCGAACGAGGAGCAGGTGGAGGGCACGGATTATCTGCAGAACCGGGCGCGCGTAGCGTCACGGTGATCGGCCGTCTGAAGCCGGGCGTGACGCCGGAGCAGGCGACAGGGAATCTGAATGCGATCGCGGCGGAACTGGCAAAGGAGTATCCCGCGACGGATAACGGACTGGCGCTGCGGCTGATTCATCCCGGTCTCTGGGGGACGACGGGGAAGTGATCGGCGGATTCCTCTGGAGCGTGACCGTGCTGGCGGTGCTGGTGCTGGCGGCGGCCTGCGCGAACCTGGCAAGTCTGTTCGCGGCGCGCGCGGCGGATCGCAGCCGCGAGCTGGCGCTGCGCGTTGCGCTGGGATCGAGCCGCCGGCGGCTGGTGCGGCAACTGCTGACCGAGGCGATTGTGGTTTCGCTGCTGGGCGGAGCGGCGGGGCTGGCCGGCGCGGATCTGCTGCTGGGCGTGTTGAACCGCTGGCCCCGCCCTCGGCGGTCATCTGGCGGTCAGCGTGGATGCGGGGGTGTATTGGCGGGCTTGGATTGACTCTGGGAAGCGCAGTGCTGTTTGGGATGGTTCCGGCGCGGCAGGCGTGGCAGAGCAGTCCGTTGCAATGATGAAGAGCGGACCGAGATACGACGCACCTGCGCCGGTTTGCCCTGCGCGATCTGTTGCTGGGCGCGCAGATTGCATTTGCACGCTGCTGGTGACGGCTTCGCTGGTGGCGGTGCGCGGCATGCTGCGCGCGCTGCAGGCTCCTTTGGGTTTCCAGCCGCAGGGCGCGATGCTGGCCGAGATGGATCTGAGCCAGGGCGGCCGGGGACGACGTGGCCTGGGAAAGAGAAAGAAATCATGGAGGCGGTGCGGAACATCCCCGGCGTGACGGCGGTGGGCATGGTGAACCCCACGCCGATGACCGGCGGCGGCTGCAGGGGGTTCCCATCTACCGGCCGGGAACGACCGAGTTCACGCTGAACAATTCCGCGCTGGCGCCGTACGTGTTTCCATGTCGCCCGGATATCTGGATGCGGCCGGCACGCGGCTGCTCGGCGGGCGCGATGTCTCCTGGCACGATACCGAAAGACGCCCGCATGTGGCGATTGTGAACGAGACGTTCGCGCGGAAGATGTGGCGGGAAACGCCCGCAATCGGGCAGCGCTTTATTCTGGCGGGCAACCTGACGGAAGTGGTGGGAGTGGCGGAGGACGGCAAGTACCACGACCTGCAGAGCCGCCGCAAGCGGTGGTGTATGTGCCGCTGTCGCAAAGCTCAGACAGCGCAGTGGTATTCGTGGTGCGGTCGCGCGCTGGCGCCGAACGAGATCGCCGCGGCGCTTGCAACGCACGCTGAGCGGCATCGAGCCGGATGCCCCGTCACCATCCAGACTGGCCCGACGCGCTGAGGATGTATTGTTCCCGGCACGGGCGGCGACCGTGGCGCTGGGCGTCATGGGGCTGCTGGCGGCGATGTTGGCGGTGACGGGCATTTTCGGGATGGCGGCCTACAGCGTGAGCCGGCGGATGAAAGAGCTGGGCATCCGCGTGGCTTTGGGCGCGCGCAGGACGCAGGTGATGCGCGCGGCGGTAGGGCGGCCGATGGTGCTGCTCGGCGTGGGGTCGGCGCTGGGGCTGCTGGCGGGCATCGTGGCCAACCGCTGCTGGGGCAGATTGTGTATCAGGCGAATCCGCGCGATCCCGCGGTAGTGGGCGGCGCGGTGTTGACGATGGCGTTGCTGGGTATTGTGGCGTCCGCCATTCCGGCCCGGCGGGCGCTGGCTGTCGATCCGTCCAAACTCATGCGGGAAGAGTGAGAGCGTAGCCTGGCTCGCGATCTAAGCGATGCCGGCTTCGAACGTATTCCCATTTGGACAGGCTCCCCATCCCCAAGAGCCGAGTCCACTTGCAGAAACCGCGTATCAGGGATGGGTCTAGGTTCCCAGCAACGCTGCAACCAGTTGCGTCAGCGGCGCGATCGATCGTTAACGGAAAACCAAAGGAGATCCCATGTCTATGAGCGATACAGTGGCACTCATCACCGGAGGCTCACGTGGTATCGGAGCACGCTGAATAAATGCTATTCCTAGTTAGGTCATTGGAGGCGGCATGTTGACTCTTGGCAAACTCGTTGGCTTTCTTACCACAACGGATTATGAGAAAGCACGCGCCTTCTATGAAGGCAAGCTCGATTTCGAGTTTGTCAGTCTCGATCAGTTTGCATTGGCGATGCGAGCCGCAAGAACATGATCCGCATCACCAGGGCGGAGACATTCAAGCCCGCCCAGGGTACCGTCCTTGGGTGGGAAGTCGATGACGTCCGAGCTGCTGTGCTATGGCTCAAGAGTCGCGGCGTGGTGACCGAGAAGTATGGATTCGTCGCGGATCAAGAACTCGGGATTTGGACCGCGCCATCCGGAGACCAGGTGGCATGGTTCGAGGACCCCGATGGGAACGTTCTTTCCATCAGCCACCACGCCTGAGATCTATTAGAGCGGCAGCCTTCGGCGCCAACAGCGCTCAGGCGGCGGCGACGGACGGGCGGTCACCAGGCTCGATGCCGAGAACGCGGAATCCGGGGTTTTCTTCCGCGGCAACGGTGAGTGCGCGATCAGCCGAAGCTGCGCTGAGATAGAAGCGAATTGTGCGGCGATTTTGCTCGAGATCCACAACGGGCCCACGACAAACGACACAGTAGGCGGCCATAAACTCTCCTCTTGTATAAGACGCTCGAAAGTACCCAGGGGCTGCCTGTGAGGGCAAATTTCACCATGGATCAAGCGCCTGGAAGGCGCTCGGGGGGAGGGCCGAAGAGGTGTTAATGCACTCCATCTTTCCCCAAACTGGAGCGTTACAATAGTAACTCGATTTTGTTTTCCAGAACACCACTATTTCGGTTTCGGGCCGTAATTTTGCCGCCATACAAGTTTGCGGCGCGTTGAGCAATCGCCAGGCCAAGACCGGAACAGCCAGTTCTCAAATTGCGCGCCTCGGAAACCAGAATCCGCGCCCAAAGGGAACCTCTTTCATCCACCATGTTCAGCGGGACCGTAACTTCCGTATGTGGCTTGGTCTATCGAACAGCGTTGCGCGACACGCTCTGGATGCGCAACTTCTCAGAGTGCCAGGTCGCCTGAAGCCTGCAGTCATGGGCCCGGTGAGGTACAACGGACTTTTCTTCCATCTTGCCTTCTAAACGCACATCCTCAGCGATTCCCTCGAGCATGGAACGCAGGTTCACTACGCTTACAATCGTTTGACCTTCACGAACCTGGAGTTAACCATTCTCTTGTTGACTCTGACCTTACGTCAGGGTAGACGCTGGTTTGGGGAGTAATGAGCCGCCTCTACAAAGCGAGAGAATTTGCGGGTTTAGCCGGTGTAACCGTTCGAGCCTTGCATCACTACGATCGCATCGGACTACTAAAGCCGCTGCGTAGCAGCTCCGGCTATCGTCTCTATTCATTGACCGACCTCGAACGGCTGGAACAGATTACGGCACTCAAGTTCCTGGGAATTCCTTTAGGCGAGATCAAGACTCTTCTGGAGTCGAGTCCCCTGACGCTTGGGGAATCCTTGGACTTGCAGCGGAGAGCCCTCACAGAAAAACGAGACCTCATCACCCGCGCGATCCACGCAATCGAGGCGGCGGAGAAGCTCGTCCGGTCCGACAGGTGACTGACGCCTCCGTGTTGAGGAAGATCATCGAGCTAATCGAGATGCAGCCCAGAAGAGAATTTCATTCGGAAGTACTACACCGAGGAGGCTTGGGCGAGAAGAAGCCAGATAGTAGGAGAGATCCCCCCGGAAAAACGAGAACGGCGCAGAGACGCCTGGAGACAACTCTTTTTGCAGGTAGAGTCCGCTCTCGAACTGGATCCGGCAAGTGAGACAGCTCAACTTCTTACCCGGCAATGGGTTCTTCTGGTCGAGGCGGGTACGGGAGGCGATTCCGGGATTAAAGCGGGCGCTATTAAGGCCTGGAAAGATCACCAGAACTGGCCTATGTACGCACAGGATACGCTCTTAGCTCGTTTGGCCTCAATGCGAGCAGTGATAGGGAGAGTCGATGCGGCGAGTGGAAAAAGTCGGCAAATTTATAGGCCAGGCGATTGGCCGCAAATACTATGGCGCGCTTGAGGTGACACGCCGCGACCTTGATCAACAAATCCTCTACAGACCGCTCCTCTGAACGGTGGGTTGACCTTTTTCGCGATGTAGAGGCTTCGCTCACAGAAGATCCCGCCAGCCAGAAAGCCCAGGCGTTGGCAGTCAGGTGGACTGAGCTAAAGGCGGATACGGAAGATCACAGGACCGCGCCGCGGCCGGAGGATTTTCAAGCTGTCTTGCAGCAGAAGTCGCCACTCGATGCTTCTGTCGCGGTAATCAACCAGGTTGTACGTCTTTATCGCATCGAGCAGGTCTCGAGCTTTTTGGCAAAGGCGCTGGCGGGTGGTGAGGATAAGCGAAATTCGGGCTGAACAGGCTGCTGAAAAAGTCCCCTCAGCGGCTTCTAAAGCCGAATTCATAGCAAAACATCTACGTACGGCCTGAAGGCCGTACCCTTCGGAGATCAGACTTTTCCGCAGCATGTAATCGGTAGTGTCACGGCCCGCTGGGCGGTGGCTAAAGCATTTTTGCTAATGGTGTAGACCAGGAAACTGAACTCGACGCGGCCATTCCGCCAAAACCGGGGCCCCCGAGCACGCGGTCTTTGCATGCCTGGGGTGGAAAGAATGGCCGCACATAGCCGATCCCACCGGACCACAGTATTAGCAAAAATGCTCTAGGTTGACGGAACGGCTGGGCTATAGCTGGTGAAGCCTGCAAGAGCCATACCGCGCTGTGCCTCGTGGTTCTTCATGAAGGTCTCCCATACGAACCCGGTGCGGGCATTTTCCGCCATCAGCATGGTGATGCCTGTGTCGATGCCGATCACGTCTTGGTCATACCAGTTCTTCAAGGGATTGAAGGCATCGACAAAGCCGTATTTGCTCCAGGCCTGTGGGTAATGAGCTCGGATGTTCCTCAGCACCCGCAAGCAGGTCTCGGGGAGAAACGGCAGGGACCCTCCAGAAGCTGCGGGCACCACGGTGCCATCGATTGGGCCCATAGCCGGCGGCCCGCCCCAGATCACGTACCCTTTGTCGGAGTCGGAGGCCGTGATGCCCCAAAGATCGTCGCTGTAATCGGGAAAGGTCTTGCCCAGCTCAATACAGAAGCGGCGGTGTACATCGGTGGCGATGGCGGAGTTGTGGAAGTAATCCGCGTACTTGTCGTGCTTGTGCCGGAAATCGAACCAGGCCTGGGAGTATTGATGCACAAAGAGCGGCGCAAACGAGCCGATATAGCGCAACCCGTCGTACTCGAAGGTCGTCCGCTTCCAGGCGGTCCACGCATCCGGATGCAGAGGGATGCGTGGAAGAACCCATACCGAGCAGATAAATCATCATCAGCTCGCTGTAGTAGTCCCACTTGTAAGGCAGGAAACCGAACTCAGGCGTCCACCCCTGGGTCAGCAGCGCGGTATCTTCTGAGAGCCAGGTCCAGTCCACGCGGTCAAAAATCGCATGGGCCAGTTGGATAATGTCGCGATCGTCAAAGTGCTGGCGGCAGGTAAGGATGCCGCATAGCAGGATCGCCGTATCGACGGAGGAGACTTCAGAATCCCACAGTCTTTCGCCGGTATCGATGTTGGCAAAGTGATAAAAAAATCCGCGATGCGTGGGCAAGGTCCGCCAAAGAAAGGTGAGCGTTGCCAGCACGCGCAGGCGAGCTTCATCGTGAGGGATAAAGCCCCGCTTTTCTGCAATGCAGATGGCGGTCAGTCCGAAGCCGGTGGAGGCGATGCTGCCCACCACACCGGTGTCGTTGGTGCGCGCGTTGCAGCGGTCCTTGATCAAGCCGGTCTGCGGGTTGGCTTGCTCCCAGAAGTAGAGAAAACTGGTGTGTTCAAGCTCGTCTAGGAATTGCTCATCCTCAGGCGCAAAGGTGGCCGGCGGAGGCAGGGGTGCTGGTCCTTTATGTCGATTCCCCGCAGCCGCCTGGGCCAGCAGCGCGTTCCACGGGGTGAGGGGCAGGCCGATCGAGACGCCGGCCATGCGGCGAAGGAGATCACGCCGGGAAGTGCGCTGCGCGCGCGGGTCGCTTCTGTTCTCGTCTGCAAGTTCGTCCACACTCATTCAGCCCATCTTACCCTCAGAGGCTGATGCCGCCGTCACTTGTAGCTCTTTAGATCAGGTAAAGTATCTGCGTGAGAACCTGCTGCCTCAGAATTGGGAATCCGGGGCTGGCGTACGAAGCTACTTTCGGCAACCCTCGCGGGACTGGCTTGGTAGGTTCCTGTGCAGACATGAAAGCCGGTCCCCTTCCACGTTTGCATCGAATAATTGAATAATGGATGCAATGACAGGAAAGAGAATTGCCTGGGCGATACCGCAGTGGCAGTAGGCGTGGTCATTGTGGTGTTTCTGTTGATGCGCGCTCACCGGTTGCGGACGATTACCGAAGCGCAAGCCATACCGATCGAAGGCGCCGTGATCCGGCGCGATGCAGACCCCAATAGGGAGCTGCCGATCGCCGGGGTGGCCATCACCGCATCCGATGGCGTAAGGACCGCCACGACAGAGTCTGATGCTGCCGGGTATTTCAATTTGGTCCTGCAAAAGACAGTGTTGTCCGACCGGCCGGTTACCGTCTCTTTCCGGCATTCGGATTACGAACCTCTAGACCTGACTGTACAAACGGGGCGACTGGCGATCCCGAAACAGCTCTACGTTGAGGCCATGGTTCCTATTCCGGCCAAAAAGCGTCGCTCCATCAGTCCAGCCGGCACTCGTGGTCTCGAATATCCGGGTGAGATACACCATCAATAGCCGGACGGAGACGAATGTGGGGAGTGAAGCCAAGACCTTCCAGGTGGTCAACAAGGGAAACGTTCCTTGCAATCATCAGTCTCCCTGTTCCCCGGATGGGGCGTGGAAGGCATCTTCGGCATCCGTGTCGCTCGATGCGGGAGCGGATAACTCGTACGAAAATGTACGAGCCTCCTGCATAGCCGGACCGTGTCCGTTTACGCGGATTGACTCCAATGGATTCATTCATGGCGGCCGGTTCATTAAAGCGTCGGCCCTGAACTGGTCGGATACGGCTACATTTCTGGTGGAGGCTGAGGTCTATCACACGGCCATCAGTTCCGAGGTACGCGAGCTGTACCCTGTCAAATTTGGTCAGACGCTCAACTTTACCGTCCCTCCAACCCAGGAAGGGGTTAGCCTCGAAGCCGATCTCGGTGGCTCCCCCATGGTATTTCCTCTAGGCCCCGACCTCGAGTTAAGCTGGGCCACCTGTACTGCCCGGACCGGTATGGAAGAAGAGAAGACCACGGTCTACCGTTGTGAACTCAGGCCGGGATACCGGTTCTGATTTGCCCGTGCGTAATCCGTACACAGGTCACGGAATTTGGCATATCACAACGGTCGATGTGGGCAGCCCTTAGCTATCTTTATGGCCTGTGTTTTGCGGCTCTACCCTCTACACCGTGAACGGGGTGAGTTGATCGTCGCTCAAAGGCGCTCCGCAGGCCGCCTAACACCGCTTGACGGGGAAGAACGCGTACATTACAAAGGGACGCCGCCTTGTGAACCTGATTCGGGAATCCGTTGAAGGCGGAAGGAGCAATATGCCGGCGCGAGCACGTTATCGCGGTAATGCCGCTGCTTTTTTCACCCTCCTGCTCTTGCCAACCAGTGGGCGCTCTCAGCAAATAACACCCGGATCGAGCGGATTGACTGCTGTAGCGGACGGGGTCTCTCTGCAGGTGAATGCGTTGCGAGACGATGTCTTGCGCGTGCGTATGTGGAAGGGCGATGCGATACCCGAAGATGCGTCCTGGGCGGTGTTGGCAGACGCGCGCACCAGCAGTGTCCCGGTCACCTCGGACGCGCGCGGCTTTTCGACCAAGGCGCTGCGGGTCACCGTAGATGATCATCTGCTGCTCACGGTGACTGACCTTCAAGGCAACATCCTGCAAAGGGACGCGGCGCCCGTCCTTTGGGACGGAGCGCGATTCACCGTCAGCAAACAGCGCAGCTTCAGCGATCACTTTTTCGGGTTGGGAGATAAACCAGGACCACTGGATCGCGGCGGGCAGGCGTTTACCATGTGGAACACTGACGCCTTCGGCTGGCAGGAGTCTACCGATCCGATCTACAAGAGCGTCCCATTTTTTCTGGATATCAACCAGGGGCGCACGCTGGGCGTTTTCCTGGACAATACGTGGCGGACCAACTTTGATTTCGGCCGTGCGGATGAGACCCGCTACACCTTCGGTTCGTTGAACGGCCCTATCGACTACTACCTCTTGTACGGTCCTGAGCCGAAGCAGGTGGTGACGGAATGGGCCTGGTTGACGGGGCCGACCCCCTTGCCGCCAATGTGGGCTCTGGGCTTTCAGCAATCACGCTACACATATTTTCCAGAGACGCAACTGCGCCAGGTAGCCACCCGCCTGCGCAAGGACCGCATCCCCACGGATGTGCTGTGGCTGGACATCGATTTTCAACATGAGAACTGGCCGTTCACAGTAAACGAGAAGGCTTTCCCAAACTTCAAAGGCATGGTGAAGGACCTCGGCGACGAGCATTTCAAGGTGGTGGTGATCACAGACCTGCATGTGGCCAGGCAACCGAATGTGGGCTACGCGCCGTATGACTCGGGGATCGCGGGGGATCACTTCGTGAAGAATCCCGACGGCTCGATCTACGTGGGCAAGGTTTGGCCGGGGCCCGCGGTGTTTCCGGACTTTACCCAGGCTCAGACCCGTAAGTGGTGGGGCGGACTCTTCAAGGACTTTGTCAAGGATGGCGTCGCAGGCTTTTGGAACGATATGAATGAACCGGCAGTCTTCGACGGCCCGGGCAAGACGATGCCAAACGACACGCAGCATCGGATCGACGAGCCCGGCTTTCGCAAGCGCACCGCGACCCACCTCGAGATCCACAACGTCTACGGCATGCAGAACGCCCGCGCCACGGAGGAGGGCGAGCTTGCGCTGCGTCCGAACGAGCGGCCGTTCGTGATGACGCGTGCCAGCTACGCCGGAGGCCAGCGCTACGCCGTCACCTGGACCGGCGATAATAGCTCCACCTGGAACCACCTGCGTATGACCGTCCCACAACTGGTGAATCTGGGCCTGAGCGGCTTTTCGCTTGCCGGCGCGGACGTGGGTGGGTTCGCCGGCTCTCCGCCGGCCGATCTGCTGACCAAGTGGATCGAGCTTTCGGCGTTTCAGCCTATTGACCGGGATCACTCGGCGAAGGGAACCCGCATGCACGAGGTGTGGGTCGATGGCCCGCAGCAGGAGAACATCCGGCGACGCTATATCGATGAGCGTTACCGGTTAATGCCGTATTTATATACGGTTGCGGAAGAGACCTCACATGATGGTTTACCCATTGACAGGCCGCTCTTTCTGGAGTTTCCCCACGCCACCGACGATGGCAGCCCCTATGACTTGACCACCGGTGGGAGCGGTTTCTCTTTGGCAGCCGCATCCTGGTTGCCCCCAATCCCTCGCCGGAGGAGATCGCTCCTTACGCCGTCCATTTGCCCCCGGGCGCGTGGTACGACTACTGGACCGGCGAGCAGGTCGCGCGGGGCGCACTTGCGGGTACGTTGGATCTGGAACAACGCGACAAGGTGATTGCGCAGAAGCCGCTGATGGTGACGCCCACACTCGATCAGTTACCGGTCTATGTGCGCGGGGGCAGTATCCTGCCCATCGCCCCCCTGGTGCAGAGCACCACGGAAGTGCCCAACGGCCCGTTGACCCTGCGCGTTTTTCCTCCAAACAGTGGCGGGGCCTGCGCCGGCGAGGTCTACACCGATGACGGCCACACCTTTGATTTTCGCAACGGCGAGTTCGCCCGGATTCGCTTCACCTGTTCGGTTGCAGAGGGTTCACTTCATGTGGAGATTGCGAAACAGGAAGGAAATTGGCGGCCCTGGTGGCATGAATACCACGTCGAAGCGGTGAGTTGGAAGCCGAAGGCGATGCGCGCTTCTGTCAACGGAAAGAACCTGGCGCTCACGCAAACAGGCGGCCGTTGGGGAGTCACCGTTCCGGCGAATGCTGACGGCGTGCAAATCAAGCTTGAGTAGGGCCGAGAGCGGCGGAACTCTGTATCAGGATGGCGGACAAACCTACAGTTACGAGCAGGGCCAGTTCCTTCGCATGAAATTCGATTGCCAGGTTGCGGCGGATGACTTCCATCTGCGGATCAGTCGGCACGAAGGATCGTATTCCGCATGGTGGAAGAACCTGCGGGTTGAGGTTTACGGATGGAAGCCTCAACAGAACTCAGCTTTATTGAATGGGCAGCGAATGCCAACCGCCGCAAGTCCGATTCCGTACGGCTTGGCGATTACGGTTCCCGACGATGGCCGTGGAGCCGAGTTGCGTATGCAGTAGCGTTCCCTCACTTCTTGGGCAGCGGAACCGCATACAGCTTGAACGGGCCGGGGTCTTTATCCTTGAGCGCCGGATCGTCTCGGTAATTCAGTTTGCCCTCGGCGATCCAGGCCATGCCACGCGTGGCGGTCACTGCGGGGGTGGATTCCAGACCGGATTTGATGACCTTGATGTTTACGGTCTGGAAGTTGAGACCACTGAAAGTTACGATGTCCATGTTGCCGGAGTTCTCGGCCATCAGCAGCCGGTCCTTGCCAATAGTGCGCATCCCATCGGGATGAGTGATCGGTTGGGAAAGCTGAAGTTCGATGATGTCCTTCGATTTGCCGTCCGGTCCGATATCCACGCGCACCAGCTTGTTCTCAGTTACGCTGTTGACATACAGAACCGTCTTTTCGCCAAAGGCTAAGCCGTCAATACCTTTCAGCAAGGGATTTTTGGCCGCGACCTCGAGCTCTTTGGCGCCGGGTTTGAGCATCACCAGGCTGCCTTGGTCCGTGTCGGAAATATATGCTGTACCATTCTCAGCGACAGCGATGTCATTACAGAAAGTAGCGTTTCCGGGAAGGGTGTAGCTGCCTTTCGCAGCACCCGTGGTGAGATCGAATGTCTTCACCGCAGGTGGATCGCCTTGTCCCTTATCCCAACGGTCGGAACATACCCATAAGATCTTGTGCTTTTCGTCGGCATAGATGCCGAAGACAGCGTTAAGACCATTGCTGCCCGGCTTGATAAACTCCGTGACCGTCGTGCTTTCATAAGGAACGCGGACCACGTTGCCCTTGGCCACACTGCCTGCAAATAAAGTTCCGTCTTTCGTAGAGGTGATGCTCTCCGTGAATAGCCGCGAACCGGGGAGAGTAATTTCAGTGATCGGCTGGGCGGCTTGGACGCTTGCCACCGCGACCAATGAAAGGGCGAACGACAGTCCACATTTGCTGAGTAACTGTGCCATGGCTTCTCCATTATGCGCCATAGGTAGGAGTGGGATTGCAGGCACTGGGTGCTTACGCCCAGTCAAGATGAAGAGCTGGATGCGAGGCGGCCGGAGTCGCGGTTTGCATTCACGGATTTGTTCGTCTAAGAAGCGCTGGCCGATGAGCCTTTGGTTGTCGCAGACTTTAGGAGGGCTCGGAGGGCCTGATTCTTCGCCAGGAGCTCGCCAACCAGTGCTTCGAGAGACGAGACGCGGTCGCGCCAGTACGTTATCTCGGTTTCGGAGTCCAGTTCGTGTGGTTGTAATGGCATACTCTCCCTCCTTCGAGAGAGACAAGTGGAAAGGCTTATCCGATGTCGATTAAGACGCCTGCACTGTTAGAAAATCAACGGGCAAGCGCTTTCACTCTGTGGCTACACCTTAGGCATTGCTCACTGATGCTCTCCACCATGAACGCTCATCAGCCCGGGTCTGCAGCCAAAAGGAAAACCCGCCAATCAGACCGCCGACACTGCTCTATCCTTAAAGGAAATGTGGGCGCGAGAATCTTCCATCCAGCTTTAGCCCGGGTTGGATCCGTCATTGTCACGAAAACTTCCATGCTCAGAATCGTACCGTTTGCTTGTCCAGCGAAGAAGTACCACCTTCTTCGATTCGCCTTGGGCCACTTCAGACACGACAGCTTTTCAAACAGGGAAATGCAGGTAAGGGGACGGTACACTTAAGCAACCGAGATGAACCGCCAAACGTCCTCATATTCGCTGGCTCTGTTGCCAAGAACGCGCAACCTGCCTTCTTACCAGTGGCTTCGCGATTCGATTCGCAGCGGAATCCTGGCCGGCATGTTGGGACCGGGCCAGCGATTGCCGGCCACTCGCGAGCTGGCGCGCCATTATGGTTTGTCGCGCGGAACCGTGCTCACGGCGATCGAAGATCTTAAGGCGGAGGGCTACCTTTGTGGAGTACGAGGTTCAGGCATATTCGTTTGCGATCTCCTGCCGGATCGGCTTTTACAAAGCAGGGCGCCGGATTCAAGACAACCTCCAACCAAGACGGTTCAACTCCCTAAGCTCTCCGATTTTGGCAAGCGCCTCAAGCCCTTCCAATTCTTCATAAACCCTACCAGTCTGGCTTTCCGCACAACCCTGCCGGCTCTCAACCTCTTTCCTACGACTCTGTGGGCACAACTTGCTGCGCAGGTGTTGCGTCGCGTCTCCTGCGCCGATTTGCTGGGATGCGAGGGAAGAGGATATTTGCCGTTGCGCATGGTACTGGCGCAATATCTCCGAGCATCGAGAGGCGTGAGGTGCGAACCCGAACAAATTGTCATCGTGTCGGGCATTCAAGAAGCTCTTGATCTGGTGGCAAGGATTCTGGTGAATCCTGGGGAGCGGGTATTAATCGAAGATCCTGGCTTCCAGGTAGCCTATTCGGTTTTCGAATCGCTGGGTGCTCGTTTGCAACCCGTCCCTATCGATAAATATGGCGCAGCTCCGCAACGTCATGTATTCCGCAACGCCCGCCTGCTGTATCTGACGCCTGGCCATCAGTTTCCTGTTGGGGTCACCATGCCTCTCAGACGGCGAGTCGAAATTCTTCAACATGCACGAGACGCTGGAACCCTGATTCTGGAAGATGATTACGACAGCGAGTTCCGCTATTCCGGCAGCCCACTACCGGCAATGCAGGGCATCGATAGAGACAATCGCGTCATATTCACCGGCAGCTTTAACAAAGTCTTGTTCCCCTCGCTGCGGATGGGATACATAGTCCTCCCCCCGGCATTGGTCGAGCCGTTCGTGCTCGCCAAGACCATGATCACCAGGCACCACTCCGTTTTCGATCAAGCCGTTGTTTTTCAATTTATTGAACAGGGTCACTTTGGGCGGCACCTCAGGCGGATGCGCAAGGTTTATGCAGAACGACTGAGTGCTCTTCATTATCACGTGAACGAGCGGCTGTCCGGCATCCTCACGTTGTCCCCGATTGAGGCAGGTCTTCAGACTATCGGCTGGCTCAAGGAAGGGATCCTCGCTGAGGACGTCCGTCATGCGGCCGCGCGGCGGAAGATCGATGTGGTGCCACTGAGCCGCTATTGTCACAAGACCCGCCAGGATGAAGCGATCCAACTCGGCTTTGCGGCTATTGACGAAGAAGCCATCCGAAAGGGAGTCATCGGATTGGCCGCTGCACTGGACGATTCGGATCTACGCTCGGAACCTATTAGAAGTCGGTAGTTGTAGCGCTATCCGCGGCCTGTGAAGGCTTAGTTAGCTCTCGGGATCAATTTGATAGCCTTCGGGCGGATAAAACAGCTTCTCGTCGGGTTCTCCTCGACGAATCTGCATGAGCTTAAAGTCCGGGAGAGGGCCCGGCTGCGTTTCCGGTTCCAAAGTCTGCCGCAACTCGAGCAGCTCTTGTAATTCCTGGGAATACCAAATTTCAGTGGTGAGCACAATGGTACCGCTTGGAGCCGCTGTCCTGGTTCTCGTGCGCCGCACCCCCGTGGCTTCGAAACCCTCGATACGGCGTGTCCCCAGCGGTTCGGAACGATCGCTAGTATCAGGAGTAGAACTAACCTGCTGCGGGTGGCTTGCGATTGCGTCCGCGTAAATGTTCTGTTCCGTGTAATGGAGGGTTCGCGGCATGCAGGTCACCATCGCTTTCGGTGGACCCGGTGCGACCCAGGGCTCCATCCATCGGAAGCTGCAGTGTGACACCGGATCGTTCACCGACACCTCGTGGGCCATAACCACGCCACCACGGTCGCCTGGCCGGGGCATCGCCATCTCCTCGCGCTTTCGTCCCGCTCCGTCCCGTGCCTGGAGGCCGCTCTGGACGTGGGTCTTGGTTTCTCCGCTAGCATCCCGAAACTGCCAGGTAGTCACCAGCGTCGCTGCATAGGGAGCGCCACGTTGCGCCGCAGAGGTATATGTCACATCGTTGTCCGCAGGGTACCAGTTGTCGGGGAAGCGGCTGGATGGCGGCGCAACATCCGTCAGTACCGGCGCCGTGGCCTGTGCTCGCCCATAAACGGCGACCAGGCAAAAAATAAGAAGCAAAGACTTGCACATTTTCGTTCGACCTTGGGAGCATTCTTTCCTCTTTGCGCCCCCCGAATCGTCATTTGATTGTCACTTTTTAAGGATGGGATGTGGAACCTTGGTCAGCCTGGAGGCCTCCAAGTGTGAGCAAGATGGAGAGGTAGATGAAGGTCCTGGGTAAACTGATCTTTGCGGGCTTGGTTATCTTTGCACTGCTGCAGGTGGTGCGGCCCACTATACCCGCAAAGCCGCCGACGGCGGAGTTGCAGGCGCTGGTTGAAGTGAAACAGGTTCTGAGAAAGGCTGTTACAGCTGCCACTCGGACCAGCGGCGGCTCTCGTGGTTTGACGAGATCGTGCCCGGGTACTGGCTGGTGCGCCATGACATCCTGACTGCGCGGGACCACCTCAATTTTTCCACCCTGGGAGCCAAGCCCGCCGTCGCGCAGAGGGCGACGCTCTATGAGGCGGTGAACATGATCCAGCTGGGGACGATCGGTGCGGCACAGCGGACGAGCTTGGTGCTAGGGCTTGCACCGGCGCAGCTGCCATAGTGATATCGAAACCGGAAGCTGAGGATCTCATCCCCTAACAGAGGACGTGGTGGGCCGGATACCACCGATCTTTCCCTCTGACTCTCGATTCACCCCTTGCGCTCGGCGGTCAACATCCGTGGTATCCCACACGTCCTGTGTCCTCATAGTTCTGCGAAGACGTGGATGCGCTGATCAACCTATTGAAAGCGTTGGTGGGCACCGCCCGTCATTTTCGCGGCCACTAGAACGCAGACTCCAGCCGGGACGCCCCTCAGTTGCAGCGAAGCGCGACGATGGGATCGATGCGGGAGGCGCGTCGGGCGGGGAGATACCCAGCTATGAACGCCACCGCGAGCAGCAGCAGGATCATGCCCGCAAACGTTATCGGATCTGTGGGATTGGTGCCAAAGAGCAGCGACGCAATCAGGGTAGCGATGGCGAACGACGCCATCGTACCGACCGCAATTCCCACTAGCGCGAGCTTCAGGGTGCGCGCAATAATGCCGAACTGGACTCGTGCTTGCGTCGCGCCGAGCGCCATGCGAATGCCAATCTCCTGTGTTTGCCGGGTCACCGAGTAGGATATGACGCCGTAGATGCCGAGCGAGGCCAGCAATAAACCCAACCCAGCGAATATCCCCACCAGCAAGACGAAGAAGCGCCGCGGCGAGACCGCATGATCGACCAGTTGCTGGATGGGCCGGAACTCGACTGCCGGCTGTCCGGGATTCATCGATCGCAGAGTGCTCATCACGCTCCCGGCGAGCGCGCCTGGCGGCAGCTTCGACCGCACTACCAACTCCGCACCGTCCGGATTGCCTTGGGAGATGGGCACGAAGACTTCCGGGTTAGCTGCCTCTTCCAAGCCGCTCTCATGCACGTCTGAAACCACGCCGACAACGCGTGTTAGACCATTGCCAATTCCATAAGCCTCGCGTCCGACGGGATCCTGACCTGGCCACTCGCGGCGGGCAGCCGCCTCGTTGATCAGAATGACCGGCGGACTGGTAGCCGTATCACTCCAGCGGATGTCGCGGCCCTTGCGCAAATGTATACCGATGGCGTCCAGATATCCGGGGGTCACGATATAAACAAAGACGTCGTAATTTGTCGTCTTGGAATATGGTTTTCCCTTGGCCAGCAGATCCCAGCTTCGATTGCGGTCCAGAGGGAGCATGTCGGATATGCCGGCAGCTTCGATGCCGGGTAGCGCGCGCACACGGCGCAGCATTTCCTGGAGGATGGCGCCGCGACGGTCCGCCTTGCCCCCGTCGTCGAAGTCAACTTTCAAAGCGTAGGCATGGCTGGGCTCGAATCCCAGATCGACGTCGAGCACGCGCAGGAAACTGCGCAGCAACAGACCCGCGCCAACCAACAGCACGCAAGCCAAGGCTACCTCGGAGACCACCAACGCCGCGCGCATCCGATCATGTTTCCTGCCGGAGCTGCTGCCGTGGCCGCCGTCTTTGAGCGATTCCTGCAGGTTGACGCGAGACATTCTCAGGCTGGGAAAAACGCTGAAGAAGACCGTAGCGACGCAGGCGATGAGGAGGGTCCAGGCAAGCGCGCCGGCGTCAATGCGCGCGCTGCTCAGCAAGGGAAGGGCAATGGATCCCTGGTGGGAAAGGTAAAGGACGATGGCATAGGCAATCGCCAGACCAAGGGCCGCTCCCATGGAAGCGAGCACCAGGCTCTCGGTGAGCAGCTGGCGGATCAGTCTAAAACGCCCCGCTCCCAGGGCACTCCGCATGGCAAACTCTTTGCTGCGCGCGGCGGCGCGAGCCAGCAACAGGTTGGAAAGATTCGCACAGGCAATCAGCAGAATGAGCCCGACAGCACACCACAGCACGATGAGGGAGCGGCGCAACTGTCCGCTGACGTGTTCCTTGAGGCCGGTGATTTTTATCGAGAGGTCGGTCGTCCAGTCGGGATGTGCGGCCATCATTTGTGGGTAGACGACGCCAGCCTCGGCCTGCGCTTGCGCTAAGGTGACCCCACGCTTCAGCAGGCCAATCACCGACAGCACGTGTCCCCAGGTGCTGATGTCAGCCAGGATAACGGGGGTAAAAATATCCGCCTTTACCCCGGGATGAAAGACACTGCCGAAGTCAAAGCTGGCGGGCAACACGCCGACGATAGTGACGGCGCGATTGTTGAGCGTAATCGCCTGACCGACAATCGCCGGATTGCCGGCGAACTGCCGTTGCCAGAAGGCATAGCTCAAAAGAACCGCCGGCCGGCCGCCTTTGACGGTCTCCTCGGGAGTGAAGAGACGCCCAAGTTGGGGCTGAATGCCGAGCATGGGAAAAAAATTGGCGGCCACCCAAACGCCGGCCAGCACACGAGGCTCGCCGCTGCCAGTCATTTTCGTATCAGACGATGCGAAGAATGGCATGTAGGCCGTCATGTTCTGAAAGGACTGGTTGTGGCGTTGAATCTCCTCGTAGGCATCGACGCGGAAAGTGGTGTCGGAGAGGGCTCCGCTCCCGTTGTTGCCGGCGATCCAGGCTAAACGGCCCGCATCACGAAAAGGCAGCGGCCTCAGCAAAATAGTATCGACCACGCTGAAAACCGCTATGTTGGCGCCAATGCCGAGCGCGAGAATCAAGACCGCCACCATGGTGAATGCACGGTCGCGGCGCAAGGTGCGGAGAGTAAAGCGAAGGTCCTGAAAGACGGAGGTGACCCAATGCGTGCCCCGGCTTTCCCGGCAGTCTTCTTTTACCTGGCTCAGACCGCCGAACGCGAGGCGGGTAGCGCGCCGCGCCTGCTCTTCCGTCATGCCGCTACGAATATTTTCAGCGACCTGTTGCTCGAAGTGAAAGCGCAGCTCCTTGTCCAGTTCCGCTTCCAACCGCTCGCTGCCGAAAAGGCGCTGCCACCAGTTCATGACAATTCTCCCTGCGGATCTTCGAGGAAAAGCGCGACTACGTCCGTGAGCCGGCCCCAGCTCTCGGTCTCGCTCTTCAGTTGCGCCCGTCCGCGGGCAGTGAGCTCGTAAAACTTCGCATCGCGCCCCGTCTCTGACTCTGCCCACTTGGCCGTAAGCAGCTTCCGGTATTGCAAACGATGCAACGCGGGGTAGAGCGAACCTTGCTGCACTTGCAGCGCATTGCGCGATATCTGCTGGATGCGTTGCGCGATGGCATAGCCGTGGATAGGGCCAAGCGCGACCACTCTCAAGATCAGGAGGTCGAGGGTGCCCTGGGGAAGATCGAACTTAGCAGTTGGTTCCATGCCTATGGCTTCTACATATACGCCGCTACATGTAGAAGTGCAAGGTGTTACGAGGTGAGAGAATTCGATATTCCGCAAAACAGGAGAACTGAAGAATGAAGATGGAGTATTTGGCAGTGGCGAAGCGCGGCCTCCTATTGGCCGGAGTCATGGCAGTCTTTACGTCGGTCAGCGCGTTTGCTCAGAACCAGGCGATCGGCTTTAAGCAGGGCATGCCGTTCAGCAACGGGTATGTGGCGGGCAATACGCTCTACGTCGCAGGCCAGCAGGGGCCGGATGCAAATGGCAAAGTCACAGGCACAGACATCGCCTTGCAAACCACGAGCGCCATCGCAGCGGTGAAAAAAGTTGTGGAAGAAGCCGGCTTCAAGATGACCGACATTGTCTCTGTGACGCTCTATATCACCAATCTCGACGATGTGCCCAAGATGAATGAGGTCTACAAGAGCCTGATGTCAGATCCTAAGCCGGCGCGGGCCACGGTTCAGGTTGCCGGCCTGATTGGCGGGGCCAAGATTGAAATGTCTGCGATCGCTGTAAAACACTAAGACTCAATACTTTACTGCGCATTATCGGACGCTCCCTACCCCGGTTTTCCTGTACCTGGCCCCATCCGACGACTGCATGTGCGGATTTCAGTAAGGAAAACCGCATGAGGTTCGCCAACCCAGCAAGCTAACCAGGAAGTTCGGGTCAAACGCGTCCGGAATGCAGGTATTACTAAAGTGGGACACCTGTTCAAGCAACCAATATAGACAAACCCCTGACTGACCGCAGGCCGAAATCTTTCTATAATTAAAAGATGCGAGTGAGTTGGTTACGTTGGTGCTTCCTGCTTTTTTTTGCGGTCAGACTAGCCCACGCGGATGGTGGCCCAGCATTCGATCTCGATGGGCCGCGTATCCAGGCTAAGGTGACTCGCAATGGCAAGAGTCTGCCCATCGGTGCAGTCGCGTCGCTGGCTGCGGGAGACCGCGTGTGGGTGCATCCCGACCTCCCCGAAAAGGAAGGGGCGCGGTATGTACTGGTGGTGGCCTTTCTGCGTGGCTCGGTCAACCCGCCTCCAGAGAATTGGTTCATCAAGGCGGAGACATGGAATAAGAAGGTCCGTGAAGAGGGAATTAACGTAACTGTTCCTCAAGGAGCACAGCAGGTTCTGCTGTTTCTTGCCCCGGAGACAGGCGGGGACTTCAGCACCGTGCGCAACGCGGTGCGCGGCCGGCCGGGCGCCTTCGTGCGCGCGTCACAGGATCTGCACCAGGCGAGTCTCGATCGAGCCCGGTTGGATACTTACCTGGCTGCCGTGAAATCCGAGGACACCGGCGATCCCAAAGCAGTGGAGGATCAGGCCAAGCTTCTGGCCCGCAGCCTCAACATCAAAGTCGATCAACAGTGTTTCGACAAGCCCACCGAACAGCAGGCTCCCTGCCTGGTCCAGAACCCTGACAGCCTGGTGCTTGATAACGGGCGAAGCGCAACCATTGTGCAAGCGGCGACCTCGGGGGCTGCCGGTGACATGCTCTCGCAAATGTCCTACACCCAACAGGCGGGGGGCGGCTATTACAGCGTTTATGTCGGCACGGTGATGGACATGGCGAAGATTCTCGACAGCTTCCACACGGCGGAGTACCAGTACTTGCCCGCCCTTGCCATGCCCAAGGGCGATACGCTGATGCTCAAGCTGAATAATCCGCCATCGTTTCATAAGCCTCAGTCGGTGCTCGTGGTTGGGCTGCCCGCGGTGCAAACCGCAGAGGCGGCGCCGGACCTGCCCTTGATGCGTGCGGTCGATCCCAAGAATATTTTGTGTGCGCAAAAGAAGCCCCTGGTGCTGCAGATGGTGGGAGCGCCTTACGTCTTTGCCACCGGCTACGCGCATGATTTTGTGCTTCGGGTGCAGAACAAGTCAGGACAAATCGTCGACATTCCCGTCACCCCGGAACCGATGCAGGGTGGATTCGTGGTCAATGAAAAAGCCTTGGAGGCGCAAAACCTGGCTGGCATTTCGACCGGAACGCTGCACGGCTATTGGGGTTTTAACCCGGTCGAAGGGCCGAAGTACCAGCTGGTGAGCGCTCACCCGCAACAGTGGACGCTGGCTTCCGCCGACCAGCATGCGCTGATCGTTGGTCGCAAGGATACGGTGCATCTGGATGCTCCGGAGGTCGCATGCGTCGAGGGCGTGACGGTGAAAAATTCCGCCGGCAAGACGCTCGACGCGACCTGGAAGGCGGTCAAGTCGAACCAGATCCAGGTTGACATGCCGCTCGATGGTGAGCAGGCAGGCGCGGTCAGTTTGCAGGTGAAGCAGGTGGGTTTGGAAAAACCGGATCAGGTTCCGCTGCACACCTATTCCGAGGCGGGACGGCTGGATAACTTCAAACTCCATGCCGGCGATCATCAGGGCGTGTTGAACGGAACACGGTTGGATGAGGTCGCGAACATGACGGTCAACAATGTAGTCTTTTCTCCGGCAGCTCCGCTCACGCACACCGGCAGTGAAGATTCGCTGCTGTTGGCAGCTCCGGAATCCGCGGCGTCGAGCTTTCACCCGGATGACAAGATTGTGGCCAAAGTGGCACTGAAGGATGGACGTTCGCTGGATTTGGAATCGACAGTCCAAACTCCGCGCCCCAGCGTGAAACTGATGAATAAGAGTGTCCATTCCGATGGACCCGCTTCGGTGGTGCAGTTGAGCAGTCAGGATGAACTTCCTGAGCACGCGAAGCTGACTTTTTTTGTGCAGGCGGTTACGCCGTCGTCCTTTCCTCGAGACCAGAGAATTGAAGTGGCCAGTAATGACAGCTCCTTCTCCACCACGCTGCGTGTGGGGGAAGGCGGCATCGTGCTGCAGGATAGCAAGACCGCACTGGTGACGCTTGATCCCACCAAGGCCTTCGGAGGGTCGGCCTTTGGCCCCTTGCGTTTCCGCCCGATTAGCAGCGATGGCGTACAAGGCGACTGGCAGCCGCTGGCTACGTTGGTCCGCGTACCGCAATTGCAGGAGCTGAAGTGCGCTGACGGAGCACCCTTGTGCACGCTGGTAGGAACGAATCTATTCCTGCTGGACCAGGTTGGAATCGATGCCCAGTTGGCCAATGCGGTCACTGTGCCGGAAGGCTTTGGGGAGGCGACGCTGAGCGTGCCGCGCCCTAATGGAACTCTCTATCTCAAGCTGCGTGATGATCCAGCGGTAGTGAACACAGCGGTCCTGCCAGTGACCCCGGAGCCCTCGCAATCTGCTGCAGTCACGCCCCTAAAGGTTTTACCGGCGCCGGCACCACCGCACCAGGCCGACGAGAAACCAGCCCAACAAGCTGCGCCTGCGCCGGCACCGGCCCAGCCCGCTCAACCGGCAACCGCGCCACCGCCCCAGCCCACTCAACCGGCAACCGCGCCACCGCCCCAGAATTAGCCCAGAACCTGCCCCGGATTGCCTGCACGCTAGACAGGTCTGCGTATACGGCTTTCTGACAGAAAGCCGCACCAGGTTCCTGGGCCCCACCCAGCTACATAGGAAATCCGGGTACCGTCCGGGGGCCTGTTCAGGCAATGCCAAGCTTGCGCTGCAGTTGCTCGAGTGAGATCCCCTTCGTTTCCGGGTAGACGAACAACACGACAAAGAACTGCAGCGTTGTCATCGCGGCAAAGAATGCGAAGGGCAGCCCACCGGAATATTTCGCGAGCACGGGAAACAGCAGCGAGATGATCGCGTTCATGATCCAGTGCGAGGATGAGCCCAGGCTCTGGCCTTTGGAGCGGACGCGGTTGGGAAACACCTCCGCGATATACACCCAGATCACTGCGCCTTGGGAGACAGAGAAGAATCCGATATAGGCAACCAGCAGCCACACCAGCATTTCGGCGTGGGTATGCGTGAAGAAGACAGCCGCGACGCCGGCCAGGCATAACGTCATGCCTACGCTGCCAATAAGCAGCAACGTCCTCCGCCCCAGCTTATCGATCAGCGACATACCCAGCAAGGTAGCAAACAGATTCATCAGCCCGATTAACACGGTCTGTAGGGAACTCGACAGTTGGCTAAAGCCGGCCGAGGCAAAGATGTAGTTGGAGTAGTAAAGGATCGCATTAATCCCGGCGAGTTGATTAAACAGTCCGATGCTTATGGCAAGAAAGATGGGCAGCCGGTACTCGCGCTTGAAGAGAGGCTCGGCCGCCATCCCACGCTCCATGTGAATGGAATCCATGATGTCGCGCAGCTCTGCCTCTGAGTCCGGAGAGCCCATCATCTTGAGGATGGCAAGTGCCTCGTCGGTCCTGTTCCGGGTTACCAGCCACCGCGAACTGCGGGGGATGCGGAACAGCATGATGAGAAAAATGAGCGAAGGGATTGCCGCCACTCCAAGTTGCCACCGCCATTGCAGCAGCCCGAGGTCGAGCAACGAGATCAGGTAGTTGGAGAGGTAGGCCAGCAGGATCCCAACCACCACGTTGATTTGAAACAGGCCCACCATTCTGCCCCGCCACTTGGCCGGCGCCAGCTCTGCAATATAGACCGGCCCAAGAACCGATGACCCGCCGATGCCCAGTCCACCAATCCAGCGAAAGACCATCAACGACGGCCAGTCCCAGGCGAAGGCACACCCTAGGGCCGAGATGGTGTACAGCACAGCCATGATGCGCAGCGCCTCGCGGCCGCCAATCCGCTGGCCAAGGATACCGGCGGTCATGGCGCCGATCACGGTGCCGACCAATCCGATGAAGACGGTCAGACCCAGGGTGAACGGCGTCAGGTGATAGACCACCGTCAATTGTTGGGTCGTGCCCGCAATGACAGCTGTGTCAAAACCGAAAAGTAGGCCGCCCAGGGCCCCGACGATCGTACTTTCCAAAAGATATTTCGTCATAGCCATGAGGAGGGTCTCTCTTAATGGGAACCAGGTCTTGGTCAAAAGGCAGATTGTATCGAATTAAAAACCATCTGGATATCGCGCCTGCATTTCCCCATGCTTGGGCCATGGGGTGCTCAACCCTCGACCGCCGGAGGTTTAACTCTCGATTTCCAATCCGCCTGGTTTGGGCCCTGTTCATGGTGGTCGTTTGCGCTGCTCCGCTGCAGCTCGAAGGACAGCAGGCTGGCAGCAACGGCTCCGAGGCTTGCGGCGGTAACAGTACCGTCGATATCCTGGGGGCGAAGACGGCCGCCGGTGCGAGAACTTTTCTCGCCCGGCTGCAGGCTGCCGTGCAGTCCAACGATAGAGAACAGATCGCGGAAATGATCAGCTACCCGGTGCTGATTCTGAATTCGGGCAAACGGACTCATATCCGTCAGAAGAAAGAGTTTCTGACGAACTTCAGGCTCATCTTTACGGATCCGGTGCGCGATGCCATTCTGCACCAAACCGCCCAATGCCTCTTTGGAAACTCCACTGGGGCCATGGTCGGCAACGGTGAGGTGTGGTTCCGCGAGCAGCTCCCGGACCAGTGGAAGATCATCACCATCAACCCATCGGCTACCTTGCCGTAACCGGAAATCAAGGGCCTAGCGGGGCGAAGAATCCGGGTTGAGAATGGAAGGCCATACTTCGCCCCTGCTTTCCCTTTTGGTGAATATCTTCGCTTTTCATTCTCCTGAACGTCCTGAATCACTCCGACTATCCACGCCGGCTTAAGGGTGAAGCCGATCACAAGGCGCCGTTGTCTTTTGGTCCCCGGCCGAACGAGGATCTCCAAACCTTTAGAGCCCACATCAACAAATTCTCTCACTGTTACAAAACGACACACTGTTATCGGGCTGCGTTTCCCAAAATGGGTTATGCACCTAATGCGTTAGCCGCGTTCTCGTTCTTGAGTTCCAGGATGCATGCAAGAATCGGCTTCCAGTGACGTGCTGATAATTCACTCCGCACTCGCTAATATCGACGGCCCTTACATTCATCGCGTGGATCACCTTGTTCGATCTTCGAGGTGGGCCATGTAGCAACTGTCACGGTGCTCAGTCTTAAGCGGCTGCTTCCAACGTAACCAGGCCGCAGCCGTTTGGGGATAAACCCAGCGCGAAAGGGATGTTTGTTCATGATTGGATCGATTTGTTCTGTGCGCCCGTTCGATTGCCTGCGCAACCACTCCGCCTTTTTGAAAGTGTGGATGAAAACGTGGATCGCGGGTCTGCTTCTTCTTTTCCCGATACTCGGCCCAACTGCAAGCGCCCAGACCACCACCATCAGCGGTACGGTCTATATGCCAAACGGCACTAATGTACTGCCAAATGCACTAGTCTACGTCACCACCAGCACGCCGGCTGCATTGGTATCCGGAGCAAATTGTCCGGGAGTTAATTGTCTTACTGCATCTACCGCCGTGCCTTCAGGGGTTACGATTTACGCCTATACAGCGGTGGACGGCACCTTTACGCTCAGCAATGTGTCGCAAAGCACGACATACACGCTGGTCATCCAGGCAGGTCATTGGCGGCGGCAGTTTAGCCAGGACGTCGGTACCAGCGCAATCACCGGGCTCTCCCTCAGTATGCCCTCCACTCACGCGCAGGGCGACATCCCCCTGATTGCCATCGCTACCGGTTCCAAAGATGCTGTGGAGTGCGTCTTTAACGATTTGGGCGTCAGCAATAATGAAGTAACCGACGACACCGTAGCCAGCGGCGCAACCTTGGGTGGCCGCATCCACCTTTACAAAGGGGATCACTCCGCTGGAGCGGAGATCAGTGCATCCACCCCGTCGGAAACGGCGCTGATGGGGGGCACGAGCACCACACCTCTGGGCAGCTACGACATGGTGATGTTTCCCTGCCAGGGCAGCACTACCGCTGAATCGGCGGCCAACATCGACAGTCTCCTCGCTTACACCAGCGCCGGGGGACGTGCCTTTGTGACCCACGACAGCCGCGTATGGCTCAATACCGCCACCACTTATCAGAGCGAGACGTTTTCCGGGGTCGCGAACTGGCTTGGCTCCCCGGTGTCTTCACTCAATCCCGATCCAGGAGTGGCCACGGTCAACACTACCTTTACCGACGGATCGACCCTCGCCCAATGGCTCTATAACGGCGGGTACGCGGATGGAAATATCTCCGGAGCTGCCGATACAGGCACACTGGGCCAAGTGGAGATCAGCACCCTGCGCTGGGACTTGAGCGGCGTCAATGCACCAACGCAATCCTGGCTGACGCTCAATCCCGACGTCACCACCAGCAGTAATCCAGTCATGCAGTTCTCCTTCAACACTCCGTTCGGCGCCGCCGCCGATGCGCAGTATGGACGCATCCTGTTCAACGAATATCACGTGGAAAATGTTTCGGAGTCGGGCAACCCGATTTATCCCGCCGAGTGTCCGACGTTGACCACGGCGGAGATCGCGCAAGAGAAGATGCTTGAATATGCCTTGTTCGATCTATCGAATTTCGTGGTTCCGATCGTTCCCCCAACGGTTTCCATCGCCATCACCACCAACCCCATCGATTCTGTCTTCATGGAGGGCGATATTGGCGACACCATCACCGTGGCTGCGACCGATACCAGTGAGACGGTTGCGCTCAGCAGCGCGACCACGCTCAGCGTAACTCTGCCCGCCGGCCTTACCGCTACGGCAATGACGGATACGGATGGTGGATGGCTCTGTACCGTCGGCACCCTCACCTGCACCCGGACGACCACCCTTGCCGCAGGGGCGACCGACAGCGTCCTGATTGCCGTGTCGGTCGCGGCCAATGCGACCGGTGGCGATCCGAGCACCACTGCTTCTGTATCCGCTGTGGTATCCAATCCGACGTTCTCCAGCAGCGTGACCTCGCCGCTGACCCTCACTCTGCAGCAGCATGCCGCCGTTACCTGGGCCACGCCCGCGGCTATTGCCGATGGCACACCACTCAGCAGTACACAATTGAACGCTGTCGGTAATACCGCTGGAACCTACGTCTACTCTCCCGCTGCCGGAACCGTGTTTTCTCCCGGTCCGCATGTGCTTTTGGTCACTTTCACACCAACAGATCAAGTCAACTATCCGGGCACCGGAACGGCCACCGTCACCCTGGTGGTAAACGGACCTGTCGCCGCGACCGCCAGCGCGCCGTCTGTAACCAACTTCGGCCCCGTTCCCGTGGGCACCGCAAGCGGCGGCCAAAGCATCACCTTTACCTTTCTTACCGCCGGCGCGATTGGATCTCCGATCGTGGTTACACAAGGCGCAACCGGCCTGGACTTCACCGATGCCATGACGGGTACCTGCAATGCCAACGGGACCAGCTTCTTTTACACCCCCGACTCGACTTGCACAGTGAACGTGATCTTGACTCCACGATATCCAGGGACGCGGTATGGTGCGGTACTGCTTGAAGATGGATCGGGGAATGTGCTCGCAACCGCCTACGTATACGGCATCGGGACTGGCCCACAGGTGGCGTTCACGCCGGCAACCCAGAGCGTAGTGGTCAACGGGCTGCTGCACCCTGACGGTGTAGCCGTGGACGCCAGCGGTAATGTCTATATCGCAGATGCCAACAATAACCGTGTCCTTAAGGAGACGCTCTCCGCGGGGACTTACACGCAGAGCGTTTTGGTAAGCGGCTTGTCCAACCCGGCCGCTGTGGCTGTCGATGGAAGCGGCGATGTCTACATCGCGGATGCCGGTGATGGCTTGCTACTGAAGGAGACACCGTCCGGAGAAACCTATCTCCAAACGACCGTGGGCACTGGCTTGCTCAACGACAACGGCGTAGCGGTGGATGGAAGCGGCGACGTCTACATCGCAGACAGCGGGAACAATCGGGTCCTGTTGGAAACGCTGTCGGGCGGTGCTTACACCCAGACTAGTATCGGCAGCGGTTTCAGTAATCCGCAAAGCGTGGCGGTGGACGGAAACGGAAACGTCTACGTCGCTGATAGCGGCAGCAACCGCATCCTGGAAGCGACGTTGACCGACGGCACATACACGCAGTCACCACTGTTTACCGGCTTGAACAATCCCCTTGGCGTAGCCGTGGACGGGGTTGGGAACCTTTACATCGCAAATACCGCCGGCGGCCAGATCCTCATGGAGACACTGTCCGGTGAAAGCTATACGCAGACTGCTTTAGTCAGCGGCCTCTCGTCGCCCCATACCATGGCGGTCGACGGCAACGGAAACGTCTTCATTACTGACTCTACTAACAATCAGGTACTCAAAGAAAACTTTGCTGCCCCGCCGAACCTGAGTTTTGCGTCCACCCACGTGGGTCTGACCAGCAGCGACAGCCCAAAAACGGTGACGGTCAAGAATATCGGCAACGCGGCTTTGGTATTTGCCGCCACAGGGTTGTTGGCCCCCGCTGACTTCTCCCGAGTGGCTGGCAGCGGTTCTCCGGTTGACTGCGTGAATAGCGGATCGGTGCTAGCAGGCGCCGGCTGCGATCTCAGCATCGGCTTTGTGCCCAAGGCTGTGGGTGTCTTCAGCGAGTTGTTCACGCTAGCTGACAACTCATTAAACGGCTCGCCCACGACGCAAACCATTGCGCTCAACGGAACCGGCGTCTCCTCGATTATGCTATCGCCTTCTAGCTCCGCGCTCGCCGCCGGAACGGCCGGCGTCGCATTCGTGGGCGTGACCTTCACAGCCTCCGGCGGTACCGCTCCTTACACCTACACGCATACCGGGTCGTTGCCCCCAGGCATGACATTGAGCAGCAGCGGAGTGCTCTCAGGCACTCCAACCGCAGCGGGCGGCCCCTACTCCTTTACGGTCGTTGCTACCGATAGTGAGTCAGTAACCGGCAGCAACGCATACTCAATCACCATTAACTCGGAAACTGCCACGGTTACGTTGGGCAACCTGGCCCAGACTTATACCGGCTCACCTCGGGCTGCGACCGCGGTGACCAGTCCTGCCGGCCTGACCGTGGTGTTCACCTACACCGGTATCAACGGGACGGCTTATGGTCCTTCGTCCACCCCGCCTACTTCCGCTGGAAACTACACCGTAGTGGGTAGGGTGAGCAACGTGAGTTACAACGGCGCTGCCAGCGGAACCATGGTAATTGGCCGGCTGGCCTCGGCGACGAGTGTAAGTTCCAGTGCGAATCCGGTTCTCTCTCAGACGGCCCTCACCTTTACGGCGACGGTTTCATCGCAGCTCGGTGCGCCGGCCGGAACAGTCACCTTTCTGGACGGCACCACTCCGCTCGGGCAGGCACCGCTGACTGGCCATACGGCTACGTTGATCATTTCTTCGCTGGCCAGTGGCTCGCACACCATCACCGCCGATTACAGTGGAGATACGGACTTCGCCGGGTCGGCCAGCCCCCCGTTGACACAGTCCATCCTTGACTTCAGTCTGGCGCCTACTTCCGGAACCGGGGGTGGCGGCGGCGGAACGCCGGTTACCACACAAACCGCAAATCCTGGCGGTACGGCAACCTACCCTCTGACCATTGTGCCCACGGCGGGCATCAGTTTTCCCACGCCTATCCTGCTCACGATTGCGGGCATGCCGCCGGGGGCCGCGGGCGTGATTACTCCCTCGCCGTGGACCCAGCTCACCAGTACTTCATGGTCATTTCCTGCGCATACGCCGCTCGGTGCTCTCTCCCTGGCCATCCAGTTGCCTTCCTCAGTGGCCCATCTCGATCCGCGGAGCCGGCCTGACCGCAAGCTGCCGGCGATGTTTTTTGCCCTACTGCTGCTACCTTTTGCCGGCAGGTTGCGTGCCCTGCGCAAGTGCCTGTGGGGAACGATCTCCCTGCTGCTATTGGCGGTAGCGGGCATGGTAACTATGGCTGCACTCGGCGGCTGCGGTGCTACCAGTGGATTGTTCGCTGATCAGGCTAAAACCTACACAGTGACGGTTACAGCAACCTCGGGAACGCTGTCTCACGCCACTTCTCTTACCCTCATCGTCAAGTAACCAGGGAGAATTGCATGCTTACTTCCATTTGCAGAAAAGCGCTCCTTGCCGGCTTATTAGCAGCTGCCTCTTCCGGCCACGCGCAGAGCGAACCAGGACCTGCACCAGCATCGATCGATCTGGCCGTTACTTACAGCACTGAGTATGCGCGACTCGCGCCTGGAACCTGTGGCTGTTTCTGGCTGCAAGGCGGAGGAGCCGATGCCGCCTTCACCTGGTGGAAGGGTTTTGGGATCGCCGCAGGCGTGACCGGTGGGATGGTCTCCAGCTATGCCCCCGGCGTTGATTTCAGCAAGATCAGCTACATGGGGGGCCCGCGATACACCTACACCGTCTGGAAAGGCGAGCCAACCCTCCGACGGCCTCGGCTGCAGATCTTTGGAGATGGTCTTTTTGGAGCGGTTCACGCCTTCAGTGGCGCTTTTCCGACCGCCGCCGCTATCACCACAACAGCCAACTCCTTTGCGCTGGAAGCGGGTGGCGGCCTCAATTTCTTTTTCTCGAGGAGTATCAGCGTGCGCCTGCTGGAAGTCGACTACGTAAGAACCCAGCTGGCAAACGGCTATGCCGGCACGCAGAACGACCTGCGGCTCGCTTTCGGCGTGTCTTACCACGCCGCTTCCGTTCACCGGCACCGGTGACTGTGGACTATTTGCGGGAAGGGCGCGCAGCTGCCATCCGGCTTCCTTACGCACCGCAGTAACCAATAGGTTATGGCGGAGAGAGAGGGATTTGAACCCCCGATACCCGTGAAGGTATGCCTGATTTCGAGTCAGGTGCATTCAACCGCTCTGCCATCTCTCCGCGTCGCTGCAACCGCCAGCAAGCCCATCATAAATGACCGCCTTGCCCTTGGAGACGTCCATTTTGCCGCCGCCCAAAATATGGCCGGCAGTCCGGTTACGCGATGCTGCAACCCTCGGCTGATTACTCCCTACCAAGGTAGTATGGCCGACTCCAATTGGCCGTGGCATTCTCTTCCTACGATGCGAGTCAACATCAAAGCCCGTATCCCCATGCATCTGTATCAGGAGTTTCACAGTCTGCCCCTTGTGCTCACGATTGAAACGGCACACGGCCTGGCTGCTCGTTGTGAACATCGCACCACTGCCGCCGAACTGATGTGGACCCTGGACCAGAAGACCAATATCAACTCCGGCCTTCTGGACCGGTTCCGTCAAAAACTAAGGCTCATCGAAGAAGCCAATCTAAGCGACGTTGAAGTCAGCGACGAAGTCCTCGATATGTTTGGCTTCTTCCTGTAAGCATGTCACTTCCGGTGTTTGCAGAGGTACGATAGCCGGAGCGGCTTTTCCTCGAGAAAAGACGGACATCGTTTTAGGCCTCACGATTTCGCACCACCCAGTTCCTCATTCAACAGCCGCGCCAGACGTAAACCCGCTAAGGCCAGCTGCCGGTCGACCACGGGCCGCTCCCGCAGGTAGTAGGACTCGTCAATATTTGTCTGCGGTTGCACCCAGGCCTGCTTGGCTAATGCGAGCGAGTCGTTGGCCCAGTCCACTGGATCCGCAGAACCGGCTTTCAGATGGTCGCTGGCAATCATTGCCTCTAGTTCGCGCGCGTAGCGGTGTTCGCGCAACCCCGTATGCCGGATCAACTCGCTATCCCAAACGCTATGCAGATTGCAGGGATAGTCCCCACACTGGGTTGCACCAAAGACTGAAACGGAAATGTCGTTTCCTCCCCGCGCGTCGGCCATTGCGTGAAAGGGCTGACTCAGGTCGCCAACAAAGTGCACCACAAACTTGAGCGCCTCGCTCCGCGCCGCAAAGGGCTGCGTCGGATCCCCCAGGATCCGGGCGAACTGGTTGATCCGGGCGACGATACAGTTATCTTCAGGGCAGTCTTTTGCCTCATACCCGACAGAACCCGGAGGAATATCCACGTAGTGCCAGGGACCGGTCTCCGGCCGGCCGGGACGAATGTCGTCTGCCCAGGTGGCGATAGACGCCAGGTCGTTGTCCCCCAGGAATTGCCGCAGTGTTTCCACCGTGGCATCGTTCAAGTGGTCCCAGGCAATGTCAGCGATGACCCTGTGGCCCTCGCTTCCCCAAGCCCATGCCCGGGGATGGGGAAAGATCAGCAGAATCGCGGCGACTGCCACTAACCATGACCGAAAACGCATGTTTTTGATGATACCTTGCGGCCATGCGTTCCTTCGTTTTTTGTTCTCCTGCCATCGCGGACTAAAGGATGTGTCTTTTTGACCGATAACATCCCTGTTCCCCCGCTTTAGGCAGATCGGGAATCTCGATCATCCATAGCAGCTACGTGGATGCTGAAACTTGATACAACTTTGCCTGCTGAAGTCCGTAACACCCGCAGGCGGCAAAAGCATTTGCCCGCAGCCGCACATCGCCGCCGGCACGTTCACGACCGGAGTTCCCCAAATGACGAGCAATTCCCAGCGTGACACGCCGCCAGTCGCCGAGATCGACGTGCTGTGGATTACTGCGGGCCTTGGCTGCGATGGCGATACCATTTCCGTGACTGCCGCAACCCAGCCAAGCCTCGAGGATATTCTTCTCGGCGGTATACCCTGGATTCCCAAAGTAAAACTCCACAATCCTTGTCTCGCGTATGCCAATGGCGAAGAATTTCTGAAGCCGTTTCATAGCGCGGCCGCAGGCGACCTGGCGCCGTTCATTCTGGTTATCGAAGGATCCGTTCCGGACGAAAAAAATAAAACCGAGGGCTACTGGGCGTCTTTTGGGACGGATCAGAGAAGCGGGCAGCCGATCCTTACTTGCGATTGGATCGACCGCCTAGCGCCTAAAGCTTGGGCTGTGGTCGCAGTCGGCACCTGCGCCACCTATGGCGGAATTCACGCCATGGAAGGAAATCCGACCGGATGCATGGGGCTGGCCGATTACTTGGGTTGGACATGGAAATCGGCCGCCGGCATTCCTATCGTGTGCGTTCCTGGATGTCCCGTTCAACCAGACAACTTCATGGAGACGCTACTTTATTTGCTTTATATGGCGATGGGGAGAGCGCCCATGATTCAACTCGACGAGCGCCTTCGCCCTACCTGGCTCTTTGGGCAAACGGTCCATGAGGGGTGCGACCGGGCCGGCTATTACGAACAGGCCGAATTCGCGGAAAAGTACGGCGACATTCAATGCATTGTGAAACTGGGTTGTTGGGGGCCGGTGGTCCAGTGCAACGTCGGCAAACGTGGCTGGATGGCTGGAATAGGCGGGTGTCCCAACGTCGGTGGGATTTGTATCGGTTGCACCATGCCGGGTTTTCCCGATAAATTCATGCCCTTCATGAACCAGCCGCCCGGCTCTTTGCTTTCTGCCAGCGCCGTTGCTACTTACGGAAAAGCAATTCACGCTCTACGCAGGTTTACCCAGGCCTCCCTCAATAAGGAACCGAGCTGGAGACACAAGTCGGAGATATAGATGATTGGGTGCGTGGTCAGACGAACACAACCGAGTATCCGGCGAAGCGATGAGTTGAGAGAACGCAATGCGTGAAAGTCCAGAAAGACTTGGCGTGCAGCGGCAATCTAACCCGGTCTTGCTAGCAGATCATTCGAGTGTTGATCTGGCGAGTGCCGAGGCAACCCTGCACGGGCTGGCGGACCTCTTCGTTCAGAACGACCCATCGCGCCCTTTGTCCTTCCCGGCTCCATCTGAATCGTCCCCTCCGGTCTCCGAGGAATCCAAGTATCGCTTACTCGTGAACCGGCTGCCTGCGGTTGTCTTCATGGCTTCTCTGGAGGGCGGCATCGGCGACGCCTATGTGAGTCCTCAAATCGAAGCAGCCCTCGGATTCTCGCAAGGCGAATGGCTGGAGGACCCCCTACGCTGGTATCAGCACATTCATCCCGACGACAAAGAGCGATGGAGCATAGAAGCCGCGGAAATGTTCATTTCCGGCGCGCCGCTGAAATCCGTTTACCGGGTCATCGCGCGTAATGGCCGCGTGGTGTGGTTTCAATGCGAAGCCAGCATGCTTCGCAGGGAAGATGGCCGCCCCTGCGCTATTCATGGTGTAGGTTTCGATATCACCAAGCTGAAAGAAAGCGAACGAACTTTATACGAAAAAAATAGACAGCTGGAGTTGTTGAAAGACGTCGCCACCTCAGCCAACCAGGCAACCAACGTCGCAGAGGCAATGCAATTTGCCGTGGAACGGATTTGCGCGTTTACCGGTTTTCCGTTGGGTCACGCCTGCATTGCCTCAGCTAGCCAGAGGCGCCTGGCGGCTTCTCCCATCTGGGGCGGGCCGCCAGAGCGTCGTTTCGATGATTTCCGGGCCGTGTCAGAAGCGGGAGAGTTCTCCATGGCTACGGACCTCATCACCAACGTCTTTGCCAACCCCCGCCCGGTTTGGGTCAGAGATGTGGCTAACCATCCCACTTTTGCTCGCCAGTCAGCGGCCCAGCACGCCGGCATAAAGTCAGCATTCGCCTTTCCTGTCTTGAGCGGGAACGAAGTGATCGCGGTCCTGGAATTTTTTGCCATCCACTACTCCGGTCGGGATGACGCGCTGTTAGAAGTACTGGAACTCGTCGGAAATCAACTCGGACAGGTCTTTGATCGTATTAAGAGGCTCGCCACCGAAGGCAAGTTCCGGGAGCTGCTGGAAGCGGCGCCAGACGCAATGCTAGTCGTGAACCGGGAGGGAAAGGTTGTCCTGGTCAATGCCCAGATGAAGAAAATGTTCGGATACACGCGAGAAGAACTGCTGGGGCAGACCATGGAGATGTTAATGCCTGAACGCTTTCGAGGCGCGCATCCGGCGCACCGCAGCGGCTTTTATGCCAATTCAAGGGTACGCCCCATGGGAGCTGGTCTTGAACTTTATGGGTTGCGCAAAGATGCAACCGAGTTTCCCCTTGAGATAAGTCTGAGTCCATTAGAGACCGAAGAAGGGACCCTCGTCGTTTCCGCCGTGCGCGACATCACGGAACGGAAACGATTGGACCGCCAGCTTGAAGTCGCAGCGGCCGAGGCTGAGGCCGCCAGCCGGGCTAAAAGTATGTTCCTCTCCACTGTATCCCACGAAATACGCACCCCGATGAACGCCATTCTTGGTTGCGCGCAGTTGATGTCGCGGGATCTGGAGTTGGGAAGCGAAGCGAAAGCTAATCTCAAAATCATCCGCCACAGCGGCGAGCACCTGGTTGCCCTCATCACAGACATTCTGGATATGTCCAAAATTGAGGCCGGACGAACAGACCTCAATCCGGTCACATTCAACTTCCAGCGGTTGGTGGAGAATCTCGCATCGATGTTTCGTTTTGCAGCGCAAACCAAGGGGCTGCAACTCGAAGTGGTAGTTGATGGCGGTTCCGTCGTCTATCTCGTCGGCGACGAGGGGAAGATACGCCAGGTTCTGATTAACCTTCTGGGCAATGCGATCAAGTTCACCACGCGGGGGCAGATCAAGTTGCACATCACGCTGCAGTGGAGGCATGCCAATCAGCTTTGGTTATCGGCTCGAGTCCAGGATACTGGTTCGGGCATCGCAGAGGAGCAGCAAGGCAAATTATTCCAACCGTTCAGTCAAATCAAGCGTGGTCTTAAAGCGCAAGAGGGAACTGGCCTGGGGCTGGCGATTGGCCGCGGCTACGCACGATTGATGAGAGGAGATATCACGGTTACCAGCACTCTCGGTGAGGGCTCAACCTTCTGCTTCGAAATACCAATCGAACCCGACGATTGCGTCAGCGGCATCACGCAGGTCGTTCCCAGCGAATGCATGGGCCTAAGCACCGAGCCACTTTCAGTCGTTGACCACCAGCGCGGCTGCCTTGGCCGCTATGTATCACCACTTGCCGTGAGCCCGGAACGACTTGCGAAATTGTCCCTGGACCTGATCAATCAACTGCATGATGCGGTTCAGGAAGGTGAGAAGGATCGCTTAGACCAGCTGATTCAAGGAATCGAAGAATTCGACCAGCAAGCCGCGGATGCGTTAAGGGCATTTGCGGAGAATTATGAGTACGATGTCCTGACTCATTTATTGGCAGAGACAAAAGCGCAGGCCATCGCAACCAGGCACAATGGATGACAACAATTGAGAATGCGAACATCATGGTGGTGGACGATCAACCCACCAACCTCAAGCTATTGGAAGACATGCTGAAAGGGCATGGCTATAAGGTACGTTCGTTTCCCAGGGGGCGGTTGGCGCTGGCGGCCGCTGCCCAGCACCCTCCTGATTTGTTTTTGCTGGATATCAATATGCCGGAAATGAATGGTTACGAGGTATGCGAGCGACTGAAAGCCATCCCGAGCCTGGCGGCCACCCCCGTAATCTTTCTTAGCGCGCTCAACGCCACCGAAGACAAGGTCAAAGCCTTTGAGACCGGCGGCTCGGATTACATAAACAAACCATTCCAGTTGGAAGAGGTACATGCCCGTATCCAAACTCATCTTCAGCTAGGCGCGCTGCAGCAAGCGCTGAAACGGCAGAATGATCTATTGGAGGAATTGGTCAGCCAGCGAACGAAGCAACTCGAGGCGGCCGTAAAAAGAATTCGGTCGATGTACGATCAAACGTTGCGCACCTTGGGTGGGGCCTTGGATCTTCGCGATAATGAAACGGCGGGGCATTCTCAGCGTGTGACGCGTTACTCCTTGGAGATCGGGCAGGCGATGGGTTGCAACGAGGACGAACTGGGCGAACTTGCTCTCGGTGCATCTCTCCACGACATCGGGAAGATAGGTATTCCGGATGCGATTCTGCTTAAGCCAGGAAGACTCACTCCTGAGGAAACCGAAATCATGCGCAGGCACGTGACCATCAGCTATGACCTGGTGAGTCAACATTTGTTCCTGTCTCACGCCGCACAAATCGTTCTCACTCACCACGAGTCTTACGATGGTAGTGGTTATCCCCAGGGGTTGATTGGAAAAGAAATCCCGTTGGGCGCCAGGATCTTTGCCGTCGCCGACACGATGGACGCTATGACATCCGATCGGCCTTACCGCACCGCCCTGCCTTACCAAAGCGCACGCAAAGAAATTATCCGTTGCTCCGGATCTCAGTTTGATCCCGATGTGGTCCAGGCATTTCTTGGCATTCCGGAGGAAATCTGGAAACGCATTCGCGCCGAATCCGATTTGGATACGTATTCGCATCGAATCAGATCATGTTTCGCAACGTCCTAAGGCCCTGGAGGTCCGCCCGCTTAAAGGGACCTGCGGTTTCTCTTCTGCTCGGGCCTACCCAACGAACTGGTTTTGCTGCAGCCCTCCCCGCGGCTATAAGAACAACGGCGCCAGCACCAGCGTCACTGTGGCCAGCAGCTTGATCAGCACGTGTAGTGACGGGCCAGCCGTATCTTTGAACGGATCGCCCACGGTATCACCAACCACCGCCGCCTTGTGCGCCTCCGAACGTTTGCCCCCGTGAGCGCCGGTCTCAATGTATTTTTTGGCGTTGTCCCAAGCGCCACCGCTGTTGTTCATCAGCATGGCCATCAGAATGCCAACGATGGTCCCCACCATGAGCAAGGCCGCCACTGCTTCCGCGCCTGCAAGGTCGATGGAGTGGCCGTTGAGGATGGGTGAGTACTCTCCAGGAATACGAATGTGAAAGCTGCCACTCAAATTCCTGAAGACCAGCCCCACTACTAATGGCGTGAGCACGGCGAGCGCGCCCGGCAGCACCATCTGCTTGAGCGCGGCGCCGGTTACGATGCGGACGCAGCGCCCATAATCCGGTTTCGATGTGCCTGCCATGATGCCGGGGTTCTCGCGGAACTGCGCGCGCACATCCTCGATGATGTATTGCGCCGTGCGTCCAACCGCTTTAATCGCAAATGACGAGAAGAGGAAGATCAACATCGCGCCCAGCAGAGCTCCGACAAAAACCGGAACGCTGGCCAGGTTGATATTGGTAAAGCTCCAATTGGGGTCGAGCACCTGGTGAGCATCCGCAAAGCGTTGCGCCACGATGCCGTGCACCGTCTCCAGGTAAGCGGAGAACAGCAGGAAGGCGGCCAATGCGGCGGAGCCAATAGCATAGCCCTTGGTTAGAGCCTTGGTGGTGTTGCCGGCCGCGTCCAGCTTGTCGGTCTTTTCCCGCACCGAGTGTGGCTGATCCGACATTTCAATAATTCCGCCGGCATTGTCGGTAATGGGACCAAAGGTATCCATGGCCAGGATGTAGGCGGCAGACGAGAGCATGCCCATCGTAGCAATGGCGGTGCCGTATATGCCTTTGGCGTAGTCCGTGATAGACGAATCGGCAAGTCCCCGCACGCCGAAGTAATAACTGAGCAGCAGGGCAGCGCTGATCACCACCACTGGCATGGCGGGTGTCTCCATGCCCACCGCGAGGCCGCTGATGATATTCGTTGCCGGGCCCGTCAATGACGCGTTGGCGATCGATTGCACCGGCCGGTAGCGGGTCTCGGTGTAGTACTCCGTGATACGGACGAACAGAAACGAGGTCACCATACCAACAACCCCGCAGCCCAAAAGCCACCAGCGGCCTTGCAGCATGTAGTACACCGCCGCGGCAAAGCCCGCCAGCGCCAGCAATGTAGTCACGTAATAGCCGCGATTCAGCGCATCCATTGGGTCCTGGTCTTCGCGGCTGTGCACCACCAGCACGCCCACAAAGCTAGCCACCAGGTTGATCGCATGCACGATCAAAGGAAAGAGAATGCCTTTAACGCCGAAGACCGGATAGAGCGCGGTGCCCAAAATCATGGCGCCGACGTTTTCCGCCGCGGTCGACTCGAAAATGTCCGCGCCGCGGCCTGCGCAGTCGCCCACGTTGTCGCCTACCAGGTCCGCGATCACTGCCGGGTTCCGCGGATCATCTTCCGGGATGCCGGCCTCGACCTTGCCCACTAGGTCCGCACCCACGTCCGCAGCCTTGGTGTAGATGCCACCGCCCAGTTGGGCGAAGAGCGCCACCAGCGAAGCGCCAAAGCCAAAGCCGACTAGCTGATAAGGGACGTGCTGCGGGTCCTTAAGCCCGCCAAAGAGGAAGAAAAGGCTCCCCACTCCAAGCAGGGAAAGGCTGATCACGACCATTCCCGTAACCGCACCCCCGTGCAGGGCAATCTTCAACGCCTTGCCGAGGCTGGTACGGGCGGCGCTGGCGGCGCGAATGTTGGTACGGATGGAAACGAACATGCCCGTGTAGCCGGCAAAACCGGAGCAGATGGCGCCGATCAGAAAACTGATTACCACCTTGCCCGCCAACGGAGCGGTAAAATCAGAACACTTGTAGCCCACAAAGAGGGCAATGGCAAGCACCACGGCCAGCGCGGCGATGGTCGTGTATTGGCGCGACATAAACGCTTCCGCACCTTCACGGATGGCGTTCGAAATGAGCCGCATCTCTGCCGTCCCGGTATCAAATGCTAATACCGATCGAGCCAGAAAAAGGGCAAACACAAGGCCGAGCAGCCCAGCAAGAAGAGCGATCCACAGAAAAGTGCTGCCACTCTGATCGAGGGAAGCGGTCAAGCCCTGTCCTAGGACAGTGGCCGATAGAGAGAAGAAAACCATTCAAAGGCCTCCAGAGGTACCTGCTACTGGGGTTACCGGTTGCTCCGCCCGCCGCGGGCGCAAACACCTGCAAACCGGCTGATTAGAGCACGCAGAGAAAAAGTTGGTCAACGCCGCATCGTCATCATACCGGCAGGGTGGTAAATACGCCGAGGGTTGGATGCGGCCGGGTAACCGGATCTCCTACCTCGGGGCACTAAAATGAGCAAGTGTACACTTCCGCCGACAGGCGCCTGGCCGGGACCGCATAAAGCTGAATGACGCCCCCTAGCGGCTTCGCAATGGGTGCAGACCGAACCCGGATTTCCTGGGGGCCCGATAGTGAAATCTAACCGCATGCGGCTTTCCGTAAAGAAAGCCGCTCTAAACGTAACAGGAATCGGGATCAGAAGCGTAAACCGGTTTTGACCAGGAGCAGGGCCAAAGGGTTACAATCTGCCTTGGCATACCCCGAATTTCCGGTCGAGGTTCATGGCGTTGGCGAAATTCATGCGGCTTTCCTGGTTGAAAGCCGCACACGCGGTAGTTTCCTCCGCAGCGTACAGGAAATCCGGGTCGGGTATTTATCCTTAACGGTATCGTCATAATGAGGTGTGCATGGCGAAGGCAGTTACGGCCAGCACTGAGCAGTCCAGCGCAGCGTCCTACGCGGGGCTGGAACCGGAGCAGATAATTCAGATCTACCGGCTGATGTATTTGTCACGCCGCACGGACGACCGCGAGATCCTGCTTAAGCGGCAGCAAAAAATCTTTTTCCAGATCTCCGGCGCCGGTCATGAGGCTCTCCTGGTGGCAGCGGGAATGGCCCTGAAGCCCGGCTACGACTGGTTCTACCCCTATTATCGCGATCGCGCCCTCTGCCTCGCCCTGGGTATTACGGTGGAGGACATGCTGCTGCAATCCGTGGGCGCAGCGGCGGACCCTTCCAGTGGGGGTCGGCAAATGCCATCGCATTGGAGCAATCCTCGGCTCAACATCGTCAGCCTCTCCTCTTCGGTAACCACCCAGTGCCTGCAGGCTGTCGGTTGCGCAGAGGCAGGCCGCTACCTCGCCACCCATCCCGCAGCCGCCCAGCAGCGTGCGGGGGACTACAGCGCATTCAAGCCCACCCACTTTCACGGGGACGAAGTGGTCTACGTCTCGTTGGGGGAAGGGGCCACCAGTGAAGGGGAGTTCTGGGAGGCGATGAGTTCGGCCTCGGCCCTCCGCCTTCCCGTCTTGTTCGTGGTCGAGGATAACGGCTACGCCATCTCAGTTCCGGCGGACGTGAACGTCCCCGGCGGGAACATCTCGCGCCTGGTCGCCAATTTTCCCAATTTCTTCTTTGCCGAAGTCGATGGCACTGACCCAATCGCAAGCTATTCCGCGTTCACCCAGGCGGTGAAGCACTGCCGTTCTGGCAAGGGGCCGGCCTTTGTTCACGGGCATGTGATCCGCCAATATGCACACTCTTTTTCTGACGACGAGCCACTTTATCGGTCAGAAGCGGAGCGTAATCGGGACGCTGCTCTCGACCCTCTGCCCAAGCTGCAAATGCGCCTGCTGCGCGACGGCATTCTCGATCCAGCGGCCATCAACCGGTTGGAGCAGGAGGTCGACGAGGAAGTACGGAGCGCGGCGGAAAAGGTCCTGCGCGCTCCTCTGCCCGAGGTCTCCTCGATCCAGCGGCATGTCTATTCCGAAGATCTGGACCCCACGCGCCCGGACTTGGCCCGGCCGCCGGTGCAGACCTCTGACGTGCAGGAACGAACCATGGCGGACCTGATCAACTCCTGCTTGAAGGACGAGATGCAGCGTGATCCGCGCATGCTAGTTTTTGGCCAGGACGTGGCCGATACCAGCCATGACGAGGAGCTGCGCCAGGGCTTGGTCAAGGGTAAGGGCGGCGTTTTCAAGCTCACGACGGGGTTACAGAGGGAGTTTGGGCCGGACCGTGTCTACAACGCGCGCCTGGCTGAAGCCGATATTATCGGCCGGGCGATCGGCATGGCCACACGTGGGCTTAAGCCCGTGGTCGAGATCCAGTTTTTCGACTACATCTGGCCCGCCATGCATCAATTGCGCAACGAACTCAGCCTCTTGCGCTGGCGCTCCAATGGCTCCTATTCATCGCCTGCCGTGGTGCGGGTGGCTATTGGGGGCTACCTTACCGGTGGTTCGGTCTACCACTCCCAGTGCAGCGAAAGCATCTTCACCCATACGCCTGGTGTCCGCGTGGTTTTTCCCTCCAATGCGTTGGACGCCAACGGCCTTTTGCGCACCGCCATCCGCTGTGACGATCCGGTGCTCTTTTTGGAGCACAAGCGACTCTATCGCGAGACCTTCGGACGGGCCGCGTACCCCGGGCCCGAATACGCTATCCCCTTCGGCAAGGCCAATCTTTTGCGCCAAGGCAAGGACCTGACCGTGATTACCTACGGGGCCGTTGTGCCCCGGGCCTTGCGCGCCGCCCAGCAAGCGAGCAGCGAACTGGGCCTGGAGGTAGACCTGCTCGACCTGCGAACCCTCAGTCCCTACGACTGGGAGGCGATTGCCACGTCCGTGCAGAAGACGGGCCGGGTGATTGTCGCCCACGAAGATATGTTGAGCTGGGGCTATGGTGCGGAAATCGTAGCCCGCATCGCCGACGAGCTGTTCGAGTACCTCGATGCTCCCGTTAAACGGGTGGCCGCCATGGACACCTTTGTGGCCTATCAGCCCGTATTAGAAGACGCCATTTTGCCCCAGCCGGAAGACTTGTTCCGCGCCATGGCGGACCTGGGCAAGTACTAGACCATTACCTCCGGCCAAACGGGGGAATTGGGAATGGTAGCCCCATATAAGCCCGGCGAGCGGATTCAACATATAAGCCGACACAGGGGGCTTATAGCGCTGATATTTTTGCCCACCGTCCCCGATGCTGGCTTCCATCTGGGGACTTTTCTCGCTTATCTCGCTTTTCGCTCAATCTTTTCCCCGCATGAAAGCCCCGGCCCAGGGGGCTTATCTCTCTTTTCTCTCACAAAGTGCATTCTTTTTTCGGACTGACGGGACTATTCCTGGCCTCATGTACACCCTGGCGGAAATTGGAAAGCACCATCCCGAAGCACAACTTTGTTGCACCATCCGCGTTCGAACCAGTGTGCCCACAATCCTGGGCCGGGTTGGAGCGGCAAATGGCATCACGGCGCGCGTTCATGAAGGGCGGGGCCATGGCCCTGGTGGGCACCTCGGTGGTGCCGTCGTTCCTGCGGCGGTCGGTGCTCGCTCAAACCACCCGCGCCCAGGCCCAGGGCAAGAAGCTGGTCGTGATCTTCCAGCGAGGCGCGGCCGACGGGTTGAATATCGTGATTCCCCATGCAGAAAAGAACTACTATCAATTCCGGCCGTCTATCGCCATCCCGCAAAACCAACTCATTGACCTGGATGGGTTTTTCGGTCTTCACCCGGCTATGCAATCGTTCAAGCCCCTATTCGACCAAGGGCATCTGGCCATGGTCCAGGCCGCCGGCTCGCCCGATACCACCCGCTCCCACTTCGACGCCCAGGACTACATGGAGAGCGGAACCCCTGGCGTGAAGGCGACCCCAGATGGCTGGTTGAACCGGGCTCTCCAGGCGGAAGACCTGCACCACCCTCAAAACCACACCGCTTTTCGCGCGGTCGCCCTGGGATCCCAAGTGCCGCGCACTCTGGATGGTAAAATTCCAGCAGTTGCTGTAAACCGGGTGCAGGATTTCGGGGTAGGCGGAAAGAACCCGAACGCGGCACCATTAAGCTCCGCTTTCGAAGCAATGTATGCTAGTTCTGTCGATTCCGTGCTCCACGGGACCGGCCAGGAAACCTTCGAAGCGGTAAAGATGTTAAAGGCCACCGATCCGGCGCACTACCAGCCGGGGCCGGGCGCGAAATATCCGAACGGCGCTTTCGGCGACAACATGAAGCAGATCGCCCAGTTGCTGAAGGCAAATCTGGGAGTGGAAGCGGCCTTCACCGACATCGGCGGCTGGGATACGCATCAGAATCAGGGCAGCGTGAACGGACAGCTGGCCAACTGCTTGCGCAGCTTTAGCCAAGGAATTTCCGCTTTTTGGACCGACATGGGGAACGACGCGGAAAACGTAGTACTGGTGACCATGTCTGAATTCGGGCGTACGGTGCAGCAGAACGGCACCGGCGGAACCGATCACGGGCATGCCAATGTAATGTTTGTGCTCGGGGGCACTGTCAAGGGTGGCAAGGTCTATGGCAAGTGGCCGGGCATGGCGACCGAGCAGCTTTATCAGGATCGTGACTTGGCTATCACCACGGACTTCCGCCAGGTCCTGGGTGAAGCAGCTTTTAAGACCCTGGGAGCCCGCAACCTGGAGCTGATTTTCCCTGGGTCGGAATTGAAGACCACGCAGTTTCTGAACTTGGTATTGAGTTAACCGGGCCCCGCAACATTACAGATTCCCCCTATCCGGCACGTTCGCTGTGTCAGGTGGGGAAACCACGATTTTCGGGCTCTGAACCTTGAAAGCCGAATCGAAGTCGGGGGGCTTGCGACTTTGGCCGAGGGTTTAAGGGTTTGACGCTTGTGGGGTCCCTTATCTGGCACAGCGAAGGTGCCGAATAGGCTTTAATCTCTACCGCCCTGCCAACTTGGCGCGGCTGCCTCCGCCTCTTCCCACGAAGTCATCCAACCCCAACCAACCGCAGCCCGTGAAGATCAGCATCAGGGCGATGGAAAAGAGCGCGAGCGGTAAGGCGAAGGAGTTAGGCCCCATCAGCCCGCCATGAAGGTGGATTTTGAGGATGGCCGTCGCCATATCGAAGGCCACCATCAACGCGGCAAATCGGGTCAATAGTCCAATGATGAGCAACATGCCGCCAAAAAATTCAGTAAAAGCGGCAACGTAGCCGAGCCACACCGGCAGGTGTAGGCGGGTCACCATATGGCTGAAGTTGTAAAGCGCGCCTGAGGGAATGATCTTGTCGTATCCATGGCGCACCATGATGATCCCGAGAACCAACCGCATGACCAAAGCACCAAGAGACTGAAAACGGTTAAGCCAGTTAAACAATGGGAACTCCTGTTTCGTGTCATTGTTGCTGTAGTAGCTTAACTGCCGCGAAGATATTTGCCCAGAAAACTTCGCAGATAGGGCAGATAATTTTCATCCCTGAAGAGATCGGTGACGGTTGCTCTTTGCTTAGGCTCCGCAGCCTGCTGGTAGTAAAGCCCGTTCGCACCCTGCGTCCGATAAAGCATCAGCTTGGGCGTACGCAGGCCAGCCAGTGTCTTGGTAGGGTCGAAGCGATCATGGAAGAGCAGGCGGATCGGCATCAGCCGCGTGCGGGCGTCGAACCGCAGCGAGTCGAGAGTCGGCGGTTTAGGATCTTCAAGGATCAGCGCCGCAGCCTGGGGATGGAGCCCCGCCGTCTCGGCAGCAATCGCCGCGCCCAGCCCAACCCCGTCCAGGACAATCGTAGACGGGGAAAGATGACGCGTATCGGTGAGGTAGCGCCAGGCGGCATCGGCATCCTCGTAGGTGCTTGCTTGCGAAGGATGGATGTTCACGCTTTTGCCGAAGCCGCGATAATCGAATGCAAAAACATTTAAGCCGAGACTGTGCAGGGCCTGCAATTGCGGCACCGTATCCGATAACGAGCCAGACCCGTCATGCAGGAAGAGCAGGGTGCCGGCGGGTGCCGGGTAGTCGGCCGGGATCCACCAACCGTCGAGTTGGAGAACGCCAGTCTCGGTCGAGTCAAACCGGATCTCGTCCCACTTCAGGCCAACCGAGGACGGAGTAGTCGTGATGCTGCGTGATGGCTTGAAGACCAGTTGCCATTGACCTTGCCAGAAAAGCAGGCAGAATGTGGCGTAAACGCAGAGCGCCGCCAGGAGGAGGGTCGCTGCCAAGCCGCCGAGGATCCAGCGCCCGCTGGCCAGCGGCTGTTGTGGCGCGAGCGGGCTTTTCCACCCGGGTGGGGGCGTGTGCTTCTGAGGCAGGAATCGTTTGCGGCCGGAGCGGCTCTGGGCCATGAGATTAGCCGAACGCAAGTTCGTCAGCGGATTCAACTGGAGTTCCACAGACGCGGCACAAAACGGCCGAGCAGTCGCCGCACACCAGGGGATCATGAACAGCTCGTGCGCAAGTAGGGCACCAGAGATCTGCTGCGGGAGCCACTTGCGGTACTGTTGGAGGTGGAATGCCAGCCATCAATTTCGAGCCTAAAGCATTTTCACTTCTGATGTATACGTCCGTGCAGCGCAGACGCGGAAATGCTCTAGCATAGCCAGGTGATCAGCGAACCATGACGGAACTCGTGAAAATATGCGTGCGGGGCCAGCTGCCGCGGCCAGGAGAAGCTAAGGAGTTCACCGCAGGAGGCAGGACGCTCTGCATTGCCAACATCAACGGGGTAATCCGCGCCCTGGACAACGAATGTCCTCATCGTGGTGGTCCGCTTGCTGAAGGGATGATCGAGGACGGCAAGCTGATCTGTCCTTGGCACGCCTGGTCCTTCGATCCGGCGACGGGCGTCACACAAAACTCTCAGGAAAGAGTTGCAGTTTACCCCGTAACTATTGAAGAAGAAGACGTTCTCGTTAGTCTATAAGCAGAGAAATCGCAGGTTCAACCCCTTCGATGGAATCGGGTGGAGACCTGAGCGGCTACGCACCTTGCCCGGCCTTAACAATGGCATTAAACGAGTGGGGGTCCAGGCTCGCCCCCCCGACCAGTGCGCCATCAATCTCCGGCTGGCTGAGCAGATCCTTGGCATTCTCCGGCTTCACGCTTCCGCCATACAGGATGCGCAGAGCATCAGCGATGGGCCTTCCAACCAAACGCGCCACCTCGCCGCGGATCATGAGATGCGCTTCAGCAGCGATCGCTGGGGTTGCCGTCTTTCCTGTTCCAATGGCCCAGATGGGTTCATAAGCGATGACCATCGGACGCAGTTTAGTTGCGTCGATCTGGTGAAGCGCCCGGCTGATTTGCCGGCAAACGACCTCTTGCGTCATGCCGCTCTCCCGTTGTTCCTCGCGCTCGCCGACGCAAACAATGGGCACCAGGTGATGTTTGAGGGCGGCGGCCAGCTTGCGGTTGACGTCATCATCGGTCTCCCCGAAGTATTGCCGTCGCTCGGAGTGACCCAGGATCACGTGGCTCACACCCAGGGCCACCAGCATCGAGGCTGAGATCTCCCCGGTGTACGCGCCTTCCTCTGCAAAATGCATATTCTGTGCGCCCACCAGTACATCCGAGCCCTTCACTGAATGCACCGCGGTAGCCAGATCAACGGCGGGGGGGCAGACCACAATCTCGCTCTTGGTCTCGTCTTTGACCAGTGGCAGGAAGGTATGGAGGAAGCTCTGCGCCTCCGTAGGGGTCTTGTACATTTTCCAGTTGGCAGCGATCAGGAGCTTGCGCATGCTATTGAGTGTCTCGCTTCTTGTGTTCCTTAACCAAATTGTAGAGCACCGAAAGGGTGTGTTTCCGATCCGCCCGGCCAGCCACCCGCACCACGGTCCAGCAGCCGAGAAAACCGAAAAACAAGTATCCGCAATAGCCGACAGCCAGCAGGAAAGACATCGGCTTGCCCGCCAGCCAATCTCCAAAGAAGCTGACCGCGTTGAGCGTGGAGACAAAGCCCATCAGACCGCCGAGCGGGAAGGCGATCAGGCCCAGGGTGACACGATAGCGGTAGCCGCGAAAGAACTCCGTGAACGTTGCCAGCAGCCAAGCGATCAGTGCACAGGCTATGCCGGCGATGAGGATGAGCAACGGCAATTCGAGATTGACCACAGCCATGGTCTATGAGCCGGGTGCTTCCGAGAGAGCCTCCACCCCAGGAAGCCGCTTGCCTTCCAAAAATTCGAGCGACGCGCCCCCGCCAGTAGAGATGTGCTTGATCTTGTCCGCCACCCCGGCCTGCTTCACTGCCGAAACGGAATCGCCGCCGCCAACGATCGTGATGGCGGCCGCATTCTCCGCCAGTGCTTCCGCTACGCCGGTGGTTCCGCGGGCAAAGGCCGGCATTTCAAAAACCCCCATGGGCCCATTCCAGACGATGGTGCGCGCCCGTGCAACTTCTGTCGTAAACAGCTCGATCGTTGCCGGACCTATATCGAGCCCCATCCAACCGGCAGGGAACGGACCATCCCCCTCGAAGATCTGAGTCCGTGCGTCCGCGGTGAATTTGTCGGCTAGTACATGATCGATCGGCAACAGAAAACGCACTCCCTTACGCTCGGCTTCCTTGAGCGCTTCACGAGCCACGTCCAGTTTGTCCGCTTCCACCAGCGACTTGCCCACGTCTTGTCCCTTAGCCTTAAGGAAGGTATAAGCCATGCCGCCACCGATGAGCAGCGCGTCGACCTTGCTCAGCAGGTTGTGGATCACCTCGATCTTGTCCGAGACCTTGGCCCCGCCGAGGATCGCGACAAACGGCTTCTCCGGAGCTTCCAGAGCTTTGCCGAGGTAGTTCAGCTCCTTTTCCAGCAGCAGCCCGGCCGCGGATTGAGAGACAAAATGAGTGATCCCCTCGGTCGAAGCGTGCGCCCGATGAGCGCTGCCAAACGCGTCATTCACATAGACGTTGCAAAGGTGGGCGAGTTGTCGCGCGAAGTGGGGGTCGTTTGCTTCCTCTCCCGCGTGGAAGCGCAGGTTCTCCAGCAGCAATACCTGCCTTGACTCCAGCTGGCGTGCCAGTTCAGTTGCCAAGTCCCCCACGCAATCGGGAGAAAAGGCAACATTGACTGACTCACCTAGAGCGTGATCGAGCAGCGTGCGCAGCCGGTCCACCACCGGCCGCAGGCTGTACTTAGGGTTCGGCTTTCCTTTGGGACGCCCCAGATGCGAGGCTACAATCACTTTCGCGTGATGGCGCAGCGCATACTCGAGGGTAGGCAAGGTTTCCTTGATCCGGGTATCGTCGAGAATCTGCAGACCGTTCTCGGAGAGCGGTACGTTGAAATCAACGCGGACAAAGAGATACTTGTTGTTCAACTCCAGGTCGCGGATGGAAAGTTTCGCCATGGGAGTTCCCCTCAGGAAGTCTTACGAGAGCCGCCTCTGATCGTTTCCAGGTCTGGCGCATCGCTGCGCGAAACCTGTTTTCGAGCATTTTTTAGCTAACGGTGTAGAGCAGGAAGCTGGACTTAACGCGGCCATCCCTCCTAAGGATGGCCGCACATGACTGGTCCTGCCGGAGTACCGTACTAGCAAAAACGCGTTAGAGCCCCGCCTTCTCCAGGAACAGCACCAGGTCCTTTACCCGGTTCGAGTAGCCCCACTCATTGTCATACCAGCTGATTACCTTGGCCATGTGGCTGCCAACCGTTTTGGTCAGGGGGCTGTCGACGATTGAGGAGAGTGGGTTTCCCTTGAAGTCGCTGGAGACGAGCTCATTGTTTTCCAGGCCCAGAATGCCCTTCATCGGGCCGTCCGCCGCGCTCTTGAGAGCTTCGTTGATTGCTTCCTTGGTCACCGGCTTCTCTGAAGTGAAGGTTAGGTCCACCACGGAAACATTGGGCGTGGGAACACGGATAGCGAAGCCGTCAAGCTTGCCTTTCAGCTCCGGCACAACCAGGTGCAAAGCCTTGGCAGCGCCCGTCGAGGTGGGAATCATCGAAAGAGCGGCCGCGCGCCCGCGGCGCAGATCCTTGTGCGGAAAGTCCAGAATCACCTGATCGTTGGTATAGCTGTGAATGGTCGTCATAATGCCGGAGGCGATGCCGAATGTGTCGTTGAGCACCTTGGCCAGCGGCGCCAGGCAATTGGTGGTGCACGAAGCGTTGGAGATGACGTGATGTTTTTTCGCGTCGTACTTATCCTGGTTCACGCCCAGCACGATGGTCAGGTCCTCGTTCGTAGCCGGCGCGGAGATGATGACCTTTTTGACCGTTCCTTGCAGATGAGCCTTGGCCTTGGTGGCATCGGTGAAATGACCAGTGGATTCGATCACCACTTGAGCGCCGGTCGAAGACCAGTCGAGCTTTGCCGGATCGCGCTCCGCAAATACCTTCAGCTTCTTGCCGTCAACGGTGATGAAGTCTTCGCCCGCCGTGATGGTGTGGGGCAGGTTGCCCAGGATAGAGTCGTACTTGAGCAGGTGGGCCAGCGTTGCCGGGCTGGTCAGGTCATTTACGGCGACAAATTCAATTTCCGGATTTCCGAGCGCCGCACGAAAAACGTTGCGGCCAATACGGCCAAAGCCGTTGATACCAACCTTTACTGCCATAAACTTTGAGATCTCCTTGAAGGGGGGTCGGGTGTTTACGTCGTGGGTGCGGGAGCAAGATTTAGTGTCCTCGCGTGATGAGCGCGAAACTTGAGTGTACCAAAGAGTGCCGGCGCGAAAGCGAGCAGGCCATTTGCTGCGACAGCGGAATTTGTGTTACATCCTCAACATGCGCGAATGGATGCGCGCCCTAATGAGACGACGTGGCAAGCGAGGAGCGAATGACTCGGAATCGACGGGGAAAATCGGACAGGAGATTCCAGCCAACCAGCCGACGCCTTTACAGCCTATGTACCCAGAAGACAAACGGAATCGGGCGCCCGGGGCTTCTGAGGTCAGCCCTGCGGTGAGCAATTCTGCTGCAGCAAGCCCTGCGGCAAACGAGCCAGGGGAAGCCGCACCCGGGGCTACACTTGAGGTGGTCCCCCCTCCCCCCCGGCGCCGGATCAAGGAAAATTGGTGGTGGAGACGCAGCCGGAATCACCCTCGGTACCTCCTCCCGAGCAGCCCTCGGCCAGCCAGAAGGATCTTAAGGGCTACGTCGTGTTGGCCATCGGCTTGCCCGGCTCTGGCAAGACCACCTGGTTCAAGCGTCGCGGCGTCACCCCCCTATCCAGCGACATGCTGCGCAGCATTCTCTTTGACGACATCACCGAACAGCGCTACCAGGGACTGGTCTTTTCCACCCTGCGCTCGCTGCTGCGGGCGCGCTTGATCGCCAAGATGCCCTGGAATTACGTGGACGCGACCAATCTCTCGGCCCACGAGCGGCGTCAATGGATCAAGATGGCCAAGAGCTTCGGGTATGAAGCGCAAGCGGTCTTCTTCGATGTTCCGCTGGAAGTATGCATGGAGAGGAACAGCCGCCGGGAGCGCACGGTGAGCGATGACGTCATGCGCAAGATGGCGGAACGTTTGCGTCCGCCCAGTTTCAAAGAAGGCTTCAGCAAGATCACCATGGTGCGGGTCAAAGGCGCGCCGCCGCTCAAAATGGACGGGGTCGACGTGGAGCCGCCCAGCTCTTGACGCTTCAGGCCCAAGAGCCGTCCATCGCTTTCGATCAGGTCGGTCTCACCGCGCCCGACGGACGTGTCATCCTCGACCACGTCAGCTTGCAGATTGCGGAAGGCTCTACCACCGCCCTTCTGGGGCGCAGCGGCTCGGGAAAAACCACGCTGCTGCGCATGGTAAACCGCTTGATCGAGCCTACCGCGGGAAAGGTGATCGTGGAAGCGAAGGCCACCACCGACTGGGATCCCATTGCCTTGAGGCGATCGATTGGGTATGTGATCCAGGAGACCGGCCTCTTTCCCCACTTCGACGCCGAGCGCAACATCGGCGCCGTGCTCGAAATCGAGGGCCGCCCCAAGCAAGAGATCGCAGGCCGCGCGCGCCAACTCTTTGCCCAGGTCGGCTTGGAGTATGAGACCTTTGCCCGCCGTCTGCCCTATCAGCTGTCCGGCGGACAACGCCAACGTGTAGGCTTAGCGCGGGCACTCGCAGCCGAGCCCAAGCTGCTCCTGATGGACGAGCCCTTCGGCGCACTGGACCCGCTCACCCGGGCGGAAATGCAGGATATGTTGCTCGATCTGCTGCGGCGCCTCCACAAGACAGTGCTCCTGGTAACCCACGATCTGGACGAGGCGCTCTACCTGGCATCGCACCTGGTATTGCTCGAAGACGGCAAGGTCGTAGCGAACCTTCCCGCGGGAGAATTTCTCCACTCGCAAATCCCGGCGGTGCAGACTTATGTCCGCGCCGTGCATCGCGGTCAGGAAGCAGTGAACTGATGTCCGGCTTTTTAGCTCAGCACGCGTCGGAGATTGGCGAGCTGACCCTGGAGCATCTGTGGCTCACCGGCTCGGCGATGTTGTTGGCCGCCGCGATCGGTGTGCCGACGGGTATCTGGCTCACGCGGCATCCGCGCTGGGCAAAGCCGGTGCTGGGCGTAGTGAATATCATCCAGACCATCCCCAGCCTGGCGCTCTTCGGTTTCCTGTTGCCCTTGCCCTGGATCGGCGATCGCGCCGCGCGCATCGCCATCGCCGCGTTGACTGCCTATGCGCTGCTGCCCATTGTGCGCAATACCTACGCCGGCATCGAGGGGGTGGATCCAACGGTACTTGAGGTGGCCAAGGCTCTGGGCATGACCAGCGCGCAAAGATTGCGCAAGGTAGAACTTCCGCTCGCTGCGAGCTTCATATTTGCCGGACTGCGTACCGCGACCGTCCTGGCGGTGGGCATCGCCACCATCGCAGCGGCTGTGGGAGCCGGAGGCTTGGGCGAGTTCATTTTCCGCGGCGTGGCCTCCGTCGACAATCGTTTGGTACTAGCAGGAGCAATCCCCGCAGCCTTGCTGGCCATCGCCGCCGACACCGGGCTGGGATGGGTAGAGAGCCGCTTGCGGGTGCCGGCCCCAGGACGCACGTGAAATACGTCCTGGCCATTTGTTCCAGTCTCACCCTGTTAGCCATTGCGGCCTGTTCTCCGCCCCGGCCGGACTATCCCGTGATCGGAGCCAAGAACTTTACCGAGCAGGTGGTGCTGGGCGAGCTGCTGGCGCAGCAAATCGAGGCGGTGACCGGCATGAAGGTCGAGCGCCGCTTTTATTTAGCCGGCAGCTACATTTGTAACCAGGCGTTGATCGCCGGCCGCATCGACTCCTACGTCGAGTACACCGGGACCGCTCTGACCGCCATTCTGAAGCAGCCGGTCGATAAGGATCCGCAGCGCGTATTGGAAACGGTGCGGCGCCTCTACCAGCAGCGCTACCAGATAGCCGTCACCGCTCCCTTAGGATTCGAGAACACCTTTGCCATGGTCATCCGCGGGCAGCAAGCCCAGGACCTTCATATCACTACACTAAGCCAGGCGGTGCCTTACAGCCCACGATGGAAGTTGGGTGTGGGTTATGAGTTTGAACAGCGGCCAGACGGCTTACCGGGCCTGCAGCAGGCCTACGGCTTGAAGTTCGACGGCTCGCCCAGGCTCATGGATTTGGGATTGCTCTACCGCGCGCTCAATGGCCGCCAGGTAGATATCATCGCCGGCAACTCGACCGATGGCCCCATCAAAGCCTTCCACTTGGCAGTCCTTAAGGACGACAAGCATTTCTTTCCACCTTATGACGCCGTTCCCCTGGTGAGACAGGACGCGCTGGCTCGCTGGCCGAAGTTGAAGGTTGCTTTCGCCAGCCTGGCAGGCAAGATCACAGCCGAAGAAATGCAAACCATGAACGAAGAGGTCGACGGGCAGCATCGCGACCCGGCCCAAGTAGTAAGAGAATTCCGCCAATCCCACGGCCTGTAGATCTGCCCTCAGGTTGCTTTTACAATCTTTCCATACCAACAACCGACGGGTGCTGGTGAGGAAAGATCTAGATGACAGAACCGTGGCTGAGAGGCACGCTTTCAAAGGTGCCGGTAGTGCAGCGGGCACTTCTCCATTCGCTCGAAATGGCGCAGGAAGACACCGCCAAGTGGTGCCGCGACCTGGACGACCGCGAACTCCACTCCCGCCCCTTCAACCTGCCCTCGGTAGCATTTCAGTTGCGCCACATCGCCCGCAGCCTGGATCGCTTCTGCACCTACGCCGAGGGAACACCGCTGAGCCCCGAACAATTCGCAGCCCTGGCTGGCGAAATGGACAGCCACGGAACCCGCGAATCCATCTTCAGCGAATTGGAAGAAAGCCTGAATCAGACACGCAGGCGTCTGGCCACAATCGTCCGCCAACCGCCTGATCTTCCCGTCAGCATCGGACGCAAAGCCCTACCCACAACCCTGACAGGACTACTGATCCACGCCGCGGAGCACACCCAGCGCCATGTAGGGCAGGCAATTACCACCGCCAAGCTGATCCTGGCCCAGAAGACCTAGCCAAGCTCCGGGACACGGTCAACAATGTGCCCCATCTTCTCCTGCTTGACCTGGACGTAGCGCTCGAAGCTATCGAGCGGCTCGACCTCCGCGGAAATGCGTTCCACCACGCGAATGCCCACGGATTCCAGGGCCTCGACCTTCTCCGGATTATTGGTGATCAGGCGTACCGAGCTCACATTCAGTAGTTTCAGAATCTCGGCGGGCAGTTCGAACTCGCGGCAGTCGGGCTTATAACCGAGTCTTAGATTGGCTTCGACGGTATCCAACCCCTGGTCCTGCAGCTCGTAAGCGCGCAACTTCGCCATCAGTCCGATGCCTCGGCCCTCCTGCTGTTCGTAGAGCAGAATGCCGGCGCCCGCCTCGGCAATCGTGCGTAGCGCCAGTTCCAATTGCGGCCGGCAGTCGCAGCGTAAAGAACCGAAGACATCGCCGGTTAGGCATTGGGAGTGAATGCGTACCACCGGCGGCATACCATGAATATCGCCCAGAACCAGCGCAATCGCGCCCTCGATCTTCCTGCTGACCGTAGTCATCCCCGGCCCGCATGGTTCCGGATCGACGCGCGTACCTTCGAAGCCCAGAATGCGGAAATGACCCCAACGGGTGGGGAAATCCGCATCCGCTACTTTCTTAACACTTTCCAACGGCATGGTTAATTAGAGCCTCTTTCCCGGCCTCATGTCCAGCGGGTGAAACTGGCGTAGAGTAAGAGCGTGTATGAGCCTAAGCTCGTCCTCATATCACTGCTGATCAAGCTGGGCGTGGCCGCGGCAGTCTCGGCGGTGACTGCCAGGGCGCTTACCTTCCAGCGGCTCTTGTTTGCCGAGCGCCGCACCACCGCGCAAACCATTGGTCTGCTGGCCTTCCTCTGTATCCCGCTGACCTTAGGCGTCTGGATCCGCTTCATCGTCCCCAACTTCTATGCTGCGGACATCGGTTTCGAAACCGTCATTATTCTTGGCATCCTGTTAGGCCCGCTCTCCGCAATGTTCGGAGGAGCAGTCCTTTCCATCCCCCCCATGTTGCACCACGAATACCTGACCTTGCCCTTCTTTCTCGCCGTGGCCATTGTTTCTGGACTGTACGGCCGGGCCGTGGAGCCGGAAGAAGTCTGGTCGTTTTCCCCTTTCGTCGACCTCAGTATTTACCGCTGGGTGCGGCGGAACCTGCTCGAGCCACGCTTCGACCGCCAGATCCTCCTGCTCATGCTGATCGTCGGGATGCAGATGACCCGCATGTGGCTGGCCGCGCTATATCCTGGGCGCCTGTTCACTCTGAATTCACACGGCTGGCTGGTCAAGCTCGCCATTTGCGTCTGCCCTGCAGTGGTCGTGGCCATCCCGATAAAGATCTGGAACTCAAGCCGTATCGAGATCAAGCTGAAGGAGCAGAAGCGGCTGGTCCTGGAGGCGCGCTTCGACGCCCTTCAGCGGCAAATCAACCCACACTTTCTGTTCAACACCCTCAATTCCATCGCTTCGCTGGTCCGCTTCCGGCCCGAAATGGCACGGGAGATGATCGTGCAGTTAGGCAACATCCTGCGCGCGCTGCTCAAGGATCACGACGCCTACGTGCCCTTCCGCGAAGAGCTGACCTTTACAGACGACTACTTGGGCATTGAAGTGGTGCGTTTTGGGGCGGAGAAGCTGCGCGTCGTGAAGGAAATCGACCCCGAGACTCTGGAACTGCTCGTGCCTTGCATGCTGCTGCAGCCGTTGATCGAAAACAGCATCAAGCATGGCCTGGAGCCGCGCCTGCAAGGAGGAACCATCACTCTGCGCAGCCGGATCCAAGGCGCCAAGATGATCGTTGAGGTAGAAGACGACGGCGTGGGTATGGCCGAGGGCCGGGCGCGGGAGGTAGGCTTCCCCAGTCGGGGGACGGGCATCGGCATGCGCAATGTGCGCGAGCGCCTGGAAGTCCTTTACGGCAACAGTGCCCGCTTCGAAGTATTCAGCCGTCCTGGACGGGGAACCCGCGTGACCCTGGAGATACCCATGGCGCCGAACGTACTGGTGCTGGCGGATCAGACCTCGGCGCGGGCCAGTACCCTCTCGTAGTACCCCTCGTAAATGGGGATGATGCGCGACGCACAGTAGCGATCCTGGGCCGCTCGCCGGCCCGCGTCGGCCATGGTGGCCAGACGGGTCTCATCGGCCAGCAGTTCGATTGCGGCGGCCGCCATCCCATCCACATCCCCGACCGCGAACAGCCGGCCGGTCACGCCGTCGTCAATCAACTCCGAGACGCCGCCCACCCGGGTGGCGATGGTGGGAACCTTGCAGGCCATGGCTTCCAGCGCCGCCAAACCGAAGGATTCTAATTCGCTGGGCATGATCATCAGGTCGGCTACCGGCAGCAGTTCGTGGACCCGCTCCTGTTTGCCCAGGAAGTTGACCCGGTTCTGGATGCCTTTGCTGTTGGCCAGCCACTCTGCCGAGGAGCGGTCCGGCCCGTCACCAACCATCAACAGCCGCGCCGGCATCACTTGCGCGATCCGGGAAAAGACTTCGATCACATCCAGGATGCGCTTGACCGGGCGGAAGTTCGAGAGGTGGATCAGGATTTTCTCCTCTGGGTCGGCATAACGCGCGCGGGCGTCCGCACGCCGGTCGCCCAAGGGCTTGTATTCGTCGCAGTTGACGAAGTTGGGTATGACTTCGATCGGCCGCAGAATGCCAAAATCATGTACAGTCTTTTCCCGCAGGTAATTCGATATCGAAGTGACGCCGTCGCTCTCTTCGATACCGAAGCGGGTAATGGGCAGGTAAGATCGGTCGAGTCCTACCAGGGTAATGTCGGTCCCGTGCAATGTAGTTACAAAGGGCAGATGGCGCCGTTTTGCCAGCATCTGGCGCGCCAGCAGTGCACATACCGAGTGCGGAATGGCGTAGTGAACGTGAAGCAGGTCGAGCTCGTAATATTCTGCCACCTCAGACATGCGCGTGGCCAATGCGAGATCGTAAGGCGGGTACTCGAAGAGAGGGTAATTCGAGACCGGCACCTCGTGATAGAAGATGCCTTCTTCGCGCCCCGTAAGCCGAAAGGGTTGCGAATACGTGATGAAGTGCACCTGGTGGCCGCGCGCAGCGAGCTCAATACCGAGTTCCGTTGCGACCACGCCGCTGCCGCCGTACGTCGGATAACACGTAATCCCAATTTTCATTCTGACAACCCCTTGAACCGGCCGGATCGGCGATCTCGCGCAGCGGAGGTACCTGCAGTTCCACTTACACCCAACAAAACCAAACTACGCCCGCTGTCCAACCTGGTGAAAATCCGTAAGCGACAACTCCGGATCCTTACTGACCGCCTCAGGAACGACCTCAAGCAAAGCGCTGCGTTCTGTATCCCGCGAAGCCACCAGGCGAGTATGCGCCTGTTCCAGTGCACGGTCGCAATAACCCGGATGGCAAACCAGCTCCCACGTCCCGCCAGGCATCGCCTGAAGCATCGACCGAAGTACTCGCTCATCCAGACATCCGGTAGCCAGAACCCCGATTGACCCGTCGGGGGTCCACATGCCATGTTCCTTGGTCTGCCTTAAGAACTCCTTGCTTTGAGTCCTCATGGCGTGCACTTGCGCCCGCCGCCAAGTGCTGGCCACTCGCGTAGCCCGCAGGCTCCAGGAAGGCTCAAAGGGATTACGCACACAGTCCACCCCGCACCGCTTTGCCGCACGGAGGAGCGGAGCCAGTGCACGGGGAAAGGCGTGAATATGTTTGTGCGAGTCGATGTGGCTGACGGTGACCCCGCTTAATTGGATACGCCGTATCTGGGCGATAGCCTCCGCCTCGATTTCCTGTACGCGAACGCGGCCGCGCATCAAGTCACGAAGAAAACTTCCCACCGTCGGCCGAAGCAAGAACGCCGCCGGACGCCGGGGATCGAGCAGGGAAGGCACCTCGTCCGGGCGCAGCAATGGTGACCCGTCCACCAGCACTACATGGCAGCCGACGGAGAGCGCCGGTTGCGCAAAGGCCAGATAAACTGCCGGAGAGAAGTAAGGAGCGGTGGCCATTAGTGTAGTGGAGCTAAGGGCGCCGGCTTGCTGAAGCTCAACGATGGCGCGGTTGACGCCTGGCGCCAGACCAAAGTCGTCTGCGTTGATTATCAGGCGCTTCATTTCCGCAAGTGTACCAAGGTCCGATTCGCTTTCTCGTGCATCAAAGGGTCAATCGCGTTGGACTAAATCAGGAACGAACCCGGCGCGCCGGTGAACTATTCATACGGTCAACCGTTAGAGAGCGCTACAATAAGTTTTCTTTGAGCGGGGAGGGTCCGCAAGAATGTTCGGAAGATGGCTGCAGCGCAAAGGGCCCGGCTCAGCCGCTTATGCGTTGCTGCTGCTATTAAGCAACGTCGGACATGCAGCCTGGGCTGCGCCCACTGACAATGTCGTCTATCAGACGCCGAGCACTTTCGATCCTCACTCCGGTCCGGCACTGTTGATCCACCATTTGTCGCTTTTTGTGATGCAAATCACGGGAGCGATCTTTATCGTGGTCGCCTCCCTTTGGTTGTACGTCGTGGTCCGCTTCCGGCAGCGTGATCCCAACGATGATAGCGAGCCGCCCCAGATCTACGGCAGCACCCAGATCGAAATGGCCTGGACCGTGATCCCCATCCTGATTGTCGTCGTCCTCTTCCTCACCACGGCCCGCATTCTTTTTGCCATCGAGGATCAGAAGATGCCGCCGACGGCTCTCGATGTCGATGTCGTAGGCCATCAATTCTGGTGGGAATTTCACTACGATAAATTAGGTTTCACGACGGCCAATGAGCTGCACGTACCGCTAAGCACCGGGCAGGATCCCACTATCACTTCGCTCAACTTGCTCTCTGCCGATGTGGATCATAGCTTCTGGGTACCGCAGCTGTTCGGTAAGATCGACTCCATTCCGAACCAGGTGAACCACATGTGGTTCAATCCCGATAAAGTCGGCATGTACGTGGGCCAATGCGCCCAGTTCTGCGGCGTGGAACATGCCAAGATGCTGCTGCGTGTCTACGTGCAGACCCCGGAAGACTTCGCTGCCTGGGTGAAAAATCAACAGCAGCCCGCGATTGAAGATCCGGCCGTTGCCGAAGGCAGACAGCTCTTCGAGTCCCAAGCTTGCATTAGTTGCCACGTGGTGCGCGGCACCGCCGCCCAGGGACAGTTCGGGCCGGACCTTACCCACTTTAAGAGCCGCGATACGCTTGCTTCCGGAGCCGCCGATAATACCCCGGCGAATCTCAGGCTCTGGCTCAAGGATCCGGACTATGTCAAGCCGGGAAGCCTGATGCCGGCGATGCAATTGAGCGATGACCAGATCGACAAAGTCGTCGCTTACCTCGATACCTTGAAGTAACGGGAACCCGGGCCAGTATAGACAGGAGTTTTTGGTTATGGCTGATTCGACTCTACCGATCGGGAGCGCCATCGACCTCACCCCTTCCAGTGAGGTTCACGGTACGTGGCTCGATCAGGTGACCGATTGGGTAGTCACGGTCGACCACAAGAAGATTGGACTAATGTACATCGCCTACGCTCTGATCTTTTTGCTGGTCGGGGGCTTCGAGGCGATATTACTGCGCATTCAGCTGGCCGTACCGCATAACAATTTTCTCTCCCCCGAGGTCTTCAACCGCATCTTCACCATGCACGGCACCACCATGGTCTTTCTCATGGGGATGCCGTTGATTATTGGCTTCGCCAACTACCTCGTTCCCCTGATGATCGGTGCCCGGGATATGGCTTTTCCCCGGATGAATGCCTTCAGCTTCTGGATGACCGCGCTGGGCGGCTTGATGCTGTACTACAGCTTCATCGGCGGTGTGGGCCTGCAAGGAGCGGGAAGCGCGCCCGATGTCACCTGGTGGGCCTACGCACCGCTTACCGAGCGCGCATTCTCGCGCGGGCACAGCACGGACTATTGGGCGTTGTCGCTGATCGTCTCCGGATTCGGCACCATCGGCGCTGCGGTCAACATCATCGCCACCACCATTTGTATGCGTTGCAAAGGCATGACGATGTTTCGCATGCCGCTGTTGGCGTGGCTCTACCTGGTGGTCTCGGGAATGATCTTGGTGACCATCAGCCCACTGACCGCGGCACAGATCATGCTGTGCATCGACCGCTATCTCGGCGGCCACTTCTTCGACTCGCAAGCTGGGGGCGCGCCCGTTGTCTGGGCGCACTTTTTCTGGGTCTTCGGGCACCCCGAGGTCTACGTACTGGTCATGCCGGCGTTCGCCATCGCCAACGAAGTGATTCCCGTCTTTTCCCGCAAGGCGATCTTTGGCTACCCGGCTATGGTGGCGGCATCAGCGGGCATTGGCTTGATCAGCCTCAGCGTGTGGGCGCACCACATGTTCACGGTGGGCATGACCTCGGCGCAGAATGCCTTCTTCGTCCTCTCCACCGGGCTGGTGGGGGTTCCGACGGGGATCAAGATCTTCAATTGGATCGCGACCATGTGGGGAGGCAAAATACGCTTCGCCACGCCCATGCTCTTCTGCACTGCCTTTCTGATTCAGTTCCTGTTCGCGGGTCTGACCGGAATCATGCTTTCCACTGCTCCGTGGAATTGGCAACTGCACAACTCTTATTTCGTTATCGCTCACTTCCACTATGTTCTGGTGGGAGCCATCGTCTTCTGCTTTTTCGGAGGCTTCTATTACTGGTTCCCGAAAATGACCGGCAAGATGCTCAATGAGCGGCTGGGCAAGTGGCATTTCTGGCTTTTTGTCATCGGCTTCCACATGTGTTTCGACCTCATGCACATCCCCGGGCTGCTGGGCATGCCGAGGAGTATCTACACCTATGAGCCCGGCCGCGGCTGGGATAGCTGGAACATGCTCGTTTCCATCGGCGGCTTCATTCAGGGAGTCGCCACGCTGATCTTTGTTTACAACATGGTGTACTCGTACTTCAAAGGCCCGGACGCCGGACCAGACCCCTGGGATGCCTGGACGCTGGAGTGGGCAACCTCCTCTCCTCCGCCTGAATACAACTTTGCCAGCGCACCAGTCGTGGCCAGCCGCAGACCGTTGTGGGACCTGAAGCATCCGGAAGATCCGGATTCCCGGTACGAATGATTTTGATCGTCCGATTTTGATCGCAAGAGGATATATAGAGGATGAGCGCGAGCACGATTCCCCTGGCTCACCGAGCAGCCAATGAAGAGTGGGTCTTGCCCTATCACGGCACCGTCGCCATGGCGGCGCTGATCGTTGCCGAGACCGCGATCTTCATGATTTTTGTAGTCGCCTATATCTATTACATAGGCAAGAGCATCTCCGGGCCGCAGCCACGCCAGGTGTTGGAGCTTCCCATCTTTAACACGGTGTGCCTGCTCTCCAGCAGCTTCACCATCTGGATAGCGGAACGGGCCCTCAAGAAAAGCTCGATGGCGGCCTTCAGCTTGTGGTGGGCGATCACCGTGGTTCTGGGCGCGATTTTTCTCGTCGGCACCGGCCTCGAATGGAAGAAGTTGATTTATCACGATGGGCTGACCATCAGCACCAACCTTTTTGGCACTACGTTTTACTCGCTCGTCGGCTTGCATGCCAGCCACGTCATCGTCGGCCTGACCATGCTTTCGATCGTGCTGATCTTTTCGCTCACCGGGAAAATCAAGAGTGAGCACTCGAGACAACTCGAGGTGCTCTCGCTCTATTGGCACTTTGTCGACGGCGTCTGGGTGGTCGTTTTTACAGTCGTCTACATCATTGGCCGCTGAGAAGAAAGAGAAGAGAATGGAAGAGCCACAGGCACAGAACGGCATATCCGATGAAGTGGTGCAACTGCCGACGCCGACTGCGTGGCCGCTGGTATTGGCCCTTGGCCTGACCTTTGGCTTGGCGGGGCTGGTGACCAACGTGGGCATAAGCATCCTCGGGGGGGTGCTCATCGTTGCCGGCTGCGTGGGGTGGTTCGGCCAGGTGTGGCCGCATGCGCATCATATTGCGGTTCCGGTGAAAGTCCAGAAATTCCAGTACACCAGCGTGCGCACCAAGGTGGCCCGGATTGAAGTGGACGAAAGCCATCGTGCGCGCTTGCCCGTCCACACGCCCTCAGTGATGGCGGGGGTCAAGGGAGGCATCGCAGGCGGCGCCGCAATGATCGTGCCGGCGCTGCTGTATGGACTCATCGCTTACCACAGCATTTGGTATCCGATAAATCTTTTGGGAGGAGCGGGAGTCGCCGGCTGGACCAATCCCACCCTGGCGGAGATCACGCACTTCCGCCTGAGTGCACTCATCTTTGCCACCATCATCCATGTGGTGGGGTCGCTGCTGATCGGCCTCCTATATGGGGCGATGTTGCCTATACTGCCTCGGCATCCCATCATTCTTGGCGGCATAATCGCCCCGGTTTTTTGGACCGGCGTGCTTCACTCGGCGCTCCCCCTGATCAATCCCTTTCTCGCCGACCGCATCGATTGGTGGTGGTTTGTCGCCTCCCAGGTGACGTTCGGCTTGGTGGCGGGCTGGGTCGTGGGCAAGCAAGTCCACATTCGCACCGAACAATATCTGCCCTTTGCTGCACGCATTGGATTGGAGACACCGGGAATGATGGAAGAAGACCGTCGGGAGGATGGACCGAAGTGACACCGCGCCTCCTCATGCTGGTCTTTTGTATGACTGTCGTCGGCTGCGGGCAGCTTCCCGGCCATCCCAAGCCCGGGCCAGAGGTGCCGCGTCCCGAGTCGGTGGTGGACTTTGCTACGCTCTACGTCCAGAACTGCTCCGGCTGCCACGGCGCCAAGGGAATGAACGGTCCGTCCTACCCATTGGCGAATCCCGCGTATCAGTCGCTGGTCGATGATCAGATCCTGCATCAGATTGTTGCCAGCGGTGAACCGGGCACGCACATGCCTCCCTTTGCCATCAGTGCCGGGGGAAGTTTGACCGACCAACAGGTAGACGCGCTGGTGAACGGCATGCGTTCCGCCTGGTTTAAGTCGGGGACTCTCGAAGGTGCGAACCCGCCGCCCTACAAGCCTGCCAAGCCTGCTGATACCGCTCGCGGCCAGCAGGTTTACACAACCTACTGCGCTTCGTGCCACGGTGCCGCCGGAGCATCTGGCAAGAGCAAAGCAGGCTCCGTTACTGACCCAGCCTTCTTATCGCTGGTCAGTGACCAGGTCCTGCGCACCGTGGTGATTGCCGGGCGGCCGGATATCGGCCAGCCAGACTGGAGAAACGATCTGCCCGGGCATCCGATGAGCGATCAGGAAGTGACCGACGTGGTGGGCTGGCTCTCCAGCCAGCGCCCCGGCGCACAGCAGAACAAAGCCGGAGGAGGCTCGCAATGAGCGATGACAAGGCAGTAGTAACCAGGCGGTGGGTTTTGGTGTCGATCGGCGCTTTGCTGAATGGCGCGGTTGCCCTGTTAGTCGCCATCCCTGTGGTGGGCTACTTGCTGGGACCCATTCGCAAGAATGGCGGTTACAATTCCTGGATCGACCTGGGTGACATTGCTCAATTTGAACTGGGACAGACGCGGCTAGCCAGCTTCGTCAACCCCAAGAGCATGCCGTGGGATGGCGCCACCGCCAAGGCTGCCTGTTGGGTGCGCCGGACGCAGGAAGAGAAGTTCCAGGTTTTCGCTATCAACTGCGCTCACCTCGGCTGCCCGGTTCGCTGGTTCCCCCAGTCGGAGCTGTTTATGTGCCCCTGCCACGGAGGAGTCTACTACGCCGATGGCTCGCGCGCCGCAGGGCCGCCGCCGCGAGGCCTGTTCGAATACGCCTACAAGGTGCAGAACGGAAAATTGCTGATCGATGGCGGCCAGATGCCCACTCTAGCGACAAGCGCCTCAATACGGAAAGAGAGCTCCGCATGCACTGGCTGAAGCAAGCTTACGACTGGTTAGAGTTCCGGTTGAAACTGGAAGGGCCGATCAAGGATACGGTTCTTCATCCAGTGCCGAGAAACACGGCCAGTTGGTGGTACGTCTTCGGCAGCGCCAGTTTCGTTCTGTTAATGCTACAGATCGTCACCGGCATCCTGCTGGCCATCGTCTATGTCCCTTCCGCTGGCGAGGCCTGGAACAGCCTGCAAGTGCTGAACCAGCAGCTCCCGCTGGGATGGTTTCTGCGCGCGATGCACGGCTGGGGTTCGAACTTCATGGTCGCCGTTGTGCTGATCCACATGTGCCAGGTCTTCCTCTTCGGCGCCTACAAGTTCCCCCGCGAACTCACCTGGATCCTGGGCGTCTTTCTGCTCTTGATGACCTTGGGTATGGCGTTCACCGGCCAGGTGATGCGCTTCGACCAGGACGCCTACTGGGGGCTGGGCATTGGCGCCTCGATCGTAGCTCGCGTCCCGTTTATAGGCGGCCCTCTCGTCGACCTGATGTTAGGGGGCCCGATTATCGCGGGTCCCACGCTGACCCGCTTCTTTGCCCTGCATGTCTTTGTCATTCCCGGCATGATGCTGGCCTTCGCCGCGCTCCACATCTGGATGGTGGTGGGGCTGGGCATCAACGATTGGCCCATGCCCGGCCGGATCGTCCGGCGCAGCACGTATATTCAGGAGTACCACGAGCTGACGCAAAAGGACGGTATTCCTTTCGTACCTGGTGCGGTCTGGAAAGATATGATATTTTCCGCCGCGATCCTGGCTGCGGTGGCGCTGTGCGCCGTATTTTTGGGGCCCTTCGGGCCGACCGGCTTTCCCGATCCAACCATCATTCAGACTGTCCCCAAGCCGGACTTTTTCTTCCTCTGGCTTTACACCATTCTTTCCTTCCTCCCCGAGAACCTGGAGACGCCGTTCATATTGATTGCTCCGGCTTTGGGGATATTGTTCCTGCTGGCGCTGCCGTTCTTTGCTGGGGAAGGGGAGAAGAGTTGGCACCGCCGCCCCATCGCTGTGTTGTCAATCACCGTGCTGGCCGTAGGCTTTGCGGTGTGCGAACACCTGGGAACCTACACTCCCTGGAGTCCGGAGATGCAAGCCTGGAGTGGCGATACCGTTCCCGTCAAGTATGTGCAGCGGGCCACACCCCTGGGCAGGCAGGGCCAGATTGTCTTCCAGGATAAGCAGTGCCGCAATTGCCACATGCTCGGCGGAGTGGGTGGCCAGCGTGGCCCCGAGCTCGACGGAGTGGCAACGCGGCTGACTTACGACCAGCTAGTGCGCCAGGTACTGCAGGGTGGAGGAAACATGCCCGCTTACGGAAAGAATCTTTCCCCACCCGAGGTCACGGCCCTGGTAAGCTTCCTCGAAACCCTGCATCCCGACGGCCAGCGCCCGGCCCGGGATGCCTCGCGGCAATACGTAAGCACCGGGGAACTCGACCCTCCGCAAAAGTAGAGAGAAACCGCAGTTCCCTTCACTACGCTGCGAAGCGCGGCTAGCGGAGGGAACTGTGGTTTCTCTCTTTCAATCTCATATAACCAATGATGAGGTGATCAACCAGTCTAAACTTTGTCATCCCGTCTGAAGCGTAGCGAAGGAGAGGGATCTGCAGTACCTCTTTCGCGGCCGCCAATCACTTCCCAAAGAGTTTTCTCATTCAATGGCAGAACCCGCAACACAAGCCGCACTAGCTTCCTGGTCCTTTCCCTTCTGGGCCACATCAGGCTTGTGTGTCTCCGCTCTCTTATATCTCCGTGGCTTTCGCAAAATACGCCGCACCCGCCCGCACCTGTTCCCACACTGGCGCGCCTGCTGCTTTCTCGGTGGCCTTTTCTCTCTCTACCTGGCCGTCGGTTCGCCCATCGATTCGCTGGACGACGTGCTGCTGTTCGCCCATATGACACAGCACCTGATCTTTATGTCAGTAGCGCCGCCGCTGCTTCTTTTAGGCGCACCGGCGGTCCCATTCTTGCGTTCGCTGCCGTCTTGGCTGCTTCGCGGCGTTCTTGGTCCGCTCTTTCGCATGCCGTGGTTGCACCGCCTATTCCGCTTCCTCACCCATCCCGTCTTCGCTTGGCTGGCAATGAACATCGCCTACCTCGGCTGGCACCTTCCTGCGGCCTACGAACTGGCGTTAAGCTCGGATTCCTGGCACACGCTCGAGCACGCCTGCTTTTTTGTCACCGGACTCCTTTTCTGGTTTCCCCTGATTCAGCCGTGGCCCAGCGTCAGCCGCGGCTCCCGCTGGTTATTATTGCCCTACCTGGTCGCCGCGGACCTGGTGAATACGGTATTTTCCGCTTCGCTTACCTTCGCCGGGAAAGTGATCTATCCCAGTTACGCCGCTGCCCCCAGAGTCTTTGACATTTCGCCCCTGGCGGATCAGGCCGCGGCCGGCGCGCTGATGTGGGTGATCGGCTCGATCTTCTACCTCGTCCCGGTGGCATGGATCGCGGTCCAGTTACTCTCGCCGCGCCCTACTTCCACGCCGGCCCGGCAAAGCCTGGTGTAACCTACAGCACTGAGACCAAATGTTTCATCCGCCGAATCCGCTCATCGCGATAGGAGTGGTCGCGTCCACCGGCGCCACGGACGCGGTCTATGTGCTTTTCACCGCAGCCGTCTCCGCGCGTCGCCGGACCGTTGCCGCCAGCTGGAGCAGCGTCTGGTATCTGCTCTCTGCCTTTGCCGTGATCAGCTACACCGGCAACCCTATCTACGTGGTCTTTGCTGCGATTGGCTCCTGGCTTGGAGCCTATGGCGCAGTCACATGGTTAGGCACGGCTGATGTAAAGAGCGCCGCGGCAAAACCGCACTCTTGAATGACCTCTCACGATTTGTGTTAACTTTTGCAGGGGAAAATGACATGGCGGAAACCGTTACGCAAGCTAAGCACACCAGGTGGAATGACATCGAAGTAGAATCCTTGAGTCCGCTCATCGGCCGGCAAATGGTTGTGGGCACCAACGTGATGGTTGCCCGTGTCCTGCTCAAGAAGGGCGCGAAAGTGCCTATGCATAGTCATCACAACGAGCAGGTCACCTACATTCTGGAAGGCGCATTGCATTTCGTTATCGATGGCCGGGAAATCACCGTATCCGCCGGTGAAGTGCTATGCATCCCACCCCATATGCCGCACGAGGCCATCGCGCTCGAAGACACGGTCGACCTGGACATCTTCAATCCTCCACGGCAGGATTGGATCGACAAAGACGACGCTTATCTGCGCCTGGATACAAACAAATAGCCGAGGGGAAACCGAGTGGATTTGGGACTGAAGAACCGCAACGTCATCGTCGCTGCCTCAAGCGATGGCATTGCCCGCGCGGCAGCGGAAAAGTTCGCAGCCGAGGGCGCAAAAGTAGCCATGTGCTCGCGCGACGCCAAAAAGCTGAACGCCGCAGCCGCGCACATTCGTGAACGCTACAACGTCCCAATACTGGCCGAACGGTTAGACGTAACGGATGCTGCCGCGGTCGAAGCCTTTGTCAAGCAAGTCGCGCAGGAGTTCGGCGGCGTTGACGTTTGTGTGACCAACGCAGGCGGGCCGCCCGCCAAGATGTTTTTTTCCACTACCACCGAGGAGTGGCATCGCTCCATAGAACTGAACTTCATGAGCATCGTTCACTTTGCCCGCGCGGTTCTGCCCTGGATGCAGAAAAATCAGTGGGGTCGCCTGGTGACCATCACCTCCGTCACTGTGCGCCAGCCGGTCCCCGACCTCATCTACTCGAATGCGGTGCGCGCAGGAGTCCTTGGTCTGGTAAAGAGCCTTTCCAACGAGTTTGGCAAAGACGGCATCACCGTCAACAATGTGGGACCCGGCTACACCGCGACCGAGCGCCTGAAGCAGCTCATCGATAAGCGTGCGAAGGACCTGGGCACCAGCCCTGCGGAATTCGAATCGCGCCTGGTGGAAGATGTGCCTCTGAAGCGCGTCGGACAGCCAGAAGAGCTAGCCGACGCTATTGTCTGGCTTGCCTCCGATCGCGCATCCTACGTCACCGGCCAAACCCTGCTGGTCGACGGAGGCGCATTCAAAGGTCTCTAGCTTGGCGGCTCCTTCCATCCCATCTGACAGCTCTCCATAGAAATCATCACGCTAATTTCGTCATTCCGCCTGTCCCGGCTTGCCGTGGAACCGAAGCGAAGCGCAGGGAGTCCGCGGTTGTATTCTGTTCGTTAACAGATGCTAAGTGTAAAGAGGTAATCGTTTTTGATCACCGAAGTGAAGCCATCCCGCATCGCCAGGCTGTCACTCCATCTGGCAGCTATACTCCTTCTAGCGCTCCCCACTCCGCTATGGGGGCAGGCCAGCCCGAACATGGCGCCTGGATACCAGCAGACCTACGACCGCCTACTGCAACAGATTCGCCAGATCGCCATCTTCGATGACCACGGCCATCCCGGCTTCGCCGAAGATAGTGACGTTGACGCGATGGCCTCTCCACCCGGCCATGCTCCTCTTCGCTTGAGCCTGGACAATCCGGAGCTGATCGCCGCCTCGAAAGATCTCTTCGACTACCCCTTCTCCGATAACAGCCCGGAACACATCAAATGGCTGGTTGCCAAGAAAGCAGAGTTGCGCCGCACCTACCCCGGTTATCAATACTTCGATCGCATTCTGGACAAGCTCAACGTCGAGACCATGATGGCCAACCGGGTCGCCATGGGGAACTACCTCGACCCCAAGCGTTTCCACTGGGTCTTTTTCGTCGACTCATTTCTCTTCCCGCTGGACAACAGCGAGTTGACCGCGCGCAATATCGATGAAGGTGTCTATGTTCCCATGCAGGAGAAGAAGCTGAAGCGAGAACTCTCCCAGGCTGGCTTGAACGCGCTACCCGGAACTTTTCCCGCCTACCTGGCCTTCGTTAGCAAGATCCTGGAGCAGAACCGCAGCCACGGCGGCGTCTCCATCAAATTCGAGATCGCCTATTTCCGCACCCTGCACTTCGACGATCCGCCCCAGGCCGAAGCGGCGAAAGTCTACGACCGCTATCACGCCGGCGGAAAGCCATCAGCCGCAGAGCACGCAATCTTCGAAGACTATATGTTTCGCTACCTGTTGCGGGAAGCCGGGCGCCTCCATCTGGCGGTACAAATTCACACCGCGGTGGGGACCGGCGATTTCTTCAGCGTAACCGGCGGCAACGTTCTCAATCTTGAGAACGTGCTGCGCGACCCGCGCTACAGCAACGTCAACTTCGTGCTGCTGCACGGCGGCTATCCATTCCAGAACCAGGCCATCTGGCTCACAGCCCGAGAGAATGTCTATCTCGACTCATCGTTGATGGGCATTTACCTGTACCCGAAGGATCTGGCCGAGGTGCTGCGCCACTGGCTGCTGCTCTATCCCGACAAAGTCGTCTTCGGCTCCGACGCCTTCCCATTTAACGAAGCCATCGGTGCGGAAGAAAGCGACTGGTTGGCGGTTGAATCCGCGCGCACGGCGCTCGCCGCCGCGCTCTCCGGGATGATTCTCGACGGGGAAGTAACCGAGCAGCAGGCGCTGAAATTTGCTCACGGCTACCTGCATGACAACGCCGCGCGTATCTATCCACAACCCGTGCAGTAGGCCGTCTCCTAACGAAGAAACTGATCGACGAATCCCTCGCCCAGCCCAACGGCTGTATAGTGGCGGCGACACAGATCAATCTTGGTAAACACGTCTTCGTATCCCAGAACTCCGCCGTCTGGATCGACGTAGATCATCGCCCCATTCACCTGAAAGAGCGTAATCATCTCCGGAACATCCGGTTCCACCACCAGCGTATGCGTCTCGCCCGGAGTCTCGTAGACATAAGAACCTTCCGTGGCCGTCCAATCGTGCTCCAGGTAATGCCAGCTGCCTTTCAATACAAATCCGTGGACAGGCTGCGGATGCCGGTGGCGTGAAAGCACGCCCGACTTGCGCACCCGTAGTAGGTTCATCCAATAACCCCGGCTGGCGGACAAGCACAGCGGACGGAACCACACATTTTCCATCTGCGGCACCCACAAACGCTCATCCTCTGGGATGGCGTTGGGAATGACCAGCTCAGGGAAGCATTCCTTCGGCTGCGGATGCCGGTAGGGAATCCGCGCATCCGCCTTGCTTTGCTCCGCAACCGGACGATTAACAGTGAGATTGCTCATTGATAGACCCTCGCTTTCATACTGCCGCGTAGCCTCCATCGACGGGCAAGATCGCTCCCGTGATGAAGCGTGCCGCTTCGGAACAAAGAAATACAGCCGCTCCCGCAACGTCTCCCGGCTCACCCCAACGCTGCATGGGTGTGCGCTGCAGGATAGCGGCAGACCGGCCCTCATCCTCAACCAGCCCCCGCGTAAGCTCAGTGGCGATCCACCCCGGAGCAATCGCATTCACCCGGATGCCTTCAGGCGCCCAGGCAACCGCAAGGGCCTTGGTTAATTGTGCCACCCCGCCCTTCGAGGCCGTATAGGCGGGAATCAATGGGCCGCCAAAATAGGACAGCATCGATGCGGTATTAATGATAGATCCGCGCGCCGCGGCAAGCTTCGGGTGCGCCCCGACGCACATACGCATGGTCCCGGTCAGGTTGACGTCGATGACCTTTTGAAAGTTGGCCATGTCATATTCAGCGCCGCCGCGAAAAATAATCCCGGCGCAATTGATGAGAGCAGCCAGCTCACGAAACGGCTCCAGCACCGCGGCAACCGATTCAGCAGAGGTAACGTCAAGCTTGACAGCCGAAAGATGCTGCCTCCGTGGGACCGCGGCGACTTGCTCGTCAGTGAGGCCGGTGGCCGTTACCTCGTAACCAGCATCGGCCATTGCGGTCGCGATGCCAAGTCCAATTCCAGTGGTGCCGCCGGTGACGAGTGCTAGCGGCCGCGAAGGCGCTTCTGACATCAAGGTTTAGCCCCCGCTCTTCGGGTCGAATGGTATTACAAACCTTGCCTTGCTTACAATCGAAGCCCGCAAGTCATATCCGCGGCTCGCTCACCACGCAGTACTGTTTGCCAACATAACCCGATGTGGGCGCCTCCCGCAAATAGACAAGCTTTCCGTTGAAATCTTTCGCCGCCGTGTTTGTGAATTGAATATCCACGATCCTGGCGGAGCCCAGCGCTCTCCGGACGACGCGCTCCGGCAGACAATGCATTTGCATATCCCCAACTCCCACTGCGGCTCTGATTCTGGACCGGATGACGAAGAACGTGGCGGACGCGAAGCAGCAGGGAAGAGACATCCGGGGCGGCAAAGGAGTCTTGTACTCCAAAGATGAGTATTCCACCCGGCGCGAGCACTCGTACAAATTCCCGCAGGTAAGCCGTCGAAAACCGCCGCGGCACATGCTGCAGAACAATATTGCTGTAGATGAACGAGAAGCTGGCGTCCGCGAAGGGCAGTTGCTCTGCGGAATTCGCCACGTAACGGCAATGTGCATACCGGTTCAGAGACTTGGCCTTGTCAATCATCTGCTGGGAAATATCCACGCCTACACAAGAGGCAAAGCGCGGCGCCAGGGCCTGCGTTACCCGGCCAACACCGCACCCAAAGTCCAAAGCCTTGCCGGCGTAATTGGGAATGCAGCGAATCCGAGGCCAGGTGATGCATAACGGTCTCTATTTCGGCTTCCCCCGTAGCCATGAACTCCGCTACATCCCATTTGCCACCTGCTCGGCGATGGTCGGTGAGAATGGCGAAGAGGGCATCGCGCTCGGCAAGCGATTCCCAATTGTTCTTAAGCCTCTCGAGATTCATCATGAGTTCCTCAACTCCCATCACGGAACCACGGGCCGGCGCGCCACCGCGGTAAACCACAGGCTGCGGCCGCAGTCGGTGCCGTAGAGCAATGTCTTCGAGCCGTCCTCCCATGACGGCTGAATTTGATTGCACGGCACGTCCGCGAGCCTGCGCGTCGAACCGGTCCTCTGATCGCGCACCCACAAATTCCACACCCCATCCTCCAGATGGCTATAGGCCATCCAACGGCCATCCGGCGACAGCGCCGGATAGCGAGACTCCCCCAGCGGCAGTGGCGCGTTGGCGTGCATTCCGTCGGTCAAATAAATCTGCGGCGGCCGCCCGTCCTCTACGGCGGAAAATGCGTACTCCTTTTCAGAAAGAAACGAAGCTTCGTAAACGTTGCGCGAGAGCGGCGTGAGCGGGACTTCGACGGCGCCTCAGAACGAAATCCTCGGCGCACCATCAACTGTCCTCTACCAGCGTGGTCGCGCACGAAAGCGAGGCTCTGGCGCATCGGCAGAGAGCATCGGCTCACGCGCGTCGTCAACCACCGTGCGCGCCTGGCTCACGCAAGTTCACAATCGCGGAGTGCGGACTTAGCCCTCGCTCTACCCAGATATCAACGCGAGTTGCCGCGCGAAGGAAAGATCATCGTCCGCGGAGTGACCAAGCGAGAGCGCATCCTGATCCTGCCACGCCAGGTGGTAGCCGCTCTGGGTAAATGCAACGTAGCGAACCTCCGTCCCTTGCGACCCTGGGTTCGCAGTGAGTAGCGCTTCGTCCGCAGCGGCAGCCGGTACGCATACTCCTGCCGCATGGCCCGCTCGATATGAAGACTGGAGTGCACGCTGAAGATCAGGGCAGCGGCCATGGCGGCCGTCCACGCATAGTGCGTCCAGTCCCATGAAGAATCCTCAGCCCTCTGGTCACGCCAAAGCAGGAGATAGATTCCCAAAAGAAGTGCGAGCGTCAGAGGAAGTCGCGGAACGTACAGCAGGATCTTCGGGCCAACCATGGCCGTGGGGCTGCTCAAGGGAAAACCGATGCCGAGATAAACGATCAGCAGAACGGCCAGCCATCCATACCACTCGCGTTGCAGCAAGAGTGCCACCAGCACGCACACCGGCAATGCCAGGAGCACAAAGTTATACGACGCCGGTATGGTGGAGATGGCCAGCGACGCTACCAGAAGCGCCGACCACTCCAGCAGGATTCGCCCCTGCGTGCGGTCTTGCCTGCGGATCAGCAGGATCGCCGGCGCCAGCGCCAGCACTTGTAGAGTAGGTTGCAGCAGCGCATAGCACAGCGGAGAGCTGTGCCACGGTTGCGGATTCCATTGCGGCTCGGCCAGAAATAAATAATGCAGCACGCTGGAAATCGAAGCACTCGCTGTCGCATATGGGGGTAGGCCCTCGCCGCGCAGCGTCCAGGGCAGAATCTCGTGCAGGTAGGTTCGGTGCAGGTTCCAACCAAATACCGCCACAGAGACGGCGAGGGAGGCCATCCCCGTAACCGCTCCTGATACCAAAGCACGCCACGCCCGCCGCTGCAGAAAAAAGATAAAGAACAGTACGGGAAAGATCTTTGCCGCCGCGGCGATCGCTACCAGGACACCGGCCAAAACATAATACTCACGCAAATAAGCCCAGCAACCCGCCACGATCAACAGCAGCAGAAGCAAATAGAACTGGCCGTACAGCAGATTGCGATGGAGCGGAAAACTCAACGCAAAGACCAGCGCAATCCGCTGATAAGGCAATCCAGTGATGGAGCGCAGCAGCCAGCAAAGCGGAACCAGCAGCGCAAGATTCACCAGCAACCACACATGTTTGGCGGTCAGCGGAGCCAGCCCGGTAAGCGGCCACATGACTAGCGTGGAGAACGGTGTGATCGGTACTAGTCCGATGAGCCTGGCATCCAGCGCGCGATGGTCCTTCTCGCGTTGCAGCCAGACCCACTCATACAGCCGCGCAGTGTCGGAGCCTTCATGGGCGATCCGTGCCGACAGATAGTAATTAGGAAAATCGGTATTCAGCTTGTCCCATGCTCGCGGCATGGTGTGTATGCCCAAATAAAGCAGTGCCAGCAACAGCACGCCGCGTTCCAGCCAGCAGACGACGACGATGATTGGGGAGTGCGGGCACAACTCATCGTCGCAGGACCAGCGATCGACAATTGTCACCGGCTTGTCACTTCACGGTCATAACACCTGGACGTCAAGGTTTCGCCCCCGCCGGATGGATCCAGATCGCGTTGCCGCCGCCCGAAACCATGTGGATGTCGAGCACCGTCGTGCGGTCCACCGGCTGCTTGCTGAAGCTGATGTGGGTTGCGTTGCTGCCTGCGTCCGGAGCGTCGGCATAGATCTCAGCGACATACTTGCCCTCGCCCAGGAAGTCCAGCGGCACTTTGCTGTTTCGCTCCTCCCAATTCGTCAGCGAGCCAACATACCAATCCTTGCCGCTCCGTCGAGCCAGGGTGATATAGCGCATGGGGAGCCCATCGATCACCCGCACCTCGTCCCACGTAGCCGGGACCTGCTTGATAAAGTCGAAAGCCTTCTGTCCCTTGTACTGTTCCGGATAGTCAGACACCATCTCCAGCGGGCTCTCAAAGACCACGTACAGCGCCAGCTCTTGTGCCCGTGTCCCCAGCGACATCGGCATCTTGTTCCGGCCGATAAAGTTTTCCAGATTCGTGTTGTTGAACGCGCCAGGAGTGTAGTCCATGGGGCCGGCAAGCATGCGCGTGAAGGGAAGCGTAGTGTTGTGCACCGGAGTTACGCGGGCTGACCACTTGGAGTACTCCTTGCCCATCACTCCTTCGCGGGTGACCAAATTAGGATAGGTGCGCCGCAGTCCGTCCGGTTTAAAGGCTCCGTGGTAATCGATCATGAGATGGTGCTCGGCGGCTTTCTCCACCACCCGTCGATACCAGTCCACCATCCACTGATCGTCGCGGTTCATGAAGTCGATCTTGACCCCCGCCACGCCCCACTTTTCAAACAGCGGAAAGGCCTGGTCCATGTATTTGTCGACCGAGGTCCAGTGCGCCCAAAGCCAGATGCGCACATTCTTCTCCTTCGCGTAGCGCAGCAATTCGGGAAGATCGACGTTGGGGTTGAAGCGGGTAATGTCTGCCGGATCGGCATAATCGCCAAACTTCGCCCCCGGCGTCGGGAGAGCCCAGCCGGCATCGATAAGCATGTAGGGAAAGCCCGAATCCGACGCAAACTCAATGTAATGCTTTAAGGTTGCCGTGTTCATTCCCGGAGTAAAATCAACCCCCGTCGCCCAGTCGCCCGACCACCAGTCCCAGGCCGATTTGCCCGCCTGGATCCACGAGGTGTCCGCGATCTTCGAAGGGGGATTCAGGTTGAGAATGATGTTCGACTCGATCAGCCGCCCGGGCGCGTCGCCAATCATCAGCACTCTCCACGGCGACTGAAAGGGCGCCGTTGCGTCCACCGCCACCCCGGGCGCATCCACTTTGGGCGATAGCTCGGCCTTCAGGGTGAAGAGCGGCTTATCGCTGCGCAGATACATGCCCGCATAGTTGTCGATATCCGCCTCGGTAATCGCCACCCAGCCGGTACCGGGCACCTCGGCCAGCAGCGGCAGCGCGACCAGCCAGTCCTGGTGCAGGCTGCCCACCGTCCTCATCTGGTAATCATCCTCATAAGAGGATTGAAAGCCGCTCACGACCAGCGGGTAAAGGGTCGCGTCCTTGCTGTAGCGGAACTGGGTACGCTCGCTGGTGATGTGCACACTCTTAAGGGAGGGCTGTTCGGGCACGATATACCGAAAAGCCACGCCATCGTCGAACGCTCTCACCTCCACCGATAGCCTGGATCCGGATTCGCCCTCAAAATCCGCCACCAGGGAGTTGTAGTGGTCGCGCACCTCCTTGGTCTTACCAACCGGGATGGTATAGGTCTCATCTGCTGCTGCCCGGCTTCGAGCCGACATAATGCATGCCCGGACCAAGTGCCGGCAGCCCCTGCAGGTCCAGTCCGAGTTCCCCTTCGTCGAGCAGCCGCTTGCCATGGAAATCAACGGAGTAACGCAACGCGGCCGGTCCGGCCCCTGAACTTCCATTGGAAAGGACAAAAACGATCTGTCCGTTGGGAGAGGCGACCTGCCACCGGTTCTGGCCGGCGTTCTGGGCCGGAGCAAGCAGGGCGGCTGCGAAAACAAAGCAAAACACCAGGGAAATCCGCAGAAAGGGCATAGTTTCTCCGGGTCGAATGGTATTACAAAGGTTCCTTTGCTTCCAAATAAGGGCACTTCCGCGGCTGCTCCCACTCTGGAAATATCTGTCCCAACGTTAGGTCTTAGGCGTACAGTGTTCAGCGAATTCCATTTCATTCCGAGGGGGCTCCCATGTTGAAGCCTTTCCTGATCCTTTCCTCCGTGCTTCTAACCGGCGCTATCGCGTCAACCCTGCAGGCGCAGCAGCCCGCAACTCCTGCTCCGCCGGCTGCTACTCCTGCTCCGTCGGCCGCGTTCCAAGTCCCATTGGAAGCCGTAAATCAAGTCAACCCGATGAAACCCACCGCCGAATCCCTGGCCCGGGCCAAGAAAATCTACGGCTACGAGTGCGCCTTGTGCCATGGAGATGACGGGGGTGGCGACGGCGACCTGGCCAAGAACATGAAGGCAAAGATGCCCGATTTCCGCGACCCTACGGCTCTCAAGGCACAGACCGACGGTGCACTCTACTACATCATTAATAAGGGCAAGGGCGAGATGGAGGGCGAAGGCGCGCGCGTCAAGCCCGACGATACCTGGAACCTGGTGAACTACATCCGTTCCTTCTCCAAGCTGCAATCTGCGACCGCCGCTCAGGGACCGTCGTAGATTTGCACTTCCACCGCTGACGGCAAGAAGCTTCGTGCTTTGTCGTCCGTAACTGCCGCTTTGAAGGCGCAGCCGTTGTGTGTCGCATTCAAAGGGAGATTGTGCCGTTCGAAGATGGCCGCGCAGAACAGGCCTCTAGATACGCGCACGCGAGGATGATCAATTCCCGGCGCAACGTGTCGAATTGCTTCTCCGGAGCGCCCGATTCCAGCATCCTCCGGCTGACTCCGGCCATCGCCCCTTGGAGCACCGAAGCAACCAGTTGTGGATCGGTCGTCAGCGGCTCGCGGGCGCTCGCCAACATCAGCACGATAGCCTTATTGGTCCGCACGCCCATCTGCTGCACGATCCTTGCTCCGTCCACATCGGAGCTTACTGAGTAGAGGGCAACACTCGTCTTCGCGTCCTTCATCTTGGCGTCAAGAAATGTGGTGACGAGGGCGGTCACCATTTGCTCTAGTGCTCTGCCCTTCTGTTCCTTGCAGACCCGTTCCACGGCCTCGGTGACCTGGGTGAGATGACGTTTCAATGCGGCCTGCAGGAGCGCACTTTTGTTGGGGAAGTACTGATAGAGGGTTCCGACCGAGACACCGGCTCGCGACGCTACCCTTGTCGTGGTCAGCCGCTCTTTCCCGACACTGAGCAAAACCTGAATGGTGGCTTCGAGAATCGCCTCTACGCTCGCGGCCGAACGGGCTTGCACTGGCGATTTACGGGGCTCTAAGAGGACTGCTGAGCGCTGGGGCAAATGCGAACTCCTAACCTGAAGCTTCTTTCATCTAATCACAAGGACCCACAACAAGAGGAGAAACACGATGACAACTGGGTTGGAATTCACCAGCAGCATGACGCTCCCCGGCACCTCGATGACCCTGAACCGCATGGGCTACGGCGCAATGCAACTCGCCGGTCCGCAGGTTTGGGGACCACCGCGTGACATGGACGCTGCGGTTGCTGTTCTGCGAGAAGCGGTTGCATCCGGAGTCAACCACATCGATACCAGCGACTTTTACGGTCCGCACGTGACCAATCAGATTATCAAGCAGGCGCTTCATCCCTATCCGGATGGCCTGGTGATCGTCACCAAGGTGGGCGCTCGCCGCGGTCAGGACAAGTCCTGGTTGCATGCGCTTTCACGTCAGGAACTGATCGATGCCGTTCACGACAATCTGCGCAATTTCGGAGTCGACACGCTGGATGTCGTCAATCTTCGCGTGGGAGGAGTCACTGGGCCATCGGAGGGATCCATCGCAGAACCGCTGACCGTGCTGGCCGAGCTCAAGAGTCAGGGACTGATTCGTCATCTCGGCCTAAGTAATGTCACTGCCGGGCAGTTGGCAGAGGCTCAGACCATCACCGAGATAGTCTGCATACAGAACCTGTACAACGTTGCCCACCGCAACGACGATGCCTTCATCGATGACCTCGCGAAGCAAGGCATCGCGTATGTGCCGTTCTTTCCGCTGGGAGGCTTCACTCCGTTGCAGTCGTCGGCACTGAACGCCGTAGCAGCATCCCTGCAGGCCACGCCGATGCAGGTCGCGCTGGCGTGGCTGCTTCATCGCTCGCCCAACATCCTGCTGATCCCCGGCACATCTTCGGTCGAGCATCTTCGTGAGAACCTCAATGCTGCGAAGCTGGAACTGCCCTCCGGCGCACTTGCCACGCTTGACTCCATCGGTAGAGTGCCTATGCAGTGATCATTGCGAGTGCAGTCCATCCACCATCCTAGCCAGCGCCTTCTTACTGGCCCGGCACCTGCTTCCGGAAAAAATCCGCCGGCTATGCATCAAGATCAACCGAAAACCTCGACTGCGGCACATCCCACTTCCCTCATACCATGAGCGCAGGCTTCCCGAAGTTCCGGAGCCAGAGTATCCTTCCTGCACGGACGGCTCACCTTGGCGCGGCTGGAGGTGGATGGCGAGAGCCAAAAAGCCAATTTGGACAAGTCTGTCCGAAGGAAGCCCCCAACGGTTGCATTGGCTCAAACCGCCCCCCAGCGATACATAGACTCGTGGGGAATCGCAACACCCACTGTAGTTGGGCAGATCGCAAGGAAGGGAAGTTAACTGGACGCTATTGTGTACGGAGAGAAGGAGAAGACATGTTGACAGCCGGAAAAGCGGTGAAAGTCATCATCTACTTGAGCGAGGGCTCGAAACACCATGGTGCTTCGACCTACTCGACCATTCTCGACTTCCTCTTTTTCCGCGGTGTATCCGGTGCCACAGTATTGAAGGGGGTAGCAGGCTTTGGCGCGGACCACCATATGCACTCGTCGAGTATTGTCGAGATCTCTGACCATCTCCCGCTGAAGATAGAGTTCATCGAGACTCGAGAAAAAGTGGAAGAACTGTTGGGCAAGCTGGAGGACATGGCCGGCTCAGGCATGATCGAGGTGCAGGAAACGACAATTGCCAAACCTGCACGAGTTTCCAAGCCCAAGGCGGCCCCAGTTGCCGGGCACGTGAAGATCGAGGGCAAAGCCAAATTGATGCGCATCTACCTTGGGGAGAGCGACCAATGGCAGGGCAAACCGCTTTACGAAGCCTTGGTGCGCGCCATGCGGGCGAACGATCTCGCGGGCGTGACTGTGTACCGCGGCATACTCGGTTACGGCGCCCACCGCAGGGTCCACAAAGACAAACCCCTCCATCTCTCCCACGACTCATCGATTATGCTTTCCGTCGTCGACACGGAAGAGAAGCTGCGCGCCTTCTTGCCGCTCGTGGATCAGATGGTTTCTGAAGGATTAGTCGTCCTCTCCGATGTAGACATCATCAAGTATGCCCATCGTGCACCAGAAATCGATGCGGACAAGGGGTAACAAGGCAAGCCGCAGAATCATAGAACCAAAGGAAGGATGATGAGACTTCAAAAATCCGGCTTGACTCCAGCGGCGGCCATTCATTCCCGGGATAGCGGTTCAGCCCGGGAGGGCAGGGAATTGGCGCGGAACAATCAATGAGCGATGCCGCGGTGCTTATGCATACGCCGAGCCGCGCAGCCAGGTGGCTGCGCATATTGGGCCTCGCTTTCGTCTGGCTGGTTCTGGCGCTGCTATCCTTGTGGGCCTTGGCAGCTCTGTACATCGACGTCCGCATGCCTGTATTGCGACTCCCGCTGGCGATTCTTTACGTAATCGTCTTGGTTGCGATTTTTGTCAGGTACAGGCTGAGCGCGCGATCCGCCCTATTATGCCTCGCTTGTTTCTGCCTTGTCCTCCCGTGGTGGTTAAGTCTGAAACCCACAAACACGGCGGACTGGCAGGCAGACGTGGATCGGCCGGCATGGGTAGAAAAGAATGGAGATCAACTGATCATCCACAACCTCCGTAATTGCCACTACCGCACCGAGACCGACTACAGCAATTGTTGGAGCGACCGTACGCTGAGTCTGTCGGATCTGCGCGGCGGGGATCTGTTCTTCACCAACTGGGGTGTGCCCTGGATCGGTCATCCCATTCTGAGCTTCCAGTTCGGGGATGGCCAGCACGTCGCGTTTTCCATTGAAGCCCGCTACAAACGCGGCCAGGACTACTCCACCATCCTGGGATTTTTCCGTCAGTACGAGCTCATTTTTGTAGCTGCTGATGAGCGCGACGTCATCCGTCTCCGCACCAACTATAGAAAGGGCGAAGAGGTTTTCCTCTATCGCACGCGCATGGATCCGGAGACCGCGCGCGCTATCTTTCTCACCTACGTTGGCTATCTGAATAAACTGAAAGACCGCCCGGAATGGTACAACGCTCTCACCAGAAACTGCACCACGGCTATCGACAAGCAAATCGCCGCCGACATCCCCGACCCGCACCCTTGGAACTATCAAGTTGTCTTGAATGGAACGTTGGACAAAATGCTTTATGACCGTGGCCGCGTGGTCACCGACGGGATACCCTTTCCCGAATTGAAGAGCCGCGCCCACATCAACGCGGCCGCCAGAGCAGCGGACGACTCCCCCGACTTCTCATCGCTCATCCGAGCCGGTCGTCCGGGTTTCGAAAACCAGTGAAGCGCTCGCAGTTCTGGCGGCCGTTCAATCTTCTGGTAAACTCAGGTCTGTCGTTGCAACGGAGTGGTTTGACGTCGACCCTGACACCAAATCAAATCCGAAACAGCGAAAAGGTAGGGGTGAGGCTCTCGCAACGAGGGAACTTGCTCATTCTACGTGACATAGTGTTAAGATTAGTTTGCGTCTGGGGACGTAGCTCAGTTGGTTAGAGCGCTGCCCTGTCACGGCAGAGGTCGCGGGTTCGAGCCCCGTCGTCCCCGCCATATAACCCAAGTAAAATCAAGGGTTTGTGGGACCTCAGACAGGAAAATCCTAAAAACTTAAGGGCGAGAAAAGGCGAGGAACTTTTTAAGCGACTCCTCCGCCATCGTGCCCACCGGCCTAACCTCCCAGGTCTAACCGGTGGGCGGAGTTGCCCACAAGTCATGGGTGACCAAATGCCGTACACAACAGCGTTTTACTCTGTCAACGAAGCCGCTAAACCCGCGAATAGGCGGGTCCACCATAACAACAGCGCCTGCCCACCGGGACGCGACATTCCAGCGAATGAGCGTCGTCCAGGTACAGGCAACTATCGGCTCTGTAACGACTGCGACGAGCGCAATCGGCAAGGTCGTTAGAAAACCCGGCCCGGTTCTTCGTATAGGAATCGGGTCGCCACCTCTTAGGTTCGAGAAGTTTACCCCACGAGTTAACCGTCTATATACGTTATTAGACGCGATCTGAAGAAAAAAGATCCTCTGAGTCAGTATCGGCGGTACCCACGAGGAACATTACCACGGGTTTTGCACAGGCCGCAGTGCAAAATGGAAGCTTGATTTTAGGGGAGAACCTGCACAGGTACGTTTCTCAGTGGAGGACGGGCAGTGGCGATAACAACAACGGCGGTATCTGTCGATGAGATGGTCGAGTATTATCACCGCTTCCTTGCGCGCAACGGGTACACAGGCCACCTGAAGCGGTTCAGTGATCGCCTTAAGGCAGACCCGCATTCTGCTCAGGCGGAGGCTGTGGTGTTTCAGATCCTCTGGTCTGAAGACCTGCACCCTGACATCTTTGAGGACAACAGCACGGGCGGACCCGACTTCTGCTGTAAGTCAGCGGCCAGCGAGTTTCTCGTTGAAGTGGCATCGCTGGACGTCCCTGCAGTCTCAAGGCGGTCTAAGCTGCCGCTGCGAGTTGAAGGTCCAGGCGGTAGAGCATACGGCCTAATCACCGAGAAGTTGTTTTCAGTTGTTCAGAGCAAGGCAACACAACTAGACGGTTACGGTCTGCCGGGTGTTCTTGCGATCACATGTGCCTATGACTTTGCAGCGCTCCTAATGGATCGCGGGGCGGCCCGATATGCATTAGGCTCTAGACCGATTTTTGAAGTCCCCATTGGTGGAGGTAAAGCAGAAACTCGCGTGACCTGGGACCCAAAGGGCGGAATATTTTGGTCCCCTTCGAAGGTCGTTAATCTTGCGGGTTACCCAGACTTCCTTCCGCGATACCAAAGCGTTGCGGCGGTCCTTTTGATTTCGATCTATCCCAACGAGTCGAATGTCGTCGGCATACTCCATCCCGCTCCTTCCCACTCTTTCGACCCGGAGTGGCTGCCCAAGGTGCCCTATGTGCGATTTAAGCAATGGCCTGTCGTGAAAGCGCAGATCGAACTAGAGTGGACTATCGAAGGACACGCCACTTTTCCGCACCGGCACATCGTATGACTCTCGATAAACCGACCAACAGCAAAGGATACGCAAGGTTGCTGGTGAAGCACGTCTTCATGAAAGTGAGGGAGACGAGCCATGCTTGATTGGGAAGTCATCGAAGAGCGAGGAGCGCGATGGGCGAATATCGTCTCGGTTCTCCCCGGATCATATGGCGCTTATGTGATATGGGACCAAAGGCACTCCGGTAGCGCCGCTACCACGATAAACCCCGGACTTCTCGTAGCCCTCGGAGCCTTCCTGCTATGCATTGCGATTGGGGCAATTCTCAATGCCATTCGTCGGGGAAAAGGACCGGGTTCCGTTGAAGCAAAAAAGCAAAAACAGGATGAACGGACTGCGGAAATCCAAGAGGTGAAACCCAAGGCCAATGGCGTTGATCTGCAAGGGGAGATACTAGAACTTTATTTTCACAAATGGGACGACGTGATCTCTTTTCCAACGCGCACGACTATCTTGTTAAAGGTTCGAGTCGTGAACCGTGGCACCGTGGAGGCCACCATCACGGGTTGCGGCGGATTGGACGTTCGGGTAGGACAGGATAGTTTTCATTGTGGCTTAATGGCGTCCGTCCCTGAATCATGGCGCATCAGAAAGAGGAATGAGCACGCTTTAAACATCGCTTACATCGACGAGGCGATTGGTGACATGTTAGGAGCAAATCCCGATCAAGAGACGTATCGAAGCAACATTCCCCGAACAGGATGGCTCGCCTTTGAGTATGAGTCTTTGGAGAATATCGAGTTCCCAAATGCGGAACTGCAGCTGCATTTTAAAGATTCCCTCGGGCAGGATCACGTGATCCGTCGAGACCCTATGGTCTACCTAAAACGAGGTTCCATCGTCGATGCCAGATATACGCGGGCGCAGGTCGATGCGATGACCTCCGACGAACTTCGCCATAAATTGGAAAGGGAATCAGGCTTCGCAGCCTTGGTTGCGCACTACACTGAGACAAAGACCGCTAGAAAGACGGACGGGTAGCATTGCGTTCTAACATTTTTAAAGGTGTGGCGTTCGTCGTGTTTCTAATCGGCGCGATCCTGGAGTCGGCGCACTACTTCGACTTAATCGAGCGCCTGATACCCGCGTGGCTTGCGCCATTGATCAACGAACGAGTCAATTTTGTATTGATGACGGTGGGTCTGCTGATCTCTCGTTTTTCGAGCGACGGCTGGGAAACTCAGACGATCCAAACGCGAATGGGCACAAGCCCTCCCCAGTATCACCGGCACCTCCGACCGCTGCAAAGGTCTCTACTGAGAACACGGGAAATATAACCAGCACCGGAGGAAGCTCGACCGCAAGTGTCGGCGATATACATATTCACCATCACACTCCTGCCCCTCCCATTTCTCCTCCCTCACCTCTCCCACGTGGGCCGGTTGATCCTATACCAAGGCACAATGTGAAATTTATCGGAGTAAAGAACAATCCCTGTATGGTCGTGGCAGAGTTCCGTAATTTATTGATTCCCAATCGAGCGGTGGCTTCGTTTCGATATGCGATGCCTACCGTAACGTTCAGAGACCAGTCAGGACTGGAAGTGCACTATATTAGCCCCGCTAAATGGATGGACCGAGATGCAGAGCGAATGGACATCGAACCCGGTGGCGATGCGGCCTTAGTGGTGGTAGCTGTTTATAGCGGCGGGAATTGGATAGCGCCAAGATTTCGGCTGGTTCGAGACTATACCCTTGATGTGTTCGGAGAAGAGAAGGTCGATTCAGAGGAGTGGCCGCTGAAGACAGAAGTTTTGCACGCAGAGATAGTGCTCGTCGGGGAGGGCGGAGTTTCTCTCCCACCAGAAAAGATTAGCTTTGAATTGCAGGCAAATGGACAATACAAAATACTCCCACAACCTCCCAATTAAGGTTCTTTGTAAACTGCTGCCTTATTTGTGCTCGTCCCAGTTTTCGCCAAACTGCCGGTAACTCTGATCAAGCGTTCTCTGAAGAGCATCCTTGTCCCAGAAAACATGGTCGTTCTTCGACTTGCTATTTACCAGACATGTTGCCAGTAGTTCGGAGGGACGAACCCGCCAATTCCTGTCGGCGTGGCGTTCAAGCATGTGGCGATAGGAAAGGTGCACGATTAGATCTGCGGCTTGTAGTTGCGGGGTTTCCCGTGCAAGCGGAAATGCGGGTTCTCCGAGACGCCCTTTCGACTTCCAGGCGCTCTCAGGCCAATCGTCTGTCATCTTCAACTGATCAAAGATCACCTTTGCACCTTTGCATATTTGGCCATTGGCCTATCCAAGCCGAAAAAGAAGTTAGCCTTTCTTCCCGGCTTGGTCCGGTCCGTAACCCTTCTCAAGCAATACCCAAAGGGAACGAAATAAGGCTTGGTTGGTGCGCCGCTCGTGCTAAATTTGCCAGTCGTTCCCACGAGAGTAGCGCCCGTCATGAATGTTCGCTGCCTCAGAGAGAAAGCATTGAAATCGTCAACGATGATTCCGACAGTAACCGGATGGAGAGGATAGATTGAAATTACCTGAGCCAGTCTCTCCAGCATTGGCTTGTGGTCGCGGGATCTGGCTAGGTCCACCGCGTGGAAATCCTCCAATGGAAACTTGAACTCCTGCAGAGTGGTCCGCCATTTCTTTTCAAACCATCTCCACTGGCTGGTCAATGCCCAATAGCCCGCGATGACGCAGATAGATGCTCGATCATGAATACCGCTCTCGTCAAAATATGCTTCAAGCATTTGATGTCTTTTTGCTCCAGGGGACCCCTGTGCCTTCTCGGCTGCTCCAACCACACCATGTATTGTGGCGCGGGCGTCTTCGTCACAGCTTCAGTGGCGACTGGAGTGACCGGCACAAGTTGGGGCAGGATTTCGGGCACTTTTACCCGGGCGAAACGTTCGGCTCCCTTGCCGGCGCGTAGCAACACCGCTAGGTTCAGACTGAGATTTGAGATGTGAGGAAAAGGCCTTCCAGGATCGAACGCTAAAGGCGTTAACGCAGGAAAAACTAATTCAAAGAAGTACTTGTCAGCGTGGGTTCGCTGCACAGAAGTGAGTTGAGAGTAATCCACCACGCACAAATCTGCCTTCTTGAGGGCAGGGAAGATTTGCCGTTGCAAAAGGTCATGGGCTGCTTTGAATAGCTCTGAAACCTCTTTATGGATGGCACTCAGCTGTTGTTTGGGTTTCATACCATCGGGGCCACACTCCAGTAGGCCACCCTCTACTTGCCGTTTAAGCCCGGCTACCCGAACCATAAAAAACTCTTCGATGTTAGAGCCGAAGATGGAGAGAAATTTCACCCGTTCCAGCAGCGGATTGTGTGGGTCCTGAGCCTCTTCCAGGACGCGCTTCTGGAAGGCAAGAAGACTGAGCTCCCGGTTGATGTAGAGTTTTGGGTCCACCAAAGAGCAAGCCTCGTGCAGGCCGGTTTCGTTCGGCATCTGTTCCTGTAGTTTGTTGGCTCGCCGGGAAACCCGGCGCTTGGTTCTGTTGGCGACAGTAGGCTCGGTAGGCATCGGATATAGTTAAGGATACAGCTATGAGAGCTCAGCAATTAAGGCTAATAGGGTCTCGCTGAATGCGGCCAGCGTTCCTACACCTTCTGATCGCCCTTGATGAAGGCCGGGCAACGTAATCCTAGCTTGGTCGTTCTTTCGCTAATACGTTGCTTCAAATCCATTTCATTCGCAGCAGCCAGACTTTCACTCCCTGCGTCAGGCAAGAGTAGGCAAAAAGCGTCGCCAGCAGGATGGGCCAGTATAGCCTCGGCAAATGGACCAGGCCGAGCGACCCCGCCACCGGAGAATAGGGAAGCCATGCTCCGAAGGCCATGATGCAGAGGGTCGTGATCAACAACGGCCAGCTCGCACGGCTCTGCAGAAAAGGGATCTTGTTGGTGCGGATAATGTGGATGATCAGTGTCTGGGTCATAATCGACTCGACAAACCAACCCGTCTGAAATAACGGAGCCCGGGACGGAGCCCAGCATTTGAAGAGATCGAGCATGACGAAGAAAGTCGTGTAGTCGAAGATCGAGCTGATGGGTCCTATGCAGAGAATGAACCGTTTGATTTCCTTGATGTTCCAGGGTCTCGGCAGCGCCACCAGCTCCTCGTCGACTAAGTCAGTGGGAATGGGCACTTGCGAGAAGTCATAGAGCATGTTGTTGCTCAGAATTTGAATCGGAGTCATGGGCAAAAACGGGAGTAAGGCACTCGCCCCTAGGACGCTGAACATATTTCCGAAGTTGGAACTGGCGCCCATCCGGATGTACTTGAGGATGTTCGCGAAGACCTTCCGGCCTTCGATGACCCCGCCCTCCAGCACCATCAGGTCTTTTTCCAGCAGGATCAGATCCGCCGATTCCTTGGCGATGTCGGTCGCGGTGTCGACCGAAATACCGATGTCCGCGGCGTGCAATGCTGGGGCGTCGTTGATGCCGTCTCCCATGTATCCGACCACATGACCCTTGGCGCGCAGGCAGCGGATGATTCGCTGCTTGTGCGCGGGAGATAGGCGTGCGAAGAGGGTTGCCTGTTCCGCTGCGTTAGCGAGTTCGGTGTCAGACATTTTCTCTAACTCGTCGCCCAGCAGCATCGGGTCTGCAGGCAGTCCCACGTCTCTGCAAACCTTACGGCTGACCAGGTCGTTGTCACCGGTGAGAATCTTTACCCCGACCCCGTGCCTTTGCAACGCCTGGATGGCGCTTGTCGCGCTAGGTTTCGGCGGGTCGAGAAACGCAACGTACCCCTTCAGTACGAGATCGCGTTCGTCATCCCTGGAGCAAGCCCGTTTTCCCGGCAGTTCTTTCATCGCCACTGCCAAGACCCGGAATCCGTCGTTGCTCAGAGTCGCATATTCGCCACTTAGCCCTTTCATCAGGGCATCATCCATAGGTGATAGCTTTCCATCCAGCTCGAACTGAGAACACTGACGGAATATCTCCTCCGGCGCGCCCTTGGTCAGCAGGATTGCCTTGCCCTCGGGGTTTTCGACGAGGACGGACATCATGCGGCGGGTGAAGTCGAAAGGAATTTCATCCAGCTTCTTGTATTTCTCGACCAGGGATTGCTGGTCAAAATCAGAACTGTGCAGAATGGCTTTGTCGAGCAGGTTCTTGAGCCCCGTTTGAAAATGGCTGATAAGGTATCCGTCGAGCAGCACTTCATCCGTCTCACGTCCGGCAATATTGCAGTGGCGCTGCAGCACGACCCGGTCCTCGGTGAGCGTGCCGGTCTTATCGGTGCAGAGCAGGTCCATTGCGCCGAAGTTCTGGATGGAATTGAGCCGCTTGACAATCACCTTCTTCCGGCTCATGGCAATCGCGCCCTTGGCGAGACAGACCGAGACGATCATGGGCAGCATCTCCGGAGTAAGCCCTACGGCCACGGCCAGCGCGAAGAAGAAGGCGCTCTTCCAATCATGTTTGGTGAATCCGTTGATAAGAAAGACAAGCGGCACCATGACGGCCATAATCTGCATCATCAGGCGGGTGAAGCCGTTGATGCCCTTGTCGAAACTGGTCGGCGGCGCGTCTCCGGTGATCGAGTCGGCCATGCTCCCGAGGTAAGTGTTGGCTCCCGTGGTGACGACAACTGCGGTCGCCGTTCCGCTTTCGACGCTCGTGCCCATGAAGCAGGTGTTCTTTAGCTCCGTGGGCGAGTTCGCCGGCTTTGGGTCGGCATCGTGAAATTTCTCCACGGGAAACGACTCGCCCGTCAACGTTCCCTGGCTGACGAATAGGTCCTTTGCCGAGAGCACCCGCACATCGCCCGGAATCATATCGCCGGCGGAGAGATGAATGATGTCTCCAGGAACCAGGTCGCGCAGGGGAAGCTCGCGGGCATTCCCATCGCGAATCACGGTAGCCGTTACGTGGATCATGGCCTTCAGCCTCGCAGCGGCTGCGTCGGCGCGCGCCTCCTGGAAGAAGCGCAACGCCGTGCTGAGCACCACCATTCCAGCCATGACGCTACCGGCGCGAGGGTCGCCGGTAGCAAAGGAAATGGAGGAAAGTGCCGCGAGCAGGATCACCAGAGGATTGCGGAGGATGATCAGGAGGCGGAGGAACCACCCGCGCTGCCGTTCCTGCGCGACTACATTCGGCCCCGTCTTTCGCGCCCGGTCTTCGGCCTCCGACTGCGTCAGACCTTCGCCGGTCGTGCGCAGCGAACGAAGCAGTTCTTCGCTGTCCTTTCCTGCTGCATCGAGCACAGCCGGGGACACGCGGATCTTATGGTCTCTCACCTTAGCCACAGGCGGAATCTTATCCGGCGGAGGAAGAGCCGGTAGCGTGCCAGCGGCTTTGGGGCTACCGTCGTTGGCCACAGTAAATGCTACGCCGGTGATGTGGGATGGTTTCATCCTAAGGCATGATTAGCTTCAGCGCCGGTGTGCGCCGATACTGGCAAGTACTCAACATCGGACAATGATGATGAATCTGCAGGACCCAATCAAGAGACCGCCATTTTCGTCGCAACCAACACCTTCAGCAGCGAGGCTGTCTGGCGAACGCTACCTGAGATGGTGATAAGCGCCTCCGAAACCTGCGGATGTAACTCCGCAAGCCCCTCAAGACGGTCACTCACGCTGTGGAGTTGCTGTGCTTCGTTCAGAATCGCTTGCGATGACATGGCGAGGCCTTCCCGAAAATACTGACGTTTGAGCTTCGGATAGCTCAAGGAACCCGAAAAAAATCGGTGATGAGCAGCCGGCTTTGAAACCGTCTTTGCGCTTCTTCAGTAATCAGCATGCTACAACTGGCAAAGACGGATGTCTGATCAAATCAGACCACTCTCGTCGTGCGAGAGCTGGCTATATCGAGAAATGGAACATTACCTGCAAGCTGTGGTGGGCTGTTTTATTGAGTGGCAGGTTTCCGCGCTCGGGAACCAGGACTGACGTCCCAAAATCGCAGACCTTTATGGGACTTCACCCCTCTTCCTGTTCAATCTTGATTACATTTGATGCTCCACGGTAGAGCGTGACTCCAGGGTACCGTGCGGACTTGTCGCGGGGAGAGCTTACGGATGATTGCCTGGCAACTGATCCCACAGAACGACATTGATCAAGGACTTGTGAACCCGAATGCGACCTTCGTATTGAATAAAGCCCAGCTCGCGAAAACGATTCATGAATAAGCTGACACGGGACCTGGTGGTTCCGATCATTTCCGCCAGGGATTGCTGCGTGATCGGTGGAACCAGGTATTGCGCTTCACTGGGCTCACCATTCTCCGCCAGCAACAAGAGAATTCTCGCCAGACGCTGCTCGCTGCGGTTAAAGAGCTGATCGACGAGATCGGCCTGCGTTCGCGCATTCCTAGCCAGCAAGAATTCTAAAACCTGGTCGGAGAAGCCACGCTCTTCACACATCAAGCGGGTCATCGCCGCCCGATCCATCTTGAGTGCCGTACAGTCTGAAACGGCAATGGCACTTGCTATACGCAACTCGCTGCTGCTTGCAAGCGCCTCCACGCCAACGAAGTCGCCGGCGTGTAAGAGACTGATTGTAGCTTCCCTACCGCTCTTTGAAACCAAAGCGACTTTCACCCGGCCGCTCGTAAGATAGAATACGCAGTCAGCGGCATGTCCCTGGGAAAAAAAGCCTTGCGTTCGCTTCAAGTTGACACTTCGTCCCAGGCCAGCTTTCGCCAGAAAGACGGCGGGGTCAAATCTTGTGGGTCTTATCGTGCTCATAGCCAACTCATTTCTTGAGATTCGGTATGCTCAACCCATGATTTTCCATCTTTGTGAACAACTCTAGTACGTCTTACCGATAAAGGTTGTGACAAAGATCACATGCTTAAACTGTCTGAAATCCACAACCGGGCTCGATGGTCATTCACTTCACGCCTTTGCTCTTTGAGGTGTCAGCGGGCGCGTCTCGGTCATGTTTCCTACGCACAACGAGAGAGAGGATAGTGTTCTCTTTTGACCAGACAACTAAGTCTGCCAGTTTCATCATGTTGTCGTGATGAAGAAGCCAGGCGATCGTCTTTCATGGCCAACGGCTGTTTTCTCTGGCAACCAAGAGATCGCTGCGTGACGCTTACCGGGGCGTCTTGCGGGTGACTCGAAACGCATCATTCGCGCCTGGGTTCTCGCAAACCAGCAAAACCGTCCGAAACTCCTGAATAGTCGGCTGGGCGACTGGCCGGTCTCTCGTGTTGACACACCCTCTCAGGGAGGAAAAATATGCGCATGCCGGTGTTTTTGGAACGCGACCGAACCTTCACGGAGCCCATTATTTGGGTCACCACCTCCGTCATGGTCGCGATACATATTGGCGCTGTCGCCGCGCTGTTCATGTTCAGCTGGAGAGCATTCAGCCTTGCTATCGTCTTGTGCTGGGTCGCCGGCAGCCTTGGCACGGGCATGGGATATCATCGCCTTCTCACCCATCGAGGGTACAAAACCCCCAAGTGGACAGAATATTTCTTGCCCGTATGCGGCATGCTGGCTTTGCAAGGTGGGCCAATTTTCTGGGTAGCGACACATCGCCTGCATCACCAGAACGCAGACAAAGATGGTGACCCGCATTCTCCGCGGGACGGCGGTTTGTGGTCCCACATCGGATGGATTCTTACGGGCCGTACCATGAGCGACTATTCAACCGCCCTTCTGCCTGATGTTCCTGATCTGCGCAAGGACAAGTTCCACGTTTGGATTAGCCGCTGGCATTGGGTGCCAAATGTCGCAGTCGCCGTGGTCATTTTTGTTGCGGGAGGATGGCCATACTTATTGTGGGCTGGTTGCTTCCGCGCGGTGCTTGGTCTCCAAGTCTACCTGGCTGGTGAATTCTGCCACCCATATGTAGGGATCGCGGCCTTTTGCCACCGCTGATGGTTCTAAAAATAGCTTTTGGGTTGCCTTGTTAACCTTTGGTGAGGGCTGGCACAACAACCATCATGCCCATCCCCAATCGTCTCGTCATGGTTTAGCGTGGTTTGAGTGCGAGCTTAACTCGTACGGAATTTCTGTCCTAAGGATGTTAGGTCTTGCATGGGACCTCAAAGTGTGGCCGCTGAATTCTAAGGCGGATGTCGGGCGAGACCAATGCGTCCAAAGCAGCCGCTCCACGCATCAGTTGTTGCAAAACACTTCAAGTCGGGGGGACAGCATGTTCATCGTGTGGTGGACCGTAGGTGGCCTCCTCGCAGGGTTGCTTACGGGAAAGCTGATGAAAGGGAATGCCCTGGGCTCAGCAAGGGATACGCTGACCGGTATCGCAGGAGCGATAATTGGTGGCTTCATCATGCGCGGACTGGGGTTTTCTGCTGAGGCGGAATTGTTGTACGCGGTCCTTGTCGCCATTCTCGGTGGGTTGCTTCTGACCTTTGCTGTTCGAATGTTCTTGGGCAGGAGGACGGTAGCAAGTGAATGAATTTGCGGCAACTGATGCAGTTCGTGTCGTTATCACGAAGAACTTGTGGGAGCGTCCTGGAACGTTCGAACAGGCCGATCATCGCACAGTGGCTTGTTTGCGCGTTACACAGTCCGTGATCGCCCTTGTGGTGCTTCCACAATCGGTGGCTTCTCCGCATTCTGCTCGGGCAAGTTATCATGCAGAATTACATTGAGCAGCGATTTGTGTACCCTGATCCGGCCGTTGTAAGCAATAAAACCAAGTCTTCGGAAGCGATTCATGAAGAAGCTGACTCGGGACCGTGTGGTGCCTATCATGTCCGCTAGGGTCCCCTGTGTGATCGGGGGAATCAACGTTTCTGGTTCGCCGGACTGCCCGAACTCCGCCATCAACAGGAGAATCCGCGCTAAACGCTTTTCGCTGGAGTTAAAAAGCTGATCAACCAGATCTGCCTGAGTCCGCATACTGCGGGCGAGCAGGAACTTCACGAACACATCGGAGAACTCATGTTCCTCATGCATCACGCGGATCATTTCTGCCCGGTCTATCTGGAGGGCTGTACAAGCTGTAATTGCGGTCGCTGTCGTCAGGCGAAGGCCAGCCGATCCGGCAATCGACTCCTCGCCGATGAATTCACCCGCCGACAGAAGCGTAATCGTGGCCTCTTTGCCCCTGTCAGAAATCACGCTGATTCTTGCGCGACCTTTCTGCAGATAGAAAACGGAGTCAGCTGGATCACCTTGGAAAAAAAATGCCTCCTTTGGCTTCAATCTCACAGTTCGTCGTCCGAGACCTGCCTTCCCGAGGAAGGCGGCGGCGTCAAAGTCCGTGTTTTCTAATTCAGTCATCTCCAAGTCTCTTCGTTATCCGACGATTCAAGTGAGATTATTTCGGCAGGCGACCGCCGAGTCATTGAAACGGCACCGAGCGACGAGTTTGGTCATCCTGCAGTTTCACTTCTTGCTGTAATGATCGTCTGTACTCTTTTGATCACAGCAGCGAGTACCCGCAGGGCCGGTGTCGCATTTCGCAGGGATCAAAGGATGAGTGCGGCAGGTTTACTGCCCCTCATTACTACTCCCTGGTTCAAGCGGCTTTGACTGCCTCGCTTTTGGAAGCGATGCATTGCAGCAGTTCATTCCAGGACTTAACGAACGAAGCCGCTCCCTCGACCTGAAGTCGGTCGCCCAAATCCTCAATAGGAATGCCCGCCTTTTGGAACTTGGCCAGCACCTCACCGCCTTTGCAGGCGCGTGCCGGGATGCACCCGTCAATGTCACCATGGTCGGCCAAGGCTTTCAAGGTCGCCTCTGGCATGGTGTTCACCGTGAAGGGTGCAGCCAAGGCATGGACGTAGAGAGTGTCGGGGGCATTCGGATCCTTGGTACCGGTGCTGGCCCAGAGAAGGCGCTGAGCTCGGCCGCCGACGTTGAAAATGCGTTCCGAGCGGGGTGAATCGAGCAGATGCCGGTATCTCTCATGCGTCTGCCAGGCTACCGCGATCCCGAGTTGGTTGCGTAGCCACTCTGGCTCTTTGCCCAAGACGGCGACGTCCCAGCGGCTCACAAACAACGAGGCGACAGAACCCACGTCGGGATTTAGACCCGCGGCGATCCGCCGCTCAATGCCGCGCATGTAAGCTTCGGCTGCCGCCACGTACTGTGGGCAAGAGAATAGGAGGGTCACGTTGACCGGCACACCCGCGAAGATCGCTTCCTCGATAGCTGGGAGGCTCTCCTTCGTTCCGGGAATCTTAATGTACAGATTCGGTCGTGCCGCTTTTGCGTGCAGAGCCTTCGCGGCTGCGAGTGTTCCCGCAGTGTCATGGGCCAGTAGAGGCGACACCTCCAACGAAACCCAGCCGTCCACGCCATTCGTCAGATCGTGTATCGGCCGAAACAGATCGGCGGCCTGCCTGAGATCCTCGATCGCCAACTCGAAGAAGAGTCCTTCGCCGGACTTACCTTCCTTCAACTTCTCGCGGATTGCATCGTCATAGTCGTTGCCGTTCTTGAGGGCGTGATCGAAGATGGTAGGGTTCGACGTAAGCCCAGTGACCGAGAACTCCTGGATGTAACGGCGCAGTGTGCCGCTGGTCAGCAGACCGCGCGTGATGTTGTCTAGCCAGAGGCTTTGTCCCATGTCATGAAGCGCTTGAGTCGCTTTCATAATTTATCTCCCATCGTACGTGCGGGTGCGATTAAGTCGTCTTCGACGCCCCGATGGGCAGACAAAACACCATGGATGAGCCATGCGCGAACTCATTGAGAACAATACGGCTATGGCTTCAACGCTTCGCCCCGGCACTCCCGGTGGTCGCATTGGCATGCCAGCTCGGTGAGATTTTTTGCATCGGCACAGGTAGCGCTACAGTATTCTTCGGCGTAATCGGGCATACAGTTGCAAGCGGGATGGGCACATTTCGATTTCGCAATCACGGGAGATCCTTTTCTCGAAGGTTTTAGGGGCGTTAGTGGAGGTTTTGCGCCGAAAGCCGATCCGTTGGTTTGAGTAAATCGAGCGTTCTTTGGTCGGCAAACGTGCTCTTACGATCTAAAGACAGGATCGCACTATGCGATCAGGACAATCCGTCCTATTTTGCTCATTTCCTGGATATATTTGAAAGGTAGTGTGCGGAATCTGTTGATGCTGAAACGCCGGCATGGAGGGCGCCTAATTTGCATGTTGCAAAGTAGAAGTGAAAAGGATCCAATCCGCACTCAGAAAATGATCCTCATTCTCATGCTCAAGAGTGTTGTTGTGTATGCCCTTGTAGCGTAGGTGGGATGGAGTGAAACTTCTAAGTCCGGACCGAGATCGATACTCTGAGTCCGGACCGGGATCGATACTCTGAGCCAGGCGAAGCCGGTAAAATGACTCGACGACACTTTCATGGTGTTTTCCAGAACCGGCCGGTTCGGTGTGGACGAATGTGACGCCGAACATATCTCCACGCCGTCCAAACGGATGTACCTGGGCCAAGCCCAGCTCTTCTTCCTGCTTGATGGCCGTTCCCGAGGCTGTAGCAAGGCCAAGTCTTGCAAAGGGTGTCCAGCCATCGGAAAGTTCATGATTTAGGCCAAAGCTGCCACCGTACCCACTGCCGAGAGTCTTGGTGTCGTCCCGCTAAAAGTCGATGAGATAGTCCCTGTATCCGTGCCCCGGAGAACCCGAGGACAACCCACCTCTGCAGCTTCCATATATTTTCGATCAACGAGTGTTTTGATACCCGTCTGTTGAGAGCCCTCTGTGTCGACGGTCACAGCGTGCAGATAAACATGCCTGGTAGCCTGGAGTTCGATCGCCGCTCCACCAGCGTAGGTTTCATCCGACGCGAACGCGAGATTGCCGTCGCCTCCGCCGTCTAGAAACTGCGTGCGCTCGTTATTGTTGAACCTACTGAGAGTTATGTATTGGTCAGCTACACCGTTGCGCGCTAAAGATGCGATTCACTCGCAGGTCATCACAGCATCACATCAGAGGTAGAAGCATTCTGTTCCGTTATGCACACGCTTGTCAGATCTCGCCCGCAGTACCAGCGCGGGAATAAATTGCGCAGATGCTTTCCAAGACACTTCCAAAGTGTGCTTTTCAGCCATCGGTGAGCAAAAATGAACAGATCCCTCACCTCTAAGGCGAACATACTGTGAGCATGAGTCTATTTGTCGTTGCTTGCGCGCTGACGATTTCACTCAAGATGTTTCGTGTCCAAGCAAGCGCTGTTCTAGCAACCGCTCATTCCGTGGAATTCGAGTCCCTACGATTGACCCGGTCTTCGAGCGAGCCTTTCGGTCGATTGTTTAAGCCTCCTCTGGACTGAACGCCAGTCGAGTTAAGAAGAAGAGAAGGATCCTCATGAGTCCAGATGCAGAGACCGTCCAGCCTAAGCCTGTTTCCGAGGACAAGTCCAAGTCCGAAGCGAAAGCTCAGGCCAAAGTCGATTTGAAGCCTGGAGCAAAGTCTGAGTCAAAAGACGATCTGAAGTCCCTTCCCATGCCGGAGTTGCAGACTAAGCTGGGATCGACTCCAGCCGGTCTCAGCCAGGACGAAGCCCAGAAGAGGTTGACGCAATACGGCCCGAACGAGATCCCGGAGAAGAAGACCAACGCATTCCTGAAGTTCCTGAGCTACTTCTGGGGCCCCATCCCGTGGATGATTGAAGGGGCAGTCATTCTGTCGGGAGTGGTCAGGCACTGGCTGGATTTCTTCATCATTCTCTTTTTGCTTTTTTCCAACGCCGTGGTGGCATTCTGGGAGGAACGCCAGGCAGGAAACGCCATCGCCGCACTTAAGGCTACGCTGGCAACGAAGGCCAAGGTAAAGCGCGATGGGAAGTGGGCCGATCCTAAGGCCAGTGAACTGGTGCCCGGCGATGTGATTCGTTTGCTGCTGGGTGATATCGTGCCGGCGGATGCGCGCTTGTTGAAAGGCGATCCGGTGCAAGTGGATCAGTCTGCGTTGACGGGTGAATCCTTGCCCGCGACGCGCAAGTCCGGCGAGGCAGTGTTTTCCGGTTCGATTGTTCGAAAAGGCGAAATCGACGCTATGGTCTACGCCACCGGGACGAACACATATTTTGGTAAGACAGTGCAACTGGTGGAAGAGGCCCATACCGTCAGCCACTTTCAGAAGTCGGTGCTGAAGATCGGCAATTACCTGATCGTCCTCGCGGTCGCCTTGGTCGCGGTGATTGTCACGGTGGCGCTCCTCCGCCACGATCCGGTCCTTGACACCCTGCAATTCGCCCTGGTGCTTCTCGTAGCCGCGATCCCTGTGGCGATGCCTACCGTGCTGTCGGTGACCATGGCCGTCGGCGCCCGTCTGCTGGCAAAAAAACAAGTGGTTGTCACACGGTTGTCGGCGATCGAGGAATTAGCTGGCGTAGACATCCTGTGCTCGGACAAGACCGGTACCCTGACCCAGAACAAGCTGACGTTGGGCGACCCGTTCACGGTGAACAATATTGCCGGAGATCAGGTGGTTCTCTGGGCCGCGCTCGCGTCACGCGCGGAAGACAAGGACACCATCGACCTCGCCGTGATCGGCGGGGTGAAGGACGAAAAGACGCTTAAGAGTTATCAGGTGCTCCATTTCCAACCGTTCGACCCGGTGCACAAGCGCACCGAAGCCACCGTCAAGGGCGGGGACGGGAAGCAGTTCTTTGTGGCCAAGGGAGCGCCGCAGGTCATCTTACAGATGTCAACCAATGCAGGTGCCGTAAAGCCAGCCGTTGACAAGGCAGTAAATGACTTTGCTGGACGCGGTTTTCGGTCGCTAGGGGTAGCCCGGGCGGAGGAGGAAGGAAAATGGCAGTTTGCCGGCGTATTGCCGATGTCCGACCCGCCGCGCGAACAAGCCAAGACAACCATAGCCAGCGCAGAGCAAATGGGCGTGAAGGTCAAGATGGTCACCGGAGACGCACTGGCCATCGCCCGGGAAATGGCGAAAGAGCTCGGGATGGGCACCAACATCCTCGATGCCAGTACCTTGCAGGACAAGAAACAACAGGATAGTTCGCAAGCCTCCGAGGCCATCGAAAAAGCGGACGGCTACGCCCAGGTATTTCCGGAAGACAAGTTTCACATTATCCAGGTTCTGCAGAAGCGCGGCCACTTCGTCGGTATGACCGGCGACGGTGTAAACGATGCTCCTGCATTAAAGCAAGCAAACTGCGGCATCGCCGTTTCCGGCGCCACAGACGCGGCCCGCGCGGCCGCATCCATCGTTCTGCTGGCGCCCGGCCTGTCAGTAATCATCGACGCTATCAAGGAGGCGCGCAGGATCGTCCAGAGGATGAACAGCTATGCGATTTACCGCATCGCCGAAACGCTGCGCGTTCTGTTGTTCATGGTGCTGGCGATCCTGGTGTTCAACTTCTATCCAGTGACCGCGGTAATGATTGTGATGATAGCGGTGCTCAACGACGGCGCCATCCTGTCGATTGCCTATGACAACGTTCATTACAAGCAACAGCCCGAGGCCTGGAACATGCGCCTGGTGCTTGGGATCGCGACCGTGCTAGGTCTGGTCGGCCCCGTGGCCGCGTTCGGCCTGTTTTACCTGGGTGATCGTGTCTTTCACCTCGGCCATCCCCAACTACAAACCCTGATGTACCTGATGCTCTCTGTGGCCGGACATCTGACCATTTTTCTCACTCGCACCCGTGGCCCGCTGTGGTCCATACGCCCGGCACGAATTCTGTGGATAGCGGTGCTCGGAACCCAGGCGATAGCGACTCTGATAGCGGTGTATGGGTTGTTTATGACGCCTCTCGGCTGGAAGTTGGCCGGCCTTGTATGGGGATACGCTATCGTTTGGGCGCTCCTGACTGATCGCGTGAAACTGCTTGGCTATCGGTTTCTCGATCATGCCAAGGTCGGAGCCACAAAGCCTGAGCTGAAGGCCGACGCACCCACGCAAGTAAGCAAGGCCACTGAACCGAAGCCTGACGACAAGGCTCGCCAGCCGAAACCAGAGGCTAACGTCCAGGAGAGCAAGCCTGCAGCCAAAGGAGAGACTAAACCTGCAGCAACGGCTGAGGCTAAAACCGAAGCCACGACCAAAACGCCGGCCGAGTTGGAGCCGCAGATTGCCAAGTTGGCCTACGAACTCTATGAAGAGAGAGGCCGGGGGGAAAGCCCGGCAGTTCAAGACTGGAAACAGGCGGAGCGCGAAATCAGAAAAGATGAAGCCGATTCTGATCTCAAAGCTCAAGCTAAAGCTGAGCCTGGACTGAAGCCACTGCGCTGACGATTTAGGATTTATCTCCGCTGCGGACGGCTCGGAATCTTGGAGGCGGCCAGGAAGCAAAGAAACAGACACCAACGACGAGGGTTTTATGGCGGTAAAAGCGAAGATAAAAATCAACTCAGAGGATTTCCGCGTGCCCTCCGGCAAAAAAGTCAAACTCAAAGAGTGGGCGACCAGTGTGAAGCCTTTTTGCGAGACAAAAGAGGACTACAAAGGCGTCTTGCAAGAACATGTAGAGAAGTTGAGTTCGCTCCAGCACCTGCACTACGCATCCAATCGCTATGCGCTGCTACTAATCTTTCAGGGCCTGGATGCTGCGGGGAAGGACGGAGCGATTCGGCACGTAATGTCAGGAGTAAACCCGCAAGGTTGCGAGGTATTCAGTTTCAAACAGCCGAGCGCCGAAGAACTGGAACATGATTTCCTTTGGCGAACGACCCGCCGCCTTCCCGAGCGCGGCAGGATCGGTATGTTCAATCGTTCCTATTACGAGGAAGTGTTAGTCGTCCGCGTGCATCCGGAAATTCTCCGCAGTCAAGGGCTTTCAGAGGAATTGCGCGACGACAAAGCCATCTGGGAGGGCCGGTATCGCTCCATTGTGGATATGGAAGGCCACCTTCATCGCAATGGCACGAAGATCGTCAAAATGTTTCTCCATCTTTCCAAAGAGGAGCAGAGAAAGCGATTCCTGGCGCGCATCGATGAGCCCGACAAGAACTGGAAATTCAGCCTCTCAGACATTCACGAGAGGAATTACTGGAAGGATTACGTCAATGCGTATGAAGCTTGTCTGCAGGCGACGAGCACCCATCACACACCCTGGTACATTGTTCCCGCCGACGATAAGGAGAACGCTCGCCTGATTGTTTCGCGCATCGTTCTCGATGCGCTTGAGGGGCTCAAGATGGCTTATCCTAGAACCACCGCGAAGCGCCGGGCGGAATTGCAGTCGATCCGCAAACAGCTGGCGAAATAAAGAAAGGGCGGCGTGATGAAAACGACACACTCTATTGCCTCGCCACCCACCCAACCGCTCGAGCCCTCAGTGCCCTGGCTGGAAACGCAAGCAGAAGTCACCGCATGCCGCTACGAGTTCGCCAGGATGAATACCCTCTCCCTCGGGATTGCCACCAGCCGCAACCAATTCATAATCTCCTTTAGCTATTACGCCCACGCCAAAACGTTCTGCGATGAATTCACCTCGCCCGTAGCCATGGGCAAAGGTGAAACGTTTCCCGTCTTTTACAACCCGTTGAATCCCCAACAGAATAGCCGGTCCGAATCGGCTCCCACGAGCAGGGTGCCCGTCTTTGCCTATGGCGTTGCCGGGTCCATCGTTATCTCGCTCTTGTATCTCGCCATGATGGGCGGCTGCCAATAGGCGGCAGTTGTGAGACGCCTCGTCCCCCTCGACTCGATGAGGCGCATTTCCAGTAACCGGAACAAGTAATTGCAGCAATAAGCACCGCTTCTGCCGGAGTAGACCATGCAGTCACATCCGAAGTCCGTCGAGTTAGAGGAACCTGCCGCGGTGCAGACACATGCCACCCTTCCGTATCCTCTCGGTCCGACAACCAGCTCCGAGGGAACAAACTTTAGTGTGTTTTCCGCAAGTGCCACTCGAATGGAGCTTGTTCTCTTCGACCACGCCGACGACCCCAAGCCAGCCCATGTTATCGTTCTCGATCCGGTCCGCCATCGTACGTCTCATTACTGGCACATCTTCTTACCTGGGATGAAGCCGGGGCAACTTTACGGGTATCGCGCCCATGGTCCCAACGATCCGGCGAATGGGCAGCGCTTTGACAGCCAGAAAGTCTTACTCGACCCTTATGGAAAAAGTGTATCCGTTGGCCGGAAGTATGATCGAGCTGCCGCATGTAAGCCGGGAGACAACGCCGCAACATGCATGAAAAGTGTATTGGCTGATCTAAACACCTTTGATTGGGAGGGAGATCAGCCACTCTATCGACCGTTTCGTAGAAGCGTCATCTATGAAATGCACGTAGCGGGATTCACGCGCCACCCCAACTCCGGCGTGGCTCCTGCAAATCGAGGAACCTATCTCGGAGTGATCGAGAAGATTCCATATCTTCAAGAATTGGGCATCACAGCGGTCGAACTTCTACCCGTCTATCAATTCGATGCTGGAGATGCTCCCCCGGGGGTCACCAACTACTGGGGATACGATCCGATATCCTTTTTTGCTCCTCATTTGGCCTACAGCGCCTGCAGAGAACCGCTTGGCTGCCTGGATGAGTTTCGAACCATGGTGAAAGAGCTGCATCGTGCAGGCATCGAAGTGATTCTCGACGTAGTCTACAACCACACCGCTGAAGGAGACGAAAACGGTCCGACTCTCTGCTTCCGGGGGCTCGAAAACAGCTTCTACTACATTCTGAACGAGGACCATGCTACCTACGCGAACTACAGCGGGGCCGGCAACACTCTCAAGGCAAACCACTCCGTGGTGAAGAGACTTATCGTCGACAGCTTGCGTTATTGGACCTCCGAGATGCACGTCGACGGCTTCCGTTTCGACCTCGCGTCCATCTTTTCGCGCAGCCAGACTGGCGAGCCGATGATGGACCCGCCTATCCTTTGGGAAATCGATTCCGATCCGATGCTGGCAGGCACCAAACTAATAGCCGAACCCTGGGACGCGGGCGGCTTATACCAGGTCGGCAGCTTTGGCCAGGATAAGTGGAAGGAATGGAACGGTAAATTCCGTGATGAAATCCGTGGCTTTCTCAAAGGGGATCCAAATACTGTTTGGAGACTTCGAGAGCGAGTGACGGGCAGTTTCGATCTATATAAAGAGGGCGGCCGCCCAGCAGGGCAGAGCATTAACTTTGTCACCTGCCATGACGGCTTCACCCTCAACGATCTTGTCTCGTTCGATCACAAGCACAACGAGGCGAACCACGAGCTGAACACAGACGGGTCGAATTCCAATCTGAGTTGGAACTGTGGCGCAGAGGGCGCGGAAGCCGATTCCGGCGTCGAGCTTCTACGAGCCCGGCAGATCAGGAATTTCTTTGCACTTACCCTACTCTCCGTGGGAACGCCGATGCTGCTGATGGGAGATGAAGTCCGGAGAACACAGCACGGAAATAACAACGCCTACTGCCTGGACAACGAAATCAGCTGGTTTGATTGGAATCTCTGCCACCGCAATGCGGACCTGCTGCGATTCGTGCGCAATATGATCCGGCTTCGCCTCAACTTCAATCAAGGAACCAAAGCTGGCCAGATCACCCTGGAAGACTATCTCGGCAAGGCCCGAATTGAATGGCACGGAGTCCATCTCGGTGAGCCCGACTGGGGAAGAAACTCTCACAGCGTCGCGCTCACTCTGCATAACATCGCCGTGAGCCAGGTACGCTACATTGCGATCAACGCCTATTGGCAGCCGCTCGCGTTTGAGCTTCCTGCCGTTAAGGGGGGAGCCGATGTCGCATGGCTGCGCCTGATAGACACTTCACTACCGTCTCCGGACGCCATCTCTGAAGCGGGTGAAGGCTCAGTTGTGGTGGGTGCCAGCTACCTCGTCAATCCGCGCTCCATCGTCATGTTGCAT
>CAWFGM010000016.1:0-84099 GCA_963815175.1 uncultured Acidobacteriaceae bacterium
AGGTGGTTCTCTACCGCTATAACGAACTCTGAACAGGTATGGAACGTAATTGTCTTGGACGCATGAATCCGTTGCACCAGATAGTCCGACATTGTGCTGGAGAGGCGCGGTCCCCGGATCAACATATGGACATATAAGAGAGATGGACGTTTCGGCGCCGCCCGTGGGCAATCACCGTACCAGCATTCTAGGTTTGGCGGTGAACACGCTCTGGAAGCTGTCTCGGTACTGGAGAAAGACCACGATCCACAGTACACAAGCCACAATCGCTGGGGGCGCACCTGCTGCGAGGGTAATGTGGTATGCCAGGATGTTATACAACTCGGCTGCAAGCACTATCAGCCCAAGCGGAACAAAATAACCTGACAACAAGAGCAGCCCACCTATAACCTGCACCGCAAAGAAAAACAGGTCGAAGTGCGATTGGGTGGCGGCAAGGTAAAACTGCGCCCCTATCGGCCGGTAATGGTTGGGGATGAAACTTCAAGATTCCGTTAAGACCGGCCACCGTAAATAGCAACCCAAGCAAGTAACGTGCAATTGCGAAAATCATCCTCATCGACTAGCCTCCCTTAAGCCTTCCTGAGTATGACCAAACCACTTGTAAATGAATGACAGGTAAATCCTGCCGCACCAGCCACGTACAAGCGACCCTTCAAGAAGGGACACGCGCTCGTATCGTGCGTGGTGGCGTTTCACTTGCACCCGAATATATAGCTCCAAATGCCGCCAAGTATGTAGGTGAAACATGGAATAGCTTCCACTTCTACCATTCATGTATGAACGTGAAGGTGGAGTGAATGGCGGAAAGCTCTACGTGGTCTTCCCATACCCTGTTCTTCCGTACGACGTCGCTGCTTGGACAGCTCTACTAGGGACGTGTTTTTAGACTAAGCAGCCAGGGAGCGTTTCCAGAGCATTTCGCCCCAGAATATGGAAACCAGATAGATGGCGAAGGCAACGGCCAGGACCCAGAGTCCCGTCCTCGCTGCTCCGATTCCAGCGAATCCACCCAAGAGCACCTGTGCTACCCCAAAACGGGGATCCCCTCCGACGAAACGCCATCTACGCTGGTTCGCCCGCTGTCTCAGCGACGGGTATCGTCCGACTGCGATAGCGACCAAGCCAAATGCAACACCTGTTCGTAGACTTAGGAGTGAAACCATGACGGCGAGCGGGATCAAGAACGTCATGTCCTGCGTGACCAGCAGCTTCCAACCTGCTATCGGTAGGAGACGATAGCGCAGCAACGCTCGCCCTTCATCCAGACGCAGCATGCGTTGCGCAACCGTGCTCATTGCAATACCCACAAATAACGACAGCATAGGAAATGCTTCGGGCTCTGGTGCCCGCCCGAACAGTCGATAAAGGGTTCCGCTAACAGCTATAAGCAGCGCGGCCCAAAAGTCTAGGGTTCCCTGCAGCTCCCGCCACATTTCTTGCGCGATTCCGCCGACCTTCAAGGGCGTCCTTGAGATGTTGAGACCCGCAGGCGTCTTTAGCTCGAACGGGAGACGGCCAACGGCGTATACCGTCCCATGGACGATGAGTGCCAGTAGAACAAAAAAGAGACCCGCGGCTAGGCCCATCCAGAACAGGTAGCCAAAAAACAACACTATAAATAATGGATTCAACGCAAAACTTACGGAACTGAGCAAGAGTCTTTGTGTACGTGTCAGCGGCCACGTAGCGACTCGCTCCGGGGGCAACCTATGCTGTGTATCTACGGAAAAAGTAACAAGCAGAGGCGCAAGGAGGACAATTTGAAAGAAGAGCGTACTCCAGAATGCTGCTTTCGGTATCCTGGTTTCAAAACCCGCGGCCATAATAAAAAGGATGGAGAACAGGAAGTTGTTGAAACGCACGGAGGAAAAGCTGCTCAGTTCCTTCAACATCAGTTTCTTCAACAAGAACAGAAGGGCTAGGATCTGAGCCAACCCGCCACCTCCAGCTGTGGTTTGCCAACGATGCTGAAATAGACTTCCTCAACTCCTTTTTCTGTCGTGGACGGGCTGAAATCTGATTCAACTCGACCTTGGTGAAGAATGACTACGCGGGTGGCTATCTTCTGCACGATTGACAGAATGTGAGAGGTGAGCAAGATCGTAGCGCCATCGCTGGAGAGTTGGCCAAGCAGCATCTCAATGACCGCGGACGATGCGGGATCAATACCTTCAAACGGCTCATCCAGCAGCAGAACCTTCGGCTTGTGCAGGAGGGCCATGGCCAAGGCGGTCTTCTTCCGCATGCCGAACGAACAATTGCGTGCAACGGTGTGGCGCCCTTGTGTAAGATCGAGCAGTCCTAGCAGGTCCGCTGCTCGATCTGCTGTTTCGCTCTTCGTGAGTCCATAAATGGGTCCAACTGCCATCAGGTTCTCGATGACGGTCAAAGACTCGAACAGCCCGAGCCCCTCGGGTAGTACACCCAAATTCCGCCGAATTCTAACTCCATGATCCCGGAAACCCAGTCCGCCGATGAACACGGAACCACTGTCTGGCTCCTCTAATCCTGAGAGCAGGCGTAGCAGCGTGGACTTGCCGGCACCGTTGGCCCCTAATAGGGCACAAATGCCAGGTTCTACAACGAGGTGTATGCCTCGGAGAACGGGTTTAGAGGCATAGTTCTTCGTCGCAGCTCTGCAGTCGATCACTCTGTTTTCCCCACTCATCAGTAAACATACTCCGGCGAACGGCTTTCTCTGAGTGTTCCGCAACCGAATCAAATATCCGGGAGGATGGCCGGCAATCCGGAAGCAACCCGCGATTGACGCTAACAGGCCAAAGCACGTTTGCAGCTCGGCCTATGCTCTATGAGCGCCTTGGCGATAATGCGTCAAATGAAGCGAAATTCCGGGAACTTCGGCCCTATTCCGTCCGCAAGGCCTGCATCGGATCAAGACGCGAAGCGCGCCAGGCGGGAAAGATGCAGGCAAACAAAGCGATTAAAAGGAGAGTGAGAATCACGGCTCCAATCACAGCCGGATCAGTCGGCTCGGTTCCGTAAAGCATCGACCGAATAAGCTGCGTTGTGCCTGCACTTGCTGTCAGACCGAGAATCAGCCCGATGAACGCCGGCCGCAGCCCGTCAAACAGGATAAGACTCAGGATCTGTTCGCGCTGCGCGCCCAGGGCGACGCGGATGCCGATTTCGGAAACCCGCTGCGTGACCAAATACGAGAGCACTCCATACAGGCCTACTGCGGCTAGGAGAAGTGACAGGCTGGCGAAGGCCAGTACCAGATTTGCCGCGAAACCCTGAGTGGCCGTGGACTTGCCGAGAATCTGATCCATGGTCAACGCATTGTAGACAGGCAGCTCCGGTTCGAGTGCCGAGATTTGTTGCTGGATCGGTATCGACATGGCCAGTGGGTCGATTGAAGTCCAGGCCACGATGGTAGCCTCGCTGGTGAGATCGGGAATGCCGGAGAGGATCGGAAAGTACATGGCGGCCTCGACTGGCTTGGTAACGTCGTAGATCGTGTCGCCAACTTCGCCGATGATCTCGTAGATTTCTCCATTGTCATCCCAGTCGACGCGGACGTGTTTGCCAATGGGGTCGTCGCCCGAGAAAAACTGATCTACGAATTGCTTGCTGACAACAACGTAATGGTCGTTGTCGAGGCGCTCGTGTTCCGTGAAGACCCGGCCGCGCAGCAGCGGAATCTGCATGACGCTGAAGTACTGCGGGTCGGCGGTAAGGGTCATGGCGTCGTACTGAAGGGTGTAACTGGGTGCGGGTTTTTCGAGGATCGTGAAAACTCTGTCGCCATGGGGCCCTGATCCAGGCGCAACGGACACGAGCGCCGCGCCGCGCACGCCGGGCAGCCGGCGCACGCGCTCAAGCAGCGACTGATGGAAGAGCATCACCTTTTCGCGTGTGTCGTATTGGATTTCCGGCAGGCCAAACTTCATGGTGATTACGTGATCGATGCGGCAGCCCAGATCTGCCATGCGCAGGTGCAGAAAGCTCTTGAAAAGCAGCCCGGCCGAGACCAGCAGCATGACCGTGAGCGCGATCTCGACTGTGAGCATCGTCTTGCGCAACCGTGCTCGCGAGGCGCTGCCGCTGGCTGATCGTGAAGATTCCTGCAGCGCCGAGAGCAGCTCCTTTGCCGGTAGAAGAGATCGCCGGTACAAGACCCGCCATCAGCCCCGTCGCCAGCTACCAGACCCACAGCAAAAGTGAGAACCCATCCATCGACGTGGACGGAGTCGGCCCGAGGCAGATTGCGCCAGTGCGCCGCGAGCCATTGTGTTGAAGCGAGCGACAGCAGCAGGCCGAGTCCGCCGCCGGCCACGCAGATCAGCAGGCTTTCCGTCATCTGCTCGCGAATTAAAGCAAGCCGGCTGCCGCCCAGTGATCCACGGATGGCAACCTCCTTGCGACGCGATGCAGCCCGCGCTACCAGCAGGTTCGAAAGATTGAGGCAGGCGATCAACAACATACAGCCAACCGCGCACAGCAGTACCAGCAGCTGTGTTCGCACGTTCTTCACCAGGTCGTCGATCATCGGCCTGGACCAGACATCTTCAGCGACGGGCTTGGTAGGATGGGCGAGATAAATCTGGTACTGCACCGCGCTCACCTCGTGCGTCGCCGCTTCTACGCTCACATCCGGTTTCAGCCGCGCTACCACCTCGCTCTGGTGGCCGGCGTGCATGTCGTAGTCACCTTCTGAGAAAGTCTGCGCGTAGGGCATCCAGTATTGGATCCGCGCGTCCGGATAGGTAAACCAGCTGGGTAGTACGCCAACGACAGTAGTCGGGATGGTGTCCAGATGAATCTGTTTGCCGATGATCGAAGGATCTCCGGCAAAGCGGCGCTGAAAGAGGCTCCAGGTAAGCAGGACTACTGGCTCGCCTTTCGGCTTATCTTCCGCTTCAGTGAAGAGGCGGCCGAAGGCGGGAGTTACGCCGAGGAGCGGAAAGAGATTGGCCGAGCCGCCTGCGCTCTGAACGACTTCCGGCAGTTCGGAATGCACACCGGAGAGGATGCCTCCGTAGCCGCGCATCGCCGCCATGTCTTCAAAGCCGTGGGTCTGGCTGCGCCACTCGCGATAGTCGCCTGGCGCAACCGCATTGAATCCATCGCCGCCTTTATTGTGGCGATAATGCTCATAGAGCATTACCAGTTTGCCGGAATCGCGAAACGGCAGCGGCCGCAACAGCACGGCACGCACCATGGTGAAGAGCGATGTAGTCGCGCCGATGCCCAACGCCATCACCAGCACGGAGACGATAGCAAACTCGGGCGAACGCAGTAGCGTGCGCGTGCCGTACTTCATGTCGCGGACCAGCCGCTCCAGCCAGATCCGGCTCCAGGCGGCGCGCGTCTGCTCGCGAATCAGCGCCGTGTTGCCGAAGGCGCGCCGTGCTGCGGAACGAGCTTCTTCTGCGGACAGCCCACGTTCCCGCTGCTCTTCCTCTTCCAATTCCAGATCGGAAAGAAGCTCCCGCTCAAGGTCAGCATCCCGTTTCGCAGTTCCTTTCCAATTCGGCCACCATCGCATCTCAGCTCTCCTGAGCGGCAGGCCACATCACGCGTGCCACAGCTTCCGCCATCTGCTTCCATTGCGACTCTTCGATCACAAGCTGTTTTCTGCCGAGTTCCGTGAGCCGGTAATACTTGAACTCCCGGTTGCGATCCGGCGCCATCTCCCATTTCGAGGTGACCCAGCCTCTCTCCTCAAGGCGATGCAAGGCAGGATAGAGAGAGCCATGCTGCATCTGCAGGAAATCGTTCGTGGTCCGCTGAATATGTTTGCCAATCTGATGGCCATGTGCCGGCCCATAAAGAAGCGTTCGCAAGACAAGCATGTCCAGCGTTCCCTGTAGCAAATTCGCTCGTTGTTGCGCCTGCTTTTTAGTCATGGAAGACGTTCGACCCTCGATGGGAAACGATGGTAGACATTCGACTCTCGGTTGTCAAGGGCGCAAAGTCGATTCGATCGTCGAATAGTGACTTCAGGCCAAAGCACTCATCGAGCACGGGTTTGCACCCATTTCCAGGATTAGTCCCGTAAAACGCCGTAGCGTCCACTGACTTCCAGCAGGGACTTTCCACTTGGCCGAATAGTCGGCTATCCGGACTGCAACCGAGGTCGCATCCGCCTGCGCCAGCTCGATGACCGCCTCAGCCCACCAAGCGGTCAGAAGTCAGGACTGGTCAACACAAGACTTCCCCAGGTTCTATCCTGTTTGACCGCCTGCTATGGTCAAGTTCTACGGCTAGCTGCTGTTGTTTACGTTCCTACTGCCAGAACGACAGGATGCGCTCGTTCACCAGGCTTCTGCCTTGCACACGTCCCGCCCTTGCAGCTGGCGCGGAAATCCCCGGATTCATAACGCCACCAGCCGCCGCGAGGGCCGCTGAAGTGTTTTCATCAGGTTGTATGACTTCAACCAAAATACCGCTGTCTTGCAGTGTTTTCACCCCCTCGTCGAGTGAGACTAACTTCTTGTACGGAACATTCCGGGGGTGTTTTGAGCGCGAGGACCATCACCCGATCGAAGCCGGTCGCCAGATCCGCGTTGTCCGAGGAATAGAACCCTCCGTCAATATAATGCTCGCCTTGAAACAGCGTGGGCGGCCAACCGAAGAAAGCGGTGCTGGCAATGACCGCGTCTACCAGATCGATGCCACTGTCGCTATCGAAAGCGCGTCGCCCTCCGGTTTCCGCATTCACTGTGACGATAAGCACCCTTTTTTCCGGCCATGTCACCATCGGGAGCTGGGCCGCGACGATCTCCCGCCGGCTTGAGCCATTCCTGCCCGAAGCTGCCGCTACCGCCAACGATCCGATTCTTCGCATAATTTCAGTCCGGCTGCCGCCGGCTTGCTTCGCGCGAGCTACGCCGTCGAGAATCCCTACCCAGTCAACTACAGGAGGCCGCTCGGAAGACGGCGGGCCGGGTTGAAGGCGTCGTTGATATTCGTCTTCGTGCGCCGCTCCGCTCGCAAGATGGAGCGCGACCCTGGAGCCGGAAGAGGTTCCCACAAAAAGGTCGGCGTTTCTGACGTCGAGACCCGCGTCTGCCATCCCTGTAATAAGGCCAGTCTCCCACGCGCTCGCAGCGAGGCCACCACCGGTCAGAATCAAGGCACGTCGCATACGAACCAGTTGATCATCTCCATGTGAGTAGAATACTTGAGGGCTGGAGACGTTCGCGAATCGGTTTGGTCGTTAGATATAGAAAAGACGCTGCATTCCGTCGATAGATCCCGAAAAACGCTCTTATCGTCTTTTGACGATTCATTTCGAGAAGACTTCTGAGGACATCGCATTAAGCCTCGCCGGCTGGTGGAACCGCCTCTCCTGCACCGAAGCTACGGAACAGAGCCACAACGCGCTCGCAGGCATCCGGCGCATAGAACATCTCCGTGTTCGCCATTGTGTCCGCCGTCATGGATCGCATGCGAGAGAACATCTCCGCCTCGTATGCCGCGATTGCAACACCAGGCGCATCTTCGCTGAGGAGAAACTTTGACAAGACCAGAGCGTCAAGCATCGCCATGTTGACGCCTTCGCCCGCATAAGGCGGCATCACGTGTGCTGCATCCCCAATCAGCGTGGCGTTTGGCTTCGGCATCCAATGCTGATCCATCGGGCAAACAAGCAGCGGGCGCCAAACCATCGTGACGGCCTCCCTGAAGAGCGGTTCCCATAGGTCACTCCACCCTTTGAAGTTGGCGTGGAACCATCTCACTCGCTCGTGCGGACCGCTTGCCTCTTCGAGGCTTTGCCTGGCCGCGGCATCATCGGTCTTCAATCCCGCGTACAGCAGCACACTGCCGTCTGGCTTCGTTCCCATGCCGATCGTCCGTTCGCCTCCCAAAGCGATCAACGCCGAGCCACCGAGAAGGTCCCACAACTCAGGTATTGCATGCTTTCCCGCAGGAACCAGACTTTCTACGAGCGAAACTCCGACATACTGCGGCCGAATAGGCGTAACCAGCTCGCGCAGGCGAGAGTTGGCGCCATCGCAGCCAATGGCGATATCCGCCACTGAGGTCTGTCCGTTCGCAAATCGTAATAGGACCTGCTCGCCCTGAACCTCTGAAGACTCCAGCTTGCAGTCCCAATGCACGGTGCCGGGCTGAAGCGAGTCAACCAGAAGATCGCGCAACGGACCACGCTCGATCTCCGGACGTTTCCCGGGACCCGACATCCGGCGGGGATGATCGTGAAGAACGGTCCCATTGGCATCGGTAAGGCGAAGGTTATCGAGATCTGGTCGATGGTTGGCCCAGAACGCTTCCCTCAAGCCAGCGGTTTCCAGCGCCGCCAGTCCAGAGTCTTCATGGAGGTCCAATGCGCTGCCCTGGACCCGTGCATTGCGGCTCTGGTCACGCTCGTATACCGTCACCTGCGCGCCGCTTTGCTGTAGCAGTCGCGCCAGCGTGAGCCCACCTGGCCCCCCGCCGACGATGGCGATCTTCTTCCCGTCAATGGCGCTCATAATTACCTTCGGGGCCTTCACTCGAATTCACGAGCCGCAGCAGTCGATACATTCTAAAACATGCATTTGGCATACATTACACATAGGTCTGTACGAGTATCATTTCAACCTGGAAAAGCAAAAAAGCCCCGAGCGTGTTTCCGTCATATCGACCACCTGTTCGCGCGCATGCAGCGTCTTAATGCATACGAAGCAAAAACGAACGCCATGACGAGAATCGGATCAAATTTATCCCAGGTACTGCCACCGCTATTCAGTTGTGAGTAGAACGCGAGTAAAAGATTGATCGCGAGACCGGCATAAACCCATTCAGTCAATCGAGGCACATTGGGAATCAGAAGGCCCGCGCCACCAAGGATGTGGGTCACGCCGATCAGAGGGATGATATAGAGCGGGTATCCGAGCTGCTGATTGGCCATCCTCCATTCGCCGGGATCGTGCATTAGATATAACTTTCCGAAGTACACCCAGATGACGGCGACAAGGCAGGTTATTATCATCGCGGCTATTTGAGTTGCGCGACCTGCCCGCGCGGATTTGACTATAGTGTGTGCAGCTTGCATATTAGAAGATCCTCATCTTGCGGTTTAAATGGTTTAAATCGTTCCGCAGTAACCGGCTTCAATGGGGGCTTTCTGCACCCTTCACCACAAGAGAACAGGCGAGGGCGCCCTCGACCGAGCATCGCCCTCGATTCTGTCCACGCCCTGCAGATCGGCGCTCGCCTCCGACCAAACCAGGTCCACGACGGAATGGCCTTTCGCCAGAGTGGAACCGAACGATCAGCCGCCCGGTTCCGCCCGTTGCAGCCAAAACACGAGCTTTCATGTTTGACCTCGATGTTTCTTGACGTCGTTCAGCTTGCCCCGGACTTACGCCTTGACGCGGTTCTTTGCAGCCGCAAACACATCGCGTGCGGACGTGGTGCCTGCTACGTGCTCCGTACCCGCGATTCCGAGGTCCATCCATCCCGCGTTAACGCTGTCAAACATTTCTTCTGCAGGTCCAGTGTGGCCCTTCGGGATGCCGAACTGCTCGAGCGCTTCCGCCCACCCTGCACGCGGAACTGCAAAGGCTTTTACGTTGAGTGTGAGGACTTCACCCAACTGTCCGGCCACTTCATCCGCGCTTACCATCGAGCCGAGCTCGATGACACGATGCCCTGACCACGCCGGCCCGGTCAGAAGCGTTGCCACCTCTGCGCCGATGTCGTCTGCCGCGACCATTGTCGACTTCCGGTTTGTAGGATTGTAGAAGACCGGTAGTGTTCCGCCTTGGGCGGCCTGGAAGCCGTAAAGAAAGTTTTCGAAGAAGCCGCCTGCGCGCACAAATGCGACCGGAGATGACAGGTTGCGAAAACCTTGCTCCAAGAGTGATAAGGCGGTGATGATCCCGGCCCCGCTTGTTCTATTCGCGCCCATCGATGAGAGCGCAACCACCCGCTGGGGCACCACCTTGGTCAGCGCGTCGACATAGTTCGCAATCACGCCCTTTGCTTCTCTGTAATCAGGGGAGGGGGCCCAGACACCCGGCAACATAACAAACGCGCCGTCAACACCTTTGAGAGCCGCCGCTATGGCTGTCGCATCGTTCCAGTCTCCATCCACCAGCTCCACGCCCTGGTCTGCCCACTTTGCCGCTTTCTCGCGATTGCGCACAAGTGCTCGCACCTGTTTGCCTTGCATCAGCAGATGGCGCGCGGTGGCGCCGCCAACGTTTCCATTAATTCCCATGACTAAATACATGCTCGTTATCTCCTTGTTAGAACGAAAGTGATGCTCTGCTGCGAACGCCAGAGCTTGGGAGTTGCGCAGCTAGCACTCCGCTAGTCCCGTGGTTTCCACAGGTATCTGTCGCATGAATCGCCTTTGCTTCGTATTTGCCCGCCCACCCAAACGTGCGCGACCTGATTGTTTAGAGGCGCTTTAAAACCAATGGTTGCAAAATAATCAGTGGTTAATAACCATTGGATGTAAATAAACAACCGGTCGCATAATCGCCCAAAAGGGGCTAAGCTATTGAAGTGACATCCACATCACCAAGCCGCCGGGTAGAGCGCAAGGAGAGGTTGCGGGGCGAAATCCTTGCGGCAGCGGGTAAGATGTTCGCCGATCGCGGTTACGAAGCCGTGACGCTACGTGAGATCGCTAAAGAGATCGGTTATACGCACGCCGTGATCTACCAGCATTTTCCGGACAAATCACACATCCTTGCCGAGTTGAGCCGCGAGACGATCGGGTTGATGATTCAGAACTTCGACGCGATTGCCGCTAAATATCTCGCAGCGAAAGAGCGCCTTTTTGCGACCTCACGCGGCTTGATTCAATTCTGCATCACCCATCCACAGCAGTTCCGCAACGTCTTCTTCGGGCCTGAGAACCGAAACGGCGTCCGCGCTGGACAATACATCAACGACCTTGGCGCGCCTTTGTTCGGACGTTTCGTGCAGCTTTTTTTCGATGTTGCCAGGGATGAAGGATTGCCAAATAGGGATGACCTAGTGATAGCCCATACCTGGTGGTTTACGATCTTTGGCCTGGCCACACTCTTTGTTATCCAAGGGGTTGTGCCTGACCTGCCTGACCAGGCTCTGGTGGTCGAGCAAACGATGGCAACGCTTTGGGCGGGAGTCCAAACGGTACCGCGATTGCCGAAGAGTGCAATTTCCAAGCGATCCGGCCGATCCAGTGCCTCGAAGCAAAAACAGCTTACCTAGGAGTGGTTGAAATTCTCATCCCCGTCTAGGAGCTTCGAGAATATGCGCTAATCCGGCTACCAGAGCAAATCGTGGCTTAGGCCGATTCGGACTGGGCGTAAGCGGGTGCCCTCCTGGGTGCCGTAAATGGGTTTAACGGATCGGATTAGCCCGGAAGCAGGCGGCCATCTTACGTCGAGTTCGATCCGGCGCTGCCATAGTCGGCGGATTCGAAGCGGCGTATCCTCGTGAGTTGCAGGCCGAACATGGCGAGGAAGACGAGGTTGTAAACCGTGTACCTCACCCATAGCCTGCGGAAATCCTTGCTTAATCGATAGAGCCACTCGAAACCCGCATTGCGGACCCACTCGGGCGCCTGTCGAATCCTTCCACTGAAGAAGTCAAAGGTAGCTCCCGACGCGATCAAGATCGAGCCACGAATTTTCTCCCGATGTTCGGCGATCCATAGATCTTGCTTTGGGGATCCGAGGCCGACCCAAACGATATCCGGCCTGGCCGCGTTGATCATGTCGCAGACTGCCTGGTCCTCATCTTCCGTAAGTTTGCTTAAGGGTGGAGAGTACTTGCCCACAATGCGAAGGCCGTCGTAGCGCTGCCGCAGATACTCTTCTATTTTTTCGGGAGCACCGGGAGAGCCGCCGTATAGAAAAAATGTGTAGCCGCACTCCGTTGCTTTCCGGGCGGTTTCCAGCATCAGGTCCGGTGCATAGAAGCGGTCAGAGCTTTTATGGTAGAAGGCACGAGCCCAGCGTACGAAGGGCATGCCATCGATGCCAACGATGTCCGCGGAGTTATAGAGATTGACGAGACTCTTGTCGAACAGAGCAGAGACGCAGCAATTGACGTTGATCAACGCAAGAGAGTGCGAACGCGACGCCTTATCGGCCAGCCAGAGATTGAAGATCCGGTGCATCTCTCCGTAGGAGAGGCAGTCCATCTTGATCCCCAGGATGTTCATTTTGCTTCGCATGATGGTTGCCGGCGAGCTCCTCGTATAGCGTGCTCAGGGTAGAGATGTAGGTATGAATGGTAAAGCGGCTTATTGTTTCGCGCGCGGCCAGCCCCAATTGGAGCCTGTATTCGGGGTCACGCGCTAAGCCGGCGATGGCGTCCCGGATTCCACCCACATCCCCCGGGGCCACCAAAAGGCTGTTAAGTCCCTGCTCAAGAAACTCTCCGGCGCCGCCGACACTCGTAGTCACGACAGGCAGACCCCAGCTCATAGCCTCGACCAGCGACATCGCCATCCCCTCAGCATAACTTGGCAAAACCAGCACATCCGAATCGACTAAGAGGCGTTCGACGGCTGCTTTCCCGACCCAACCGGGGATGGTCATTCGTTCCGCGCAACCCAACTCGCGGGCCAGTATCTGCGCCGCATCAATGTCACCGTCGCCCGCAAGGGTTAGATGGCAGGATGCCCGGACATCTTCGGGGAGGGCGGCGAAGGCGTGGATTAAATCGTACGCTCCCTTCCTGATCCCGACCCTGCCTAAGAACAGAATCCGCAGGTCCTTTCGTAGAGAGCGGCCGGGGACAAACTTCGGCAAGTCAGCTGGATTAGGAAGTAGCACGACACGTTCGGCCGGCAAATTCAAGATGGAGGAGTAGTAGTCATGCCAGAATTGGGTGAGAACGATCACACGTCCGGCGCCAGCAATACCCCATAAGATAAGCCGCCTGCAAGCCGCCGGCAGCCAGGGCGGAAAAAGGTTGGTGTCGGCCGTATGCGCATGCACTAAGTAGCGGCATCGCAGGGAGCGAAGCATCACGCAGATAACACCCTTGCGCAGGAGGCTTCCACGGCCGGAAAAATGAACGTGAAATATCGTGCCCCGGGCGAGGGCGCGGATCAGTGTCTCAACGAAGGCGAGAAGAAAGACAAGCGCCTGGGCAAGTCTGCTACCCCTCTCGTCGCGCGTGGCCCCCTTGTCTCCGGTATAGCGGTTGAAGGTGGCGATAAAGTGAAGGCAAAAGTGACTTGGAAGATGAACAGCGATTAACTCGATCACTCGAGTGATGCCGCCCTTCACACACAATGCCGGCCCCACGCTGGCTACGTGTATTGTGTGCGGCCGTTTGTTTTTCTCTTGCCCTAACACGGACTCACCGCTAGTCGGAAACTCAAACCAGTACGATACTGCAATTTCAACCTGGGAAGCGAACCAAGCGAAAGTCTTTTCAACTTCATCGCTCAAAGGCCCGGCCGGTCACCAGCCCAACTCTCGAAGATCGCAAATCCACTACTCACCGTGTGAAACGTGCGCCGCGGTCGTAGTTGCAAGAACCGCTGTCTCTTCCGCCTCTCCGGGGAATTGATTGCGCAGCCAGGACTCGGCGTGCTCCAGAATCGCCGCGCGCCCCAGCCGATCTGCAAAAGAGTGATTAGTGCCCTCGATGGTGTGCAGTGAGAGTCGACTCTTCTGGCCTGCGAACGAGGCTATATGGTCAAGATAGTCGAATGTACCGGCGCGCAACTTGCTGCTGCCGGAACCCACCGGCTCACCCGACTTTAAGACCAGGATGGGCAAGCCGCTGGACACGAGCTGCTTCCAGTGTGTGACCAAATTAACGTTTGCGTTACCGGGTAATGCACCATTGCCCCGCTTCTTCCGCGCCTCACGAAGACGCGCGTAAGCCGCCCGGAGCACCTCGCCAACCTTACTCCGCCTAGCCCAGTCCACCATCCCCGGACTCAGTTTCGGAGTCAGCATATTTGCGGCATTAAAATATGGGTCGGTAATGATGAGGCCTTTACACTCCTTGCATGCAGATGCGGCATAGACAGCCGTCGTTCCTCCTGCACAATGGCCGTAGATCACGACGCCTGCGAGCCCGAAACGCTGGCTAAACTCTTTTACTTTCGCGGCCGTTATGGCCGCAAAGCCCGCGTTGTTGATGAAGGTAAGAAGGTCCTTCGCAACGTCGCCGTAGGTGTCCCCTAATCCGGGCAGGTCGATCCGGAGAGAAGGATAGCCCTGGGCCGCGAACGAGGTGGCCCAATAAACAGCGGAGTCGCCTATCAACGCTCGCGGCGTAGATAAAGGATTAAGGAACAATACACCGATCCTCTTTTCCTGACTAGTGGCTCCGCTGGTTTTGCGCGGTGCATCATGGTAGGTACCGCGCACCAAAATCCCGTCGGCGCCCAGCGTGATAAGTTGACGCGCCTCCAATGTGTCGCAGATCATGCTGCCTCCGTCGGGATATGCAAGCTTGACGCGATCCACTCGTAGTTGGGAGCAAAGAGCCAGCTGAAGTCTTTGCCTTCTTCAAATCCCTGTAATAAGCCACCCAGGACGAGGGGAGCGGCATTCTTGCCCAGCTGAACGATTCGAACGGGTCTCCTATAGGAGGCGGCTGGATCGTTGGGAGGGACCATTGTCCCCGGCAAGTGAAGGCTCAGCGATTCACGCCACAATTCCGGTGTCCATTCATAGCCATCCACTTCCACGCTTTGTCCCTCGTCAAGCAGCCGGAAATAATGCGACGCAGGGCGCCGATCTTCTTCTCGCTTCAGAAGTTGTTGCGGTCCAATCCAGCGCTGCAAAGTCGACCGAAGCACTTTATTCGCATTCGCGGGCGCTGACCACAACACTAACGCGTCGGCTTCGCCGTTGTGGAACGCCTTTGCGGCCAAAAGGCCACCCATTTCCAATCCATGCATAATCAGCGGTGCATTTCCTCCGCGTTTCCGAAGCAACGCGGAAAGACGCTCAACATCATCGACCCAAGAACGAAAGCTCATATCCTTAAATACACCGGTGCTCTCTCCAACTCCCCTGTAGTCAAAACGGAGCACTTCAATCCGCCGGGCCGTCAAATAGCGGGCCCATTGCAGCCATGGCCGATAGGAAGCGTGGCGTTCTGAAGCGAAGGACCCTATGAGTAGAACCCGCGCAAGAGGAGCCTCAACCTGGTGCAGAACAGTGTAGAGATGAGCACCGGGAACCGGGAAATAACCGGCACGCTCTGCTAGCACGCTCTCGGGATATGGTTGAACCGTAAACTGGACCATGGATTCTTCAGGCTCGCAGAGCATGACTGCCGGTACGCGGGTCAGTGGTTTCTGCGCAACAAAAGATCTTCTCTCAAAGGCAGCGAAACAAACACGGCTTGCATTTTTAAGGCAACTGCAATCATGTGCATACGTTGTTGACGATCACGGTTGAAGAGCTGAAGGCCGGCTTCAATTGACGGATCACAAAACGGCGAAGGCGCGACAAAAGCTCACGTCGGGAGATGCCGTTCTGGAGCCAAACAGGAATACAGCAACGCTGTCTAAACGCAGACTCATTCTAAGGTCAAGCGTGAAGGCGCGCGACAGAAATCGTTTGCATTGTGGTAACGCTCGCACAGGTAACAAAGGTCCTCGATGGTAACAAATTGAAGCGATCGCATGATTGGTCTTGGGACATTAAGAATCGTGGACGTTTTTCGCTTAGCAATCCGCGCGACTTGTTTTTGCGCTGAATTCGAATTCGCCTGATGCACCTTTTGTGGTGGTCATTATTTCCTACATGGTTTCGATTGACAGCGTTAGGGCATCAAGGCCTTTCAATGCGAGGCCTTAAGTTTCACGGCATCTCGCGTAGTGCAGCACGCTCCTCCGCTAGTGATGCAATTGAACGCTAGTACAGCCAGACTGAAATGTGGACAATGAGGCGAAAATGTTGAAAAAGTTCCGAAACGACAACGTGTTTATCACCTGACCGCCATTGCAAAGATCTGCTGCCAGGAGATGTTTCGGACACTTCTGTCTTCGGTTAAGAGTTTTTCTCAGGGAGTACTCTTAACGAATAAAGACATGTTGACATTGCACTCTTAGTCCAGTAAGACTTTTAGTGCTGGCATCTTTCCAATGGCGATAGGTTTGAGTGGGCAGATCCAGGGCGTTGTTGTGCAAATTTTTCTTTATTCGAGCTTATCGACAACGAACCGTCGACTTGCTCGTATTTTCTCCTGGTTGCTGTAGATGAGACAGCTCCCCCCCAAGAGCTAGCAATAACGGATTGGAAGCGACGGAATGTGTCTGGTCAACGATGCATCTTTGTTGCGGGTCGACCTTTTTTTGTCGCCCAATCAAGTGACAACCCACTGACTTTTCCTAACACGAGGAACGACCGCACCTGATTCACTGGAGTGCTCCCCCTCTTGAAATTGCAGGCTCACGCCCGCCCGCGATCACGTCGCGACCGGGCCCGGTAACTTACATGTGATGTTTTCGGATCCATCACCCAGCTTCTCACCCACGGAGGTTAACTATGACTACTTGGCTCGTCGCCCCTGAAACTCAGAACATATCGTCCACCAAAGCGCGGATTGATAGCGAAATTGACAGTCTGGTTGCTGCGCTTCCGGATCCTAAAGACCTTACTGCCGAACAACGGCGCGGAATCATAGCGCGATACAGCGCTGTCCTCGAAGGCAACTTTATTTATTGGATGACGGCAGCCTATTTGTCTGTGCAGTCGGAGGAGGCACGCCCCATCCTGATCGACAACCTGAGGGAAGAAATAAGGGATTGTCATCCCGAGATGCTGCGGAGATTCGCGATTGCCGCGCATGCCTACCCCACGGACACAGACGCCATGGCGGTGCGTGATGGGTTGACCAAGGTTCGTATGTTCCTGGGCCGCCTGCAAGGAGTGCAGAACGTACTCACCATGGGCTTTTTTGAAAGCTATATCCAAAGATTCATGTCGTACCTGGCGGATCTTGCGATGGCCCAAGGCTCCACGGACTTTGAATACACGGATGTGCACGGTGTTTGCGACATTGCTCATTCCGAAGGGCTTCTGATGGCGCTCTCGGCAGAGGCAGCGATCAATCCACCGGATCCGTCGGCAGATCTTTTTGAAGGCGTTAACGAGCTTCGCGCCTTGATCGAGACCATCAACGGAGATGGGAATACCGCGATACCTGCCTAGTTTGAGACAAGAGAGATCGTTGTTGCACCAATGTTGTTGCGAGGAGAAGCTGCGAGACGCTTCAAAAGGGGGGCATCAGGACCTAGTAGAGCGATAGGCGAAGAAATCCTATGGCTGGTGTTCTGTTGGTTAGGATACATTCGTCCTTAAAGGACCAAATGAAGCTCAAGTCACTCGGGTTGACTGCCCGGTGCAAGGGGATTGGGGTTCTTCAGTGCGATGATGGGGCGACAGGGGACGAGAACGTCTACAAGAGGACGTTACTCGTTCGCCTGGAAAGCTTGGGCCGCCCGCGACTGCAGGCTGCCAAGAACTCGACGAAGACAGATGGAGTTTGCGGTTGTTTGTTTTCGTATTTCTCGCTCATCCATGTTTGCCCGGTAGAGGGCAGTAAAAGGAAAACACCGAGAATGAATGTTCGAACGGAAATCGTAACTCAATTCAAGCGAGTCGCTCAGGAGCAAGGCAAACGGCTGGCGCCCCTGACAGACGGGCTGGAACTTTTGAACTCAGGGCTCGATTCACTTTCTATGGCTATCCTTGTATCCCGGCTTGAAGATTCTCTTGGGATCGACCCGTTTATGGCTTCGGAAGATGCCCAGTTTCCGGTTACGTTTGGGGATTTTGTCAATCTTTATGAACACGTTGCAAAATAGCTCCGCTTCCCTTTGGGAGGCGATCAGCGGCACCGCCGGCGCATGCGATCCTTTTGTCTCCAGTCCGGAGACAAGGTTCGCTCTGCGCGATTTGCTGGCGGGTTCTGTGCTTGGCGGCCGATGCCAGGAGCTGAGCGGAGGTTCGGTTCTGATTGCGACCACGGACCAGCTCATCGCCGCGGCGGCGCTCATCGAACTCGATGGGGTCGCCCGCCGCATGGTTTTATGCCCACCCGACTTACCGGCGGAATATCTTCCATCCATTGTTAAGTCTGCGGAAGCAGATGCGATTGTTTCCGACCGGATCATCGATGGCCCTGGAATTGCCAGGGTTAGATCTTTCATTCATTGCGACGGAAAAATCGGTCCTAAAGGTTATGGCTCGTCCGGCCGCTACGAGACGGAATGGGTGCTGCTGACGTCGGGCACCACCGGAGTGCCGAAGCTTGTGGTCCACACGCTGGCCAGCCTGGCCGGAGCGATCGACGTCGGCAAGCCCAGAAATGGGTCTGTGATTTGGAGCACGTTCTACGATATTCGCCGTTATGGCGGTTTGCAGATATTTCTGCGCGCCATGCTGACCGGTAGCTCTCTGCTGTTGTCGAGCGCGCAAACGTCGACAGCCGACTTTCTGGCCTACGCCGGGGCACATGGAGTGACCCACATCTCCGGAACGCCGTCGCATTGGCGACGCGCGCTGATGAGCTCTTCCGCTCACCTGATTGCACCGGAATACGTTCGCTTGTCGGGCGAGATTGCCGATCAGGCAATCCTCAATCATCTGGCGCAGGTTTATCCAAAGGCACGCATCGCTCACGCCTTTGCCACCACCGAGGCTGGAGTTGCCTTCGCGGTGAATGACGGCATCACCGGGTTTCCCTCGAGCGTGCTCACGCGTACGCCTGGGGTGGAGATGAAGGTGGAGAATGGCTCCCTTCGCATCCGCTCCGCGCGCACCGCGAGCCGATATCTGGATGAAGAACACGGCCCACTTAAGGATGCGGAAGGATTTGTCGACACGACGGACCTGCTCGATTTGCGAAACGAGCGCTACTACTTCGTCGGCCGGCGCGATGGAGTGATTAATGTTGGCGGCCTGAAGGTGCATCCCGAAGAAGTGGAAGAGGTGATCAATCGTCATCCTGAGGTTCGGATGTCGCTGGTGAGAACCAAGAAGAATCCCATCACCGGCGCGCTGGTGGTTGCGGATGTTGTTTTACGGTCGGCATCCGGGCCGGAGAGCGACGGTCATCGTCAGATTCAGCAGGACATTCTTCTACTGTGCCGCGAAGAACTTGCCCCCCACAAGGTTCCGGCCACTATTAATTTCGTTACTACGTTGGCGGTTGCTGAGTCCGGGAAGCTCATTCGACGCCATGCGTAATGTGATTGTCACCGGAGGCAGCAAGGGATTGGGCCTGGGGATCGCAGGCAAGCTCGCGAAGGAGGGTTATCGGGCGATCGCAATCGCACGGAACGAAAGCCCGGAACTCACGGCTTTGATGCAGCCGAGCGCGGAGCCCGGATGCGTTCAGTTCGTACCCTTCGACCTGGCGGATCTTGAAGGCATTGCGGGCCTGGTGAAGAAACTGCGCAAAGACTACGGGCCGATCTATGGTTTGGTGAACAATGCGGGTACCAGCGTCGAAGGAACCCTGGCGATGATGCACATTTCTCAGATGGAGCGGGTGGTGCGCTTGAATACGCTGTCACCCATGGTGATGACGAAATCCGTGGTGCGCTCCATGATGGCGGATGGAGGCGGCCGCATCGTTAATATCGCGTCGGTGGTTGCCTTTACCGGCTACAGCGGACTCGCAGTTTACAGCGCCTCCAAGGCTTCGCTGGTCGGCTTTACCCGTTCACTCGCCCGGGAGGTAGGGAAGTTGGGGATCACGGTGAATGCCGTTGCTCCAGGTTTTGTCGATACCGAAATGACGCGGGGCATGACGGACGAGCAGCGCGAACAGATTGTGCGCCGTAGCGCGCTCAAGCGACTGGTCGAGGTGGAAGATGTGGCCAACGCAGTGGAATTTCTGCTCAGTCATCGAGCGAAGAACATCACCGGCACGGTGATGACCGTGGACGCGGGGAGCACGGCTTGAGCCCACTCGAAACAATTGCGCCCGCACCCACCGGCGTTTCGCCGGGAAAGGCGTGGCTGCGCGCCCTGGAGCTGACTGCGCCCATTGCGCGCAATCGCAATCGCATTCTCTCCACGGTGATTGAGGAGCGTGCCGAGCAACTGGGCGATGCACCAGCGCTGCTCTCGGACCGCGAGTGTATGACCTACGGCCAGCTCTCGCAGCGAATCAATCAATACGCGCGATGGGCGCTTGATCAGGGCATTGGTCAGGGCGAGGTAGTCGGCCTGCTGATGACGAATCGACCTGAATACCTGGCCATATGGCTCGGTATCAGCAGCGTCGGGGGCGTCGTTTCCCTGCTGAATGTAAATTTGACAGGTTCTTCTCTAGCCCACTGCATCAATGTCGTTTCACCCAAACATCTCATTGTCGCTTCAGAGTTTGCCGGCCAGCTCGTCGCGGCTCTCCCGGCGGTTTCGCCGCCGCCCACAATTTGGATTCATGGCAACGAACCAAGCTCGTGGCCGCGTCTCGATCTGGAGATCGAAGCAAAGTCGGGCGAGGCGCTCAGCGAGCACGAGAAGCGGCCACCGGCCATAGAAGATAAAGCGCTCTACATATATACCTCCGGTACAACCGGGCTGCCCAAAGCCGCCAACATCAGTCACGCCCGGGTCATGCAATGGGGCCACTGGTTTGCGGGCATGATGGGTGCGCAGGCAACCGACCGGATGTATAACTGTCTGCCCATGTACCACAGTGTCGGCGGGGTGCAGGTGCCGGGGGCGATTCTGGTGGCCGGCGGCACAGTCATCCTGCGGGAGAAATTCTCCGCCAGCCAGTTCTGGAATGACATTGTGCGCTGGGATTGTACGTTATTCCAATACATCGGCGAGCTTTGCCGCTACCTGCTGCACGCTCCACCGTCGGCGAACGAGACTGCCCATCGCATCAGGATGGCTTGCGGCAACGGCCTGGCGCCCGAAGTGTGGGACGGCTTTAAGAATCGCTTTTCCATTCCTCAGATCTTTGAGTTTTATGCTTCCACCGAAGGTGGGGTTTCGCTCTTCAATATCCAGGGCAAGCGCGGGGCCATCGGCCATATCCCCGGCTACCTGACGCATCGGTTCTCGCCCGCGCTGGTGGTGTTCGATGTGGAGAAGGGTGAACCGGTGCGGGATGCGCAGGGCTTCTGCATTCGCTGCGCTCCCAATGAAGCCGGCGAAGCGATCGGCAAGGGGTCGGACGATCCATCTAATATAGGTAGCCGCTTTGAAGGCTACACCAACACTGAGGCCTCAGAGCGCAAGATCCTGCGCAATGTGTTTGAGCCGGGAGACGTGTGGATTCGTACCGGCGACCTGATGCGCAAGGATGAACAGGGTTATTTTTATTTTGTCGATCGCATCGGCGATACCTTCCGCTGGAAGGGCGAGAACGTTGCGACGTGCGAGGTTGCGGAAGCGATCTGCGCGTTCCCCGGAGTGAAACACGCGAATGTATACGGCGTAACCGTTCCCGCGACCGAGGGCCGCGCCGGTATGGCTACGCTGGTCACCGAAGATGAACTGGACCTGGCGGAATTCCGCCGGCACCTGATAGACCGCCTACCCCCCTACGCGCGGCCTTTGTTTCTGCGGATCCGAAAGAACATGGATCTGACAGGGACTTTTAAATACTCGAAGACCGACCTGGTTCGCCAGGGATTCAACCCGGCCTCGAGCGATGATGCGGTTTATTTCAACGACCTGGAATTGGGCTCATTCACCCGGCTCGACCAGCAGTTGTATGAGCGCATTCAAATGGGCGCCATTCGCTTCTAGGCATGCAGTCGGCGGGGGGAAGGAACTGATGTTCATCGACGAAATCCGGTCTGATTTCACGCAATTGCAATCTGATATTGCGGACGGCCCCATCCTGCCCACGGTGACGGCGGAAGAGGTGCGAACTTACCTTGGGTCTCGTTACGACTTCCATCAGACGATGCCGCTGGAGGAAGTGGTTAACGATGTTGAAAAGATGCTGCGTACCTGGCAGGTCCAGGTTACGCATCCCCGCTACTTTGGTCTGTTTAATCCCAGCGTTACGCTGGCTTCTGTGGTCGCCGACACTCTGGTCGCGATGTATAACTCCCAGTTGGCGAATTGGCGTACCTCGCCCGCGGCCAATGAGATCGAACGGCATACGCTTGGCTGGCTTGCGGAGAAGTTTGGCTTGCCGCGCAATTCCATTGCGACGTTCACCAGCGGCGGAACGGAGGCGAACCTCTCTGCGGTGGTGGTCGCTCTCACCCGGGCGTTCCCCGATTATGGCGAGCACGGTGTTCGCCACCTGAACGCCACGCCCTCGATCTACCTGACCGCCGAGGCGCATCACGGCTACAACAAAATCGCTCACATGACGGGGCTGGGGCGGAGAGCGCTGCGAATCGTATCCACTGACAGCGATTTGAAGATGGATCTCGGCGAACTGCAACGATGTGTGGCGGAGGATCGAAACAATGGCTTCCTCCCTTTCATGGTGATCGGTACCGCCGGGACGACGGCGACAGGAGTGATCGATCCTTTGCCGGGAATGGGACAATTCTGCCGCGAGCAAGGGCTGTGGTTTCACGTCGACGCCGCCTGGGGCGGCAGCGCCATCCTTGCTCCAAGCCTGAAGCATTGCCTGGATGGTATCGGAGACGCGGACTCTATCACCTGCGACGCGCATAAGTGGCTTTCGGTTTCGATGGGCTGCGGAATGTTCTTCTGCCGTCATCCTGATACGGTCGCGGAGGCTTTTCGCGCAGATGTTTCCTACATGCCCGGCAAGAAGACCGGTCCGGTGTTCGACCCGTACACCAACTCAGCACAGTGGTCGCGGCGGTTTATTGGCCTGAAGCTTTTTATGGCGCTTGCGCAACAGGGCGAAGCCGGCTATGCCGAGATGATCGAGCACCAGACGCGCATGGGCAATGTTCTGCGAGGCGCGCTGAGAGCTTCGGGATGGTCGATCCTGAACTCGACGCCACTGCCGCTGGTTTGCTTCACCCGGGACGGGCTTGTACCGGGAGAATTTCTGGCATCTCTGCATAAGCGCCAAATCGCGTGGATGTCAGAGGCGCGGGTGGGCAATATTCCTGTGGTGCGCGCGTGCATTACCAGTTTTCGAACGACCGAAAGAGACATTTACTGGGTGGTCAGCGAGATGAATCGCCTGGCTGGAATTACAGATGAGCAACAATACGCCGGAACGGGCCAAGGACGGGTGAACGCATGAAACGGGAAACCATTGCTATCCACAGCGGTTACGACATTGATCCCACGACCAAGGCTGTCGCGGTGCCGATTTACCAAACGGTCGCTTATGCATTCGATAGCACCGAACACGCAGCGGCGCTGTTCAACCTGGAGGTGGACGGGTACCGATATACCCGGATCAGCAACCCGACCACTGCCGTGCTGGAGCGACGCGTCGCGGCGCTCGAAGGAGGCCGGGACGCAATGTGCGTTGCCAGCGGTCAGGCAGCGGTGACCTACGCGGTGCAAAATGTAACCGAGCTGGGGTGCAATATCATCTCCACTCCGCAGCTCTACGGCACCACCCACACCTTGTTCGCTCACCTTCTGCCGAGCCAGGGAGTCGGGGTCCGCTTCGCGGAGACGGACCGACCGGAGTCAGTAGAAAAGCTGATGGACCACAACACGCGCGCCGTGTTTTGCGAAAGCGTAGGCAACCCGGCGGGGAATGTGTGCGATATCGAAGGTTTGGCTCGGGTGGCCCATCGACATGGAGTGCCGCTGATCGTGGATAACACGGTGGCTACCCCTATCCTGCTGCGGCCGATCGAATTCGGCGCCGACATTGTTGTGCAATCGCTTACCAAGTTTATGGGCGGCCACGGCACCACCCTCGGCGGAGCCATCGTGGATAGCGGTAATTTCCCCTGGCAAGAGCACGTCGATCGCTTCCCAATTTTCAATCAACCGGACCCCTCCTATCATGGCTTGATCTACAGCGAGCATTTCGGCAAGGGCGCCTACCTCGGTCGATGCCGAGCTGTCTACCAGCGGACGACCGGGGCTGTGCTGTCCCCGTTGAGCGCGTTTCTACTTCTGCAGGGCATCGAGACGGTCGCGTTGCGGGTAGAGCGCCACGTGGAGAATGGCAGAAAGGTCGCCGAGTTCCTGCGCGATGACGACAGGATCGCATGGATCACGTATGCAGGTTTTCCCGAGAGCCCTTACTACGATTTAGCACAGAAATACCTGGGTAATAAGGCGTGCTCACTGATGGCTGTGGGCCTCAAGGGTGGCTACGAGGCTGCGGTCAAGTTCTATGACGCGCTCAAGTTGATCAAGCGCCTGGTCAATCTCGGCGATGCCAAGTCGCTATCGTGCCATCCTGCCTCCACCACGCACCGGCAGATGTCGCCGGAGGAGCAACGCCATGCCGGCGTTGTGCCGGAAATGATTCGCCTCAGCATAGGGATCGAGCACAGCGATGACATCATTGCAGATTTAAAGCAGGCTCTTGACGCCAGCGCCGCCCTGGTCTCTGCGAAGGGAAACCCCGATGAGCGTTTTGTTTGACTCCAAGTCCGGCGGCTACCTCAAGATCGGCCTGGTCAACAACATGTCTGACGAGGCCCTCAAGGCAACGGAATGCCAATTTATTTCGTTGCTCGACTCGGCCTCCGGGAGCATGCCGGTTCATTTGTCGTTCTACACTTTGCCTGGAATTCCACGCAGTGGCCTAACCGCCAGCCATATCAGCAGCCGCTACTCAGATATCGAGGACCTGTGGGACGGGCATCTCGACGGGCTCATCGTGACTGGCAGAGAGCCCATGACGGCCAACCTGGAGGATGAGCCCTACTGGGATAGTCTTACCAGGGTGCTCGCCTGGGCGCAGGAGAATTGCCATGCAACTGTTTTGTCGTGCCTGGCGGCGCATGCTGCGATTCTCTCCATGGATGGCATTCGGCGGGTGAAAGAAACTGATAAGGTCTTCGGCATCTTCGAGTGTGCGCGTGTGTCCGACCATCCGTTGACGGCTGGAACAGCTTCGCAATTCAGGCTGCCGCATTCACGTTGGAATGGCGTGCCCGAAGATCAGCTAGCGGATTGCGGATACAAGGTGCTGACGCGCACGGCGAACGCGGGCGTGGATACCTTTATCAAGCAGCAGAAAAGGCTGTTCGTCTTTTTCCAGGGCCATCCGGAATATGAATCCGATACCCTGCTTCGCGAATACCGCCGCGACGTCGGACGCTACATTAAAGGCGAGGCATCCAGGTATCCCTTGATGCCTAGGAGCTACTTCGACGACTCCACGGTAGAGGAATTGGCAGCGTTCGAGAAGAAGGTAGTCTGCTCGCAGGAGTGAGGAATTGCTGCCGGAATTTAACGTCATCCTGGGAAGTAAAACAATCGCCAATACGTGGCAAGCGAGTGCCGCCGGTGTTTATAGAAATTTGCTGGATCATATTTGCGTCGAAAAAGAAACCGTGGTGGTGCCAAACAGGCTGAACATGTTGTCAGACAGCGAACAGATATCGAGGGCCCCATACCTGCCAACGCTTCTGTTGGAAGATGTGGGTTAACTGCCGGAGGAACCATGATTTCTACCCTGCCTATGCCAACGGAATCTCAAACCGGTCCGACGGCTACCAAGCTTTTGATCAACAATCGCTGGATTCCAAGCGAATCGGGCAAAACGTTTGCGACCGTGAATCCCTCGACCGGCGAGGAGATCTGCCAGGTTGCCGAAGCCGATGCAGCCGATGTCGACAAAGCGGTTCAGGCGGCACGTAGGGCCTTTGATCAGGGGCCCTGGAAAAAGATGCGTGCCTCGGAGCGGGGACGGTTGCTTCACCGCCTCGCCGACCTGATCGAGCAAAATGCGGAGCAGCTCGCTCGCCTGGAAACGCTCGATAACGGTAAGCCGCTTTCCATTGCCAAGGCTGTCGATGTTACAAAGACCATCGCCTGCTATCGCTATTTCGCGGGCTGGGCAGATAAGGTTCAGGGCAAGACGATCCCGATTGACGGGGACTTCTTCTGCTACACGCGCCATGAGCCGATTGGGGTGATAGGGCAGATTATTCCCTGGAATTATCCGCTGCTGATGCAAGCCTGGAAGCTCGCGCCGGCGCTGGCAACGGGCAATACCATCGTGATGAAGCCGGCAGAGCAAACGCCGCTATCCGCGCTTCGGCTGGGGGAACTCATTCTGGAAGCGGGTTTCCCGGAGGGTGTGGTGAATCTGCTGCCGGGCTTTGGCCCGACTGCGGGCGCAGCCATTGCCCGCCATATGGACGTGGACAAGGTAGCGTTCACGGGCTCTACTGAGGTTGGCCGGCTGATCATGGAGGCCGCGGCGAAATCCAACCTCAAGCGAATTTCTCTGGAACTGGGCGGCAAGAGCCCGAACATCATTTTTGCGGATAGCGACCTCGACGACGCCGTGGAAGGCGCGCACCTGGGCCTGTTCGTTAACCAGGGGCAATCCTGTTGTGCTGGATCCAGAGTGTTTGTGGAAGAGAAGATCTATGACGAATTTGTCGAAAAGAGCATTGCCCGGGCTCGCAAGAGAAGGGTAGGAGATCCGCTCGATCCGCTCACCGACCAGGGTCCGCAGGTGAGCGAATCGCAATTCGACAGAATTATGGGCTACATCGAATCTGGAAAACGTGAGGGTGCGACGCTTGCCTGCGGCGGCGAGCGGGTTGGCGACCGTGGGTACTTCATCCAACCTACGGTGTTCTCTGACGTTCAAGATGAAATGAAAATTGCCCGGGAAGAGATTTTTGGCCCGGTGATGAGCATCATTGCGTTCAAGGATATGGACGAGGTCATCAGCCGCGCTAACCGCACCACGTATGGACTAGCCGCCGGGGTATGGACACGGGATATCAAGAAAGCTCATGCAGTGGCGAACGGCGTGCGGGCGGGGACGGTGTGGGTGAATTGCTATCACGTGCTGGATACGAGGGCGCCGTTCGGTGGATTCAAGCAGTCGGGTATGGGGCGGGAGTTGGGCGAATATGGACTGCAGCAATATACAGAAGTGAAGACGGTTACACTTAAGCTGTGATGGGCTGGTTCCTCACCGTGCCAGCGAAGCCATTTCTCTACCGTTGCCTTCCCCTAAGCGCGGGTATCCTCGCATGGAGGTTTTATGACAGACAAAACGACCCTGGAGTCAGATCTTACCGGGTTATGGGAGGATACGTTCGGGTTCTCGCCCATCGGGCCGCAGGATGATTTCTTTGAGCTTGGCGGCAACTCGCTTCACGCCGCCAGCCTGATTGCGAAGATTCGCACTCTGACGGGCTGCGACCTCCCCATCGCGAGCTTTCTCCATGCACCCACCATCGAGCGGTTGGCGCAAATGATAAGCGCGGCAGAAGCTGTCACCTCTTCCGGTCTGGTCATCCTTCACCAGGGCAACCGTGAGCGACCGCTGTTTATCGCGCATAGTGTCGGCGGTACAGTGTTGGAGTTGTGGGCACTGGCACGCGAAATGGATTGTCATTCCGCTGTCTATGGAATACAGGCGCGCGGACTCCATGAAGGGGAAGTAGCTAGTTCTCGTGTGGAGGATATGGCTGCGGACTACGTCAAGCAAATCCAATCGGTGCAGCCCTGTGGACCCTATTCTCTGGCGGGGTTTTCCTTGGGCGGGCTGATCGCCTTTGAAATGGCACAACAGTTGTTGCAATGTGGCGAGAAAGTTGATCTCGTGGCGCTCGTGGACAGCCAGGTGGACGAGCAATGCCTGACGTTCCCAGCCTGGCTGGCGCACCAACGGAGCCGTGCTGCATTAGAAATTCGTGAAATCCGCGCTCGTTCCTGGCGACAGGGCGTCAGCTACTTTTTTGCCAAAGCCACTCACTTCGCTGACAGGCTTCGTATCGTCGCCGGAAAAGCCCCCAAGCGCTCCGGTTTCAATGAGGAGACGTTTGGTGAACTCACACTGCCGCCAAACCTGCGGCGAATCATTGCCGGTTTACGGGTTGCTATGGCAGCATATCGGCCAAAGCCCTATCCCGGTAAGGTTACGTTTTTTCAGTCAAGCATCCGCAATCCGCGTTGGCCGAACCCGCTGGGAGTTTGGAAGAGGGTCTGCCAGGGTGAATTGGAGGTTGTTGAAATTAGTTGGGGCCACAATGATCTGCTGCTGCCCCCAAAGGTTGCGTACCTGGCGCACGCTCTGGACCGGCTGGTCGACGTTGAGAATCACAGGGGTGGATTTGAGTTGCAGCTTAAGACGGCTGTTGGAGACCAACATACTCAAGACTTGAGCCAGTGCTCAGCTGGGGCGCCTCAGTAGCAATCGACTCGTTCCGCTTGATCGGGCACCCGCCCCAGTTGCCTGCGTACGCAATGGAGACGGCTCGCTGCGCTTGATTCCCCGGAGAACCGCGATTTCAGAGGCGATCACGCACGCAGGCGCGTGCTCAGATAACTTGACAACAGCAGCTTGAACTCGCGGACAATCGCTTCGCGCTCATCAGGATTGGCTTCGGCGTAAAGCGGGTTCATCGCTTTGACCACCTGCACCGTTACATTCGCGATCCGCAGCGCGGTCTCCGGCGAAAGCTCCGGACGTTTCTCGCGGAAGAGCGTGGCAAATAATTCGCGCAGGCGATTTCTCGCCGCCGGGTCGCGCCGGCAGTTTCGCGGCGCGCTCTGCAGCGGGATATACGCAGGCCGATTATCCATAACGTCGGTCATCACGTCGAGGAACCGGTCGACGAGGTCCTTGATGCTAAGCCGTGCACCCTGACCTTTCAGCGGCGCCCAGCGTGCTTCCATCTCATCTCCATACTGCTGGCGCAGCGCGCGCGCGATTGCTTCCTTGTTGGGAAAGTATTGATACAGTGCGCCGATGGACGCGCCCGCCCGCTCCGCGATTTCAGTCATGGTCGCGGCGTCGTAGCCCACTTCCGCAATGACGGCCGAAGCAGCATCCAGAACTTCAGCGACGCGCCGCTCACCTCTGTCCTGCTGGGGGACGCGGCGCTTCGACTTTGACAGATCTGAGGGCATCGTCATATTATAAGGGAGTAAACATGAGGAAACCCTCATATAAGGCCAGTTCGCTGTCGTACGCGTGGCGAGCGCTGCGGCATCGCAACTTCAAGCTCTTCTTCTTCGGGCAGAGCATCTCATTGATGGGAACCTGGATGACCAGGCTGGCGACGAGTTGGTTGGTCTACCGCCTGACCCACTCCGCGATGCTGCTGGGCGTAGTCGGGTTCTCGGGCCAGATCCTGACTTTTGTGCTGGGTCCGTTCGCCGGCGTCTGGATCGAGCGTCTGAACCGCCGTAAGCTGCTGGTGTGGACACAGGCGGCGGCCGCGGTCCAGTCGTTGGCCATGGCCGGGCTGACGCTGGCACACATTATCACCATCCCCGAGATCATCGCGCTAAGTGCCCTGCAGGGCATGATCAACTCCTTCGACATCCCTGGACGGCAGTCGTTCCTGGTGCAAATGGTGGACGACCGCGCCGACTTGGGCAATGCGATCGCCATCAATTCGTCGATGGCCAATGGTGCGCGGCTGATCGGGCCGGCGATTGCGGGTCTTGTCATTGCAGCGTCAGGCGAGGGCTGGTGCTTCCTCATAGATGGCCTCAGCTACTTCCCGGTGATCGCATCGTTGCTGATGATGCGCGTTCGGCCGCTCGAGATCAAGCACGCGGCGATCAGCAAGCTCGAACAGATGCGTGAAGGTTGGGATTACGTGCGGACGTTTCGTCCCATCCGCACGATTCTCACGTTGTTCGCATTCGTTAGCCTGATGGGTTGGCCTTACTCCGTGCTGTTGCCGATCTTCGCCGGACAAGTGCTGCATGGCGGGGCGCATACCCTGGGCTGGTTGACGGGTGCTTCGGGGATTGGCGCGCTGACATCCGGGCTTTCGCTTGCTGTACGGAAGTCCGTGGTGGGTCTTACGCGCATGATTCAGATTGCCGCCGCCATCATCGGGGGCGCCCTGATTCTCTTCGGCCTGTCGCACACGCTCTGGCTGTCGCTGCTCCTCATGGTGTTTGCCGGCTTTGGCATGCTGCAGGCTGCATCGGCTAGCAACACGGTGATTCAGACGCTCGTGCCGGAGGACAAGCGTGCGCGCGTCATGAGTTATTACACTATGGCGTTTGTGGGCTCGGCGCCGTTTGGCAGCCTGCTGGCCGGCGGTCTTGCCCACTGGATGGGAGCTCCGCATACGGTCATGATTACGGGCGCCTTCTGTCTGGCGGGCTCGGCGTGGTTCACCGCCAAACTACCCAAAGTCCGCGCCGTGATGCGGCCGATTTATCAGGAGATGGGTATCCTGCCCGGACCTGAAGTTGACCTCGCACCGACCGGGCAGGAGCCCGGGTAGGGTAGGGATCTTCAGTCATCCTCCCAATCTGTTCCATCTGCCATCAGTGTCGGAAGTGGCAGTTCCCAGGATCCACAACGTCAATCCGGCGCACCGCATCTGCCGGAATGAACTGAACAGCTATGGTCTTTGCCTCGACATCGCCCTCGTTCCGGAGGATGTGTGCGTGGTCCCCACCGGGATCGACAAACCCCATCCCTGTCTTGTACGCATGCGGCTTGCAATCGGGATCGTGGCCGTCATAATCCGTCACCGTTCCCGCCGTGACGATGATCAGGCTATACCCAGGGTGCGAGTGCCAACCCGTGCTTCCGCCGGGCGCCCAGACATTGCTCTGCACGTACACGTCTGACAAGTCTTTCGTCTCTGGACGTGGCAGCTGGAGTTGCTCGTTCCCTTCCGGCTTTTGGCCGCGCGGAAAGGAGTGAGCGACATCCGCTTTGTCAAACCGGCCCACACCGAGCAAGGTGCTCTCGTAACCTTCAACCGCTGTCGCCAAGGCGCTTCCCGGCTGATGGAGGGTGGCAGCCGCGACGATGGCAATAGACAACAGCAGCCACGTTAGTGTCTTTCGCACGTCGACCCGCCTTTCTCGTCCCTGCCGCCGGACCGAGATGCACAGACACAACCGGAGACCTTGGTGGGTGCCCTCGGGCGGTAAGGCGCAGAATTGCTCAAGTGGACGGGCGGGCGCGATGCGCTGCGGACAAGAAACCGATCAGGCAATCCCCCGCCCGCTACATCTACCTCTGTTCCTCGACCCTTTGCACTACGCCCGGGAGGGGCTCGGCTCCGAAGTGCATGGAACCGGGGACCAGGAAAGTCAACGTGATATTCGAGAATTCGACATCTTTGCCGCCCGTGATTTGTATCACCACGGTTGAGGGTTCGATGGTAGCTGGCGCTGGACCCCCATTGAGCATAAACGTGGCCGGCCCGGTTATCTGAAATCCGTTCGCGATCGGCGTGACCTCGGCGTCGACTAGAGTGATGTGGTGAGTGTGGGCGCCCCTGCCGTTCGGATCAAAATTCATTTTGCCTGTCGTCAAGACCCAACCGTCAGAAAATTCCATATTCAAGGCCGCGGAAAAATCCGCCTTGCCTGATTCGCAGTTCCAACTCAAGGACCATGGGCCGCGAACCTCATACGGACCCGCTCCAGTTGAGGGTTGGGGTGTGTAGGCATTAATCACCCCGCTAAACGTCTTATGTCTCGGGTTTGCCGCCAGCGCACCGGTGCTTACCGCCAACACTACCAGGACAGCGATACTGCGCGATGTCCACTCGAAAACTTTGCTTTTCATCACAGATCTCCAATTTGCGACTAACTTGAGACGCACGGACACCATCGAACCCGCCGGTAGGTGCATTCAAGCGGTAAGGCGCAGAACGCCGGCCTTTCCCATCACTTGCCGTCGAATGCAGCGCTTTTCCGTGCCTTTGCGGTGGCGCGGAGGCTACAATTTGGTTCCCGGGTTCGTCATGACTAGGGACCAGGAGAGCGAATGGCCGAGCCACCTCTTGCCACGCCGGCACCCGAGAGACCGTTCGAAGACCGGCTGGATTCGTGGAAGGAGATCGCGTCTTACCTCAAACGCGACGTGACCACGGTCCAACGTTGGGAGAAGCGAGAAGGAATGCCCGTCCACCGGCACCTGCATGACAGGATGGGCTCGGTTTACGCCTCCCGGGCGGAATTGGATGCCTGGACCCGCAGCCGGAATCTTCCAGCCGCTCAGGAGAGCGGGAACGAGGCGCTGCCGGAACTCCCAGCGCTGCCGGCCGCGGAAGTATCGGCTCCTGCGCAAATCTCGCTGACCACGAGCATGGGATTTTCCCCACGACTGGGTCCAAATTACCTTCTGTATGTTTCTGCGACCGGCGCGAGCGAGAGTATCTGGAAGCTCGCCAACGGAACGGCCACGGAGCTGTGGAGTGGACAGGGGGCACAAGTCTTTGGCGGCCCGGCAATCGCCCCCGATGGACGAAGCATCGCGTTTTCTATCCGGCAACACGGGCAAACGCTCTTATACGTGATGCAGGCTGACGGCACGAACGCACGCGTCGTTGCCGATTCACTCGACTTGCAAGGCGCTCCGGCATGGGCGCCCGACGGTCGATCGATCACCTCGGCGGCCGACGATCACGGCGTGCCACATCTCTTCCGTGTGCCCGTCGATGGTAGCTCCCCCGCTGTTTTTGTCCGGGAATATTCGACTGATCCTGCGTGGGCGCCCGACGGAGGTTTTCTTGTCTATTCGGGACCCGATATAGGCACCACATTTTCTGTGAAAGCCGTCACGGCCGGGGCAGTACCGCGAACCTTGCCTGCCCTGACCCTCACTCGGGGCGCTCGGCATCTGGCCTTCCTGCCTGGAGGAGAAGCACTCGTGCTCCTGCGAGGAGAGATTCAACATAAGAATCTCTGGCTCGTCGACCTGAAGACAGGCGCCCAGCGGCAGTTGACCAACCTGCCGCCCGACTTCGACATTCGCGACTTCGACATCTCCCCAGACGGTCGTGACGTTGTGCTTGAACGGGTGCAGGAGCGCGCGGATGTGGTACTGCTGGATCTTCCCCGGCGATAAGCCAGCTTTGCAACGGGGCAGTCGCTGTGTTTCTTCTATCAGGCCACTGCGCCGCTATCAGATGCGCGCACGCGCCAACTCGAGTCATTCCTCGCGCAGTGGAGTAATGAGTGGGTCCACGGATGGACTACCGGAGCCGAACGCCGCGCCCTGAAGCCGGGACAGAAACAAACCGATCAACACACAAACAACGATGCTGATGATGGCGTCGGCAGCAAAGCTGCCGCGTACTCCTGCGAAGGAGTACGCTCTGCCGTCCACGTACAACATATAAGCGACGGGAACGTTCGTGGCAGCAATCAGAAACGTGAAGGTAGTTGCGGCCAGCGGATTGTTCTCTCCTATCGCCTCGAACGAAAGCGCAACCGTGCCGGTGTAGGAGATTGCCTGGAAAAGGAACTCGCCCAGGAGAGCGAGCGAGAAGGTCCATGGTGCATGGGGCAGCAGCACCAGGCCCAGGGTAAAAAGGCCGCCTAGGATTCCGTTAGCGAGATAGAGAAAGCGCAAAGGCATCCGCTTGGCGAGAAGAGGGAAGAGCACGCAGCCGAGAATGCCGGGAACGATTGCGCCCGCTCCTCCGGCCAAGCTCACCATCCGCGGCGAGGCGCTGAAGTCATTGCCGACTCCTCCGAGCAGGTTGGTCAACGCGAATGAACCGCAGGGGGCGATGAAAAGCAACAACGTGATCAGTACTTCCCGGCGGCGCAAAAGTGCGAAGACTTCGCGGCTGAACTGGCTGAAGCTTTCCCCGGCGAGCCGCCGGTCCGGACCAGGAGCAGGAATCACCAGGAAAATGGTGGTGGGAAGAAAAACGAGCGCTCCCAGAACTCCCGCCGCAAGCCATAGGGGCAGATGGCGAACCAATTCGCCCCCGACAACCATCGTGAAGCCTGAAGAACAAATGTACGCGAGGTTATACCACGCGCTGAGCTTGTTCTCATCGGATTTAGGGCAAACCGTCGATAGCCATCCGCCAAGCGCCGTGGTTGAGAGTATGGCTGCAGCCGAGCCCGCGACCAGCGCGACTTCAAGCACAACGAGATGGCTCAGGTTGATGACCGCGGTGAAGGCCAGGATGGATGCCAGGGCAGCGAAGGCGGTAGCATACCAACGGCGGCTGAATCGTACGTCGAGCATAGGGCCAAATACCACAGCCCAGAAGTTAGGAGACAAGGCCATTGCTGTGATCCCGGCGATTCTCGCCTCCGAAACATGGTGCGTCGCCAACAGCTGGGGTATCGCGAAAAAGGCTAAGCCGCCGTAGAGTCCAAAGGAAGCATTCGAGAGCCCCATGAGCCAGACCGGCGGAACACGGCGATTTGGTTTTGTGCGAGCCTCCACGGTCTTTTCATGCTATAGGGCTTCTCCCAAGGTGGCTACCGATGCCACGGTTCAGGCATCTGACTTTTGAAACTACCCGCGCCCTCCGACAGCAGGGCGAGAATTAGGGTGCGCAATGAACACCAGATCAACACTTCCAGAGGCTATGAAGGCCGCGGTCGTGGAGACCGCCGGACCACCCAACACCCTTCACATCAAGAACGTGCCTGTACCTAAACTTGCGCGCAGTCACGTAATCATTGCTCTCGAGTATGCCGGGCTCGGTGTGTGGGACGCGGCGCGGCGAGCGGGGTCCTACGGGCCGGTTAAGCCGGGAACGATCCTGGGTGCCGACGGCAGCGGAACGATCGCTGCTGTCGCAGCTGACGTCAGCAAGTTTAAGGTGGGCGATCGCGTCTACTCCTACAGCTACGGCAACCCGGCTGGAGGGTTTCATGCGGAGTATGTGAGCGTCCCGGCTGACCGGGTGGCGCATCTGCCAGCCCAGCTCGAAATGCCGGTTGGCGGTGCGATGCCCTGCGTCGCATTGACCGCTTTATCCGGGCTCGAGGTCTTGAAAGTGAACCGGGGCCAAAGCGTACTTGTGTTTGGCGCCAGTGGCGGCGTCGGTTCCATGGCGGTTTGGCTCGCAAGCGTTGCGGGCGCAACGGTTGTGGCCTCGGCACAGCCTGACGCGCAGGAGTACGTTCGCTCGCTTGGGGCTGCACGCACCGTCAATCCAAATTCCTCGCAGCGCGAGAGCCTGCTGAAGCGCAACGCGCCCGCGGGATTCGATGCTGCTCTCGTCACCGCCAGCGGTGACGCGCTTCCTGCCTTCCTGTCGCACTTGAAAGCAGGGAAGCCGTTTGCATATCCCAATGGCGTCGACCCCAAGCCACATTTCAGCGGTTATTCCGCTCTGGCATTCGATGGCGAGATGTCGCATGAAGCGTTCGATCGCCTGAATGCTGCCATTGGTTCGCGAACGATTCCGCTAAGGATCAAGGTGTTCCCCCTGAAAGACGTTGTTGAGGCACACCGCAGGATTGAACACGGACACGTCTTGGGGAAGATCGTGCTGCGCATCCGTTCCTGACGATCAATACCGCGGGGGTCTGCCTACCCGTCCTTCGTTGCAGTGCCTTGACATATAAAACGAAACCGTTCAGTATCGTTATGAAGATCTTCGAGGCTGGCATGATCACGGTTCAGCACCTGGTAAAAACCTTTGGAGAGTTCACCGCCGTCCGCGATATCTCCTTTGAAGTAGCCCAAGGCGAAATCTTCGCCTTCCTGGGACCGAACGGCGCGGGCAAGACCACCACCATCAAAATGCTCACCACCCTACTGCAGCCCACCAGCGGAAGCATCGAGCTGGATGGCCTTGATCCGCGAACCAGCCAGAAAGAAGCGCGAAAGCGTTTTGGCATTGTCTTTCAGGATCCCAGTCTGGATAACGAGCAGACCGCTTACGAGAACATGACTCTCCACGGCGTCCTCTATCACGTCCCTCGCCAGCTGCGCGAAACACGAACTGAGCAGCTGCTCAAATTATTCGAGTTATGGGAGCGCCGGGACAGCTATGTGAAAAGCTTCTCCGGAGGCATGAAACGCCGCCTTGAAATTGCCCGGGGCTTGCTGCACACCCCGCGTATCCTCTTCCTCGATGAGCCGACGCTCGGGCTTGACCCGCAGAGCCGTAATCTGCTCTGGAACCATGTGAAGCACTTGAATGAGACGGAACGGACCACCGTTTTCCTCACTACTCACTACATGGATGAAGCGGAACGGGTGGCCCACCGCATCGCCATTATCGACCACGGCGCGATTGTCGCCCAGGGAACGCCCGCGGAACTGAAGCAACAAACCGCAACCGACTCTCTCGAAGGCGCATTTCTCGCCTTAACTGGCTCAACCTTGCGCGATGAGGCCGCGAACTCCGCGGACGCACTGCGGCAAGTCGCAAAGATGTGGAGGAGATAGATGGGCGCGATATACATTCTCTGGCTCCGCGAATTGAAGCGATACGTGCGCTCGCGCGTGCAGATAGTCGTTTCTCTCGGGCAGCCGTGCCTTTATCTGCTCGCGTTGGGCTTTGGATTGGGCCCGGTCTTCCGCCAGGCCGGCCATGGCAGCTACCTGCAATTCATGGCGCCAGGCGTGATCGGCATGACCGTGCTCTTCAGCTCGGTCTTCTCCGGCATCGCCATGCTCTGGGACCGCCAGTTCGGGTTCCTCAAAGAAACCCTGGTCGCTCCGGTGCCGCGCATACAGATCATGCTGGGCCGCACTCTCGGCGGGGCCACAGTCGCCATCATTCAGGGTTCGCTCATTCTGCTGATCTGCCTCATCGCCGGCTTCCGCCCTCACAGCTGGGTAGCCATTCCGGCCGCCTTTCTCTTCGTCATTTTGATCGCCGTTGTTTTCGCCGCCCTGGGTACTGCGATCGGATCCGTCATCAAGGACATGCAGGGCTTTCAGCTGGTAATGAATTTCCTGGTCATGCCGATCTTCTTCCTCTCCGGCGCGCTATTTCCGCTGACGAATCTGCCGGCGTTCATGGCGCTGATCACGCGCCTCGATCCTTTGACTTACGGCGTCGATGGCCTTCGCGGTGCGTTGATCAATGCGTGGCATTTCAACGCTGCTTTCGATCTTTCCATTCTGGCGATGATCGCCGCGGTTTTCGTGACCGCCGGCGCGTATCTCTTCTCGAAAATCGAAGTGTAGATTTCCCTGGCGATGGCAAAACAGAAAAGTGCACGAGCGCACAGTCAGGTCATCGAGTCGGCAGTGAACCTCTTTGCTGAGCGCGGCATTGAGGCCACCAGTATGGACGCGATCGCAAGGGCCTCGCGGGTGAGCAAGGCGACCATTTACCGCCACTGGCCGGACAAGGACTCATTGTGCCTTGAGGTGCTTGCCTACCTGCACGGCCTTGACAAGGAGCCGCCCGTCTTCGACTCAGGCGACTTTCGCGCGGACTTGATAGCTCAGTTGCAGCATGACCCGGCGGCGGAACGGAAGGTGATGCGAGAGCGAATCATGCCACACCTGATTGCCTATGCTTCGCACAATCGTGTTTTCGGAGATGCCTGGCGTTCCCGGGTGATTGAGCCAGCCCGCAAAGCCCTTGGCAACATGATGGCGCGCGGCAAGCAGCGCGGTATCCTTAGACCCGATCTCGATCCCGAAGTAGGATTCGCCCTTCTGCTCGGCCCACTCATTTACCGTAACGTTTTCCTGCGCAAGCTTGGAGCGAAAGGTCCCAAGGATCTTGAAGTGGCAGTCGCCGACTCATTTCTCAGTGCGCTCGGTAGCAAACAGGCTCGGAAATCTAACAAGTGAGACGAGGTCATCGCTGAGAATTACATCCGCCGCGCAGTGCGCGAAATCGAATCCAAAATCGGACTCGACAAGCCACAACTGCTTTGCGTACGGAATATTAGAATCGGTGAATCGGTCTTATGAACACTACTCGTCGTCGGTTCCTACGCAATAGCGCCATCTTCGGTGCCGCCGCCTCCACTGCACGGCATCTGGTCATGGCAGCCGCGGACGAGTCAGCGCCCTTTCGCACCCCCTATAAAGACCCCAAGCTTGTCCTCTCGGCCACCGGCCGCAAAGGCGATTTTGATCAGCGCAGCGTCGATGACCCCATCGTGTTCCACGCCAAGGGAGCCTTCCAGATGCTCTATATCGGTTGGGACGGCATCGGCTACCAGACCGGCCTGGCCACCTCTTCTGACCTGCTTCACTGGACGCGCACTGCTCTCGTAGCGCCCCGAGACCCGGCGTCGAAGTACACGAAGTACAACCTGGCTCTGAGCTCCATCCTCCGTGACAAGCAACTCCGGTCCCGTGGCGAAGCCATCAGGGTCAACGGCAAATACATCGGAGCCTGGAATGCTTATCCCAGCGCCGGCTACGAAGAAGGCGCGGCGGTCATCGGCCTGGCCACCTCAGACGATCTTCTCCACTGGCAGCTCGGCGATCCGATCCTCACCCCACAAGACGGAACTCCATGGGAGCACGGTGGTCTCTACCGCCCCGACCTGATGCTCGACCATGGAACCTACTACCTCTACTACAACGCCAAGACGGACAACCTTCCAGCGAGCGAAGGCGGAGGTTGGCACGAGCAGACCGGGGTTGCGACCTCGCCCGATCTCAAGACCTGGACGCGTTACAAACGAAATCCGATCCTTCGCAATGGTCCCCGCGGCAGCGCCACTTACCCCGCCAGTAACCCCATCTCCGCCACCAAGCCACCGACGCTGGACGCCCGCGACAGCCGCTTCGCCTCGAATCCCTTCGTCGTGCAAAACGGACGTGACTACGCCATGTTTTACTTCGGCTTTCGCTACCAACGCCCCGGCCGCGCCTGCGAGATGCTCGCCCTCGGGGCCAATCCCTACTCGTTCACCAAGGTTCCCGGAGTGCTTATCGATACCGGTGCGCCCGGCACCATCGACGAAACCTTCGCCCACAAGCCTTCCGTCGTCACCCACGAAGGCATTCTCTATCATTTCTACTGCGCCGTAAGCGGCAAATATCCCAACGAGGTGCGTGGCATCGCCGTAGCCCGTTCTAACCCGTGGTAGTTTTCTCAAATGACAAGGGGACCAGGGCTACTCAGAACGAAGAGCAACAACGGGATTGACTTTCATAGCCGCTCGTCCGGGCAACAACGAGGCGACGAGAGCGACCAGAGGCAGGAGCATTGCGACCGCGAGAAAGCTGAACGGATCATGCGGTCCGACGTTGAATAGCAAGCTCTTCAACAGCTGGGATATTCCCAGGGCAGCGCAGACTCCGATGAGCCCGCCCAACACCGCGAGGCGTGCTCCCTCCCAGGTGATGAGCCATAGAATGTCGAGTCTGCTAGCGCCCAGAGCCATACGCAGGCCAATCTCCTGCGTTCGCTGGGCCGCGGCGAACGAAATGATGCCATAGAGGCCGATGACCGCGAGCAACAGTCCGGAGGCCGCGAAAAACAACACCAACGCTGTGACAAACCTTGGGCCTTGCGCCAACTCCTCGACCCGCGCGCGCATGGTTTCAATGGTGAAGGGTGTGGTTGCATCGACGGCAGATATCTCCGCGCGCATCCATTGAGAGGCGATTTGCGGCGGCAGCGAAGCCTTCAAAAGAATCGCCGACGTGCTGTCCCAATCTTCGGCCCGGTTGCGCCTGAGGCGGTAATATTCGGGCTCATCTTCACCTGCCAGACCGCCATTCTTCACATTCGCCGCGACGCCTACGACCGTATGCAAGGGTCCAGTGAGTTTCGGTATCTGGATCTGCCGCCCGATCGGGTCTTCTCCGGGAAACAAACGATCCGCAAGCAATTTACTCAAGACGACGAAGTGACTTGGGGAATTGAGTTCTTCTTCGCTGAAACCTTGGCCTTTGAGGATGGGGATATTCAAGGCGCGAAAATACTCTGGAGAAACCCAGCGCCAGGCAACTCGGCCGCCAGTCGGCCCCGAGGGCATTGGCTTCCCTGCGACCGCGATTGCTGCAAAAATGTTGTCCTGATGATTGCCGCCGGGCGGAAGAGTATCGCTTAACGCGACCACGCCGCCGCCGGGTAGCTGCCGCAAGCGCTCTTCGACCTGATGAAAGAAAGCCATCTGGCGTTCCGGCGAGGGATAGTTTTTCTGGCCTAAGGTAATGCTGGTGGTTAGCAGGCTTTGCGTCTGTATGCCGAGCGATTGCGATTCAAGATTCAGGAAGCTGCGGCAGAGGAGCATGGCTGCCGCAAGTAGAACCGTGCTGATGGATAATTGCGAAACCACCAGCCATCGCCGCAAAGTAGTTTTTGCGACCGCCATCCCCGAGCGTCCGGCGAGCGCCTGTGAACTTGGTCGTTGCCATGAGGACGCCACACCGAAGAAGATTCCGCAGAAGAGTGAGACCAGGATGGTGACCAGGATAATGCGAACATCCAGATGGACCGTCCTGAGAAACGGAAGGTCTCGCGGGGCCATCGCGAGCAAGAAGCGCAGCAGCACCTCCGCGACTGCACATCCCACCACCGCTCCAGCTGCGGACAGAACCAACGCCTCGGTCAAAAACTGACGAGTCAGCCGGGCGCTGCTGGCCCCAAGCGCCGAACGGACTGCCAACTCACGTTCCCGGCTTGCACCACGGACCAGCAGCAAGCCGGCTACATTCGCGCACGAGATCAGCAGCACGGCTAGAACGGCCCCGAGTAAGACCCACGCCATCAGACGAACGTCATGCATTTGGCGATCGCGCAGGGAGCGGACTCGCAGGTGGACCTCATTGCGAAACGCGGCAGGAGCCAAACTGAGGGAGTAATTGAACAACGGTTGCAAAGCAGACTTAGCCTGCTCGATAGTCATTCCCGGCTTGAGGCGGGCAAAGGCATACAACACGCTCCCGGAGCCCACTTTTCGTTCTTGGGCTTCATTGAGGGCTTGGGGGATGACTACATCCGCGGCTTCAAGGGTTGGCATCTCAAAATCGGCAGGCAATATGCCGATCACGCGCGTTTCGCGGCCGTCGATGGTAATCGTTTTATCCAGGATGTCCGGCCTCGCGCCGAAGCGGCGTTTCCACAACCCATAAGAGATGAGTGCAACTCGAGGAGCATTGGGGCGATCTTCAGCGGTGGTGAAGTTGCGTCCTAGGAGCGGGCTGATGCCGAGCGTTGGGAGGAACGTCGATTCAACGCTGGCGCAGCTCAAGCGGAGCGGCTGCTCCTGGGTCAGGTCGCAGGAGTTGGCGCCGGTCTCAGATGTCAGCGAGGTGAAAGGTGTTTGCCGATCCCGCCAGTCAAAGTAAGAGCCGCCGAGCATGAATTCCTGTTGAATGATCGGGGCCACCAGGCCAACTGAAACCAGGCGATCGGCATGCGCATACGGGAGGCTGCGGAAAAGAATCGGATCCACCACACTGAAGACGGCGGTCGTTACTCCGATGCCGAGGGCAAGGGTTGCGATGATGGTCGTCGTGAACAGGGGATTGCGCCGAAAACCGCGCGATGCATAGCGCAGGTCTTGAAGCACCGTTCCCATCCACCATCGGGGATGCTGCTCGTGGCATTGCTCGCGAGTTCGCTCGAAGCCACCGAACTCAATCAAAGCCCTTCGGCGCGCCTCATCAGGTGCGATGCCGTTTGCGATCCCTGCCCGGATGGACTCGTCAATGTGGAACTGCAGTTCCGCGTCCAACTCGCCGCCGCGCCTTCGCGTCAGGAAGAAGCGTAGGCGAGTCAGAAACTCGTTGATCATGAAGACACCTCTGGAGCGCGCCCAGGACCAGGTCCACTGCCGTAGATCTGCTTAACAAGCAGACTTAATCACCCTCTTGTCGAATGTCAAGGGGAAAGTAAGACCGACCAGCCAGTTTTTTGTCAGCCTTAGGGTTCGATATCCAATGCCGGGTGAACGGTAGCCAACAAGAGTAAACTTGGAGCGAGGGTTGGCCATGAGACACCTTCGAGCGCTACTCTGCACGGCTGCCCTCTCGGTCGGGTTTCTCTTCCAGCATTCAACTGCTCAAGGTCAACAAGGACCTTTCGGCACGCCAACCATCCAGGTGACGTCGCGCCTGGTCTTTCTGGATGTGACGGTGCTGGACAAGAAAGGGCGCCCGGTGGTCAACGGGCTGACCAAAGACGACTTCACCATCACAGAAGACAAGAGACCGCAGCCTATCTTTTCTTTTGAAGCGCCCCAGACCCACACGATCAGTGCGCTTGCCGGTGACGATAATCCGGAAGGGAAGGCGCCCGTGACCATCTTCGTGCTTGATCTGCTGAATTCGAGTTTTGAGGATTTTGCTTTTATCCGCTACTCCGTTCGAAAGTATTTAGCGGCGCAGCCGCCGCTGTTAAGCTCCCCCGCGGAGATGATGGTGATCGGCAACGAATCTCTGGAGGTGATGCAAGGCCCTACCCGAAGCAGGGAAGAGCTGCTCTACGCCCTCGATCATTTGCCGCCTGTGATCCCATACAAGTGGGCCGCCGATAGCTTCGATGGGGAGCGGTTTAAACAATCGCTCGACGCCCTGCAACAGATTGCGCTGCAAAATAAAGGCGTGCCCGGACGGAAGAACATCATTTGGGTGGGTCATGGAAGCCCCAGTCACAGTACCGCGGACCTGACTCAGCCGGTGCTGCACGGGATTCAGCAATTCATGCATGCCACAACCAACATGCTGGTGGATGCCCGCGTAAGCCTCTTCGTTTTCTATCCCGGCTTGAAGATTGGTCACTTCGTAAACCTGAGCGGGAGGTCACCGGTGTCCATGGCTGCGGCGGACGCACAAGCCAACATCGACAACGATCATCCCTTTGCGGAAGGCATTAACTTCGGCATCTTCGTAAACGAGACCGGGGGCCAGCTTTTCTATAACCGCAACGATGTCGATGCCGAGATCAGGCGATCGCAGCAACTGGGATCGGAGTATTACACGCTCACTTACCGGCCGCGCGGTGGAGAGGAGAACGGAAATTTTCGGCAGATCCGAGTCGTCCTGCGCGACCACAATTTGCGCGCCGTGACCAAGACTGGCTACTACGCGCCGGACAAAAACGCGCCGATCAATCCTAGCGGGCCGAGGAAGATTGACCTTGCCGAGGCCGCGCGATCGACGGTTCCTTTTTCGGCGCTGAATCTCAAGGTCTCCGGCATCGTACGGCACCCGGACAACGCCACGGCCGACATTAGTTTGCTTCTGCAATCGAAAGGCATCGACTGGCAGGCAATCGACAACGGAAGGAGCAGCGCCGAGATCACTCTTGCCGCGGTGAGCATCACGGGTGAACATGTGGTTATGGCTTCCAAGGTAGAGAGATTGTTCCTTTCAGTACCCACCCAGGACCCATCGCATCTGGCCAGGCTGGTGACCCATTTGCAGCTCACGGTAAGAATCCCGCCCAAGACACAAAGCATTCGCGTGCTGACCGAGACTGCAAATGGAGGCCGGATCGGCGCCGCCGATCTGGACCGCGCAGCCCTCCAGGCTGCCCCTGCTATGCCCGCCCCCGAACCGCAATTGTTCTGCCGGCAGCCTTGCCAGGTAAAGGCTCCGCTTCCCCCGGCGCCATAAAGCCAGTCCTCTTCGCCCGACTCCTAAATTCTTAGTTGACAGGAGGTGCCGGACGGGCATATTGTCCTAAGCAATTAGGAGACCCGGATGGCGAAAGCGTCAAACAAAGCCGGACTCACCAAGCTCGAGCTCAGGATCATGCAAGTGATCTGGAAGAGCGGCCGCTGCACGGTCAGTGCCGTGCAGGAAGAACTGGAGCCATCCTTGGCTTACACGACGGTGCAAACCATGCTGAACATTCTCGAGCGTAAGGGGAAACTCAAACGTGAGCTGCGCGGCCGCGCCTACATTTATAGCGCAAACATTACTGAGGCCAAGGCGTTGGGTCAGGGGGTCCGGGACCTTATCGATCGCATGTTCGGCGGCTCCAGCGAAGAACTGGTGATGAGCCTCCTCAAGAACGGCCAAATCGACGCCAAAAAGTTGGAGGAACTCACCGATCGTTTTAACAAGAAAGCCAGGAAACCATGAGAAGCCTCGAGTTCTGGATTTTGGCCTATCTTCTTAATTCCTTGTGGCAGGTGCCGCTGCTATTTGCCGCGGGATGGCTCGCGGCGCGATTGCTCCGTTCCGCCGGCACTGTGGTTGAGCACCGCATCTGGGTGCTGGTTCTGCTGCTCCAGAGTCTGCTTCCAGCCTGCTCCATTTTTCCCTGGGAGTGGTTGCGTACGCTCTCCTTTTGGAGCTGGGGCGCAAGCAGGGCTGGTGACGCACATGTCTCAGCCGTGATGGGTGCGGGAACCGGAGCCGGTATGCTTCACGTGCCGGCTGTGCTGCTTATCGCTATTGCGATCCTGTACGCCACCGTAAGCGCATATTTCGTCGCCAGATTTCTGTGGCGAAGCGCAACTCTCACCGCGCTGCGGGGAGAAGCCGTCGCCGTTCTCCTGACGGGTGAAGCCGCGTCTTTCTGGGCGCGATGCTCGAGCAGATTTGACACAAACGATGTAACGATTGCGGCCTCGTCCAGAATCTTCTCCCCGGTCACCATGGGATGGCGCCGAAAGCTACTCTTGTTGCCCGTTACCATGGTGGACGTCTTGCCGGAATTGGACCTCCACACTGTCATCGCGCATGAGTTTGCGCATATGCAGCGAAAAGACTTCACGAAGAACCTGCTGTATGAGTTGCTCTCGCTGCCCGTCGCTTATCATCCGCTGCTCTGGCTCACTCGTGCTCGCATTATGGAAAGCCGCGAAATCGTTTGCGATCAGATGGCGGCTGCAATGACCGGGCGAAATGAGTACGCACGATCTCTCTTGCGGCTCGCGTCCCTGATGGTAGCGGGTACGCTCAGCCGCACACCCCATACCATCGGAATCTTCGATGCCAACGCGTTTGAAAGGAGACTTATGAACCTCACAGAGAAACACAAAGAGATACGAGGCTTGCGCCGCGTGGCCATGGTGGTTGCTTGTGCTGCATTGGGCCTGGCAACTTGCGGATCGGCTCTGGCCCTGGGCATGCATGTGAATGCAGCCTCAACCAGCGACACCAGCGACGCGTCAAAACCACCCAAGCAGCTCTCCGTCTCTTCTGACGTGATGGCTGAAAACCTCTTGAACAAGGTCATGCCCGTTTATCCGGCAGACGCAAAGAAAGCGAGGATTCAAGGAACCGTCGTGCTCGGTGTCCTGATTGGCAAAGATGGAAATATACTGAATCTTAAAGTCCTTTCCGGCCCCAGCCAGCTGCAGCAATCGTCGCTCGACGCCGTGCGGCAGTGGACTTATAAACCCTATCTGCTCAATGGCGATCCGGTCGAGGTTAAGACGACTGTGAACGTGGTCTACTCGCTCGGGAAGTAGCTGTCTTAAAAGCAGGGGGGCGAACAAAATCATTCGCCCTCCGCTGAGTTTGTGGAATCACGGCTAAGCCCCGTCGCTCACCACGCGAAAGCCGTAGTCAGCGTATTTGAATTCCGGTGGAATGCTGGAACGTGCCGAACATCGAGAGATCTTGATCTGGTGCCGCCAGGATCCTCCGCGCGATGCTTTTCGGCTGCCCCCTTCCGGTCCCCGCGGATTCCGATCAGGGGAAATCGTATAGTAGTCGGCTGCGAACCAATCGCTACACCACTCATGAACGTTCTCGCACATTTCAAATAAGCCATAAGCGTTCGGCTCTGAGGTTCCGACCGGCTCAGGACCGGTCTGCCAGCGAGCATGGTAGCCAGGGCGGGAGACCGGTGGATCATTCCCCCAGGGAAAGGCCATTCCCTCGGCGCCGCCGCGCGCGGCCCTCTCCCACTCGGCTTCTGTGGGTAGCCGATAATGCGAGCCGGTCCTCGCCGAAAGCCATTCGCAATAGGCGATGCAGTCGAACCACGAAACTGCCACCACGGGCTGCTGAGGATGACAGAAATTGGCATCGCCCCAGTAGGGAGGCGGCATGTTCCCGGTGGCGTCCAGAAACCGCGCGTATTCCCCAACCGTCACTTGCGTTACCGCCATGGCAAAGGAATCTACCCAGACGCGATGAACCGGCCCTTCCACATCCTGACCAGCATCGGACCCCATGGAGAACCAGCCGGCTGCAATATGAATGCGCGGCGGTTCGGTGTGCTCTGGACTCATGGCGCCGGGTGGGAACCTCTGTCCGTACGATGTTAGCTTGTGGCATGGGGGAGCAGAGGGTGAAATTCGATTGGACCCAGGGAGCACTTGCCGAGGGCCTGCGACTCTATCAAGCGGGGGAGTTCTTTGCCGCTCATGAGGAGTGGGAGAGTGTGTGGCTGCAGGCGCAAGAGCCGGAGAAGATGTTCCTGCAAGGGTTAATCCAGGTTACGGCGGCGTTTCATCACCTCCGGCGTCATAATTCGCTGGGAACGGTTTTGCTTCTGCAAGCCGCGCTGGGCCGGTTCGAGCGTTATCCTGCGCACTTCGGGGGCGTCTCCGTCACCTTGCTTTGCAGCGATATTCGCGAATGGTTACAAGCGCTCGAAGCGGGCACACCGGTTCCCCATCCTGCTCCGGTTCGAATTCATAATTAAGTGGTTTTCAACGGATGCCGTGCGGCCAACGCACTCGTCGAAAACATGAACGCCTCCCAGCAAGTTCAGGAATTTTTGGAGAGAGAGCGATTTCGTATATGGTTGTGGTTGCGTCACCCGAGAGTGTTCAATCCGCATTTGAATGGACCGACCGCCCATGTCCGGAACGCGATTTCTTATCCGTACTATGCGTCTGCTGGCGCCCCTCCTCCTAGCCACCAATCTCCTCGCTTTGACCGGTTACGCCGCCGCAGATGATCCGGAAGTTGGTTCGCTGAACAAGCAGGAGCGGCTGGAGTGGTTCCGTGATCAGGGTTTCGGCCTTTTCATTCACTGGAGCGTAGATAGTCAGCTAGGCGTAGTCATCAGCCACTCGCTGGTGGGGGCCTCTCCGGAATACACTGACCGCTTTTTCGAGGAGCTGCCCAAAACCTTCGATCCGCACGATTTCTATCCATTGGATTGGGCCCGGTTAGCGCGTCTGGCCGGTATTCGCTACGTCATGTTCACCACCAAGCACCATTCCGGCTTCGCGATGTTCGACACCAAGACGACCCCCTTCGGCATCATGAACACCCCGTTTCATCGCGATATCACCAAGGAGGTCTTCGACGCCTTCCGTTCCCAAGGCATTGCCGCCGGCGTTTATTATTCCCCCGACGATTTTTGGTGGCTGCACCAGAACGGCAAGACCATCGAGCGCGCGGTTCCAGAGGTTCAGCCGCGCAACAACCCTGGCCTGATGAAATATGACCAGACCCAGCTGCGCGAGTTGCTTACGCACTACGGCAAAATCGATGCGCTCTTTCTTGATGGGGAAGCAGCCGGTCTGCGCGACCTAGCCTGGAAACTGGATCCTGACATCATCGTCACCCGGGGAGCCATCAAAACTCCTGAGCTCACCGTTCCGGGAATGCCGATGCCGGGCGCGTGGGAAACCTGCATGACCATGGGCACGGCCTGGCAATACCAGCCGCAGAACGAACACTACAAGTCAGGGGGCGAGCTGATTCGCCTGCTGATCGAGACGCGCGCCAAGGGTGGCAACTTCCTGCTCAATGTGGGACCCAAGCCGAACGGAGAGCTGCCGATTGAAGAAGAAGAGCGCCTGCGCGAAATAGCCCTTTGGATGTTTGTCAACTCCGACGCGATTTATGCGGTGAGACCCTGGGTCATTACCAATGAAGGTGACATCTGGTTCACCAAGAAGAAAGACAACCAGGCGCTTTACGCGATCGTCGAATCCGACAAACCCTGGCCGCGTGCGACCTGGAAGGAATTCACGCTGCATTCGGTTCGCGCGACCGCTAAGACGGAAGTGAGCGTGCTCGGCCAGAACGACCAGGTGGTTGAGTACCACCCTGAAATCAAGCCCCAATCCACCTGGCATCAGGAAAAAGATGGCCTGCACGTGCGCGTGATGCAGGCCCAACGCCTGCAGGACAATTTTCACTGGCCAAATCCGGCTGTGCTGAAGATCACCAACGCTGAGCCGGCGCTGACGCCGCCGCACGTGCAGACCACGTCGTCCGCCGCCGAGTCATCCGGTCTTCAGGAGACGCTACGCGGCGAAGTACTCGATATGGGCGACAGCTCAACGCTGCAAGTAGGATTCGAATACCGTGCGATCGCCGGTGAAGACGCCAACTCTCGAACGGGCGCCTGGACGGCGACGCCCACACAGGCGATCACTAAGCCCGGTCCTTTTACAGCCCATATCGGCGGTCTCGCTGCCAATGGTAAATACGAGTTTCGCGCGGTCATTCACCACCCGCTGCTGGCGCTCTATGGTGCAGAGATCGCGATGCAGCGCTAGCTTGTATTGAGAAAGGCTCCGCGGATAGCCATTTCGGGGCCGCTTCATAGTTCGGTTCCGACGGCTGTGCTCTATGGTCGAGGGGCAAGCAGAGTACGGGGCACCGTACCCTCGAAATCACCTCCAGCACCGTGCTGGTGGCGAGGTCTTTTTCTGAAAGCTCGTTTTCCGGGGCGCCGAGCACGACCAGATCAGCTCCGAATCTATCCGCATATTCCGCGATTAAGTGGCCCGCCTCACCGGAGGCGACAATGTGTTTGACCGGAACTGTATGCGACTCATTGAAGGGAGCGAGAAAGCGCAGTCTCTCCCGGCAGCGCGAGTCCTCCGTGGCATTCTCACCCTGCCGGACGTGAAGCAGTACTAACTCCCGCAAGGCCACCTGGTGTGCGCATTGCAAGGCGCGGATAGATGCAGGAGAAAAGTCGGTTGCCGCCAGGACATGCCGCCAACATCCGGCCCACGGCAAGGAACTGAGCGCATCCGGGGAGACCGTCATGATTGGGCGACCACACTTGGCCAGAAGCTGCCGTGCGATCGTGCCTAGAGCAGCCCGCCCGGCTTCCGTCTTCGCGCGTGTTCCCAGCAAAAGCAGGTCCGCACGATGCTCACTCATCGCCCGCAAAATGCGCTCGCAGACAAGACCACTTTCAATAACGGAGTGAACCGGAATTCCCAGTGCGCTTGTGTCCTCCTCCATCTTCTTCAGTTCCTCAGCCGCCGCAGCGTTGGCACGAAGCAGAGAAGGCGCTCCATTGGGAAATGCATAGGCAAGCGGATCGATGACATGCACCAATACCAAGGTCGAGTCGTACATGCGGGCCATGGCTTGCGCGTAGCGCAGTGCCGGAGGCGCGGATCCGGTCAGGTCTAGCGCTACGGCGATGGTTTTGAAATTGAGGGTGCCGGAATTCATCGCGTTCTTCTCCTGTGAACCCGTTCTGCTTCTAGCTAACAAAACAATACGCATCTGAGTTCTTGCTCGACGGTGATCCCCGTCACACCCGTGGGCGCGAAAGACTGCGCCGGCTGCCGGGATGACTTGTGATGCCGGTCACAGACGTAAAGCTCTTCCGTCGCGATCCTCAAAGCAAGGAACTCAGGTGTAGCGGCAAGGGGGAAACCGTGCCGGAGGAAAGAGGTTGACCATGGTAACTGCTTCCAGTAGCTCGTCACAACAGCAGCACATGCGCTCCCGCTTAGGGCCAGTGGGACTTCGCTTTCGATCCATCCTGGTGGCAACGGATTACTCACTCGCAAGCAAGACCGCGGTCAAGTTGGCTGCGCGGCTGGCGAAAGAATTTCACGCCCAGCTTTATGTGCTGCATGCGGTTGAGCCGGACATCTATGCGAGCAGCATGGGAGGAGGTCCGGTTGCAGAGCTGCAGCTGATGAACCTGAAAAGTGAGCGCGAGAACCTGCACAAATATGGTGAGCGCATGGCTGATCTGCGGACCGTGAGGCATAAAGAAATAGTATTTCTGGGCACGCCCAGTGATGCGATCCGGTCGGCCGGCCAGGTCAATAACATCGACCTCTTGGTGCTTGGCTCGCACGGACGCCGTGGACTGGCAAAGCTGGCGCTTGGATCCGTTGCCGAATGGGCAATTCGCCGTCTTGACTATCCCGTTCTCGTTGCCGGTCCGGTGTGCGACAAGACCTTTCACCCGATCAGGTCCATTGTGCTGGCGACGGACTTTTCCCAGGAGGCTTTGCGTTCGGTTCAATATGCCAGCTCGTTGGCTGAGGATTACAACGCCACATTGACGGTCGTGAACGTGCTGTCTCGCGCGAGCACCCGGGAAGAGCAGTCACGAAACGAGCTGAGCTCGATGAAAAAACTCAGAGAACTACTGCCCAGCGGGTGTGGAGAATGCCGCACCCTGCAATATCAGGTGAGAAGCGGCGATATCGCCCCGGCGGTCATGGACGTGGCACAGGAAAACAAAGCCAGTTTGATTGTCCTGGGGGCGCGTCATCGATCGGCCTTGTCAGATCATGTACCGCGGAACAAACTATCGGCAATCATTCGCAGCTCCCGTTGCCCCGTACTCGTAGTCCCGAATTACTGCTCTTAAACGCTAACAGTGCCTTAAGGAGCGCGCGATGGATCCGATGCATTTGTCCTCGATCATCCGGCCCAAGTCCATTTTGGTAGCGACGGACTTGCACGACTTGGACTTCCTGCTTCCCGTGGCCGTGAACCAAGCCAAAGCAACCGGAGCCATGCTATGGCTGCTGCACGTAATTCCTCCGGATGCCTATCTCTCAACTGAATCCGGAGCGTTTCTTTTCAGCAAGAAGGAAAAGGCGTTCCGCGATGCCGAGGGTTTCCTGGCCAAAGTTGCAAACAAATTGAAAGCACAGAATCTGGCGTGCGCATATGAAGTGCGCCGCTGGTACCCGGTCGAGCGAATCACCGAGTTCATTCGTGAACGGGGGATCAAGCGTTTGATTCTTGGAACTTCCAGCAGGGGGAAGTTAGGTAAGCTGTTGCTCGGATCGGTGGCAGAAGAGTTGATACGCAGTTTAGATATTCCGGTGTGTACTGTGGGCCCGCAATTCAAACCGATGCCGCAAGGCAACTCGCGCCGGGTTATCTTTGCTACCTCTCTGCGTCATGATACCGAGATGACCTTCCAGTTCGCAGCCGAGCTGGCGGCCGGGTTGGCCGCCGAACTCACGGTGCTTCATGCTCTGGAGCAGGACCGTCTGCACGATGGGATCTATGCCGAAGCGATGTTGAGGATCGACGAGAAGTTGAGAGAGACAAAGCAAAAGAATCTGGTCTCCTGTATTAGGATTCGCTTTGGTGAACCGGCAGAGGAAATTGTTGCGGAGTGCTCGGCTCTAGAACCCGAGTTCCTGGTCCTGGGCGCGGTTCCGGCGTCGCATGTGAGTGCAACCTTCCGCACCGGTGTCGCATACCGGGTGATAGCCGAGGCCGCATGTCCTACCATCACGCTCCGGGCCGGTGGCAAGACTAAGAAATGTCAGAACAGCTGCGAATCCTCTGGCGCGCAAAGTGTATCCTAGCCGAACCTGGCAAGCAAGTCTTGACTGTGTGATACACGTCACCGCCTGCCCGTCGCGAATACTGCCACACTGCGAGCTGGGGGTCACGCAATGATTCAATTAACGCAAAATACGCGTATCAAGCTGATGGCAATCCACGGCTGGACCATGTTGGGCCTAGGATTGGCGCTGTTCTATGTTCGTGCGACGATGACCAACCTGTTGTTTTACGTGATTGGAGGCGCCTTCGCGATGTTATTGGTCGCGGCGTCTTTACTCCTGATTACAGGCGTAGATTGGATCTGCGCCGCCGGCTTCGGTTGCCACCGTGTGCGCAGGTTACGGGGTTTTCTCATCGTGAGCACGGCCGTAGCCGCGAGCAGCGTCGTTTCTGATCCTGTACCCGGGCGCAACCATCGGGATGCTGTGCTATGTTCTCGCCATTTATGCGGTGTCCCTCAGCGGGGGAAAAATCAGTCTTGCCAAGTCTTGGAAAGGTACCGCCCCGGAGCAGACAGTTATGTATATCCTGGCCGGAATCGGCTTTGCGTTCTCGGGCGCTTTGCTCGTGGTCGCGGGCCACGACGACCGGGAGTCTTTAGCGGTAGTGGCTGGTTATTCATTGTTCATCGGGCTTCAGATGCTGCTCTCGATGTACTTTCTGCAATTGCAGGTTCTAGGCTGACCGAGCCAGCATCGGGGCCCAAGCCGGAACTTGTGAAATTACGTCCGATCGTTGGTGGCAAAAGCGTTCTACCGTCTCCGCGGTAGCTGCTGAGCTGCAGCGAACCAACACGTCAGAGTCTGTGTGAGAACCCACACCAGCCACACCGGACAGCGGTAAAACTGTCCTTCGCTCGCTTTAGGCCGAAACTACCGACAACTGCCGGCCAGCGAGAGGGACGCGAGAGCCGCAAGCTGTGCCGATATCATCTGCTAAGAAGGGTACAGCGCGTTGTCGAATCGTTACTCTGGTTTGATCGGAGTCGTGCTTGCCCCAGGCCCAAAACCAGTTTTTGGCAGATGTGGGATTGCAACAAGGTCTATCCGTGAAGCCAGGGCACTAGCGCTCCAGCATGGTCATCACCGGGCAGGGGGCTTCGATGAGGACCTTGGCTGCGGTTCCGGGCGACATGTGGGTAGCTATCGGGGATGCTGGATGAGCGCCCATGACAATGAGGTCGCAACCACGTTCCTTGGCCAGATCAACGATGCTGGTTCCTGGGGCAGTCCTGACCAGTCGCGTGCGCAAGCAGGTGCAGTTTCCGGCAGCTTCAGGGACGTAATGGTGGAAGGCTTTCTCAAAGGAAGGCCAATCGGCGTCGGGGCCATCCGGCTTCTGGGCATGAAAGAGAACCAGCGCTGCTCCATGTTGGGCAGCGAGGTTGTGAGCGAGCGCCGCCACTTGGGCCGAGCGCGGATCGAGGGTGGTGGCGCAGACGACTTCGCGCAGAGGCCACGTTGTATCTTTCAGAGCCGGCGTTGCCGGGCCTACCAGAAGCACCGGGCAATGCGCCTGCCTCAGGATGGCTTCGGCGTCCGAGCCCAGCAGAAGCCGGTCGTAACCCTTTCTGCCCTGGGTTCCTAGTACGATCAGGTCCACGTGGTTCTGCTTGACCGCTGAGAGAAGCTCATCGTAAAGCGCTCCCGTGGATGAGATGGTTCGTGCTCGATACCCTTCGGAGCGCAATTCGGCGCCGCTCTGTTGCAAACGTTCTTCCTCCGCCGACTGGATCTCAGATACGTCAATCCAGGCCGCTTCAGGAGGGTTGATTAGATTGACCGGCGGGCTCACATGAAGGAGCAGTAACTGAGAGTTATTCTGCCTGGCGATCGCTTTGGCATACTGTAACGCGCGTTCCGATGTTTCAGAGAAATCTGTCGGAACGAGGATTCGTTCAAATGTAACGGTGGTGGTACTCATGGTGGCCATAAGCACTCCTTCTGCTGAGACTGTCGCCCGCGCCCGAGCCTTTCAGGTGGTTCTAGAAGACACGTTAGCGAAACACGAATCACTGGCTGTGACAGCAATCACACCGGCGGGTATTGCGGACAGCTACGGAGCTGGCCGAAGGCCGGAAAAAGCACGGACAGACCGTATTTCCGTCTCGGATCCTTTCCCGGTAATCGAGGTCTGGCTGCCTTGAAAAAGGATCGACTAAAACCTCGGAGACGATTCCTCGTCCCGGCGACGATATTTCGTCTAGATAGTCGTCATTGAACCTGCCGGCCGCTCCGGTCCGTGGCGTATTGTCCGGGCCTAAGTCCTCTGCTTTGAATGAGCCTAGCTCAGCGCCAGCAAACTCTAAGCGTTTGGTACGCGCCGTGCTCTATAGAGAGCATTGAAGGAGAAACCAATGCTGAAGATCTCTATGAATCACGAGGCAGCGCTGGCGACACTCAAAGTCGAGGGTAAAGTCGTCGGTCCTTGGGCGGCCGAGTTGGGAAAGACATGGCGTCGCTTGTGGGCTTTGAGCAAACAATCAACCTTGCAGCTGGACCTGCGGGGAGTCACTTATGTGGATTCAAACGGCGCCCGCATTCTCCGCGAAATTGTCAAGGTGACCGGTGCCGAGGTTCGCGCCGACTCGCCCTTAACGCAGTATTTTGCCAATCAGGCCAGGCGAGATATGACGCTTGAGCCGCCCGAGGAGAATTGATATGCCACATGCAAGCGAACAAATTCCCACTCGACTGTGAAAACTGCAAGCTGAAGCAGGACGGATTTCTCTGCCATCTGACGCCAGAGGCAGCGAAGGAATTTGAATCGATCAAGCTTTCGTCCCACTACCCGGCGGGCTCCATGTTGTTTATGGAAAACGAAGCGGCGCGGGGCATCTTCATCGTCTGCTCGGGAAAGGTCAAGCTCTCGGTAAGCTCGAAAGGCGGCCGGACGCTTATCCTGCAAATGGCGAAGCCGGGCGAGGTCATTGGCCTGAGCGCATCGATGTCCGGCATTCCCTATGAAGTCACGGCAGAGGCTCTTTATCCTTCGCAGGTCGCGTTCATCCGCAGAGAGGATTTTCTGGGTTTCGTTCACCGATTTCCTGAGGCGTACGCGTCAGTGATTCGCCAGCTGAACTTGCAGTACGGGCGCGCTTGTGAGCAACTGCGCACCATTGGCCTCTCCACCACGGCCCATGAGAAGCTGGCCCGCCTCTTCCTACACTGGTCTTGGGATGAAAAGCAGGGAGCGGACGCAGGTCAGATCAGAGTGCCGTTGACCCACGAGCAGATTGCTGCTTGCCTGGGATCTACACGGGAAACGGTCACGCGGACGCTCAGCGATTTTAAAAATAAACATCTCGTAACTCTCAAAGGAGCTACGGTGATGATCTCCAATCGCTCGGCCCTGATGGCGGTCAGCGGGGATTGACGGAATCGGTCAGCGGTCCGGATTCCCCGGCCTATGCTGCTATACTCCTCGATATCGTGATGTCGTTGGCACCCGAAGTGCACCATGGAGCATCCGGCAAGTAAGCTCGAGCCACCCTCGCCCATCGACGTTTCTGTGCATGCTTACGCGCTGTTCGAGAAGCTATTTCTTGCCTCTCCGGATGCGATTATCGTTACTGCCTTGGATGGCCGTATATCCGCCGCGAGCCCGGCGACCGAGCGGCTTTTCGGCTACAGCCAAAGCGAGCTGATGGGCCAGCTTGTAGAAATTCTCATGCCTGAGCGGTTCCGCCGCCGCCATCCTCAGCTTCGTAGTGGCTATGTGGCTGCGCCGGGTGTGCGTCCGATGGGGACCGGTCTCGAACTGTACGGGCTCCGGAAAGACGGGACTGAGTTTCCGGTCGACATCATGCTCAGCCCTGTCGAGGCCGGCTCCGGGCACTCCGTCCTGACCGTGGTGCGGGACATCACAGAGCGCAAGCAGGCCGAGACCGACTTGCGCCAAAGCGAAGAGCGGTTTCGTCTGTTGGTGGAAGGCGCCAGGGACTACGCCATCTTCATGCTCGATCCGCAAGGAAGAGTGGCGACCTGGAATTCCGGCGCAGAACGAATTAAGGGGTACACCGCAGATGAGATACTCGGGCCAGCACTTCTCCAAGTTTTATCCCCAGGAAAGTATTGAGCGCGGCAAGCCCCAGCACGAATTAGAGGTAGCCGCCGCCGCCGAAGGCCGATTCGAAGACGAAGGGTGGAGAATCCGCAAAGATGGCTCGCGCTTCTGGGCCAATGTCATCATCACCGCTTTGCGGGGGCAGAATGGCCAGCTCATCGGATTTTCTAAGGTTACGCGTGACTTCACTGATCGGAAGCGAGCCGAAGAGTCGCTGGTGCTCGAACTCGGCAAAGCGGTACTGGCCAATCCGGATATCCGGCAGATGTTGTCAGCGATTGAGGCCAGCATCCAGCGGTTAATTCCCCACGACTATGCGGCCATTGCGCTCTGTGACGTGAGCGATGTCCACGCGCTGCACGTGCAGGAGCTACCTCGCCAGCGAGTCGGCTCATCATGAGGGCATTCTTCCCGTCAAAGGAACGCCGGAAGGCTGGGTCTTCCTCAACCAGGAACCACTCCTGATGAGCCAGGTGGAGAGCAAGGGCGCGGGTCGGCCCACCTACCAACTGGCGGCGGGACTCAAGTCGGGCTGCTGGGTTCCTCTGGATTGCGCAGGGGAAGTGCTCGGCACCTGTTCGTAGGTAGCCGGCAACAAGCCGAGTTCGACCAACGCCATATCGAAATGCTCGTGCAGGCAGCCAGCCAGATTGCCGGGACCATCAAGATTGACCATGGCTTCCGCCGGATTGTTCAGCTCAGCAGCAAGCTGAAAGAGGAAAAGCGCTATCTCGAAGAGGAGCTCCGCACCGAGTACAACTTCGAAGAAATCGTCGGTGAAAGCCAGGGCCTGAAGACGGTGTTGAAGCAGGTGGAGACGGTCGCTCCGACAGACGCAACCGTGCTCATCCTGGGCGAAACCGGAACTGGGAAGGAACTGATCGCGAGGTCGATTCATACCATCAGTCCTCGCCGCGACCGCACTTTCGTCAAGCTGAATTGCTCGGCGATTCCCCTTGGCCTGTTGGAGAGCGAGCTTTTTGGCCATGAGAAGGGCGCCTTCACGGGGGCGATTTCCCAACGAATCGGACGCTTGGAACTGGCGCACATGGGCACGCTTTTCCTGGACGAAATCGGGGACCTGCCGCTGGAACTCCAGCCCAAACTTTTACGTGCTCTGCAGGAAAAGGAGATCGAGCGGCTGGGTGGGCAGAAGAGCGATTCCGGTGGATGTTCGTCTGATCGCCGCCACCAACCGCGACCTCGCCAGGATGGTCAAGACTGGCGAATTTCGCAGCGATCTCTACTACCGTCTCGAGTCTTTCCCATTACCATCCCGCCGCTACGCGCACAGAATCTCCGATATTCCGCTGCTGGTCGAATTACTTCGTCAACAAGCATGCCAGGCGCATGAACAAGCCCATTCACGAGATTCCCGAACAAACCATGGCCGCCCTGGTGGCCTGGCCATGGCCCGGCAATGTAAGAGAATTGGAGAACTTCCTTGAGCGTGCCGTCATTCTGACCCCCGGATCAACGCTGCGTGCTCCTTTGGCCGAGCTGGAAAATCAGAGGAACAAAGTAGACATAACTGACTTGAATCTTCATGCGGCAGAGCGGGAACACATCCTGCGTGTTCTCAGGGAAGCCAAGGGGATGATCGGCGGAACGGGGGGAGCGGCGGAGAAGCTTGGACTTAAGCGCACGACATTGAATTCCAAGCTGAGGAAATTGGGCATCAGAAGAGATATGACTACACTTAGTGAGGCAAGCTTATTCCCGGATAGTCAGCACCGGGCAAGTGCTACTGCTGATCACGTGGAACGCGACACCGCTTTTGAAGTTCTCGAACCAGTGTGATGTCCGGCGCGTCCCCAGCACAATAAGATCGGCTTTCACCCGCTGGGCGAGCAGCAGAATGCCGTCTGCCGCGAATCCGTGTTCCAGAACACACTCTGGCTCACACCATTCGCGGGCCACGTCAGGAACCAATCTTTGCAAGGCGCTCACGAACTGATCGTTCAATTCCTGATCGTTCATTTGACCGGAACTCTCCCGCCCGGGTAATACGTGACACAAGTAGAGATGGGCGCCAGAGTCCTGGGCGAACGATAAGGCGAAGACACATGCTTTTGCTGCCTCGGGAGAAAAATCGGTGGCGTAGACGATTCTCTGGAAGCTGACCGGCTGCTTGGGTGATGGCGCCGCGGGCCCGATGGTGAGAATTGGACACCTGGCCTGATGGATCAGCTCTTCCGCTGTCGATCCGAGAACGAGCCTGGCCAAGCCTCTGTGGCCGCGGGTGCCAATCACTAACAGATCGATCAGCTTGTCCTCCGCGGCCTGCAGAATCTCGCCGGCCGGATCCACCCCTTCGCATAGAAGGGTTTCGGTATGTACTCGCTCAGACTCCAGCTCTTTTTGCAGGTCTTCCAGAGACTCAGCTCCAAACCTGCGTAAGACGTCGATGCTCATTCCGGCGTCCGCTGTCTTGAAAGCTGCTCCAAGATCGACCACATGCATCAGGCGAACCCGCGATTGATAGCGCTCGGCCAGGGCCTGCACATAGATCCTGGCGGTTTGGGCACTGGGTGAGAAGTCTGTCGCAAACAGAATGTTATCCAGTGTCACTGCGACCTGGTTTCCAATGATTGCCATATTGAACCTCCTCGGATGCGAGCTTTTCCTGTTGTATCGGCATCAGCCGGAAAAGTTGGAAGGGATCGTCATTACTGGACAGCCCGCCTCGTTTCGGGGAGCCCTGCTCATTTGACCCAGAAATCGTAGGGCCAGGCGGCCATTCAACTCTGTGATGGACGTCACAGGGCTGGTCGCCCGCCTGTCATTTGCCGGATAACGGAGGCGTCGCGATCTCCTGCGCGTAGCGCATGGCAATCACAATCAGCGGTGGGCAGGAACGTCCCGACCTGCAATCCTGGCAGCCCTTTTGGATGCTCGTGTAAATGCAGGTGTAGTGCTTGGCAAGAGAATCGTTTGTCATCCCGGTCAGCTCCGATGCTTATTCTGCATTTGGCCGCGGAGCCGGTCTGTGATGCTTGTCACTGGGCGACGTTTGCGATGGCAGCCGGCTTAGAAGTTGCGATCAGCACATCTTGATGCCGCCTTCTCCGATGTCAGCGAACACCTTCATGAGACCAGTGGTGCCAAAAAGCTGGCGAACCTGTTTGCCAAGATTGATTAGTTCCAAACTGCAGCCCGCCGACCGGGCGGAAACATAAAGACGCACCAGTGTGCCCAGGCCCATGCTGTCTACGCGGGTAAGGTTGGTCAAGTCCAGCACAATTCTCTTGGTATCAGGCATCAACTGGCTGACCCTGACGTAGAGAATATCGTTCACCCCTGCTACCAACCTGCCGCTGCAGTGCACAACCAAGGCATTGCCCGCGCGGACAACGTCAAGCGTAAGGGGACAAACCGTTGCTTTGTCAGCCATGAAACCTTGCCTCACCAGAAATTTTCTGAATCCAGACGGAAACCGATTTTCGCACATTAGGACAGCGATTGACATCGAGAATGGCGCCAACAAGCAGGTAGTCCCATGGGATCATGTTTGCATGGATGGCCGCCTACCCCTGCCCACCCTGCTGTCGCATGCGCTGGTTGCTTTTACCATCGAGTTCGACAATGAGTTCGAGCACCAGGTGCCGCATCGCACGACGGACCATGGCTCGACTACTCGTTCGCACTCAGTCCCGTGGTTGGTCTCGAGGGTCATGTGGTCGAACTTCATGCGTTTTGTCGAGGAAGAGGGAATTACCGTTCGTGACCTGCAGCATCGGCTGCGGATGCCCGCGAAAAACCTGCGTGTTTGGTTGACACGTCTGGCGAAATGGTGGGGTTACCTCATCGTCGACACCGACGCAATGGTCCTACCTAGTGCCGGTGGACGAAAAGCCATGGAGATCTGGCGAACGCTGGACCGCCTCATCGAGAAGCGCTGGCGGGAACGTTTTGGCCAGGAAACTATCGACCAACTTCGAGAAGCGCTGGTCACCATCGTCAGCCAGATTGACATTAGATTGCCCGACGGTCTCCCGATCCTGGGATACGGACTTTTCAGCAAGGGGCGGGAAGACGCGCAGAGTGCCTTGGCAGATGCAGCAACGATCCCCAGTCTTTCCTTGGCTTCACTCTTCTCCAAGGTCCTGCTGTCTTTCGCCGTTGAGTTCGAGCAGGAGTCGGAAGTGTCGCTGGCCATCAGCGCGAATGTCCTGCGCCTCACGCGTGACGAAGGGGTCGAGGTAAGCGATCTCCCGCGCCTATCGGGGGTTTCGAAGGAGGCAATCGCGATGTCGGTGAGTTTTCTTGGCAAGCGCGGATACGCCGTGATCCAGCCGATATCTACTACCAGTCGCAAGAAGGTGCTGGTGCTAACGCCCAAAGGCCGGAAGGCACAAGACAAGTATCGTCAGCTGCTGTCGTTCATTGAAGAACGTTGGCAGGCACGCTTTGGCGAGCAGGCCATCGGCCGTCTACAGAACTTGCTTGAGCAATTGGCCGGAGGGCCTGCAGAGCAGCAGTCTCCACTTTTTCGCGGGTTAGAGCCTTATCCCCAAGGTTGGCGGGCATCGGTCCCCAGACCTGAGGTTCTTCCGCACTTCCCAATGGTCTTGCACCGGGGCGGGTTCCCCGACGGGAGCTGAGTTCCGGCCCGTATCTCGAACTTCTTGGGTGATTGATGCATCTGATGTATGATGTTCGATGCGCAAGGAAGAAGAGATGCGGACCACCCTATCCATTGACGATGATGTCCTCAGTGCAGCGAAGGAAATGGCCGCCGCGGAAGACAAGACGGTAGGGGAGGTGATCTCCTCCCTTGCCAGACGAGGATTGAATCCAGTCGAATCCCGGCGGCAGACTCGGAATGGAGTTCCGCTGTTACCGGTGCGCGCAGGCGCCAAGCGGGTGACATCAGAGCTCGTGCATCAGCTGCGCGAGGAACTGCGTTGAAACGGTTTCTCATCGATATCAACGTCCTCATTGCGTTGATCGACCCGGCTCATGTCCAGCACGACCGCGCCCATGAGTGGTTTGCGGTCTCGGGGAGGAAAGCCTGGGCTACCTGCCCACTTACGGAAAACGGTGTCCTGCGAATTGTTGGTCACGCACGTTATCCAAACTCGCCCGGTACACCGGCGGCGGTTGTGGAGCTACTGAGAGTGTTGTGTGCATTGCCTGGCCACGCTTTTTGGCCCGACGACATTACGCTTCTGGATCCAGCGCGCGTGGACGGTAGCCGGCTTTTAGATTCCGCCCACGTTACGGATAGCTATCTGCTGGCGCTAGCCAGGGGACACGATGGACAACTTGCCACTTTCGACCAGCGCTTAGTCGCGGACGCGGTTGTGAACGGAGCCCAAGCCCTCCATCTGATCCGCTAACTGCGTGTGCCTCGTCATGCGTTTGAAACTTCGAACGCTGAGCGGCGCAGCTCGAGGAAACGGCGAACTGCAGGATCGCGTTCCAAGCCAATAGCGATCTCGTACGCACGCCGGGCGTCCTCGTACGTTCCCAGATTAGCCAACAGCTCCGCGCGCGCCGCCCAATAGGGCTGGTACTCGACCAGCCGGGCATCGCAGGCGGGGTCCGGCATGGCTTCAAGAGCAGCCTGCGCCCCTTGTAGCTCCGCTAGAACGAGGGCGCGGTTGATGGCCACGACAGGTGAGCCAGTGATGGTGAAGAGCGCATCGTAGATGCGCAACAAAGCTTCCCAGCTGGCCCGGCCCGTGCAGCGGCGATGGACGTGCGCCGACTGGACCGCGGCTTCGAGTTGATAACGGCCGATTACACCGAAAGCCTGCGCGCGAAGCAGCAGCGCTTCGGCTTCATCGATCATCTGCAAGTCCCAACGGGCGACATCCTGTTCAGCGAGCGGGACATAGTCTCCCTCATCGCTGCGGCGCGCGCGGCGCCGGGCTTCCGCGTGCAGCATCAGGGCGAGCAGGCCGAGTCCTTCCGGCTCCGTAGGCAACAACTCGGTCACTAACCGGGCGAGAAAGAACGCTTCGCCGGTCAGGTTACGGCGCGAACTGTCAGTCCCTGCGGCATCGCTCCACCCCTCTGAGAACGCGGCATAGATGGCCTCAAGCACAGTATCGAGGCGTGCCGGTAATTCTTCGCGCCCCGGAATGCAAAACGGAATCGCGGCCTCGCGGATCTTGCTCTTGGCGCGCACCAGCCGCTTGCCCATGGCCGTAGGAGACATGAGGAAGGCCGATGCGATCGTGGCTGCATCGAGTCCGAGGATGACCTGCAGAATCAGAGGCGCACGAATAGCGGCGTCGATGGCGGGATGCGCGCAGGCAAACATCAGGGCCAGCCGGCGATCGGGAATCTCCGCGAGATCCGCGTCCAGATCCGCGTCCACCACCGCGGGGATACGCTCCATGTCTTCGTCAACAAGGTCGCTACTATGCTGTCGCCGCGCCGCGTCGATGAGCTTGCGCCTGGCGACGGTGAGCAGCCACGCCTCCGGATTGGCCGGGCAGCCTTTGCCCGGCCAATCCGCCAGCGCGGATGCGAAGGCCTCCGAGAGGGCGTCCTCGGCGGCCGCTACGTCATGAGTGCGCGCGGAAAGAAAGGCGACGAGCTTGCCGTAGCTGCGGCGTGCGACTGCTTCCGCGGTGCTGCGTGCCTGCTCGTCGCCTTCGCATGGGTGCATGGATGGTTCTCAGGCCGTAGCGTGTTGCAGGTTTTGTGGCCGGGCGGTCTCTGCCATGGCCCAAATGGGGCGAACCTCGACCACTCCATGGCCTGCGCCGGGGCAGCGCGCGGCCCACGAGAGTGCAGCATCCAGATCGGGCACGTCGATCAAATAATAGCCGCCCAGCTGCTCTTTCGAATCCACGTAGGGGCCATCCAGCACCTGCGCCTTGCCATTGATATTGCGCACCGTGGTGGCGGTTGCGATTGGCTGCAGACGGTTCGAGCCCTTAAAGACGCCGGCGGCATTCAGTGCTTCGCCGTACGCCATGTAAGCGGCCACTGCCTGTTCATGCTCGCCCTTCGACATTTTGGCCCAGCCCGCCTCGTCCGCATAGAGCATTAATAGATATTGCATAGAAACCCTCCATCATCGATTTTAGGCGGATGTTGTCATCCGCTACTACCATGACGTCCGGGCGGAGGCGATTTGGACATCTTCCACCAGGCGGTGGAAATTCTTAGCGCCGAGCGGCGACCCGCTTACTTACTTCCGCTCTTTCCTTATCCATGTCCTGTTTCAACATCGCTCCGTTCTGCACCAGCAAATCGCCGCCCACGTAGACACGTTCCAGATCCCGCTCCGCGGCAACAAAGACGAGGGAAGCATAAGGATCGAAAATGGTGCGGAAGCGCGTGGGATCGATCACCAGGAAGTCGGCAAACTTTCCCGGCTCCAGGCTGCCCAGGCGGTCAGCCACGCCCAGCACATCTGCGCTGCCCATGGTCTGCAGCCGCAGCACGTCATAGGGACTCATGATGGTCGCATTCTCATACTTGTCGCGGATTGCGTAGAGGCCGGTGCGCATATTTTCAAAGGGGTCGGCCAGGTCGGCGCTGGCTTCGCCGTCGACTCCCATGCCCACCCGGATGCCGGCCTTCAAATAAGCGGGAATATCCGCCACTCCCGAGGCCAGCCGTCCATTTGATAGTGGGTTCCAGGACATCGCCGCGCCCGCCTTCGCGCTCTCCGCGATGATGAAGCTGTTGGTATGAATGAAGTGCCCGAAGATCAGCTGTTTCGAGAGCAAGCCGCTATCCATAAACCAGCGAAACTTGCTCTGTTGCTCATACTGTGTCTCCGGCGGCTCCAGGTAGTGGGTTTGGTTAGCCAGGTGGAACTCGTCTCCCAGCTGCTTTTCCATCACAGCCTGTTGATACGTGTCGTTGAACGCTGTGCTGCCGTTGATCATCACGGAAAGAAAGTTGCTCGACTTGGGTTGCTTACCCGTCCAGTCCAGAAAGGCCTTGAGCGGGCCCCGCGCCTGCTCAGCTCCATAGCTGGGCTGCACCCCTAAGGCGGTGGCCCGGCCCACCGAGAGACCGTGGACAAAGCGGATGCCGGAGTCCATCTCCGCGAGAAAATCGTTCCGGTCAAATTCGTCCACGGTTACCGTGGGGCGAGTTCGGCTGCTGGAAAACGCCCCGTAGTTGAAGTTATAGGCCGCAGTGATGCCATGCTGCAGATGGTCGAGAGCGCCGTCCAGGGTAAACCAGTACATGTCCTCCGGGCTGTATTTGGCGGCGGGTTTATAGAGTGCGTCGATCCATCCCATCAGCGTCTGGTCCGCGCCCAGCCCGCGGAAGGCGCTCTGCCATAAGTGACTATGGGCAGAGATAAACCCTGGGATCACCCAATGGCCGCCGGCATCCAGGCTTTGCTTTGCCTGCAGTCCGGCTGGTGGATCGCCGGCCGCAACCGCCAGCAGCCGGCCATCCTCTCCCACCACCAGGTAGCCCTTCACCGGCTCGCGCCGGCCCGGCGCCATGGTCAGAATGAACGCGTTCTTAACCACCAGCTTGGCTGGAGCCGGTGTTTGCGCGGATAGCAGGGATGCGTTGGCCAACGCTGCTAAGAAACAAAATATCCCCAGCCTTAAGGCACGACGGCAGAATTCAGGAGTCATGCGCCATTACTAAATGAGACCGCATCGCAGAACAACAAGAAACTTGGCGGCGGGCCCTCGGTCATGTCCGCTATAAGGTGACTGGGGAATAATGGCTCAAGGAGACTAGCCGTGACCATCACCCTTGATATCCGCCCGGAAACGCAGGACGAACTTGCCCGACAGGCTGCCGCGCACGGCATGGAACTTGAAGTATTTGCCGCAAGCCTGCTTGAAAAAGCAGCGCATGATGTGTCGGTCAGACCGGCGCCACCGTCAATCGCAAAAGACATGGTCGAGCTGTTTGCTCCCCTGCGGGGCCTCAATCTCGATTTTGCGCGTGACAGAGACACGGGCCGGGATATCAACCTGTGAAGGGCATCGTGGGAGCTGTAAGGGACCGAAACCCATTTTGCAATTTATTCCAGTTCTTCTTTTCGCAATCGTCCGATCGACCCAGCTTCCGTCCACGCTATTATGTAACCTCCAATGACAGCCTCAGCCGAGCCAGAGGTAAGTACCGGCGCTCCTAACCCGATACCGGCAGCCTCTGCCGAGGCGATCGATGAGGTTGAGCGGCTCCCTCACCTGTTCTTGTTTGGGCTGCAGCATGTGCTGGTCATGTACGCCGGCACGGTGGCAGTGCCGCTGATTCTCGGCAGCGCGCTCCGCTTCACGCCCAAGCAAGTGATCGCGCTCATCAGCGCCGATTTATTTACCTCTGGCTTGGCAACCTTGTTGCAGACGTTGGGCTGGTGGAAGTTTGGAGCGCGTCTCCCTCTCATCCAGGGCTGTTCCTTCATTTGCGTTGCGCCCATGATTTTGATCGGTAGTCATTACGGCATCCCAACACTGTATGGGGCCGTGATCAGCTGCGGGCTCTTCACCATAGTGGTAGGGCCCTGGTTCAGCCGGATGCTGCGGTTTTTTCCTCCAGTAGTGATTGGCTCAGTGATCACCGTGATCGGGCTCTCGCTACTGCCGGTAGCGGGGGGATGGCTGGGCGGTGGCGACCCCTCGTCGGCCGGCTTCGGTAGCTTTGCCCACGTAGGCTTGGGCGTGGCAACGATTGTGTTGATCGTGGCCGTCCAGCGCTTTGGCCGCGGCATGATTGCCAACCTCAGCGTATTGCTGGGGCTGATAAGTGGAACCGCCCTGGCCGCGTTGGTGGGCCAAGCCAACTTTAGACAGCTGCCGGGCACGCCGTGGTTTGCATTGGCGCATCCGCTGCTCTTCGGTCGACCGCATTTCGTGCTGCTGCCCGCCCTGGTGATGAGCCTTTCCATGCTGGTGGTGATGACGGAGACGACCGGCAATTGTCTCGCGATCGGCGAGATCACCGGCCGCCCGATCGGATCGGCAACGTTGACGGCGGCCTTCCGCGCAGACGGCCTTTCTACAGTATTGGGCGGATTCTTCAACAGCTTCCCGTACAACGTCTACTCGCAAAACACCGGTCTGCTTGCGCTTTCCAAGGTAAAGAGCCGCTTTGCAGTGGCGGCGGGCGGGGGATTGCTGGTCGTGCTTGGATTCCTGCCTAAACTGGCGGCCGTCATCGCTGCTATTCCTCGCCCAGTCTTAGGCGGCGCGTCGGTCGTGATGTTCGGCATGACGACCATGGCCGGCATTGAGGAATTGACCCGGGTTCGCTATCAAGGGACCAATAATGCAATCATCGTGGCTATTTCCGTGAGCATGGGTGTGCTGCCTATTGCGTCTCCCCAACTCTTTGCCCAGGCTCCGGACGCAGCGCGGCTCTTCTTGAACAGCGGCATCTTTCTGGCCGCTGCAACCGCGGTGCTTCTCAACCTTTTCTTTTCCTCGAAAAACGGAGAACTGAACAGTGGAACAGGTAAGTGAGCAGGATCTGGCTTTCTTAAGGCAAGCGATCGAGTTGGCGCGCCAGGCGCGCAGCGACGGCCGTCACCCTTTTGGCGCGCTGATCGTCAATGAGCGGGGTGAGACGGTCATTGCCGCACGGAACAATGCAGTACGGCCCAAGGGCGACCCAACTCAGCATGCCGAAATGTTGGCCTCCAGCCAGGCCGCCCGGCTGCTGGGCGAAGCCGAGCTCGCAAAGTGCACTCTGTACACCAGCACCGAACCCTGCGCGATGTGCGCGGGCGCGATTTACTGGACCGGCATCGGCCGTGTTGTCTTTGGGCTGGCGGAAACCGGCCTGCTGCGCTACACCGGCAGCCATACGGAAAATCCCACGCTCGATCTGCCTTGCCGGGAAGTCTTTGCCCGTGGACAGAAGCCGATTGCCGTCGCTGGGCCTTTACTCGAGGATGAGGCGGGCCAGGTGCACGAAGGCTTTTGGGTTTCTTAACGGTGCATTTACACTGGCTGAATGACTAAGCCGTCCAAGGTCGACCTTGTCGGCGTGGGCCTGAACGCGACAGATACGCTCATTGCCCTCGCAGATTACCCGGAACGGGGTTCCAAAGTTGAATGCCGTTCTGTCAACGTTCTGCCTGGGGGCCAAGTGGCAACCGCAGTGGTGGCTTGTCAGCACTGGGGCATGTCGACGCGCTACGTTGGAATCCTTGGCGGCGACTCGGCTGCGGCTCTTCATCAAGAAGCATTCACCCGCGCAGGCGTAGAGACCCGGATCATTAGCGTTCCGGAAGGAGCGAGCCCGCAATCGCTCATACTGGTCGACGGCGGGGGCGAGCGAACCGTGCTTTGCCGGCGCGATGAGCGCGTTACCTTGAAGCCTGTGCATTTGGATCAGCAATGGATTGTGAATGCCAAGGCCCTGCACGTGGATGGCTACGACACAGAGGCCGCTGCTGTGGCCGCAGGTTGGGCCCGCGCTGCAGGCGTACCCGTCGTCGCCGATCTGGATGAGGTGTATCCAGGGGTGGAGAGGCTCCTGGAGAATGTTGACTATCTCATCGTGAGCCGGGATATCCCCTCCAGGCTGACGGGCGAGCCCGATCTGGAAATGGCCTTGCGTTTCATGCAACGCCGGTATGGGTGCCGTCTCACGGCGGCAACCCTGGGCCACGAGGGTGTGCTGGCTTGGGATGGAAAGCATGCATACCACGCCCCCGCTTATCGCGTTTCGGTGGTCGACACTACCGGTGCAGGAGACATCTTCCATGCCGGCTTTATCTATGGACTTCTTCAAGGTTGGCCCCTTGAGCAGCAACTTGACTTCGGTTGTGCTGCGGCGGCAATGAACTGCATGGCGGTCGGGGCCAGGGGTGGTATCCAACCGGTCGGAATAATTGAAGAGTTCATGAAGACGGGCGTTCGCCACGATCCCGCGTACTGCGTTTCCGGTTCGGACTAATCCCGCAACGGCCCAGTTGCTCGCCGCACGCTGCAAATAGCCGTCGACCGGGTATCATGCAGGAATCATGATTAGGACGATTTTGCCCGGTAAGTTGTTGCTTGCCTGCGCGTTTGTTGTGTTCAGCTCCTTAAATGCGCGAGCCGCGGCCGCCCCTGCACCGGCTCCTTTGAACATTGAGGGGCTGGGCAAAGGCACTGTCGCTCTGGGCGGCGATTGGCAATTTCATTTGGGGGATAACCCTGAATGGGCCTCGCCCACTCTGGATGACTCCGGCTGGGAGCGGATCGGTGTAGACAAGCCATGGGGCGACCAGACGCATTTCGGCTACACGGGTTTTGCCTGGTACCGCCGCCATGTGAACTTTCATCCTGTGGAAGGGGTCGAATCGGATTTGGCGCTCCTGCTGCCGCCCATCGATGACGCTTATGAGGTCTACTGGAATGGGAGACTGATCGGTCAGCAGGGGAAGTTGCCGCCCCATCCGTTCTATTACACGAACGTGCCGGCCAAAATAATCGGGTTGGGCCGGCCAGGAGCCGGCGTGCTTGCCTTCAGAGTGTGGAAGGCGCCTTATGTCTCTTCTGACAACGGCGAAGCCGGAGGCCTGAATGCACCGCCCCTCGCAGGGCCAGCGGATGCCATTGCCGCCTACAAAGGCAATCTCAACTATCGATTTCTTCGCGGCCGGCTGTTCGGCTCCGCAGTCCAGGTCATTTATGGGCTGATCGCCATCCTTGGCTTCCTTTCCTGGTTTCGCAATCGCAAGCGGCCAGTGCTGCTCTGGATGTCCGTGTGGGCTTCCGCTCTTTTGCTCTCGGCCGTAATGGGCAACTTCCGCTTGCCCATTACGGCTGCTGTGGCTAATGGAATTACCCAACCACTACTCTCCATTGCGGATATCGCTATCTGGTATCTATTGCTCTATCTGCTGGAGCTCGACCGCCATCCCTTTTTACCGCGATGGACCCGGATTCTGGCGTGCATCTCCATTTTCTGCGGAGTCGGCGACGGGGTGGTGACCATGTTGGACTGGAGCGGGCCGCACGTAAGGCTTCTCCAGATAGGCGACGCCGTCCTCACCTTACCGACCATGCTGATTGAAGCCTATCCGCTGGTGCTGCTTGGCTTTGCCATTGGAAAGCGGCTGGACCGCTCGCGCTGGTTGATGGCTATCCTTGCCGCGCTCACGCAGTTAACGCTGGGCTTCCAGAATTTCACCGGCCAAGGCGTACGCTTCACTCACTGGACCATCTCACAAAAGACCGTATCGCCGTTGTTTACCCTGGGTGGCACTCCGTTCAACTTGGCTGCTTTGGAATTTGTATTTTTGCTGATCGCCATCGTGTACGCGGTTTACCGTTATTCGATTGAGCAGAGTGAGCGGCAAGGTGTGCTTGAGCAGGAATTCAAGAGCGCGCAGGAGCTGCAGCAGGTGCTCATCCCAGAGACGCTTCCATCTCTCGATGGCTATGCCGTCACTAGTGCATACCGGCCGGCTCAACAAGTCGGCGGGGATTTTTTTCAACTCATCGCCCAGCCGGATGATTCCGCCTTGCTGGTGTTAGGCGATGTGAGTGGCAAAGGGCTGAAAGCAGCCATGACCGTTGCCTTGATCGTTGGAACCATTCGCACGGTAGCGGACACCGTGGACGATCCTTCACAAGTTCTCTCTATCCTCAACCGCCGTCTATATGGCCGTCTGAAAGACGGGTTTGTGACCTGCCTGGCATTGCGTCTGGACCCGGACGGAGAATGCATTCTGGCAAATGCCGGCCATCCTCCTGCCTTCCTTAACAAGACCGAACTCAGCTCGCCGGGCGCGCTGCCCTTGGGACTGGATCCGGTCATCAGATACGAAAAGACAAAGCTTCATCTGGCTATCGGAGACCGGCTGACCCTCTATACGGATGGCCTGCTCGAGGCACGTAACTCCGCCGGCGAGATCTTCAGCTTCGAACGCCTGCGGGCGCTCATCGCCACGCAACCCGACGCCAAGCAAGCTACCGACGCGGCCGTTGCCTTCGGACAGGACGATGACATTACCGTGATCACGCTCACGCGGTTGGCGCCTGGGGTCGAGGCCACCACCTCGCTCCTGACTCCGGCGCTGGTGTCCTCGGGTGCCTAGCCGCTGGTTTGGAAGTGCGCGAAAAAAATCTTCTCGGCCGAATCGCAATCCACGATCAGAGATCAAAGCATCATGATTTCAGCAAGGCGTTCGACAGCCTATATCGTTTCCATTCTCAGCCTGTTTTTTCTCGGGCTTGGATGCCACTCCCAAATTGCGCCCACGCCGCCGCATGCGGGCCCGGCTCTGAACGCCGAGGCGGTGGCCGGGCAGCTACGTACGATTGCCGCTGCGGGCACACTCGCAGACCTGACATTTCCAAATTTTCCCGACTACAGCCAGCAGGTTCAGGCCTTCTATCAGTCAGTGAACGACGCGCCGGTATGGGTGCGCGACGGACAAGCAATACCCCAGGCCGTGGCGATGATTACCGCGTTTCAAAGCAGCCGGCAAAAAGGGCTTAACCCGGAAGACTACGACGCATCGCGTTGGCCCCAGCGGCTCGCCGTGCTGAAAAATTCGCCGTTAGACGCCAATACAGTTGCGCATTTTGATGCAGCGCTCACGGTGAGCGCGATGCGCTACATCTCTGACCTGCACATGGGTCGCGTGAATCCAAAGCAATTCAAAGTCGGCTTCGATGTGGAGCAGAAGAAATACGATCTGCCACAGTTTCTGGAACAGAAACTTCTCGTGGCAAGCAACGTGCCGGAGGTATTGAACGGAGTAGAGCCGCCTTACTTCGGTTATCGGCGCACCGAGCTGGCACTGCAAACCTACCTCTCGCTTGCGGATAAGGATCACAGCCCGCCACTGCCGGAGGTGCAAAAGACGCTCGCGCCCGGCGATGCGTATCCGGGTGCGGAGGCTCTGGCACAGCGTTTGCAATCAGTAGGTGATCTGCCGCAGGGCGCGGTTACGGACGCAAAGCCTGGAATCTACCAGGGTGCGTTGGTGGAAGGGGTCAAGCATTTCCAGACCCGGCACGGATTAGGAGCGGACGGCAGGCTCGGCAAAGACACGCTGCTGCAGCTGAATACGCCTTTTAGCGTCCGCGTCCAGCAACTGGACGACGCGTTGGAACGGTGGAGATGGCTGCCGGCGAACTTTTCACCGCTGCCTGTGGCCGTGAATATCCCTGAGTTTGTCTTGCGCGTGTTTACCCCCGATCACCGCATTGCCATGCGCATGAATGTCGTCGTCGGCAAAGCCGTACGCCATGAAACCCCCGTCTTTGCTCAGGGCATGAAGTACATCATCTTCCGCCCGTACTGGAATGTTCCCCTCAGCATTACGCGCGCTGAGATCATTCCAGCGATCGAGAAAGACGGCGGCTATCTGGCTAAGAAAGGTTTTGAAGTAACCGACCAAAGCGGCAAAATCGTTACCAGCGGAGCGGTGAGCGGCGACGTGCTGGCGCAGCTGCGTTCAGGCAAGCTGCTGGTGCGCCAAAGGCCGGGACCGTCGAACTCACTCGGGCTCATCAAGTTCATTTTTCCCAACCAGCACAACGTGTATCTGCACAGCACCCCGGCCCAGTCACTGTTCTCTCAATCCAGGCGCGATTTCAGCCATGGCTGCATACGGCTGGAGAAACCAGCGGATCTGGCAGCGTGGCTGCTTCGAGATCAGCCCAAATGGACATTGGACGCGGTAAACGCAGCGATGCAGTCCGGCCCGGATAATCAGCAGGTGAACCTGAGCCCGCCTGTCCCGGTGGTGATTATCTATCTGACCGCGGTCGTCGAAGAGAATGGAGAGGTCTATTTCTTTAACGACATCTATGGCCACGACCGGACGCTCAATGCAGCGCTAGCCAAGGGGCCGCCTTACCTTTAGAAGGGAAGTACTACCAGCGGCGAACGCGGCCTACGTCTACGTGGACAAAATCGGACTGCGCGTAATAGCCCACTCCACCACGGCCCAAAGACAACGCCGCATCGCGAACTTGCGCGCTGGAAACTCCTGGAACGCGTATATCGATGGCCTTCGCTTCCATGTGCTGGCTATGCTCGGCAACCCCGTGGCCATGTTGGCGAAGGTAGTTATTGCTCCAGGGAGTGCGGTAACCGCAGACAATATCGATTTCTCCGTCAGGGTGTCCCAGCCTGACTAGCAAATCGTGCAGCAGATCGAATTCTTTGAGGTCATAATCCTTTACATCGCCGGTGCGATGGTCGCGCAGAAAATGGTCCAGCTGTGCAATCGCATCCGGCTCGTACTGGTTGCCTATCCGATAAACCACATCGATATGTTCACCAGTGTGCAAGTGATAGAGGCGCAGCCGGTAAGAAGGGGAATCCGGTTGGCTGCCAACATTAGCAGCGAAGGATGGGAGCACACCCAGCAATCCAAAGATAATAATCAGCTTAGCGACCGCGGAGCCCTTAAGTGCCATGCCTGTTTCACCCTTGAACGATACTCCTGCATTATAAAGGGTTACCTAACGCGCCTCGGCATGCTGGATTTGCAGCGCCAAAGGAGCTAGTTTGCCTAATCGATTCAAATTTCCCACTCGACGCCGTCGATTTGGATTGCTGACCCAGCTAATCACCCTTCTCGTCTGCGGGGGCGCTTTTATGCTCCTGGTGACAGCGGTCTTCTCCCCATGGAGTTATTACTTGGGGGGACACTTTCATCCTCTTCCTTATTGGCAAGGCTGGGGAAAGATGAATGTTGCCTCGGCCGGGGGTGAATATCTGCTGTTTGCCCGCGTGCAGCCGACGTCGCGCGGCAGCAAGATGTATCTGTCGACAAACCTTTCCGGCAGCGCTTACCTCTGTACGCCGACGGGCGTGCGCTTTCGGCTTTCCCTTGGCGGCAGCATGCCACGGCATCTTCCCCTGGATACGCTGGGTCAACCGATTCACCTCTACCTGTCAAATGCCCCAGGATGGCAGACTCAATTCCTCACCGATCACAGGCCGTATCTCAACTTCTACGGAAAGTGGGGCGACCGCCAGCTGGTGCTGGACGATCACAAGTCCATTTCCAATGCTTTTTCACCCGACGGCACCCTCTATAAGGCACACGACCCGAGTCATCCCGCGGGCGAAGAGATCGCGCACGTGACGCTCCAGGAAGGCAGCTACGATGAGTTTGAGGCGGCCTGCCCGCCGCAAGCGAAATGAAGCAGGGCGCAGCGGGCCTGGAATCAGCTGTAACTTCCATAGCGTAAGTTTGTCTCAATACCGGATGGAGATTTCTATGCTCAGTTCCTTTGCAATGCGTAACACCATGATTGCTTTTTTATTCGCCTTTGCTGCCTCTACCGGATGCAGCGCAGCCGCCAGGGCGCCCATCCCTCCTCCTGCAAGCGATAGTGCTCTCGCCCAGACTCCGGGGAAGCAGACTGCAGTCTTTGCCGGCGGCTGTTTCTGGGGTACTCAGTCAGTATTTGAGCGCGTCAAAGGGGTGCTTGCCACCACCGCGGGATACTCAGGCGGTACCGCGTTCACCGCGACCTACGACCAGGTCACGCAGGAGAATACCGGGCACGCGGAGTCGGTGAAGGTAGTCTTCGATCCTTCGCAGATCACCTATGGCCAGCTCCTGCGGATCTTCTTTTCCGTCGCCCATGACCCCACCCAGCTCAACCGCCAGGGGCCGGACGTGGGCTCGTCTTACCGTTCGGTTATCTTCTATACCAACGACGAGCAGGAGAAGATCAGCAAGGCGTACATCGCGCAACTGGATGCGGCCCGGGTCTTTCCCAAACCGATCGTGACCCAGGTTGTTCCCCTGAAGGCCTTCTATGATGCTGAGTCCTACCATCAGGACTATGCATTGCACAATCCGAATAATCCTTACATCATGGTGTGTGACCGCCCCAAGGTCGAAGCCCTCAAGCAGCAGTTCCCGGAACTCTTCAAGGATTACCACGGTAAGTGATTGCTCACCCGGGCCCCGCTGTTGCGGGCTGTAGAACTGGTCGTGCTCGCCGGGCCGACTTCCTCAAGGAAGGGGAGAGAGAGCCGTTCCAGATCAAAACAACTGCCGCTCCGTTGAGCGAAATTGAGGCCCTCTGGAATTCCGAACTGACGGGAAACCGAGTGGTTTTCCAACCGTAGGCTGCGTTTGTCTCTAGTTCCCTAACCAAGGACGGGTGCCCCATATCTCGCTCGTTTTTCGCGAGGTGTGGGATACCGCTGCTCTTTCCCTCTGGCTCTCGATTGATCCGATGTACCTAGCTGTCAGCATCGGCGGTATCCCATATCTCGCGAAAAACGAGCGAGATATGGGGTACCCGTCCTTGGTTTGGGAGCCAGAGGTCCTTTTTCGAGAACGCCGGAGAGCCTATTGGCCCTTGCCGAGGCGGCGGAAATATTCGGCGACTGCTTCTTCGTATCCGGACGGTACCGGCGGCTCCTTGGTTGTACGCACCTGGCCGGCCTCATCGCCTGAATCGTGGCGCAGTTGCAACTCCAGTTTGTCGACCCCGCTGAGCACCTCGGTGTGGAGTTGTTCGACCATCGCCGGATTGCCCGGGAAACGCTTCGGGTCAAGGCGCTGCATATCACGCACCAGGTCCTGAATCTCCTTGAGCGCTGTAGGGTCATTCTGCGCCAGGTGGTGGAGCTGGCTCAACTCCTCCAGCCCTTGCCGGTAAGTAGCTTCCGGGTCCGCGGACACTGGCGAATTATCAGGAGCGGCTCTGCCTGACCTGTCGAAGTGGTTGTTCCCGGTATTGATGTTGTTCCAGGCTGTGCCGGCCGCCCCGCCGCCAGAACGCCAATTGCCAACGTCGCCGCTCAAGTTATTCTGAGCAACCTGGTTTCCCCCACGTTGATTGCCGCCGCCCTGAGCAATCTGAGCGCCTGGGCCACCGCGGCTGCTCGACCCCCCAGGACGCTGACCGAATTGTCCATTCTGACCTGATTGCTGCCCCGGCTGGCCACCCTGCCCTGGCTGCTGTCCAGGCTGCCCCTGTTGCTGTCCGGGCTGTCCTTGCTGCTGGCCAGGTTGGCGGCCCAACGGATTCTGCCCACGCCCCGTCAGGGACTCGACCTGGTTGCGAAAGCGTTCAACGTGATCGAGCGCGGCAGTTTGCTCGCCTTGCTCTTGCCCCGGTTTGCCCGGCCCCAGCCCTTGTTGTGCCTGGTGTACCTCCTGGCTCAACTGGTCGAGACTTTTGCTGATGCCCTCTTCGGTTCCATTGGAATTGGGATTGATTCCGCGCCGGAGCCAATCGGCTGTCCGCTGGACGCGGTTGGTCAGATCAGTCTGGTCCATGCCGCCCAACGCGTCGCGCAACTTCGAAGCTGCCTGCGGCTGCGTCGGCGCTAGCTCGCGGGATGTGTTGCGCATATTCTTTTCCAGCTGAGAGAGATCGTCGGAAAGTTGCTGCCGATCCTCCGCCAGCTTGTTGCGCTGCTGCAGCCTGGCTTGGTACTCAGCCTGGCTGGATGCCTCAGGACGACCAGCCAACCCGCGAACCCGATCCGCCTGCGTGTGCTCTTCCTTGCTCAGACGGTCGGCTTCCCGGGAAAGCGAATCGAGCCTGCCTGTTGCCTGCTGTTGCTGCGTACCGCTCATGAGGCTTGCAGCCTGGCGGAGTTGGTCAGCCGCCTGCCGGGCAGCGTCTGCGCTCTGTTGTTGACCCGCGCTGCGCTTCATCTGTTGATCCGCCTCGCGCAGCCGGTTCAATGCTTGAGTCACTCGAGGGTCGCTCGAACCGCCGTCAGCATTCGATTGAGCCCTTGACCCTCCGGCCCGAGACTGGGAGGACTGCCCACCTGAAGACGATCCACTCGATGAGCCACCAGCACTCTGCTGTCCTTGTTGCCCTTGTTCACTCGCCTGGCCTTGCTGGCCCTGTTGCTGCTGACCACCCTGTTGACCTTGCTGATCGTTTTTAGGCCGACTGTTCTGGGCCAGCTGCTCCATCTGCTTCTGCAGCTGTTCGGCTTCACGGCGCAGCATCTCTTGTTGCCAGCGCTCCTGCATGGTTTGCGGGCTGTTGCGCTGCTGAGCGCCAAGTCTTCCTGGCGACGGGCGAGGGCGTCGAGCTTTTGCAAAGCATCGTCGATCGCTTTGGCACGCTGATCTGCAGCAGAGCCGGTCTGCGCCGTCTCGTACTGGTTTTTCTCCGTATCCAGTTCAAGGTCGAAGAGGCTGGCAAGATCCCGACCCGCGCCTCCGCCTCCTCCGCCACCACCGCCGCGCTGCTGGCCGAACGCAACTTCTATCTTGCGGAAGGTCGCCTCGGCACGCAGCAGGTATTGCAGCGCTTTCTGTTCCGCAGGGATGGCGTCGTGCCATTGCATCTGCTTCAGCTTTTCTGAAGATGGCGTCATGGCCGCCGCGGCCGCTTGCATGTCATGCCCAAAGCTGTTGAATTCCTCGTTCGCAGAGGACAAATCCCTGCTTTCCATGCGCGCAGCTAATGACAACGCCTGCTCCTGCAGTTTGGCTTGCACCCCGGAGAGGAATTTTCCGGCTTCCGCCGAGTCCTTAGGCGCGGCGGTCTTTTCATTCTGGCGCTTCCAGGTTGCGGCGATCAGCTCTTTCTCACGTTTGGAAATGTCCGTCTCGCTTCCCGCGCCACCCCCGCCGCCGCCACCACCACCCATCTGCTGCGACTGCGAAAATTCCCGCTCAAACGGATCGGCCTGGATAAACGACATATCGGTGCGCGCTTCCGCGTGTCCATCTTTCGCCGTGGCGTACAGGCTGACCAAGTCACCGGGAATAAGCTTGAAATCTTCCAGGCTCAAAGTCGTCGTACCGTCAGCGTTCTTCGCGCCCGGCTTCTGCAACAGGTCGATGGTTTTCTCCGGTCCGCCGTTGACGGAGTAGTGAAGGCTCATTTTGTTCAGGCCAAAATCGTCCGAGGCCTTCACGCCGACCGTGACTTCTTCAATAGGACTGGCACGGTAGTCGCTCATTGGCCGATCGATGGCGATCTGCGGCGGATTCGCCTTATCGGTAGCGATGAAGTAGTCCTCCGACAGGCGGACCGGCTGGCCCTGATCGAGCGCGGCAACGTGGTACGCGCCATCCTTTTGCATGAGGATGGAGCCCTTGTACACATTGCCCTCGCCGCCGCTAAGAGTAATCTGCTTTCCGTCATCGAGCGTAAGTTGCCCGTTGCGCAAAGGATGGTCCATCTGCACCGTCAGCTCTGCGTTCGTGCCCTCGATGGCCCGCAAGTCGCCACCGCGCTCTTCTGTAACCTCATGCATGCCCGTCCATTTCGGGTAGTGATAGGTCACCTTCATTTGCTTGACTGCGGGCAAATCAACCACACGGACCTTGAAATGACGCGAGGTCAGGTGATCGGCCTGGACGTAGTATTCGACGTTTTCAGGAAGGCCAGCGAAGAGGAACTGATAGTTCGAGCTTCCAGGAGCCGCGGAGGCATCACTTTGCGGCTGCATCCTAACCGGCTCCCACACGTGATTGCGCGCGCTCTGGTAGTGGGCAAATAGTTGCACCTTATCCGGCTTAAGCCCAATGACCTGTGCGGTGACCAGTTGATCGCTGTTGCGCCGCACAGCAACGTCGCCCGGGGTAACTCGTATGTCGTAAAGAGGAGCAGCCTTGGGACCGGTCCAGAGCAGCGACGCTCCGTAGCCCAGGTAGCCGGGACCCGCGGCAACAAGCCACCCAAGCACAGCCAGGCACGCGAAGCCCGCACCCGCCAAAAAATAGAGCTGGTTGTTCGGCGCCAGGTTCGCCGGGGGCACGTCTTTGGCTACGGCAAGCGTGTCCGCCGCAAGCAATTCCAGGAAAGGATCGTTTCCCTGTTTTTCCCGATCATCGAAGGTGAGTAGCCGCTGCTGAAATTCAGGGTAGGCGGACTCAGCAACCGCCGCGGCCCGTCCACGAGTAAGACGGCGCATGGGAAGCGCTAGGCCGAAGGCTGCAGCCAGCCCCAGGACAAGCAGCAGCAGCGAGCGAGCGCCGGTGAGGCCGCGCACCGGAAAGGCAAACGCATTCAGGATGAGAACGAGAAATATGGTTGTGATCAGTGCCGTGGCCATGAGGATGGCCACCCCACGCAGCGATACACCCAGACGCAACCGCTGGTGCAATTGGTGGATATAGAGGTTGAGCTTATCCCGGTTTGAGTTGGAGTTGCTCATGCCTCCTCCCTCTGTGTGCCGAGGTAGCGGCTGGCAACGATGGACTCGGCAACCGCCGCCACCAATACAAGCAGCATAACGTACCACCAGATGCTATGGGCGGTATATTTTTCCTGCACGTAACCCGCAGTGGCGGGCGTCAGGTGACGCCGAGCTTTTACCCCAGAGTTGCAACAGATCGTTCGCGATGGGCCGCAGGTCTGATTCGCGGCGGTCTGGATTCACGCCGATCAGCGCGGTGTGGCCATTCGCGAAGCGGATCTGGTAGAAGCCCGCGCGCGTCAACTGGAAAGACTGGGCTGTTGCCGCCTCCGCCAACGATAAAGCGCGATGACCGTCAGGGTCGATGATCTCGACCCCCGTGGAGGGATTTCCGGTTCGGGCCGCGGAGGCGCGCAGCGGAACAAACGAATCCACGAGCCTGCTGCCGCCGATGCTCTCGCTTCCCGCAAGATAGCGCGCGGTGCGATCGACAAACGCTACAAACGCAGGACGGACCGGCAGGTCGTTGGTCAAGTTGTCCAATCCGGACGCCAGCAGCAGCACGTGGCCCTCCCCAATCTGCTTCTCCATCAACAGTGGTGTTTGATCCGTGAGCCGCACGATCACGCGCGCACCGTTCGCGTCTACGCCTGCGACGTAATAGATCTTCAGATCGGTCCATCCCGCCGCGTCATTCATGGCTGGATGCGTGAGGTCGGTCTGCCCGACCACGGCATATCCATTGCGTGAATAAACGTGCGCGTCCGACGTGGTTCCACCGAAGATGGGGATGCGTGCATGGTGCGCGGCCGACGTCCCGGCCGCAATCAGGACACTACCGCCGCCGCGCACATACCGCGTAAGGGCGTTCTCAAAGATCGAAGGCAGCGAGATGGCATCGGAGAGCACCACAAATGCGTACTTTGCAGGATCAATGTCGGCAGACTTTTCGCTATCGATGGATTGCAAAGTGAAGGATGCCTGACTCGCCGCAGCGAGAGCCGCGCCAAAATAAAGAGGCGAGCGCGCATCGCTGGCCTGGTGCACGAACAACACCCGCTCCGGATCGGCCCGTTTGACCGAGAACACGCTTACATCGTCCGCGGGAAAGCCGTCCGCGGAATCGATCTTGACCGCACAACGGTTCAGCCCGTAGGGCACATCGAGCGATGGAAACTCAACCGTAGCCCGGCCGTCCGCCGCAACATCCACTTTGCGGGTAGCGACGGTCTTGCCATTGACGACCAGCGAAACCGTTCGAGAGGCAGCGGGAGTTCCATAGCCGGCAATCACCGCCTGTACACGCGATTTTTTCGGATCTTTCGCGTCCGCTAGCTGAGCCGGCGCGTTGACACCTTCGACCGTCCAGTTAGGCGTGGCGGCAGCTCCCACCGGATGCGGAACGACAGTTACATTCGCGGGCAACTCAATGTCAGAAAAGTTCGCCGGCATGCCGGTCTTCTGCATATCGCTGAAGAGGTGCAGCTCCACTGGTGTGTGCACGGTCTCCACCAGGACGCGGACTCCGTGTGCGAGCTCACCTAAATTCGCACGCGAATCCCCAGGCTGAATACTCTCCACGGCAGAACGTAGGGCGCCGGCGTCCTGGACGGGCTGGGTCAAAATCGCCAGCCGGCCGCCCAACGCCATGACTTCGGCACGCTGCGATCGGGGCCTCGATGCCAGCAGTTGAAACGCGGCTTGTTTGGCATCCGCAAACCTTGACCCGGCCTTCATGCTGAAAGAGTTGTCGACCACCACCAGCAGCAGCTTGTCGCTGGTGCTGCTGCTAGCCCGCCGGATAAAGGGATTGGCAAACGCGAGTATCAGCAACAGCAGCAATGCGGTGCGCAGGGAAAACAGCAGCAAATAGCGCAGCCGCCGGTGGCGCGTGGAGCTTTGCGTCCCGCGTTCAAAAAACATGAGGGAACTGAAGGGTTGCGGAGGAACGATGTGGCGGCGCAGCAAGTGAATGTAGACAGGCAAGCCAATCGCCGCCAGGGCAAATAAAAACCATGGATTGAGAAATCCCATCATCGCTCTCCCTGGCGAATAGAGAGGTACTCACGCAGCGTGGTGTCGAGCGGCTGGTCGGTCACCAGCAGGTGGTAATCCATGCCCGCTCCGCGCGTGCGGTTGCGCAGTTGCTCGATATGATCGTCGATCTTCCTGCTGTACTCCTTACGGGTGTACTCCGGAATCACTTCCATCCGTTGATCTGTCTCCAGGTCTACCAGAATGGCGGGCCCACGCAAGTCCGGCCGTATCTCTTTGGGATCGAGCACATGGAACAGCACCACCTCGTTGCCGTGGTAGCGCAACGGCTCAATGGTGCGCACGATGGTGGCCGGATCCTCATAGAAATCGGAGAAGATAATCACAATGCCGCGCCGATGCAGAAGATTCTGGAAGTGAAGCAGCGGCTTGTTGAAGTCCGTGCGGGCGCGCGGCTCCGCTTGCTCCAGCCCCGCTAACAGCCGGTGCAGCTGCCCCTGCCGCGTGGAGGGCCGGATGTAGTTGCGCACCTCATCGTCAAAAACGATCAGGCCGGCCGCATCCCGCTGATTGTGGATGGCGAGATAGAAGAGCGAGGCGGCGGCGAAGCGGGCATAATCCATCTTGCTTGGCCTGGCTTTGCTGGAGGAGTAATCCATCGAATTGCTGGCGTCGAGAAGGATGGTGAGCTGGCTGTTGGTGTCTCCGCGATAGCGCTTCAGGTAGCAGCGCTCGGTGCGCGCAAATAAGTTCCAGTCGACATGGCGCAGGTCGTCCCCGGGCGTATAGGCACGATACTCGGCGAACTCCGAACTGAAGCCAAAATCGGGCGAGCGATGGAGTCCGGCGACAAAGCCATCGACCACTGTCTTGGCGAGCAGGTCAAGGCTGCTGATACTGGCCAGCACACCGGGATCGAGAAAGCGCTGCAGCATCAGGCCTCCTTCGGCGGCGGCATATGTTCGATCAGGCGGCGGAGAATTTCATCGGCATCCACGCGCTCCGACTCAGCATGAAAATTGAGCAGGATGCGATGGCGGAGCACTGGGATGGCAAGCGAGGTGACGTCGTCGTAAGTGACGTGGTAGCGGCGGCGGGAGAGGGCACGCGCCTTTGCCGCCAACACGATAAATTGCGCGGCACGAATGCTGCCGCCATAGTTGACATACTTCTTTACGAAATCGGGTGCATTCTCGTTCTTGTATCTTGTCGCGCGCACCAGGTTGACGACATACTTCGCCACCGGTTCGCCGATCGGCACCATGCGGACCAGTTGCTGGAAGTCGAGCAACTCCTGCGCAGTGGTAACCGGCTCCACCGTAGCCACCTTGGTCGTCGTGGTAAGGTCCACTACTTTGAGTTCGTCGCTGGCGCTGAGGTAGTCGAGGATGGTGTTGAAGAGAAATCGGTCGAGCTGCGCTTCGGGCAGCGGGTAGGTACCTTCGAGTTCGATCGGGTTCTGCGTTGCCAACACGAAGAAGGGAGCGGGCAGCGGATAAACGTGGCCGCGCACCGTGCAGGAGCGTTCCTGCATGGCTTCGAGCAATGCGGCCTGGGTCTTCGGCGGGGTGCGGTTGATCTCGTCGGCCAGCACGATGTTGCCGAAGATCGGACCGTGGACGAAGGTCCACTTGCGGTGGCCTGTGGTGAGGTCTTCCTCAATAATGTCGGTGCCGGTAATGTCAGAGGGCATCAGGTCCGGGGTGAACTGAATGCGCCGGAACGATAGGCCGAGCGTCTCCGCAATGGTGCGCACCATCAGCGTCTTGGCGGTGCCGGGCAGGCCCGTGATGAGGCAATGTCCACCGACAAAAAGCGCGGTAAGGATCTGGTCGAGCACATCTTCCTGGCCGACAATGACCTGGCGCACCTGGGAGAGGATGCCATCGCGGACCGCATAAAACCTTTCGATGCGCTGTTGCAGCTGGGCTGCGTCCTGGCTTAGTTCAGGGATCGTGACCATCGTTTATTTTTCCTCTCGATTAGCGGTTTCAAAAAAGGGCGAAAGGTTCCGCGGTATCCCACATCTCGCGAAAAACTAGCGAGATGTGGGGCACCCCATGGTTTGTGGAAGGGCGAGACCGAAAACTAAGCCAGATGTTGCTTGTCTGAACCTGAAACAAATCTTCGGGTATCCCATATCTTTCGCGAGATATGGGATGCAACGACTCTCGATCTCCAGTCCTCTTGCGCATCACTCCGCTCCGGTCAGTTCGTTTTGGACGAGTCCTTCTGTTCCGGGTGTTCAATCTCCAACAGCAACTTCTGCGCCGGCCGATACCCTGGCGCTGCTTCCAACGCGGCGAGCACGCTTTCCTCGGCTTTATCGCGTTGTCCTGACGCGTAATAGGCTTTGGCCAAGCTGTAGTGCGCACCTGCCTTGTCGAGTGGGTTCAATGCCACCAGGGCGGTATATTCGCGGATCGCTCCCGGGTAGTTCGCTTGCGAAAACCACAAATCACCCAGGTGGCGATGCAGATCCTCATCGTGGACCGGGTAGATATAGTTGATGCGGTCCAGGGTCTCAGCAGCTTCCTTAGGCTGCCCCAACTCTTCCTCGAGCCCGGCTAGCTTTTTCAGAGTCGCGGGATCGTCGCCGCCGGCCTTCTCATAAACAGTGAGCGCGGTTTCCGCGGCCTTCTTATCGCCCTTGGCCAAGTACGCCTCGGCTATGAATTCATAAGGGTTGGCATCCCCGACGTATTCCGGATACATGCGCCGGACGGCTTCTCCATCCTGGATCACGGAATCATATTGATTCTGTCTGTCCGCCGCTACCAGTTGTTCCAGCGTTTTGCGCGACTGTTCAAAGTTGGCTGCCTGCGCTCCATATTTTTGGTCTATCCATTGCGAATATTGCTTATCGAATTCTTCCGGAGAAACGCCAAGGTCTTCTTGAATGACCTGGGGCGTGGTTTTGAGTTTTGCGTAGGAGTGGACCATATCGAGCAACTTGTCCTCGCTCCAGTGGCTGTGGATGTAGTCGCAAATGCTCCCTGCTTCGAAGTAAGAGACGACGACCTGCGCCGGATAATCCGGGAAGATGAAGCCTCGGTCCAGCTTCGCCACCGGCAGCAACTTCTTATCACGGATGGCGACCAGGATCTCCGGCGACACGCGATCACCCCACTCCGGCGATACTTGCGTCTCCTCGTGTACCGCAAGGCCTTCCGTAAACCAGCGTGGCACGCGATGGTTGGTGGCCGTGAGAATGTAGACATGGCTCATCTCGTGCCACAAAGTGCTGCCCCAGTTGAAGTCACCCGGCTTGCGCGCCGACGGGCTATCCATGGCCACTACTTGACCAAAGGTGACGCCGAGCGCGCCCAGTCCGGGCATTCCCATGGTGCGCACAGCAAAGTCCTCGTGGTTGGGATACACCTCAACCTGAACCGGCCCGCTAAGCTTCATCTGATATTTCTTGTTGTAGGTGGCGATGATACGTTGCAGCTCCGCTTCAAAGTAAGGGTGCAACAGCTCCGCTTCACTCTTACCCAGTCGCAGGATGGTTCCGTTTTCTTTGTAGGTAACGAAATTCTTGTAGCTATCCAACAGGCGCAAGCTGTTTACCGTTTGCGCGTCACGGTAGCCGTTGTTGTAACACATCTCCAGTTGCTTGAAGGGCTCATCTTCCTGACCAAGCCGCATCAACCCCACCCCTAGTTGAGAACGAGCGGGCCAGTACTTGGGATCCGCCTCAATGGCCTTGCGATCGTAGTCGATGGCGTCTTCGAAGCGGTAGTTGAGTTCGAGATAATGAGCCACGTGGGCGTAGCCCTCTGCGTAGCCGGGGTTTACTTTCCGTATCTTGTCCAGCCACACGTCGGGGGAACGATCCGCCAGCAACTCAACCGCTGCGTGGATCGCCATCGCGTTCAGGGCGTCGGGGATAATCGGAGCGCCTCATCGGCCTCAGCGATTGCGTGTTCTGTATCCGCGTTTTCGAGCGCGAGATTGGCGGCGAATTCATGCGCCTCCACCAGCTTGGGATCGAGGACCAGGGCCCTGCTGGCATAGTCCGTGGCCTTGCCGTCGAAGCCGTCTGCGCTCACAATTGCCAGTCCTAAATAGGCTTGCGCATTTTTGGGGTCTTTCCCCAGCGCTTCCTGGAACAGGCCCACGGCATCGGTGTTATTGAACCGCTGATGCAGGAGCATCCCCCAGCGAACCTTGTAGAGAGGGTCGCTGTCTGCCGGCGCGGTCGCGATGCGGAACTGCTCATTCGCCTGGTCATACTGTTCCAGCCCCCAGTAGCCTTCGGCGCGATAGTAGGCAGTGTTGCTGCGCACCAGCGACTCATAGCAGGCTTGCGCCTCGGCCTTCTGACCGTGCTTGCGCAGAGTTTGGCAGCCGTCCGGCGTCGCAGCCATGCAATGGCTCATAGCCGCGATCAACATCACCAACAAAGCAGCGTATTTTCTCGCCCAGTTCATTTGTCCAGTTCCTGTTGCACTTGCGCCAACTGCACCAGCGCCGCCGTCAATTGCTGTTTATAGTCAGCAGGGTCCATGGCAGCCTTCTGATATTTGAGCGCGTCGATTTTCTGTTCCAGATCTTCTTTCTTTGCCAGCAGAGCCTGCTTCGCGGGATCATTCGCCTGCTTTTGAGCCGCGCCAATGCGCAGCACGGTGAAACTCGTCAGCAACATTCCTTCGCTCTTTGACGGCTCGCGGACAGGTTCGTCTCTGCCCGTGTCCTCAAAGATAGGATGCTCCGTCGCCAGTCGCTTTTGCGATTCATAGAATGCGGCCGTCTTCCGTTGCGCGTAGGCGAATGCCTCCATCGCGCTAATGGAGTCGCTCTTATCGAGATCCGCTGTGGGATCCTGCAAAGCCTCCACCCAATAGCGTGCGAAGACGGTAGCGTTTTTCTCGGTTCCGTTCTTGGTCGCGGCAATCACCCCGCGCCCTGGCTTTTCGAGCGCCGCCACTGATCCGCCGCTAGCGCTCGTCGTGTTAACAATCAGCTGCCGCTTGGCGGGAATACGATCGCACAGGCCGGCGA
>CAWFGM010000017.1:0-10278 GCA_963815175.1 uncultured Acidobacteriaceae bacterium
TAGGGCTTTAGCCCCGGCTCTTGGCCAGACTTTACTCAGCCGATCTTGGTCAGCTGGCCCTGGTTCAGTTCTTTCCAGTTCCGCCCGTTGTCTTCGCTGAACTCGGTACGGAAGTGCATGACCTTGTCGGAAACAAACTCGTCGTTGGTCAGGAACATGATGGTCTTGTCCTGATTCTGCACTTCGGTACCGAAGCTCCAGATGTTTCCCTTAACCTGCATGGGGATTTCCCGCGGTGAATCGTCTTTGTTGACACCGAAGAACTTGTAGGTCTTGCCGGCCTCGTCGTAGGTATACACGGACAAGCTGTTGCTGACGCCGGTAGGGCCGTTCATCAGGTGGTCGCAGAGGATAAACCCGTGGTGGGGTGACCAGGTGCAGGTCATTTCCGAGGTTACCGACGCGGCTTCGCTATAGGGCGTGGTCATCACCTGGGTCTGGGATTCCCAGGTTCCGACCCAGACGTCCATCTTGGTCAACTCCGGAGCAATCGGGGGGACTGCCAAATGGTCGCTGGCAAGCGCCAAGCGTGCTGGCCGCAACAACCGCCAAATAAATACCTCGTAGGAAATTCTTACGCATCCCATCCCCTTGCTCTGTTCGAGAAACGAGCTGATGATACAACTTTTAGGGGATGGTTGAACAACTAATAGCTGCAATTAATTAGTACCCAGAGCTCAAAAGTGCAGCCCCGGTAACTTAACGTATCAAATACCCGGTTTGACTACTGGTGCCTCTGCATGATCTGGTCGAGAACCTGGCGTGAGGGGCGGACCCGGGACTCGGGGAGCGTGGCCAGGGGTTCATCCACCAGGTTCAGCATGTCGGTAAAGCTGGGCTTGGTGGTATCGACGTAAAAGACACCGGTTAGCACCTCACCCTGCTCATGGGCCTGCATCAGGGCGGTGACCGCGCCAATCCGGTTGGTCGGATCGTAGTCCTGGTGGAGCTTGCGCAGCCTCATGTGGGATCCGTCATGCATTTCCACGTCGTAGGTCGTTCCAGGATCATAATCGACAGAGATCTCCTCGAAAGAGGGCACGAAGCCGACCTCGTTCACCGCCTCCTCATGCTCCTGCACGTACTTGTAGCTCTTGGTCGACCCTTCATGGTCGTTGAAGGTGACGCAGGGCGAGATGACGTCGAGCATCACCGTGCCGCGGTGGGCAATCGCCGCCTTGAGCATCGCCAGCAGCTGCTTCTTATCGCCTGAGAAGGACCGGCCGACAAAGGTCGCGCCCAACTCGACTGCCATGACGCAGGTATCGATCGGCGGCAGATCATTAACGACCCCGGTCTTGAGCGTGGAACCGAGGTCGGCAGTGGCCGAGAACTGCCCTTTGGTCAGGCCGTAAACGCCATTGTCTTCAATGATGTAGATCAGCGGCAGGTTGCGCCGCATGAGGTGGGCGAACTGGCCAAAACCGATGGAGGCCGTGTCCCCGTCGCCGCTGACCCCCAGGCCCATCATGGTGTGGTTGGCCATTAGCGCGCCGGTGGCTACCGAGGGCATACGCCCATGGACGCTGTTGAAGCTGTGGGCGCGGCTCATGAAATAGGCCGGGGTTTTGGAGGAGCAGCCAATGCCGGAGAGCTTCATCACCCGCTCGGGCGCGACCCCCATCTCGTACATGGCGTCCACAATGCGCTCGGAGATGGCGTTGTGTCCGCAGCCGGCGCAGAGCGTCGTTTTTCCGCCGCGATAGTCCAGTACCTGTAGTCCCAGACGATTCTTCTTGGGTCCGGGAGCTACCGGTGGGTTGAGAGTGGTCGCCATTAGATTCCCTCCTGAAGGACCAGCTTGTCGGTCACGGTGCGCGCGTCGAGGGGCAAGCCGTCGAAGTGGCGAATGCTTCTCAGTTTGGTGATGTCTGCAGCGGCAGGTCGAGCTTGAGCAAGCTGAGCATTTGCCCATCCCGGTTCTGCTCGATTACGTAGACCCTGGAGTGAGCGGCCACAAAAGCCTGCACTTCCTGGGAAAAAGGAAAGGCGCGTAAGCGCAGGTAGTCGGTTTCCAGGCCATATTCCTTTTTCAGCTGATCGCGGCTTTCACGCACCGCAAAATCGGAGCTGCCGAAGGCAATCAGGCCTATTTTGGACTTGCCGGTCTGCACCATTTCTGGTGCGGGCACCAGGGTTCGCGCGGTCTCGAACTTCCGATCCAGGCGCTCCATCAGGTTCTGGTAGTCGTCCGGCCGCTCGGTATAGAGAGCCTTCTCGTTGTGGCCGCTGCCGCGGGTGAAATAGGCCGCCTTGGGATGGTCGGTTCCCGGCAGGGTGCGATAAGGAATCGCGTCGCCGTCCACATCCTTATAGCGTTCGAATCCACCTAGCCGCTCCAGGTCTTCCTTGGAAAGAACCTTGCCCCGCTTCAAAGGCTTCTCGGGATAAACAAACGGATCGGACATCCAGTTATTCATTCCGATATCGAGGTCGGAGAGGACAAAAACGGGCGTCTGCAATTGCTCGGTGAGGTCGAAGGCTTCCATCGCGAATTGATAGCACTCGTTGACCGAGGCGGGGAGCAACATGACGTGCTTGGTATCGCCGTGCGAAAGGTAGGCAATCGAGAGCAGGTCGCCCTGCATGGTGCGCGTCGGCATGCCGGTGGAAGGGCCGACCCGCTGGATATCGAAGATGACCCCGGGAATCTCAGCAAAATAGCCCAGGCCGGAAAACTCTGCCATCAGCGAAATGCCAGGGCCGGAGGTGGAGGTCATGGAACGCGCACCAGCCCAGCCTGCGCCCAACACCATACCGATCGCGGCCAGTTCATCTTCTGCCTGCACGATGGCGAAATTCGCTTTGCCGTCCGGCTCCACGCGGTACTTCTTCATGAAGTCGATGAGACTTTCGACAACCGAAGACGAAGGCGTGATGGGATACCAGGTCACTACCGTGACCCCGGCGAACATGGCGCCCAAAGCCGCCGCGGCGTTACCGTCAATGATGATCTTGCCCTCGGTCGCGTGCATGGGCTCGAGCGCCAGGGGATCTTGCTTGGTCAGCGATTTTTGGGCAAAATCATAGCCGGCTTTGATCGCCCCCCAGTTCAAATCCGCTGCCTTTTGCTTCTTGGCGAACTGGCGGCGTACCGCGTTTTCGACCGCAACCATATCCATCGCCAGCAACTGCGCCACCACGCCCACATAGATCATGTTGCGCACCAGCTTGCGCAGTTTGGCTTCGGGACAAACCGCGGCCGTCAGCTTGTCGAAAGGGACCGGATAGCAGATCACGTCGTCGCGATACTGCTTAAGGTTCAAGGCCTCGTCATAGATGGCGGCGGCGCCGGCGGGCAGGGAAAGAATGTCTTCCTTGGCTGTCTCAGCATTCATCGCCACCAGGAGTTCGATTTCCCTTTTACGCGCAACGTAGCCCTGTTTGCTGGCGCGAATGGTGTACCAGGTGGGCAAGCCTGCGATGTTGGATGGGAAGAGGTTCTTTCCGCTTACCGGGATGCCCATCCCGAATATGCTTTTTAGCAGCACCAGGTTGGCAGACTGCGACCCGGACCCGTTAACGGTCGCTACTTGGATGCTGAAGTCATTTACGATCCGATTGGATGTTGGCGTTTGCAGAGCCGCTGAGCTACCCGCTCCGGGTGCTCCCACGGCAACGTCTCCTGTCGCCATTTTGGCCGGATTCCTTCCCCGATGAATTGAGCGGCACCATCGCCGGCCAGGCTTTTGAGTGCGCCTGAATCAAGAAGGACCCTGATCTCCGCTCAGAACATTATAAGTCAGTGTTTTCCTCCGCTTTTACCGGTGACAGTTAATGGCTCTAATTAGCCACTGGGCGGAAGTAACTCTTGTGCTAATGGCGATTAAGCACTTTGGGCATGCAGTCTAGTTCCGTTCTGGCACGTTTTTAGCCGGCGCGGGAAACAAGGAATGCTCTTTTTACCGCCATCCTGCCGGCGACTGACTCTCAGCGATCTCCGGAACTACAATCATGGAATGCTGCTTGAAGGAATTTTTGCCGCGGTCACCACGTGTTTTTATCCAGACGGACGGCCCTACTGGCGCAAGCTGGAACACAATGTTGATCGCTATTCCCACACTCCGCTAAGCGGCCTGGTGATGCTCGGCTCGACCGGAGAAGCCGTGATGCTCAGCGAGGAAGAATCGCGCGAGGCGTTGCGGGTAGCTCAGGCAGCAGCAACCCCGGACAAGGTGTTGCTGGCGGGAGTCGGACGCGAAAGCGTCTTTGAAACGCTGCGCATGGCGGACTACGCAGCTGAGCTGGATTACGATGCGATCCTCGTCCGCACACCTCATTACTACCGCAAGCAGATGCGAAACCGCGAAATGCTGACTTACTACCAGGCGATTGCCGATCGTTCTCCGCTTCCTGTGCTTCTCTACAGCGTGCCCGGGTGCACGGCTTACGATCTGCCGGTCGAAGTGGTCGCGGAACTGGCCCTGCATCCCAACATCGTGGGCATGAAGGATTCCAGCGGCAACGTCGAGCGAATTGCACAGCTGGTCCACGCCACGCTCTCCGTCAGGAAACGCAGCATCCCGGTAACTACCTTATTTTCAGCGGTCACTTCGAGAATGTTAAGGGCTTCAGTGCAGAGTGCAAGCCAAGCGGGGCCGACCTTTGTGGCTGTGGAAAAGCTTGGATCCGGTATGACGGCGGTGGCCGTGCCGCCCCCTCCGGCGGCGCTAAAGACCCGTTCCCGCGAAGTGGGCTTTCAGCTGCTCTGCGGCTCTGCCCAGACCCTCTATCCCTCGCTGGAGGCGGGAGCTACAGGTGGTGTGCTGGCATTGGCAGCCTTCGCCCCACAAGCCTGCCATGAGGTCTACACCGCGTGGAAGGAAAACGATGCCGGGCTGGCGGCGGACAAGCAACGACGCATCGTCCGTGCAGGAATCGAGGTCTGCGGCCAAATGGGAATTCCGGGGATTAAGTATGCGCTGGATTTGAATGGCTACTACGGGGGCCGCCCGCGGATGCCTCTGCTACCCCTGGTCGCCGAAGAACAGAAGCTGGTGGAAGAACTGACCTTCGATATTCGCAACTAGCAGCGCACCCCTGACAGACTGCTGAAGGACGGCACGAGTTGTATGCGGCCGAAGAGGGCTTACCCCTCTGAGGTATGGTTTCCAATGATACGGGGAGTAATTCTAAGGACCACTTACAACCTCAGTTGTAACGGAACTCTATTTGAAGCAAGAGTTCTCACGCAGGCTCTAAAGCGCGTCGTATGGCAATCGTTTAGGGCACGAGTTTTGCGCAAGCCTGTAAAGCCGTGCGCTTCGTCAGCGTGCCTTCTGCAGCCTGTTAATGCGCCACCACCGGCTCCCGGCGTAATTCCTGCAGCGCGTTGACGGTGATCCGGCGTCTCTGGGTCGCGGCAATTCCTTCCGCCGCTGCTCGAGCCGCCGCAATGGTGGTGATGGTGGAAATTCTCTGCGTCACCGCCGCTCGCCGAATGGCTTTCTCGTCGAAGAATGTGTCCTGGCCGTGTGGGGTATTCACGATCAACTGAATCCGCTCACCCTTGATCAGGTCGACTACGTTCGGCCGGCCCTCCTTGACCTTATACACGCGCTCGACCATCAGGCCAGCCCGCTCCAATACGTCTGCCGTACCATGCGTGGCCACCAGATGGAAACCCAGCTCCACATACTGCCGGGCCAGATCCACAACGACGGCCTTGTCGCGGTCATTCACGCTGAAGAAGACGGTTCCCTTCACCGGCAAGACCTGTCCGGCCGAGAGCTGCGCTTTGGCGAAGGCTTCGCCAAAGTTATCCGCCACACCCATCACTTCCCCGGTGGATTTCATCTCCGGACCCAGCACCGTATCGACACCGGGAAACTTGTTCCAGGGGAAGACCGGCGACTTGACGAAAAAGTGACTGCCCGTCGCGAGGTCGTTGCGCTCGGCAACTTGCTCCGGCATCAACTCGCGCAAAGTGCGCCCAGTCATCAGGCGCGCAGCAATCTTAGCCAACGGCACACCGGTGGCCTTGGAGACGTAGGGCACGGTTCGGGAAGCACGCGGATTTACTTCGATGACGAAGACCTTATCCTGTTCCCCGGACTTGCGTTGAATCGCGAACTGCAGGTTAACCAGGCCCACCACGTTCAGAGCCAGCGCCAGCTTGCGCGTGTAGGTACGAATCGTCTCCAGGGTAGCGGGCGCGAGATCGGCCGCGGGCAGCACGCAGGAAGAGTCTCCGGAATGGATACCCGCTTCCTCGATATGCTGCATGATGCCGGCAATCACCACGTCTCTGCCGTCACACAACGCGTCCACGTCGACTTCCACCGCATCCTCGAGAAAGTGGTCGACCAGTACAGGGCGTTCGCGGGAGTACTCCACCGCTTCCTTCATATAGCGGCTAACTGCATCGGCATCATAAGCAATCACCATCGCCCGTCCGCCCAGCACATACGATGGCCGCACTAGCACGGGGTAGCCTACCCGCGCCGCGCCTTCTACCGCTTCTTCAATATTGGTCACCATCGCGCCCGGTGGCTGCGGAATATTCAGGTCCTCGAGAAGGCGCCCGAAACGCTTACGGTCTTCGGCCAGGTCGATGGATTCGGGAGAGGTGCCCAGGATCTTGACGCCCGCCGCCTTTAAAGGAATCGCAAGGTTCAACGGAGTCTGCCCGCCGAACTGCACGATCATACCGATGTCGGCGCCTGAGGATGCCTCGTGCTCGTAGACAGCCATCACATCTTCGAGAGTGAGCGGTTCGAAGTACAACCGGTCGCTGGTGTCGTAATCGGTCGACACCGTCTCCGGATTGCAGTTGACCATGATGGTTTCGTAATCGTCATCCCGAAGCGCAAACGCTGCGTGGCAGCAGCAGTAGTCGAACTCGATGCCCTGCCCGATCCGGTTCGGCCCGCTGCCTAGAATAATGACTTTGCGTCTCGCCGTCGGCGGGGCTTCATCTTCCTCTTCGTAAGTGGAGTAGAGGTAAGGCGTATCGCTATCGAACTCGGCCGCGCAGGTGTCCACCTTCTTGAATACCGGCGTCACGCCGTGGCGCTGCCGCAGTTCCCTGACCGGAACCGCTCCATGCAGTCCGTCGAGATTCCATTCTTCGGCGATCCTGGCATCGGAGATGCCCATGCGCTTCACTTTGCGCAGGAAATCCGCCGGCATGGTTTCCAGCGAATAGTCGGCCAGCTTCTGGATGGTCTCCGTCACTTCCTTAATCTGGTAGAGAAACCAGGGATCCATGGAAGTCACGCGGGCAATTTCCCGTACCGAGAGCCCGCTGCGCAGGGCATAACGAATGTAGTTCAGCCGCTCCGGTTGCGGAGTCACCAGGCGCTGCGTCAGCCTTCGTGGCTCGATCACCTCCGACCGTATGGTCTTGCCGGTGTCGAGCGAACGGAGCGCCTTCATCAGCGCTTCTTTGAAGGTGCGGCCCAGGGCCATCACTTCCCCAACGGACTTCATCTGCGGCCCCAGGTTCTCATCGGCCCCGGGAAATTTCTCGAACTGCCACTTGGGAATTTTGACGACTACGTAATCGATGGAGGGCTCAAAGCAGGACGGCGTCTTGCGCGTGATGTCGTTAGGAATCTCATCAAGCGTGTAGCCAACGGCCAGCTTGGCTGCGATTTTGGCAATGGGAAAGCCAGTCGCTTTCGAAGCCAGTGCGGACGATCGCGATACCCGCGGATTCATCTCGATGACCGTCATCCGCCCGGTCGCAGGGTTCACGGCAAACTGCACGTTGGATCCGCCAGTCTCGACGCCAATCTCGCGCATCACGCGGATGGCCGCATCGCGCATGGATTGGTACTCGCGATCAGTCAAGGTCTGGGCAGGGGCTACGGTGATCGAATCGCCGGTATGCACGCCCATCGGGTCCATGTTCTCGATGGAGCAAATGATGATCACGTTGTCGGCGAGATCGCGCATCACTTCCAGCTCGTACTCTTTCCAGCCCAGCACCGACTCTTCGATCAGGCACTCGTGCACGGGAGAAAGGTCGAGACCGCGAGCCAGGATCTCCATCAGCTCTTCGCGGTTGTAGGCAATGCCGCCGCCCGAACCGCCCAGGGTAAAGGATGGCCGGATGATGACCGGGAAGCCGATCTTTGCGGCGAACTCCACGCCATCGCGGATATTGTTGACCAGCGCTGAGCGCGGGACATCGAGTCCGATGCGCGACATGGCGTCCTTGAACAGGAGCCGGTCTTCAGCCTTCTTGATGGCTTCAAGACGGGCGCCAATCATTTCCACGTCGTACTTCTCGAGCACGCCCGAGTCGGCAAGATCGACAGCAAGATTCAGAGCCGTCTGGCCGCCTACAGTAGGCAGCAGAGCAAATTTGCCTATGCGCTGGCCGTTGTCATCGGTCATCCGCTCGCACTCCCGGCGAATGATCTCTTCGACGTACTCCCGGGTCAAGGGCTCGATGTAAGTGCGGTCCGCGAGTTCGGGATCGGTCATGATGGTGGCTGGATTGGAATTCACCAGCACCACCTCGTAACCTTCCGCCTTGAGCGCCTTGCAGGCTTGGGTGCCGGAGTAATCGAACTCCGCCGACTGGCCGATTACGATCGGACCCGAGCCGATCACTAGAATTTTCGTTATATCGTTCCTGCGTGGCATTTTTATTTTTCCATTCGCTTCGCGCTCAGAGGCCTGGCCTCGACTGTAGCGCTTTGGGGAGTCTTAGGCTTTGCCGGGTCTGATTGAATCCAAGAGAGCGGCTCTTGAAGGCGCGGTGCTGAACCTTGAAGTGGCGGTCTTGGCTCTTGAAATGGCGGTGTTGAATCTTGAAGTGGCGGGGCTTCACGCCCGCCGTTAGATCCACGAAGAGTTGACGGCTTTAGCCGCTGAGGGATCGGGCCCAGATTCACCGCAAGGTATCGGTAAGCATCAGAGATTGAGCAGAGCTTATTTTTGACTGGATTATGCCCCATATAGGCGACATGGCGATCCCAATCCGCAGCATCTCGAATCCGATGATCGGAAAATCCCACCTGCCAGATATCGTGTTTCCAATCAAATGCCCGCTTCGCTCGGAATGAAAAGCCGCCCTTGATATTTTGCATCGCTCTCTCAATGCTGTCTTGAGCGGAGAGGATTGCATGGAAATGGTCAGGCATGACGACATAGGCGTGTAGTTGATAAGAACTGCCTCGATAATCTTGGAAAATTTCCTCCATCCACAGTGCCCACCGTTCGTGGCGGAAAAATGGCTGCCGATCAACGGTCTGGGCGCTTACAAAGTATGTCTCTCCGCTCCTCCTGACTGTCTCTCTGGCCGGTCGCATTGATTCCCTCAGCGGCTAAAGCCGTTCAACTTGTTCGTTGTGACGGACGGTCTAAGCCCGTCCCCTTCAACACCAGAACCTGCGATCCTTCAATGCCGGGATCCACTTCCGCCATAAGCCCGCCCCCTTCGTCCTTGAAGGGGCGGGGCTTCAGCCCCGCCGTCAGACTTAACTGAAAGGATCGGCTTTAGCCGCTGAGGGACCAAGTCCAGTTTCACCACAAGCCGACCGCAAGCATGTTCAGCCCTTCCACTCTTCCATCAGTTTTCGGAAGTCCCGGAAGAGGTAGTTGGAGTCGTGCGGGCCGGGACTGGCCTCGGGGTGGTACTGCACGCTGAACAGCGGCAGCGTGCGATGGCGAAGGCCTTCCAGTGTGTTGTCGTTCAGGTCGACGTGGGTAAGCTCGACCTCACTTTGGTTGATTGAATCGGGATCGACAGCGAAGTTATGGTTGTGCGCGGTGATTTCCACTTTGCCCGTCTGGGTCTGCTGCACCGGGTGATTTCCGCCGTGGTGGCCGAACTTCAACTTGTATGTCTTGCCACCGAGGGCTAAGCCGATCAACTGGTGGCCAAGGCAGATGCCAAACATCGGCCTGCGTCCGACAAGCTTGCGGATATTTTCCTGAGCATAGGTTACCGGCTCTGGATCGCCCGGACCGTTGGAGAGAAAAATACCGTCGGGCTTCAAGTCGAGCACATCCTGCGCCGAGGTTTCCGCCGGCACCACAGTCACCCGGCAGGCTTCCCGCGCCAACATGCGCAGGATGTTGTGCTTGATGCCGAAGTCATAGGCCACCACATGCAGATCCGGTGGGGGTAGCTTGAGGCTTTCGTCGCCTAGCTGCAAGGGATCCCCGTTGAAGTTGCGCCGGTGGGTACAGTCCCACTCGTACGCAGCCTTGGTGCTCACCACCTTGGCCAGGTCTGTGCCATCCATCTTGCGGATGCCGCGGGCCTTGAGGATAAGCTTGTCAGGATCTGTTTCGAGCGAGGAAATGACTCCGCGCAACGCG
>CAWFGM010000018.1:0-71949 GCA_963815175.1 uncultured Acidobacteriaceae bacterium
CGCGACGATCCGGCCGAGTTTACCCAGATAACGGATGGCCAGGACAGCGCTTCGGTACGGTCGCCGAGATTAGAGCCGAGCGCAATGTAGGCCGTAGGCATGAAAGTGGCCCTAGGATACAGCCCAGGATTGCCGGTCGCGGTACGATGCCCCTATGCGCATCGCCTTTTTCGGGGGCACCTTCGATCCGCCGCATTGCGGCCACATCGCAATCGCCCGGGCGGCGATTACACGGCTGGGGCTGGACCAGGTGCTGGTCGCGCCCGTCGCCACCCAGCCGCTTAAGGGCGGCTCTGGCCACTCCAGCTTTGAGGACCGGCTGGCCATGGTCCGGCTGGCCGTGGCAGGGGAGCCGGGCTCACGGCAAGCGATGTGGACGCTCCGGTGCCCGGCGGCCGGCCGAACTATACGTTTGAGACCCTGCAACGGTTACGAAACCAGCTCCAGTCCACGGATAAATTGTTTTGCCTGCTGGGCGCCGATTCCTTCCTTACGTTGAAGAGATTGGCATCGTTGCTCCGAGCTTCTGCTTTTTTGCGATTTTATCGTGGCCGGGAGGCCCGGGTTCTCGCTCGAACAGATCAATGGGGCCTTGCCCAAGGGGGTGGAGAACACGGGCGAGATCGTGAAGCCGGATTCACCCGGTTCACGCTTGCGGGGCCCTTGGGCCAGACAGCGAGCTGTTTCTGCTGCCGGACCTGGACCAGAACATCTCCGCCACCGAAATTCGCGCCGCCCTGGCTGAAGGGTCGGAGCAGCAAACCGTGCTGCCCCGGCAGTTGCGGAATACATTCGTTCCCACGGGCTCTATCGGCCCGAAACCCGGGATACCATAGAGCTTGCTGACAAAGTAGGCAAGAGAAGGAGATATGACCCCACCGAATGGCAACGACGGAAACGCGCCGCATGGTTTTGGCCGCTGCGCAGGCCTGCGAAGACAAGAAGGCTGAGGACACCCGAATTCTCGAGCTCGACGCCCTGGACTCCGGTTTCACCGACTTTTTTCTGATCTCCAGTGGATCGAACGAGCGGCAGACGCAGGCGATTGCCGAAGAGATTGAATTCGCCTCAAACGGGACTTTCAAACCTACCCCAACTCCGTGGAGGGCCGGCGGCAGGGCGAATGGATATTGATGGACTATGTGGATTTCGTCGTCCACATTTTTCTCACAGAGAAGCGGGCGTACTACGACATTGAACGGCTAAGGAAGTCGGCACGCACCGTCGACCTGGAGCAGTTGAAGGCCATGCTGGTGGAAAAGACAGCGGTGGCGCGCAGCCAAGCCGGCGAAGAAGGCGGTGACTGCAAAAAAGACTGCGAAGAGGGCTGTGCTCAAGAAGGCCTGGCTAAGAAGGCCTCGCGGACGCAAGGCGGCTAGCGAGAAAAGCAACCAAGCGTCCTGAATAGAGGCCGAAACGGAGGCACGTGTTCAAGAGTAGCTTTCTGCGAGCAGACTCCTCAGCCACCCCAGAATCGCAGCCCATTTTCAGATGCGCATGGGCATGATCACGTAGCGGTACTTGAAGTCATCCGCCGGATCTTCCGGCCGCATCTGGCCGGCCGACTGGGCGTCTTTAAATTCCAGCCGCACTTCGCCGCTCGACCCGACAGCCCTGAGAAAGTCGATCAGATAGGTCGAATTGAAGCCCACCACAATGGGGTCGAAGCTGTAGGGGGTTTCGATGGTGTCTTCCGACTCGCCGGATTCGGTCGAGGAGGAAGAGATCTTCATCTCGTTCTGTTCCAGCCGGATCTTGATGGCGCCCGAACGCTCGTCGGCAAATTGCGCCACGCGCTGGATCGAGCCCATCAATTCTTCACTGCGCACAACCACGAATTTATTGTTGTCCCGAGGCAGCACCGCCTCGTAGTTGGGGAACTGGCCGGTAAGCTTGCGCGTCGTGAGCACGCGATGGCCGAGGCGGAAGAACAGAGTGTGCTCGTCGTCGTAAAAGTCGAGCGACTCTTCTTCGGTATCGGCGAGCAGGGACTGCAGCTCAGCCAGCGCCTTACGCGGGATCAAAGTCTTTTTTTCTCCGCTGATATTCTCGAGCGATTCGCCGGTCTTTTCAATGTGCGCCAGCCGGTGGCCATCGGTCGCCACCATGGATAGCGACTCCGCCTTCAAAATGAGCAACGCGCCATTGAGCGTATAGCGCGATTCTTCATTGGAGATGGCAAAGATGGTCTTGGAGATCATGCCTTTGATGGAGGCCGCGGCCAGCTGGGTCAGGCCGGTCTCAGGAAACTCTGGCACCTGGGGAAAATTGGCGCGCGCCATGCCCACCATCTTGGTGTTGGAACGGCCGGAGCGAATCTGCACCCAGTGGTTCTCCATCAGCTTGATGGAGATATCGCCGTCGGGCAGCAGCTTGACGTAGTCGAAAAGTTTGCGCGCCGGAATGGTGCAAGCCCCAGGCTTTTTCACTTTCGCCGGCACAGGAGGTCCGAATGCTCTGGTCAAGGTCGGTGGCCGTGATAGTGAGGCGGTCGGTCCGTCGCCCTCCCCCTGCCCGGCTTCGAGCAGAAAATTGGAGAGGATAGGAATCGTTGTCTTCCGCTCGACGACGCTCTGCGTGGCACTCAGCTCCCGCAGCAGGTCCTGACGGCTCACGGTGATTTCCATCGTTGCGGCTCCCTGTGCGACCGGTCTCTCCTGCTCAACCCCCGCGCTAAGCATGGTATTTGCCCCCTTGTCGGTTTGACTCACTCTACACCACTGCGAAGCCGCATGAGAATCTCACCGCGTTCTTCCTGTGGATTCCCGGTGTGAAACCGGACAAGCGAACAGCAAGATCTACGCTACGATGAAAAGCCAAAAATATCCATTCCTTCTTAGTAGTAGTAACCGTTGTCGCCGGAAAAGTGGAAAGCAGCCGAAAACCAAGCGGCAGGCGTGGATGACGGCCGTCCCCGTTTTAGAAAACTGGTCACGCGAAAATGAAAAGCAGGAAGAGCGGCGAATAGCTGCCGAGTTGCGTTCCCTCTTCCCCACGGTCTGCACAGCAGCACCGCTGAGAGGCTGTGGAAAGCGGCCGCGGCGAGTGCAAAGCGCGTTCCCAGGCAGGTACTGATGCGCTGTCGCGTAGGACCCGGCTTTGCACATGGCATCCATTGGTGCATTCACGAGTGTCTCATTCCGGTCGCTCGTTTTTCCCACAGCTCCTGATGGCGGTCGTCGGAAAACAGAAGCCCGGTGACGCGGCCGTCGGGACCTTTTTCAAAGTGATGCGGGTACTGCTGCCGCTGGGATAGAAAAACCGATTGGGTAGCTCGGGCAGCAACTCCGTCTGATCGCCGGTGCGGTTCCTGGACATCAACTTGTTGCCTTGGCGGAAGACAGTCACCTGGGTCACGCCCGCATCGACATATTCCCCCTGATAGGCGTCATAAATGCTCGGGATCGACGTGAATCGGCGGAGCGATGGATGGGGATGATCCGCTTTTCGGCATACGGCTTGGTGGTGGGGATATCGGAAAGCCGATGGGAGAGAAACCACTGCGGCAGTTGCGGGTCGGTGTAGGCCCGGTCCCAGGCGTTGTGATGGTAGTTGGCATACTCCCAAAAGCGCACGTTTCCGCCCGCCGCGCTGATGGCCGCATACATAATCTGCGACTGCGCCGGGGAAACCACGGGATCGTCCGCGCCATGAAAGATCCACACCGGCGTGCGGCCAATGGCCTTGACATACTCGGGGACAAGTTCCGGCTGATGCCAGCGGCCGGGGGCGTAGGACCAGTAGATGCCTCCGCAGACTGGAGCGATGGCGGCAAAACGGCCGGGATAGTCCTTGGCAATCTCCCACACCCCGTAGCCGCCGAGCGACATGCCGGTGAGGTAGAGACGCTGCGGGATCGCCGTGGAATTCCTTTACTTCGGCATTCAGCGCAGCCATGGCCATGGCCATGATGTCCGGGTCGGTCCAATGATGATGGTTGTAGGGGACCTGGGGCATCACCACCACGAACGGCCAGCGTTCGTAGTGGGAGCGCAGAGCGTTGGGCAGGCCTACCTGGGTCTCGTCAAGGCCGTCGGAGCCACGCTCCCCGGATCCGTGCAGAAACAGGATGACCGGCCACTTCTGCTTGGGGGACCAGTCCATCGGCAGATAAACAACATAGTGGTAGACGGTGCCATTGAGGGTGATGGTGCGGTTCAGAAAACCGGTGTCCTGCTGGCGGGCGTAGGCGTGCGGCGCCAGCACCGGGACCACGCCGAGGAGCACACCGGTGAACAGATAAGCCAGCCAAACGAACCGCACGGCGCGGTGAGCCGAAACGAGACATAGACAACTTGAGCATACCGGGAGCGCCGAAACGAGGAAAGGCACTAGAGCCGGCGGCTCAATTGGTCAACATTGTCCTGGCTGGGGCTAGTATCTACGGGATCCGTTTTTCGCCGGTCCCGCTTAGCCGTTGAGGGTCTCCAGCAGCTTATTGATGGTGCGGTTGAGATCTTTGTCGGCGCGGCGCTGCTCATCGATCTTGGCAATGGAGTGCATCACGGTGGTGTGGTGCTTGCCGCCGAACTGCCGCCCGATCTCCGGCAGAGAGGCCTCGGTCATTTGCTTAGCCAGATACATGGCGATCTGGCGGGGAACGACCACGGAGCGCGAATTATTTTTCTGCTTCAGCTCCGCCACCCGCATGCCGAACTGCTCGGAGACGGCGCGTTGAATGGCTTCAATCGTGATCTTGCGTACCTGGGTATCGATGAACTGCTTGAGGCACAGCTGGGTGGTCGGCAGGGTGAGCTCGGCGCCATTGAGCCGGCACCAGGCCAACAGCCGCACCATCGCCCCCTCCAGCTCGCGCACATTGGTGCGCACATTGGAGGCGATGAAAAGGGCGATATCCGTGGGCAGCAGAACGTGCTCGCTCTCCGCCTTCTTCTGCAGGATAGCGACCTTGGTCTCCAGGTCGGGCGGCTGAATATCGGCGATCAATCCCCATTCAAACCGGCTGCGCAGGCGGTCTTCGATCTCCGGTAGTTCCTTGGGCGGACGATCGGAGGCGATGACAATCTGCTTCATGCTCTCGTGCAGAGCGTTGAAGGTATGGAAGAACTCTTCCTGGGTGCGCTCCTTTTGCGCCAGGAACTGGATGTCGTCAATGAGCAGCAGATCGACGGAGCGAAACTTGTCGCGGAAGCTGGTCATTTTGTCATAGCGCAGCGAGTTGATCATCTCGTTGGTGAATTTCTCGCTGGAGACATAGCAGACGGAGCATTGCGGCTGGCGCTTTTTCACCTCATGGCCGATGGCATGCATCAGATGGGTCTTGCCCATGCCGACACCGCCATAGATGAAGAGCGGGTTGTAGGCTTTGGACGGGCGTTCGGCCACCGCTTCAGAGGCCGCGCGGGCGAACTGGTTGCCGTTGCCGATGACGAAAGCGTCGAAGGTGTAGCGGGGGTTGAGCTGCGCGGCCGTGGTCCAGTCGAACTTGGCCTGCTGCGGCGCGCGGGCATCGGCGTCCCGCGATTGCCTGCGCGCTGGGCTCCGGCGGAGTGGGAAGGGACAGGAGCAAACCCTCCATCCTCGCGCACCCGGACGGCGGCCGGGTCTTCCTGCGGGATGACAAACGAGACGTCATCGAACTCCAGGTGGAAAGCGTCAATGGCTTCCTGAATCAGGTCGCCATAGCGGTCGCCAATGTGCTGAAACTCGGGCGTGGGAACCCGCACGAAAAGCATCCGGCCGGTGATGTGGCTGAAGCGCGTGGGCTTGAGCCAGGTATCAAAAGATTGCCGGTTGACCTTCTTTTCGAGAGCACCCAGTATCCGCGCCCAGGGATTGGGTACGGCGGGGGCGGTGGCGACAAAAGACATACGCTTCCTTCGTTCAACGCCGACTGCCTGATACTTTCTGCAAAGTGCAAAGGAGCAAGCTCGCAGCGGTAAAGACCGTGCGTGCCATTGTTGCTCCTGTGCTTAGGAACTGCTTTGGGGGAATCAAGCCCCTTCGCGAAAGTATCCAGATCGAAAGATCAGGTAGTGTGGACGTGCAGAAAATCAATCTTGATCGGAGCCGATACTAGCACAGTTACAAGGCCGCGCAACGGCTCATTCCGGGCAAAAATTTCTTTCTTTCCGGAGTTGCACCATGCGCAGTGAAAGCCGGCACTCCCTCGGCCTCAAGGCATCGTCGTGCTTTGCTCTTTGGCCTGAATCCGTTATACTTAAAGCTTGCCTTCAGGCAGAAATTTTGAGTGAGATCAGGAGCGCAGTGTTATGCCCAAGCGCACATTCCAACCGAACCGCCGCCATCGGGCGAAGACACACGGCTTTTTGACGCGGATGAAGACCAAGGCCGGAGCAGCAGTGCTTTCCCGCCGCCGCGCCAAGGGCCGCAAGCGCGTTTCCGTGAGTGCCGGCTACCGCGACTAACGCACTTCACCTGTGCACGAAGAGTACGCGGCATACCTAAATCGCGCAGATTCTGTTCTGAGACCTGTGCTTCGGACCCAGAACGACGCTCGGCTGCGCAAGCACGCGGACTATCAACGTGTATACCAGCGAAGCCGTAAACACTTCTCCCTTCCATGACATATTTTTTCGCCGAGCGGACGTCGACTCCGCCGCGTTGGTCCGCGCGTCGGTCTGACTGCCGGGCGCGTTCTGGGCAAAGCAGTGGAGCGCAACCGCATCAAGCGGCGCATGCGCGAAGCGGTGCGGATGAACCTGGCTTTGCTGACGCGGGATGTCGACGTCGTGCTGCATCCCCGGCGGACCGTGCTGACTGCGGAATTCGCCGGCTTGCAAAGCGAAGTATCCAAGATCTTTGCCGTCGATCGAAAAGGCGGCGAGAAGCGGAGAAGCGGGATGAGCATATGCCTGAACTCTACTGGCGGTGGGTTTCGCCGCTGCTCCATTCCATTAGCGGGGTTTCCGGCGCCTGCCGCTTTCAGCCCACATGTTCTGAATATGCTGTGGCCGCCGTGGTCCGCCACGGAGTGTTTTACGGCGCCGCACTGGCGCTGTGGCGCGTGCTGCGCTGCAATCCTTTCGGCCGGGGAGGCTTTGACCCGGTTCCGGGCACTTATCCGTGCCGCGCCCCCGCCCCACCTCGCTTCCGCACAGATGACCCCCGCCATTTACCATAAGATCGTGGCTTCAGGCTCGTTTGCCGTGGTCTCACGATTACGTGTCCCATCCGGCCTCGGTGAGGAAGGGCTTTTCCTGGTGAAAAGTCCCGTACGAGGTGTTTTCGTGGTGTGCAGCTATCGTGAAACCACGGGTATCCCGGGTGCCGCAAGATCGTCCGATCGACAGGAACTCTCTTTGGCCGAAATACGCAATCCTAATCAGCCGGGTGGCGGTGGGCAGGACTCACGCACGCTTCTCATTTTCTCCATCGTCTTTGTTTTGATCTTTCTCGGCCTGCAGTATTTTGGGCCGAAGAAAAAGACGCAACCGGAGACTCCGGCCGAGGTGGCTTCGACTTCTGCGTCCAAGGCGCCGATACTCCCGCCCCGCTATGACTCGAGCGCCTGCGGGCGCTCAACCGCTTCCGCTACCACACCGCGACGGCCAACGCGGTGGTGGCCGCCGCCGAAACCACCACGGTGGTGGAGAACGAGCTCTACCGGATCACTTTTTCCAATCGCGGCGGCCAGGCCGTCTCCTGGATCCTGAAGAAGTACAAAGACGATGCGGGTAAGCCTCTGGACCTGATCAACCCAAAGGCCGCGGCCAAGGTTGGGTATCCGCTCTCGCTGTGGACCTATGATGCAAACCTGCGCAACCAGCTGGCGCAGGCATTGTATGTGCCGTCGGCTACGGGCACATTGAATGCTCCCGCCTCGCTTACCTTTACCTACTCCAATAACGGCCTCGAGGTGAAGAAGATCTTCACCTTCGATTCCACCTACGTAGTGCACGTGGATGTGACGGCCACCGATCACGGGAACCCGGTCACGGCGCTGGTGGCATGGCCCAGCGGATTCGGCGACCAGGAGACGCTGCCGGATTATGCGGCGTCGCAGTTCGACACCATGCAGGGCGGCAAGAACGAGAACCAGGCGGCGAAGAAGATTGCGGGGGCGGCACAATGCCCGGGCCCTTCGAATGGGCCGGGGTGAGCGACCTCTACTTCGCGGCGATTTTTCTTCCCGACACGCCGTCGCAAACGTTGCTGGTGGGTCTGCATGATTCGATCGACGTTCCGCGCCATGGCAAGACGGACCAGACCGATGCGGCCCCGGTGCTGGGCGCCGCGATGGGCGCGACCTCGGGGCACACCAGCATGCGCCTCTTCGCCGGTCCCAAGGTGCTGGACGTGCTGGCGTCGGTGCGCGCCACGGCGAATGGCGGGCAGACCGGGGCCGAACCTCGAACCGGTGGTGGACTTCGGTTATTCGGGCATCATCGCCAAGCCGTTGTTCCTGGCGCTGCGCTGGGTGCATGAGCATATCGTCTCCAACTGGGGCTGGGCCATTCTGGTTCTCACCCTGGTGATCAACCTGGCCATGCTGCCGACGCGCATCCAGATGATGAAGTCCGCGCTGAAGATGCAGCGCATCCAGCCGGAGATGAACGCGATCAAGGAGAAGTTCAAGAAGTACAAGACTACCGATCCCCGCCGCGCGGACATGAACAAGGAGATGTTCGACCTGCAGAAGCGCGAGGGCGTGAACATGTTTGGCGGCTGCCTGCCGATGCTGGTGCAGTGGCCGTTGCTGTTTGCGTTTTACCGCATGCTGCTGCACACCATCGAACTGCGCCAGGCGCCCTGGTTGTGGCTCCACAACCTGGCCGCTCCCGACCCGCTGCACATTTTGCCGGTCTTCTTCATCGTGACCATGTTCCTGGTGCAGTACCTGACCCCATCGCCGGGGATGGACCCCGCGCAGCAGAAAATGATGGCCTTCACGATGCCCGTCTTTTTCGGCTTCATGACGTGGAATCTGAGTTCGGGGCTGGCGCTTTACTGGGCCTTCGGCAACGTGATCAACGTGATCCAGCAGGCGATCATGAACCGCACCGGCATGGGCAAGCAGATGCGCGACATCGCCGCCAAGCGGGCGGCTAAGAAAAGCGGCGGCAGCGGCCGGCAGATGGTCCGCCGGTAGAGTCGAAAAGCTCAGGGGGCTAAAGCTGTCTGCTTGAGAGCTCGGCCCTCTTGTTCCCTCAGAACGGACGGGTGGGCGGCCGCGCAAGTGCATCGGGTGAATCGAGAGCCAGAGGGAAAAGGCGTGGTATCCCACATCTCGCGAAAAACGAGCGAGATATGGGGCACCCGTCCATTCTGTGGGAACGAACGGGCTTTAAAGCCCTCATTCCCATTATTTACGGCCCACACAAAACATGAGCTTTCCGCGGCCCGTGAACCCGTGCCCTTCATTCAGCAGATTCTCATTCGGACGTCTGGGCCTCGGGGTAGCTTTTCTGTAGTGCCCGGGAATCCTAGGCCGAACGGTACCCGTAGTTACCTGAAGTGGGGTTCGGTTCCTGCGAGGCTGACTTCCCTGCACGCAAGTGCGATACTAAACCGATGCCGATTGTCGACCACGCGGCTGCAGCTCAGAAGATTGCAGCATTCCTCAAGACCCTTACCACCACCGGCGGCCTGCGACTGAAGTACCGGATCACCGCGGGTGCAGGAGCCCGTGATCCCGACGGCCTCGAAGCCCGCGAGATTTACGTGGAGATGTCCGGGCCGGACGCGGTGCTTCTGACCCAGCGCGGAGGCGAGTTGCTGCGCGCGTTGGAACACATCGCAGCCAAGATCGTGCGCCTGGAAGCGGAGGAGCACGACACCATCTCCTTCGACGCCAATTACTTCAAGGCGTCTGCGCGCGCGGGAGCTTAAGCTGGCCGCGGAGACGGCGGCGGAGCGGGTCCGCAGCACATCCCAGCCTTACAGCTTTGCCCCCATGAGCTCGCGGGAGCGCCGCATGCTGCACCTCGCCTTCCGCGATTATGCCGATCTCGAAACCGAGAGCAGTGGCGAAGGTTTGCGGCGGTTCGTGGTGGTCTATCCCAAGGGTGCGGAGCGTCCTCGTTCCCGGCCACGAACTCCTGAGTTTGGCAACGCCGGCACGTCCCTCGCGACGCAACTCGCCTGTCTAAAGGATCGTGAGGCTCCATGCAGCCCGATCCCCACGTGGTTTACCAGAACGAGACCATCGTTGCCATCGCGACGCCGCCCGGCCGCGGCGGCATTGGCATCGTGCGGCTTTCAGGGCCTGAGGCGACCCGGATTGCCGAGCCGATGCTGCGCCTGCGCAATCCTCTGAGCCACGCGCAGGCCCGCTTTGCGGATCTGCTGGACCTCGACACCCAGGAAAAGTTGGACGAGGCGGTGGTGACATTTTTCGCCGCGCCCCATTCCTATACCGGCGAAGATGTGGTCGAAATTGCCGCGCACGGTTCACCGGTGGTTCTGGAGACGCTGGTTCGTCAGGCACTCGAGGGCGGTGCGCGCCTGGCGGCTCCAGGCGAATTTACGCAGCGGGCATTTCTGAGCGGCCGTATCGATCTGACCCAGGCCGAAGCGGTGCATGACCTGATTGAAGCGCAGACGCTCTACCAGGCGCGGGTCGCCGCGCAGCAACTGCATGGCGCGCTTTCGCGCCGCATCAAGCCCATCAAAGAAGGGCTGGTCGCGCTGATCGCCCTGCTCGAAGCGGGCATCGATTTTGCTGAAGACGATATGGATGTGCTGCCCTCCGGCGAGATCGTGAGCAGGATAGAGGAGATTCGCGGCCTGCTGCAGCCGGTGGCGGACAGCTTCGCGCGCGGGCGCATTGTGCACGCAGGGTTAATGCTGGCCATTGTGGGGCGGCCGAACGCGGGAAAATCTTCGCTCTTCAATCGCATCGTGCAGCGGGAGCGCGCGATTGTCACGGCGGCGCCGGGGACGACGCGCGATCTGGTGACGGAGCGAGTTTCGCTGGGCGGGATCCCGGTCGAACTGGTGGATACGGCGGGCATGCGTGAGGCCAGCGACGAGGCGGAGCAGATTGGCGTTCGCAAATCGCGCGAGGCCTTGGCGGATGCAGACATGGTGCTGATGGTGCTGGATGCGACGGCGTCGCCGGGCCAGGAAGAGTTGGAGCTTCTGGCAACGCTGGCGCAGCGCCGGGCGCTGGTGGTGGTTAACAAGAGTGATCTGGCCCATCCATCGGCTGCGATGGAAGAGGCGCTGGGCGGCCTGGGCTTGCCGGTGGTTCACACCTCCGCGCTCAGCGGAGAAGGCGTGGCCGAGCTGAAGCAGAAGATGCTGGCGCTGGTCGGCGACCGCACAGTGGAGACGGAGAGCGGAATGCTGACCAGCTTGCGCCAATACGAGGCGGTGACGGCGACGCTGGAATCGCTGGGGGCTGCGAGCGCGGCGGCCGGACAAAACATTCCCCACGAGATGGTGCTATTGGATCTGTACGGCGGGCTCCGCCATCTCGACTCGCTCACTGGAGAGACCACCAGCGACGATATCCTGAATTTGATCTTCTCTACCTTCTGCATCGGGAAGTAGAACGATTGCCGCTACACTCGATCCGAAGTGTCCCCACGAACCGAACTACGTTGAGTGATTTTCCCGGAAAGCTTCTTCCTGGCAGTATCGACCAGGACCACGATGCGCTGAAGTAGGCAGTCTTCGAACGCAGTGTATCTGGTCAGAACGGACCATTCCGGGCAACTGCAGGTATATTGGCTGGTAACCGCAAGCAAGAGAAACGCCAGCTTTAGGAGATTTCCTGCATGTCGCTCTCGATTACAGGTCTCTCGAAGACCTATCCCAACGGGGTCCAGGCGCTCAAGAACATTTCGCTCACCATCGGCAACAATATGTTCGGCTTGTTGGGGCCCAATGGCGCCGGCAAGAGCACGCTGATGCGCACCATCGCCACCCTGCAGGAGCCCGACAGCGGGACGATTTTTCTGGATGGGATCGACGTTCTCAAAGAAAAGAATGCAGTGCGGCAGACGCTGGGCTACCTGCCCCAGGAATTTGGTGTTTATCCCAAGCTATCCGCCGTCGACATGCTCTCCCACCTTGCGGTGATGAAAGGAATTACCCAAGCGGGCGAGCGCAAAGAGATGGTGGAAGCGCTGCTGAACCAGACCAACCTTTGGGCCTTTCGCAAGAAGGCACTCAGCACGTATTCCGGCGGCATGAAGCAGCGGTTCGGCATCGCGCAGGCACTTCTGGGCAAGCCACGCCTGATCATCGTTGACGAGCCGACCGCCGGCCTCGACCCGGCGGAGCGGAATCGATTTCTGAATTTGCTCTCCTCGATAGGCCGCGACATCACGGTGATCCTCTCCACGCACATCGTCGAAGACGTCCGCGAGCTTTGCCCACGCATGGCCATCATCTCCGCCGGCGAGCTGCTGCTCGAAGGCGCTCCACAGGAAACGCTTCAGGCTCTGCAGGGCAAAATATGGTCGAAGATTGTCCTCACCGATGACGAGCTGCGCGCCCTGGAAACAGAACTGCGCGTCATCTCCAGCCATCTGATCGCCGGCCAGCACGAGATTCGTGTGTACGCCGGCAGCTCTCCTGGCGATGGTTTCCGTCCCGTCGATGCCGGCCTGGAGGATGTCTACTTCCTCAATCTTGCCAACCCGGCCGTGCCGCAACCAGTCCAATAGATCCCAAGGAGATATGCGCATGGCCCTCTTTTGGGAGTTCTTTTTCTTCGAGCTCAAGTTCCGGCTAAAGAGCTTATCGACCTACGTCTATTTTGCGCTGTGGTTCCTGCTCAGTTTTCTTGCGATAGCGGCGGAAGACTTTATCTCCACGGGTAACGGCAAGCAGCTGCTGAATGGCCCATTCTCCAACACCATTCTGTACACCTTCTTCACCCTTTTCGGGACCATTATCATTGCCGCCATCTTCGGCACGTCCGTGCTGCGCGACTTCCAGCGCGACACCTTCCAGCTCATCTTTACCAAACCCATTACCAAGTTTGCTTATCTTGGAGGCCGCTGGGCAGGATCATTTGTTACCTGCGTCTTTGCCTTCTCAGGAATGGTATTCGGTGAGATGGCTGGGACCCTTGCCCCGTGGGCGGATCACACCCGCATCGCGAGCGGCCATGCCTGGTGGTACTGGCAACCGTTTCTGTTCATCGTGGTCATCCAGATCTTTTTTCTGGGCTCGCTTTTTTTTATGGTCGCGGCGCTGTCGCGCAAGATTTTCGTCGTGTATCTGCAGGGCGTTGCCGTCTTCATGCTTTATCTGATCGCCAATGCGGTCTTTGCTGCCACCCGCTCGCTGGAACACTTCTGGTCCGGCATCCTGGACCCGATTGGCCTGCAGCTAGCCGACGTGCTCGCGCGCTACTGGACGGTGGCCGAGAAAAACAGCTTGCTCTTCTCCTGGTCGCCACACGTAAGCCAAGGCGTGTTTCTCTACAACCGGCTTCTCTGGTTAGCGGTTGGGTTTATCTCCGTGGCAGTCTGCTATCGATTTTTTCCTATGTCAGTGGAAGCGCTTACGGCGAGCGCACAGGGTCGCCGTGCAGCCAAGGCCAAGCGGCAGGAATCAGCGGAAGCGCAGCCACGGCGGTCATTGGTGGCAGCGCCGTTGCCGCGCGTGCACCAGTACTTCGGCGGCAGTGCGGGATTTGCTCAATTCGTCTCCCTGACCCGGGTGCGTCTCACCAACATCTTGCGTGAGCTGCCATTTTTGGCGATCACTGTTTTGCTGACCGTCTTCGCGCTCATCAACGGCTATTTCGCTGGAAAAATCAGCGATCAGAATGTTTACCCTGTCACCTTCCTGATGGTGCAGGCGGTTGAAGGCAATGCGACCCTGTTTCTGTTCATCATCGCCACGCTTTACGCCGGTGAACTGGTCTGGCGCGAGCGCGATACGTCCTTCTCCGGCATTCACGACGCGCTTCCCATGAGGGAAACAACTGACTGGCTCTCGAAGTTCGTAGCCCTGGTACTGGTCGAAGGCATCCTGCTCGCGGTCATCCTCTTGTGCGGCGTCATCATGCAGACCGTATCGGGTTACTACCACTACGATCTGCTGCAGTACTTCAAGGAGCTGTACGTCATCACCTTCCCAGTGGTGATCGGCTTCATCCTATTGGCTTTCTTTGTGCAGACCGTCGTCTCCAACAAGTTCATGGGTCATGCGATCGTGATCGGCATTTTTGTGTTGGATCCGATCATGTTCCGTTTCGGCATCGAGAACACCCTGCTTCTCCCCGGTCAAACCACCCCCTACACGTATTCAGACATGAACGGTTACGGCCACTTCGTGCCCGCGCTCTTGTGGTCCATCGTGTATTGGACAGCGATCTTCGCCGTGCTCGCCTGCTTCTCCATTGCGCTGTCCCGGCGCGGCGCTGAGGACGGTTGGCATCCCCGTCTGCTGCAGGCTTCGGAGCGGCTGCCGCACCTGATACCGGCACTCGTGCTGTTCGTGCTCATCGCGATCGGCAGCGGCTCGTGGTTTTACTACAACGCACACGTGCGCAACGAATTCCTCACCACCAAGCAGCAGCGGCAAATTCAGGCGAGCTACGAGCGCGACTTCAAACGGTACGAACGTTCTCCGCTACCGAAAGTGATCGCCGTCGACGCCAACATAGACCTCGACCCCAATCATCGCTCCTTCTCCGGGACCGGCCATTTTGTGCTACAGAACAAGACGCCGCAGCCCATCCCGCAGATCCACATCACCGACCAGATGCAGTCGCTTTCTAACATCCAATTTGATCGCCCGTTCCATCTTGTGAGCAGGGCTCCGCGCGATCTTTACTCAATCTATCAACTGGAAACACCCCTCGCGCCGGGCGATAAATTGAACCTGACCTTCACGGTCGGTTACCAAACCCACGGATTCCGCGACGGCAACGAACGGCCGGAGCTGGCCTATAACGGGATGTTCTTCGACTCCAGCTACTTCCCTTACATCGGCTATAACTCCGGCATTGAATTGGATGACCCGCGCCGCCGCCGTGAAGAAAAGCTGCGCCCGCTCACTGATCTGCCACCGCGCGGCGACCCCTGGGGGAGCGTCACGAATCTCTTTACGACGGACTCCGACTGGATCAGTTATCGCACAGTGGTCAGCACGCCAGACGACCAGATTGCCTTCGCACCCGGTTACCTGCAGCGCGATTGGCATCAAAACGGCCGCCACTACTATGCCTACGACATGGGTCAGGTGAAGATTCTCGACTTCTACGCTTACGTCTCAGGCCGCTACGACGTCAAGCGCGAGAACTACAAGGGCGTCAATATCGAGATCTATCACGCACCACAACACGGCTCGACGTCGATGACATGATTGAAGGGGTCAAAGGTGGTCTCGACTACTACCAGGCAAACTACAGTCCGTACCAGTTCAATCAGTTCCGCATCCTTGAATTTCCACGCTATCGGCAATTTGCGGAGTCCTTCCCCAATACCAGTCCTTTCACGGAAACCTTCTGGATCACGCGCGTCCTCGATCCAAACAAGGATATTGACTTCACTTATTTCGTAACCGCCCACGAACTTGCCCACCAGTGGTGGGCGCATCAGTTGATCGGAGGCCATGTAGCAGGGTCGAACATGATGTCGGAGGGGCTGGCCGAGTATTCCGCATTGCGGGTCGCACAGAAGAAGTACGGCGATGCCCAAATGCATAAGTTCCTGGCCCACGAACTCGACGGTTACCTGCGCGGACGCTCCAACGAAACACGGAAGGAGCCGCCGCTCGGCCAGGTACAGCGGGAGGCTTATGTGTGGTACCAGAAAGGCAGCCTTGTGTTTTATGCGCTCTCCGATTACATCGGGGAAGCGAAGCTCAACCTCGCCCTGCACAACTTCCTAATGCAATACCGTTATGCCAACGCCAACGATGCGCTGTCCGGTCCCTACCCCGACACGCGCCTGCTGGAAGATGCTCTCCGCGCGCAAACCCCCTCCGATCTTCAGTACTTTCTGAACGACAGCTTCGAGAAGATCGCGCTCTATGACAACAAGGCGGTCGAAGCCGGTTCGCAGAAGCTGCCCGACGGCACATACAAAGTGATACTCACCGTCGAGGGCAGGAAGGTATATGCCGATGGCAACGGAGTAGAGTCGCCTGCGCCACTCCACGATCTGATCGATGTAGGTGTCTTCAGCGGAAAGAAGGACGTAGAGAAGCCGCTCGTTGTGCGCAAGGAATGGATCACTGGAGGGCGTCAGACCTTCGAGTTCATTGTGAAGGAACTGCCGACGCGGGCTGGAATCGATCCTTACAACAAGCTCATCGACCGCGATGGGGATGATAACAGTATGGACATTACAAACCATTGATCACAAAGCTGTAAGCAGCCTAGCAGAGGGGACAGCTCTTGTATGCGCAACCGCGCAGCACAAAGCGCAACCTCCCACCACTGCCCGCGAAATTATTCCTTGTCCGTCTCCGGAACCTTTGCATCTGGCCGGAGCTGACGAAACAGCCAGATCCTTGCCAGCGCCCAATCCCGCTTAACAGATCGCGGCGCAATCTCCAGCAAGGCGGCAATCTGCTCCACCGAAAGCCCTCCAAAGTAACGCAACTCCACAACGCGCGCCTGCCTCGGGTGTTCCTTCTCCAGCTTTTTGAGCGCCTCGTCCAAATGCTCTACCTCGTCGAGCTGCGCGGCCGAGATGGCAAGCTCATCCTGCATTTCCACGCGCTGCAATCCCCCGCCTCTTTGCTCCGCGTTATGGGCGCGCGCATAGTCGACCAGTACCCGGCGCATCACGTTCGCCGCCAACCCGATGAAATGCGCACGACTGTTCCAATCGATATCCTCACCTACCAACTTTAGATAGGCTTCGTTGATCAATGCCGTTGCTTGCAAGGTATGGTCCGGGCGTTCCCGCCGCATGTAACCTCTGGCCAGACGATGCAGTTCCGCATAGACCAACGGCAGCAGACTTTCCGCTGCTTGCGCGTCTCCTGCATGCATCGCCTTGAGGAGTTGTGTCACCTGTCCGTTGTCGTTATCCATGGCTGCCTCCAGCAGACCCTATGGTATATTCTGGCCATCGCGAGAGGCTTGTAGACACTTGGTGGGTGGTAACTATGGCCGATCTGAGGCAATCAGCCGAGCAGCTATTTGTAGAAGCCCTCGAATTGCAGCCGGAGAGCCGGGCCTCCTTTCTTGATCAAGCATGCCGGGGAGCACCGGTACTCCGTCGCCTGGTCGAGGACTTGCTTCACGACAACCAACTCGCCGGAAGCTTTCTCGCTGAACCCATTCTTACCCCTGACGGCGGGGCTACCATACCCGTTACTCAATCGACCGCGAGCCGCCACCTGAGCGCAGGGACGAAACTCGGCCGCTACTCCATTATCGAGCCCCTAGGGGCAGGTGGAATGGGCGTGGTGTATCGAGCGCGCGATGAGAAGCTGGAGCGCGTGGTCGCGATCAAGCTCCTTGGACCGGGGGCGTTCACGGGGGATGAGGCACGGCGGCGTTTTCACAAGGAAGCTCTCGCCCTGGCGAAGCTGAGCCACGCTCACATCGCGGCCGTGTACGACGTTGGCGAACAGGATGGCGTCGACTACATTGTGATGGAGTGCGTACCGGGCGAATCGCTGGCAGCGAAGATCAAGTCTGGCCCCCTCTCGGTAAACGATGCGACCTCTATCGCCATGCAGATTGCCGAGGCGCTTGAAGAGGCCCACGAACAAGGCGTGATCCACCGCGACCTGAAGCCGGCCAACGTGATGGTCACGCCGAAGGGACAAGCAAAGGTTCTGGACTTTGGCCTGGCCAAGCTGCTCGCGGTGGCAAGAGATCCAACGGTATCGGTCACGGAGACGCGCGGGCTCATCGGCACTCCGCTGTACATGTCGCCCGAGCAAGCGCAAGAACAGGATCTCGACGCGCGAACGGATCTGTGGAACCTGGGCGTAATTTATTACGAATTGCTGACCGGCCGCGCACCATTCCGCGCTGACAGCAGTATGGGTGTTCTACGTGCGATTACTGACGAGGCACCCGTGCCGGTCCGCCAGCTACGGCCAGATGTTCCGCCATTTTGCGAGAAGATTGTTTCGCACGCGCTCGAGAAGAGCCCGGGCCGCCGTTATCAGTCAGCTGCGGAGATCATGCGCGACACGTCGGAGCTTTTATCCCGGCTGAGCGCCAAGTCCCTTGATCCGGGAAAGCCGGCAAAGCCAATAAATCGCCTTCTGCGCCTAGCAGCCGCAGTTACCTTTCTACTGGCAATTACAGCAGGTTTCTGGATTTACTATCGCTCATCCCGCAAGCACTGGGCGCGCGAAGAAGGGATCCCACAAGCCAAGAGCCTGCTCGCACAAAACAAACCACTCGCCGCCTTTCTCCTTCTCAGCAAAGCTGCGGAGTACTTGCCATCGGATCCACAGCTGAAGCGGTTTATCGACGAAAATTCGACCCTCACCTCGATCACTTCGTCGCCCTCCGGGGCAAGGATTCAGATTCAGGATTATCTCGCGCCGGATTCCCCTTGGCACAGTCTGGGTACGACACCCCTGGCAAATCTCAGCATTCCCAAGGGATACTTTCGCTGGAAAATTTCGCGGCCCGGCAGCGGAGAAATGACGGTCGCACCACCCACCGAAACCAAAATGGATTTCTCGCTTGGCGCGACGGAAAAGGCACCCAGCGGGATGGTGCGGGCAGACGGGGGCGACGGCGGATGGTTCCTCGACTTCGTCGGTTTTTATGGCGGCTATAAGCTGCCTCCTTTTTACGTCGATCGGTATGAGGTTACGAATCGCGAATACCAGAAGTTCGTCGATAGCGGGGGTTACGAAAAACAACAGTACTGGGCGGAGAAATTTACGCAGGGTGGTCATGAACTTTCGTGGGCCGACGCCATGGCGCAACTTAGGGATACGACGGGCCGTGCGGGGCCGTCGACCTGGGTCGCCGGTCACTATCCCCAGGGGCAGGCCGACTTTCCCGTGGCCGGCGTGAGTTGGTACGAGGCCTCTGCCTACGCTGCGTTTTCAGGAAAGAGTCTTCCCGCGCTGGCACAGTGGCTCCAGGCAGACCCGCCCGCCCTCGCACCCAATGCCGTGCAGGCCAGCAACATTACCACTAACGGGCTCGCACCCGTGGGCAAATACCAGGGGCTCGGCCCGTACGGAACCTACGACATGACCGGCAACGTCCGGGAGTGGGTGATCAATGCCGCAGGCGGAGATTCACGCTTCATTCTGGGCGGTTCATGGAAATCGGAGTCTTATCTATCCACAACTCCCGAAGCACTGTCGCCATTTGATCGTTCGGAAACAAACGGATTCCGATGTGTGCGAAATATCGAGGCCTTGCCGGTAGCAGCCTTGGATCCGGTCAAGCCGATGGTTCGCGATTTTGCGAAATTCAAGCCTGTGTCCGACGAGGTGTTTAACGCCTACAAAATTCTTTATGCTTACCCGCATTCTCCGTTGAACGCACAATCCTACGGCGTCGTCGAGGAGACGGCCGACTGGCGTGAGGAAAAAGTCACATTCGACGCCGCCTATGATGGTCAACGGATGTCTGCGTATTTGTTCCTGCCGAAGAATGTGCACCCGCCGTATCAAACTGTACTGTTCTTCCCCAGCGCACGGGTGAGGGCTCTTCGCGACAGCCGGGAGCTGGGGGATCTCAAGTTTTTTGACTACGTCATTCAAAGCGGCCGCGCCGTGATGTACCCGGTCTATTTGGACACGTACGAGCGCAAAGTAGACTACTATCTTCCGCAAGGCCTGATAAGTAGCGAGCTCAATATCGACCACTACAAGGACGCTGCGCGCTCGCTCGATTACCTCGCCACCCGTTCGGATATCGACAGCAAGAAACTAGCGTACCTCGGGGTCAGCATGGGCTCCGCAAAGGGGGTCATCCTTTCGACCCTGCTGCAGGATCGTCTCAAGACTGCTATTTTTCTCGACGGCGGATACTTCCTTTTTCCGCCTACGCCGGGCAATGACCAGGCAGACTTTGCGCCCCGGCTGAAAATTCCGGTGCTCATGGTAAACGGGCGTTACGACTACAGCTTCTCTCTCGACAGGTCGCAGAATCCGCTCTACGCCATGCTTGGTACGCCAGTTGGAGAGAAGCGCCACCTGATTCTCGACACGCCGCACGATGTCACGGAGCAACGCCCCCAGCTGGTCAAAGCAGTGCTCGACTGGCTCGATCACTACCTAGGGCGCGTGGAATAAAGGATGTGGGCGACGGCCCGTCGTGAGGCGAGCCGTCTGGGCCCCCCTGCCAAGGCATCTAGTGCGCTGTTCGCAACAGAGCTACTTCCACGTTTGCGGGCGCAACGTCGCCGGCGGCGATCTGTACCCGCTTTTCTTCCTTCGACTTGTCAAAGTCAATGCTACGACTCTCTCCCCGAACGGTGATCTCAGTCAGGAAGTACTCGTTGCCGTATCTCCGGAAGGTGGCTCTGCCCGTTTTTGCCGGCTGGGCATTATCCTCCTCGATGGCCGATGTTAAGGCAACGTCCGAGTCGCCTCGAATGAGCAGAGTGTGAGCGTTTTCCATCTTTATTGAGTAGATGCCGGGGTTGAAGTGGTGACCGGACGCCGTCTGGAAGGCGAACGGCACGTTGACCGTGACGATCATGCCTACATCTTGGCCATGCAAAGCCGGCGACAAGGGAGCGACAGCAAGAACGGCGGCGAAAAGACCTGCGCGGAACTTCGAAATCGATAGGATGTTCATGGCGGTTCTCCTTGGGAGGGCGTCTCATTTATCGCCTTCACTTACTAAGGCGCTACGCATCCAAGAAAGGGGCCACGCCCTTCATTTTTCTTTTGTCTCCCGCAAAAAATGCCCGGCTCTCTAGAGCCGGGCATTAATAAATCGCGGGTTTCATAAGATCCTGGCTCAACTGTCGAGAGCTCTAGCGTGTTGTTTTCAGCAGGGCCAGTTCCACGTTGGTGGGTGGGGTTTTCTCTGCTGCGATCTGCGCCCGGTCTTCTGCCTTCGACTTGGCGAAATGAATCTTACGGCTGCTGCCGGCGACGGTGATTTCGCTTAGAAAGTATTGGTTGCCGTATTTATGGAAGCTGGCATACCCGGTCTTTGGCGTCCGGCCGTTATCCTCCACAGTGGTCATCGTCAGTGCAGAGTCCGAGTCACTCCTGATAAGCAGAGTGTGAGCGCTATCCATGCGTAGGGAGTAGACGCCAGGGGCGAAGTGGTGTCCAGATGCAGTCTCGAAAGCAAATGGCACGTTTATCTTGGCGACCGCTCCTACATCCTGGCCGTGCAAAGCTGGCGACAAGGGAGCAATAGCAATGACGGCGGCGAAAAGACCTGCGCGGAACTTCGAAATCGAAAGTGTGCTCATGGCGGTTCTCCTTGGAGGGCGTCTCATTGATCGCCTTCACTTACTAAGGCGCAACCGCCCCGCCGGAAGGGCCACGACTTTTGCAATTTTTTTCTCTCCTGCGGGACGTATGGTAGTCTCGCAAAGGTTCGCCTGGTCCGCCTTATGAGCCATCTGGCAAAGCTGCACGATGATTTTTAACAAACCCAGCGTAGGATTGTTGTTTTTAAGCGACTGATCCGCCTAGCCAGCATCGTTTACAGAGAAGTCTTGAGCCCCGGTTTGCCATGGTGCTTCAACCTGGCCATGATCACTGGGGAGCATCCTAGCCTACCTATTTATTGAGGACCAATTCATGCCGTTACCCGCCGATGAAAAGATTGTTGCTCTCAGCCAGGAACTGTTGAAGAAATTCGACCAGATCTTCGGGCTACATCCCGGTTTTCGACCAGCTCATGCCAAGGGCATCATGCTGCATGGCGTCTTCACGCCGACGCCGGAAGCGGCGGCACTCAGCAGGGCTCCTCATTTGAATAGGCCATCGACTCCAGCGTCGGTGCGCTTTTCAAATTCGACCGGAATTCCAGTGATCCCGGACAATGATCCCAATGCCGATCCTCGCGGCTGCGCCATTCGGTTTCATCTTGCCGAGCGCGTCCACACCGACATCGTGGCCCATTCCACGAATGCTTTTCCGGCACGAACGGGGCAGGACTTCCTGGAGTTCCTGGGCGCAATTGCTGCAACCGATCTGACACAGTTCTCCGGCTCGCCGCTGGAGAAATACCTGGGCACGCATCCCCCTGCGCTGGCATTTGTGCAGACTCCCAAGCCGCCGGCATCGAGTTTCGCGCGGGAATCGTATTTCGGCCTGAATGCAATGCGATTTATCAACAAAGACGGTGCAAGTCGATATGGACGCTTTCGGATTCTCCCCGAAGCCGGCATCGATCATCTGGATGCCGCGGCGGCTGCGGCCAAAGGACCAAATTACCTCTTCGAGGAGATCGAGACGCGGATCGCAAAAGAGCCGGTCAAGCTCAAGGTGGTAGTTCAATTAGCCGAGGCCGGGGATGTGGTGGATGATGTGACTATTCACTGGCCGGAGGGCCGCAAGCTGCTTGAGTTGGGCCAGCTATCGTTTACCGAGCTGGTGGCCAACGAGGCCCATGAACAAAAGAACATCATCTTCGACCCGATTCCGCGGGTAGATGGCATTGAACCTTCCGATGACCCACTGCTGGAGCTGCGTGCCGCAATTTACCTTTTGAGCGGCCGCCGGCGAAGGGCAGCCCCCGAATAAACGGTCAGGACCGGTCAAAATAAATCGAACCGAATACCGCGCGATTTCGTAACTAGCCTTGCGGAGGGCTGGATGCAGATTGCGGCAGATGTCCGGTACGCGTTACGTCAATTCGCCAAGGCGCCGGGGTTTACGTCCACAGCGATTCTTACCCTGGCCCTGGGCATCGGCGCCACCACAGCGATTTTTACGCTGGTTTATGCGGTTCTCCTGAAGTCCCTGCCGGTGGTGAACCCGGAAGATTTGTATCGGGTCGGCAATGAAGAGAATTGCTGCGTCACCGGCGGAATGCAAGACAATTGGAGCGTTTTCTCCTACGAGCTGTACAAGCAGTTTCGCGATCAAGCCAGCGGTTTCGAGGAGCTGGCCGCCTTTCAAGCTGGGCAAAGCATGATCGGCGTGCGCCGCAATGGCAGCAACAAGCCATCTGAGTCGTACAAGGGCGAGTTTGTTTCCGGCAATTACTTCCAGACCTTCGGCATTCTTCCTTACATGGGGCGGACCATCACGCCGAATGACGACCGGAAGGGCGCTCCCGCCGTGGCCATGATGAGTTTCAGGACCTGGCAGGAGAAATTTGGCAAGGATCCGTCCGTAGTGGGAGCGGGGTTCGTGATAAACGGCCAGCCCTTCACGGTGATTGGGATTACGCCACCAGGTTTTTTTGGTGACCGGGTACAAAGCACTCCGCAATCCTTCTACATTCCGCTGCACGACGAGCCGCTGATTTCACCAACGGCCGCACTGCTGGAAGAGCCCTCGCTCCATTGGCTGGATCTGATCGGCCGCGTTCGTCCAGGCGCAGACCCGACCGCGATGGAGTCGCAAATGCAGGTGCAGCTGCGGCAATTTCTGTTGAGCCCGCTGAGCAAAGTAGAGGAGCGCGACAAACCCCTGGTGGCCAAGCAGATGCTGCACTTCTCCCATGGAGGCAATGGGGTGCAGATGATGAGAGATCAGTATCAGCAAGGCTTGCACTTGTTGATGTGGGTTTCGGGATTCGTGTTGCTGATCGCCTGCGCCAACCTTGCCAACCTGATGCTGGTGCGGTCAGCCAATCGACAGCAGCAGACATCGGTGCGGTCGGCGCTGGGAGCGCCCCGCATGACGCTGGTTCGGCAAACTCTGACGGAAAGCATTGTGCTGGGCGTACTGGGCGGAATAGCGGGGATAATCGTAGCGTTCGCGGGCACGCGGGTAATTCTGTATCTTGCTTTTCAGCATGACCCGGTGCCTATCCAGGCGACTCCTTCGCTTCCGGTGCTCGGCTTTGCCCTTGCTGCTTCATTGCTGACGGGTATTCTTTTCGGAGTCGCTCCGGCGTGGTTGACGGTCAAGTCGAATCCGGTGGATGCCTTGAGGGGTGCTGGTCGGTCCACGGCAAATCATGGTGGGTGGGCCCAGAAATCCCTGGTAGTGGTGCAGGCAGCTCTTTCCGTGGTCTTGCTTTGCGCCGCAGGATTGCTCTCCCGGAGCCTGAGCAACCTGCAACACCAGGATTTCGGCTTCGTTACCACGAATCGCTTCATTGCCCACATCGATCCACAGATGGCGGGCTACACTCCTGGCCAGCTGGAAGCGCTTTACCGGCAACTGCACACGAACCTGGCGCAAATTCCAGGGGTGAAGCAGGTGAGTTTCTCCATGTACAGCCCAATGGAGGGTGATAACTGGGGCGAAGGTGTCTTCATCGAAGGCGAGCCGCCACCTGCAGTAGGGACGCGCGATCATGGAGCCTCATGGCTGCGGGTGGGCCCCGGTTATTTCGACACCATCGGAACGAAGCTTGTTGAAGGCCGCGCCAATAACGAGCAGGACACGCCTGGCACTCGCAACATCGCCATTGTGAATCGGTTCTTTGAGAAGAAATATTTCAAGGACGGTCACGCCATCGGCAAACACTTCAGCGATGACGTGAAACACCCCGGATATTTTGAGATCGTAGGGGTCACCGAAGACACGAACTATTGGGGACCATCAGAGAAGATGCGTCCCGTGTACTTTCTGGCCCAAGGGCAGAGGGTTCATAGCGACGATCCGCGCTATGAGAAATTTCAAGACGGATCGCAATACCTCAACGCAATCGAGATGGAAACCGCGGGTAACGTGCCTGGGCTCGAGATGCAGGTGCGGCATGCAATATCCCAGATCAATCCCGATCTTGCGGTCATTGATTTCGGAAGCTTTGGCGAACAGGTAAAAGCTAACTTCACGCAGCAGGGGATGATTGCCAAGTTGACCTCCTTCTTCGGTGTCCTGGCGCTGGTTCTGGCCTCGATCGGACTTTATGGGGTGACCGCGTACTCGGTGGAACGCCGAACGAGCGAGATTGGTATCCGCATGGCGCTGGGCGCTGATCGCTTGAGTGTGCTGCGGCTGGTGCTGCGCGGCGCTTTCCTGCAAGTGGGCATTGGTCTGGCGGTTGGAATTCCAGTGGCAATCCTGGGGGGTCACGCAATGGCGAGCCAGTTGTTCGGCGTAAAGCCTTATGATCCTGTGATTTTGTCGATTACGTTGGTGGTGCTGTGCACGGCGGCTTTCGTGGCCGCACTTGTTCCCGCACGCATAGCTGCCGGCCTGGAACCTATGCGGGCGCTGCGAACCGAGTAAACCTCTTCAGGCCCACGCGAGCACGATTGCTCCGGCTGCGATCAATAGAGCCCCCGCTGCCTTAGCCAACGTAATCGTCTCGCCCAGAAGTGGCCACGCCAGCAGTACGACAAAGACCACGCTCAACTTGTCGATGGGAGCCACCTTAGACGCTTGACCCATGGAGAGTGCACGGAAATAGCAAATCCACGACAAGCCGGTGGCCAGGCCTGAAGCGATTAAGAACAGCCAACTGCGGCGGCCAACGTGCGCAAGGCCGTCATGGCTGCCAAGGCTAAAAGCGATCGTCCAGGCGAAGATTAAAACCACAGACGTGCGAATGGCGGTGGCCAGGTTGGGATCGACATGTTCGACGCCGACCTTGGCGAGCAAAGCGGTCGCCGCTGCGAAAAGAGCCGAGAGGACGGCCCATACAAGCCAATTCATAAAAGCGCCTTGAGGGATAGTTTACTTCGCGATTGTCTAGGCCTTCGCCCAGGAGTCTATAATTCGCGCCGAGGTGTACGTATGGCCACTTACCTTGCCCTAATGCGTTGGACAAAAGAAGGTATCGAAAAAATCAAGGACAGCCCATCCCGCTTGGACGCTGCCAGGAAAGCCATCGAGCCCGCCGGCGCAAAGCTAGTGAGCTTCTACATGTTGATGGGTCAATACGACATGGCGGCGGTCATCGAGGCTCCCGACGACGCGACTTACGCCCGCGTGAGCCTTTCTCTTGCATCGAAAGGCGGTATTCGCATGGAAACCCTCCGCGCCTTTACCGAGGACGAATACCGGAAGATCATTCCAACCATTTCCTAATCTCTAGAGCATAGAGTTCTGGTGCTCCCCGACCCTCCGCCCGCACGCGTGCTCGTGGTGTGTCCGCCCATGCGGGGCCCGCCAGGGGGTACGGCAATCCTGCTTTTGCTTCGCTGCGATTTCTGATAGGACTACTGCATGAGCTCAGAAGCAACGCTTGCAAAAGCCGGCTACCTTTCCACTCTGCAGCGGGAGTGGCTCTTAGGAGCGGCCTTCGCCACTACGGCATTGTTTCTGCTGTTTGGCAAAGGCTGGCTCGCCGATCTGTCCAATCCGCTGTGGTTCGCCCTGATGCTCGTTTGGCTTTTCGCCGTCATCATGAGCTCGGCCTTCGCCGTGGTGCACCATGCGGAGAGCCTGGCGGTGAGGCTCGGAGAGCCGTTGGGAACGTTGGTCCTAACGCTCTCCGTCATTGGCATCGAAGTGATGATGATTTCCGCGGTCATGCTCACCGGCGAGGGCAAGCCCGCGTTGGCTCGCGACACGATGTTCGGCATCGTGATGATCGTGCTCAACGGCATGGTTGGGCTCGCGTTGCTGATGGGCGGCTTACGCCATCACGAGCAGGAATACAACCTGCAGGGGGCGAACGCCTTTTTGACCCTGATCGTGCCCTTGACGGTGCTTGGCCTCATACTGCCGAACTTCACCAAGGCTTCGGCCGGCCCCACGCTGTCGGTCTTTCAATCCGTCTTTCTCGCTATCATCTCGATCGGGATTTATAGTCTCTTTCTGATCATCCAGAATTGGAGACACCGTGAATACTTCGTGAAACCAGCCAAAGTTGTTGAGCATGCCGCGAGTGCTGCAGGACACGCAGCCGATATCGAAACCAACTCAATTACGTATCATGCCCTGTTTCTGGTGATGTATCTGCTGCCTGTTGTGGTGCTGGCGGAGGAGATTGCCCTGCCTATCGATCACGGCATTGAGGTCCTCCATGCGCCGCTTGCGTTGGGTGGTTTTCTGGTGGCCGCGTTAATCTTGTCTCCCGAGTCACTCAGCGCCACGCGCGCTGCGCTGGCCAACGATCTGCAGCGTTCCATCAACATTCTGTTGGGTTCCGTGCTGGCGTCGATCGGGCTGACTATCCCCGCGGTGCTGACCATCGGCTTGGTGACCGGTAAGACCATCGTCCTGGGGCTCGATCCGGCAGATTCGCTCTTGCTGGTTTTAACTTTGGCGGTTTGCGCTCTCACCTTCACCAGCAATCGCACCAACGTTCTCTTGGGGGCGGTGCACCTATTGTTATTTTTCGCTTATCTGATGCTGATCTTTGAGCACTAGGGCGGCCCCTCTTGATTTATTAGAGGGCAGCGCTAACTTGTTTAGGATGTTTTTCGTCAAAACTCCCACAAAATCGTCATCCTGAGCGGAGCGCCTCACAGATTAATCGCGGTACAGAGCGCTTGGTTGCGCGGAGTCGAACGACCCCGGCAGCGCTTATCTTACCGATGCTGCTCGGACCCTTTCGACCATTGAAGCCCGAGAAGTTAGCACTTATAGGGGCCGCCACCGGCCTTCGACGGGATAACGATGGGGATGACCGCGATGAAGATGTATTTGAGCAAACGCGGTAGGGCTGTACATGAGCGTTTTCAACCCACAGCCTCAGGCCTTCCGCGCCTGGTACAGAAGTCGAAGCAGACGCTTTTGTTCCGTTAGTGCCTGAACAGAAGAGAGGAATCGCTGCAGTCCTTCCCACTTGGCCGCGCCTTCGGTGGCGACGAGCCTTTCTCGGTGTTTTTGCCGGGCATCGTGCCACCTGGCTGCAATCTGGGCCGCGCTCTCTGTCTTATCCAGTACCGTAATATCCGAAAATCCGGCGCTCCGGATCAATCGTTCATTCTCTCCAGGTGGACTGAATATGTAGAACCCGATCGAGCTCCGGGTAGCGATTTCATCGTGCGTAATGAGCCCTCCGATGACCAGGGCGTCGCTAAAGAGCATCCGTCCTATGCCAGGCTTTAGCACCCGGTACATTTCGCAGAAGAGAGAGGGCCTTCCCGGAATGTGGCACAGTACGTCGTTGGCGAAGATCGCGTCAAACGTCGCGTCTGCAAAGGGCAGCGCTTGCGAAACGTCGCATACTTCAAAGCGCACCTTTTGCTCCATACCAGCGCTTGAGGCTAACTGGTTCGCTGTACGAATACCCAGATCATTGATATCCACACCAAGAATATGACAGCCATATTCCTGCGCGATATGCAGGGCGTAAGCGCCGGATCCGCAGCCGATTTCCAATACAGACGAATCGCTGGTGAGTGCAAGCGATCGTGGAATCTCTTCGGACTCCTCGGTAGTGACCCAGCTTGTCTGGCCGAAATCTTCTCCGTATGTCTCGATTCTTACTTGTCTATAGACATCTGCATCGTAGTTTCCGTAAGCGCCGTCATAGAGTTCGACATGGTCGGGCATACCGTGCTCCTGCGCCAGCGCTGGGGATTGGAGCTAGCGTGGCTGGTGGATAAATCGAGTGACCCATTATGCCGAGGCCGTGGTTACTCCGCAAGCCCGAGGCTGCATTATCGAAACCCGCTCAAAAAACGACAGCGGAAAATGTTCTAACCTCCGGGTGTCTTCAAGAGTCTGCGTGAGACTTTACTTAAGAACTCAGTCCCGCAATAGTCGCCACTCGGTATCACGCCAGCAACTTTTTCAAGTGAGGGGCGGTTCGGCTTGCAGACACTTCAGATACCTGAGCAGGCGTTCCGGATGCAACCACAAATCCGCCCTCCTCGCCGGCGCCCGGGCCAATATCCATCACCCAGTCACTGGCCGCTACCACGCGCATGTCATGCTCCACCACGATGACGGTGTTGCCTGACCGGACTAGCGCGTCGAGCTGCGCCATTAGCTTATCCACGTCTGCTGCATGCAGCCCGGTCGTTGGCTCATCGAGGATATAGAGAGTGGAGCCGCGCTGGGGCCGCTGCAGCTCGGTCGCAAGCTTGATGCGTTGGGCCTCACCGCCGGAGAGTTCCGTGGCCGGTTGACCGAGCCGCAAATAGCCCAGGCCAACTTCCCGCAGAACTTCAAGGGAGCGGAGCAGTGGCTGCTCCGCGGAAAAGAACTCCCAGGCTGCATCCACCGTTAGCCCCAACACGTCGGCAATGTTTTTATCGCGGTATTTTACTTCCCGGGTCTTGGCGTTATATCGAGCTCCATGGCAAGTTGGGCAGGGCGCATAAACACTCGGCAGGAAGAGCAATTCGACGCATACGAAGCCCTCGCCCTGGCAGGTTTCGCACCGGCCCTTGGCAACGTTGAAGGAAAAACGCCCAGCGTCATACCGGCGCGCGCGCGCCATCCTGGTGGCAGCGAATAATTTGCGAACATGATCGAACAAGCCGGTATACGTTGCGAGATTGGAACGCGGTGTGCGCCCGATGGGAGTCTGGTCAACGCGTACCAAACGGTGAATGGCTTCTAGTCCACCGGCAATCTGGCCACCGGTAACAACCGGCGGTGCAGTTTCCAGATCTTCTCCTGCCTCCTCCTCAACGGGAAGGGGATGGCCGAGCTGCTCTGCCACCAGCTCCACCAGCGCCTGGCTGACCAGACTCGACTTGCCCGAACCGGAAACTCCGGTGACCGACGTAAAGACCCCTAAGGGAAAGGCGACATCGAGGTGATTGAGGTTATTGCGTGTGATCCCTTTCAACCTCAGCCATCCCTGAGGCGAGCGGGCGGTGCGGCTGGGGAGTTTCTGGTCGCCAAAAAGATATCGTCGCGTTTGCGATTTCTCGATCCTTTCCAGCCCTTCAGGTGGGCCACTGTAAAGCACATAACCGCCTTGCTCTCCCGCGCCCGGTCCGACATCGACAAGCCAGTCGGCGTGGCGGATCACATCCAGATCGTGTTCGACCACGAACAAGGAGTTGCCCGCCGATCGCAAGCGCTCGAATGCCACCAGGAGCGCCTGGATATCAACCGGGTGCAAACCAGCAGATGGCTCATCGAGCACATAGACGACTCCAAAGAGATTGGAGCGTATCTGGGTGGCTAGCCGTAGACGCTGGAGTTCACCCGGCGAGAGTGTCGGCGTACTGCGCTCCAAAGTCAGATATCCAAGCCCAAGATCGAGCAGCACCGCGAGCCGCGCTACCAGGTCCTCGGCGATGCGTTGGGTGACGATCAGTTTTTCCGGGTGCTCCGCTTCCGTGGTTGTGTTGCGTGGCGCTGTTCCTTCGGCAAAGGGGCGCACAAGGCTGGCTAGACGCTTTAGCGGCAGTCTCGAGATTTCGGCGATATCGAAACCAGCAAATTTCACCGATAGCGACTCCGCGCGCAACCGCTTGCCGTGACACAGCGGACACTCAGTGCTCAGCATGTACTGCGAGACTCGCTTCTTCATCAACGGGCTCTGGGTGGTCGCGAAGGTGTGTAACACATGCCGTTTCGCACTGGTGAAGGTGCCCTGGTAGCTGGGCTCCATCTTGCGCTTGAGTGCCTGGCGCGTCTCTTTTGGGGTGAAGCCAGCGTAAACCGGCACGACCGGCTGCTCATCGGTGAAGAGAATCCAGTCACGATCCTTTTTGGGCAGGTCGCGCCACGGGCGATCGACGTTATAGCCAAGGGACGTCAATATGTCCCGTTGATTCTGACCCTGCCACGCAGGGGGCCACGCAGCGATGGCCCGCTCTCGAATCGTGAGCGAATCGTCGGGAACCATGGAGCGTTCCGTCACTTCGTAGATCCTGCCGAGTCCATGGCACTTTGGACACGCTCCCTCTGGTGTGTTGGTGGAAAAGGATTCGGCGTAAAGGAGCGGTTGGTGGGGCGGATAATCGCCAGCTCGTGAATAGAGCATGCGAAAGAGGTTCGATAGCGTGGTGACACTGCCCACCGAAGAGCGCGTCGTGGGAGACCCGCGCTGTTGCTGCAGTGCCACGGCCGGCGGCAAGCCATCGATGGCATCCACTTCAGGCACCGCCATCTGATGAAACAGACGCCGGGCGTAGGGAGAGACCGATTCGAGATACCGCCGCTGCGCCTCCGCGTAGAGCGTACCGAAGGCCAGAGATGATTTACCCGAACCAGAAACTCCGGTAAAGACAACCAGGGCATCGCGAGGAATGGAAACATCTAGATTCTTAAGGTTGTGCTCCCGTGCTCCTCGCACCTGAACAAAGCCATCTTTCTTCATGGAAGACTCACCTTAGGCAGTATCGCAATTACTGTCGCCTGACAAAGATCTCGAGTGGTGGTTTTCCTTGGGAGAAACCACGTAAGGGCCTATTGCTCCGGCCAACACCCATTGCAAAACTGCCTAACCCACTCCGCGCCGGGGCCTTTTAAAAAGACGACCAAACGGGCGCCGATCGAATCTAAGTTCAGTTGTTGCTCGACCCAAAAGAGCTGTTCAGTAGGATGTTGTTCGACGGCAAACCGGCCAGCTCCCCCGGTGAAGGAAACGCTTATGGTTTCGGCGACTCATCGCGGAGTAATCAAGGGGCTGGCGCTCGCGCCTTCGCTATGCTTGTGGTGTACGCACGCGTTTGCGCTCGATCGCGATCGCACGATCAGCCAGTTCTATCACACTGCCTGGACGGTGGGAGAGGCCTCCACCTTCTTCCAAACGGTTTGGTTTATGTTGCTGTGCGTCGTTGCAGCCTGCGGACTCCTAGGGCTTCTTTTCGCTTTCCGGCTGCGGCAGCTCACGCGCCAAATGCAGATGCGGCTCGCCGAACAGCTGGCAGAGCGGGAAAGAATCGCCCGCGAACTGAATGACACTTTGCTGCAGAGCGTGGGGGGCTTGATTCTACGCTTCCAGACAGCAGCCGAGCGCATCCCGCACGATGACCCTACGCGTCAGATGCTGGAAGACGCGCTCAAGCAATCCGACGAGGTGCTGGCCGAAGGGCGGGAACGGCTTCTTGAGTTACGAGTCATTTCCAGCGATTGCTAACTGCTTTCAGCACGCTCAGGCAGAGCGGTGCGAGACTGAAATCAACTACGATTCCAACCAGCTGCGCATCGGCATTCGTGACAATGGTTGCGGCGTCGAAGGAACGATTCTCGAAGCTGGCGACCGGTCGGGAGGTTGGGGGCTGCCCGGAATGTATGAGCGGGCCGGTAAGATTGGCGCCCATCTTGAAGTTTGGAGCCGCCCCGGGGCAGGCACGGAAGTAGAGGTGCGTGTCCCGGCTTCAATCGCTTACCGGTCAATCAGCTGCGCTTCTCAGCTGGCAGTGGCTGCGCCGCATCGCTACGCGAGGGGGTTGACCGGGCGTTTTGCGCAAGTGACCTTTAAGTGTCATGTCACCAGACCGGGCTGGCGAATTGTACGCTCCAGATCGGGCCCTCGGTGTACAGCGCAGAATCTAGCCGAACGACCGCCGGCACCCTGCTTTCGGTTACCCACACATGGGTATCCGGAGGCTGCTTACCGATCATAGGAGCCACTACGCCGGCTATCCCTCCGATGTGAACCTTGACGTCGTATCTCGCCGCCTTGTAGTGGCGGCCGCCGACCGTGAACTGATCAACACCGCCTTTCGCAATGGCCAGCTTCACCATTCGCGGCTTAGGTGCGAGGGCTACATAGGAGACTTCAATGGGAGCGTTCTCTTGCATGTTTTGAATCAAAGGCATCAGAAGGCCGTTGGAAAGATCCGGTGGCAGATCCATGTGCTCCGCCTTTGCCCCTTCCGTGTTGTTTGATAAGTCACGAACACTCACCTGCTGGCTGGGCACGTCGATCATTACATCGCATGGGTGCGGAAAAGATTTGCCGCTCTGTATATGCCGGTCACTGATCAGGCGAATGGTTTTTCCCTGTGAGTAGAGCGTGGTCTCATCATCGATCGATCCGTCGCGAAAATGGAGAACCACGTGAAGCGTGATCCGGCCCTTGGCGGCGACCTGCGTCAGTTCTCCAGAGGCCAGGATGGCCCCGGCCGCGTCCCGTAAGATAACGAACCCGTGTTCGGAGCCTGTTCGATATCGAAGTTTCAACTCTTGGCTTTGCGTACTGTAAAAGGTGCCGAGCAGGGCCATTGCAAGCAACCCGGCAAACCATTCGCCAAGGAAACCTCGACCACACTCTGTTCTCATCAGTTTCTCCTGCTGGTCTACGATGCCAATGAAACGGAACGCGTGAGGCTCCGCCGCTGTTTATCTAATGTACCGCGCAGTCCATCGTCACCCAGGAAGACCGGCTAGGGAAGACGCCCTTTTCGCGTAAAACCCAGGTTCGCCCGAGATTGACTGTGTTTTGACAGGCGTGATAACTTTCGGCGGTCTAGCGAAAGTTCCGTTGCATATTGTGAAACGAAGTCGCTAGCGGTTACAAGGATGGGCCCATGCCACTTCGGGTTTCTCAACTGCAAGTGCTTACGTTTTCTGCCGCCGCCTTCTGCCTTCTGGCAATTCCCTTCGCGCGCAGTCTGGGCTCGCAAGCGGATGCGTCCCCCGCCAACACTGCTCCTTCGCTGAGTGGCCCAAGCTTTATGCCCGATGGCAGTTTCCGGGGGTCAACCCTCGCCGGATGGCACACCCTGGGACAGGCCGATTGGCGCGCGGATCACGGAGAGATTATCGGCAAAGGAACGGGCGCGGGCGGTTCAGGCTGGCTGGTGCTCGATCGGTCGTTCCAGGACACGGGCCTATACGCGTCCTTTCAGTGCGTTGGTCCATGCGATACCGGTGTTTTACTGCGTATGCGCCCTACGGCGGATGGCATGCAAGGCACATACCTGGCCATCAAGGATGGCGAGCTTAAGGCGTATAACCTTACGCTCGATAGCGCGGGAAAAGAAATCCAGCGTAAGGAATTGCGGTCAGCGGGTGGACTGATCAGGTTTGCGCCGCCCCCGCCCGATCCCTCCGCTCCTGCGCAGCCCGTCCACTATCCGTCGCTGCCGAGCGCCCCTCCCGGCGTGACGATCCCGATTACGCGGCCGCAGCAAGGCATCCGCGATGGGGAGTGGAATGAGATTGAACTCTTGCTCGATGCCGACATTCTTCGCGTCTTCATGAACGACGGTGGGGGATACGCAAGCGTGGCCACCGAAGAGATGAATGGTTACGGTCCAATCGCGCTTTACGTAGGCAAAGACAGCGAAGTTCGTTTCAAGAATGTCGCTTACAAAGATCTCGCCATCAAGAAAGATCCTCCCGAGGAAGTGGGGAGCCGCTTCCGCATGCAGCGCCTAAGTCCCTTCTACTACGGCTGGTCGGCCGCAGCCGCGGACTTCAACCGTGACGGGAAAATGGATATCGTCTCCGGTCCGTTCATTTACTTTGGCCCCGATTACCTGACCTCGCGAGAGATCTATCCCTCCGAGGCTTACAACCCTTCGACGCAGTTCTCCATGAACGACTGGGTGGAACACGCCTATGACTTTACCGGCGATGGCTGGCCTGACGTTTTGACCACCAGCCATGCGGGAGGCGGGAAGGACGGCGCCGTTCTCTACGTCAATCCCAAGGGCGAGTCGCGCCGCTGGGAGAAATTCAAAGTCGTACCGCTGATTCAGAGCGAAGAGACGGTGTTGAAGGATGTGGACGGCGATGGCAAGCCGGAGTTGGTCTATGAAGCCGAAGGATACATGCGCTATGCCAAGCCCGATCCGGCAAATCCCACGGGAACCTGGATCATCCACACCATCTCAGAGAAAGGTCCATGGCCGGCCCACGGGATCGGCGTAGGCGACATCAACGGCGATGGACGGATGGATATTCTCGGCGCGCAGGGCTGGTGGGAACAGCCACCGGCCGGAAGTGGCGATCAGTTGTGGAAGTATCATCCCGTGGCCTTTGGCAGTTGGGGAGCGCGCGGGCCCGGGCGGCAGCGAGATTGGAGTGTATGACGTAAACGGCGATGGGTTGAACGACGTCGTCACCAGCCTGCAGGCGCACGGTTGGGGGCTGGCATGGTTTGAACAGAAGCGGTCTAAAGACGGCGAGATCACCTTCGTCAAGCACATGGTGATGGATAACTACAACACCAAGAATGCCGGCGGCGTCACCTTCTCAGAATTGCACGGCACGGCCATCGCCGATGTGGATGGAGACGGCATTCCGGACTTCATCGTGGGCAAGCGATTCTGGTCGCATCTGGATGACTACTTCGACGCGGATCCCTATGGCCCGGCGGTTCTTTATTGGTATAAGACGGTCCGCAATCCCAAGGCGCCAGGGGGTGCGGAACTGGTGCCGCAATTGGTCCACAATCGCTCCGGCGCCGGATCGGATGTGCTCGCCGTCGACCTGAACGGCGATGGAAGGATGGATATTGTGACTTCGACGAGGAGTGGAACGTATATCTTCTGGGGAAAACCTGCAAGAGCGAACGAAAACTTCGAAATAATTTCTCCTGCCGGATGGGGATGGATGAAAAGTACCTTGGGCAAAGTCATGGGAGTCCTTACTTCCGCGGTTACCTTTGCTGCGGTGATTGCTTCCGCCAAAGACGCGAAGAAGTACACCACGTGGAGCGACTATGAAGGCAGCGCCGACTCGGCGCAATACTCCGCCCTGACGCAAATCAACAAGTCGAACGTCACCCAGCTGCAGCAGGTGTGGTTTTATCCCGACGGCAACAACGGCTTTCGCTATGGCTTTAATCCGCTGGTGGTCGACGGCGTGATGTACGTGGTGGGGAAAGATAATGCCACGGTCGCTCTCGACGCCGTGACCGGCAAGGAGATCTGGGTTCACGACAACGGCATTCCCAGAAGCATCACCAACCGCGGCTTCAATTACTGGGAGAGCAAAGATCGCAGCGACCGCCGCCTCTTCTACGCCACCAACAACATGCTTCATGCGCTGGATGCGCGCACCGGCAAGCTGGTGGATTCGTTCGGCAACCATGGCAGTGTCGATTTGCGGGAAGGCTTGGGTCGTGATCCGAAGACCATCCGGTCCATTCAGTCCGGCGGCCCAGGACGGGTCTTTGAGAATCTCCTGATTCTGGGTTCGTCCACTGGAGAAGAGTACGGATCGCCTCCGGGTGATATTCGTGCCTATGACGTGCTCAGCGGAAAGATGGTGTGGATCTTTCATACCGTTCCCCATCCCGGCGAATTTGGTTACGATACCTGGCCGAAAGATGCCTGGAAGTACATTGGCGGCACCAACGACTGGGGCGGGATGACGATCGACGAAAAGCGCGGAATCGCTTACTTTCCGCTGGGATCGCCTACCTATGATTTCTATGGCGCGGATCGTACCGGCGCCGGTCTTTTCGGCGATTGCCTGTTGGCGCTCGATGCCCGCACGGGCAAATATCTTTGGCATTTCCAGGCCGTTCATCATGATCTTTGGGATTACGATCTGACCACCGCACCCAAGCTTCTGACCGTGAAGCACGATGGCAAGATGGTGGACATCGTCGCCCAGGCGGGAAAGAACGGCTTCTTATATGTCTTCGACCGGGTTACCGGCAAGCCTATCTGGCCGATTGAGGAACGTCCTGTTCCCCAGTCGGATATGCCCGGCGAGCACTCCTGGCCTACGCAGCCTTTTCCCACGGCGCCGCCTCCTTTCGCCCAGCAGTCATTCACCCCCGACGACGTCGATCCGTACATAAGCGATCCCGCGGAGCGCGCGAAGATCAAAGAAGAGTTGCAGAACGCCCGCAATGAAGGAATCTATACGCCGCCCGGCTTGAAAGATACGGTCGAGATCCCGGGAAACAATGGCGGCGGCAATTGGGGCGGTGGGGCGGTTGATCCGGCGACAGGTACCTTGTACATCCAGACGAAGAACGCACCCTCGATGCTGAAACTGGAGCCGAATCCGCCCAAGCGGCAGATGACAGGCACGCCCGAGACCGAGGGCCGCATACTCTACATACAGAATTGCCAGGCGTGTCACACGGCGGAGTTGACCGGCCAACCACCGTCCATTCCTTCACTGGTCGGCGTGGTATCGCGGATCGGCGCGGACCGCGTCAAGAGTACGGTGCAGGATGGAGCTTCACCTATGCCGGCCTTCACCAGCCTCTCCGAAAAAGAAGTCGACGCACTGGTCGCCTATCTTTCTGATCCGTCAAAAGCGCACGTACCGCCCGACATACTCGCCTACATCTCAGCTCCCCGGCCTCCGCCTCCGCCTCCGCCGGCTGGTGCTCCTCCTGTGCGTTACTGGACCGGGTACGGGTATATGAACTCGAGCGAAGGTCTGCCGGCCAATAAACCGCCCTGGTCGACCCTGACCGCCTACGATTTGAATAAGGGAACCATCAAATGGCAGATCCCATTGGGAAGCGTGACGGAATTAGTCGCTAAAGGAGTTACAGATACGGGAAGCTACTGGCCGCGGGGTGGAGTGGTGGTCACGGCAGGCGGTCTGATTTTTTCCGGCACCATTTCGGATGCGACCATGCGAGCCTATGACAAAGACACGGGAAAGATACTTTGGGAAAAGGTAATGCCCGCCGGGCCCGAGGGGATTCCGGCGGTCTTCGAGGTAAATGGGCGAGAGTACCTGGCGTTCAGCGCCAGGCCAAGCCTGAAACACCTTGGCCCGGCGGGCGAGCGGACTACGATCGAAGCGGGGCCGAATGCACCGCAAACGCAGGGGTTTTATGTGTTCGCCCTGCCGAAGCGAGGGCAAAGTAGCACGGCGTCGGATCGCCTGGAATCGGATGGACCGTCCGTGCCTTGACGGGACGTATAGGCAGCTGGTAGGCTTCCTTGGATATTATGCAACTGTCATGGCTTACTGTACAAATTATGACCACTCGATAAAATCGGGACACGTGGATTATTCAAGCTTCGGACTGCTGGACAAGATAGCCGTGGTAACCGGAGCTTCCCAAGGGATCGGCCGGGCGATCGCGCTCGGGCTGGCGCAAGCCGGAGCGCACCTGGTTTTGGCGAAATACCCTGAGAAGCGGCAGGACGAGATAAAAGCTGTCCAGGCCGAGATCGAGGCATTGGGACGCAAGGCAATCATCGTGCAGACCGATGTGGCCGAGGTCGATCAGGTGCGCGCCCTGATGGATAAGACGAAGGAAACCTTCGGACGCATCGACATCCTGGTGAACAACGCCGGCTGGACCGGGACAACTCCTGCTCTCGATGTGACCGAAGAGGAGTACGACCGCACCATGGCGGCGTCCTTGAAGAGCGTGTTCTTTGCCTCGCAGGCCGCTGCCCGCATCATGATTCCGCAAGGCGGGGGCAAGATCATCAATATTGGATCCAACTTCGGCGAGATCGCTTTCAAGTCGCGATCGGTCTATGCAGCGGCCAAGGCGGGTGTCCACCACTTGTCTCGCGCCCTTTCTCTGGAGTGGGCGAAAGATGGCGTGCTGGTGAACGTAGTCGCGCCTTGCATTACGGAAACTGAGTCACGCAAGAACATTCTGGAACGGCCGGGCTACAAAGAATGGGCCACCAAGGAAATGATTCCACGGGGACGATGGAATCAGCCCGAGGACCTGGTGGGTGCGGTGCTGTTTCTCTCGAGCCCCCTCTCCGACATGGTGGTGGGCCACGTGCTGATGGTCGATGGCGGCTGGACGATCCACTAAGAGCTGAGGCAGGAGAGAGCAATGGATAGGTGGACATGAAGCTCCGCAATAAAGTGGCGTTGATTACCGGAGCCAGCCAGGGGATCGGCAAAGGAGTCGCCGAGATATTCGCGGAAGAGGGCGCTGATGTCGCCATCAACCACCTCGGATCATGCGAGAAAGCTTGCGAAGTTGCGGAGTGGGTCGAGAGCAAGGGCCGGCGTGCCCTGGTGGTGGAGGCAGACGTCAGCCAGCGGAGCCAGGTGGAGTCCATGTTCGACCGGGTGGAGAAAGAGCTTGGGCCGGTCGATGTGCTGGTGAACAACGCAGGCATTGAAACCATCGTTCCCTTTCTGGAGCTTGACAGACCAGCAGTGGAGCGATGTTGTGAACGTGGATCTGCGCGGAGAATGGATCTGCTGCCAGGTTTTCTGCCGTCTGGCCGTGGCTGCCGGCCGCCCCGGTTCCATCATCAACATTGGCTCCATCCAGGCAGGAAAGGTTTTGCCCGGACGCACCCACTACGCTCCGGCGAAGCTGGCCATCGAGGCGCTGACCCGCAATGTTTCCGCGGAGATGGGTGCTTTTGGAATCCGTGTCAATTGCATTCACCCGGGCTTGATTGAGACGCCGATGGTCGACTGGGTGCTGAATCATCCTGACCCCAGCGTCCTGCCTGGAGTGGTGGCCCAGATCTCCTTGGGCCGCACCGGGCAACCGCGCGAGATTGGAACCGTGGCTGCGTTTTTTGCTTCTGAGGAGGCCAGGTATGTAACCGGCCAGTCGATCTATGTCGATGGCGGTTGGGTTGGGAAATAAGTGAATGACGAATCCTTCGCATACTCCTGTCCTGCGTGAACGATTAAGCCGCGCGTTCTTACCGCAAGACGCTAAAGAACGCGCGCTCGTTTGCCAGCATTCTGAATGGACACCCCGGAACGATCTTGCCCGGGGTGCATATGCTACGGGCAAGATCGGGCAGGGATTTGGTGTGGCCCAGGGTTTTGAGTTACTGGGCCTTCAAATACGCGATCAGGTCGCTGATTTGTGCGTCGGTCAGGATGCTGCCAAAGGCGGGCATGGGCGCCTTGCCCTTTTTAATGACATCTGTTGCTTGCGCCGGCGTGACTGGGGGAGTCACCAGGGGCTTGCTGCTGAAGATGCCATGCAGGTTTGGAGGGCCGAAAGGAGTGGTGTCACCGGGCTGCTTATTATGGCAGCTCACGCAGTTTTGCTGGAAGACGGCAGCACCGCGTTTGGCCTTGGCATTCACGGGGGGGTTAGCCGTGTCGGCAAAACCAATCAGATTGGTGGCAATGATCGCACCGGCAGTAACCAAAGTACATACACCCCACAAAACCCCACGACCACTTGCCATTTTCCTAATGCCTCCAGTAGGTTTCGGTCGCCTTGCGGCGCCCATTATCAAAATCATAAACCATGCCCAGCCTCGTCGAGGCGGGGCGAAGCGATTCGGATGGAGTCAAGACTTGCGTATTACGCAACGCGACGCTCTCCCTGGACAATCGCGGCTGGCATCGGTACTCTCGTAGCGGATTGAATTGGGTGTTCGCTGGAGGGGTGGTGCTGTGATGGCAGGGCGAAAAATTCATGGTATGGTTATGGGTGAACTCGACAACGACCCCAAAAACCCATCACCCACTGCCCCCGTGGATTTGGTTAAGACCAGCAGAGTTTACCTGGAGACGCTGGGAATAACGTTGCGAGTTTAGTACGGACCTTCTTTATGCCCGAGGACAAAGTTCGCCAGATCCCATTCATCCAAAGCCTTGATCGCGGCCTTACGATTCTGCAGGCGGTCGCTCTTTCCAAGCAACCTGTCTCTCTCGGGGAACTTACCGAGTTGTTGGGGATTGATCGCAGCAGCGCCTTCCGGCTTGCGAATACGCTCAGGCGACGTGGGTTTCTTGCCTGCCCGGCGGGCAGGAAGGACTACATCCTCGGCTCTTCCATGTGGCGTCTCTCCCATCGATACGACTGGGGCAACATGTTGATCCGGATCGCCAATAAGCAACTGAAGCTGCTGGCGACGCAGATCAACGAGACCGCGCATCTTGCCATCCGCGAGGGGAAATATGCTCTCTTTATCGACCACGCGGCGGCCAGCAACGTAATCGCGGTGGCGGGGCAGGTTGGCGAGCTGGTGCCGCTCTACTGCACCGCGCATGGCAAGGCTTTGTTGGCGGATGCGGATGAACGGGAGCTGCGGGCCCTCATCGGACCCGGTCAACTGCGCAGATATACCAAGAACACGATGACCTCGATCCAGGAGCTGAGCAAAGATTGCGCCCTGATCAAGAAGAGAGGCTTTGCCACCGACGAGGCGGAATTTGCGGAAGATCTGCGCTGTGTCGCGGCTCCGATTCGCGTCGATAACGATGTGATTGTCGGGTCGATTGGTGTTTCGGCGCCCATGTCGCGTTTCTCCAAGGAGCGCTATCGCGTCGCCGCCGGGCAAGTATGCAAGGTCGCGGAAGCGATCGGGCTGCTGCTGAGCAATGCGGACCAAAGTTCCGATGCGGAGTCGGAAAAGGCAGTGGCTGAATTCGCATAATTCTCGATTCGACGAGAAATACTTTGACAGAGAATCCGGTCCTGGATTTTGGGGTTGAGAAGTCTGCGATCCGATACATTGGCAGCGATCTGCAGCGCCCGGAATGTATTTTGGCCGAACCGGACGGCACCCTCTGGTCTGCGGACGCGCGCGGCGGAGTGGTCAGGATTACCCCTGATGGAAAACAACAGATCATTACCCAGCAGCGGTCTGGTCATTTTCAGGGCGTGACCAGCGAAGCCAGCCGGTATTTAGAGGGCACGCTACCCAACGGTCTGGCCTTTGCGCGCAACGGCGATATTTTGATTTCGAACTTTGGCACCGATTGCCTCGAGGTGATGACCCGCGACGGCGCAACCACGGTTCTTGCCGACACCATCGACGGCGAGCCCATCGGTAAAGTGAACTTTGTCTTGCGCGACTCGCAGGATCGCATCTGGATCACCGTCTCCACGCGCATTAAGAACTGGATGCACGCTCTGCGCAGAGATCTGCCCGACGGCTACATCGCCAGATACATCGACGGAAAATTCCGCATCGTCGCCGACGGCTTTCACTTCACCAACGAAATCCGCATGGATGCGCGGGAAGAATTTATGTACGTGGTGGAGACCACCGGCGGCTGTATCAGCCGATTGCGCGTGGGTAAAGACGGCAGCTTGAGCAACCGCGAGGTTTTTGGGCCGGCGAGTTTGGGAAAGGGCGCGTGGCCCGACGGCATCGCCTTCGATAGCCTGGGAAATTTGTGGGGCACGATGGTGTACTCCGATAAGCTCTTTGTGCTGACGCCTCAAGGCGATTTTCGCCTGCTGCTCGACGAGGGCGATGCGCAGAAGGTTGAGGATCTGGAGCGGGCTTTTTTCGCGAACAAGGTAAATGAGCAAGTGCTGTTTGCCACCGGGCAAGGCATTGCCCCGTGGATGGCGAGTGTGACGTTTGGCGGTCCCGACCTGCAGACCATCTACATCGGTTCGCTGAAGGGTAAACGAATTCCCTACTTCCGTGCGCCCGCGCCGGGCCTGCCGATGGTGCACTGGCGCGAAGCCTAAAGCCGTTCTGGCGTGGACGATTCCCTGCTTAATCAGCCAGTCGAGCGACTCGCGCACCGCTTGGAGCGAGCTGTAGCGGGGCTCATATCCCAATAGCGTGCGTGCTTTGGCAATGCTGCAGTTCGGCGAGTGCGCAATGTGGTCCCAGGTCACTGCCGCATCCCTGGCCGTTGCTCGCTGCCGCCACTCTTCCCAGGGCAAAAATTCCAACTGGGCGACACGCCCAAACCATGCGCTCACGCGCTCCGCATATCCCCGCAGGGTCAGCGCCGCGGGCGATACGACGTGAAAGCTCTCGCCAATCGCAACGCTCCTGCGCTCGATCGCCCGTTGAAAGCATTGCGCCACATCGTCCGCGTGGACGTGATGCAGCGTCTCCATGCCGATGTTCGGGAGCTGGATCGGCCTTCCCTGCAAGAGCTTGGAGAAGACCTCCGGGTTGAAGTTGCCTGCGGGATTGACTGGAGCCCAACCAGGCCCTACCAGGTGTCCGGGATGCAGGATGGTTACCGGCAGCGCTGACCGGCGTGCCTCGCGCAGAAGATAGGCCTCGATTGCAGCCTTTCTCTCCCCGTAATCGCCGAATGCCCTGCGGGGCTCGGCCTCGGTTGTCGGCACCTCGACGCTCGGGCCGTGCACCCAGATGGTGCCGCAGTGCAGAAGGTGTCCGGTATTGCCGCGGAGCGCCTCAACCAGCTGCTCGGCACTTTGCAGCTGGTAGCAGGTAAGATCGATCACCACGTCCGCATCCAGGCTGGCAATGCGCTCGCCAAAGCGTCCGGCTTCCTCTTCCACTGCCCTGTCCATCTCCACCCGCTCGATCAATTGCCAGGCCGCGTGTTGCCGGTAGGGCTCCTTCAAGCCCCGGCTGATGCAGATGACCGAGTGACCTGCCTCGAACAGCCGAGGGGTAAGAAAGCTGCCGATATGGCCGGTTCCGCCGATGATCGCTACCCGCACTTTTTGACCTCCGAGGAGAGATGAAACGCCCGACTGAAGCGTTGTTGCCGCGGTCTACCGGGATACACTAGAGCGGTTCCATGATTACGTGCCCATCCGGGCTCAGCGAGGCGTGTCTTTTCTTTGGGAAAAGCCCCGTCTGAATCATCTTCACCGGTTACACCTATCGTGGACCCGCTATAGTGGGGCCAAATCCTTTAGGCAGACGAAAAATGCTGGATACCGCACAAAACGTTTTCATCGTCATTATCTCCCTTGCTTGCTCTTTCTTCTTTATGGCGGCTATGAACTATTACTGGCCTGCTGAAAGGCGACGGGCGCACAACGATCTGATTGGCTGGCAGCTTTCCGTTCTCGGTACCACGTACGCGGTCATCATCGGCTTCATGCTGTACACGGTTTGGATCGATTTCGGATCGGCTGATTTGAATGCGGATGCGGAGGCTAATTCGGTGGTGAATCTCTATCGGCTGGCAGATGGACTTACGCCGCAACAAGGGGCAAAGCTTAAGGTATTGGCGCGGGCCTATGGCGATGCGGTTGCGGAACAGGAATGGCCAGAGATGGCGCGCAACACCCTGCCCGCGGAAAGCCGTGAGATCACGCGGCAGATGTGGCAGACTCTCATGGAATCAAAAGGATCTTCTCCTACTGAGATCACCGCGGAAGATCATGCCCTGTACGAACTCAGCGCGTTATCGGGATATCGCCGCATCCGCCTGGTGCAGAGCGAATCACGGCTTCCCGGCGTGCTCTGGTGGGTGCTGCTGGTGGGAGGAGCGGTCACGGTTGCGTCTACCTGCATGTTCGGTGCTTCGAATGGGGTCTTGCACGTCATCCAGGTGGGTGCGTTTACCTTGCTCATCACGCTGGTGCTGGTCGCGATTGCCGATATCAATCGGCCCTTCCAGGGGTCTGTCCATGTGAGTGACTACGCCTTCCGGCGCGCTCAAATGGACATGAAGGAACAGTAGGCTGCCGGCGGATAAAAGTCCTGAGTGGACGCGGCTATCAGCTAGAGTGAGGCCTTGCGCAGCCGCAAGGCGTTGGTGATGACAGAGACGGAGCTGAAGCTCATGGCGGCGGCGGCGATCATGGGGTTAAGCAGCAATCCGAATACCGGGTAGAGCACACCCGCGGCAAGCGGCACGCCAAGCGCGTTGTAGATGAAGGCGAAGAAGAGATTCTGGCGGATGTTGCCCATGGTTCGCTGGCTCAAGCGCCGCGCCTTGAGAATGCCGCGCAGGTCCCCCTTGACCAGGATGATGCCGCCAGACTCCATCGCCACGTCGGTTCCTGTACCCATGGCGATGCCTACCTGCGCCTGGGCCAACGCGGGCGCATCGTTGACGCCATCGCCTGCCATGGCCACCACCGCTCCCTGCGATTGCAGCTTCTTGACGACTTCGGCCTTTTGCGCCGGGCAGCACCTCCGCTTCGAAATCGATGCCCAACTTCTGCGCCATGGCCGCTGCCGTGGTGCGGTTATCCCCGGTCACCATCACCACCTTGATGCCTTCCTGCTTCAATTCCTGAATGGCTCGGAGCGCAGATTCCCTGATGGGATCCGCGACCGCAACCAGGCCAGCCAAACGACCATCCGAGGCGAGGAACATGACCGTTTGCCCGGCCTGGCGCAAGGCTTCGGCCTGCTGCTCCATCGCTTCTGATGAAGCTCCGAGGTCGTGCATCAACGCGGCATTGCCGGCTGCCACGGGAGTACCCTGCACGGTTCCCGATACGCCCTTGCCGGTGAGCGACGCAAAATTCGCCACCGGCAGCAACTCGATTTTCTTTTCCTGCGCCGCGGCAAGGATGGCTGCGGCCAGAGGATGTTCGCTGGCCTTTTCAAGACTGGCCATCATTTGCAGAAGCCGGGTTTCGTCCATGCCCTGGGCAGCGATCACTGTGCTTAGTCGGGGCTTGCCCTCAGTAAGCGTGCCGGTCTTGTCCACCACCAGAGTGTTTACTTTTTCCAGCGTCTCCAGGGCTTCCGCATTGCGGACCAGGATGCCCTCGCCGGCGCCGCGGCCGGTGCCCACCATGATGGACATCGGGGTGGCCAGGCCGAGAGCACAAGGGCAGGCAATGATGAGCACAGCCACAGCGTTCACCAGGGCATGCGCATACCGCGGCTGCGGTCCGAAGACTGCCCAGCAGACAAACGTGATGACGGCCGCGGCCAGGACCGCGGGGACGAAGTACGAGGCCACCCGGTCGGCAAGGCGCTGAATCGGGGCGCGGGTTCTTTGTGCTTCGCTCACCATTTTTACAATCTGCGCCAGCAGCGTGGACGCCCCAACCCGCTCGGCTTTCACCACGAAGCTGCCGGTGCCGTTCATCGTTCCGCCCACCACCTTGGCTCCGGTCGCTTTCTCTACCGGGATGGGCTCGCCGGTCACCATCGATTCGTCGACCGAGCTGTGACCCTCGGTTACCGAGCCATCCACGGGCACTTTTTCGCCTGGGCGAACGCGCAACAGGTCGCCGATCGCCACCTCGCTGAGAGCGACATCGGTTTCGCTTCCGTCAGCAGAGATGCGGCGCGCAGTTTTGGGGGCGAGGCCGAGCAGGGCCTGGATCGCTCCGCTGGTTCGGCTGCGAGCCCTCAGCTCCAGCACCTGGCCCAGCAGGACCAGAACCGTGATGACGGCAGCTGCTTCGAAGTAAAGGCCGATATGCCCGGAGGCATCGCGAAACGTCGCTGGAAAGAGGCCCGGCGCGGCCACGGCGGCCACGCTGTAAAGGTAGGCAGCGCCACTGCCCATGGCAATCAGCGTGAACATGTTCAGGCTGCGATGAACAATCGATGCCCATCCGCGCTCAAAGAAGGGCCATCCGCCCCACAGCACCACCGGCGTTGCCAGGGCAAACTCAATCCATCCCAACGCCTCGCCCAACCATTGCTGCAACGGATTGCCTGGCAGAAGATCCGAGACCATGATGGCCAGCAAAGGAAGGGTCAGCACAGCCCCCACCCACAGGCGTCGCGTCATGCTGACCAGTTCAGGATTGGCCGCGTTCACCGTAACGGTTCGGGGTTCGAGGGCCATTCCGCAAATGGGACAAGCGCCGGGGCCGTCGCGCACGATTTGCGGATGCATCGGGCAGGTGTATTCGGTGCGCTCCGCCGGGGCCGTGGGTTCGATAGCTTCCAGCGCCATGCCGCATTTTGGACAAGCGCCCGGCTTCCCGGAGAGCACTTCAGGATGCATGGGGCAGGTAAATTGACCGGGTGCCGATACTTTCTTGCTTGGGCCCAAAGAGACTAAAACGGCAGGCTGCGAGCCGTCATACCTGGCCGGAGCGGCCTCGAACTTGGTGCGGCATCCAGCGCAACAGAAGTACCAGGTGCGTCCCCCGTGCTCGACCGAAGGCGTAGCGTCTTGGGGCTGCACCTTCATTCCGCATACTGGGTCGACCTCAGCTAAATCTACGTTTGCCATGCTCCCACCTGTCCCTTAGTTAGACCACTGAGCGGCTCAGAGGATTCAGGCGCGTGTCTGCTGACGTCCGTTTCCGGCTAAGCGCTCTTTGTCGCCCGGCGCCCGATGTCCCGGCGGTAGTACATCCCTTCGAATTGGATCCGGCCAAGTGCCTCGTAGGCGCGTGAAAGCGATTGCTCCAAGGTTGCAGCCGCCGCGGTCACTCCAAGCACCCTTCCGCCTTCGGTAACGTAATGCCCGTCCACCAGGGCGGTGCCGGAATGAAAAATCTCTACTCCCGGCACCTGGGCTGCTTCTTCCAGCCCACTGATCCTGCGCCCGGTTACGTAGCTGCCGGGGTAGCCGGCCGAGGCGGCGATGACGCACGCGGAGGCGCCGGGCTTCCATGGCAGCTCGGTGTCGCTTAGACGGCCTTCGACGCAGGCTTCGAGCGTCGCCACCAAGTCGCAGTCCAACCGGGAGAGGATGGTCTGCGTTTCAGGGTCGCCAAAGCGGGCATTGAATTCCAGCACCATGGGACCACGCGCGGTCATCATCAAGCCACAGTACAGAACGCCCACGAAGGCCGAGTCTTCCGCGGCCATCCCACTGACCGCGGGGAGCGCAATGTGGTTGATGATCCATTCTCGCATCTGGTCATCTACCATGCCATCGGTGGAGTAGGCGCCCATACCTCCGGTGTTGGGCCCCTTATCTCCCTCTCCTATCCGCTTGTGGTCCTGCGCCGGCGCCAGCGGCACTACATGCTTTCCGTCGGTCAGGGTGAGGAAGGAGATCTCTTCTCCGGTGAGAAACTCCTCGATCACGATGGAAGACTGCGGCGAGCCCAGCAGCTTTCCCGCCATCAGGCCGGAGATGGCCTCGGTTGCTTCGCGACGCGTCTCGCACATGAGCACGCCCTTGCCCGAAGCCAGGCCATCCGCCTTGATTACCACCGGAAGATGGAAGAGATCGATGGATTCCAGGGCTTGCTGCTCGCTGGTGGCGATGGCGTAGGCTGCCGTCGGGATCTTGTGCCGTTGCATAAAGCGCTTGGCGAAGGCTTTGCTGCTCTCCAGCTGCGCCGCTTTCTGCGTCGGCCCGAAGACCGGGATGCTGCGCCGCTGTAACTCGTCGACCAGTCCCAGCGACAAGGGAAGCTCGGGCCCAACCACCACCAGGTCGGGACGCTCCGATACGATGACCCGTAACAGGTCATCGAGGTCCTTCTGGCTGACTGGAATGCAGCGCGCCAATTGGGATATGCCCCCATTACCCGGCGCGCAAACGACTTCAGAGACCCGCCGGGACCGGCTGATGGACCACACCAACGCGTGTTCCCGGCCTCCCGCACCAATTACCAGCACTTTCATCCGCTCGAGCCAACCCCTCTTTATTGAACCAATCCCGTGGCCGGGAACTGAGGCAAGACTACCGCAGCAGGGCCGGACTGCGAAGAGTCGTTAACCATGGTTAACAAAAAAACGGAAATGCAGGCTATACTAAATTCGCAGCAGCTGAAATCGAGGATCGTGCCATGCCACCTGCTTCTCCGCCCTCGCTTCCGGTTTCGTCCCCAGCGCCGCTGCTTTCCAATCTGAAGACCCGGCAAGCCCTATATTGGTTCGGGCCGGCCTTTGTGGCCAGCATCGCCTACATCGATCCGGGGAATTTTGGCACGAACCTGATCGCGGGCACGGGCTTCGGCTACAAGCTTCTCTGGGTGTTGCTGTGGTCGAACCTGATGGCCATCCTCATCCAATACCTCTCCGCCAAGCTGGGTATCGCGACCGGCGCCACACTGCCGCAGAACTGCCGCGAGCATTTCTCGCGGCGCACTGCGATTTGGCTGTGGGTAGCGGCCGAGCTTTCGGCTCTGGCCACCGATCTGGCCGAATTTCTTGGCGCCGCGCTGGGCTTCTACCTGCTTTTTGGCGGCTATTTCCTTCATCTGGGGTTTACCCGGACCACGGTGATGTTTATTGCCGCCATCGTTTCGGCGGTGTGCGTGTTTGCCATCCTGGCACTGGAGTTGCGGGGATTCCGGAGCCTGGAAATCGGCATCATGGTCTTTGTTTTGGTGATCGGGCTCTGTTACCTGATAGAGATTTTTCTGGTTCATCCCGACTGGGGCCAGATCGCCTACCATACCGCGGTGCCCTGGCTGGATCGTCGTAGCATCTACGTGGCGGTCAGCATGCTCGGGGCTACGGTAATGCCGCACGTGGTCTATCTGCATTCCGGGCTGGTGCAGCCGCGTCTCGCCAAGGAAGAACGAAAAGCGCAATCATCCGAGGAGCGCCACGTGTCGCGGCTGCGCCACCTCCGGCTGGAAGCGCTGGATGTGTTTGCGGCCATGAACGGCGCCTGGCTGGTGAACTCCGCGATGGTGATTGTGGCCGCGGCGGCCTTTGCCGGTACCGGCCGCAGCGACATGTCGATCGAAGAGGCTCACCGTACGCTGGGTCCGTTATTGGGCCCGGCTTCGGCTACGATCTTTGGCGATTGCGCTCTTGTGCTCCGGCCTTTCCTCTTCTACCGTTGGAACTCTCGCCGGCCAGATGATCCTCGAGGGATTCCTGAAGGTGCGTTTCAGCATCTTCCTCCGGCGGCTCCTGACTTTGCTTCCGGCGATGATCGTGATCGGCATGGGACTGGATCCGCTCCGCATCCTGGTCCTTTCCCAGGTGGTGCTGAGTTTTACGCTGCCTTTTGCCTTGGTCCCGCTGCTCATCCTGTGCGGCCGCCGGCAATTGATGGGTGCGTTCACCAATGGCAGGGTGATCAGCTTTCTTGGCTGGCTGACGGTTGCCTTGATCCTTGTTCTCAATGTGGTGCTTCTGGGATTAACCATTACCTCCTGATTCGCCCCGCCACATCCTGGCCGAAAATGCTTTAGAATCTTTAGTGGACCATGAACGCCCGGAGCAGACTTCGCGACTGCAGTTTCGCAATTGGTGTAGACCGAAGCGATTGGCCATTTTGTGGTTTTCTCCCAAGGAAAACCACTCCTCGCGATCCTTATCAGTCCACAGTAATTGCGAAACTGCCTTTCCTGCACAAGCGTTTCCGTCACGGCAAGCCTGACCGTGGACGGAGCCACTCCTCCTAACTTTTCGTCAGCCAAATCCTGACAACCAACATTTGATCAGGCGCGCACGTGCGCAATCTTGCGCAGCGATGACGTGCTCTTTAGAGAGGAAATACCAATGAACAGCTTCGGCAGCCAATCCACCCTGAAGGTCGGCAACAAGAGCTACGAAATTTTCCGTCTCCAGGCACTCGAGGCCAAAGGCCTCGCCCTCCATCGCCTTCCCTATAGTCTGCGTGTGCTGCTGGAAAACCTGCTGCGCCAGGAGGACGGCAAGAGCGTGACCGCGAACGACATCGAATTCCTGGCCAAGTGGCAGGCAAGTGCCGAGCCGGCGCGGGAGATCGCGTTCATGCCGGCGCGCGTGCTGATGCAGGACTTTACCGGAGTACCCGCCATCGTCGATCTGGCAGCCATGCGCGACGCGATGAAGCAGCTCGGCGGCAACCCGGAGAAGATCAATCCCCTGCAACCGGCGGAGCTGGTGATCGACCACTCGGTGCAGGTGGACGAATTCGGCACTTCGAATGCCTACTCCATCAACGCCGCGCTCGAGTTCCAGCGCAACCGGGAACGCTATGCCTTTCTCAAATGGGGCCAGACCGCGTTCCGCAATTTCTCCGCCGTGCCTCCGGGGATGGGCATCTGCCACCAGGTCAACCTGGAGTACCTGGCGCGCGTGGTCTTTACCACGACCCCCGCGGCAAGGGGGCACGGTGGAGTGGTCCAGGCGTATCCCGACACGCTGGTGGGCACCGACTCGCATACCACGATGATCAACGGATTGGGCGTGCTGGGCTGGGGCGTCGGCGGGAATCGAAGCCGAGGCCGCCATGTTGGGCCAGCCGGTTTCCATGCTGGTGCCGCAAGTGGTGGGGTTCAAGCTGACGGGCAAGCTGCGCGAGGGCGCGACCGCCACCGACCTGGTGCTGACGGTAACCGAGATGCTGCGCAAGCTGGGTGTGGTGGGCAAGTTTGTTGAGTTTTACGGCTCCGGCGTAAGCGAATTGAGCCTCGCGGACCGGGCTACGATCGGCAACATGGCGCCGGAGTATGGCGCGACCTGCGGAATTTTCCCCATCGACGCGGAGACCCTCCGCTATTTGCGACTGACGGGGCGTAGCGCGGAGCAGATCAACCTGGTGGAGGCATATTCCAAAGAACAGGGATGGTTTCACACTCCTGATTCGCCTGAGGCCGAATACACGCAGACGACCGCAGCTGGATCTTTCGACAGTCGAACCCAGTGTGGCGGGACCCCGGCGTCCACAGGACCGCGTACTGCTCTCTCAGGCCGGCGCCAACTTCGAGCAGCAGTTGCCTGGCCTGCTGGGGCCGGGCGCCGCAGAGCGCAAGGAGCGGCAAACCATCCGCTGGGAGGGTGAAGGCGGTCACACCTGGTCGAACGGCAGTGAAAAGTCCACGCCGGAGAAGGGCCCGGCGACCACGGTCAAGGAGCGCTTCGGGGTGGATGTCGATCCCTACCTGGACCATGGGTCGATCGTGATCGCGGCCATCACCAGTTGCACCAACACCTCAAACCCGTCGGTCATGGTTGCTGCCGGGCTGCTGGCGAAGAAGGCGGTGGAAAAGGGATTGAGCGTTCCGCCATGGGTCAAGACTTCGCTGGCGCCGGGTTCGCGCGTAGTCACGGAATACTACCAGCGGTCCGGACTGCTCGAGTCCCTGGATAAGCTGCGCTTTCAGGTCGTCGGCTATGGCTGCACCACTTGCATCGGCAACTCAGGGCCATTGCCGACGGACGTTTCCAAAGCCATCGACGACCATGGCCTGGTTGCGGTTTCCGTGCTGAGCGGCAATCGAAACTTCGAGGGCCGCATCAACTCCGAAGTGCGGGCCAACTATCTGATGTCGCCGCCGCTGGTGGTTGCCTATGCGCTGGTGGGCAACATCGAGCACAACTTCGACACCGATCCGATCGGTAAGGATACGCAGCGGCGCGCCGGTGTACCTCAAGGACATCTGGCCTACCCAGGAAGAGGTAAACAGCACCATAGCGTCAGCGATCGACTCCGAGATCTTCACCAAAGAATATGCAACTGTTACGGATGGTGATAAGAACTGGCAGAACCTCAAGTTCCCCACCGGCGACACTTATCAGTGGGAGCCCGATTCCACCTACATCCGCAAGGCTCCTTATTTTGACGGCATGCCCGCCAAGCCTGCGCCGGTAGAGGAGATTAAAGGCGCCCGGGTGCTGGCAGTGCTGGGAGACAGCGTCACCACTGATCACATTTCGCCTGCGGGCTCCATCAAGCGGGACGGACCTGCGGGTAAATACCTGGTTGAGCATGGGGTGAAGCCGGTCGACTTCAATTCGTACGGATCACGGCGCGGCAATCATGAGGTGATGGTGCGCGGCACCTTTGCCAACGTGCGGCTGCGCAACAAGCTGGCTCCGGGAACAGAAGGCGGCGTGACTCGCCTGCTGCCTGAGGGCGAAGGGATGAGCATCTTCGACGCCTCAGTGAAATATGCTGAGCGCGGTACTCCGCTGGTGATTCTTGCCGGCAAGGAATACGGCTCCGGCTCCTCGCGTGACTGGGCAGCCAAGGGACCGCGTCTGCTGGGAGTGCGGGCGGTGATCGCGCAGAGTTACGAGCGCATTCACCGCTCCAACCTGGTGGGCATGGGCATTCTGCCGTTGCAGTTTGAGAACGGTGAAAGTGCGGAGTCGCTGGGACTCACCGGCGAAGAGGTCTTTGATCTGGAAGGGATTCGCCGGATGCTGGAGCAGAAGTTTGCCCAAGGCCGCACGCTGACGGTCAAGACGACGGATGCGGCGGGGGCTGTACGGAATTTTAAGGCAACGGTGCGCATCGACACGCCGCAGGAAATTCTCTACTACGAGAACGGCGGCATCCTGCAGTACGTGCTGCGGCAATTGGCGGCAAGCTAGACACAGGCCGAAAGAGCTATCGTTGCTTACGGAGAAGGTCCCCAAGGTTGACCGTTCAGTGCATCGGATGTATCGAGCGTCGGAGGGAAAGATGCCTCGGTATCCCACGATCTCGCGAAAAACAGCGCGACGTGGGGCACCCGTCATTCGTAGGGACCGGGAAATGCAATCGTGTTCTTACTCATCGCGGCAAAACGAGCACGCCCCAGGGTCCCTTGCCGGCTTTGATTTTCTTGGTCACGGTATTGGTAGCCAGGTCCACCACCGAGACGTCATTCGAAGGCCCATTGGCGGAATAGAGGGTCTTGGCGTCGAGCGAGAGGGCTATGCCCCAGGGGCGCGCTCCGACTTCGACCGAACTCAGAACCTTATTCGTAGCCGTGTCGATGGTAAATACCTGGTGTCCTCTGCCCGTGCTGACGTAGAGCTGCTTCGCATCCGGAGAGAGCAATGACATTCATCGGCTTAATCAGCCCCGGCTTGCCAAGCGAAATGGCTTGGATCATCTTGTACTTCTTCGCATCCACCAACACTACCGTTCCGTCGTTCTCAGCGTTGATGTAGGCGCGTGAGCCATCGGGCATGAAAGGCGATGTTGCGAGGACGATGCCCAACCTTGAATGTCTTGATGATCTTGCCCGCAACAGGATCAAGCACGGAAATGGTTCCGGTCTCTTCGGAAGTGACCCAGACGTGCTTGCCGTCCGGGGTTACCTTGACACCTTCCGGCTGTGCCCCCATGGCAAGAGACTTAACCACGGTACCCGAGGCAATGTCGACGATGCTGACGGCGGAGACGTCTTCGTTGGATATGTAAAGTTGCGTGCCATCGTGGCTGACGTCGAAGTTTTCCGGGTCAGAGCCGCCATGAATGATGCGGACAACTTTGTTCTGCGCGACATCGAAGACCCCGATGCCATCGGCGCTCTTGTCGGGCGGCGGAAGGGTGCTCTCATCGACGTCCGGTCCAGCAATGGGCGAGCCACTCAGCGCAACGTAGATGGTCTTATGGTCCGGGCTGGAATGGATGCCGCGGGGACGCTTGCCCAGCGGGACGGTGGCGAGCACGTTGTAGTTGCCGGAGTCGATGATGGTCAGATCTCCGCCGACTTCGTTGGTCACGTAAATCCGCGGCTCTGAGGTTTCTGCCGGGGCGGCGGTTTGCGCAGGCTGCTGCTCCGGAGCTTTGGCGGAGTTGCAGCCCGTTGACAACACAGCGAGACCAACTGCAAAGAGGACATATCCAATGTTGCGCATATTATTTTTCCTTAAAAGTGAAGTTGGCCTCAGCAGTGCCGTGGGGAGGAACGGTTATCTGCTGCTCTTGTGTCCCAAGCTTTTCCTGCCAGACGGCAATGGTATAGGTACCCGGCGGCAGATTTTTGATTTCGAAGGATCCGTCATCTTTCGAAACCGCGAAATACGGATGATCCAGGACGCCGATAAAGGCGTGCATCCAACTATGAATGTTACATTTCACCGGGATCATGATTTCGGGCTTGATGAATCTGCGCGCGATGGGCGGATCTCCCGCGCCTTGACTGTGGTTCCATTCCCGGTTGACTTCTGCCATGGGGTGAATGTTGTGCGTCACCGGATCTGAGTTGATGACCTGCAATGTCTGCCCGGTCTGAATGCCCATCACCCGCGGACGAAACCAGCAGCCACTCTGATCAATGGTGACCGGGGTTGGAGGAATGGCGAAGGTCTTTCCTTCGAGGCCGCTCTTGACATAGATGAAAGCGTTGGCCAGGGCGCCGCTGCTTACTTACGACCAGGGATTCGTCATAAGCCTTTCCGTGATGTGCTTCCACGCAGGCCGGCTCTTCGCTCATGTCGATCAACTTGGGCGCCGGCCTCTGTCCCTTATAGTGGATGGTTCCAGTGATAGACCCTGCTGTAGCGGGATCCACCTTAAAGTACACCGGCGCCGGCGCGCTCTTTGGGGCGCTGGGCTGTTCGGTATTGACCTTTCCCGTGCAACCGGCAAGCAGCACGGTTGCACAACAAAGATGGAAAAAGTGAATGGGTTTCATCTTTGGCTTTCTACCTGTTCCTTCCCTGGCGGTCCAGCGTTCTTGGGCATCTCGCCGGTCAGAGCGTTGAGGAACTGGACCAGATCCTCGCGGTCTTGAGCCGAAAGGTGGAGCGGCTTGATGTCCTTATCGAGATATGGATTGGAGTTGCCGCCGCCGGCGTAAAAGTCTACTACGTCATTGAGTGTTTTAAGGCTGCCATCATGCATGTACGGCGCGCTGAGCGCGACATCGCGCAGTGTCGGCGTTTTGAACTCGCCTTTGGCGGTGACTACTTTTGTTGAGTCGAATCGCCCAAGGTCAGTGAAGTCGCCAGCTCCATTGACGCCGGCCCCGGTGTTATGGAATTTGCCATCGGTGAAGAGGGCGTAATTCTTATGGATGGTATGGCAGACAGCGCAATTGCCTCTTTGCGGATCTTGAAAGATGGCAAGACCACGGATCGCAGCGGGCGAGAGCGCCTGTTTGTTGCCCCCGTATTGATATTGGTCAAATGGAGAGTTCCCGCTGAGCAACGTCCGCTCGAAACTTGCCAGCGACTTCTGAATTTTCTTGAGGGTGACGGTTCCTGGCCCGAAGGCCTGAGCAAACTCGGCCTGATAAGCGGGGTCTTCGTTAATCTTGGAGACGGAAACCTCGTGCTTCTGATCCATCTCCACCGGATTCTCCATCGGAGCGGCGGACTGCTCCTCCAGACTCTTCGCCCGGCCATCCCAGAATTGGAACGGCGAATACGCCGCATCCAATAAGGTGGGAGCGTTGCGGATGCCAATCATTCCGCCCACGCCTCTGGCCAGCCGGCGTCCATCGGCGAAGGCGAGGTTTGGATTATGGCAGGAGGCGCAGGATACGGTGTTGTCTTTCGACAGTCTCATGTCGTAGAAGAGCTTGCGGCCCAGCGCGATCGTCTGGGCGGTGGGCGGGTTATCTGGCGGGATAGGAACCGGAGGCAGCCCCAACGGGGCCTTGATATTGACGACCGCGCCGATCGGCCGGTCGTTACCAGACGCTCTACATCCAACGCAAAGAACCAGCAAGCCCGCAAATACTACGTGATGAACTGTGAGTAAGTTCAGTTTTTGCACCACTCAATCATGATAGCGCCGTTGGCGGGTTCGCGAGTAGAGATGAGCGGCAACTCCGCGGGCGGCGGCTTCCGCGGATCGCTTCTCGCTCTTCCCTCGCTGGAGTATTCCTGTTTGGGCTGTTTTGTTCACCCTTTTTTTGATCCGGCTGTACGGCCCGTAACGGTCTAAAAAACCTTGAATAGAAGGTAAGCAGAGGGGAAGATATATACGAGGATCCATGCTGATACCGCAGGCAGATTCGATTCGCGAGCTGGCTTTTCCAACGAGCGCCAGTACTGGAGTGTCGGCGGAACCCTCGGATAGCGAATGCGAGGTCATCCATCTTTTTGAGGAGTGTCGCAATCCCCTGCTTCGTTACGTAGTCTCCCGGGGACTCTCTCTGCACGATGGAGAAGAGATTATCCAGGAGGTTTTTCTTGCCCTGTTCCGCCACTTGCAGCTGGGGAGGTCGCGGCGAAACCTTCGCGGATGGGTTTTTCGCGTGGCGCATAATCTCGCGTTGAAACAGCACGGCGCCAACAAGAGGGCTTTGGCAACCTTTGACCCAGATGAATCCTTGGCCCAGCGCCAGCCGGCTTCGACGCTCAATCCCGAGGAACAGGCGGCAAGCAGCCAGAGGCAGGAACGAATGCAAGCCGTTCTACGCGCGTTGCCGGAGCAGGACCGCTGTTGTCTGTACCTGCGCGCGGAGGGCCTCCGTTACCGCGAAATAGCCGCTACCCTCGGGATTTCGCTCGGCGCCGTATCGATCGCGCTCACTCGCTCCCTGGCGCGTATGGGGCGCGTGGACGAAGGATGATGCCATGTTAAGAGAACCGTTCCACTTGTCGGATCAGGATATTTTGCTGGTTGTCGACGGAGAGGTATCCGGAAGACGTGCGAGACAGGCCCGTGCTCACCTGGCTGCATGCTGGCTATGCCGCTCCCGGATGGGAGAACTGGAAGGCACGATCGCAGAATTCGTAACTCTTCATCGACGGACGCTGGATCCAACGCTGCCGCCTTCGACTGGCTCACGTGCGTTGCTCAAGGCGCGCCTTGCCGAAGCAGCCGCGGTGACCTCCACCGATCGATGGCCGCGCTTGTTGCCGCTGATTCCGCCTCAACGCGCCGCAGCCTACATTTGCGTGGCGGTGTTGATCACCTTGCTGGGCGGTGCTTTTCTCATGCGGCAAGCTCAGCGGCAGGGGTCCATGCCTTCGGACCTTTCCTTGGCGAGTCTGACGATTCCGAACCACAGCTTAACCCCAGGCGCAACTCGACCGGTGACCGTCGGGGATGTGTGCTCCATGGCCCATGAGGAAGTGGTCCGTGACGTCCCCGGCTCGTTGCGCCAGGAGGTCTTTAAGGAATATGGAATCGTGAATCCCCGTCCTGAAGATTATGAGATCGACTACCTGATCGCTCCGGGATTGGGGGGCGCAGACGACATTCATAATTTATGGCCGGAGCCCACTTCTTCATCTGCGTGGAATGCGCACGTCAAAGATGCCCTGGAGGAGCGCCTGCACCAGTTAGTGTGCAGCGGCGAGCTTGACCTTCCCACCGCACAACAGGCCATTGCTTCCGATTGGATCACTGCCTACAAGAAATACCTCGGCAGCGATCGCTATGTTTCGCAAACCCGGGAGCCCGCGTTGCTGCAGAAGCCGTCCTGAGCGGCTCCGTAATTTCTACACAAGACTGCTTAGAATTTACCTATTGTTTGAAGGTATGCCTTGATGCCGGTGGAGATAATCTGTACGCCGATGCAGAGTAGGATGAATGAGGAAAGACGCATCACCATCGAGGTTCCAGATCTGCCTAGAAGCTCCTCTGCTTTCCGCGCATAGAGATAGCACAAGTAGATAATCAGGCAGACGGACGTGATACCGGCGATGGCGGCGATAAGCACCCGAAGCGAGAACAAGGAAGACTCGTGCAGTTCGGGAGGCAGATGCGCCCCGAGGGTAATGGCAACAGAGATAGAGCCCGGCCCCACCGTGATTGGGAGCGTAAAAGGATAGAACGCGGTTTCAAGGATTTCGTCGTCTGGAGTAGCCGTGGGTTTCGCGCGTCCGGTGTCCTGGTTCAGGAGAGTCCATCCGGTCGCGGCGACCACCAGGCCTCCGCCAATCTGAACCGCGTAGATCGCAATACCGAAGAATGCGAGTACATGCACGCCCCACAGCAGGGAGCCGAGAAGCAGAAAGAAACTGTAGATGGCGATCTTCTGTGCCAGCAACCTTTGTGTGGCGAATGCGATCGGTCCTACTAGATTCACGAAAATGGCGGCGCTTCCCAGAGGATTCACAATGGGGAAGAGAGCGGCCAGGACCAGGATAGTGGCCTCAACGACCGCGGTTACTTCCTGACGAATGTCGATCACCAGCGGGATTCTCCGGGCGCGCGAGCTGCCTGGAAAATCTTACTACCCTTTCTCTCTAACTATGGGTCAGGAAGCGCGCCCGGGACGAAATTGGATGAGCAAAACGCTGCCAATTGCGGCGCCGGCGTTGCTAGAATCGAAGGTAATGACGGTCACTGAGAAGAGTGTTGCGCCTGAGGTGCTGGAACGGTACGAGCCGGTCATCGGGCTCGAGGTTCACGTCCAGCTTCTAACCAATACCAAGGCCTTCTGCGGCTGCGCCAATAAGTTCGGCGGTGAACCGAATACACATATTTGCCCGGCCTGCCTTGGCTTGCCGGGCTCACTGCCGGTGTTGAACCAGCGGGCAGTGGAGTACGCCGTGCTGGCTGCGACAGCAATCAATTGCGAAGTGCGCGAGCAGTCGGTCTTTGCACGCAAGAACTACTTTTATCCTGACTTACCCAAGGGCTACCAGATTTCTCAGTTTGACAAGCCGCTGGCCGAACACGGATGGATCGATGTTCCGGCGCTCGATGGCTCCGGCCACAGCATCACCAAACGGATTGGCATTACGCGGCTGCATATGGAAGAGGATGCCGGCAAGAGCATGCATGACGGCTTTGCTGACTCTGCGACGAAAACCTACGTGGACTTGAACCGCTGCGGAACACCGCTGATTGAAATTGTGAGTGAACCCGATCTGCGAACGCCCGATGAAGCTTACGAGTATTTAACGCGCCTTAAAGAGATCCTGCTCTACACGGGCGTCAGCGACTGCAACATGGAAGAAGGCTCGTTGCGTTGCGATGCGAATGTGAGCGTAAGACCGCGCGGGCAAAAGCAATTCGGAACCAAGGCCGAGGTCAAGAACGTGAACAGCTTCCGTTTTATTCGGTCAGCGCTGGAGTATGAGATCGAGCGCCAGGTGGAAGTGATCGAAAGCGGCGGCCGGGTGACTCAAGAGACGCGGTTGTGGAACGCGAGCGAGGGTCGCACCTACTCCATGCGGTCGAAGGAGCAGGCGCACGACTACCGCTATTTCCCCGAGCCGGATTTGCCACCGTTGCTGGTTTCCGGGGAGTGGAAGGGAATCCTGGTGAGCCGCATGCCCGAGCTGCCAGAGGCGCGGCGCAAGCGCATGATCGCGGAGTACGAGATCACCATGCAGGATGCGCAGACACTGACCGCCACGCGTGCCTTTGCTGACCAGTTCGAGACCGCGGCACGGCAGGCGCGAAGCCCGAGGCGTGTCGCCAACCTGATCCAGAGCGAACTCATGGGCCGTCTCAAGGCCAAGGGCCTGGATCTGGAACAGTCTCCGATCACTATGCAGGGACTGGTACAGGCGGCGGATTTGACCGAGGGCGGGGAGCTTTCGAGCAAGCAGTTAAAGGGGCTTCTCGACACGGCGTTTGAGCGTGGAGAAGACTTCGGCACCGTGTACGAGCGCGAGAAGCCGCAACAGATCAGCGATCCCGCGGTGCTGGAAAAGCTGATTCAGGAAGTGATGGCGGCCAATCCCAAGCAACTGGAGCAGTATCGCGCCGGCAAGAAGACGGTCGCGGCGTTCTTCGTGGGCCAGGTGATGCGCTTGTCGAAAGGGCAGGCCAACCCGGCGCTGCTGAATGAATTGGTAACCAAGCAACTCGACGCCTAGAGCTGTAACTTCGCGCATCGTCGCGAGTCGAATATTGAGGTGAACCAGTGTTCGACTCTGACCTCAATTACGATGCCCCCCGGCAAAAAGTGACGCGTCGTGCCTTCCTGCTGAGCGGGGGTATGGCCGCTGCCGCGATTGCCGCGTGGTCTCTGCATCCTGTGTCCTCGCCACCGGTAGTCTCATCCCAAAGTGGTCCTGTGCCCGAGGTTTCCATTGCCGAGTTTTCTTCTTCTGGCCTGGCCACGGGCACGGTCCGCATGCCGAAGATTGTCAAGAGCGACGCGGAGTGGAAAAGACAGCTCTCGGCTAACGCGTTCGACATAACACGCAGGGCCGATACCGAGATGGCCTATACCGGCTCTTATTGGAACCTGCATCAGCGAGGAATCTTTCGCTGCGTCTGCTGTGGCACGGCGCTGTTTTCGTCGGAGACGAAGTTCGATTCCGGTACCGGATGGCCGAGCTTTTGGCAACCGATCTCTAAAGAGAACATTGTGGAGACAGAAGACACCAGCTGGGGGGTGCGCACCGCGGTAGCCTGCAAGCGGTGCGATGGGCACCTGGGTCACGTTTTTAACGACGGGCCGCCGCCAACGGGCTTGCGCTATTGCATCAACTCGGCATCCCTGGTGTTTCACTCGAGCCCGCCGGCGTCGAAGGCTGGTTGAAAGAAAACTACTCTTGCGCCGATCTTCATCAGCAGCTCGAGTGCTCGTTTTTGCTACCTGTAGAAAAGCCGGCAAAGGAAGAGCATGCTTACAGCTTGCAGAAGAAGTCGGGAGGGAGTAGAAATGAGTCCCCTCAGGGGCTGAAGCCCTCATCGGTGGCGTTGGGTACGGCCCGACTAAAGTCGTGCCCTGACACAAAGCGTGAGTTTTTTCCTGCCTGCAAAATCGTCGGGAGCTTGGCGTTCTCACCAGGGCTAAAGAGTCTGCGTGCGAACTGATCAGCCGTAGTCCGCTTAAAATACGATGCGCAGTAGCCGCTACGGACATTTGAGGAATGATTCAGGGTTAAGCCCTTTGTTTTCAACAAGGTGATACAAGATGCTCAAAGTTTACAGGTAAGTGTCTTCTTTTCAACAAGATGATCAAGGTGATCAAATAATTAGATTGATCATCTTGGTATTTTCCTGGCTGAGATCGCCGGCTTGGAACGGGCTCCAATATATAGATACATTTCCGGCGAGTTTCGGTTTCCGTTTAGGGGAAATTTTTTCAGCCAGGAAGAGATTCGTTCTTCTCGCTAGAGAATGGAGCGCACGACGCCACCATCCACGCGTAGCGCGGCGCCGGTGGTCGCCGAGGATCGCTCACTCGCAATGTAGACAACCAGCGATGCTACCTCTTCCGTGGTGGCAAAACGTTCGATCAGCGAAGAGGGCCGGATTGTTTCAAAGAATTCTTTCTCCACCTGAGCTTCGCTGACACCCTTCTGCTTGGCTAGATCGCCGACAAAGCCGGAGACGCCCTCAGAGCGAGTCGGCCCTGCAAGGATGCTGTTCACTGTCACCTTGGTTCCCGCAACCGACTCGGCCAGACCGCGGGCGATCGCGAGCTGAGCGGTCTTGGTCATGCCGTAGTGGATCATCTCCACTGGGATCTGAACGGCAGACTCGCTGGAGATAAACAAGATGCGTCCCCAATTGTTCTTTAGCATGCCGGGCAGGTACTGGCGCGACAGGCGCACGCCGCTGAGCACGTTTACCTCGAAGAAGCGGCGCCAGTCGTCATCCGAGATGTGCGCAAAAAGCTTGACTTCGAAGATGCCGAGATTGTTGACCAGAATGTCGACCTTGGGTAGCTGACTAAAGAGCTCCACGCAGCCCTCCGCGCTTCCCAGGTCAGCGGTGATGCCTTCGACCGTGCCCTGCGTTTGTTTCACTGGCACCTTCGAGGCCTGCACCTTCTCCATAGCCTGCTTCACGCGCGCTTCAGTGCGGCCGTTGACATAAACGGTTGCGCCCTCTTGAGCGAGTCCACTTGCGATGGCTAGGCCGATGCCAGCGGTGGATCCGCTGACCAAGGCTGTCTTTCCTACCAGTTGCAAATCCACGGCAACATCCCCCCAGCCGGAACGCGGCTATTTCTACGATTCGCGGATTCGTTGGGAGGATGTAAAAAGCGAGGCCGCGCCGGAGCACGGAGCAAGATTACATGTTCATCTTTTTGAAGCGAGATCCCGGAATGGCGCGCACCAGCAGCATGATCCAGACCCAGAACCAGGGCAGGTAGGCAACATCGCGCCGCCGATCGATAGCCTTCAAAATACCGCGGGCGACCCGGTCCGGCGTGGCAAAAAGCGCGTTGTGGGCCACATGCGCGGTCATTGGCGTGGCTACGAAGCCCGGCTTGATGGTCAGCACCTGTACGCCCTCGCGGTCGATGCGGTTGCGCAATCCTTCGAGAAAGATGTTGAGCGCGCCTTTAGAAGCGCCATATACATAATTGCTTTTGCGGCCGCGGTCGCCGGCTACCGAAGACACCACCGCCAAGGTGCCCCCGTGCTGAGCCTGAAAGTAATTTCCCAGCCAGGTCAGCAGGGAAACGGTGGAGATGAAGTTGGTATGCAGAACAGCCGCGGCAATCTCAAAATCCGCTTCCGCAGCTTGCTGGTCGCCTAACACGCCATGTGCGATCAGGGCCAGATCGATCTTGCCCAGCCGCTCCGCCGCGACGGCCAGCATCTCCTTGTGGGCTGCGGTGTCATCCAGATCCATTGCCCAGGTATCTACGCCGGCTGCGCCTCGGGTCAGCAGGTCCTGGGCTACCGCTGTCAGCCGGTCTCTGTTTCTGGCCACCAGCATGAAACGCTTATTCTTCGCCGCAAGCCGCCGCATGGTCGCGATGGCGATGCTCGAGGTCGCACCTAACACCAGCACGGCGGAGGGAAACCCGGGATCGCGTTTAGCCAAGGCCGGCTACCCGCTGCCAGAAGCTGGAGCTGAACGAGGGATCGATGTAGGTGGCCCATTGCTCCCATTGGGGATAAAACTGTTTGAAGTGCGCCGCACTCATGCACGCATCCTTGGCTGGATACATCCGTCCGCCGAAGTCGGCTGTGATGGCGGCTAGCCTATCGAGCAGGTCGAAGCTCACCTCGCGCCGAATAGGAAAATCGAGAGCCAGGGTGATACCGGGCATGGGAAATGACATCATCCCGGGCGAACCAATATCTCCGAAGACCTTGATCACAGCCAGAAAAGAACCCAGCCCGGAGGCGGTAATCGCCTTCAATAGCTGGATCATGCCCATGGTATCGCCGGCCCACGGCAGAACACATTGGAACTGGAGCAGACCCTGCTCGCCATACAGCCGATTCCATTGCAGGATGCGGTCCAGGGGGTAGAAGAATGGTTCGTAATCGGTGAAGCCAGATCGTTGTTTGCTGATTTGCTTGTGGTAGTAGAGAGCATTGAAGGCGCCCACGGAAGAGCGGTTGAGGGCAAAGGCCGGCAGGTCGAACGGCAAGGTAAGCTTTGTCTTGGCTAAAGGTGTCAACGGCCCCGGATTTTCGTCGTGTTCGCCCTGGATGAAAATGCCACGGCCAAAGTTACGGCCCTGGGCCACGCAGTCGATCCACGCCACGGAATATTCCTGCGCACTCGCATGTGAAAGGGCGACGAACTCCTCAAGCCCTACGAATTGGGTGGATTGATAGCGGATGCGGCGGGAAACAATGGGGCGCATCTGCACCTCGGCCCAACTGATAAAGCCAGTCAATCCCATGCCACCGATGGTAGCGGCGTACACATCAGGGTTCTCGGTTGGGCTGCACAACAACTGCGTCCCGTCTGACCGTATCAGCTCGAAGCAAGGCGTGTGCAAGCCGAAGGTACCGGCCACGTGATGATTCTTACCGTGAATGTCGTTGGCAATGGCTCCTCCGACAGTTACGTATTTAGTGCCCGGGCTCACGGGCAAGAACCAGCCGCGGGGCACAGCGAAGTCAAGGATTTCCGCCAGCGTTACCCCGGCTTCGCAGCGCAACAGGCCGGTTTGGGCATCGAACGAGATCAGGCGATCGAGGTTCGGCGTACGCAGCAGGGTCCCATTCTGGAGCAGGCAAACGTCGCCGTAACTGCGTCCCATGCCCACCGCCAGCATTTTCGTGCCGGGGGCTTGTGGGGGAGGAAAATCCTCTTTCCAAAAAAGCGGACGGACTTCAGCGGGGAGCCTTGGATAACGGCCCCAGGATTCAAATTGCGGCCGGTCCTGGCGAGGGGACATGAGTCATTATCTTTCCTGAGCAGTTTCACGAAAAGGAAAAATCTCTCTTCGGTACACACTTGTGAGGCTGCTCCTACAGTGCAGAGTAGGCAACGAGCGCTACTCCTAAACCGAGTAGAAGACTCATGCGGTCTTTCAGAGCAAAGATCACCGGATCTTCATCCAGCAGGCCGCGCGAGGCGAGCAGCCAAACACGGCTGATCCACAGGATCATCAGCGGCGTAATCAACCACATGCGATCGGGGTGGTGATAGAGCGCGGTGACGTCCCGCCCGTTTATATAGAGGGTGAAAATTACGATCGAGGCATAAGCACTGGCAGTGCCGAAGCTGCGCAACTGCTCGATGTCGCTTAAGAGATAGCCCCTTCCGGAGGCCGGGTTCATCCGGTGGGTTTGCAGGTTCTGCAATTCGCTGAACCGCTTGACCATCGCCAGGCTGAGAAAAAAGAAAATCGAGAAAGCCGCAAGCCAGGGAGAGATGATGGTGCCCGTGGCTGCGGCGCCGGCCACCATGCGCACGGTGTATAGGCCGGCAAGGATGAGGACATCGACCAGAACAATGCGCTTAAGCACCAGCGAATAAGCCATCGTGGTCACAAGGTAGAAGAGCAGGAAGACCAGGAACTTTCGTGGCAAGTAAGCGGCCATGGTGAACGCGACGGCGGCAAGCAGTAATGAGAGGGCAAGACCCGTAGCTACCGACAGGTCGCCTGCAGCAAAAGCTCGCCAGCGTTTATTCAGGTGTACCCGGTCTGCTTCAAGGTCAAGCAAGTCATTGAGAATGTACGTAGCCGACGCCAGAAAGCTGAAGCAGAAGAAGGCGGCGACGGTAGTCACGACAAGCCGCAAACGGATGGTATGGGCCAGCAGGAGAGGCAGGAAAACGAGCAGATTCTTGGTCCATTGATGCACCCGGAGTGCCTTGGCGAAGGCCGCGGGGGCGCCTGAGCGGTCGAGGAACCGCTCGCTCACCTCGATGTTGCGACTCTTCAGTGCGCTCTTCAACCTGAGGTCGGGATTGGCCACCATTGCCCGCTGGGCGTTTGTGAGCAGCGGCAAATCAGGAAGGGCATTGCCAATGTAGTCGAAGCCGTGGGACGCAAAGCGCTGTTGCAGATGTTGCAGCTTGTTGTTTCCGGTGAGGTTCACGGCGCCATCGCTGGCCATGACCTCGTCAAAGATGCCCAGGTGAGCGGCGACACTCTGGGCCAGCAGGCGGTCGGCCCCGGTTACGAGGTAGAGCTTGCGTCCCGCCGCGCGCTCGTCTTTCAGATAGTTGAGCAACGGCCGGTTGTAGGGCAGGTGGGCAACATCAAGAGCGACGCGGGAAGCCACCTGCGACTTGAGATGTGCCTTTCCCTGGATGGCCCACATTGGCGTGCGAAAAAAAGCCAACGGGCGGCGACGGGCGAGGACCATCAGCGAGTCGACGAAAGTATCGGACTTGACCAAGGTCCCGTCCAGGTCGACACAAAGCGGCCGCTCCGCGTGCACTGCGACCGAAGGCTCCATTAGCTCAGGCTCGGTCATCTCGAGTATTTCTCCCGTTGCTGATCCCAATGTATCAACAAGATACGACAGCAGTGGGCATAAACCGGGTAACCATTACAGTTCCTGTTGAGGATAGCAGCGCACGATGCGAAACCATCGCAGCTATCAAAGTCCATTTGGGAAGTTTCTCAGCATCGGTCGAACCTTTCGCAGCCGGCTACCGTCATATAGGGTGCGTGCTCGGCAAGCATCAAAAGAACGAGCAGGAATCAGGGCTAGGGATCATGAAGACAGGTACTTGCAAGGTTGCGGTGTTGGTGGGAGTCTGCTGCTCCTTGCTGGGCGTTCTGCCGCCACTATCGGCGCAGGAGGCGAACACCGCGAGTGCCATTGTCACGGTGATTTCAAAATCGGCAGAAGCTGGGACGACGGTTCCCAAACAGACCATGAGCGTTTTCGAGAATCGCAAGCTTCAGGAAGTGACCGGTTGGGTTCCCCTGCGCGGCGAGCGGTCGGGCTTGGAACTGGTGGTGCTGTTGGACGATTCTTCCCGCGGCAACCTGGGTCTGCAATTGAACGACATCCGGAACTTTGTGACCGGGCTGCCCCCCACCGCCCAGGTGGCGATTGGCTATATGCGCAATGGATCACCGAACCTGGTGCAAAACTTTACCCGCGACCACGCGCAAGCCGTCAAGGCTCTCCGCTTGCCTTCGGGAATAGCGGGCGGTAACGGTAGTCCTTATTTTTGCCTCTCGGCTTTGGTCAAGCATTGGCCGGGAGGGGATAGCAACGTTCGCCGCGAGGTGATCATGGTCACCGATGGCGTCGACCGCTACTCCGGTGGACGCTTCAATCCCGAGGATCCCTACGTGCAGGCGGCTACCAGCGACGCGCAAAAAGCCGGCGTGATTGTCTATTCCATCTACTATCGGGGCGCGGGACGCTTAGACCGGAGCCAGATGGTGACGGATGGAGGGCAGAACTACCTTACCCAGGTTTCAGGCTCGACCGGCGGCAAGGTCTACCTGGAGGGTTTTGGCAACCCGGTGTCGTTCGCGCCTTTTCTTTCCGACATTCAGCGCAAGCTGCAAAACCAATATGAGCTGAGTTTCGTCTCTACAGCGAAACCCGGACTGCAGTCTATCCGGGTGAAAACCAGCCAGCCAAACACCAGCCTGGAGTTCCCGTCGCGAGTTCCGGTTGGAGGTGGGAAGGCGCCCCAGTAAAAGGCGGGTTCGACCTAAGTAGGCCCGGCATTGCATAAAATAAAGCAAGGGAAAGAGTTTCAGGCGAGCGAACATGCCAGGAATAAGGACGAGCAAGCTAAGCATCCGGATGCGAAGGTTGATTTTTTGCGGAGTGACGCTCGCGGTTACGAGCTTGGCGGCGGCAGCAGGCGTGGCGCAGGATGCGGCTGCGCCGGCCGCAAAGCCTGCGACTTTCCTGGGTACCGTGCAGACGCTGAGCGGCAACACGCTTAGGGTCAAGAGCGATGCCGGTGCGACCATGCAGGTCACCGTGGAGGAGAACGCTCGTCTGCTGCGGATCGAGCCGGGACAGAAGAGCCTTGCCGGGGCCAGTCCTTTCAGCCTGACAGATCTACAGGCGGGCGATCGAGTCATGGCCCGCGGTTCTGCCGGCGCGGATGGCAAGTCACTCGCTGCCACCATGCTGGTTGCCATCAAGGGCGCGGACATCGCGCAGAAGCAGGAACAGGAGCGGGCAGACTGGCAAAAACGCGGTACGGGAGGGTTGGTTAAGGCGGTCGATCCGGCAGCAGGGACGGTGACCATCTCTAGCGGAGCCGGCGGCACCCGGACGTTGGTCATCCACACCACGCCCACTACGATCATTCGCCGCTATGCTCCGGGTTCGGTCCGGTTTGACCAGGCGGTCAAAGGTACGCTCGACCAAATCAAACCTGGCGACCAGCTCCGCGCCCGTGGTTCCAAGAGTGCCGACGGAGCCACGCTGGAGGCGGAGGAAATTGTCAGCGGGAGCTTCCGTAATCTTGCCGGCCCAATCCAAGCGGTAAACGCGGCTGGGTCTACGATTACGGTGAATGATACGGCCACCAAGAAGGCGGTTGTCATTTCCATCACACCTGATAGCGAAGTGAAAAAGCTGGACCCTGCTGTGGCGCAGCGTCTGGCCGCGCGCATGAATGGTGGGGGAGCCCAGGGGCGGCCAGACGGGTTCTCAGGCGCCCCAATCAGGCTCCTCACAAGGCGCCGGTCCGGGCGGACCACCTTCAGGCGCTCCCGGGGCGAATCGCCCGGGAGGCGGTCAAACGGGCGATCCAGGAGCCGGTGGGCCGCGGCTCCGGCTTTGATGTTCAACAACTGCTGGCGCGCTCGCCGTCGATTGCGTTGAAGGATCTTTCCAAAGGCAACATGGTCATCGTAGTGGCCACCGAAGGTCAGGCTCCTGACGCTGCAACCGCCATCACGGTGGTCGCCGGCGTCGAGCCCATGCTGCAAGCTTCCACCGTGGCAGCCAAGCCATGCTTTCTTCCGCCTGGAATCTGGGTGGGGGAGGGGGCGGGGGCGAGGGCGGCGGCGAAGCACCACAGTAGAGCACTCGAAGTAAGTGCCGCAGAAAGAATGCGTTCCCGGGGCGCTCCAAGCCCTGGAAGGGTCTCAGCGACTGTGCGTTATCTAAACTTTGCAATTATCTAATTATGTATTACCCGGGGAGAACTTTGAACCGATTGCTCGCTTTCTGCCTGACCACCCTGTTGTTTTTTAGCGGGGTGGTCGCTTACAACGAGCCTTAGCGCAAACAGCAACCGGAACACTACGCGGCCAGGTGGCGGACCCTAGCGGAGCCGTCATTCCCCAGGCTTCGCTCACCGTGACATCTGCCGCCGGGGTGAGCCGCACGGGCACCTCGGATGCTACCGGTCAGTATGCAATCCCTGGCCTGCCGCCCGGCCAATACACGGTGACGGTGCAAGCCACCGGATTCTCCCCGTTCACTTCTCCGCCCGTGCGGATTGCGGCTGGGCAAACCCAGCACTTGAATGTTTCGCTGACGATTCAAATGGAGCAGCAACAGGTACAGGTTACCGCCGATACCCCAGGCGTGAGCGTGGATCCCGACAGCAACGTGAGCGCGGTGGTGTTAACGGGCAAGGACCTCGATGCCCTTTCCGACGACCCTGACGAGTTGTCGAACGAGCTCACTGCGCTGGCGGGCCCTGCTGCAGGTCCCAGCGGGGGCCAGATCTACATCGATGGCTTCACCGGCGGCCAACTGCCGCCCAAGTCGGCGATCCGGGCCATCATCATCAACCAGAATCCCTTCTCCGCCCAATATGACACTCCTGGTTATGGCCGGATTGAGATATTGACCAAACCCGGCACCGACAAACTACACGGCCAACTGTTCATGAATGCCAGTGCATCGGCTTTCAACACCGCCAATCCCTTCGCGCAGAATCAGCCGCCTTACCATACGCTGCAATACGACGGCAACGTAAGCGGCCCCTTGGGCAAGAAGGCTTCTTTCTTCTTCAACTTCGATCGGAGAAATATTCAGGACAACAGCATCGTCAATGCCGTTGTGCCTTACGTACCCGACCCTGCTACTTGCGGTCCGGAAAGCAGCGCCGTAACGAGCACCAACGGCATCCCGTGCAGTCTGGCTGTCCCTTATCCGCAGACACGCACCAACCTCAGTCCGCGCATCGACTATCAATTGACGTCCAGACCAGACACTGACAGTTCGTTATAGCTACTACCAGGACACGCGAACGAACAGCGGAGTAGGAAGCTTCGTCTTGCCTAGCCAGGGCTACAACACCAACGAAACAGAAAACAGGATCCAGATCAGCGACAGCCAGGTGTACGGTGCGAAGTTCGTCAACAACACTCGTTTCCAATTCGTTCGCGATCAAACCAACCAGACCCCGCAGCTGGTTGCTCCGGCCATCAATGTTCTGCAGAATTTTGAAGGGGGCGGGAGCCCCCTGGGTACCAGTCCGCGATACCGAGACCCGCTACGAGTTTCAGAATTACGCTTCCTTTGCGCTCACCAAACACTACCTTCGCTTCGGTGGCCGGCTGCGCGATATTCAGGACACGAATTACTCGAATGCGAACTTTGAGGGCACCTATACCTATTCCAATCTCAGTGACTACCAGGCGAATAAGCCAAGCCAGTTTTCCATCACCACGGGAACCCCGACCCAGAGCGTGGGCGTAGTCGACTTGGGTCTTTACGCAGAAGACGACTGGAAGGTGCGCCCCAACTTCACCCTCAGCTACGGGCTGCGCTTCGAGACGCAAAACCACATTCCGAACAAAGCTAGATTTTGCGCCGCGTGTTGCGCTTTCCTACGGCCTTGGGGGCGGAGGAAAGCCGCCAAAAACAGTGTTGCGCGCCGGCTATGGAATTTTCTTCAATCGATACACCTATGATCTGCTGCTCAACGTAGACCGCTACAACCTCAACCAGCAGGGCCAGGTGCAGACCATTCAGCCCAACCCCAATGGAACCCCTCCGGACAGCAGCACGCAGGAGTCTGTTGGGTTGCCGACCTACTATCGCACGCAACCTGGCCTGAATGCGCCAGCCAGCATAGAAACCGGAACCGGCATCGAGCACCAGGTGAATAAAAGCGTAAGCGTCTCGGCGACGTATCTCTACTCCCGCGGCATACATCAATTGCTCTCGCGCAATATCGATGCCCCGCTGCCCGACGGGAGCCGGCCGGCGTTGGATTTATGCCCGGCCAACCCGATCGGTGCGGCGCCGGGTACGCCATGCAACATCTATGAGTACGATTCGCTGGCCGACTTTCAAGGAGAACCAGATCTTCCTGAACTTGAATGTGGCTTACGGGCGGAAGCTTACGTTTACCGGCTTTTACGTCTACAGCAAGGCATACAGCGATACCGGCGGCCCCGGCTACCACCCCTCCAATCAGTACGACATCATGCAGGATTACGGTCGCCAGTTCTTCGACGTGCGCAATCGTGTCTTTGCCTTCGCCAATTACTCGGCTCCCTACGGCTTCAGGATCAGCCCGTTCCTCAGTCGCTTCTTCGGGTGCGCCGTTCAACATCCAGCTCAGCCAGGACAACAATGGTGATTCGTTCTTCAACGACCGGCCGGTCTTCGCCTCTTCGGATTCCAATCCCGCCAATGTGGATACGACCAAGTATGGGAATTTCGATATCAGCGCCACTCCTCCCGGTGGTGCGAGGATCATCCCTATCAATTACGGCAATGCCTCGGTTCAATTCGCGATGAATATGCGCGTAGCCAAGACCTTTGGCGTTGGCCCGCGGGTGGAAGAAGGCAAGGGAGCGAGGGTTGGTGGTGGTGGCGGGCCAGGCGGCGGGGGCCGGGGCATGCCGGGAATGGGGCTGGGCGGCAATGGGCCCAATCCAGGTGGTGGCCAGAACAACCGTGTGGATCGGCGCTACAGCATCACGTTTAGCGCGTTTGCGCACAATATATTCAACGTGGTCAATCTCGCGCCGCCCAACGGAACTCTTGGCGGGCCGCCGGACGGGACGACCGACTCTCCTTTTTTCGGCAAGGCAAGCCAGCTGGCGACGGGATTTTTCTCCCACGGCTCTGCGGTGCGGGACTTCAACTTTCAGGCGCTGTTTAATTTTTAGGGCGAGGTTGCCGATCACCTCCGCGCGCTGTGCAGGGCCACCCAGGACTAACGTCCTGGGCTACTTCTGTCTAAGCCGTGCCTTTCGGGACTAATCCCGGGGACGACTCAGGATCGTCTTGTCGGAACAAGGTTTTTGTCAATTCGGCTGATTCGTACGTCACGGGCTAAAACAAATCAGCTATCGGGTGCGTGTCGCGATGAGTCCAGCAGGAACACTGAGCATGACTCTCAGCTTATCCCTCTGGACTGAGTTCAGGACCGGAAGGTTTTTACGCAGACATTAAAGTCCAGTAGGCGCCAGATGGAGCTCCCGCGGGTTTGAAAATCCGCTCCGCGGACTAAGAGTCCGGGGGAGGCCGGGTTCTCCCAACTCGGCGATGGCTCATCTGGGAGAGGCTGAAGGGGTACTCTCGAGGAGAAGCCAACGTCTTCTCAATGGCGAGCTTCAGAGGCGGCAGATCCCGCTCGACTGTCAGCCAGATCAGCGAGGGGTTTAACCCGGTCGTATTGATGCCGAAGCCAATCTTCGGCATCAATACGACCGGGTTAAACCCCTCGCTGATCTGGCTGACAGTCGAGCGGGATCTGCCGCCTCTGAAGCTCGCCATTGAAAGACGTTGGCTTCTCCCTACTGAGAGTACCCCTTCAGCCTCTCCCAGATGAGCCATCGCCGAGTTGGGAGAACCCGTGCCTCCCCCGGACTCTTAGTCCGCGGAGCGGATTTTCGAACCCGCGGGAGCTCCATCTGGCGCCTACTGGACTTTAATGTCTGCGTAAAAACCTTCCGGTCCGTCCAGGAGGATAAGCTGAGAGTTATGCTCAGCGTCCCTGCGGGACTGATCGCGACACGCCCTGATAGCTGATTTGTTTGAGCCCGTGATGTACGAATCAGCCGAATTGAAAAAACCTGGCTCAGACAAGACGATCCTCAGTTGTCCCCTGGATTGGTCCGAAGGGACACTAAGAGTAGCCCAGAGACATTAGTCCTGGGTGGCCCTGCACAGCGCGCGG
>CAWFGM010000019.1:0-367770 GCA_963815175.1 uncultured Acidobacteriaceae bacterium
CAGTCAAAATTGGCATGATGGCTGCCGCACCCGGTAAGGAGGCGCTGGAGGTCGTATTCGACCACTTTTCCATTTTCTCCCCTCAATTCGCCGCCTCAAGAGGACTGAGCGCCGACTCCAACGGCTCTCTAGGCCTGAACTTGGTAACATGTGACAGTAAGCCGCATTGCTTGAAAACCTCACGGAAGCGAGTGCGAAGGAAAACTATGGAAATGAATACGCGGGGCGGTTGTTTCGCAAGATCGCCGCGATGGCGGCGGTGGTCGCCGGGACCCCGAAACTCTTCGCGCTCCAATCAACGCCCAGCCGCTGCGCCTGGTACTCCGCCGGCTTCGTCGTGCCAGCGGCAATCATACGCAGAACGGAATCTATTACTTTTCCGGCACAAGAACCAATGACGGTTATCCCAAGAGCGATCACATGTTCGTGACGGATCCTTCGAGAAGCACGTGATTCGCACGATGGACGCGCTCAAGAAATCGGTTGAGCGTGCCGGCTGCACCATGGATAGCATCATCCACGTGGAGGTGTTTATCTGTCTTCCGCTCGCCGACAGCATTCCTATGCCTACAGGTAAGGCAAGGTTCGATGCCCATAAAGCGCAGTACGACACATTGAACAAGATCTACGGGACGTATTTCTCTCCCGGCAAGTTACCCTCGCGCGCCTGCATGGCTCTCGAATGGATCCCCGGTGACTCGCTGATTGAGATTGTGGGTAGCGCAGCCGTCCTCACTCCGCCCACCGCTAGCTGAGACAGGATTGTGCGACCGAGTTGAAAGGAAGCGATCATGAATTTAAAATTTGACTGGAGCCGCCGTTCCTTTGTAGCCGCGCTGGGCGCCACGCTCGGTGGCCTGTTTGCTCCGGCTGAGTCGAGCGCGGCCGGCATGTTTGGCAAGAAGCCCAAACTGTCTTTGCCCTCCGTGGATGGCAACCCCATCGTCCCCATTGCCAGTGGGCTTGGTTGTACTGGCGACATCTACGCTGAGCTAGGACTCACGCCTCTTGTCAACATCAACGGCACGTTGACCGTCATTGGCGGGTCGTTGATGAAGCCGGAAGTCATGGAGCTGATGCGGCGAGGTAACGAGCACTTTGTTCTGATTGATGAGCTCGAAATCGCGGCAGGCAAGTTCATAGCGAAACTGTGCAAGTCGCCCGCAGGATACACCGGCCTGGTGACGGGCGGCGCGGCGGCGGCGATGGTGGTCGGCTACGCCGGCATGATGACCGAGGATCTTGAGCCCCGTATGCGGGCCGTTCCCGACGTGGCTGATTTCCCCCGGAACAAGGTCATCATCCAGAAGAGCCATCGCTATCCTTCGACCACCAGATTCGCCAGACCGGCGCGAAGCTGGTGGAAGTGGAAACGAGGAACAAATGATCGCCGCCATCAATCCCAAGACCGTGGCCATCCACTTCACCAACATCCTCTCCGACAAAGGCCAGGTCAGCGGCCCTGAAACCGTGGAGATCGCCAAGGCGCACAACATTACACCTTCAACGATGCGTCAGCCGACGTGCCGCCGAAAGAGCGGCTGTGGGAGTATCCGGCGGTCGGCTTGGACATGGTCACGTTCAGCGGCGTAAGGATATTTGCGGGCCGCAGGCTTCCGGTATCCTGATCGGCAAGAGGAACTGATTCGTTACGCGCTGCTGAACATGAGCCCTCAGGAAGATCGCATTGGCCGTTGCTGCAAGGTCGGAAAGGAAACCATTTTCGGTCTGCTCAAGGCGCTCGAGATCTTCGTCAATGCAAGACTATGACGAGACTGAGGGTGTACGACGCGCGCGCAGGTGATCACCGAGACGATTGCGAAGTCCGGCGTCGCGGCGCTCGCGGGAGTTCGATCCGCAGGCGCTGGGCAATGTGACGCCGCGCTACAGCTGGCAATCGATCCCAAAACTCAACATCACCGGGCAGGAGGTGATGCAGAAACTGGCCGACACGCGGCCCATCGGCACCGGCAGCATGGGCGCCGGAGCGAGCGGCATGCGCGGACGCAATCCCGACGCCCCGCCGGAAGAGAACCACCCTGTACCACCATGGCCACGCCAGTGACCCGAACAGCTTCGGCTTCGCTGTTTGGCAGCTCAAGGACGGCGAGGACAAGCTGATCGCTGACCGCCTGGCCGAAATCTTCAGCGCAGCCCCGAAGGCCTAGCAGGCTGCAGAGAAACTCTGCTTTTGTGAAACGTAGGGCGGTGAGAAGACTTTTCGTTGGAAGGTCAGGCTACATCGCGCCACTTTGCTCGATACCCAGAACATAAGCGTATTTGCCTGGTAGCGAAGACGGCACGGAAACCTTGATGTCGTCACCCACCTGCTTCCATTGCAACGGCTTCTTATAGCCAAGCAACTCAATCTTCGCCCCCTCCTTCGGCTTCAGGTCGGTCAAAGTCACCACTGGCCCTTTCACCTCGCCCATCAGCGTCGCGTACAGAGTTGACTTCTTCTGCGTGTAACGAACGTCGATACCCTCGCCTGTCTTCCCCTCGGCACGCTTCCAGGGATGCGTGCCGTAAATGGCTTCACCGTTCTGTGACAGCCATGCCCCCAGGGCCTTCAGTCGTTCCATCTGCACGGCGGGGATCGTTCCGTCAGCCTCTGGACCCACATCGAGCAGAAGGTTGCCATTCTTGCTGACGATGTCCACCAACAGGTAGATGAGCTTGTCGGGCGCAATCGTTTGCGCCTCGCCCTCGGCGCGGTTATAGCCGAAGGATTGTCCAAGTCCGCGGCACTCTTCCCACTTCTTCGGGTTGATTTCCTTCAGGGTCGCGTATTCAGGAGTGGTGTAGTCGGTGTGCTTGATACCGAAGCGATCGTCGACGACACCATCCGGTACCGTGTTATAAAACTCGGCCTCGATCGCCATCGCGTTGCCAGATTTCGGATAGTCGATATCGTTCCAGAGAATCGACGGGTGATACTTTTGAATTAATTCCCGATATTGCCCGTCCGCATATTTGCCGTAGGCTTCGCTCTGCGGCTTCGTGCTCTCGAAGGTTGCCATGGAAGTGATCGGACCGGGAACAAACGTCCAGTCAAAGCCCCCCGAATAGTAAAGCCCCATCTTCAGCCCCTCTTTGCGAACCGACTCCGTCAGCGCTCCAACCAGGTCGCGGGTAGCGTGCTGTCGCTGCGGTGGCAGCGTCGGATTGGCCATCGTGCTCGGCCAGAGCGTGAACCCTTCATGGTGTTTCGTGGTCAGCACAACATATTTTGCGCCGGCGTCTTTGAATGTCTTTGCCCAGGTATCCGGGTTCCACTTCTTGCTTTCACTATCGAAGGTCTGGGAGAAACTGTAGTAGTCGTGGTCAGCTCCATAGTGTTCCTTGTCGTAAGCTTGCGTCGGAGAACCATCAATGCGGACCGTGTTGTAATACCACTCCGCATACGGATTTTTCTTCAAGAAGTCCGGCTTGGTAAAGTCCACCATCTCCAGGGGTGCCCAGCCCGGCACCGAATAGAGCCCCCAGTGAATGAATATCCCCAGCTTCGCATCGTCAAACCACTGCGGCAGCGGATGCTGATTGAGAGACTCGATCGTTGCCTCATAATGAGAGGGCGCTTGGGCTGGAGAACGGGCGATGAGCAACAACCCCAGTATGACGCAGGTGGAATAGTAGATCCTTCTTCGGCACTTAGACGATCCCATAAATATCTCCCGTATGCAGCGAGCTGTTGTTTGAAAGATCTTATCCCACAAAAGCCGGGCACACGTTCATGTCCGCTTCTGCGTAATCTGGCGGAAGACCCGCAGCAAGTTGCCACCCCAGAACTTGTCAATGCGCTCCTCCGAATATCCGCGGCGCAGCATAGCTTCGGTGATCATCGGCAGATCGCGGACGTCACGCATGCCACGCGCCAGCGTCGGTCCGCCGTCGAAGTCGGTGCCGATCGCCACGTGATCCTCACCCACCATTTGGATGGCTCGATCCACCACCCCCACCCAATCGTCAACCGTCATCATGACCGAGTCCGGTACCTGGGCGCCCGGCATCGGGAACTGCGGCGCCACCAGCTGGTCCACCTCGTAGATCGTCTTGCCCTTCACTCGATCCGGGATACTGGTGGTGTCCCAAAATGTTTTCTTCTGGTGCGCGGTGAGGTAAGCGTACTCCTTGGGGTAGTTGAACTCGCTGCCGATCTGGAAGCCGATAACGCCGCCTTTGGCGGCCAGCTTCTTGAGCAGCCAGTCCGGCATATTCCTCGGGATATTGTTGACGCTGCGCAGGCCGTGGTGGGTGGCGACCACCGGCCCGTCGCTTACATCGATTGCCTGGGAAATCGTCTCGTCTGACGAGTGCGATACGTTGATCACCATGCCCAGCCGGTTCATCTCGCGGATCACATCGCGGCCATGCGGGCGTGAGGCCGTTCCATTGCGCCGGCGAGCAGCAGGAGTCGGCGTAGTGCTGGTTCCAGTTGTGCGCCGAAAGCTGTGCTGAACGCAGTCCCAGCCGATACAGGTCGCGCAAAACTCCCAGATCGCCATCCAGATCGTAGCTGCCTTCAATATCCAGCACCGCGGCCATCTTCCCCTGGGCATGGATGCGCTCCACATCGTCCGCGTTCAAGGCCAGCGCGACCTGGTCGCTGTTCATCTGCACCTGGCGCAGCGCGTCATCGATCCGGCGGAACGCCTGCTTGGTTTCAAATCGGCCGGGGTAGTACTCTTCAGGAATGAACACTGAGAGGAAGAACGCGCTTACTCCCCCTTCCCGTGCACGCGGCAGATCCCATTGTCCATCTGGCTTGCGCGTGCCCATACTGCCACCGTGATAGAACTCGCGATCTAATGCGTGGACGTGTCCGTCGAAGATCAGCGCCCGCTTATGCACGGCCCAGGCGCGCGCCGAGATCTGATCGACGGCGGACCGGGGAGGGCCGGCCCAGAGCGCGGAGCGCAACGCAACAGGCGCCAGTGCCGCGTAGCCGAGAAATCGGCGGCGGGTCAGCATTTGCTCCTAGGTTAGGTTTTATCTCGCTCGCAACCAATCGTTTCCACAGGATCTGCCATGCCTCAGAATACGACGTCTGCCCATCGTCCCCGGCTCGCTGCCGTGATCACTGCCTATAAGAGATTACTGCACGGTCAACACGTGGTGGACCGCTTCCTCGATGGTTATGGATGGGCCGGCACTTTCCACCATCCGGAGATGGACGTGGTATCGCTCTACGTCGATCAACGGGGCGAAGGCGATTTGACCCAGGAGAGATTGGATCGACATCCGACCATGAAGCTTTACCCCACCATCGCGGAAACCTTAACCCTCGGCACCAGCAAGCTGGCGGTCGATGGAGTAGTCGTGGTCGGCGAGCATGGTACCTACCCCCTCACCGAGACAGGGATCATGAAGCATCCCCACTTCGAATTCTTCGAGCAGGTCACGAAGGTCTTCCACGACAGCGGCCGGTCGGTTCCATACTTCAACGACAAAGAGCTTTCCTACAGATGGGATTGGTCGAAGCAGATGGTCGACACCTCCCATCAGATGGGCTTTCCTCTCCAGGGAGGGTCAAGCCTGGCGGTGACCTGGAGAGTTCCGTCGGTGGAGTTCCCGTTGGGAGCCACCGTGCACGAAGCTGTTCTCCGTCGGCTACGGCGGCATGGGCAGCTACGATTTTCACGGCCTTGAAACCATCCACTGCATGGTGGAGCGCCGCAAGGGCGGCGAAACCGGTGTCGAGTGGCTGCAGACCTATCGCGGCGACGGCTTCTGGACAGCTTGGCAACAGGGTGTGTGGTCGCAGGCATTGGTCAAAGCGGCCTTGTGCCGCAGTTCCACCCTGGCGCCGGCGACTCCTACCTTCACAGATATATTTCCCACCATCGAACAGATGCGAGCCGTGGTGCCCGATCCCGTTGCCTACCACTACCAACATCGCGACGGCCTGCGCTGCACCATGCTGCTGATGAACGGGCTGGTGCGCGACTTCACCTTCGCGGCCGCGATCGAGGGGCAGTCGAAACCCTTCTCCACGCAGATGTATTTGCCTATGCCGGACGGCCGCACCACGCTGGCAAGTTTTTTAAGCCCGCTGGTCAACAACGCCGAGCAAATGTTCCTGACCGGCAAAGCGCAGTATCCGATCGAGCGAACGCTACTAACAAGCGGCCTGTTGATCGCCGGCGTCGATAGCGCCCACCAGGGGATGCAGCGCTTGCAGACGCCGAACCTGGCGGCGGTAAATTACCAGCCCAACCCTGAATCCACCTTCTGGAGGAGCTAATGCTGACCCGCCGCCGTTTTGTAGAGTATTCCGCGTTGTCCTCGGCTATGTTGGCGTATCGCCCCCGGCTGTGGGGCCAGACGCCCACTCAGCGCCCGCTGCGACTGGCGATCCTGGGCAGCGTTTATCGCCACCGGTCGAATATGCAAACCCTCGCTGACCGCTTTCTGGTTGGTTATCCCTATGACGGCGAATGGCACATGCCAAACGTACAGGTGGTCTCCGTCTATGTGGATCAGTTGGAGCGCCAGGCCGATGCTGCGCCCTCGCCCTACCAGCTTGCCATGACGGGGGCCAAAGTTGCGCCGTCAAGTTCAGCCAAAGGAATAGCGGGCGGCCTGGGCAGGGATCGCACCGTGAAGACCCAACCTGCGGCCGAGAAACCGAGCCCCGACACCGGACCCACGGCCGATCTGAGCAAAGCTCGCTCGCAGCAGTTCGGCTTTCGTCTGTGCAGCAATATTCCAGAGGCGTTGCGCTGTGGCGGCGACCGGATCGCCGTTGACGCCGTGCTGGCCATCGTGGAGCAGGATGACTACCCGAGCAACGACAGAGGTCAGATTCTGCTGCCCAACTATGATTTCTTTCAGCAGTGCGCCCAAGTCTTCGACGACGAGCGCCGCGGGGTCCCTTACTTTAACCATAAGCAGCTCTCCTTCAGCTTCGAGGAGGCGCAAGCCATGGTGAAGACTGCCGGCCGGCTGCGCTTTCCCCTGATGGCAGGCTCCTCGCTCCCGGTGACCTGGCGTTTACCGGATGTAGACATCCCGCTAGGTGCTAAGGTCGAAGAAGCGGTGATCGTGGGTGCCGGCGATGGCCTGGAATTCGACGCGCTTGAAGCCTTGCAGGGCATGCTGGAGCGCCGCAAGGGTGGCGAGACGGGGGTGAAGGCGGTGCAGCTGCTCGAGGGCGACGATGTCTGGGCGGCAGGGAACGCGGGTCGCTGGTCAAAGGATCTACTGAGCTCCGCTCTTTCCCGCAGCGACACACCGATGGGCCTGACCGTGCTCGACGGCCGCACCCAGGATCTGGTTGCCTCCGGCGTCTTGCCGCAGCTGGCCAAGAATCCGGCCGCGTATTGCATCGAGTACAGCGATGGCACGCGCGCCACGCTGCTCATGCTCAACGGCGCCATCATGGATTTCAATATCTCGGCAAGGGTAGCAGGCCACGGCATGGTTTCGGCGCAGTTCTTCCTGCCACCGGCTCCCAACATCGCTTACTCCGCCTGCCTGGCAGCGAAGATCGAGCAGCTGTTTGAAACCCGCAACGCGGCCTATCCCGTAGAGCGGACCTTGCTGACCACTGGCGTTTTGGAGGCGTGCCTGCAGTCGCGGCACAGGCTGAATCAGCGATTGGAGACACCGCACTTAGCGCTCAGATACCAGCCGCCGGCGGAATCGCAATACGCTCGCAGTTGAAGGGCTGGAATTGCATGACCCTCGACTTCTTGCAAGCCGTCATGCTTGCCGTAGCAAATGGCATACAGATGAGCACGCGAGCTACACCACTTAGAAAGTGATGTAACTCGCAGCTCACGATTCACGCATCTATTGCTGTTTCAGAGTGAAGGATTGCGCTCCCGTTCCATTGCAGGTGTACTGCTCCATCTGGAGCTGTACCGCCGAAGAGGCCCCGGGAACATCCAGGCACTTGCCGCTGTTCTTAACGACAAATTTATAGGCCCCGTTCCCCACCGAGACCGGCATCCACTCTTCGTTTGTCTCGACTTTCGACGTATAGAGTTGGATAGTCGCGCCGTCCGCCGTTTGCCATGCGCCTCCGGTTACATCCCAGACGAGCATATTGCTGGCAGTCGAGGCACTGCGGTTCACTACTTGGTAGTATCCACTGTCGGCCGACGGTTGAAGCTGCCACTGCTGCGACTGCGATGTGCCGCAAGTGTTTTGCTGCAGTGCAGCCCCGGCGGTCGTGCTGCCGGAAGCGGATCCCAGGCACAAGGAGCTGTTGGTATTCACGATTGTGTACCACGCAGTGGTGGAGATAGTGGAACTCGAAGCTGAACCTGATCCCGAGCCACTTCCGGGGCCACTTTCAGACCCGCTTCCGCTGGAGACGTTCGACGATGCCTCGGGGCCAACAACCATTCCCTCCGAGCCGATTTTGGCCAGCCACGTCTGGTACTCCGTGCTCTCCATCGCCAGCGTAATCGGGTTTGCCGGGATCGACTGGTTGGTGGAATAGTAACTGTTATTGAGCGGGAACCACTCGTCGTTGCGGTATCCATCCCAGGTGCAGCGCCAGCACATCCACCCCACCGTGTTGTTGTACACGTTGTTGTTGTACATGGAACCCTTGCGGGATGTTTCCATAAATGTCATACAGCATAATCCCCACATTCTGCGCCGGAATCTTGGTTCCATTGGGCAGCAAGCCGGCGGAGATTATGCGGTTGTTATAAGCCGCGTTGTCATGGCCGGCTCCAATCTCGATTCCCTGATTGACCGTGCCTACCACCTGGTTGTTGTAGATGTTGTTGAAGGCCGAAGCATTCTGTGCCGTGTCGCCCGTGCTGCCATCCGTGATAAACCCGCCCCCGTTGTAGCTGTCTACCGCGGGATTGTAGGCGTACCCTCCCTGCACATAGTTGTCGTGGATCTGCGCCGGACTGCTCGATGTGCCGCCCGAGTTGGAACATGCTGACGTTCTCATTCACCAGGCTCTGCGACGGATAGTTCACAATTTCATTCCAGGCAATCTTGATGCCGGGTACACCGTAGGCGCCGACGAGTTGGATCGCATGCGCCCACTGCCAGTTGGCCTCACCCGCCAGCGTGCCGTTGCTTCCATTACTCTCCGCCCCGAGAATGTTGCGTCCCCGATTATTCAGGATCGTGATCGTCTGCGTCCCATTGCGATTGCCCGCATAACCGCGCAGAAAGACGCCGTACCGTACATTCTCGAAGTAGCAGTTCTCCACGTCGAGCAGAACGGAATTCTGAGCATCGACAAACACACCGTAGGTCTGTCCTTTTACATTCGGGTTGACGCCAATGCCGATCACATTTTTTACCGTCAGATTGTTGCTGTGGACGGGGTCGTTGATGAGATCGGCGGGGCCGGTCACGTAGGAATTCTCAATGATGACGGGCGCTGTAGTGGAAACAGTGACCGCCGCCGTATTTGGATTCGTGCTCTTCCAGTTTCCGGAGTAGGTGCCTCCCTGGGTGATGTTGATCGGGCCGCTCCACTGAATGTTGCCAATCGAGCTCGCCACGGTCGCGGTCGCTGTTTTGCCCTGGTAGGTGGCTGTGATGACGGCATTCCCGGTGGCGAACCCGGAGGCCACTCCTTTACTCGAGACATTCACCATCCGCGGATCCGAAGAGCTCCAGGTAACGCTGCCGCTTACATTCGTAGTGGATCCGTTGGAGTAGGCTGCCGTCGCGGTAAGTTGTGTCGTACCCCCAATCACCACCGATGGTTGACCGGGCGAAATCGATATGGAGCCCACTGTTTGGGCGTGGCCTGGTGCTCCTAAGAATGAAATGAGCAGCACAAGAACTGACAAGCGCAGCAAGGTTTCGCCGCCGGAAACACCTAAAGGACTTGGTGACGGAGATTGGAAAGTATCGGTTCTGCGGGAGAGATGTTTCATAAATATCAACCTCGCGTAAAAGTTCAAGTCGTAGACACACTGCTCCTGTAGCGGCGAATCCAGGCGCATGTGTACCTGCGTTCATGGAACGAGCGCCCCCTTGGGGAAGACAGCCGGAATGTTGAGAGGCAGGTAACGAAAAACCAAGTCCAAGGAACGGACAAGGCGCAAAGGTGCGCACCTAAACGCTGAATTGGCGGCAACGTATTCGCACAGGCTCTGAGCTCAGATAACCGAGTTCACGTGGGGCGATGCGCTGGACAATCTTTTTGTGTCTTCGAGGACTATAGCGAGAGTCGCTTGTACAGCGCAACCCCAAAGGGCCGTAATTTGAGTACTGTCGATAAATAAGTCCTGCGGGGACCAAAAAAGAACCAATCTGCAGCAAAGAGGATGCAAAAAGAACACAATCACGAAAAAATAACACAGTCGCCGTGATGTTACGGTCGCCGCACATGCCGGCATCTCGCTGCACATGCCGGGAGTGTTGGCTCGAACATGACTGTAACGAGGTCGCGGGATGCAGGGTCAAAACTGGAGTTAGGCTCTGTAACAGTTACAAATAACTCAGGCATTGAGAGTCACGGGAGCAGTTCCTGCGGGAGTGTATCGTTGCAGCCAAAAGAGAAAACCACAGATTGATTGATTTCGTCAAGGCCCCGGGGAAGGGTCCAAATGTCAGCACATATCCGGCAGGGCCGGGTATTCATTTTATCTCCTCTCCCGCTTCGTCCCCAGGTGAGCTAAGATGCCGGTGCAGGGAGAAAACAGGTACGGTAGATACTTGAGGACGCGCAGCATGGTGAGAACAACGCGTAGGGGATTTGTCAAAGGGGCTGCCGCCTCCTGCATCGCGCTTGCCGCGATCGACTTGAGAGGTCTTGACAGCGGAGCCGCCGCCAGCCTGCCAAACCCGATCTTTGCGTACGAGTTTGGCGATATCACTCCCGCGCAGCAAGCCGGATTTGCGCGCCAGTATGGATTTGAGGGAACCGTCTTCGATCATGCCAAGCTGATCCCCGAGCGCTTGCGAGCCCTGGACGAGGCCCATCTCCAGCTGTTTTTTCTGTGGTTGACGGTGGACCTCAGCAACGGCCAAAGCAAATATGAGCCGGGGATGGAAGACGCGATCGAGGCGTTAAAAGGGCGGGGAACTGTCGTCTGGGTCGCCCTTCCCGGGGGCGACGCTGGGGCCGGCGCTGGAGCAGAAGAGCGGACGATCCAGGCGGTCCATCGGATCTCTGATCTCGCCTCTCGATCCAACCTGCGCGTCGCGCTTTATCCACACTACGGTTTTTACCTCGCACGCTTCAGAGATGTTGTGCGGATTGCCGAGCGAGTCGACCGAAGCAACGTGGGCGTCACTTTCAATCTCTGTCATGAATTGCGCTCCGGGTTTGATCCGGAGTTCCATCAGCTACTGGATAAATCCATTCCACGGCTGTACGGGGTCACGATCAACGGAGCCGACCGGCAGGGACGGGATTGGAGCACGTTGATTCAGCCTCTCGGCCGCGGCGATTACGATGTCGCCGATTTAGTCAGTACCATCACAAAAGCCGGCTATCGAGGCCCCTTCGGCATCCAGTGCTATGGCCTGAAAGGCGATCCGGGAGTCTATCTGAAGCAATCCATGGCGGCATGGCGGGTCATTTCCACGCACGCCGCCCAGGTCAATTCGTGAACACAGGGACGCTCACTAGATAGGGCCGCCGCTGTTTGACTGCGATGGGTCGGACGTACAATGCATTCCAGATGCGCATACGTCCGCCATTCGCTCTATTCCTACTCATCCCACTGGTTTTTCGGATTCCATCTTCGCTTTGCCCACGCGCAAACCGTCACCCGCTCCCTCCGTCGTCACGATCGATGGGCTCGGCAAAGGTACGGTCGAGCTCTCCGGACCCTGGCGTTTCCATATCGGCGACGATCTGCGATGGGCCGACCCCGACATCAACGACACTCCGGGCGAAAACGGTTGGGAAACCATCCTTGTCGATCGTCCGTGGGGCGCGCAGACACACTACGCCTATACCGGCTTTGCCTGGTACCGGCTGGACCTTCGCATCACCCCCGCACCCGATGTCAAAACCAACTTTCAATTGCTGCTGCCCAGCCTGGAAGACGCGTGCGAGGTTTACTGGAACGGCAGGTTGGTGGGCCGATATGGAAAGCTACCTCCGCACCCATCCTCGCCGGTCTTGAATGCGCCCGCAGCCTTCACCTTGCCTGATTTTCGATCAGGCACGCTTGCCATCCGTGTTTGGGATCGCCCGCTCGGCTCCAGTTCGTCCGGGGATGGTCGGCGGCATTGCGCAGACGCCCCTGGTGGGTGATTCCAAATCGATTGCCGCGTACATCGGCGACTGGAACTACGATTTCCTGCGCGCCACTCTTTACATCAACGCGCGCAACATTCTCTACTTCCTCGTAGCCCTGGCAGCTTTCGTCCTGTGGCTCCGGCGCAGGAAGGAAACCCTGCTCCTTTGGTTTTCCATCTTCGCTATCTGCCCGGTTATCTGGACGTCGGTCTACACCATGCGCCTTCCGGTCTCCAGCGAGTTCAGCCAGTTCATGCTGCAGCCGCTATGGGCCCTGCGCAATGTTGCGCTTTGGTTCCTTCTCATCGAGATGCTTCATCTCCGCAACCGCCCCGCGCTGGTGCGCTGGGCGAAGGTCCTTGCCGTTGTCAGCCTGATTGGTTCGTTGCTCGACGGTTGTCTCACCTATGTGCCCACGAGCTGGATCTCGCCACATACCAGCGCCTGGATCGATGGAATCCTCACCGTAATCATTGAACCCTGCGAGCTTTATCTGCTGGTGCTGGTCGCGAACGGTTTCCGTCAGAAACTGGATTCCGCACGCTGGGTGCTCGCTTTGAGTGCGTCTCTCTCTCAACTCCTGGCTGTCATTGTTGCCACCGCCCGGCAAGGCCAGCGATTCACCCACTGGACTCTGGCTCAGCGTCTGTCTTCGCCGCTGTTTCATTTGGGTCCCGTCTCCTTCAACGCAGACCTTCTTCTCGATCTGCTGGTGTTCTTATCGATCATCTATACGGTCTATCGCTACATTCGTGACCAGCAGAATCGCAAAGCCATTCTGGAGCAGGAACTGCACAGCGCCCGCGAGCTCCAGCAGGTCCTCATCCCGGAAAAGCTACCCACCCTACCGGGTTTCAGCATCTCCAGCGCTTATCTACCCGCGCTCGAAGTAGGGGGCGACTTCTTTCAGATCATTCCGCTGGATGGCCCGGCCCCCGGATCCACGCTCATCATCCTGGGCGACGTGAGCGGGAAAGGACTCCGCGCAGCGATGGCCGTTTCGCTCATTGTGGGTGCTGTGCGTACACTCGCGGAAACTACCTGCCGTCCGGCCGAAATTCTTGCTGGCCTCAGCCGCCGCCTCCACGGCCGCCTTGAAGGCGGCTTCTCGACCTGCGTTGCCCTGCGCCTCGACCCCCATGGCGCCTGTATCTTGGCCAGCGCCGGCCATCCCCCGCCTTACTTCAACGATAAAGAAATTGACTTGCCAGGCGCTTTGCCCCTGGGCATCGATCCTGCGATCGCCTATGAGGAGGCAGTATTGCACTTCAATCCCGGCGACCGTTGCGCTCTTTACACCGACGGCTTGCTCGAGGCACGCACACCCAGCGGCGAGATCTTCAGCTTCGAACGTCTGCAAACGCTATTCGCTTCGGGCGCCGACGCTGCGCAGGCCTCCGAAGCCGCCGTCGCATTCGGCCAGGATGACGACATCACGGTGGTCACCCTGACGCGGCTGGCGAATGCGTGATCAGGCGTTCAGTGCGTATGGAAGGTGAGATGCGTGGGTGAGTTGACCCACTCGACGGGGCTGCTTGAGGAGCACCGCTTCGCGAGTGGCGTGCTCGTCCTGCGGTCTAGGGTCCGCAAGAACTCCCAAGATCGAGTTCGCGTTGCCCGCTAGATGTACGATCCGATGGTTCGGTTGAGCAATGCCGCAAAGGCCTGCCAGGCGGGGGTCATTCCGATAGGGACGGAGAGAGCTACGGAAGCGAACATCAACGGCGCTGCCCACATGGTTGAGCGGTGGATGCGGTGGATCGTAATGAGTTCGTAGACGATTAGGATCAGAAGCAAGGTGCCGAGGCCGGTTGCGGCTCCGGCGGCGGGCGGTAGTCCGATACGGGCCCAGGGAAAGCGGCCGAAGGCGGCGGAAACCAAGCCCATGGTGGCAATCAGAATCAGACGCTTGTGTGCGTCGGGCCTGCGCCGGGCGCGCCAGGAAGCGTAAATGACGATGGCGAAGCCGGTGATGCCGATGAGCGGGATGGCAGCGGAGACGGCAGGGTTGAGCGGGCCAATCCTGACTCCACGATGAAGCGCGTCGATGGCCGCCATCACCCCGAGCACGATCATGATCGGCGGGAAGCAGAAGGCGATGGTGCCGAAGGAACGATGCCATTTGACGCGGCGAGCGGAGATGAGAGGCAGCCTGCACGACGAACAGCAGCATCCAGAGCGTGAACACCGCGCCGTGGACATGAAGAATCGGGCTGGGAAGCGGCGCGCGCACCATGCCGGCCTGGAAATAAGTGGGCGAGAAGCCGATGTACACGCAGACGCAAAGCAGGATCGCCATGCCGCTATAGAAGACTCTTTCGACTGTTCGATTGACTGGTCTATAACTGGGCTGGTGGCTGGTGCAGGTGTAAGGAGACGGCGTCGCTTGCCATGGTCTTCTCCATTCATCGATGGACGAGTTCTGCGCAAGGCAAGATACACAGTGAAGAAGAAGCCGAGCTGTCTGCAGATTGTAAGCGGGAGTCGAGAAAAGTGCTATCCCGTCGAAACACCAGAAACGGGCCGGAAAGAACAGGAAGAAAAGCCAACAAAACGGACGCAGAAAATTGCAGGCAGGTAGATAACAGCAAAGCTGCTAATCTACCTGCCTGACATGCCCTCCCAATCTAATCAAACGTCATCAGTTGCTAGCCACTTAGGCGGCCACGCCTCTGATCTGGCTCCGCGCGGGCATCGTTATTTCTGATTCTGCCTGCAGCCAATCATCCAGATCGTGTCCTTCCTCTCGTCCCCGTTGCTCAAAAAGCTCGTAAGCACGAACTTCAATTTGCTGCCGGTGTGACTCTGTTCTCTGGTTTGCCTGATACAGCTCGGTTTCACTTTGGGTCGGTTTCATGGTGATACACTCCTTTGGTTTAGTTGGTGGCTGGTTGTGGTGAACGCTTTTCATGCATAAACCTGGTTCACATTCTGGTCTATCGCATGACCGGGTCAGTCGTTTGCTGGCTTCGTCCGATGTCTATTCAGTTTTTGAGTCCATAACTTCACCTTGCGCAAGCAGTTTCGCGCCCAACGGTGGTCTGCGGAAAGCAAGACCAAGCCGGCGATAAGCAGCGGGACACCCGGTAAGACCGGAAGTAAGAGTCCGGCGACACCGACTATCACAAAGATCCAGCCGCCGACAGTACGCCATAGAGAGCCGGATGATTGCGTGCTCCACGCGGGTGCGAGTTCAGTCATTGCTCCTCCTTCAAGGTGGGCAAGTGCGGGGCTGCACAGCGCCCCGCACTTAAACCAGTTACTAGCGGTCGTTGCCGGCTTTATATGCCGGTCTTGCTAGCCGTGACCACATCGACCGCACGGTTGCAAGCCTTCTCAAAGTCCGTGAGCGTGTCCACCTTGGTATAGAGTTGATCCGCCTGTTCGTACATTCCATTCACCGCTTCCCGAAAATCCTGGGAGCGATAACCGCTTGTGCCTTCATTCAGCATGACAATTGCGTCCTGCACATGATCGACCAGCAGTTCCAGGTGCGGACGAGCTTCACGAATGACCGCCTGCTGCAACACCGTCCCCTGCGTGTTGAGGCTTTCCAGCTCGTTCATTTGTTTGCCCAGAAGATTGACATTCTCCTTGGCATGGTTCAACCTGTTGGCGTGCGACAGCTTGTGAAGATCGCCGTTTCGCGCCGCCGCCGCGTAGCGGTCTAACTCGCTACGCGTCAAGGCTGCGGTGCGTTCGAAAGAATCGATCTGCTGCGCAATCTGTTGCTGGGCTGGCGTCCGCTCTCCCAGGCAGGTAGTCTCCGCCGATGCAAGCGGACTCAAGAGTGCGAAGGAGCTCAAGATTGCAGCGCCCTTCGCAATGATCCATCGGTGCGTTTTGATGTAAAGCATGGTCCTTCTCCCCCGTGTATTAATGCAAGAGCCCTTCAGGGCTTCATGTACTTATATGGACGCAAAGAAGGAAAGATAGGATTGTTCGATAAAATCGCGCTCGATACTTCGGATTATCCGAAGTGTTATCAGGACAGCGAAAGGCCGCTGCTTCAGTGCCGGAAGACGGCGCTTTGAGCAAACTCCGAGATGGCGACGACGGCCGGGTGTTTCAAGCGCCGATCAAGCGAGATAGCATAAAAGCTCTCCACGATATCCTGTGTCCGTCCGAGCAGGGATAATTTGAATTGGCGTTTGACTTGGGCCTCGGTTGCAGTCGGCGCAGCAAATGCTCCCACGGCTGCTTCGCCGAAAACAACAGTCATTGCGCTGTCCTCAAATTCGCCGACTACGATCGGGCGCACGCCCTGGGAATCGAACCAGTGTTCCAGCGAACGCCGCAAGGCGCTTTTTTCCGCGGGCATCAGGAACGGCATACCATCGAGACACTTGGGAAACCGCCCTTTCGATGGACGAGCGATGCTGGGATGGGCGAAAAAGCTTAATCCGGATTGCCCCAGCAAATGGCTAAAGGCACGAATACGGATGGATGGATCAAGGGGCGCGTCGGAAATCACCAAGTCTACTTCGTGGATTGCGAGTTGGGAGAGCAGCTTGTCTGGCTTACCTTCACGACACACCAGGCGCAAAGGAGCAGGCAGCTTCAGCGCGGGAAGAATCAGGCGGAAGGCAATGAGTTTCGGAACCACATCCGCAATGCCAATCGTGAAACGGGCGGCCGGTCCCAGAGCACGTCCACGCAAAACGTCACTCAGTTCGCGGCCGCGGGCGAAAATCTCGTCGGCATACTGATAGGTCACACGGCCCGCATCGGTAAGTACTAGATTTCTGCCTTGCTTGCGAAACAGCTTTACCCCTAACGATCCTTCCAGGTCACGAATCTGTTCGCTGATGGTGGGTGGCGCAAGCAGCAATATTTCGCTCGCCTTGGCAATCGTGCCCTCGCGAGCGACGGTCCAGAAATACAGCAAATGATGGTAGTTCAGCCATTCCATGCGCGCCCCGGAAGGTACTCGACTCTGGCTCTGTAAATATGCAGGCGTATATGATGATATCCGCCGGCTGTAAGTCGATCCTGGGGCTCTGCGCGAGAACTGACGTAGGCAACTCAATCCTGTCGGGGCTGCCTCCGCCTGACCACGAAGGACAGGTGCTCCAATATCTCGCTCGTTCGGCACAAGAGGTAGGTTTCCGCTTCTCTTTCCCTCATATTCTCATCGTCATTTCACCGAGGGGCTGTCATCTGCTTTCAGATCGCCCAGCGCGTATTGAATTCCAGCGCGAAGGTGTTCCAGCATCGGCGTCATGGCATATACCCGATCACTGTGGCCGTGGCCTTCGTAGAATACGCGCCCCTTGCCCTCGCGGCGAATATAGCTCAAGGCGTAATCGCCATCGGTTCGTGGATTCGCTTCCTTCGCCTTATCCGCGGCGCTCATCTTGTCGTAGTCGATGCTCGTCAACACATGCACGTTCTTCCGCGAAAACGATTCCTGCTGGAATGTATAGGTCTCGTCGTGGATCTCGAAATCCTTGCCATGGAACATAGCGGTCAAAGGGCTATTCGGATCGTCGATCTTGACATAGATCAGTTGCGGATCGGGCCAATGAAATTTGAAGTAACCGCCAATCAATTTGTTAAATTCCGGCCATTGCAGCACAGGCTTCGATTCTTCGCCCAGACGATGCATGTCGGGCGGCGGCAGCAACGAATTGAAGTGCGCCACAAAATCGGCGCGGGTGACCTTCCCGCTATTGCCTGTATCTAACTGCTTGAACCAATTGTCGGCAAGGGCGGTCCACTCCTCCCGGCTGACAGTCCCGTCATTATCCTTGTCCGCCCCCGCGACGAGCCGCTCAGCTAAAACCGCCGCCGCCCTATTTTGCCCGGGATGGCCGCTTTTTATGGCGGCCTCACTTGCCAGGCAGTCGGTATGATAAGCGTCTGTCGCGGCGTGGATCCCGGCGATACCTTTTCCGCTTCTCACAAAATTCAGGAACGCCGCTCGCCGCGCGGCCGTCACTGCGGGGTCAGGATCGTCAAGGAAGCAGGCAGTTGTGCTGTCCAGGAAAATGGCGTCGTATTTCTTGAGGTTCTCGGTGTTGATATCCGCGGCGTTATAACTGACAGTCGTGGTCCATAAATCACCCTGGTTTCCCAGGGCTTCCACAGCCTTTGCCGCCAGCGGGATCGAAGCATGCACAAATCCTCCCGCGCCCGTATGCGCCATCACCAGGACCCTGCGCTTATGCAGCGGCTTTGCGCCGGGGGTCGTGGGTAAAGCTGCCATCATCGCGTCCACAGCCGCTTGCGGTGCGGGGAACGGCGTCGAATTACCCACAGGATTGAAAGTATTGGATTGCCCAGGCTTGACCGCGGGCGGCGCAGGCAACACTTGGCTGATTCCGGCCAAAATCTGAGGCTGGGTCAGGGGGCCGCTATGAGTCGTGTCCCAGGCTGTAAACCAGGAATTGAAGCCAGACTCCAGCTCGGGCCGTGTCAGGGTTCCATCGTTGTCAGTGTCCAGGGCGGAAAAGAGCGCCTCGGCGGTTCGCCCACCCCCTGGTCCCTGCGCCCGTAAGTTCACGATACCAATCGCCACCAGCGCAACCACGCCGGCCCATATGCAAGTCGTTCCGATGATTCCGGTTTGTCTCATATAAATCCGTCGGAATGAGTCTATCGCGGATGCGATCTCCGCATCGTGACAAAAATAACGGGACGCTTTCGGGGGATCTTGGAACCCGTAAGGAAGGGGATCGTCGGCCAGGGGGTTAGGACGGCGCAACAACCGTTATCTCCAGGCGGTTTCAGTCTCTGGATACCTATCACCTTGGTCCTTGATTGGAAGCAGAAGAGATAAACGCGGCCGGCCATCGTGATGTCGCCAAACCCCGTCGGCCAACTTGATTCCCCAGCCGCCGGTCCCCGCAGCATGCCGGCCGTCGATTTCTCTGTAATATCTGATATGAGCAATCGAGCTTTTGCCAAGAGGCAGGAAAGAAACCCGCTGCACGATGACCGAAGAGCCCAAGAAGCAATCTCACGATTCTGCCCTTGGCATGAATCGTGAGATTTCCCGCCGGGATTTCATGAACTCCACCCTGCTCGCCTCAAGCACCGCCTTGTTGAGTAGGCTCACCCCGCACCAGCTCCTGGCCCAACTGGGCAAGGAGGGGTTTACCGGTTACGGCGGCACGGGCGACTACGCCGCATCAAATGGAAATACTTTTGAAGTGATGGCGGCCGGCCATCAGATCCGTGACCATCTCTTCGTCAATCCTCCAATGGCGGCGGAGGATACCGGAGAGATCTTCGACGTTGCCATCGTCGGAGGAGGCCTGAGCGGTTTGGCGACTGCCTTGTACGTTCAGCAGAAGGCACCACGGGCCACGTCCCTGATACTCGAAAACCACCCGATTTTTGGCGGCGAAGCCAAGCGAAACGAGTTCATGGTCGACGGTCATCGACTGATTGCTCCGCAGGGTTCTGACCATTTTGATACCCCACAGCCAGGGAGCGCCCCCTTTGGCCGGATTGCCTTCGCTAATACCGATCTCTCCGGGGACCCCGGGCATGCAACTGCCATTGAGGAAGGACAGCGTGCAGCCGCTCAGCTTCTAGACAGCATCTATTAAAGTGCTAATCTCTCCGAGTGAGAGTTTTATTCCTATTACGGTTCCTTAACAAAAGATACGTTGGCTGTCCGTAACACCTAACCAACGCGATTCTGGGCCCCAGCAAACTGCCCAGGAGGCAGCGTGAGATGACCAAGCATCACAAAGCAACACTGGCTTGCATTCTTCTTTCTGTCTTTGCTTCAGCGGCGGCCGCCACCACCCCTCCCAAGGTCGTCTTCATGGGGGATTGGGTCACCAATTCTTGGGCCGGCGCGTTTGCGGCCAATCCAAACTGGATCAACAAGGGCACACCCGGTGTAGGTTTACTTGGGCAGGGAAATTCCAGTGAAACGCTGGCTCGGTTCGAGTCGGATGTAGTGAACCTTCATCCGGCCGTTGTTCACATCATGATTGGCTCCAGCGATGCCGATGAGGACGACGACGCAAATTTCCAACTGACTCTCCCCTATTTTCTGAACAATCTGGACGCCATGGTGAAGGAGGCACAGGCCGCGAACATCAAGGTTATCCTGGGGATCGAGCCCTCAACCTTGAGCTTCGATAGCTCGATCCTGGAGCAGTTGAACTCCGTCATTGCGAGCTATGGGGCAGCGAATAGCATCCCCGTCATCAACTATGAAGGTGCCTTGTGTGGTTACGTTTGCTCCGGAGACGGCACCGCTATCGGCTACAGCTGGACGAGCGAAACGTCGTTGCTGGTGACTAATGCGGAAAACGGCGGGCTAATCCCCAGCGCCGCTGGGTATTCCGTAATGACCCAGATGGCGGAAGCAACCATTAACACCCTAGGCCTGGTGCTGAAGGGAGGGTGGTTGCAAAATGTACAGCAATTCAACGGCAACGAGGATAGTGGTGCGGCCCCCGATGTGAATACTGTACAACCGGGTGCTGTCCTGCAGTTCACACCGACGGGGCTTTACAGCGACGGCAGCCAGCAAGTTTTGCTCAATACAAACTTGCAAGGTTCCAATGGCACTTGGACATCGAGCAATCCGTTGGTGATGTACGTGAACCAATCGGGAATGGCGTGGGCAACTTCGCAGGGAACGGCAATCATTCGCTATCTCTCACCCAGTGGAATTAGCTTCTCGGAATGGATCATGTACATTAAGGCCGCCGCTCCATAGAAATTGCCTGCCGAAGGGGCGTACCTGGACCGAGTAGCCCTGGGGTCTGCCCCACGATCGCATTTTGCTGTATCCCGCAAATCAGGCTTTGGATAGCGAAAGCATTCAACCGGATCGCGAAGCCGTCATCCAGCACGCTCAGACTTCTTCCGGCACCACGAAAGGCGCCCGGTAGCCTCGATCGCCGTCGCGCAGCAGCCTCTGCGCTTCTTCATCGCCGATAACCTGCTGCGTGTCTGGATTGAAGTTGATCGTCCTGCCTAGCCGATACGACGCATTCGCGAGGTGTACAAGCCCACAAGAGATGTGTCCTTCCTCAATGGGGGCATTCAGATCCGCCTTGTTCCGGCTGGTCACGCAATCGATGAAATTCTTGAAGTGAGCCAGCTCCGTGCCGCCATGCGCGACCGTCTGTTCTTCTTGATCGCGACCCATCCAGACGGCATAGGTATCCGCGTCTTCATCGCCCGACGCCAAGTATCCCTTTGATCCGTAGAATATGTTCCCGACCGTATTATGGCTGCCTGCCATGGGACCGAGCTTCTCGGTGACGGTCGACTTCTTTGGCTCCGGCGTGCCAAGACTTGGTGTTCCGATCTGGGCCTCATGATTGGTCATCCAATGCCTGACTTCGAAAGTGATCATGCGCCGCTGGCCGTTCGGCAGGTCGAATTGGAACGCGCAGTTCAGGTCGTTTGGAGTCTGCTGATCGTCGTCGAACATAAAATGGCCGCCGATCGCGCTTACTTTGTTGGGAAAGCCCAGGCCCATCCCCCATCGAGCCAGGTCCACCTGGTGAATACCCTGGTTTCCCAGATCGCCATTGCCGTAGTACCAGAACCAGTGCCAGTTGTAGTGGAAGCGATTTTTCGTAAATGCGTGCTCCGGCGCCGGTCCGGTCCACAAATTGTAGTCAACGCCTTGCGGAACCGGCCCCACCGGCGCCTTCCCAATGGTGTCTCGCCACTTATAGCAGAGCCCTCGACCCATATACGTCTCCCCGATAATGCCGTCCCGCATCTTCTGCACCGCCTCGCGGACGGTGGTTGCGGAGCGGCTCTGCGTTCCGTGTTGGACGATGCGGTTGTACCGTTGGGCCGCGCTCACCAATTGCTTGCCCTCCCATAGGTTGTGAGAGCAGGGTTTTTCAACGTAGACATCTTTGCCCGCCTGGCACGCCCAGATGGCAATTAAGGTGTGCCAGTGGTTTGGGGTTGCGATGGAGATAGCATCGATCGATTTGTCTTCGAGCAGTTTTCTCACGTCGGTATACGTGGCTGGTTTAGGCAGCCCCATCTTCTCCATCTGCGCCAGCCGTTGCCGTAAGACGTTCTCATCAATGTCGCACAGTGCGGCAATCTGCACGTTGGGCAATTGTGAGTAGTTGTGGAGATGATCCCCGCCCCGCCCGCGTACACCGCAGATGGCCACGCGTACGCGCTCGTTCGCCCCCATCACCAGCCCCGGGCGGCCAAGAAAAGCCGCGCTTCCCAGTGCCGTGAGCCCGGCCGCGCCGGTGATCAGAAAATCACGGCGATTGAGGTCTTTTTCGTTTGGCATAAATCTCCCTACCCAAGGTATTGCAGCGTCTCGTCAATAAGCTTCGTAGTCCCCGTGAAAGGGTCTCCGCCGTTGGTGTCGAACTCCATCGAGAAATATCCGCGATACGAGCTCTGCCGGGCTATTTCGAACATCCTCTTCAGGTCCACGTGATAGGTTTGGCCTCCATCGGACTGCAGCGTGCCCTTTACGTGGCACATGTTGAAGGCGTGCTTCAGCATCGCGGCCACGGCTTTCTCGTTTCCTTCCTCCCCGTATTTCACGACCGAATTGCCAAAATCGGGGAGCGCCCGCAGATAGGCATGGTTTACCTTTTCAACCACGCTCACGATGAAGTACGGATCCTCCGCAATGGCGTTATCGTTCTCCAAGTTGACCACGACATTCCGTTTGCCGCCATAGTCGGCTAATCGCGCCAGATGGATTGCGGCCGCGTCCACGTCCGGCTTCTCTCCCTTTTGGACCGACAGGTGCTGCCGCACGCTGGGAGAACCGATGGCGGCTGCGATATCGATCCATTTGCAGCTATCCTGGACGGCTGCTTCGGCGATCGTAGTGTCGGTGGTCGCAAAACGTCCTCCGGATAGCCCGAGGTCGACAATATGGGAGCGTGCCTTGGCAACAGCCTCACGAAAACTCTCCAGGTAGGCCGGATCGGTCGAAGGGAAATGGTTCAGCAACGGATTGACGTTATAAACACCGAATCTCTCCACCACCATCGCCGGGAACTCTTTGATATCCATGCTCGGAACACTGGGCTTCCGGCCTCGATTGGCGGGAGTCTCGATGTAGGCACGGAAGGGCCACGACGTGACGGCCAGCCGATCACGCGGACGGGTCGGAAACTCCAGATGCGGATGAGGGCTCTGGTTCTTTGATTGAGCCGAGCCCTCGACGGAAATGCAACATGCGCCGGCGAGAGTCGCCGCCTGCTTCAGGAAATCACGACGTGATGAACGCAAAGCAGCCTCGATCGAACGAGAGAGGTGGAGTGCCAAACAAGTTTATCTCAGTCAATCATAAACATTTCACAGCCATACTCATGGCAATCTCACCCGGTATAAATTGCGCCGGGTATTTACGCGCGTATAAGCGTATACGGATGAGCTTACGGCTGATTCGATCCACCACGGGATGGCAGTCCCGGTTTTTGCATTGGACATATCCTCAATACCGGCGAAGCCGCCCGCTGGCATTTTGGGAAACCCAAGGTCGTTGGCCACTGGAAGTAGATAACTGCCCAAATACCGATTGGGCATAGAAAGATAAACAGATCTTCCCCTTTTATCCCATGTGAACTTGCATAAGGTGGTGCACAAGACCACAGCCGCACCTCCATCCAGTGCGATCGCTCGTAACGAAGCGGGATGATCTTCGTCGGAGCTTGGGGAAGAGGCAACAACCCAACGACCGTCCGGCGACACGCCGGTGCAATCCAGAATGCGATCGGGGGTAATTTTGTGGCGGTCAGTGCCATCGGTTTTCATGCGATAGAGAAAGTTCGAGCCACCCTCGATCGCGCGGAAAACCAGGTCACCATCCGGAAGGAAAAACGGTGAATCTTCGACCGCCGCAGAGGAGATGTGCACCGGCGACGACCGGCGGCTGGTTGGGGCTACCCAGAGGCCCGAACGCCCGGATGCGTCTGTCATGACGAAGGCTACTTCTTTGCTGTCGTTTGACAAAGAATAGCTTTCCATTGGGTAGCCATTCAGGACCTGTTCCATCTTTCCACTCGCCAAGTCTTGACGCCATAACTCCTGGTCGCGGGTTTGACCACTGGCCATCAGGAAATAGAGGCTGCGTTCATCCGTCGAGAACTTTGGTAACGACGCAAATCCTTCGGAGGAAATCTGGTGGTCGCCGTTTTTGTCGTGCATCCATACCGTGCTGTCCTGGGAGCCGACGGCGGTGATGAACGACTTGCCGTCCGGGGCCATGGCGATGCCTTCCTGTGAGGTGGGGCCGAAGGTCAGTTGCTCCGCTTGTCCCTCAGAAAAGCGCTGCCGCCAGATATGAAAGGCGTCCGTCTTGGCACTGAGGTAGATCCACTCGCCATCAGGGGACCAGGCGCCCCCGCGGCATTCGGCGTTGGCAGGGCCAACCACTTTCACCTCGCCCGCGCCCTCAAAAGGAACGACCCGGCAAGGCAGAATCGCGCCCTGACTACCCATCTGCACAATGAGCACTGTTCGGCCATCCGGCGAAAGGTAGGAATGATGCGCCATACTGCGGTCACCCTGAGGTTCGTAAACGACACGGCGGTTTCCCCGGCCTTCATCGGTAGTGACGGCGATCATGTGCAGTCCTACTTTGAGCTCGGAAAATAGCAGACGCCTGCCTCCTTCGATCCAGGTCAGGGATGAAGAATTAGGCAAGAACAAATGAGGCTCGCCACCGAGGACCGGGACTTCCCAGGTTTCCCAGGGAGCGGCGACGCTATAGCCAACGCGGGAGTTATCCGGAGAGAACGCCGGGGCCAGCTTCAATCTCGAATCGTGTGTCAGCGCGACGGGTTCGCCGCCAGGCAGCAACTTGACATAAACATTTCCTGGCCCCATGAAGGAATCGTCCCCACGAATGAATGCGAGCATGCGTCCGTCGGAGGATAGAGTGGGATACACAACCGAGTCGGTAAAGAAGGTCACCTGCTCCCAGTCCTTGCTGTCGGGGAGATGATCCGTGGATGCGCGGCGATAAAGAAAGACTCCCGCCACGGTTGCCAATAAAAGAGCTGCAAATGCTGCAGCGTAGTTTATCCAACCCTTCCGTTCTGGTGCCGGGGGAATAGTTACCGGCTGCGGCTCTCGTCTCTCTTGTTGCTGCGCTGCAGGCAATGACGTTTCCCGATCGCTTCGGCTGCTGTCTCGCATCAATCGTTGCAGGTCTGTCCGCAGATCGGCGGCACGTTGATAGCGCAACTCGCAGTCTTTCTCGAGCAACCGGGTCACAATGTGTTCGGCGAGTGGAGGCACAGGGGGCCGTACTTCTAGAAGTGGGGGTGTCGGCTCTTTCGTGATGGCATGGAGAACCGCGATACTGCTATCGCCATGAAAGGGCGGCTGCCCCGTCAGCGACTCGTAAAACAGCACTCCCAGGCTCCACAAGTCCGTTCGCGCATCCACCTTCCGGCCCAATGCCTGCTCCGGTGACATATATAACGGGGTTCCGACGAGAGTTCCGGTCTGGGCTAACGAGGCGGTCGCGCCTGCATCCGGGGCGAGCATTTTGGCAACCCCAAAGTCAAGAACCTTGGCGTTCCCCTTGGGCGTGATCATTACGTTGGCGGGCTTCAGATCGCGATGAATCACGCCGTGCTCGTGGGCCTCTTCCACCGCTTCGGCTACCTGCAGCGCGATCGCGGTTGCCTGCCTCAGGGGCAGCGCACCCGCACGCAACCGCGCCGCGAGAGACTCGCCCTCCACCAGTTCCATCACGATGTAGTCCGCACCGTCATACTCGCCCACGTCGTACACAGCGGCAATTTGCGGGTGGTTTAGTCTGGCCAGAGCGAGGGCCTCCTGGCGAAAGTGGTTCCGGGCCCTGTCTCCGCTGAGCATACCGGGAGCCAGCATCTTGATGGCGACCATCCGTTCCAGCTTCTCGTCACGAGCCCGATACACAACCCCCATGCCGCCCGCACCCAACGGTTCCACAATCAGGTACCGCCCCAGTCGCATTCCAGGCTGCAGCCGGTGTTGCTTGTCCGCGGCCGCCGTTTCTGGCTGTGGCTTATAAGGGGAATCGGAAAGGAATCCGCTCAGCCGGTCGTTCTCCGCGAGCAGGCTTTCTACTGCACTCCGCACCTCCGGAGTTTCATGGCACGCGGCATCCAAAAAAGCGGCCCGTTGGGCTCGGGGCAAATCGAGAGCGGCTTCAAAAAGCTGCTCCGCGATGCTTTGCCGCTTCTCCATACATGGTTTCCGTCATTTATTGGGTCCCGCAGGGGAACACTGTTTCACAGTACCACGCGTTTACCTGCCGCTAGTGGACGCCCTCTTCGATGACGGCGACACCCCACGCGGGCAGAGCGACGGAGCCATTTTGGGGCACGGCTTCCCCGGTAAGCAGGTCCTTTCCCTGGGGAAGAGCATAGGTTACCTGGGCCGGAGTAGCCGAATAGTTAAGCAGGTAGTGAACAAGGTGCCCATCGCTGCAGCGTACCGCTGCGCATGATCGTCGGAAAGTGGAGTGCCTGTTGCGGTCCCCATAGGCCAGCGCGTTTCACGCATTCCTCCACGATCTTCTCCGTAAGTGCATCGCTTGGCATGAATCCGACGTAGGTGACCTCGCCTTTGCCATAGTGGTTGCGGACCACAGCCGCGTACTTGCCCCAGACCGGATGGTGGTAGCGCGCGATCGTGATGGCTGTCGTCGGTGTCAGTAGCTCCATCCACCAGCGCGCAGTGTTGTCCGCAGCACCAACGTGGTACGGATCATCTTCGAGGGAGACGCCGTCGGGGATGGTGAACTGGTTGTACTGGACGCCGGCGGCCTCCGCGATGAGACCGGGTTGTGTGCTGGAGCGCACCTTTACATGCTCGTCGGAGAAGCCGCTCTTGAAGGTATAGAGCAAATGGCCTCCCGCTTTGGCGAAGGCGTTCAGACGTTCGATCTCCGCGTCGGAAGCGGAGTACAGCGCCGGGACCAGGATGAGCTTGTAGGCGGAGAGATCAGTCGTCGAGGGATCGATGAAATCCACCTCGGCGTTCATGCGGTAGAGAGCGTCGTAGAAGGGACGAAGTACGTCGTTATAGCCGATGGTTGACGTCCATCCGAACCGGAAAGAATTGAACCCCGTCAGAGCCTGGTTGCTGAAGTAGATGGCGATGCGATTGTGCTTGCGCATGTTCACCAGTTGCGGACCCAGCCGGGAGAGGTCTCTTCCGATGGAACCCGCCTCGTCGTAGGTGGGGTTGGGCTTAAAGTCCTGGCTGAGCAGACCACGCCAATAGGTTTCTATGGCGTTCGCGGTGGTTCCCCAGTGCCAGTACTCAACCATATTGGCGCCAGAGGCAAGATGGCTGAACGCCTGAAGCCGAAGCTGGCCGGGATAGGGCGTCCACTCGGGAAAGCCCTGCGCCTCCGTTTCCATGACCAGGTAATTCTGGCCTCCGCGCATCGATCGCGCCAGGTCTCCACCGAAGGCGATCTCCGCACCCGTGAGGTGATCTTGCGTGGGATGGTAGATGTCGATACCCGCTATGTCCAGCGCACGCGCGGCTGCGAAGTGATCGACCGCAGGCTGGATGCCGTAGGAGTAGCCACGCCATTCGAGATCGAAGTTTTGCGTGATGAACTGATCCTTCCGTGCATGATCGCGAACCAGGGCCGCTTGCCACGCAAGATACTCGGTGACCAGGCCTCGTTGAAACTCGGCGAAGGCCGAAGAGACACTGGCGTTGATAGAGCCATTCACGGAAGGGAAGTCCGCCCAGTCATTCACCCGATTGCTCCAGTAATCGAGGCCGAACTCCTTGTTCATGGCGGCGAGATCGGGGTAGCGCTGTCGCATCCACTTCACAAACGCCGCCTGGACATTGGGGCCGCTCGTCTCGTACGCCTTGGTTTCATTGTCCACCTGATAGCCGATGACGGAGGGATGATCCTTGACGTGGTCGACCAGCGCGACGATCACTTGCTGCGCAGCATCCCGGAAAACCGGATTCGTAATATCCATGTTCTGGCGGCGGCCGTATTCCGCAGGGCCCTTGGGAGTCACTACCAGAACCTCAGGATGCTCCCGTGCCAGCCAAGTGGGGATCGCATAGGTCGGGGTTCCCACGATGACCTTGATGCCGGCCTTGTCCATCGCGGCGAGTACCCGATCCACGTGGCGTAAAGTCGAAGACACCTGGCTTTGGTTCCAACGTACCCCAGGTAGACTCGGCAATCCGCACCACCGTGATCCCGGTTGTCCTTCATCATGCGCACGTCTTCATCCAGACGGTCCGTGGGGGCGTACTCCTCGTAGTAGGCGGCGCCAAATAGTATCGTCTGCGGACCCTTCGCAGCCTGCCCGGCAGCTAGCAATGCCTCCGTAGCGGAGAAAACGGCAATCGCCGTGAAAGATAGCAACCGATGGGCGTCCCTGGAATTCATCCGCACCGAACCTCCTCGATATAAGGCATCCCGCAATTATGCACGCAATCGGTCCTCTGTCAGCTAATTCTCGCAAGCCTAAAGCGAAGAATTGCGTCAAGACGAAATAGGTTGCCAGAAAACCCTTCAGACGAATCTTGAATCGAAAATTTTTGGAGGGCCAGTATGAAAGTCCTAGAGCTGGTTGGAACTCGCGTGTGGATAAGGTGCGATCGGTTTCGCCGGATTTCCGGCGTCGTCTCCAGCGTGCTGAAGCCGGTAAGCTGCGATGATTTTCAGTCTTCCATTGCCGAGAGTCTTTTCGACGTCGTCCTACCTTCAGGGAAGGTCGTTCAATTGCTCGGAGCGCAAATTTGCAAGATCGATCACAGATCAGGAACGATGTCTTTTGCGTTGACCTCCTAAGTCTCTTTACCGGAATCCCGGTCGAAAATCATTCCGGCAGGGGTCCGAGAATATCAATTTTGTTCTTCTCGCACAGCGCCTTAAGCCTTTGAAGATCAGGTCGGGTCGGTTTCCGTAAGACGCGTTCCGTGGCTGGTATGGCCATCTCGAGCATCATTCCCACAAACCCAATTTCCCCGCCTGGCATGACGTGCGTAAGAGTACGAGAAGTTTTATCGCTACTGCATCGCAACCCGTGGGGCACTCCGCGCGGAAGAAAGATGTATCCGCCCGCTCCCAGGACCGTCTTCTTTCCATCGCCGATAAAAGTGAACTCTCCCTCCAGCACATAAAACGCCTCGTCTTCGTCATGGTGAAGGTGATAAGGCGTCTCAAAGCCCGGAGACGCGGTGAGATGAATCAGGGAATACGCCCCTCCTGTTGATTCGCTTTTCGCCAAAACGATATGGAGATTGTTGAGGAACCAATAGGCTGGCGCGTCATCGAGGGTTGCGGTGTGCAGAAGCTCTGAAGGCATACGTGGAATCTCCATTATCAAGAGTCGCTATTTGCGGTGAGGCGGTTTCGTGATCCGAAGGCGATCAATCAACTTGAGATTAGTTGGCGCCGGGTCTTCGTCGAAATAGAGGTCACTACACGATTCTCTGTGTGGTTCCACACGCGGTTGACCACGGCGGATTGCCCGGGACGATGCACCCTGCAAGGCAAGGAACGCATAAGGCTTTCTGGGTCTCTGCCGCAGAATTTCTCGAACATCTTAAACATAGACGCAGAAGCTGACCCTCGTCGAGAAACGACAAACGGCCCGAAGTATCGGGCCGTTGTCCGGTTGAGGAACTTTATTTCGTTACGCTGCCGAAGCAGGAACAAATCCATCACAACCGCTGATGGGCGTAACCTTCAAGTGTAGGGCGGCGTGCTTTGGGTGCCCGCATTCGTCAACGATCTTGAGGTCTGCTTTATGGCTGCTCACAATGCTGACCAGAACGTCTGTCTTGTGCTGTTCCCCGAAGTGAGTACAAAGGCCGCACTGTCCATTCCGAACCGTTTCCATATCTTTACCTCCTGGGTCTGACTGCCTTCAAGAACCACAGTAGTATGGCTTTTGTTTTGTGTAAATTGCGACTCATTTAGACGCAGATATCTACGACCGATTTTGTCGTGAATGTTAAGCCACACAAGACAGAAGGCTTAGAAGAACTGACGCGGGATCGCGGCTTCGAGGCAAGGGCCGAGGCAAAAAAATCTGTAGCGTTCGGTCTCTCCCACTCGCATCCCGCTATCAGTTCTTAACCGGCCCCCCTTGGGGCAGAGCTTTATCGAACCTGGGTGATTGCGACCAACGGCAGTCAATTCGATCGATTGAAGTGCGGACTTGATTGCGGCGATTCGTGCTGGAAGACTTCCCGGTTCAACGAAAAGGAGCTCAAAGCCGAAGTTCCGATAGGTCTCTTCATGGATCCGCTCAAAATGCAAAGCTTGCTCAAAGCTGATTCTGCGTGCTTCGGTCGGCTTGATAGAGCCCAGGTTCCGTATAAAGAAGACTGCGTCTTTGATAGACCGACTCCTTCCTCAATACGCTCCAGCTCGCGTGAAAATTCGTCGGAAATGCGGTGCCCGAGGTAGACCGCCAGGGCAGCAGTGCAGATAGCTGAGCGATCGTGGAACTGTGTCTCATCCGGTTGCCGCGACGCTCGAGTCTGTCGCTGCATTTGCAACTTAAAAACCGAATCGATAAACGAGGGATGCGTCCAAGGTCGGTGATCCCTCGTGCTTGTGCCAGGGCGATGAGGTCAGTTGCGGCCTCTTCTACTACGCTGAAGCCGTCAATTTCCAATTGTCGGATGATCGCCGTTTTTCCCGAGCCCGGCGTTCCGGTCAATACGAACCTTTTCATGAGTGCCCACCTTTGCCATCTTCGTTCCGGCCACAGATTTCTCCACTCGCATGAACATAAAACGCTCGGCCTAATGAGCCTGTTTTGCTCGATACCAGTCGCCATGCTGTGTTAACTGAATGGTAACTCGCGATGATTCGGTCTCGGAGATCCGAATAGACACTTTCTATCTGATCGCGGCCACGCCCGGCAGGCAAGATCCAGCACGCGGCTCCTTTCACGGAGGCGTTGAGCAGCATCCTGCGTGTTGATGCCTCACAGACTTGGTCGAGCGGCGGCAGGCGAGCAGCTCCGAATTCTCAAAAGTCGAGCACGTACACCTCGCTGGCAGGTCCCGTCGCACCCTCCGAAAGGGGACCGCTCCCCTTTCGCCCGCAGAAATAAGGCCGCCGGGCCAATTCTGTCGAAACGACAACTGGCCTGCCGGTCGGAGAGGCTCATAACCTTGAGCGTCGGTCTCGCCACTGCCGGTAAAAAGCAGAAGCGGCGCCTGATTCTCCGCCACTGCTCTCGGAAATAAATGGCAAAGCATTTAGTCTGTCTCGGACCTTACGTGGTAACCACGAATGTAGGACCGAGCCGCATCCCGGCCTTCTAACTCAAGCAAGATAGAGCAAATTATCTAAGTTCGCTTCGCTCCCTTGCATTTTGCTTTCCAAGAAAGTTAGATTGTCGATAACTACGCGACCGAAAGTAACTACAAATTTCACCAGCCACCTCCAGAAAATACTCGCTCACGCGGCAAAAACTTCCCACCTAAGTCTTTGAAAACAAGCTCTTTACAAACTAACGTAATGCCTCTTGGGTGTGATTGCAGTATTCCCCGCCTGTGCGCGAAGGTAGCACCAAAGTAGAAACAACTATTTTCGCTGGCGGAACAACGTGTCTCAACGACGCGAACGGCCGCTTGCGCCCTGTGGCCTTTTCCCCAGGCCTCGATGGTTCGAGATTCCGGAGATTGACGAGGCAGTATATGCGCTTCCCCCGTATTCCGCGCGCGTGTTGTGAGTTAGTAAGTGCTTTATTCATTCTGTTAGTAGGGTGCGCTACTCCTCCCTCATCCACCAATCTGAATTCCTGGTCGGTGAAAGCCTCGCCTGCAACAGTAAGTGTGGGTGGTGCAGTCAACCCTGCAGGCCATCGCGCATCTGAGCGATGGTACAACCCAAGATGTAACTTCAGGCACGCAATGGACGCTCTCCAACGCCTCATTAGCCACGCTGGGCAATGGTGTATTACCAGCAAGGCGCCCGGCACACTGACCGTGCAGGCAGCCTATGTCATGGTCGTTGCGGCTGGCCAATCCTCATCAGCGGCAGGCGCCACTCCGCAGACTTTGAGTTCCTCGGCACAGGTCACCATCACTGCGGCGGGAACCACTACAACCACTCCTGCCGATCACCTGGAGTACGCCGGCGCCAATCGAATACGGCACCGCACTGGGCAGTGCTCAATTAGACGCCAAGGCCAACGTGCCGGGCAGCTTTACCTACTCACCTGCCGCCGGTACGGTACTGAAAGCCGGAACCCAGACGCTGACCGCGGTCTTCACGCCAACCGACAGCAAAATCTATTCCGCAGCGACAACTACCGTGCAGCTCACCGTCAATCCGGCCAATCCGGTGATCACCTGGGCTCCGCCGGCTGCCATTCAGCAGGGAACTGCCATCACTGCAGCGCAGCTGGATGCTACGGCGAATGTGCCCGGCACCTTCTCCTACAGTCCGTCTGTGGGCACCGTTCCTCCGCTGGGCACGCAACCGTTGACGGCCACTTTTACCCCCTCCGACAAGACCGACTATATGCCTGCCACGCGCACAACTCACTCACCGTGGATGCGGCCGGCACAGGCAATGGCTCCGCACTCATCAGCTGGAGCACACCCGCGCCCATCCCCTATGGCACAGCATTGAGCGGCGCGCAGCTGAACGCGAAAGCCAGCGTCGCCGGAACCTTTACTTACACGCCGGCTGCCGGTGCCATGCTCAAAGCGGGAGCGCAGATTCTCACCGCAGTCTTCACGCCAACCGACACGAAGACCTACTCTGCAGCGAGAGCCACCGTGCAACTCACGGTGACGAAGGCCAATCCGGTGATCACCTGGGCTCCGCTCGCGGCCATTCAGCAGGGAACTGCCATTAGTGCGGCGCCAGCTGAATGCCACGGCGAATGTGCCCGGCACCTTCTCCTACAGTCCAGCCGCGGGCACCGTTCCTCTGCTGGGCACACTACCGCTGACGGCCACCTTTACTCCAACCGACGCGACCGACTATACGCCTGCGACGGCGCACAATACTCTCACCGTGAATGCGTCTAAGACGGGTAAGAGCTCTCCCCTTATCACGTGGAAAACGCCTGCAGCCATCTCCTATGGCACAGCATTGAGCGGCGCGCAGCTGAACGCAACTGCCAACGTTGCCGGAACCTTCACCTATACGCCGGCTGCCGGCACAGTGCTCAAAGCAGGAACGCAGCCGCTCACCGCAGTCTTCACGCCAACCGACACAACAACCTATTCCGCAGAGACAGCCACCGTGCAGCTCACTGTGAATCAGGTCGCTCCGGTGATTACCTGGGCTCCGCTGGTCGCCATCACGCAGGGGACAGCCCTAAGTTCAGCCCAGCTGGACGCAACGGCGAATGTGCCCGGCGTCTTCTCCTACAGTCCGGCGGCGGGTACTGTTCCTGCAGCCGGCACTTTGCAACTGACAGCGGCCTTTACTCCGACCGACACCGCCGACTACGCATCTGCCACGGCGCACAACACACTCGTCGTCAATGCAACCAGCAATCCGAATCCGCCCACGACGACTATTCATGGGAATGCCTGCCCTATACCATCGGGCGCAAGCCAGACAACCATACAGTCCACTCTGAATTCCTGCGGAAGTGGGAACACGGCGGTCTTCGCTGCAGGCACCTACAACATCGGCAGCACGTTAAACTGGCCTTGCGGCGTGTCAATCGCTGGTCCTACTCCTGCCGCGGTAACTATACCCAGCGGATCCGGACCCATGACGGTCTATCCCGGGCCCTACACGGCCACCCTGAACTGGACCGGCGGCGGCGGTAATTGGGTCGTTAGCTATCCCAGCGGATGCACTGCATCCGGAGTCACGTTTCAGTTTATGAACGTGAATGGCAACCGGCCCAGCGCAGGTGGTGGCGGTTCCATCTATCTGGGCAGCGGAGGGGGGACGGGGCCCGCGATTCAATTCAACTATTTTCATGGCGTTCAGTCCGACGCGGCGGCAGATTGCTGCGCGGACGGACTGATCTACGTAGATGGAACCGGCACAACCGGGGGGCACAGCATTTGGAGCAATCTAACCATTAATTGGAACACCTTTGGCGCGACGGGCGACTGCTCCACGCTCATGAACACTTTTTCCTATAACGGCACCAACTACAACAATTACGGTGGCTATTGCGACGCGGTCGATCTTCACACCAGCACCACCAACCTGACCATGGAGTACAACAAAACCGTTTATCTTGAGCAAGGTTTCAAGTTTCAAGAACCGGGGCCGAATGGCGGCCAAACGGGTAATCCAGCGGATAACCAGTACCTCCAAATCAACGCCAATGTGATGTACAACGACTTCGCGGGGATTCACCGCATCACCATCGAAGCGCAGGACACCCCTGACACGATCGAGAACTTCAATTACAACGATTGGCATGACCCGGTCGACCCCGGTTACGGATCTTGGCTATTTTCTCTCCCGCAGTACGACGGAACAGGAACCAGCTACACCAATCTGAATACCAATGTGAGCTACAACGTGTTTGTGTCGAATGTCGCCACAGGTCCTGGCGGACAATACATTCCTGGAGTCGAGTTCTGGAGCACGGGGCAGGCCGACTACAATCTTTTCCAGGGAAATCTGTCCTGCGGGGTTCAATACGGATACGGAAATACCCCTTGGGAAATTAACTACAACATCTATGAGGGGAGTGGCAAAGCTGTTTGCAACGAGGAGAATCAGACCACCAATCCGAACCCGTCACAGACCGGCGACACCTCCAGCGGCACCGTGGCTGCCCAAACCTCGGTGGCCCCGGCAATCTCCCCCGCGAGCGGGTCGTTCAGTGGAAGTCAGGTTGTGACCTTTACGAATCCTGGCACCAACCGGGACGCCAACACTGGGATTTGGTACACAACCGATGGATCGACTCCAGTTCCCGGTGCCGGCACCGCACAATTTATATTGAGCGGCGGCACCATTACCGTGACAGGCGCCACCACGATTAAAGCGGTCGGCATGTGGGGGCAGTACAACCAACCTTGGTCCTATCCCTCAGGCTACGGTTATGTGCCCAGCGCGGTCGTGAGTGCCAGCTTTTCCCCTCTCGCGGCGGTCGGTGGTCAAGCAGCCGGGCGCGAAGGTCAGCTCTGCGGTGACCGCAACCAACCCCATCGCAGCAGAGGAAACCAAGGCCAGTGCCAATGGAGCCGGGGCGGCAGCGGAGTTGACTTCCGTAGCCGTCGCTCCTGAGCAAGCCACGGTCGCCATTGGCAGCACCACCCAGTTGAAGGCCATCGCGACCTTCAGCGACGGTTCCACTAAAGACGTCACGACCAACTTTGCCTGGGCGTCTTCGGACACACGCACTATCACCGCAACCTCTTCCGGCTTGCTTTCAGGACTGGCCACCGGAAAGGCAACCATCACTGGTAGCTACCAGGGGCACCAAGCCTCGGTTTCGGCAGTCAGCTCCATCGGCCAAGTAGACTGGAGCGGCCCTATCGTCATCACCGAGGCCGGCAGCTACTCCGGAAACTGGCGCAGCACAGACAGCAAGACCCCGGCAGTCACCGTAGCGACCACAGCTCCTGTGGTCATCGAGAACTCGCACATCAGCAGCGTTGCTGGTTTGATCAAGACCGGCGTTGCAGGTGCCGATGTAACCGTCCGCAACAGTGTCGCTCTTGCTCTGAACCCGGCGGTCAAGGGTCAATCGAACGGCGTCTTCCTCGACGCCTCTTCCCCGGCGCGGCTCGATGTAGAGAACAACTATGTTGAGAATGCCGGCGGTGGTGTACTGGTGCACGGCTATTCCGGCAATCGCGATGGACAACAGACCATCGTGATCCGCGCCAACCGCGCACGCAACCTCAATGGCCTGCTCAGCGATGGCAACGGCGGTTATCTACCGGGAGTAGGCTCCAACCGCAGTATTTCGCGCTTTATCGAGTTGGATAGGGTGCAATCCGTCCCCGGCATCGACGTGGGCTGGAATGAAGTGATCAACTATCCCGGCCATAGCCTGGTGGCCGATAACATCGACGTCAAGCGCTCCAGTGGAACGCCCAACCAGCCACTGGAAATCCACGACACCTACATTCAGGGTGCCTATCCCTACTACCGCTGCGCAAGCTGACTATCAGGGCGGTGGAATCAAGACCGAGGGCAACCCCGACGACACCGCGCAGGACGCCACCGCATTCAACAACATCCACGACAACCAGGTGGTCGGCACCGTGAACTATGGCATCGCGTTCACCGCCGGGCACGATAATATCGCCGCCAACAATCGTGTCATCTCCAGCGGCCAACTGGCCGATGGGACCAGGATCGCTGCGCAACATGTAGGCATAGCTAACGGCGACGTCAACGGCGTCGGCGGAAGCCTATACAACAACACCATGCACGACAACCTTGTCGGCTGGACGTGCTGGAACTCCTCTTGCTCCCAGTCGGGCTACCGCAGGGATGAATCCTTCCCGGCATCGCCCGAAGATTATTCCACCAATTCCGTTCTTCCCGCCCAGCCAATCACGCCGCAGGCGGAGAACAATGAATACGAAATCTGGCTGAACAAGACCGCCTCCGCCGGTATCGCGGTGGGTCCAGCGTTCTAGGTGGCTACGGAAAGACAGGGCCGACGTTTAGTCGGGCCTGACAATTGAGAATAGGTGGGGTTTCACCAGCTCTCACTAAGGATCGAGCGTTATCCACGTTGGCGCGTGGTCGCTGGCATTTGCCTGTCCACGCGCCCATCGGTCTACGCCACCGTCCACGAGCCGTTCCGCCACTTTCGGCGAGAGCAGAAAGTGATCGAGGCGCATGCCTTTGTCCTTCGGCCACCGTTCAAATTTGTAGTCCCAGAATGTCCAGAGTGGCCCATCCGGATGTAGGCTCCGCATCGCGTCACTCCAGCCTTGAGCCAGCAAGCGCGCAAAGGCTTGTCTGCTTTCGGGTTGGATCAGTGCGTTGTTATCCAGCGATCGGGTCGGATAGATGTCCTGCGGTTTAGGCACGACGTTGTAATCACCAGCCAGCACCACGGGCGCGCCGCTTGCCATGAGTTCGGCGGCATGGGCAATGAGGCGCTCAAACCATGCCAACTTGTAGTCGAATTTCGGCCCAGGCTGTGGATTTCCATTAGGGAGGTAGATGGAAGTGATCAGAACCCCCTGAACAGCCGCTTCGATGTAGCGGGCTTGACGGTCTGCGGGGTTTCCCGGCAAGGTTGCGCGGGTCAACACGGGAGTGTGGTTTCGCGCGAGAATGGCCACACCGTTCCAGGACCGCTCCCCTTGCCATACTGCTTCGTACCCGGCAGTTCGAAGAACATCCGCGGGAAACTGTCCCTGCTCCGCCTTGAGTTCTTGAAGGCTAACGATGTCAGGCTCAGCTTTGGCTAACCACGCCAGGAGATTATCAAGCCGCTTATTGATGTTGTTGATGTTGAACGTCGCGATCCTCACAAGTCCCTCTCTGTCTGTGTACTTCTTGGGGCGCCTGCCAAAGGGAGCAACCGAGTTCGTTTGGTTCCGGTTGGCATTATTTTAGCGGTGCAAGCGATACTGATCACATGATGATGCGCAGGTCTGCAATATTTGATCTTGATGGCACGCTTACTGACTCGAAAGCCGGCATTCTCGGATGCCTTACCAGCACCCTCGACGCCCATGGCATACCCTGGACCGGGCCTCTTGACTGGTTCATCGGCCCTCCCGCCGACTATTCCTTGCGCCGCCTCATGCCAGACGCTGACGAGCCTCATCGTGCCGCGCTTCTACACGACTACCGCTTGTGTTACGCCGCCAAGGGTTGGGCGGAGAACTCCGTCTATCCCGGAGTCCATGTGATGTTGCAGAGTCTCCAGGCCTCGGGCTGGCAACTTTTCCTCTGCACCTCCAAGCGCGAAGATTTTACTGCGCGGATCCTCGAAAAATTCGCCCTGAGCCCCTACTTCCTTGCCGTGTACGCGGACGCGCCCGGATCGCTCCATCACACAAAGACCGCCCTGCTCCGTCGTCTACTCGAAGAGCAGTCCCTCGATCCCGCTACTACGTTCATGGTCGGTGATCGCAACTTCGATATCGAAGCTGCCCGTGCGAATGGCGTAACTTCGATCGCTGTTACCTACGGCTACGGCACCTCCGAGGAGCTTGACATCGGCTCGCCCCGACCACACCTGCAATGCAGTCGAAGATCTCCTCTCCATCTTCTCCGGCCTCGCCCCAGCCGGATCCAAAACACACCCAGGGCTTCGATAATCCAAGAAGCCTTACCAGACAATTCGCCATCACATAGCGACGCCTTTCTGGGGCTGACACTACATCCAGATTCCAGACTGAGGCATCGTGCAGGCATAGTCCCAAGGATGAAACTAATATTTGGATGCAGCCGGCTTAACCTTTCGGCACATGCCCATTCAACACCGGACTCCAGGAGGACCACTACAACATGTTTGAACATATAAAGTCCGCCAAATGGGCTCCTCTCCCACTGCGGCTAATTGTGGGATATGGGTTCATGGAACATGGCTACGCGAAGCTCGTCAACGGTCCCGCGGCATTCGCGTCTATTCTCCACGCCCTGAACGTTCCGATGCCGCAACTTATGGCCTGGCTTACCATACTCACGGAGTTGCTTGGTGGCCTTGCAGTGCTTCTTGGCGCTTTTATTCCACTTTTTTGCCCGCCAATGGCGTGCGTACTTTTAGTGGCGATGTTTAGCGTGCATCTCCAATACGGCTTCAGCTCGATCAAACTCATCGCCATAACGCCGGCGGGTCCAAGATTCGGCCCTCCCGGATACGAGTGCGATTTGCTTTACCTGGCATGCCTCGCCGCGTTGGTGCTCAGCGGTTCGGGCCCCCTCGCGCTCGATGGATTTCTGGTGGCCAGGCGACGGAAATAATCGGTCTGAGTGACCCATGTGACATCGCATTGACGGATTCGAGGTGCCGCTCCTTTCAGCGTGTTATCGAAGTTACGGCGGGTGAATACAGGGAGAGATTGGAGCGAATGACCTCCTGATTCACCTTTGCGATCAAGCAGTGGCCGCGTGTTCATAATGTTGTAGTGGGTGAACCGCGAAAACGGTAAAGATTGCGCCATCCGTGACGATGATCTGTCTATGGTTCGCTCAGGTCCAAAGGGAACTCGGAAGAACCCGGAAGAGTTCGCAGTTGCCCTGGAATCTTTGGGAGATGCCATCGTGGTCTCCGATACCGGCGGGCGCATAACGCGGCTCAATACCGTCGCCCAAACCTTGTCGGGATGGGCCGAAGCGGAAGCCCTGGGGCGGCCGGTGGACGAGGTGTTTCGCATCATCGATGAACGCAGTCGGCGGCCTATTAAAGTTCCCGTCGACAGAGCACTGGCTACCGGAACACGGAAGAGACTGGGAAAGCACATTTCACTAATTACATGCGATGGGAGCGAGCGGTCCATCACGGACGTCGTGATCAATGTTTGTAACCACGATGGAGGCTCCTTCGGCATTGTGCTGGTCTTCCGCGAGAGGAACGAAGGGAAAGAGGTAGAACGCGCGCTAAGGCATCTGGCCTCGATCATCGAGTCATCGGACGACGCGATCCTGAGCAAGACGCTGGACGGTGTGATCACCAGTTGGAATCCAGCAGCGGAACGGATCTTTGGTTATAACGCCCACGAAATGATTGGAACCCCGATGGCTCGCCTTATTCCCGCAGACAGGCTGGGGGAAGAACCGCAAATCCTGGCCCGGTTGAAGAACGGGGAACGTGTGGACCACTTCGAAACGGTACGAGTCGCCAAAGACGGCCGCCGTTTACCCGTGTCGGTAACGATTTCTCCGATCAAGGATGCGGCTGGCAATATTGTAGGCGCCTCGAAGATTGTGCTCGACCTGACGAAACAACGCCAGGCGGAGGAGCGGTACAACAGCGAACGAGTACAGGGAGAACAGCAGCTGCAAATCGCCAATCAGGAGCTGCGCAAGGCCAAGCATGAGGCCGACGCTGCCAACCAGGCTAAGAGCAGGTTCCTCGCCAACCTTTCCCATGAGATACGTAGTCCCATGAATGCCATCCTTGGCTATACGCAATTGATGCTGCGCGATTCGAACCTGCCAGCAGAGGCCAAGGAGAATCTCAAAGTCATCAACCGCAGCGGCGAACATTTGCTGACTCTGATCAATAGTGTTCTCGACATGTCAAAGATTGAGGCCGGCCACGCCGTGCTGCGACTCTCGGTGTTCAGCGTCCGCAGGCTTGTCGAGAGCCTGGCAAACATGTTCCGATTGCGGGCCGGCGCGAAGGGGCTCCGGTTTGAAGTGTCCCTTCAGGGAGAGCCCTTGCCGCACCTGATGGGGGACGAGAGCAAGATCAATCAGGCGTTGATCAATCTTCTGGGCAACGCAATCAAGTTCACCGACCGTGGAGGAGTGAAACTCGACGTCACTTTGGAACCATCGAGCAGCCAACAGGTATGGCTCTCGGCTTGCGTGGAGGACACCGGGCCCGGCATTGCAAAGACAGAGGCGGAGGAGTTGTTTCAGCCGTTCACCCAAAGCACAGGCGGTCTCAACACCAGCGAGGGAACTGGACTGGGTTTGGCCATCAGCCGCGAACACGCCCGCCTGATGCGAGGTGATCTCACCCTGACCAGCAATCCCGGCACCGGCTGCATATTCCGTTTTCGCGTTCCCCTTGAACGGGCTGAAGCGAAAGCGTCGGTCGTTCATTCTGCCCGCCGTGTCATCGGCTTGCAGGCCGGGCAGCAGATTCCAAAAATAATGGTGGTTGACGATCAATTCGAAAACCGTGATTGGCTGGTCAAACTGCTGGGCATGGTAGGCCTTTCTGCGCAGAGCGCGGTGGATGGCGAAGCATCGATACGGCATTGGGAACAATGGAATCCCGATCTTATCCTGATGGATGTGCATATGCCGGTGATGGACGGCCTGGAAGCCACGCGGAGAATCAAGGCAACACCACGCGGCTCCAAAACGATCATCATTGCTCTCACCGCAAGTACCTTGGAGAACGAACGGCTCGCCACACTCGAAAGCGGTGTGGATGATTTCATTGCCAAGCCCTGTGATGAGAATGAATTGTTGGCAAAGTTGGGCCGCCATTTGCATCTGACCTACCGCTACGATGAGTTTGCGGGCAGTGACGAGGAGCAGGCCGGTGGAATACCGGCCCTGAGCGTGGAAAAGCTAAGGAAATTGCCTCGCGAGTTGCTCGAGAAGCTTCACCAGGCGACGTTGAAAGGGAACAAGCGTCTGATGGATACGCTCATCCTGGAGATAGGTCAGAAAGGATCCACGGAGTCCACAGACGCACTACGACGGCTTATCGACAGTTACGACTACGATTACCTCGCCGAATCACTGGAGGAGGCATGCCGGTGACCCAGGATCAAGAGGGGCGGGGGCAAAAAATCATGCTGGTGGATGACACTCCCGTGAACTTGCAACTCCTGGAAGACATACTGCTCAAGCAGAGGTACGAAGTACGGTCTTTTCCCCGCGGACGCCTGGCGCTTGCAGCTATCCGCCAGGAACCGCCGGACCTGATTCTGCTCGACGTCAATATGCCGGAGATGAACGGCTACGAATTATGTGAGCAGTTGAAATCAGAGCCGCGGTTGTCGGATATTCCAGTGATATTCATCAGTGCGATGAATGCCATCGAGGACAAGATTAAAGGGTTTCATTGCGGGGGGGCGGACTACATCTCCAAGCCATTCCAGATTGAAGAGGTACAGGCCCGCGTAGAGACCCACCTCAAGCTGAGGAGCGCTCTGCAGTCAGAGCGCAACCTACTGGAAAGGACACTCAATAGCGCTGTCGGGGCTCTGCTGGACCTGGTCCAGGTTACTTCCCCCATTTTGGTCTCTCGATCACGTGCGATTCGCGACATCGTGCACAGCATTGTCAGCAAAATGGAGCTTAAGGAGGTATGGCAATATGAGCTTGCTGCCATGTTGTCATTAGTGGGTTGCATTGCGCTCCCGTTGGAGCTTTTTGAGAAGGCCTACGGTGCTCAAAAGCTTTCGCCGGACGAGAATCTGATATTTCGCGCTCATGCCGCAGCAGGCGCCAATCTGGTCTGCAACATTCCCCGGCTGGAAGTAGTTGCCGAGATTATACGGTTGCAACATGCACCCGATGCCGTCCCATCTGCTTCCGAAGAAGTACGGTTAGGCGCACATCTTCTCCATCTCGCATTAGAACTGGATCGGTTGATCTATCAGAATATTGCTTGCTCCAACGCGGTCCTGCACTTGAAAGAGACGGGACGCTTCAAGCCGGCAATGCTCGATGCGCTCATCCACTACTCTCCAGTAGAGGGACCGTTCGCATTACGGCAGATCCCGATCGAGGAAATTCGCTCCGGAATGATCCTGGATGAGGATATCGTAAGCACGAGTACCAACGTCTTGATTTACAAGGGGGGCCTTGTGTTCACCGAACTCTGGGTCGAACGACTTCGGAATTTCGCCAAAAACCACGGAGTGCAGAAACGAGTTCGCGTGCGCGTTCCCGAATGGGCGGCCAAGGGCAACAAGATCACATAAGCTCGGTGAGTACGAAGGAGTGACACCTACTAAGAAGAAGGCTTCTTAAACTGACTTCGCAAGGTCAAAGTGTGTGGCTGACCGTTAGATGTACAACGCCGCCGCGGCCAATAGGGCCTAGCGTCCGGATTCGACGACGTCTCTAGTCTCTTCCAGGAAAGCCCCGACTGTCTGTGTTACGAGACGCTCGGCGAAGACGGGATCATGCGTCTTGAGTGCGTCAATGATCCGCCTGTGTTGCTCGAGGCTTCGGACCCACTGTTCCTCTTGAGTCCGCGCCCCCTGAACACGGATTACCACAAAGGCGAATAGTGGCAGGATAATACGCTTGAGGGCTTGCACCAGCATCCCGTTGCCCGTTTTCTCGGCGAGCAGAAGATGAAATTGCAGATCGCGTTCGTAGAATGCCTTGAGATTATGGCACTCGATTGCGGAACGCATATCAGAGAGGGACTGTTCAAGCTCTCCGAGAGGAACCTTCTTTTGGGCGACGATACGTGCAGAGTAACCCTCTAATACCGCTCTTAGTTCATAGCTATGAGTTATGTCCTCGTCTGTGAGTCTTGTTACCTGGGCGGTACGCCCTGACCCCTTCTGAACGAATCCTTCGGCCAACAGAATATTTAAAGCCTCCCGGACCGAGGTTTGCGAAAGCTTCAGAACCTTGGCCCACCTTACTTCGACAATCTTCTCACCGGGCGCCATACGCCCGCTGATAATCTCTTGCCGGAAGTACGCAGCAAGGTTGTCCTTCACGAGCAGTAGGTCTGGCTGCGGGTGTATCATTCCTGACCGAAGCGAATCCATACGATTAAAGAACAATTTTAGCATGGAGCCGCAGCCTAAGTCCCCTTTCTCCAAGCGATCTCTGCTTGTTTCCCTTCTCCAGTGGCTTTGCTATTTCCACGCCAACCGGAATTCCAGGCCCCGGAAAGCCGCCACCTCCGAGATTTATATAACGATGGCTCGCTGCAAAGCCGGTTGAGCTTAAGGAAACGGAAAGACAACGGCTTTCCGTGGTGTTGCGCGTGATTATCGCTTCAAACGTTGACGTAGATCGATTTCCTGGGTCCGCGAAGTTGACAGTTAGTGGATTCTCTTCTCGGAGTAGGCTGGTAACTTGATAGCTCCTGGGAATCTCGCTAAGCTTCTGTAGTGTTTTCGCCAGATCCCGTGTGATCTATAGCGGCACTTGCTTTCTCGACAGAGGTTCTAGGTGGTCGCGCAATTATCTGGTATTGTTTCAGCCTCAGCAGCGACGCACTCACCCCTGACGCGGTGTAGTCGTCAATGGAGCCCCGGGGTAACGGATCTTTTAACATGCCCAAAGCTTTGGCCCATTCTCCGCGCTTACGATAGAGCATGTCTAAGTTGCAGCGGAGGTCAGGAAGATTTGGATAGTCGCGCAAAAGTTGTTTATATTTCTCCAGGCTTTCCTCTTCCTGGCCTTGTTCGGCCAAGACATCCGCTTGATACAGTTGCAAGTTGGGCGAATGCAGATATTTGGTCGCGCACTCATGCTGTTGCTTTATGCTCTCCTCTCCGCTTAGACCGTCAGGTGATAGATAAGATCCGGATCTTTGCGTGTAGTTTCCAGAGCTTTTCCGCCTTGCTGTATGACAAGCCGCCGTGAAAGTATGGCTGCCTCTGCAAAGGCAGACCGCGCATTGGTCGACCCATGATCACCGGCGGGTCAGAAATCGCTTTAATGTATGGCACCTTGGCGGGTCTTGGCGGCTGCAGGGGAAGAAATAATAAGTGGGATGCAGCCATATAACTTAGCAAGTTAAATAAGGGCTGCGTCCGCCGGAAAGTTCTACTTAGCTGGTAAGCGCGGCATGGTGCCGGTCCCATCGGACTTATGTGTCTTTTCGCTGCAAAGCGCGTGCATCAATCGAGTGTCGTAATTTCTGATCGGATTCCGGAGCGTCTGGATGCTGCCCAAACCCTCGGAGCAGATCTAACGGTGAATGCTTTGCAGTAGAATCTGGAAACCGAGACCCGGAGGTATTGGTATTGGTTAGGCGAACGCGCTGAGTTTGTGATCGATGCGGTCGGCAGCTCTGAGACAAAGCTACTTTCCCTCGATCTCGTTGAACCTGGTGGGATGGTGGTGTGGGTCGGACTGCACGAGGATAACATGAACTTTAGTAGTTATGCTCTGACCCTCGGACAGAAGTGTGTGTCGGGTTCCTATTCTGGTTCAATAGACGACCTGCGCCAAGCGGCTCAGATCTTGTCTGCTGGAGGTTTTGCAACAAGTTGGGCCACGAAATACTCCTTGGATGAAGGGGAAGCCGGGTTTCGAGACATGTTGCTGGGGAAGGGAAGCAAGATCAAGGCGATCCTGCAATTTCAGGAAGGCGTTTGAGAGCACCCAGGGAGAAGGGATCCAGAATCTGAACTGGGTGCGGTGAGCCGGGGAACCCAGGTCTCAAAAGCGAAGCCCGGGCCCCCGGATTTGTGGCACTGCAACACCAACAACTAATCCCCGGTGTGAGCGGGCTTTCCCCCGCGGGAGGCGGTTGCGGATACCGATTGTGCGGTGCCGGTTGTAGTTGCCGCGAAAATCTGCGACAACTGGTTTCCGTCAGGGGAGCCGAGGCCGGTGCAGGGGTCCCAGCCTGGTTCCGCCGAATAGCTGCCGTTGTTGCCCTGGGTGATGTCGTTAAATCCATTCTCAGCGTTTTGATAGAGCGCGAGATTGGCAAAGCCGATATTGCTGCCGCGCTGCTGGTTGAGCAGCGCGATGAGTGCAGCCCAGAGCGGGGCAACTGCGCTGGTTCCACCAACAATCGCAGACTGCCCATCAAACAAAACGTTGTAACCAGTCTCGGGTGAAGCATCGCCGGCCACGTCGGGTACTCCGCGTCCGCCGCCGCTGGTTGGAGGCTTGGGAATGTTAGCTTTCATCTGCCAGGGTGGGATGGGGAAGACGCTGCTGACTCCGCCGCCGCTCGCTCCGCCCTGCGGTTGATCGTTCCAGACGATTTCCTGCTGAATTCCGGCGTTTGCAGCGATCAGCTCCGTACCGCCGCAGCCGAGCACATGCGGGCTGGAGGCAGGGAAGTCGACGTTGTTGCCGCTGCCGCCGTCACTGGAACCATTATCTCCAGAGGCGACGGTGATGGTGGTGCCCAATGCCACCGCGGACTGGCAGGCATCATCGAACGCAGTCATGGATTGCGCCGTCCAGTTCGACTCTGCGCTCCCCCAGCTGATGGAGATGACCGACGGCGGCCCATTGGCGGTGTCGTGAATAGCCGTGGTCAATGCATCGACGAAACCCTGCGAGGTGTTGGGAGTGAAGTAGACGGCTATATTCGCTCCGGGAGCGATGGAGCCTGCGACTTCGATGTCGAGTGCGACCTCGCCATCGGCATTAGGATCGTTGGGCGAGTTGGCAGCGCCATCAACTGAAACCGCAGTAACTCGCGGCTCGGCGATGCTGAGCCCGGCAAAATAGCTAGACAAATCGCTGGCGTTGTAGCCGCCGCCGAGTTCGAGAATGCCGATCGTCTGCCCCGCGCCATTGGGTCCCATCGGGAAGTTATAGAGTTGAGCGACCTGCGGCGGATTAAAGGACGCCATCTGAGAAGGATGCCGCTTCGGCTTACCTTTTTTTTGCTTGTCTAGCAGTCGAAAGTGCGGCATAGCAATGGGATGATTATCAAGGCCGAGCACCGCCTCGACGGGTTCAGCATACTCCTGGAGTATGGAAATAGTTCCGGTGTAGCTATGGAATTTCTTTCCTTCTTTTTCGAAGTCATTGAGGGTGACGCCAAAGGCGGCCTCCATCTTATTGGCTGGGCCGCGCAGAACTATGGTACGCCGCGCCAAGCTGGACGCGCCTTCGTCTACGGTGAGCCCGTGCTTGTGGGCGAAGTCGCGAAGATGATCGAAGCTAACAGGATCGGCGCCGTACTTCTCCGAAAAATCCTGCTGGCTGATGTGCCGGCCGATCATTGTTTCGAGGTCCAGACGGTTCTTGCGTTTCACAATCACCGAAACGCTGAGATTGCGTTGAGAGTCGGTCCTGCCTGCGACCTTTGCGCCCGGATGTGTCTTGCGTTCACTCTTGGGAAAGGAAACCCGGGATAGGTTGTGCTGTGGATTATGCGTTGACATAGACACCTCGACTGCTTTGGGGGTTGGTGGTTTCTAAGGTCATCGACCGGATTGGAAGCCCGGCGCTCACAGCATTTCATGAAGCACGAACTGCTAATCCAATTCCGGCCGCCGCAAAGTACCGGAACGAAATTTTCCAGAAGTATAGGATATTTCCTGGTTGTTTTGGTGTGTGAATTCTTGCCCGCTTGCCACCAAGCACTTCTAGCGCTGCAATTGTTCGCGCGAAGATATCTCTAGGTTGAATCATTGCATCGACATAGCCGTACAGGCCTGCAATGCAAGGGGAGCGAAGTTTTTCCGGGCATCGGCGCAAACACGGAAATAAGTATCAGTGATCGAAGCATTTCCACCGCAACACTGGCTCTGGCAACTTCCGTTGACTGATTGGCCGCGCGCCGCCCCTCCAAATCCTGAAATTAATTTCAGAATTTATCGTGTGCACTCAATGGACCGCGAAGTATCTCTCCTGTCCGAGACCAAAGTAGTGTCGGAAGTTCAAGATCAACGGTTGCCGCTTTTTGGCTCTTCTTGTGTAAGTCGCATGACAATAGGATGAATGCAAAACGCCCGCGGATGTCTCCGCCCCGCGGGAAACATGGAACGCAAGTGCTAACCGGTGATCACGACAAACCAATGGATTCAATGGAAATCAACGCGCCCCGCGCGCCAAGCTCAATGTATTCGAGAATTTGGACGGCTCTGGGGGCGATTCGGAGAGGGCAGATCAGCCCGGTTTGCCGGGTCAATCCCGAGCCACGCAATCGCGTTCCGCGCGATGGAAGGTTGGGCACTCCTAGCTTGCGAAAAAAGAAGTTGACTTCCTATAGCCGGCAAATGAGTAACTCGCGTTCGTAAATCATCTCTGGCGGCAAATGATCATGCAGCGCAATGAAGAGCCCTTCGTGTTCCATGACCTCGGATTTCCAATTCAGTCGGTCCATTGCCTGGAGCTCATCGAACTTCTCGGGGGAAAACTGAAGCCCGTTCCACGAAATACTTTCATAGTCGGGGATCCAGCCGATCGGTGTTTCCTTGCCTTGCGCCCTTCCTCGTACCCGATCCACAATCCATTTCAAAACACGCATGTTTTCGCTGAACCCCGGCCATAGAAATTTGCCCTCAGCATCCTTCCTGAACCAGTTGACGTGGAAGATCCGTGGAGTAACGCTCAACGTGCGTTGCATTTTAATCCAGTGCCGAAAATAGTCGCCCATGTGATAGCCGCAAAAGGGAAGCATCGCCATTGGATCACGGCGTATCTTTCCGATAGCGCCCGCAGCCGCAGCTGTAGTTTCCGAGCCCATTGTGGCTCCGGCATAGACCCCCGCACTCCAGTTGAATGCCTGATAGACCAGAGGCATGAGTGTGGAGCGTCTGCCCCCGAATACGATGGCACTGATGGGTACCCCATCCGGCGACTCCCAAGCGTCATCAATCGATGGGCATTGACTGGCAGGAGCGGTGAACCTTCCGTTAGGATGCGATGCGGGTCTTCCTGTCTGCTTTGCAATCTCGGGCGTCCACCGTTGGCCGCGCCAGTCCAGGCATTCTTTGGGTGGAGAGTCGGTCATGCCCTCCCACCAGACGCCCCCTTCCGGAGTGAACGCGACGTTGGTAAAGATCGTATTCTTGCGCAGCGTAGCCATAGCATTCGGATTAGTTTTTGCTGACGTTCCAGGAGCCACTCCGAAAAACCCGGATTCGGGATTGATAGCTCGCAGCTGTCCAGTGGCGTCCGGCTTGATCCACGCAATATCATCTCCGACGGTCGATACCTTCCATCCCTCTAGCCCATTGGGAGGGACCATCATGGCAAAATTCGTCTTGCCGCAGGCCGAGGGAAAAGCGGCAGTGACATAGGTCTTTTCGCCTTCCGGGCTTTCCAGCCCAACAATAAGCATGTGCTCGGCCATCCACCCTTCGTCACGAGCAATGTTCGAGGCAATACGCAGAGCGAAACATTTTTTTCCGAGCAGCGCGTTCCCTCCGTATCCAGAACCATAACTCCAGATTTCCCGGCTCTCTGGAAAATGCACAATGTACTTTTCATTGTTGCAAGGCCAAGCCACATCCGCCTGACCATCCGCCAACGGAGCACCCACACTGTGCATGCATGGCACCACCCGCTGCAAGCCCTTATCGATCTCGGCGAAAACAGCCTGGCCGATGCGAGTCATGATGCGCATGCTGACCACCACATAGGGAGAATCCGTGAGTTGAATACCCAGCTGCGCCATGGGAGATCCAATCGGTCCCATGCTGAAGGGCAGAACATACATCGTACGCCCGCGCATGCACCCGCGGAAGATTTGCTTCAGCTTGCGCCGCATCACGAAAGGATCCTGCCAGTTATTGGTTGGCCCGGCGTTGTCCTTGGAAAGAGAGCAGATGAAAGTCTGTTCTTCGACGCGGGCCACATCGCCCGGATCGGTCCGTGCATAGAAACATCCCGGCCAAAGATCAGGATTTAGTTTCACGAACGTACCGGTGCGCTCGAGCTGTTGGCAGAGTGAGTCATATTCCTCCTTTGATCCATCCACCCAATGAATCTTCTCCGGTTGGGCCAGGTCCGCCATCTTCTCCACCCAGCGAATCAAGTGCTTATTGGTTGTCAGTGGCGAGTGGATTGCGGTGGCCATGGGTTATTTCCTCCGGGATGATTCACTCTTAGCATTTTATCTTGTTCGCGGCCCAGAATTCGCGGAGGCGCGGCTCCGACCCCCGATCAAGAGCCGTCAGCCTCAAGAGGCTGACGGGGTTAAGAGGGATCAACAGAGAATGTTCCATCGAAATGAAAAATCTCAGGAAGGTCTGTCCAACGCTTTCCCTGTACTTCGGGTGGCAACTTCTCAAGCATGGGATACATCAGGCCCCACCAGCGCTGCGTCTCCGGGCATGCTGCCATCCTCGCCATATCCGCCGCAAAGTCAACTCCGTAGTACTCGAAATAAGCGAAGAGCAACTCCCCGTGTTCAAAGATTGAGTAGTTGCGGATGTTGCATTGGGCAATTGTTCTTAATACGCCGGGCCAAACGGCCCGATGTTGCTTGAGATATTCGTCTCTGCTCTCGGGCTTCAGCCGGACGACTTGACCATAACGCTTCATATGGCAAAACTCTCGGTCTCAGGATGCGTTCGGGTCTGCAATGGCCAGCGTGAGCGGCAAGTTGTCGGGGATAAGTGGGTCAGCCTCAATTGGCAGCACTTGCAGATGGGGGTTCTCATTTTTGCGCCATTGGAATGCCTGGTGGAGAGAGGCCAATGCTCGAAGCTTGCTGAAATTCCTGGCAGGCGGAGTCGCCGCGAGGCGCCCAGCCACAGATTGTCAGGGTTTGCGGGAGCCGTTTGACAGAATGCCGGCGCACTCGCGCAGAGCAGGAAACTGAGGATCATGAGTCGCATCGCACCTTCCACCACAGGCAAGTACCAGTGGGAGCATAGTAGCAAACCACGGAGGGTCTTGCTCAGAGCCGGAAAAGCGAGCAAGCTGGATCTACTTAGCCGATGATTGGGGGAACGCCGTATCAGTAGAAGATTCTCCTTCACCAGTCCCGCGATGCCGTCAATCCGCAATTGTCTTTTGATCAACTTTTTCCAAATGGACGTCCTTGATATTGCGCGATAGGGAGACGCTGAAGTCCTGAACGTCTTTGAGTTCGAATATGGCGGACTTGGCCCCTTTCAGAGTTTTAATACGGAAGAAGTCAGCGCCCTTCACGTTGTCCAGGTAAAAGACCGGCCGGGCATCCGGCTGGCTCCAGGAAATCTCAACGTTCGTCAACTCGATGTTGTTTACATTGCGGATAAAGAATCCGTTCGCAGGAATGTCGCCGAATCTGTAAGGTTCAGGATAGCCCTGCTCCATTTGTGGCACGACCCGCGCCGCCATTTCGGGCGTTCCGCCCCCGCGATGTTCCATATATAGTTCGTTGATCTTAATGTCTTCGATCGGATTCGATGGAATTCCCATGATGAGTCCCGCACCGCTGAACTGCGACACCGAGTTGTAGCTGACAACATTGCTGATGATGACTCGTTTCAGTGTGCCCACGGGAACTCCTGCCGGACCGCGCATGCGGCTTCCCAAGCGGAGGAACAATGGGGTGTTGGTGCAGTCACGCATGGTAACACCGGTAAAGGTAATATCCTCCAACAACGCACCATCCACACTTTCGAGCGCGAAGCCGCGGCAACCATCAAAGACGCAATTCGAGATCGTGATGTTCTTAAACCCTCCATTAGACTCCGTCCCGCACTTAATGCGGCCAGTGGGAGCCACTTTGAAATCCGCAGGCCACCGTTTATACGTGCCGTCCAACATGGTTCCCAGCACATAGGCGCCGGTGACATAGCAATTCGTAATCGTCACATTCTCAGTGCAGCGCGTATAGCCCAGCGCGAATGAGCTTTTCGGGCATATGCCATCGTCCCAGGGTGAATTAACACTGCAATTCGAGACCCGAACGTTGTGGCAGCAGTCGATATCCATTCCATCCCGGTCGGTATCGATCTTCAGATTGTCGATCGTCAGGTTGTCGACCCCGGTTGCCAGGATGCCGAAGTGACCGCCCTTCAAAATGGAGAAATCCCGCAGGAGAACGTTGTGGCAATTTTTCAGGGCGATCGCTTTGTTCCCCATGCCGGGTTCTTCGGCTCGCGGCTCCTCCGAACCGCCGCGGCTCAGCCCTTTGCCCCAAATCAATCCAGGTCCAAGAATGGCAACGTCGTGGATGCTTTCACCCCAGATGAGGCTATTGTGCCAATGATTGTGGCCATAATCCTGATAATCTTCCCAGGGTTTATTGGACTCGGCGGGATCGTAAGATGCTCCGCTGGTGCTGCCGCCGGGCGCGACGCTTGCTGCCAGGATGGTTGCTCCCATTTCCAGGTAGAGCGCGACATTGCTCTTGAGGTGAATGGAATACGACGCATAGGTGCCTGGCGGAAATCGAACCGTTCCCCCTCCCTGGGCGCTCGCCGCGTCGATAGCCTTGTTGATGGCCGGAGTGTCAATCGAGGCCCCGTCGCCTCGCGCACCATAGACTCTCACGTCTAATGTTGTATTGGAACCCGTCCCCGGCATGGTTGCAGTTTGCGCTTGTGCGCCGATTGAAGTACCCGCCAGGCCCGTAGCCCCAGCCAGGCCGGTACCGGCCATCTTTAGAAAATCTCTTCGAAAAACGGTCATCTATTTTCCTCCCTGGAGTTTTCTTCCTTCCTGGTCTGGCCGGGAAACGACTTGGCCAGGTAGGCAGTGATCTGGTCGAATTCGTCGTCGGTGGCGACAGCGCCCTGGGCGGCCATTAGGCGCACCAAGGCGTGCCATTTTTGCGGACTGAGTTGCTCCTTGGCTGCCAACCCAGGCGAGTGGCAGCCAGAGCAGACTCTTTCCGTCAGGTCACGTCCCGGCCCTGGTGGTAAAAGGCCTATTTGCGCGCGGGATTTCGGCAGGAAGATGGTAGCGACGCTGGAAGCCCCGCTCTCTCCGTTGGAGTTCACGGAGTTCACCGTGTATTGGTAGGTCATCCCGTTAGCTGCGGTTAGATCTATAAAGGTGGTCGATGTCAGACCGCTCGCGATGGCTTCGAGCGGCCCGGCATTCTTGATCGCTCTCTTCACGGCATAGGTGGTGGCGTCTTTGGACGCGATCCATGACAGCAAGACTTGCCCGTCTCCATCGGAGACATGCACACTTGACGGCGGCGATGGGGTAGGGCCATCCGGTAGCAATCCATAGACGCAAAGTTGACCGCTTCCAGTATTTCGCGTTCCGAAGCTGGCGAGATAGACCTTACCGTTTGCGATCGTGGGGGGAGCCGTCTTGGCATAGTTATTGCAATCGTCGCGGGCTGGATTCTCCAGGGAATTCCAGAGTTCATGCGTGATATCGTCCGCGTCGTAGGCGTGCAGAATGCCGGGTCTCGACTCATGCCACGAGCTTCCGCTCGCGTGGATGGCTGTCCAGAGGATTCCGTCTTTATTAGCGTTTGCTGAAAGCGAGATCATTGCTCCAGGATGGCCCTGGGCCACCTCCGACCGGATGGCGAAAGGCGCTTCCTTGAGTGTATCGCCATTGAAGCGATAGGCTTTCAGTCGATCCGCCTGCCCCCACATGTAAATCAGGGGACCATTCTTTGCGCTGTTCCAATAAACCAGGCTGGGCATCTGCGAACTGGTTGCTTGGAAATGCTGGACGGCGTGGCCATCGCCGAGGTGGCCCATATGATTGGCATCGACGAGGTAAAGAACTCCTTGTTTTCCCGCATCCATGACGAGATCGGTCCCGGGAACCAGAACGGCGCCGGAACAGTTAAGATCTCCATCGATGGCATCGAGATGTGCATGATCTGTCGGCGTGAACCAATCGAGTATTTTCAGGTTAGGGTCAAGTTTGAGAAAGCTTTCGCTGAAGTCCGAGTTGCCATTCCAGCTTCCATTGCCGGTTACAAAGTAGATGTTTCCTTCGGCATCCACAGCGGGGGCTTGCCCAAACTGCCAAATACTCGCCGCTTTTCCTGCCGGAGAAGTATTGAACACTCCAGTTTGCTGAAGTGACTTCGCGTTATAGCTGAACAGGAAGCCATGATAGGGTTCCTTGTCGCAATGAGACGCATACCCGATATATACCTTTCCCCGCGAAAGAAGCAGCCCGGGCCGTTGGCTCTGCATAAGCGGAGCAAACCCGGGTGCGGTGATCGTCACCGGACTCAGCGCGCGATCCGCCCCACTTGCGAGGTCCAGCGCGTGCAAGCGCTGCAGAAAAGCGTCACCCACCCGCGTTGTCGCCACTACGTAGAGCGTCCCCTCATCGGCATCGATGACCGGTGTCCCGATAATCCCCATGTTTCCATTCATGTCTGTGCAGCCGTATTTGCCATCGTAGACATTGGGGGGGGTACCAAAGTTGACGTGCCAGAACGGTTCAGAGGCGTTAGGATCATTGGCATCGAATGCATATACGCTATTGTTCACCGTGGTGACGAATACCAGATCATGGGTCCCGCCGCGCAATTTCACATTGGCAACAACCAGTGGCTGGCCGTAAATCTGATCGTCAACCACCCTCCGAAACAGCATCCCAAACTGCTTCGTGTTTACATTGGATGCGGTGAGGATGACTTCATTCAGGTTGGCCCCCGTGCGCAGGACATTATTGTGTTGCGTGAGCACGCTTACAGGAATGCGGACCGGCGACCCGGAACCGCCTGAGAGAATCGGGGCGGCCAATAGACACAGAGCCGGCGTACGCATCCATCGGGATACGCGAGCCACTATCCCTGCCAAGATCATGTTCGCGAAATCCGCCAATCTATCCCACCGACACTACGCGAGTTTCACCTGACCTGACCTGAAGAGCATGCGAGCTTTCGGCAGGAACGCTCCTGCCGTCCACAAGGAGCGTCTTCGGATTCCCGGGCAGGCTTGCCCGCCAAACGATCTCTGGTCCCGATTCGTTCGAAAAAGCCGTTCTGCCCGCGTGCGTGTGCTTTACAGAAATAACATTGTGGCCGATAGGCACGTGGTGCAGAGCAGCCCATTCGGTTTCGGCGGTGAGTTGAGGATAAGTCTCGATCTCTCCTGGCCGCAAAGATGGATGAATGCCCATCAACCCGGCCCCCAGGTTTCCGATTACCGAGTAGGCTACTTCCGGATACTCGCGGCGTTTCAGGGCGGGGTTCATCAGCGCCACCAATACTGCGTACCCAGATGCGGAGCGGCCATATTTGTAGAAGATGTCGGGAAGGTAAGTTCTGCCTTCGACTCCGCCGACAATTCCGCCCAGCGTCGCGCTGTCCAGTCGCAGCCGTTTCTCCAATTGGTTGAGCGCGGCCTGAGTTTTCGGTCCGCTATCGGTCAATCCGAAGTACAGCGGAAATTGTATATCCGTTCCGCCGGTGCTTGCTTTCAGATCCGTGTGAAAGCGTCCGTCTTCTGAAAGCGCAGCGAAATAGCAATTGCGCGATGCATCCCACCACTTGCTGTTGTAGAGCGATTTCAAGTTTCGAGCTTCGGCCGCGAACTCATCGGCCACCGCTTCCTCGTTCCTCGCGCGTTGGAAGGCAGCATAGCCACCGTAAGCCGCATACTGAGCCGCAATCAGGTCTGCTCCCACCAGCACGTCGTCCGTCAGATCCTCGTCGTAGGTGCCAATTCCCATGTGGCCATCACCGCGCAGATGCTCCAACAGGCCATTGTTATTGTGATCCCATTGCTTCACATAATCGGTGACCGTATGACGGTAATAATTCAGGAAGACGTCGTCGAGGTAAGCATTGTCTCGCGACCACAACCATTGCCGGTAACAGGCATCGAGGACATCGAAGTTCGCCGGCAAGCAATACCAGAAGTTCTCATCGCTCTTGTAGTCGACCGGCGCAGGCTTGCCTTCCCCCGTGATCTCCCACCAGGTGCACCATTTTTTCGAGGCCGAGATGTGTTGAGCAAACTGATGCAGCATGTTCCTGGTATTTGGCCCCAACCCCAAAAACTGCGCGCCCGTACTCATATGAGAGAGGTCTCGCATACAGAAGGCGTTCCTTCCGGGCAATGCCGCTTCATACCAGGGGCCGATCGCCGGGCTATCTCGAACGTAGGCGAGCGCCTGCGCTTTGGCCCAACGAAAGCCGTCCGCCAGCTTGGCATCGGAGGACTCAAACTCTACTGCACCTTGCAATCGAAGCATATCCGGCGACTCGCGGAACAAAGTCAAGCCGGGGATCTGTCCCGGCAAATCGCGAGAGAAGATCGCCGTGGTCATGAACCAACTGAGAAAACTTCTCCTGCTCGGGTGCAATGTGGTTCCAATCATCAATCAAGGGTCCCGCGGTGCGGTGCTAAGTTGTTCATCTTACACGCACTCGGCGACCATTCTAGCAGCGCGCTCGTTTGAATCGCCCGTTTCCCGCAGAGCGGAACAGCTCAACCTTCATGGCGGATGTGTCACCGCGGAGAAATGGATTCGAACCCGTGGCCCTTTCGACGGGCCGATTAGGTCAATCCCATCGCTCGATAGGTCCAGTCACGCGCTAGGTCAGCAAAAGCAGTCAGCCGCTTCAGGACACTTCGCGGCTGTCAGCGGCTCGTGGTGTGCGCGCGATGAGATGCCCAGAATCTGGACGTCAGTTGGTCCAAGCCTTTACGTTTGCCGACAATTTCTGAACTAAGATGCGCTTCGCTTCTTGTCATTACAAAACTATGACGAATGAAACGGCGCAAATAAATCATCAGATAGAGCAGAATGGTGACAGCTTCCACCCTTTATGCCGAATCAAGAAGAGACTGTTCGCGCCGATGTTAGCTTGCCGTCTCCCGTTCTAGACCGTCCGATCGTGTCTGGGAAGCCGGCGATGCTCGCGCTCTCGCGCGATGCACAAAGGCTGTCGCTGAATTGGCTGATACTGGGCTTCATGGTTCTCTTCCACGTTGGAGCCATCGCAGCGCTCTTCTTCTTTAGTTGGCCCGTGCTGATTGTCGCCGTTACTCTTCACATAATCGCGATCAATGTCGGAATCGGCATGGGTTACCATCGCCTGCTCACCCACCGAGGCTACCAAGTGCCGAAGTGGATGGAGTATCTGCTAGCGGTATGCGCCACATTGAGTCTGGAAGGTGGACCGCTGGTGTGGGTTGCCACTCATCGCGTGCACCATCAGCACACCGACCGGCCCGGAGATCCTCATTCTCCGCACGAAGGCGGGTGGTGGTCCCACGCGGGCTGGGTCATCCACGGATCAGGCGCAAACGCTGAACCTGCGCTGCTTGCCAAGTATGCTCCAGATCTGATGAAGGACGATTTCTATCGTTGGCTAAATCGCTATCATTGGCTTCCACTCACTCTGCTCGGCTTTGTCCTGCTCGCAGTTGGCGGCTGGCCGTTGGTTCTTTGGGGCATCTTCCTGCGAGTGACGCTAGGGCTTCACGCTACCTGGTTCGTCAACTCGGCAACCCATATGTGGGGATCCAGACGCTTTGACACCCGCGATGACTCACGGAACAGTTGGTGGGTCGCTCTACTTACAGGCGGTGAGGGCTGGCACAACAATCACCATGCACACCCCGTTTCGGCCCGCCATGGTCTGGCCTGGTACGAGTTTGACTTGAATTACTACGGCATCTGGATAATGGGCCAGCTGGGTCTGGCCAAAAAAATCAATGCGCTAACGATCGCACAGGCGACGATTGACTCGCCGAGCCTTTTCGGCAACACGCTCAAATCTGTGATTGAGGGCTGGAGGATTTCCGTGAAGGAGCGGATGTCTCCGCGCCCAACGATGATTTCCTTTTCAGTCTTATTCGCATCCTGACACCTGTCAGCTAAGCTCCTCCTCCGTTACGACCTTTCATCGGGTCGCTCGCTCTCAAGTGGCACGCAGGATCCCATTCCTCTCTGTATTGCGGGGATCGGCTGCTGCTATGGCTCAAAGGTGGTACATCGGCAATGGAAAAACAGTCGATGTATGAGATGACGGCAACTCCAGGCTGCGAAGCCTGGCAGGCAGGAATGTTCACGGACTGCGCGGAGCGAGGAGCATTCGACATGCGACGGATGTACCGGTATGAAACAGATTTGCACCAGGGAGTGCAAGAACACCTTGGCCTGACGGATGATGTCAGCAATCAGAGGACCTCGCACGATGACGCTACACAAGGGCATACGATCTCTTCCGGTGTTTGTAGAGCAGTCCCAGAGTTTCCCTCAGGTCGGCAATGTTCGTTCTGTTGATCCGGAACTACTTTACAGCGAAAACAAATTGGGGTGCGCACGCGGAGTGATCTGGGCCTTCGTCTTCGAGGCAGCGCTGATCATCGCCATCGCAATTTTCTGGAAGCTCCGCTTCTCCCTGCGCTAGTGTCTGGAAGGTCGGCGCGAGATATGGTTGCAAGCTCGTGCCGGAATCGTGGAAGGGCCCAATGAGTCGACAGATCCTTAACGGCTGGAAAGAGATCTCCAGTTACATCAGGCGCAGTGTCCGCACCGTCCAGCGTTGGGAAGCGCGGCTGGGTTTACCGGTCTATCGGCCGGCATTAAAGGATAGAAGCGCAGTCGTGGCATTCTCCGATGAACTCGACCGTTGGATCTCGCGTGCCTCACCAGATGCGGGCGAAGAGGATGCAGTCGCTGAATGGCATCGAGGAAAAGGATGCTGGCTCTCTTGCGGATGCTGGACAACATGAGCACTATGACTTTGGACACCGCGGAACTCTCCTCCCAGATGAGGCTCTTGCAGGAGCAACTCCGGCAGTCGCTCCGAATTTACCACCACAGGATCGCCTCAAAAACGCGTGCACATACTACTTCCGATGCCAAGCCGAGACATGGGTCCCGTGCTGACCTTTCGGCCTCGGCAGCGCGGTTTGCCTCTTGAGGGCATGGTTTTCCGAGCCGATGCTCCAGGGATGGCCGATCAACGACACGGGAACGGGCGGAGCTTCCGGCCGCTCCGCGGTAGAGGCGGCCAGGCACAAAGGATGACCAATCTCGCGACGGTTCCCGTTCAGCAGAAGGCGAAGTTCGCCGACCCCGTAATCCAACGTCCGGCGGATACCTCCGCAACTTCAATTGAACGGAGATCGCCTGCTCGACAGGCATCTCGTGGTGACAAACGTAGGATGCCGCCGGCGGTCATCATGCACATTGTGCAAGCGTCCGACGTGCTGTTGCTGCTGTTCAGCGGCTTGCTGGCCAAAGGCATCCTGACGCCGCCCCATTGGCTGCGCTCCGATGGCTCACTGGTTCTCGCGACATTCGTAGGCAGTGTCGTGGCTACTGTCTTTCTCTCCCGTGCCAACGCTTACCAGTTGCGCTCCCTTTGTCCGCCCGGCAAACCGCTCCAGATTCTGCCCCTGCCGCTGCTGGTTGGTGGAGGCAGCATGATCGTCTGCCTATTCCTGATGCGTGATGCCAGCCTGGTGTTTCGGGAATGGCCTTTCCTCTGGCTATTCCTCAGCGCAGTTCTGCTTACCGCATCGCGATGTTATCTGTCACGGCTGCTTCGGGGGTGGACAGAGTCGGGCAGGCTGGCGCGCAGGGTCGCAGTGATCGGCGCAGGCGAGTTTAGCCGCGAGTTTATTGAACGCCTGCGCGCCGAGCCGCACGCCTACACCGTGGTAGGCCTTTATGATGACCGGCGTTCACGCATTCCGGGAGTACAGGAAGGGGTGAGAGTGCGCGGCACCGTGCGCGACCTTCTGGAGCGCAGCCGCGAAGAGCAGATCGACTTAATTGTCATTGCGCTCCCCTTGCGAGCGGCGGCTCGCATATCGAGGATTCTCGAAGAGATCGGGAGCGCGGTTGCTGACATCTGCCTGACCACTGATTTCGCGGGCTTCCGCTATAGGAGCAGTCAGATTTCCTCCGTCGGCTCCAATCCCGTGGTGTTGATCGGCGAGCGGCCGCTCAAGGATTGGCGGGCGGGAAAGAAGTTTGCCTTCGATATCGTCATTGGCTCCTTGCTGCTCGCTGTCCTTTCGCCGTTTCTCGCGCTGATCGCTTTGGCGATCCACTTCGATAGCCCGGGGCCGGTTCTGTTCCGGCAGCCGCGCCTCGGCTTTAATAATCGACTATTCACTTGCTACAAATTCCGCACCATGCACCATGGGATGACCGATCTCTTGGGCGATCGACAGGCGACGCGGGATGACCCACGAGTCACAAGGATAGGTAAATGGCTGCGCGCCCTAAGTCTTGACGAGTTGCCGCAATTACTCAATGTCATGAAGGGCAACATGTCCCTCGTCGGGCCTCGCCCACATCCGCCCAACACCAAGGCGGCGGACAAGCTGTTCACCGACGTGGTCGCAAACTATGCCTTCCGTCACCGGGTCAAGCCTGGGATCACTGGATGGGCCCAGGTAAATGGCTGGCGTGGTGAAACCAAGACCGTCGAGCAGATAGAAAACCGGGTCGCTTGCGACCTGGTTTACATCGAGAACTGGTCGGTCTGGTTTGACCTGCGAATCATGATGCTGACCGTCACCCGCGAAATCCTCAGCCGCCACGCGTTCTAGAGCATTCAACGCGAGTGGATTCCCGCTAGTAGGAGGCGGCAGGGAATTCAAGGCTTATCATGAGGGCATGGTTCGAAAGATCCTCCATGTAGACATGGATGCGTTCTACGCCTCGGTCGAGCAGCGCGATGATCCGCAATTGCGTGGTAAACCTGTCGTGGTGGCTTGGCGCGGTAATCGTTCCGTCGTTTGCGCGGCCTCGTACGAGGCAAGACGCTTCGGTAGTTCGTTCTGCGATGCCGGCGGCTCCGCGCGGAACGTTTGTGCCCGGAAGCGATCTTCGTTCCCCCTGATTTTGTGCGCTACCGGGCCGTCTCACGTAGCGTGCGGGAGATCTTTCATCGCTACACGGATCTCATCGAACCGCTCTCCTTGGACGAAGCCTACCTGGATGTAACCGAAAACAAGATTGGATTACCCACGGCGACTCGGGTCGCAAAAGCGATTCGCCAACAGATTCGAGAGGAGCTTCATCTGACTGCGTCCGCGGGCGTGGCGCCGAATAAGTTTCTCGCCAAGATTGCATCCGACTGGCGGAAGCCCGACGGTCTATTCGTCATTCAGCCCGATGACATATCCGCATTCCTTCCACCCCTGCCGGTAGCACGCATTCCCGGTGTCGGTAAGGTCACTGAAGACAGGCTTAAACAGATAGGTGTTCAGACCGTGGGCGACTTACAAGCCTTAGACGCCGCGGTGCTCGAAGCACGGTTTCGGAAGGTATGGGCATTCGCCTGTACGAGCTTGCCCGGGGAATCGATCATAACCTGGTGATTCCGGACAGACCAACCAAGTCGATCTCGGCCGAAGATACTTTCGAGCGGGATATCCCTCTATCCGAGACCGGGGAGTTGATCGAAACTCTGGCGCAAAAGGTCTGGTCAGCTTCGCGCCAGGAATCGCGCGTAGCGCGGACCGTAGTCTTAAAGCTCAAGACCAGCGAATTCAGCATCCTCACCCGCAGCCACACGCCTACTACGCCTCCGGCATCGTGCGCAGAATTGACCGCCATCGCTCTGTCACTGCGGGAACGCATTTCTCTCGGAGCGGAGCAACGCTTTCGCTTGGTGGGCGTAGGTCTAAGCAATTTTCGCGATCCGGAAAGCCTGCAGTCAACCCTCTTTAAAGACGAATAGATGCGGAAGCTGTTGGCACGTCCAGCATGGCTGATGGCGGTGAACCCTAAAGAAGACTGCGTTGCATGAAGACCGTATCCAGCCATCGCCCGAACTTGAAACCAACATCTTTCAGCACCCCCGCATCCTGAAAGCCGAAGCGGCGGTGCAAGTGGATCGAGGCCTGGTTGCCGCTGTCGCCGATGACCGCGATCATCTGATGCATGCCGCACGCTTTGGCTGCGCTGATCAGAGCGGGCATCAGCAATCTGCCTACGCCGCTGCCCAGGCGGTCGGCCCGGACATAGATGGAATCCTCCACCGTATGCCTGTACGCCACGCGTGGACGATAGGGTCCGGCATAGGCGTACCCAACCACGTCACCATCATCGTCAGCGACCAGCCATGGGAGACCTCTTGCGGTTACCTCGCTCCAGCGCCGCCCGATTTCGCTGCTGTCCGGGGGTTCGGTTTCAAACGTCCCGGTGCCGTGGTTCACATGATGCGCATAAATATTCGCGATCGCATCCATGTCGGATGCAGTCAGCGGCTCGAATGATGACAGACATGATCGTGCTGGTTCCTCGGCGTGGAGCCTATCAGTGGACGTGCGGATAGACTCCCGGAACCTTCAGAGTGATGCGATAGATGCTCGAGCTAGCCGCGACATACAGCGTCTTGTGATCGGCCCCTCCCCAAGCAACATTGCCGACCCGCTCCGGAATGTCGAGTGTACCGAGATGCTTGCCCTCAGGAGAGAAGATCCAAACCCCGCCTGGGCCCGCGCTATACAGATTCCCTTGCTGATCTACCTTCTGGCCATCGGGCGCTCCTGGCCGGGTATCGGATGTCGCATCAAAGAAAACCTTTCCGTCCGTGAGTGTTCCATCGGCCTGCACGGTGTAGCGCATCCACAGCTTCTTCGGCTCAGAGTTGTTTACGTAGAGATACTTTTCATCCGGAGAGAAACATATTCCGTTGGGACGAGGCAGATCTTTCACCAGCAGCTGTAACTGCGCCCGGTTGGGAGGGGCGCCCGGCTTTTGAGAAACCGCTCCGGGTATCCGGTAGACGCCGTTGATCTGCAGTTGCTTGGTTGGATCCTTGTCCAGTGTGGGGAGTCCGTAGGGTGGATCGGTAAAGTAGAGGTCCCCGTTGGATTTGTAGGCGAGGTCATTCGGACTGTTCAGCCGCTTGCCCTGGTAACTATCGGCAAGAATCGTCACCTGCGCCTTGGGATCCATCTGCTCCAGCCTCCAAACGTCTCGTTGCGCGTGGCCCGCGACGGTGAGCCGTCCGTGGCTATCGAGCGTCATGCCATTCGAGCCGGGCTCGGGGCCGGTAAAGGGAGCGGAACCTTTATAGCCGCTGGGTTGCATAAAGACGCTCACCCCAACGCCCGGGGTCCACTTACGAATGCTGTTGCTGGGGATCTCAGCAAATAGCAGATAGCCGGCCGGTATCCAGACTGGTCCTTCGGTCCATTTGAACCCTGGCCCGGTGGCGACCTTTTCCAGAACAGGCTTGGCGGGCACGATCGAGTTCAGCCCTGGATCCAGGCGCTCTACTTTCATATCGACTGCGCTGGGGCTCATAGCGGCTCCGAGAAACCGATGGTGGATTGGTGAAGATGCCAACAGCAGCGAGCCGCTGGTGATCGCGATTGCGCTCAGAGCCAATAGTCCGGAAATCTTTCCTTGTGTCACTGAAGTCTTCTCCATTTTTCCAGGGACATCCTTAGGTCGCACCCGTAAACAGACGGGATCATAACACTCAGTGGACGGCACTGACTTCAAGAATTTCGACGGATTGAGACCCGGAAAAACCGACCGGAACTCCACGGGCCCAATCGTCTTTCGTAAATGTACCCAGATCTTTGTTGGTGACCACGGAGTGCACCTTGAAACTACCCGCCGGCATGAGCGGCAGTTGAATGCTAGCCGTGGAAGTATTCGACTGGTTACGAAAGACAGCGATCACGCCGTTGCCGGTGTGCGATAGGCGCGCGAATCCATCCCACTCCGCCGCTGAAGGCTGGCGCCAATTCCCCAGAGGAAAGAAGCTCTCGTTGATATTGGTGCTTCGCCTGAGCTGCTTGAACCATCGAATATGGTCCTGATACCACTGCTGATCCGCGGGACTCAACTTACGCAAATCGCCCAGCAGCAGAGGGGCGGAACCGATGGCGGTGGCAAATACTTCCTGGGCGTTTGGGATCTCCGCGTGCAGATTTCCGATGAGCATGGCGTCGACAGGCATCGAAGCCGCCCGGTGAATATAGCAGGGTCCGGGCCTGCACGGTCCCTGCGGCATCGGGCTGAGCATCTTTGACATTGCTCATCCAATCGAGATCGCCGGCCGCCAACAGGCCGGCGTCGATCACATGCTTTTGCCCCCAAAGCTCAAAGGTCAAGTCGAGAAGAACGTCGGGATGCTTTTCATAGATCTTGCTGGTGACGTGGCTGATGCCTTCATAGATCATGTTCAGTGACTCGGCCCAATCGCCATGATAGTGGCCCTTGGCCCAGCAGCCAGGGGCTTCGCCATAAGCATTGAAAATCGTCGTCAGATCGAGCTTCACGTAGGCGAGATGAAAGCGTTCTATGGCGTCGTTCACCCGGTCTGCCGCTGCGTCCTGGAAGGGACTCGCCAAACACATCACGACCTTGGACCCGCCCATGGTGGAAGTGAGTTTCGGCTTTCCGGATTGATCGAGCGCCGCCCAGTCAGGATGGTTGACGTAGTCCGCTGTCTTCTGCCCAATCGCGGCCAGGGGAATCCATAATCCCAGGCGCATGCCTTTCGCTTCGACCGCTTTTTGTATGCCGTCGAGGCCTCCGGGAAAGGCGAGTGGGGTCTACCGTGTTCTCGCCGTATTCCTGTTGCCAACCATCGTCGATGGTAAAGATATCCATCCCCATGGATCCGGCGACGTCGATCAACTCGAGCGTGGTCGCCCGGTTGATGCCCCTTTCGAATGGTTCCCAGGTGTTGTAAATCCAGGGCGCGCCTCGGGCATCGAGCTTTCGTTCGAGAACCCCGCCGGTGTAGGACGGCAGTATCCAATGCGGATCGTTAAAACCATCGTTGTTGCGAAAAGTCAGCAGCGAGACAGCGGCGGTTTTGAACTCCGTTCCAGGGGCAAGCGAACGTTCGAAGGGCATCAGATCGGTATCGTACATAACCCCAACCCGGCCGGGGTTGGACCAGGCATTTATCTCTGTCCGCTTCATATATCCGGGAACTTCGCTGAGAATCGCAAACCCATCGCCGGTGCGCGCATTGGCCACAAGCAGACCCGCATCTTCTGACCGGCCGGTATAGAAAGTCTCTCTTGGCACGGTGCCGTACTGTGCGTTCAACACTGTTTCATTGGAAGGGCCGACCGATGGTGCGATGGCCTCGATGTCCATATGCGACAGATGCAACGTAGCGGACCCGGTATTTTTCAATACCAGCCATTTACGTATAGCTGGATGCCCGTTATAAACCCGGTACACGACCGAGACCTCAAGGGGGAATGCCTTGCTCCGGAGATGAACGGTCAGCAACTTTCCATCTGCCAGCGTGCTCTCGTCCGCTCGCAACAGTTGAAAGGCCGAGCTGGACCCGGTCAAAGTCTCTCCGTTGCAGGCAAACGAAAATTCCGGCGCAGTCCGCTTCTCAGCGGCGATGAAATCGTAGTGCGTCGAGAGATCGCCAAGCCGTGACGTAAACAGCCCGGATGCCGGATCGAAGGTGATTCTTCTTTCGATCTGCGCATTTCCGATGGTCCAGCTTTGGCAGATGGCACTCGAAGTGGAAAGCAATAACGCAACAGTTGCTACGAAGGTGGTCCTCATTGCGGCGTCCTCCAATGTGAAGCGATCTGGCTGAATTGCGGCGAGTCCCCGGGCACATAGGGGCGAAGCCTACAAGCAGACTGAATGGTGATCAGAAACAGGTTAGCGATTGTTGCAAAGGCTCCCAACACAGTAGCGAGCGCGTCGACGTTTGTAAAAGAAGATTTCGGGAATTTTCTCTCGTAGGTGTTTGCAAAGGCTCGTATCTCGGGGCGGGAACCGCAAATCCGCCCACCGCTGCCGGAATTTCATGCACATTGTTTGCCCTCGCGCGCATCCATGAAGGGTGACCAAGCGAACCGTAACCGGACCCGTGGCAGCCGTTGTTAAGTCTCACGTCGTCCCGCCATGTGCCCGCGTAGGTACCGGTCCTGCCACCGCGCCCTGCGCTCCGCCGGACCGCAAGTGGATTCTCATCGCCATCATCCTCGGCTCGTCCCTGGCATTCATGGACGGCTCGGTGGTGAACGTCGCCCTGCCGACCCTGCAAGCAACCTTCCACGCCACCTCCGCGGCCATTCAGTGGGTCGTGCAAGGCTATGCGCTATTCGGGGCTGCGTTGTTATTGCTCGGAGGCGCCATTGGAGACCGCTACGGGCGGCGGCGCACATTTCTATGGGGAGTGGCGCTTTTTGCCTTGGCCTCGGCGGCCTGCGCCGTCTCTCTTTCCCTGGGCCAGCTCATAGCCGCCCGCTGCTGTCCAGGGTGTGGGCGCCGCGCTGCTGAGTTCCCCAGGGCCTCTCCATTCTGTCGGCATCCTTCCCAGAAGAGGAACGGGGCCGGGCCATCGGCACCTGGTCGGCCTGGATCACTGTCTTTGCCGCGATCGGGCCGGTGACTGGGGGCTGGCTCATCCAGGTCTACTCCTGGCGCCTGATTTTCCTGCTCAATCTTCCCGTCGTTCTGGTAATCATGCTTCTCGCGCCCCGCATCCCGGAGAGCCGCGCCGCGGGTGACGGAGCCCCGGCCCAGCCGTTGGATCGGCTCGGCGCCGCGCTGGCTACCCTCAGCTTCGCGGCCATCGTCTACGCGCTGTCGTTTGCCTCGCAACTCGGCTGGAGGAACCGTTGGGTGAGTTGGCCCTTGCTCGGCGGACTGGTCCTGTTTGCGTTATTCCTGCGCTCGCAGTCAAGCCGGCGCAACGCCATGATGCCCTTGTCACTCTTCCGCGTCCCCCGCTTCCTGGCGGCTAACCTGCTTACTTTTCTGCTATATGGGGCACTTGGTGGTTCGTTGTATGTGATTCCTTTCTATCTGATCCAGGTGCGGCATTACCCTCCGGCGGCGGCCGGCGCCGTCTTTTTGCCCCTGATCGTGCTCATGTTCTTATTCTCGGCGCGCGTGGGCGCGCTGGTGCCCAGGGTGGGCGAGCGGTCCTTGCTTTGCCTGGGAGCGGCTCTGGCCGGCGCCGGATTTGCCGCCTTCGCCTGGCTGGACAACCTGAACGGTTACTTCCTGTCCGTCTTGCCCGCCGGTCCTGATCCTGGGCTGCGGAATGACACTTTGCGTCGCGCCCCTCACCAACGCTGTCATGTCTTCAGTCGCGGAGAATCAGACCGGCATTGCATCAGCGGTGAACAACGCAATTTCCCGGCTGGCCGGGCTGGTAGCTGTTTCGCTTCTCGCTTTGCTGCTGGCTCACGGATTTGAGGCCAATCTGACCGCCCAGCTCGCCCATTCCGGCTTGCCCGTCGGGGTGCGGGCTCAGTTCCTGAATAACCAGGCGCGGCTGCACGATATACCCATCCCGGCCGGCCTTCCTCCTGGGCAGCATGCCAAGGCTGCCGCGCTGCTCGATGGCGCGTTTCTCGCTGGTTTTCGCCTGGTAATGCTGGCTTGCGCCGTCAGCTCCTGGAGCGGGGGCTTGGCGGTCCTCCTGCTGTTGCCTGGTTCCAGCCCTGTCGCAAGGCGACGGTAAACCGACCTGCTATGGCCTCCGTCTATTGGGGCGAGAAAGCTGAAACCATGGGGTGGGCACCGGTTGCCTGCCTCCAACCATCTCCACCGTCAAGGAGGAAGTATGAAGTCATCGCTTGCGCTATTTGCAGTCCTGGGGCTCTTACCGATGGCCCAGGCGCAAACCATCCCCCCACACTCCGCCGACCCCTGCCATGATCGCCCAGCATCAGGTGCAACGGTATACTACGCTGCTCTCCCTAAATGCCAATCAAGTGGAGCAAGCCACCACGATCTTCACCACCGAAGCCACCACGGAGCAGAATTCACGAGCCAGTGAGCGCGCTGCCCACCAGGCAATGGAGACAGCTATCAAGTCGAACGATACCGCCACCATTCAGACGACTGCGACCACCTTGGGTCAAATGAGTGGCGAAATGGCGGCTGCCCACGCCCTTGCCCGAGCCCAGTTCTATGCGATTCTCACCGCCGACCAGAAGACCAAGTATTCTCAGCTGGAAGAAGAGCACATGATGGGCGGATTCGGGCACGGACCCATGCGATGAACGGCTTTTGTTGGCAAAGCCGGCTGGCCCTTGACGGTGCCCAACAGGTCTTTCGGCGTAAACTGCTGACCAGAAAGGCGCGTCTATGGAAGCAGTGGAGCAGCTTATCTACGCTGGAGAGCTTACACCCCTGCGGGACCGGATGATTGCAGAGCTTGCAGACGTAAACACGCTCTGCGCTACCTACCGGTCTCGCATATATCGGTACGCCTTGCTGTCGCTCAGGGATCCGGACCTGGCGGAAACTGTGACCCAGGATTGCTTCCTGAGGGCCTACAAGGCACGGGAGGAGTTTCGCGGGGACTGCAGCGTAGCCACTTGGCTTACACGGATCGCTACGAACCTCATTCGCGATTCTACCCGGTCCCGGAAGTTTCAATTTTGGAAAGCGGCCAGCTCCACCGCAGCCGAGGTAGGCGCCGTGGCCGACCGTCTGCGCTCGCCGGGACTCTCCCCCGAGACCTCCTTAATGGTCAGGGAAGAGTTGCGCGGAGTTTGGGATGCCGTGGAGAATCTCCCCGGCAAACAGCGCAGCGTCTTTCTTCTGCGGTTTGTGGAAGAGATGGAACTGCCCGAGATCGCAACAGCCATGGGGCTGCATGTGGGGACCGTGAAGAGCCACTTGCACCGTGCGCTTGCTGCGGTGCGCAAGGCGATGGAGAGAACGAGATGAAGACCAACCATCTGTCACCCTGGGAGCAGGAGGAGTACGTTTTAAATCAGCGAACTCCGGAAATGCTTCGCCACCTAACGGAATGTGCCGGATGCCGGGCCGCCGTGGCTCGCCTGGAGCATGGTGTGGCTATTTTCCGCACCGCCGCCGTGGAGTGGAGCTCAGAGTGCCTGGCGACCCGCCCACAGCGGTTCAATCCTTCTGCCGGAAGACGGTTTCCTGTGCTTGCCCTGCGCTGGGCGGTTGCCGCCGTGCTCCCCGTTTTGCTGCTGGTTTTTGCGCTGCTTTCTTTTCACGCCTCAAGCACGGGGCCAGTCCACACCGCTTCGGAGATCAGTGACGATGCATTGTTGGAGCAGGTGGACCAACAGATTTCCGTTGCTGTTCCTTCGTCCATGGAGTCGCTGACACAACTGGTTACCACGGAGGACCGCGGCGGACAGGTCGTCCCTAGCTCTGGGCGAGGGAGCAAACACATTGTCCAGACCAACTAGTATCCGGTACGGAAGGACGGCACGGTGGTTTTCCCTAGCCGGCCTGCTGTGGTTTGCCTGCGCATCGGGTGCCGCAATCGGGCAGTCGGGCGGCCCACCGCCGCAAAACGGGTCGCCGGAGAACGGGGGACCGCCCCCCATGGAAGGCCGCCGGCCTCCCATGGAACGCGCGTTTCATCTGGGACCTCATGGCCGCTGGTGGAACAATCCCGGATTGGGTGCAAAAGCTTGGCCTTACTTCGGACCAGCAAAAGAGAATGGAAGCGGTATTCGAGCAAAGCCGCCCCAGCTTGATGGACCTTAGCGCGACCGTGCGCAAAGAGGAGACCGCGATGGAGCCCCTGCTTGCGGCCGATCAGCCGGACGAGGGAAAGATTCTCGCCCAAATCGACCGCGTCGCCCAAGCTCGAGCAGAGCTCGAAAAGGCCAACGCCCGCATGCTGCTCGGGCTGCGCCGGGTGCTGACCCCGGATCAGTGGAAGACTCTACAGGCGGATGCCCGTGAGCTCCGCGGCCACTTTCCCCGATTCGGTCCGATGCAAGGGCCTGGGGCGGCTGGGCCGGGCCCAGACCCGGGACAGAATCACTAGAGCAATGTCTTCGATTCGGAGCTCATCAACCCGCCGGAGTCCTATTGGATCGCCCGCCCCTCTTGTTCCGAGGCCCCAGTCACATAGCGTGCCAATTCCACACGGTTCGATATACCCAGCTTTTCGAAGACGTGGAACAGGGAATTTTTTACTGTGCTTTCGCTGATCTTGAGGGAACGCGCAACCTCCCGGTTGCTCATCCCCTCAGCCACCAGACGCGATATCTCTTCTTCGCGAGGGCTAAGCAGGGTTCTTCCGGTAACGTCAGTCATGCGCAAGCTAGGCTTAACTAATCCGTCGAGAATAATTCCGAGATCGACACCTCGCAGCCACACTTCACCTTGAGAAACACGGCTAATACCGTTAGCCAGTTCAGAAAGCGTCTCATTGCTGTACACAATGCCTCGAGCGCCCGCTCTGAACGCTTCAATCACGCGGTCGCTGCGCCCTTCCTTCAACAGGAACACGAACGGTAATTCAGGGAATCGAGCCCGCAAGTGCTTAGCAAGGGAAATGGGGGCGCCAGTTATGCTGGTATCGGAGATGATCACCACCCAGTCCGGATCGGACGTAAGTAGCTCGATCAACGACTCCAGGTCGTTTGCGGATCTTACCTCAAATCCCTGTCGGAGGCTTTCTAAGCCGGCCATCAGCAGCTGGCACTGCAAAATACTACTGTCATAAACGACAACTCTGGCACGAATGGATAGCATAAGCAGTCTCCCTGGTAGATTTGAGTAAAAACTAAGACTGCTACAGAGGGAGGATGGTTCTCAAGTTTTCAGCGAGACTTGAATTATCAAAGCGGTGGTGAATTCTTATTCGTCTTCGCTCACGCAGAGTGAAACGGGTATTTGGCGTCCACCCAGTTTTGTCACTCGCAGTTATGACTCTACAACAGCGTCCCTCAAATGCAGTACGTTTTCTAGTCTTCTTGGATGTATAACCTTAGTACCCAGCCGGTCATTACTCATATCTGTCTAGAGCCTCCATCCCAAGCCCTGGCCGCTCCTAAAGTGCGTTACAGTAGCGTGAAATAGCGCCAGAACAGCATACTATGGCTAAGATGCAGCGCCTGGCCAGCAGTAGGTTACTTCCATTGTTACTTGAGCGCGACTCGCCCAAAAACAATCTCCGGGCCCATTCTCTCGGAACAAAAGTTCTGACCCAACCGGGAGATTAGTTCTATTGCCGGGAGCCGCGGACTCCCGCTAACTTTGCTTCAGTGTTGCCAATTCAGCCTGCGAAGGATGCCTGAAAATCCTTTGCGACATCTTTTTTCTGCCAGTTTCATCAAGGGCCATCAACTACCCCCATTGCGAAAGCCACCATGTGGCTCACAGGGCGAAGCTATGCAAAATCAACAAACGAGTAACCCGGCATTCACAGGATCACCAAGGAATCCGGGTCCAGCATGGTATCCCCTGCAGACGCGCTATCAGTGCGAGAAGAAAGTGGACGCGGCGCTTGCGCGATGAAGGCTTCGAGTCCTTCGCGCCGATGCAGCTGGAGACGCGGCGATGGAGTGACCGCACTAAGGTGGTGGAGTCGCCCCTCTTTCCTGGTTATACCTTTGTCCGTATGGAAGCGGAGCCGGAATCGCTCATCAGAGTATTGCGCCTTCCCGGCATGGTGCGATTCGTGACTAGCGGGCGTGAGCTTGTCGCGGTACCCAACGAAGAGATGGAAACAGTACGGGCCTTGGCTCAGAGCAACACCAGCTACGAGCCCGGGCCTTTTCCAGCGGTGGGAGAGAGAGTCAGGATCCGCGGCGGATGTCTGGAGGGTATTGAAGGCGTTTTGACAGCTCAGACAGGCCGCGGGGAAATCGTGATCTCAGTCGGTGCTATTCAGAGATCGGTGAAAATTCCGCTGGCCGGTTATCAGGTAGAGCGCCTTTCTTATTAGATAGTGCTCATCGACATCACCTACTAAGCAGTAGACGTCGACATCTAATCTGCGCTTGCTTTCTATCTTCCTCGCACTTGATAACTACGCCACTCACAAATCCCAGGTTTGTCGCCCCCCCGGCGCACTTGTTGCCTGGCCACCTTCAACCCCCGCCGAAGGTGGTGCTTGCGTTTCGGAAATCCTTGACTGTTCCAACCATTTGAGAACTCTTTCCTGTAAACGGGCGCAATCGAATCTGAGTGCCGTTTCCGGCATAACCCGCACAACCGCAAGAATCCTTTAGGGGGAGAATGCGTCTCGTTACCAAACTATTTCCAGGTATTCAAGTTACAACAGATCAGGGCCGCCGGGATTTCCGCGCACTGATGACGTCGGTCGCGGGAATTTCGTATCGCCTTGTCGACGCCTCGCTCAAGCTGATGATTATTCCATTGGCCACGCGTCTGCTGGGAATAGAAAAATATGGAATCTGGCTCACCGCCAGTTCCATCCTCAGTCTCTTGATGGTTTCCGACTTCGGCATCGGCTCTGGTTTGATCAACCTGGTCGGAGCGTCGGCGGCCAAAGGAGATACCCGCAGTGTGCGATCCTACACGGCAACTGCCTATATTGCCTTCGCTACCCTTGCACTGTTTCTTATTCTCGGGGTCGGCTGTCTGTCAAGAGCCGCTATTCTCCCCCACTGGGTAGGAATTGGAAGTAACTCACCCTTAGTCTCGCAAAGCCGGAACCTGTTTATCGTGATGGGCTGTTTAGTGGCTGGATCAGCGTCTCTCAACGTTGTCAGTTTCTTTGCATCCGCACTTCAAGAAGGGTATCTCGCTCACGGCGCCCAGATCGCTGCAAGCCTAACCGCACTGTTCTGCATCTTTCACCTTCGCTCGGGTAGCATGGTGAATTTTGCCCTGGCCTCTTCCTTGCCGATTCTGTGTGCTTACCTCCTTCTGAGCATATACGTCTACGGTTTCCGCCATCGTGCGTCTGGCCCCGGATTTTCGCAATGTCAACTTTGCCCACTTCCGCGTAATTTGGCACGACAGCTCCCGTCTTTTGGTCGCGCAAATCGCAGATACGGTGATTGCGTTTACCAGCAACGTGCTCGTCGCGTCGCAGTTGGGTGCGGCGGTGGTTCCGGAAGTGTCTGTCTCCTTGCAGGTCATGATGATCTTCAACTTTGTTAGTTGCATGTTCATCCTGCCCCTCTGGCCGGCTTACGTGGAGGCCGGTGTTCGCGAGGATTGGGCCTGGATCAAGACAGCTCTCTGGCGTGGGGTCGTTCGCAGCGTGGGCGCCGTTGCATTCGGCTCCTTATGCTACACGCTCATCTATCGCGTCTTTATTCACACCTGGTCTCCCATGCTCCCCATCCCGCCGTTGAGTTTTGTCCTCGCTCTCGACGTCTGGTTTCTTATTTACGTCTGGAATAAAAACTCCATGGTTCTGCTCAATGCTCTCGGATTTACGTCCGTACGAGCGTGGGTGGCGCCCATGTCAGCAGCGGTGTTTATCGGAACTGCTGTAGTTGTTCTGCCCAGGATTGGAATCGTCGCTATCCCGATCGCCGGCATAGCGAGCGCCCTGGTGGAAGCTTCGATTACTACCGGAAAGGCTCTTTCTTTGCTCTCTAATCGCAAAATGCGGCTTTCCATTGCACCGGAGGTGAACTTTGTACCTGAAGGCTAAGTTAATGCATCTCCCCAGGAAAATCTCAATTTCTCAGCGATGACCGTTGGGTCGTCGTTCACGATGCTGAACGAGACCACTACGAGCTTCCGGTTGCCCTTGCAGAAGTGGGTGCGCTGGAGCGGTTTGTGACCGACTGGTACACAGGTTTAGATAGGCCGTTTTGGCAGCACCTGGCAAATACAAGACTAGGCAAATCAACCTTCGGTATATCGAAGCGCTATAGGATGGAGCTTCCATCTCGCCTGACGATAGATAACAAGCTCGCCTTTGCGGCTGGACTTCATCCGCCGCAAGCTAACGAACGCTCCCTCCCTCGACCAGGTCGTTGGAGGAAATACAGGTCGAACCGCGGCCTCAATTAGCAAACCGTCACGGCTGTCATCTGTTGGCGGCCAGCTATTGCGCCGCTACCGCTTTCGAAAATCTACGCCCCGGCCTTAAGCGAGTCCTCTTCCAGGTGCATCCGCATCCCCGTTTCCTTCGTTCGCTCTATAAAACGAAGATGGAAGAGGATGCCGATTATGCAAGCCTCATCCATGAAGCCGAGACTGCGGTCAGCGAGCCGGAACTCGTCCAATGGGAGCAGGAAAGCAAGCTTGCAGACCACATCCTCTGCGCTTCCAACTTCACCCGGCGCTCACTTGAAGTGAGCGGCATTGCGGCGGATAAGATCAGCGTGGTCCCATATGGCGTCCATACGGAACTGTTTCAGTACGGGAGGCCGTCGGGAGATGGGCCACTCAAAGTTCTGTACGTGGGGCAAAAGGTCGCCCGAAAAGGACTGCGGATGCTGCTGCGAGTGTGGCAGCAGTTGCAGCCAGTGAACGCGCATCTCGTGCTGGCCGGAGGCCATGTACGCGACGAATCGGTCCTGCATGGCTTCGAAAATCTATACACCGAGACGCCAAGAATCGGCAATGCCGATCTGGTGCGTCTCTTTCAGCAGGCAGACATCTTTGTGCTCCCGTCGTTGGCTGAAGGCTTTGGGCACGTGTATCTCGAAGCATTAGCGTGCGGGGTGCCCATCATATGCACCGACAACACCGGGTGGCGCCGATATCATCCGTCACGGCGAAAGTGGCTGGATCCTTCCCGCGGGAGATCCGGTTGCACTCGCCGATTGCCTGTCCTGGGCTCTTTCCCACCGGCGGCATCTTCGCGAAATGCGAGAGGCTGCGCGAGCCGTCGCCGAGCAATATTCCTGGAGTCGCTTTCGCGAGGGCATTCGCGAAGTGCTTCTTGCCGCTACGGCGGAAACCGAACAATGCTCTAGTGAAGGTCGAGAAGCAGGCTACGAAGAAGCGGTGGCGATCAAAGATTACGCATGAACGTGATGCTGTGAATACGTCCGCCGTCGACCCTGGCGTACAGGTCTGATGCAACTCAAAGTGTCTTTCTCCCTCCCCCAAAATGAAAGCCCTCCCCCGAGGCGATCTCCGAACTGCTCGCAGCGCTTCGTGGCCTCTCTTTTGAGGGTCGCGCACTTTTTCACATGAAACCGACGGGATGAGGCCACGAGTGCTTCCGGCCCGACGAGGAATGTTTTCGATGCAACTGTGTCTTACGTTGGAACACCGCTTCTTGCAGACGCCAGACCAGAAGGTCTGGACGATCACTCAGTGTCCCTACGATTTCTATCGCGAGTATCTAGACGTCTTTGACTCTGTTCGTGTCATCTCTCGCGCATTCCCTGTCGCCCGCGTCGAGCCGAATTTTCTTCCGGTGGAGGGGCCAGGGGTCGAGTTTTACACCATGCCCGGATACAAGGGCCCATTTGAGTTTCTTGGCAATTTCGTTAAGGTACGTGAGCGGGCTAAGACGGCGGTTTCGCCGGAAAGTGCGGTCTTGTTTCGTTTGCCGAGTCAGGTGGCAAACTCAGTAGAGTACTGGCATGTCCCGACGAAAGCTGCCGTATGCGGTAGAAGTCGTTGCTGATCCGTACGATGTTCTTGGGCCCGCGGCCAACCGTCATGTCGTCGCTCCCATCGCCAGACTCTACTTCACCCGAAAACTGCAACAGCAATGCCGTCGTGCCGATTGCTGTCTCTTACGTAACCAAGTCCTACTTGCAACAGAGATATCCGCCCGCGTCTGATCATAGTGCGGCCGAAGTTACTACTGGGAAAGGTCGCTATGGGGCAAGGCAGTATGCCACTGCCGCATCGGATGTGAATCTCTCCCCCGAATGCTTTGCATCGCAGCCGCGGGTGGCCCTTCGCGATCCATCGTTCCTGCGAATCGTGTTCGTCGGAACCTTGGAATCTCTTTATAAAGGTCCCGACGTTCTGCTTGAGGCCGTGGCCATTTGTAAGAACCAAGGCATTCCCTTCAAGGTTCGATTCATGGGCATCGGGCAACAAATGACCGCATTACGCAAACAGTGCTTGCGGCTCGGAATTGACAATGAGGTTGAGTTCCTTGGATCGGTCACCGCTGGCGAACCCGTGCGGCGTGAACTCGACCGGGCTGACCTGTTCGTTTTGCCGTCTCGCGCTGAGGGTGTGCCGCGAGCGATGCTTGAGGCAATGGCTCGTGGTCTGCCGTGCATAGGCTCATCGATTGGTGGCATCCCGGAACTACTGCACGAGGAAGACCTTGTGCCGGCCGATAACCCTGCTGCTTTAGCCAAAGTCATCGGCACGGTGTTCGCAGACCAGCTCGCGGCTGGCGAGAATGTCTGCTCGCAACTTACAAAAGGCAGCCGCATATTCTACCGCGCTGCTTTCACGACAAAGGCAGAAGTTCTATCGCGCAGTGAAAGAGCTTACCAGGAACGCTTACTCGGCAAGAGTACAAGACCGATTTCAAAGCTTTCCCAGCAGCGTCGAGACCTCATAAGTGACACTCCATGTGCCCCTTGAGCGGTCGACCCCGTCGGGACAAAACCCATTTCCTCATCCTTTCTCATCCGAATTTATGCCCAAGTTTGACCAGACCGAAGAAATTCGCCCGATATCACGCTTAGCGCCGTGACTGTAGCTCATGTCGTGGAAGGGTGCCAGGGTGGTGTAGGCAGTGCCGTGAGATATCTCATCGACGCCCAAAGCAAGGACTCCGCGATCGGTGAAGTCCACCTCATCGCCGATCGCCGGCGCATGGGCGATATGTTGTACGGGGCTCCAGCAATCGTCCATGAATACCAAAGCAGCCGGAGCCCCAACAAACTGTTGCAGGTTTCGCGAACCGTACAAAGGCATCTCAGGTCGATCGCTCCAGACGTCGTTTATCTTCATAGCACCTTTCCTGGACTGTATGGCCGTCTGCGGTGGAGAACGCGGGTCGACCAATGGGCGACCGTTTACTGTGCCCACGGGTGGGCCTTTACCCAGCAAGTGTCGCTGCCTGTAAAAAAGCTTTACACCTTTGTCGAGCGATTTCTGGCCCGGAGGACGGATGCTCTCGTGAGCATCTCCTTCTCAGAGTTAGACGCAGCTGTGAAGGCAAACGTTGTCGCCCCTCTTCATCGCGTCATCTATCATGGCATTCCGCGCAGAAAAGAGCATTCATCTGTGCCGGTTTCAGTAGATGCAAGCCGGACTAACTTCGTCTTTGTCGGTCGCTTTGACCGGCAAAAGGGATTAGATCTTTTGCTGGATGCGTTTGCCGATTCCAAGATTGAATCACGTCGACTTGTGGTTGATAGGTGGGACGACCCTTGGGCATAAATACGTTATCCCCGATCAGCCGAACATCAAGCTAATCGGCTGGGTTGCCAATGCCGACATCGATGACTACATACGCTGCTTTGACGCGGTGATCGTTCCCTCCCGTTGGGAAGGGTTCGGTTTGATCGCGCTCGAGGCAATGAGGAATGGTAAGCCGGTACTCGCAAGCAGGACAGGTGGGCTGGCTGAACTTTTGATCGATCGGGTGAATGGCCGCCTCTTCAATCCCGGAGATGCGGAAGATCTAATCAGAGTACTCCTGGAAATGTCGCAGTCTGAAATCGTCCGCATGGGCAAGATGGCTGGTTGAGATTTGTGACACCGGCTTTAGCGTAGCGGATTGCTACAACCGCTGGAGCGTGCTTACCGAAGAACGCTCTCGCCGTACGCTTCAAAACTCCCCGATTGGAAGCTGCTGCTTCCTATATTGATTCGGTAAACCCCTAGCCCTTAGAGGAACTATGAGCGCGAATAATGTCATCAGTCTGCCTCGAGTGGACAACTTCACTGGCCTCGCGGCTACGCATGCCCCCAGCGCGTCTTTGTGCTTGCTGCTCTCTGATTTCTTAGGATTGTCCGTTGTATTTTGGCTCGCTGTCCTGAGTAAGTACACCTTCAACCCGGATTTTCACCTCCGGTTTTACCTGGCAGTATTTCCTTCCGTCCTGCTGTTCCTAACTGTGTTCTTCTCCCAGGGGCTTTACCCGGCACTGCTTCTGCATCCCGCCGAAGAGATGCGGCGCATCTCCCATTCCGTGACGGCGGTGCTGCTTGTCCTGATCTCCGCCACGTTCCTGATGAAGAGTGGTGCGGAGTACTCACGCTACGTCTTCGTCGTCACCTGGGTGCTGGGCACTCCGGCCGTCTTACTCGGCCGCACAATCATTAGAAAACTCTTTAGCCAAACGTCCTGGTGGCCGGTACCAGCGACCATCGTGGGGTCGGGCCCGGCGGTTGAAAGCTTGGCGAGGAGCCTGACCAAAAGAAATCTTGGCCTCCGCATTACCGGCGTGCTGCTCGATGGCCCGATGATCTCATGGGACCCGGATCTCCCACCTATCATCGGGCATTTGTCTGACGCCCCCAGAAACGGAGGATACCGGCCTACCCGTTACGCCATCCTTGCCATGCCGGAGCGCTCACATGCAGAGATACGCCAGATCATTCAGGATCACTGCAAAAGCTTCCATCGTATTCTCATCGTTACCGATCTTCTGGGTATTTGCTGTCTCGGAATTTCTCCCCGGGAAATTGGAGGCCAGGTAGGCTTGGAGATTCCCCAACGCCTTTGCTTCTTCGTCCCTAAAGTGATGAAGCGGTGCCTGGATATTGTTTTTAGCGTTACACTTCTTCTTCTGCTCGTGCCCGTGTTGCTGCTGATATGTCTCGCCATAAAGATGGATTCAAAAGGTCCTCTGTTTTTCGGCCACCTTCGTTATGGCCGGAATGGTAAACCCTTCCGCGCCCTGAAGTTCCGCACCATGGTTTCCCACGCAGATCGAATTCTTGAGGAGTACCTGCAACTTCATCCTGAGCATCTGTTGGAGTGGCAGCTTGACCACAAGCTGAAAAACGACCCCAGGATAACGCGAGTCGGACGCTGGCTGCGCCGCTATAGTCTTGATGAACTGCCACAGTTGATCAATATCGTTGCAGGTCACATGAGCCTTGTCGGTCCCCGGCCTATCGTTAAGTCTGAAATTGCGCGCTACGCCGCCAGCTATGACTTATACACGCGTGTCTCGCCTGGCCTGACAGGTCTGTGGCAGGTGTCTGGCCGCAATAACACGACTTACGGCGAACGGGTGGCGTTCGACGAGTACTACATAAGGAACTGGTCGATCTGGATGGATATATACATACTCACGCGTACTTTCACGGCGGTAGTGAATGCTCACGGGGCTTATTGAGAATTCGGGCGTTCGCTAGAAAAGTTGCAGGCCCCCGGTCGGAAAGGAAAACTATCGATGCTCTCACAGGACGCACTGCCAAGCTACAAGGGAAAGACTGACCCAAACACGGAAGAGCACGCAATGTTTTTCCGGCAATTGCTGGGAGACGTGGACACTCCGACCGCCCCTTTCGGCATACTGGCGAGACAGGCAGACGCTATCGGGATGGAGGAAGCGGAACTGGAAGTCGACAGTGCCCTTGCCGGCCGGTTGCGCACGATAACCCGGGCATTCGCAGTGAGCGCGGCCAGCTTATGCCATCTCGCATGGGCACAGGTACTGGCCAAAACCTCCGGGCAGGAGGATGTCGTCTTCGGCACGGTGTTATATACACGTAAGCAGGGGGCCACAGAGGAGGAGGGATATCACCTTTTTCCCACTACTTTGCCTGTGCGTATATCTATAGGAGATGAGAGCGCGGAAAACAGCCTAAAGCGCGTTCAAGCGCTGCTCACCGATCTCTTGCGCCACAAGGGCGTCTCCCTCGGGCTTGTTCAGCGCTGCACTGCTGTGCCCGCCTCCACGCCGCTCTTCTCTTCTCTCTTTGGATATCGTCGCGGTCAGAACTCTCAACAGGCGTACAGGATACCCGCCGAGTTACCGGACGGCGCCGAACCGGTGTGTAGATGAGCGGACTGGATATCCATTTGTTCTTTCGGTCGACGATCTTGGCGACCAGTTGAAATTCGTTACCCACGCACCGGCATCGATCGGCGCGCTTCGCATTTGTCAATTCATGCATACCGCGCTAGCTTCTCTGATCGAGGCTTTGGAGTCAGCGCCCGCTACACCTGTATCCATGCTCGATGTTTTGCCGGGGGCGGAGCGGCAGCAGGTCCTTTTCCAGTGGAACGACACGGGTATCGACTTCCCCTCAAACAAGTGTATTCACGAACTGTTTGAAGAGCAGGTTCGCGCCAGCCCCAATGCTGTAGCAATCGTTCATGAGGAAAACACCCTTAGTTATACGGAACTCAATTTGCGTGCGAACCGGCTTGCGCATTATTTGCGATCACTTAGGTGTCAGGCCCGATGTACGTGTCGCAATCTGTGTGGAGCGTGGATTTGAGATGATCGTTGGCTTGCTGGCGATCCTGAAGGCAGGCGGGGCCTATGTGCCCCTGGATCCCGCGTACCCTGTAGAACGACTCCATTTCATGCTCGAGGACAGCGCGCCGCTCGCCCTCCTTACTTTAGGCCATCTTGCAGGTCTCTTCTCCGGAGCGGATAAGACCCCACGCATCCTTCAGATTGATGACGCAAATGCAGCATGGCAGAACTATCCTGATAGCAGATCCCAGTGCCGGCGCCGTTGGCCTATCCCCAAATCACCTTGCCTACGTGATCTATACCTCAGGATCTACAGGCAAACCCAAGGGAGTTCTATGTGAACACCGCGGCCTGTGCAACCTCGCGCTTGCCCAAATCGAGGATTTTGCTGTCGAATCAGGCAGCCGCGTTCTACAGTTCGCCTCGTTCAGCTTCGACGCCTGTGTGTCCGAGGTGATGACGACTCTCTGTCAAGGCGCCGCACTTTATTTTGGTCCTCGCGGGAAGTTATTAGCCGGTGAGACACTGGGCGAAGTCGTGGCACAGTATGGCATCACGCACGCCACCTTACCACCGGCAGTACTCAACGGTGTGGCGGATGAAACCGATTTCGGAACTCTGCGTACTCTGGCTTTGGCTGGAGAGGCATTGCCAGATTCTCTGGCAAGCCGCTGGGCGCGGGGCCGCCGGCTGATCAACGCCTACGGTCCGACGGAGTCGACCGTCTGTGCGACTTCGTACCATTACCGGCCCGGACGACCTGGCGCTCCGCCCATCGGGCGTCCTCTCGCGAATGCGAAAGTATACATTTTGGACAAGCGCAAAGAGCCTGTCCCGATCGGCGTAGCTGGGGAGCTTTACATCGGTGGGATCGGCGTGGCGCGTGGTTATCTAAACCGAGCGGAACTCACGGCAACGAAGTTTCTTCTCGATCCTTTCGCGCCAGAGTCGAAAGCCCGCATGTACCGCACAGGTGATCTGGGGCGGTGGCTGCCGGACGGCAACATTGAATTCCTTGGACGTAATGATTTCCAGGTTAAAATCCGAGGCTTTCGCATCGAACTGGGAGAGATCGAAGCCCGGCTGGCTGAGTATCCGGGTGTGCGCGAGGCCGTCGTGATCGCGCGCGAAGATACGCCCGGTGAGAAACGCCTCTTCGCTTATTACACGGTGGCAGACGGTCACGCCGCGGCGAAAGATCTGCCGAATGCAGAAGACCTGCGCATGCATGTCTCTGCCCGGCTGCCGGAGTATATGGCCCCGGCCGCCTATGTGCGTCTCGAATCGCTGCCCTTGACCGTCAATGGAAAGTTGGATCGTAAGGCACTCCCGACTCCCCAGCGGGGACGCTTACGCTTTCAGCCAATACGAAGCACCCGCCGGAAAGATAGAGTTAGCGCTGGCGGAGATCTGGACCGAGTTGCTGAAGGTTGATCGTGTTGGCCGTCGCGATAATTTCTTTTCGCTCGGTGGACATTCGTTACTCGCGGTAAAGATGATCGCCAAGGTACGCGCCTCGTTTGGAACGCGGCCTTGCGTTGTTCTCATTTATCCAAACACCGACGATCGAATATTTAGCGCATTTGCTTTCTGGTAATGCCATTGCTCATATGGCCGTCGTCAATAAGGGCGCTCCAGAAGCAATCCCGCTGATCTGGGTGGCCCCAGAGCCTTGGCAGCCTCGGCTTGCGTCTTATCTATCCGCGAACCAGCCCGTGCTATCCTTCGTTTTGAGTCAGGAAGAGCTGGCCTCCACCGCTCCATACTATCGGTCTAGAAGATCTCGCAGCCCACATCGTCAAGAGGTTACGCCAGTTTCATCCACGGCCGGCCTACGTGCTGACCGGCTTCTGCCAGACGTCACTGCTAGCCTACGAATGCGCACAGCAACTGCGCCAGCTTGGCCACGAGGTTCCTTTGCTGGTCATGGGAGACGCAATGCTCCCGGGATATATACAACGTCTGCCGTTTCATAAACGGTCGAAGCGGCGATTGGAAAGAGAGATGTTTTACTTATCAGCCTTTCGTCAACTCCTCTCTTTCTCAGTGGAGGCAGTTAGTGAGGCAACGTCTCGGAGGGCTTCGGGCGATACGAGAGCAGCGGATGTTCGAGCGGTGCTTTCGCTCCAGCGAAACTGATGGCCGATCCGTTCAGGAGCTTTACCAGGCGTTGATCGTATCCCACTTCAGCTATAATCCGGCTCCTTACCCGGGCCGCGTTCTCTACCTCCAATCCGCTGAACGACCGCAAAGCGAACTTTGGGATACGGCGGGAAGTTGGCAGGACCTCATTGATGAGATGGAAGTGTTCGACGCTCCGGGAGACCATACCAGCATCTTCCAGGAGCCCAACGTCAGAGTGACGGCGCAGCGTCTGCAGCAGGCCCTGGATAGGATCGTCGAAGACGCGATATTTACTCCAGCACCCATACGCGGGGCAGCCATCAGTATGCAGCTATGACCGAGAAGTTGGTCATACCTCCCAGGAACGCTATTGATGGAGATCTTGCAAAATGCTTGAATTAAGTGACGACCTCAGCGCAGTCGAGGGCAAGGTGAACCGGATGCCCACGCTCCGCAATCGCCTTTTCCAGGTGGCAAGAACATTCCAATTCAAAGGCGCCAAGGCAAGTCTCACCCACTACGGCGGCCGCGTTTTCCCGTTTCTGCGTAAGGCAGAGGAAGAACAACATATCCGCTGAGGAAAACGTGGTCGATCAACGCTTCGCCGCCGGGAGTTTTGAATCCCCGCTGCGGGAACTTGCCATTCAAAGCCCAAACGCGAAGTGGGGTTTGCCCTACGCGCCCACCCACCCTGCATTCTTTGAGCAGGTGGTGGGGAGCCTGCCCGTGCGGCTTAAGGACTATGACTTCATCGACCTTGGAGCAGGTAAGGGCCTGGCTCTGCTTCTCGCATCGAAATACCCATTCAAGAGCATAACCGGCGTCGAGTATTCCAAGGTTCTGGCTAATCAGGCGACCGAAAATATTTCCTCCTACAAAGAGCAGGGAGGAGAGCACGGCGCCATCAAATGCATATGGGGAGATGCAGCCAACTTCGAACTTCCGCATACCCCCACCGTCCTTTACTTGTTTAACCCATTTCAGGGGAAAGTAATGGATCGCGTGATCGCCAATCTTGAAGAATCTTTGCGCGTCGCGCCGCGCGACCTGTGGGTTATCTACGAAATTCCCTGGGAAGGGCGCAAATTCCGCCGGAGTCCTATGTTAAAGACGATCGAATGGAATTCCGACTACTCTCTTCATCGCTCAGCCACCCGGTCCCAGGAGCGCCGGGTGCCGCAATCTCGCTCGTCTTAAGGAGACTGTGATAACGTTGCTAACTTCGAACTCTAACGCCGATCGTTCTCTGCACTTACGTCGTTGGTAAGGGCACAAGAGGCAGCACCGCGGGCTGCGCGGCAGACTCTTAGGAGGTAGAATGCAACGAAAATTTACGGCTCTCAATGGCCTCAGGATCTTTGCCGCGTTTCCGTGGTTTGCTTCCATTATGGAACGTTAGCGGCTTCTTTTCAGGCGCTCCCTCGTTTCGCACAAAACCTCATTGAAAATGGAACCATCGCACTTCCATTCTTTTATGTCCTATCCGGTTTTGTGCTTACACACGCCTATTCCAATCGTGGACCTGCACCCATACAAAAGAGGGGCTTCTATTATGCGCGGATCGTCAGGCTCTTCCCTGCATATGTGGTGGCTTTTGTGCTGTTCCTGCCCATCGCTGTGGAAAAGTACCTGCGGCACCCGGCAGCACACTCCGATGGAGTTCACACCTATGTACTGGGTGGTTTGTTAAGTCTATTTGCCTTGCAGGCGTGGACTCCGCTTATCACAGGCTTGGAATGGTCCGGGCTGGTCGCTCTCGGTTGAGGCGTTCTTCTACTTCATATTTCCACTCGTGCTGCCAACAATTGTAAAAATGCGGCCGGCGCGTCTTGCGATCTTATTGGGCTTTCTTTGGTTCTCGATGATCTCGTTAACGATTGCCCATGAACACAATCTGATTCCGCCCGAGCGTCTGGAGCGGTTACATCATGTACCAACCACTCTTTTGGATGCCGACCTTCTTGCTGGGCATGGCCACCTATCGTCTGGCGGCCCAGTGGAGTCTGGTTCCGGACCAAATCGCAACCGTCATTTCCGTAACGTCTCTGGCTGCTCTGCTCGTCCTGGCTGGCCTACTTTCGCCGCCGGATCGGTGGGGATTTCCTGGTAAACGGCGGTGCGGCTCCATTAATAGCGTTGATCGTGCTTGCATACTCGCATCCACGCTGCCTGAGTAGCCGGCTTCTAGGCGGCGCGCCGCTGGAGTTTCTGGGCGTAGCCAGCTACGTCATCTACATACTCCAGGCGCCGTTATGGCATATTTTTCGGGCTGTCACTGATCATCTACGCCACGCGATCGGTCAGCCCATGGTGCAAGATTGGCAGTTCGGGCTCTACCTCGTATATCTCGTGGGGATCGCCCTGTTGATTCAGCGCTTCGTCGAGAGGCCGGCTCAACACTATCTTTCGCGGAAGGCGCACTGCGGCTCGAACCGCGCCGCGGATTCGTTCCGCGGATGCGGCCGCCGTAGAACAGCTTGCAGCTCGATGAGCTGGCAGTGGTTGAGGCGCGAAGGCGTAGGCTGCCCTGAACGCAAAGCAAAACTGAGCAGCTGACGCGAAAGCACATCGGGCCCGCAGCCAATACAATTTGTTCGCTCTTTAACGCGATCTTTGAATAGCTTCGGGTCGCATTTCTTGTATACTTAGGAAGGTTCCCCCACAACCTAATGGCGGTTCTGTCAATAAGGCAGACGAACAGCGTCAGTGACCGCCAGCGACTTCTCTTAATGGATGATGCCCTCAAGTGAGCGTTCCCACGGCCCTTATGGGAGCCCAGGTAAGTCAGTTTCTGGGTCTGTTTCGCTAGCTCGAAGGAAATATCAGTAAGAACACTCCCGACTTCTTCTACAGGTTATCAGGAAATCGGTTCCCTGTAGACACCGGAAACAACGAATCTACCCGACGGTACCGCGGAGCTTATGTGGCACTCGAAACACGAAATCATTTCGACACAACCGCCCTGGAGGTGGCAAGTGGGAGACGCGAATTGCATCGCCCCGACACATTGGTAGATTACACGCCAACGCTTTCGTTGCGCACACTCGTCGACGCATGCTTCCGTCATCCAATGCGCGTGGCCTTTGCTGCAGGGATTCCTTTGCTGGTTACTGCGCTCATGCTATTGCTTATGCCCAAGCGCTACCTGGCGACGATGCAGTTGGCGGTGCTGAACACACGTCAATATTCGGTCATAAGTAGCGATTCAGACCAGCCTGACAAGGTGGTTGGAGACATAACCGATAGTGAGGTCAATTCGCAGGCGCAACTCCTGCGCAGTCGGGACGTCCTTAACCAAACCCTCGACCAGCTTGGAAGACCATCGTCACCAGCCACAGTGCGAGACCGCGCGATCGAAGCCCTCGATACCAGGTTGGATGTTGAACCAGTGAGGGAGTCGAATATCTTGAATGTTTCTTACGTTGACTCCTCCCCCGAAAGAGCCAGAGATACCCTGCAAGCCCTTGCGTCGAGCTTCGTCGGGAAGGAACTGTCTGTATTGCGTCCCATGCACGGTGAGAAGCTTTTTGTGGGCCTGGTTGAAGAGCGGCAGAAAGAATTGGCTACAGCCCAGGCCAACTTCGCGAAGTTCAAGGTCGAGACGGGCATTGCTTCTCTCAAAGACGACGAGGCGACGCTCCTTCGGCAGCTCGAAGGCTTGTCCACCCAATCCACCTCACTTACCTCTGAGCTTGCTCTCGAACGGCAGCGCGCTCATCGAACTGATGACGAACTCACCCGGCAACCGGAACGCATTACTACGCAAAATCGCACCCTCCCCAATCAGGCCGCGGTTGAATCGTTAACATCCCTCCTGGTGCAACTGCAGAACAAACGTACAAGCTTGCTGAGCGGGTACCAACCTTCGGATCGCGTCGTTCAGGATATCGAACAGCAAATCAGCAATGTTCAGAGCCAGCTTGCCGAACTACGTGCGACCAGTGCAGTTGAGACAACGACTGATATGAGCCCGCTCCATCAGCAGTTGAAGAGTCAACTGGCTATGTCGCAGATATCCAGCACCGCCCTGGCCGCGCAACGCCGCGCGGTACAGTCGCAGCGCGCCGATTATCTGGCTCAACTTGATCAGCTGGAGGGGAAAGCAGCCGATTTTGACAGCCTGGAAAAGGGTGTGGCTGAGGCTCAACGAAACCTGGACTTGGCTCTTACAGAAGCGGGATCAGGCCGCGGTCGACGACGCCCTCGACCGGGATAGAATCCTGAACGTTGCGTTTGCCGCAAAGCCCGCCGCATCCTCGCTGCCTATTCAGCCTCGTCCCGTCTCTATACATTGCCTCAGGTCTGTTTATCGCTGCTTTCTTTGGGGTGGGTGCCTGTGTGTTGACCGAGTTGGGAAGAAAGACCATCAACTCGCCTGCCGAGTTGGATGCAATCACGGGCGTGACCACACTCGTCGCTGTTCCGTTGCAGCGTCATATCCTACGAAACAAGGTTCCGTCTAGGGGTTCGAGAGCAAGAGTTGCGTGATGCCTCGTCATTGGCCGTACCGCACGACTCCCAAGTACAAGCCGCCTTACAGCCGTTCGTCGCCAGGAGAGAAAGCTGATGATTTCAGTTATCCAGGAACAAACAGCTGGATATAACGGACAGGAGATTCGAGCAAATCCTTTGCCAGCTTGAGGCCGCACGTCAGAGAGTTGGCCGGGCCAGGGTAATCGCCATAGCGGGGTGTAAGAGCGGAGACGGAACGACGTTCGTGCTCGGTGAATTAGCGAGGCGCCTGGCGGAGCGATCCCACCGGGGTGTACTCAAGGCCGACTGCGCGGACCTTGTGCTCGCCAGTCATCTCAAACCGGGTGAGCTGCTTGCGCAATGCTCATTCTCTCGCGATGCCGGTCTCTGGCTCCTGTCTTCTCCAGAGAGAGATTCGGGATTGTGCTTTTCGGAGCGCCCCGGTGAGGCCGATGTGGTTTCAGCCATGGCTGCGTTGAGTGCCCGGTTCGACTTCGTCTTTATGGATTGTGGACCGGTAAATGTCAGCGGAGGAATCTGGCAGGTAGCCGATGTGGTGGACGATGTATTTCTGGTGGTCGCTGCCGGGGAAACGAAACGGGATCAGGTGGCGTATGCACAACGAATCATCGCGCAATCCGGAGCGCATCTGACCGGCTGTATTCTGAATAAGCGCACTTATCCGCTGCCAGATGCAATTCATCGTCTCCTGAACTAGGTCAATCCATGAATTCAGCCGATCGGAACAAATGTATGAGAAGCTTTATCACCGTGTTGTTATTTCTGGGAGCAGTCACTGCGTCATGGGCTCAAGACGCGCGGCTATCCAATGAACCCCACCTTGTCACGCGGGCGCGGTACAAACTTCAACCCGGCGATAGGTTCGATGTTTCCTACCGGTATACGCCGGAGCTGAACCAGTCGGTGACGATCGAACCAGATGGGTACGTCAATCTCGATCCGACCGGACCGATCAAAGTGAGTGAGCTAAGCGTTGATCAGGCTACTGACCTGATCACTCGCCTTGCCAACAAGCGTCTCCGAGACCCAAAGGTGACCCTGACTCTGAAGGACTTTCACAAGCCCTACTATGTTGTCGCCGGAGAGGTAAACCATCCGGGACGTTTTGACATGGATCAGCCCACGACGGCTCTGCAGGCGATCTTGACCGCCGGTGGCATGGAGGCGGCCGCTCGATCCTCGCAGATCATCCTCTTCCGCCACATAAACGCCGACGATGACGAGGTCCATGTGCTCGATCTGCACAATGTGAAGAAGCGAAGTGACCTGGAGCACGATCTCATGCTTCAACCGGGTGACATGCTTCTTATCCCAAGAGATCGAATCGCGAAAATGGAGCGGATTATCAAGGCAACGAATATCGGTCTGTACTTGAATCCCGGCGATCTTGGATTCTAGCGGCACGAACTAGCCTCTCCCTATTGAGTCCCGAAGGGGACGCTTGAATATATCCCAGGATGAAGTCCTGGGCACTCCCTACTTTGTGGGGAAAGTCGGATAGGAATCAGGGGAGAGTAACGCGATGACCACAGCGATCGGTCTGGCGCCGGGTAGACCGGTCATAAGCACTTTAAGACGCAATCACGAACTCGCTGATACCCTAAAATTAGTTATTCCATTCCTTCGTTATTACATTGGCTGCCCTGGCAGCCAAGCCGGCTCTGCTTCGGGTGTTATTTCCAGCTACCGTCTGCCTTTGCGGTTATTGGCTTTATAAGCGGAATGAATACCACTATCTGTCCTTCGCAATGTGGATAGTCATGTTGACTCCCCTGTTGCGCCGGCTGGTCGACTACAAAAGTTCCTATCAGCTCCAAAGCCTGGTATTGCTGGCGCCGCTGCTCGTCATCTGGCTCCCCATGGTCGACGTACGGCGAAGACTCGCTATGTCAGCACCGATGGTCCGAACGGCTATGCTGCTGACGGTCAGCGCTGTCGTCTTCGGTGCTGGCATAGGAGTGATTAAACACCCCAACTTGAGTTCATCCATCATTCTGTCAGCAATCATGTGGATTGGCCCTATGGTGCTGTGTGTCTTCGCCGCATCCGTCACGGATCGCGAGAGGCTCGCCCGGGTGCTGACCACTACGCTCGCTTGGGGTGTTCTGGTCATGTCGGCGTATGGGATTTATCAGTTCGTGGTCTGCTCCGCCTTGGGATACTTACTGGTTGAGGGAAGTCAATATCGGCAATTTTTCACCCAGCTTTGGTCATCCCGAACCGTACGGTATCAGGGTCTGGAGCACCATGAACTCTCCCGGTGCATTTGCTCTATTCCTGAGTGCATGCCTGATATGGTTGGCTACACGAAAGGGCTCATCGTTTCCATAGCGAACATGATGGGATACATCGCCCTTCTCTTAACCCTTGTTCGCACGGCGTGGATGATGACCGCCTTGGGCCTTCTACTATGCGCGCTCACCTGGCGGAAAAGACCTTCGCTCAAGAGCGCAGCAGGCGGCATTCCTGACATTGGGTTTGATCGGCTGCGGCCTCTTATACGCCACACAATTTCCTAAAGTACAAGACCGGCTCAAGACTTTCACCTCGCTCAAGTCAGACCGGAGCGTGGGCGAACGCAAACTGATGTACCAGTTCATGGAAAAATATGTCTTGTCCACTCCGCTGGGCGACGGACTGCAATCACCTGCCGAATATCACGGATATCTCCTCGATAGCACATTTGCGGAGTTATTCTTCATGCTCGGTTGGATAGGTGGAATCTGTTACGCTGCCGGCCTGGGCTACCTATTGCTTTGATGGCGATGAGCCTTCGTCGCGTGTCTGGGACACAAGCTGGTGCCGTCGTTGTCATCCTTGCCATTGTCAGCCAGGCTATCAGTGGCGACATTCTTTATCGACAGGGCGGAGTGCGTCCTTTGGTTGTTCATTGGGATCTGGGCTTCGTTCGTTATCGCGCCCCGGCAGTCCGCCTGCTCGCTCCAGGTTTCCGTTTGGCGAGCGAGTCTTGACACCCGAACGGCTTCCTACTCCGGCGACTTGACCGTAAGGATGACAACCTGCGTAGTGACAGCCGTTGCAGAGGATCCAGTCGGCAAAAACCGTCACCTGCGAAGTCCCCACCGGAGGAGTTGCAGTGCCGCTGAAGCCGCACCCGGCTAACCCGGCGGTGAAAGCCAACGCGCCGGCGGCCACAACGGCAATCGCCGAGCCGAAGATATCGTGCGCCGCTTAAGCCCACCTGCGAACATCACAAAACTTGTCAGTCCTCCTGGCCACCAGAAAACCACGGCCATCAAGGTGGATCCGAGTGGGTTCAGCGGGGTGCCGTCAGGAGCTATGCTGCCGGTCGCCTGCGGGCTGATTTTTATGGTAAGCGCCAAAGTGGCGGCTTACTTCCGCTCAGCGTCACCTGATTCTGGGCGAATGAGCAAACCATGTTGGCCGGCAGATTCACACAGCCCAACACGATGTTGCCACTGTAGCCACCCATCGGGGTGAGGATCACCGTGGTGTTCGCCGCTTGCCCCTGCGCAAGGGTGAGGGTCGTTGGATTCGCCGCTACCGTGTAGCTGGCCTGCCCGGCCGGAATAGGCGAAGCAATCGTAATTGTCACTCGCGCCTGAGGTACTGCCGGCAAAGGTACCGGCTCCCGCATAGACTGCCGTGACGCTATCCACACCCACAGGAAGAGCTGTTGTGCTTAAAGTGGCCACGCCACTGTTGTTCAGCGTGCCCGTACCCAGGACCGCCGTTCCGTTGTAGAACGTTACGGTTCCAGCTGGGTGAGCCCGAGGCTGCGCTCACCGTTGCCGTCAATGCAACAGCGGTACCGGAAGATGCGCTGGACGGCGCGCTTAAAGTGGTTGTAGTAGCTCCCAGCACGGAAGTGATCGTGATCTTCACGGTGGGTGATGTGCTGCCGGTAAAGCTTTTCGATCCTCCATAAACCGCCGAGACACTATCCGTGCCCACGGGAAGAGCCGTTGTACCCAGGGTGGCTACGCCGCTCCCGTTCAACGTCGCCGGTACCCAAGGGCGTTGTCCCGTAATAGAACGTCACCGTTCCGGTGGGCGTGCCTGAGCTTGCGCTAACTACCGCCGTCAGAGTGAATGTAGTGCCGAATGCGGCGCTCGGAGGCGCATTCAATGTAGTGGCGGTGGCGCCAACAGCCAAAGTCACCGTCACCGTTACCGCGGATGCCGTACTGCCGGCAAAGTTCCCAGATCCCGCATACACTGCCGTGACGCTGTCCGTGCCCACAGGCAATGCACGTTGTGCTGAGAGTCGCCACGCCCCCGTTCAGCGTGCCTACGCCCAGAGATGTCGTGCCCGTATAAAAGGTCACTGTTCCCGTCGGCGTGCCTGAGGCGGATGTAACCGCGGCGCTCAATGTAACTGCTGAGCCGTATATGGCGGTGGAAGGTGCAGTTATTTTGGTGGTGGTCGCTGCGGTTGTAGGTGTAGTCGCTGCAGTCACGGTCAAAGTACCGTTGACCGTAGTAATAGTGTAGTCAGCCAGGTCTGTTCCGGTTACGGCAGGCACAATCGGATAGGTGCCTGGATTACTGCTTGCGGTGGCCGTCGTGGTGAAGGTTTCTGTAAAAGTGTCTCCGTTCATCGCGCCGGCGATTGTTCCACTAAACACCGGATTGGCTGCCCCATAAGCCCGGGTGGCATTGTTGGCCGTAACGGTCAGCGCCGCAGGCGTCACCTGGAAGCTTTGTGTCGCCGTGGCCGGGCTGTGCTGTGCATCGCCGGCTTGCGAGGCTTTCAGCACCACGGTGCCCACTCCCGTAAGCGTAACGGTGTTGCCGCTGATCGTGGCTGGACCCGACTGCACCGCGATCGTGACCGGATAGCTGCTGCCTAAACTCGAAGTGGCGCTCAACAGTGAAAGGCGCGCTTCCATATGGGCGGGACGCGATGGCCGGAAAGGTGATCGTCTGCTGTGACGTTGTGGACGCTGCCGGCGTCAGCAATACTTCAATCGGATCGTCTGCCACCTGGTAGACGAGCGTTCCTCCTGAAAAAGTAAAAGCAACTGTGGCGGCCGTCACCGTGTCCTTCACACTGGTCACCGTCATCCCGGAGGAACACTCACTGAAACCGGCACTGTGGCTGGAGACGCAACGGCAGTCCATTTCGTCCCGTAGGTCCGTTGCCAGGTGTAGTAAAGAATGCTGTTCGCGTTGTCTCCCGGCCGCGATCCGACAAAAGTAACGGTGGCCAGGGGATAGTATCCCTTATAGGACGAGACGGACGGTGTCGCACACGCCGGGCAAGGGGTTACAGGCGGCTGAGCGATGGTTCCAATATCCGTCATTAGGCCTTTGAACGCGGTGTAAACCGGATAGGGCGTTTGGCTGGAATCAACCCACTCCCAATCTGTCTCTCCCGACATGAGATAGAACATCACCGGTGAAACCCCAAGCGCCTGCTCCGAAAGAAAAAGACGAAGGTCGAACCGGCTTACCTGCGTTTCTGTAGCTCCGGTGCAGCTGCGGCATATGCCGGCCTCTGAGATGCCATGTTTTATACCGCCTTGGGTGTTGGGGAAACTTTGCGATGCGACTGCCGCGCTGTCGGAAGCACCGGTCCAAAGACCGATCGGAGTACAACTGCCAGACAGAATATTGCTTACCAAAGCTGCCGTTGCGTTCGCGCTCAGGCAGGTTGGATTCCAGATATAGTCTTCAGGGTTATTGCCGTAGACGTGGAAAGATTCGGAGCCAAAGGCGCTCTGCAGGTTCGAAAGACTCTGAACATAGAGAAATGTCGCCGGATAAAACAAAGATCCGGGCCACATGGCGGTTTCGGTGTATCCGTTATCAAAAGGCACGCCGGGGACGCTCTTCAGCGTAGATACATACAACGGCAATTCGACGCCGAGAGAAGAGGAGATGTCGCTATTAGCCGGAGGGTTATCGTACAAGGCGACGCCATGATCCCACTTATCGCAGCACCAGGTGGGTTCGTTCCATATGCTGACAGTCCCGGTAAGTCCAATGGCGGCAACCTGCTGCGCTATGTACGATGCATAGTTTCCGAAAGCTTGAACGGACGTATTGTTCAGGTAGTTGCCGCCGGGCGCGATGATGACCGGGGGATATAAAACGAGATTCAAGGTCACTGCGGCCCCTTGTGCGAGCGCCGTCGTCGCTGCGGAGGCGAGTGTCACCGTGGAACCGGATACGCTGGTGATTAAAACTCCCGGATAACTATATTTCGCAGCAAGATAGCCACTGCTTATCGCTAAAAATGTCGAACCGGGAACTACATCGGCTAGGGATCCGGAAGTTACATTGATAGATACTGTCGTCGCCCCCACCGGTACTGCTGCAGCAGCCGTCCCTGTAACGATCGCACTATAGGGCGGCCCGTACAGGGCATTCAGCATCGGGTGTAAGTCGTATGCCTTACTGCTCCCCAGCCCAGCGGAACATTCACTCGGTAATTTGTATCCTCCCGAAGTGTTGGAGGGCATATCCTGAATTTCTGCTCTTATCCAGTTGCAATCGAATCGTGCCCAGGTCATGTGGGCGGCTTCTGCATCCTCGTATTCCCAGGCATTCGTGGGCGTCGTGATGTTGGTCCCCAAACCACTATAAGGTTGCGTCGCCGGGACGGGACCATATGTCTCAACTGTCGTAACGGATCTGCGTTAATGCTGACGAACAACAGGTGAAATGAACAACCAGGTTAAGAAATTTAGAAGTCCCTTCAAGAGTATCTCCTGGAGCTACTTTCAATTTCTTGTCCCGAACTTATAGTAGACGAGAGATCGCCTGCCGGCCTCAAAATACCGATGCGATCTGAGTTATTCAGAATGATTTGAGGGACGGTCATGATGGTTTATCTGGCCGCCCTCTGCATTGCTGACTCGTGAAACCCTAGCCGGGTCGGTCTTCCAGCCACTGAAACCAGCCTCGATTGACTGCTCATTTGTCCTGCTTCGACGCCGGGAGATTTGTCGTCGCAAGAAGAGGCCCGGAAACAAAGGGGGCTAATGTTTGCTTGACAACGGACCTAATTAAAATGGACCCCGGAGCGGGTTTTTCCCAAGTGGAATATGCACCATACCGTAACTTTCGTAAGGGGCGAGCGCGGTTAACTGGGACGTCTATGTAAGGATGCCACAAGCACGTAATCTTGGTGAGTACAAAGTACCGGGAATGCGAGATTATGTTTAAATTTACTTCCGACGGCGCAGTTCGGGGTTTAGCCTGATCCCAGCGGAAGCGAGACAGCCACAGGGGTGAGCCGTCGTTTGTATCACGGTCGGCAACTTGCAAGTTTTGTTCAGGCCATAACACCAAGGTGGTAGCGACCAACCCCGTCAGCATAAGTTATCTAACTCAGAAGAGGCAGCTCTCGCCCTATCCCAAGCAAGCCTTGACGCACCTTCTTCCACCTGCCGCGTCAACAAGGCATCCCTGCGCCGTCCCAATGAGTATTTGGCGCACACCGCTTTCACCAATCTCCTCAATTCGACTGCCGATAAGCCTTGGAGACAAATGCCTCGCTATCAAAGCGTTTCCGGTACATGGGCTCCAGCGCCGGAAAATGCTCCCGGATGAATCCCAGGTAAATCTCCTTCGAGCACGGCTTAAGAAAGAGTGGCTGAGCGCAGAAAAAGCTGGCGCCCGGCGTCCTTTGCTTTTTTCGCCATTCCATCCAGCGCTTTTCCTGTGTCGGTGATTCCCGGCAACAGCGGCGAACAAAATATGCCTGTTCTCAGGCCGGCCTGGCGCAGCCGGGCAACGGTCCGCAATCGCAGGTCAGGCCGCGGTGCCCGCGGTTCCAGCAACCGGGCCAACGCGGCGTTGGGGGTGGTAATCGTCAAATGCAGCACCAGCGTATTTCTCTCCGCGATTTTCTGCAGCAAAGGAATGTCGCGCTCGATCAGCGTCGATTTCGTGACCACCCCAATGCGCAAACCACGCTGCCTGGCCAGCACTTCCAGCAGTGACTGGGTGACCTTGGCCCGCCGTTCGATCGGCTGGTAGGGGTCAGTCGCCGTGCCCAGCGCGATCTCCTCGTGCGGGCGAACCTGCCTTAACTCCTGCTCCAGCAGCCACGCCGCATTCTCTTTAAGAAAGATCCGTCGCTCGAAGTCTTCCGGCGGCAGCTCCATAAATTCGTGAGTATAGCGGGCATAGCAGTAGCGGCAGGCAAACTCGCATCCCCGATAGGGATTGATGCTCCAGGTAAAGCTCAGCCCTCGCCGGGAAACACTCCGATTGAGGATCGACCGAACCTTAAGCGACCGAACCTCCAGCTCATGTCCCTCGCCGGCCGGGGAGGAATCCGCTGCCAGCCGGGCAATGCCGGTCAAAGGAGGGCCGGTCAAGGGAGCTCCGCTACCCCCCGCGGGGAAGCTGGTTAGGATTGGAAATAGCTCCAGATTTGCATGCTCCGAGCGCGCGATGTTCGCCATTTGTTCGCCTCATGAAGCCAGCGTACTCCGCTCGAGCTCGCAGGGTCAAATGGCTATGCCGGACGGCGTTCCACGCGCAAGTGCACACCGCTCTCGGGGCGTAGCGAAATCGCCGGCCGCATCTGCAGGTCCTGGGGTGCGTCGCTGGGCAGCGAGAGTCTCCAGTGGCGCGCCACAGAAGGCCAGAATCAGCACCCCTTCCATCCACGCCAGGCCTTCGCCAATGCACTGCCGCGCGCCGGCGCCAAAAGGGAAGTAGCAGAAGCGCGGCCGCCCCGCCTTGTTCTCTTCCGTGAACCGCTGGGGATCGAAGCGCAGCGGATCCTCCCAAAACCGTGGGTCACGATGAGCCACAATCTGCGGCGCCAACAGAATCGCTCCCTTCGGTATCGTGATGTCGCGATAGCGGTATTCTTCTGCCGCCGTGCGTGCCGTAACCCATACCGGAGGGAAGATCCGAATCGTCTCCGCAAATACCTGCGCGGCGTAACCAAGCTGGCCGTAATCCTCCGCGGCCGGCAAGCGCTCCCCCAGCACCCGGCGAGATTCTTCGTAAAGCCGCTCTTGCACCTCGGGATTTCTGGCCAGCTCCCATAAAGCAAAGCTCAGCGCATTCGCGGTCGTCTCGTGTCCAGCGAGCATCACGGTCACGCATTCGTCCCGCACTTGCTTGTCGGTCATGCCTCCGGTGCCCTCTTCGGTATCGACTGCGGCCAGCAACATCGACAACAGATCGCCGCGGTCGCCCGGCTCCTTGCGCCGTTCGGCGATCATGCGATAGATCAGGCCATCGAGGTAAGTCTGTCCCCGGCGAATCCGTGTCATCAGCGGGAAGGGAAGTTGAAGCACTACTTCAGGAAAGGGCAGAAACGCCAACGGAAGAAAGCCCATAAACGAATCCACCGCTTGCGCGATCTGCTGCACTTCGCCCTCAACGTTGGTATCGAAGAGGGTCTTTGCCCACAATGCGTAAGGCCAGCAACAGCATCTCGGGATGCAGGTCCATGACCTTCCCGCTCTCCCAACCGGAGGTCATCTCTGCCGTATAGCCGGCGATGATCTGTCCGTAGGAGGCGATCCGTTGCCGGTGGAAGGCCGGTTGCGCCAACCGCCGCTGGCGCAGATGCAGGGGAGCCTCACTGGTCAGCAGCCCTTCTCCCAAAACCAACTTTGCCCGCTGCATGACGAGGCCGCGGTGGTGGTGGGCCGCATCCCGCAGCAGCAGTTCCTGGATCAGTTGAGGATGGTTGAACTGGAAGATGTGCCGGCCAAAACCAGTGTAATGATTCAGGTCGCCAAACCTGCTGGCGTTGCGCAGCATGAGGCCGGCCGCATTCTGGCGGAAGAACTCCCCCGAAAGCAGACGCCGCACAAATCGCGGGCCCTCCGGGTAACGGGCGCCGGGACTGCGTACGATGTGCGGTGCAGCCATCTCGGCTGCGAGGGGAAGGCTCACAGGTAAAGCTTAGCCCACCCTGGTCCTCGCTGGTTTTCAGCCTATGAACAGCCATTGGCAAGAGTGCTGATCACAAGCCATTGCTTTCCCTGCTACCTGATACAGACAAGGTGGCATATCATCGTCCTCCTGGGCGCACGCAAATCGGAATTGTCCATTAACTTTTTACGAGTCTGTCAGTCCACCTCCACTCATGCCGAGGTGTGCCACTGCCCTTAACTTTGTCATCCCGGCCGGAGCGGACCGGAATTTCCTGGACAGGAAGTTCCGGGGAGATAAGGGGCGGGACCTGCAGTTTTCCTCGGACCACACGCAGATCTCGACAAGTGATCCACTTACCCAACCCGGTTCTCTTTATAACGCACGTATCCCATACCATCCTATCGATTACCGAACATCGAACTCGATTTATTCGCCAGTTTGGGCAACTCTGGCCGAGAACATAAAAGGACATTGTCTTCGGCATACTTACCAGCGCCGTAATATTTAGCAAGCCAGACTAGCGTCGGTCGCCGAATCCAAAAACCCTTTACTCTGTAACTGTCTTGGTGCGGAATTTGTCAACATCACAGATCGATGATCTGATGATCGGTACCGCCCCAACTACGGTCTACAGTAACTAAGCGCCCCAAACGTGATTGTTACTAATTAACCGCCGATCGTACCGTTCCATTAGTCTTGCCCGCTAAGTATTTCCTTTACATCCCATCAAGGCATTCCCATGCCGTCCAAGCGGGCCCCCACCGTAGACCATCGTAACTTACTTCTCAATTCGAGTAGTTTGAACGGGTGTAATCCCCCATAGGTGGGATTCGATTGACCCACTAGTGGGATCCGATCCACCATGAATTGTGTAGCCGGCCGCAAGTTCTCAACAAGAAGATATGCGGCCTGAATACGGTCCTTTTCCCCCTGGGTGCTTTTAGCAATAGCGATTTTCAGGGGGATGTATGAATAAACCTTGTACGACTTGGCTCATTTTCTGTCTTTTGGGTACCCTCTCGATCCCGATTATTGGTTGCGGCGGTGGGTCGATGGCGGCGAGCACGCCCCAGGTGGCGGGCACTCCTTCGATCACCTGGAATCCTCCGGCGACAATGCAGTACGGCGCCCCACTGAGCGATGTTGAATTAAACGCGACGGCGAGCGTCCCGGGTAACTTTGTCTACTCACCTGCCGCCGGCACGGTCCTCCAGGCAGGATCCCAGAAGCTCACCGTGACTTTCACGCCCTCCGACACAGTAACTAACAGCATAGTTACTTCCAACGTGCAAATTACGGTTACTTCGGCCACGCCGGCAATCACCTGGGCCGCGTTGTCCCCCGTTCAAGAAGGCACCGCCGTGGGCCCAACGCAGTTGAATGCGACGGCGAATGTGCCAGGCACGTTCACGTACAGTCCGGCGCTGGGCACCGTTCTGCCGGCAGGCACGCAACAGCTGACTGCCACATTTACGCCGTCCGACACGATCGACTATAAGCCGATAACCGCACACAACTCACTCACCGTTACAGCGACGGCCCCGAGCGCTCCCGCCATCGCCTGGAATACCCCGGCGCCGATCCAATACGGCACCGCGTTGAGCAACGTCCAATTGAACGCGACAGCGAGCGTCCCGGGTAACTTTATCTACTTACCGGCCGCCGGGGCTATGCTCCAGGCAGGATCGCAGAAGCTGACAGCTATCTTCACCCCCGCTGACACAACCAACTATTCCGCAGCTACTTCGACCGTACAGCTTACGGTTACCAGGACCACCCCAGTGATCACCTGGGCCCCCTTATCACCAATGAAGCAAGGCGCCGCCCTCGGCGCAGCGCAGCTGAATGCGACGGCGAATGTGCCCGGCAACTTCTCCTACAGTCCGGGGGGGGGCGCCGTGCTATCCGCGGGTTCACAACCATTGACCGTTACGTTCACACCGTCCGACGCGACCGACTATACGTCAGCAACGGCGCTCAATGCGATCACCGTCAATACCGGGAGCACTGCCCAGTCGACACCCGTGAACGGTTCATGTGGACCGGCGAATGGCACCAATGCGAGTGCCGCGCCCACCGCGGGTCTCTGCAGCGCAGGCACAGCCTCGGCAGTCACGGGCAACGGACCGTGGACCTGGCAATGCACAGGCAGCAACAGCGGAATCACTTCAATGTGCACGGTTCTGCCTCCAGCCCCGGAGGCGGCTTCCGCCTTTGTGCAAAACCTCGGGATCAATACTCACCTCGGTTATGGAAAGACTCCTTATTACGGCCAGCCGCAGAACGTAATCTCGGCTCTGCAGTATCTGGGCATCAACACCGTTCGCGATGTACCGCCCGGTTACTACCACGATCCGACAACGACAGCTGCGAGTGACGCGCTAGCCGCGGCCGGCGTGCAACTCGACGCTGTCCTGGTTGGAAACGGTCCTGTCGATATCACGGACACTATTGCGGAAACGGCTGCTTTCGAGCAGGCTTACCCGGGATCGATCGCAGCGATCGAGGGGCCAAACGAAATCAATGGTTGGCCCATTACCTACGATGGCATCACCGACACGTATGCTGCGGGAGTACAAGTCACGCAGGACCTATGGACAGCGGTCCGAAATAACCCGTCGCTCCAAACGGTTCCTGTCTATGCGTTGACGGTATCTTACGGAATCACCGGTGCTGCCGCCGGCGTGGAGCAGCTTGGCGACCTCTCACCATACGTCACCTATGGCAACGCTCATATGTATGACTGTTGCAACGTGTGGCAGGGAAACATGCTCCAGTGGCTCCCGATACTCAAGCAAGATACGCCGGGCATGCCGATGGTTATTACTGAAACCGGATATACCACCACGCCCGCCCATGTCGATGAGCTCGCTGCGGCTAAGTACAACCTGAACACACTCTTTGAAGATGCACTGAACGGGATCGTAAAAACCTATCTTTATGAGCTAGTCGATGAAAAATCATCCGCGACGGATACGAATGTCGAAGATTACTTCGGTGAGTTTCATAATGACTGGACGCCAAAAGTCGGCGCCACGGCGATCCACAATCTAACCACCGTCCTGAAAAGCGCTGGAAGTGGAACCGCCTCGACCGCCTTGAACTACACCGTCACTGGCTTGCCCACAGCAGGGCACACCTTCCTGCTCGGCAGCGCGACAGCATTCGATCTTGCAGTTTGGGTTGATGCCACGGTTTACAACCCGGCGAACGCCACCGATATCGCAGCTCCCGCCAATTCCGTAACCGTTAATCTCGGTGCGACCTTTTCCAACGTTGCGGTCTACGATCCAATGATAGGCACCACACCCATTGCGACCTACAGCAATGTAAGCACGCTCACTATCAGCGTTGTCGATCATCCGCTAATCGTGCAGGTTAACCAGTAGGCCAGGTTAGACTTCTTCGTCGTCCTGCCCTGGCGCACGCACAGCGTAGTCCACTCCAGCCTGGGGTCCTTGGGCGCGTCCTTGTCCAAGACGCGCGCCCTGGGCGCCGTCCTGCACGCGGCGGCGAAGCCCGATCAGAGTTTCCTGCTTATCGCGCGCATACTCGGCTGCCAGCCGGGTCAGGGCATGGGTCACAATGTCGCTGTGGTGCAGGTCTTGCATATCCGGATCGCGGCGGAAGTTCAGCCACAAGCGGTGCACCAGCTCCACATCATCGGCTCGCAGGGATGGTGCGTGCGGGCCAATGTGGAATGACTCCGCCTCGCCGTTTGGAGACACCACGTAGAAGGTGATTTGCTTTTTAGGCTCGGGCAGTGCTTCCCAGGCCTGGCCCACGCGGTACGCCTGTTCGTGGGCGCTCATCTTGCTCGAAAGTCCCGAGACCACCGCCGCCGCTTCGAGCGAATTGGCAGTCTGCACCAGCGCAGCGAAGATATCTCCAGCGGGTACTACCAGGAGAGAGATGTGCTTGCCAAAGCTCTCCGCCACAGAAACAGCCTTGGTAAACAGCATCTGCTCGTATTCGCTGAACAGCTGGTCCGAGGCCGAGAGCAACTCCGGTCCGCCCGCGCCCACCATCCGCGCCGTCAGCACGACCACATCCTGATCGCCGGTATTGGTGCGGGCCAGGGTCCACTTCAGCGCAAAGGGGTTATTTGCATCGCGCATCGTGACCACCACACATCCCGGATCGATCTGCAGCACTTCACGCCCCACGGTATCTTCGTGCTCCAACTGGAAGTGCTCTTTCATTTGCAACTCGGTCGTCGTTCTCCGCCGCCGGTTGTCCCGCTCCGAGATGGTGAAGATGATAAAGAACGTACTGGCGAAGAGAATGCCGCTTACCGTGGCTACTGACTTGGTGAACAGGTTCACAATCGCTGTCGTCAGCAGCACCATAAACACCGAGATCAGCCCGATCGGGATTTCTCGCTTGCCGATGCGCAGATTCGGCGGTACCTTCCAGCCCCGCTCGCCCTTGTACTTCCAGCGCAGCACCAGCATCGCCAGGCTGTTGAAGGTAAAACTCCAAATCACGCCGAAAGCGTAAGCTTCACCCAGCGCGATAACGTTTCCCCGGCTGGCCACGATAGTGAAGAGCTGCATCCCTGCTACCAGGTTCACAATCCGGTAACTGGTGCCAAATTTGCGATGCGGCCTGCGGAACCAGTCCGTAAGCACTCCATCTTCGGCAATGCGCATCAGCACACCGGTGGAACCGATGATCGAGGTATTGACAGCGCCGGAGAGAATAAGAAAACCGACCAGAACCACAAAGACGCGGAAGATAATCCGCAACACTTGCGGACCGACCATGTACATCGCCAGGCCCGCGATGAGATTGTCGCGATAAATCGGCACCCTTACCGAATCGGGAATCAACATGACCGCCAGTAACGAACCCAGCCCGGTAAATAAAAAGCTGTAAATCGCAATCACGATCGCAGCCCGCTTCAGGTTCTTGAGTTTCGGGTGCTCGATCTCGCGATTGACCTGCGCCAGCGTCTCTTCGCCGCTCATGGCCAGAACGGAGTGGCCAAACGCCATGATGATTCCGAACAGGCCCAGCATCGTGGGCAACTTCGTATAGGCCAAAAAACCCAGAGCATCCTTGCTGAAATGCAAGCTAGAAGGTGTGGGCCACGGCGGCAGGTGCGCTCCCACGTGGAAGGCTGAATAGATTCCCCAAGTCAGCAGAATCACCACCATGACGGTGGTGATCTTCATTACTTCCAGGGCTTTATCGCTCGACTCTTCGATGCCTTTCAGATTTTGCCACCAGTAATACACGGTGACGATTGCGGCAAAGGCTGCCGAGGTAAGGTTAACGGGGAGGTGCGGCGCTACATGATGTCCGCTCAGCATCGCTCCCGGCAGCCAGCTATGCGCAGCGGCCACCGTCATCAACTCGTTTAGCAGGCCGGTAATGTATTGCCCGGCGGAAACGCCGGAAATCGGTCCGGTTAGGATGTAGTCGAACATCAGCGCGGAAACGCTGAGTTTGGCGAATGTTCCGCCCAGAGCCTCTTTCACCACGCGGTATACGCCGCCGCGGGTGAACATCGAGCAGCTCTCCACATACACGGCGCGCACCGCAAAGGAGAAGAGCATCACGCCCAGAATGAACCACGGAGCAGACTTGCCCACCGCTTCTTCCGCAATGCCGCCGGCATAGAAGGCGGAAGAGCCCGAGATCGTTCAGCACCACCGCTGCGGCACGCCAGAACGAGATGAAGGTGAGCATCACCGAAGAGGCGACGACCAGTTTTACCCGGTTGGAGGCTACGGATGGTGCACTGGTTGTTCGCTCGGAAGCCATTCGATATAGGCTAGGTTGTCAATCCCGCGACCGGGGAAAGTCGCGGTCTGGATCGAAGCTCAGACCTGAGTCTATGTTGGTTGCCGCTTCAGCGTCAACAAAGATAACGCGGTTCACTCACCCACCAGCAACTGCAAATCTTCGATAAAACTAATCACCACCACCACCGCGGATCCGGCGATCCCGGCGAAGAACATGACTTCAAAAAGCCGCATGAAAAATATCGCAACCAGCATATGCAACGATTGTATCCCTTTCTGCGTCTCGCAGGATGCAAGAAGTTCATCCCGCACGAGATGGTAGACTCTCCGCCATGGCAAAGCTGGCACGGCAACCCTGGCTGCTCGGCATCGTTTCCGCGGCGCTGCTTTTGCTGCCTTTTTCGATCGTCGGTCCGGTGCCTTACCGGCGCACCTTCTTTGCCTGGCTAGCCTTTGTACCGCTCTTCTATGGGCTGCTTTCAGAGCACAATCTGCGCCATCCCAAGGCCTTGTTGCGCGGAACCTTCGCTGCTTACCTCATGGGCGTCCTCTGGTTTGCCGGCAATTGCTACTGGATCTATCAAACCATGCTGTACTACGGCGGCCTGCCTCCCTTCATTTCGGCCGGTATCCTGATTGCTTACAGCCTCATACTCGGGCTGTACTTCGCCGCCTTCGGCTTGGCGCTCACCTTTACAGCAAGGGCGTTCCGCTCCTCCCGATACGCGCTGCTGGCTGCGCCCTTCTTCTGGGCCGCCATCGAGCTGTTGTCAGCCCGGCTAACTAAAGTGCCATGGGATTCGCTAGGTTATTCCCAAATCGATAACTTCGCGCTGACCAGGCTGGCTCCCTTCACCGGCGTCTACGGCCTCAGCTTCGTGCTGGTCGCGGGCAACGCGTTGATTGCCTGGGGCCTGCTCGCCCCAAAACGCCGTTTACTCATCTTCATCTGCGGCCTGTTGGTGGCGCTGGTACTTCAGAACGGCGATCACTTTGCGCCGCCCGCAGCGCCTGTGCAGGCTACCGCGGTGCTGCTGCAGCAGAATCTAAACGTCAATCAGGACAACAGCTGGCCCGGCTCCGAGTACGACGAGCACATGAGCCAATTCATTAAGCTCAGTACTCGTACTTGTGGGCCCTACCTCGCCGGTACACCCGAACTCGACGCCTATCCCGTCACCCCCGATTGCCCAGCGGTGCCGGTTGCTCCCTCTATCATCCTGTGGCCGGAATCGCCCGCGCCTTTTCTCGACAAAGACGCACGCCTGCTTGCGGCTCTGCGCTCGCTGGCGGTCTCCATGGACACGCCGCTAATCGTGGGCACCACCTCCCTGGATCCTCATGGCGCCCGCTTCGATATGTATAACTCCGCGCTCTTTGTGGGCCAGGATGGCTCTGTCGTGGGCCGTTACGACAAGATTCATCTGGTTCCATGGGGCGAGTACATACCCTATAAGCGCTTTTTCTCCTTCGCCAAGAACCTTACCCAGCAGGCCGGTGACATGACTCATGGATGGCGCCGCATCCTCTTTAAAACCGACCATCACAGCTTCGGTGTCTTCATCTGCTATGAAGAAATATTCGGCGACGAGATACGCCTATTCGTAAAGCGCGGCGCCCAGGTGCTGGTGAACATCTCGAATGACGGTTGGTACGGCGACACCTGCGCCCCTTGGCAAACGCTCGACATGTCGCGCATGCGCGCGGTTGAAAATCGCCGCTGGCTGCTGCGCGATACCAATACAGGCCTGACCACGATCATCGATCCCTACGGAAGGCTCACCGCCAGCATTCCGCGCCACACACTCACCTCGCTGGCCGCCAAGTATGGCTATCGCAGTGACTTAACCTTCTACACCCGGCACGGCGACCTCTTCGCCTTTCTCTGTGGGATAATCAGCATTGGTATTCTTGCCGCCGCTGGGCGCGTTTCGACCCGGATTTCCTGAGGATCTGGCTACGTTGGCGAGTTTGACGCGGCTTTCCTTAATAAAAGCCGCACACGCGGTAGTATCCAGCGAATCCGGGACCTGCGCCGCCCGCGACGGCCGCATTTCTAAGAAAAACGGTTAAGCCTCATGTCGAACGAACTCGAATTTGCCTACGCTCCGGTCCGCGATAAAGTTCGCGACCTTCGGGAGTATCTTTGACCACGCACGCATCGACAGGGAACTGGCTGCCCTAGAGTCCAAACTCTCCGATCCCGCCATCTGGTCCAACCCATCCGAGTCACAAGTGCTCATGCGCGAGCGCAAACGCCTCGAGGGCCAACTCGCCATGGAGAACGAGCTGGTGCGCCGCACCGGCGATATCGATGCCTACTTCGAGCTTGCCAATGAGGGCGAGGCGGTCCAGCCTGAGCTGGAGCGCGAGATCAAATCCCTAAGCGAATTCGTCGAGCAACTCGAAAGCCGCACCATGCTTTCCGAGGAAACCGATCCGCTAAATGCCATCGTGACTGTCCATCCTGGCGCCGGGGGCACTGAATCGCAAGACTGGGCAGAAATGCTCATGCGCATGTACCTGCGCTGGGCCGAGCGCAACGGCTTCAAGACGGAGATGAACGACTATCAGGACGGCGAAGAAGCAGGCATCAAGTCCGCCACTTTTACTGTGACCGGCGAGTACGCCTATGGGCAGCTTTCGGGGGAAACGGGCGTTCACCGTTTGGTGCGTATCTCACCCTTTGACCAGGCCAAGCGGCGTCACACCTCCTTTGCCAGCGTTTTCGTCTCGCCCGAGATTGATGATTCGATCACCATCGATATCCGGCCCGAGGAACTCCGCATCGATACCTATCGCTCGGGGGGCAAGGGCGGCCAGCATGTAAACACCACTGACTCCGCGGTGCGCATTACCCATCTGCCCACCAATATCGTCGTGCAGTGCCAGAATGAACGCTCCCAGCATAAGAACAAAGAAAAGGCCATGAAGATGCTGCGCTCCAGGCTCTACGAATACGAGCTGGAGAAAAAGAAACAGATTTCCAGGAAGCTGGAAGACTCCAAACTGGATATCAACTTCGGCTCGCAGATTCGCTCGTATGTGCTGCAGCCCTATCGCATTGCCAAGGACCTGCGCACTCGCGTGGAGGTGGGCGATGTTGATCGCGTGCTCGATGGCGATCTAGACCCGTTCATCCGCGGCTATTTGATCATGCGCCGCCAGGGGGGCGTGCCGGCTGCGATCGAAGAAGCCGCAGACGTCGACTGAAGCATCCAACTGCTATCGAGGAAACGCATTGAACGAGCCTGAAACCATTCGCACCATCCTGGAAAAAAGCAAAACCATCGCCGTCGTGGGGCTAACCGATAAGCCGGATCGTCCCAGCTTTTACGTCTCCAAATACATGCAGCAGGAAGGCTACCGCATCATCCCCATTCACCCCACGGTGACCAAGGTATTGGGCGAAAAGGCCTATCCCACGCTCGACGAAGCCTATGCCGTAGAAGGAAAAATCGATCTCGTGGACGTCTTCCGTGCTTCCGAGTATGTCCCTGAAGTCGTCAAAGACGTGATGCGGCTCAAGATCCCCTATCTGTGGCTGCAGGAAGGCGTTTGCCACGAAGAGGCAGTGAAGTGGGCCGAGGCTGACGGCATCCGGGTGGTGATGGACCGCTGTATTTACAAAGAGCATGCTCGTTTCGCTCGGGCATAGCGTGCGGTTCTCTCAACCCTGCCTGGCGGCTACAATGTAAGAAAGGGACCGCAGTGCCTTCCTATGCCCAGGTTTCGCCAGCGCGCTTTGTTCCGAAACTCCCTGCGGCTGATTCTCTCCGCCGGTCTAGCGATCGTCTCCGCAGCGAATGCATCCGACCTGCCCCCTAAGCCAGCTGCGGTCTCCGGACCGGTGCGGGCGCAACATCTCACGGTCGAGTTGCTTCCGCTCCACGACTCGATCCAGCCCGGAGGCAATGACCTCATAGGCCTGCATTTCACCTTAGATAAAGGCTGGCACGTCTACTGGATCAACGCCGGTGACTCGGGCGAGCCGCCGACCATCAAGTGGACGCTCCCCGCCGGAATCGCCGCCGGAGCTATGCAGTTTCCCGCGCCTCGCCGCTTGCCCCTTGGTCCGCTAATGGACTTTGGGTACGAGGACGAGGTGCTCTTCCCCATGACTCTGAGCGCGGACTCTACGCTCAAAGTACCTTCCGCCGCCCCGCTTGCGGCCCATGTCAACTGGCTGGTCTGCCGCGAGGTCTGCATTCCCGGCAAGGCCGACTTGGCCCTTCCCCTGCAGGTTGCGGCCCAGCAAGGCCCCGCCCCACCTGACCGGCAGGCGCTCTTCGACCGCTTCCGCAGTCTTTTACCGCAGCCGCTCCCGTCCACCGCGAAGGCCGTTTTCGGGACGACTCCCACCGGTTTTGCCCTCGCCCTTATCGGTCATCCCGCCACCAGCGCCCAGTTCTTTCCTCTGGATGAAAGCCAGATCGCGAATGCAGCGCCCCAAGCCGTCCAGACCGTGCAGGGCGGGGTCAAGATCTCTTTGAAGAGAGACGTAAACTTTAAGGCCCAACTGGCACAATTAAATGGGGTTCTTTTGCTTGGCGATGGAACCGCCTATGAGATCCATGCGGTTCCGGGCGCAGTGCCCGTAGCTACCGCAGGAGGCTCATCCGCCGGCTTGGTTTTGCTTTTACGCTTTATCTCCTTGGCCTTCGTCGGCGGGGTGATTTTGAACCTGATGCCGTGCGTATTTCCCGTCCTCTTTATCAAGGGACTTTCTCTGGTGGAGGCTTCCCGGCATACGCACAGCAAGGTCCGCGCCCACGGCTTGGTCTACGCCCTGGGAATTCTCGTTTCCTTCTGGGCGGTGGTGGCTCTCCTGCTCGGCCTCAGGGCCGGCGGACGCCAACTGGGTTGGGGCTTCCAGTTCCAATCGCCCGGTTTTGTCGCGGTCATGGCGCTGCTGCTCTTTTTCCTCGGCCTCTCACTAGCCGGCATGTTTGAAATCGGGCTCACCGTGACCAATACCGGTTCCAGCCTGGCTTCGCGTCATGGTTATGCCGGTAGCTTCTTTACCGGCGTGCTGGCCATGGTAGTAGCCACACCTTGCACCGCCCCGTTCATGGGCGCGGCGATCGGTTTTGCCCTGGCGCAAAGCGCAGCCGTTGCTTTCGCTGTCTTCACCTCCCTTGCGCTGGGGCTGGCCGCACCATACGTGCTCCTCACGTTCCATCCCGTCTGGATGCGCCATTTGCCTCGTCCCGGCGCCTGGATGGAAGTGCTGAAGCAGGCCACTTCGGTGTTCATCTTCGGCACCGTGATCTGGCTGGTTTGGCTCTTTGCTTCCTCGGCCGGAGTCGATGCCCTCACCGCATTGCTGGCGGCATTCCTGTTGTTGGGCATCGCGGGATGGATTCTTGGCCGCTGGCCGGCGCGAAGAGTCCCTTCGGTCTTTGCCGTCGCGGTCATCATCCTGGCGGTGGCGACGCCGCTTTATGCGTTGTGGCAGTTTCCAGCGGCTGACTCCGCTACTGCCCGCAGTGCGGCCGGTTCCAGCCAGGCCGGTTGGGAGCCTTATAGCCGCGCAGCCATCGAGCAATATCGCGCTCAGGGGCGTCCCGTCTTTGTGGACTTCACCGCCCGCTGGTGCCTGAGCTGCCAGGTCAATGAGCGCGTCGTCCTGAACCGCGCCGACGTCCGGCAGGCGCCTGCATGATTCCGGGATCGTGCTGGTCCGGGCCGACTGGACTAAACATGATGAAGCCATCGCCTCGGCGCTGACGGAACTCGGCCGCAGCGGAGTGCCAACGTATGTCTTCTACCTCCCAGGGCAGCCGGTCATCACGCTGCCTGAGGTGCTCACACCGGGCATCGTCTTTGGGGCGCTTGATCAGCTCCAGACTCGGCCCAAGGAGAAGCAGCAGGCTGGGCTCAAGCAAGACAACCAGGCCTCGACGGACCCCAGTTTTCCTGCCGGGGCCAATCAAAGCCATTAATCTTTACCCCGCATGCTGCCCTTGCCGGTAGTGCATAGCAGGAAATCCGGGCAGCGCAAACCCAGAGAGGATCAATCAAAGAACTATGTATCTGCGGCGCTCACCGACGCCATGGCCGGTCAACCGGTGCAGACTGCTTATACCCGCCCTTATGGATGCTCAGTTAAATACGCCCAATAGACGATCGATTCTCCTTGGCTTGCGCGCCGTCCTTCTCATCGCGGTGGCAGCCGGCTTGATACATGGGCGTCTGTTCGCCCAGCAGACGCCCGCACCCGCGCCAACGCAGCAAGGGGAACCGGCTGCCGATCCGCATACCGCGGAAGAGCAGGCGGCGGAGCGCCAAGCCCTGGGGTTTCTCGGATACCTTGATCACGGCCACTTCGCAGACAGCTATGCCTACACCGGCATGTTGATACGCGCCCAGCTCGACCGGGATGCATATACCAGGCAACTGGAGAAGGCACGCGCTGGGGTTGGCGCCCTGTTGTCGCGCGAACTCCTGGACGCCAGTTACACCACCACCATGCCGGGAGCTCCCGAGGGCCAATACGTGGTTTTGGATTACGGCGCCAGCTTCGCCAATCGACAACAGGCGGTGGAAAAGGTGACGCTCGCTTTCGCCAAGGGTTATTGGCGAGTGAGCGGCTACTACATCAAGTAGCTCGTTTACACCGGACGCGAGCCGACGATCGTATAACGCTTCTTGAAGCGCAAGAAGGGACTTTCCAAGTAGCGGTAGGAGAGTGTGGCGATTGCGACCGTGCAGGGAAGTGCGATAGCCATTGTCCATAGCTGGGAGGGGAGAGAATCGACACGGCGGCCAAAATACGTAAGTAGATGCCTCGCAGCACCAAGGCACAGCACGTGGTACACGTACAGGCCGTAGGAGATTTTGCCCAGATAGATGAGCGGCTTCTGCATTCTGCCGAAGGGCGATGGCAACAGGCTGAAAAAGAGACAGAGACATGCGGCCAGCGCGCTCAGGAATCGCGGCGCAATGTGCGCGAAATCGTGCGCACCTATTGGATCACGCACATAAACGGCAGCTTGCGCGGCCCGCAGACATAGCAATCCGGCAACGAACAGTCCCCAACGAACGGTTTTGCCAAGATGGGGGACGCGCCCGCGAAGCCCGATTGCCAGCATGGTCCCTAACGCGAAAAACTGAAATTGCACCAGGCTGTTTACCCAGATAGCCGGATCCAGCGTTCGCTTTTGACACAGCATCCAGGCCAGCGTCACGTAGGCAGCCCCCAGCACCAGGGAAGCAATCGCGAGCAGGCCGCCACGGCTCAGATACTTAACCAGCCACGGCCACAACAGATAGAACTGTTCCTCCAGCGATATGCTCCACAGCGGAAAAAGAAATCCGGGTGGATAACCGTGGCCTTCGGTGTACCAGTTAGTGAAAAACAAGACCAGCGAGATAGTCCAGGCAACGGAAACGGCATGGGTGGGAACGAGGAACCCGTAAAGGCAGCGGGCAGCGATCACGGCGAAGTAAAGCGGCCAGATACGAAGGATTCGCCGCACGTAAAACGCCCGAATAAGAATGGTGCCGGTATCGCGCTTTTCGCGCAGCAGTAGCTCGGTAATCAGGTAAGAGCTCAGAAAGAAAAAAATGCAGACGCCAAATTCCCCGGCGCGTGCAATCGCCCCGATTTCGATCGGCTTGTTGAGCTGCCATACCAACCCATGGGCAACAAAAACCATCAAGAATGCCAACGCGCGCAGGATATCCAGGCCCGGACGATAGAAACTCTCTGCCTGGGCCTGGGTCGCTTCAGGTTCAATGACTGCCGCTGCGGATGTGGACATTGGATATGAGCCGGCGTAGTGAACCCGGTCGACTTTGTACTCACTCTATGTGCACGAGCGGTGGAAAGTTAGTTCAGTAAAACGTTCGGGTAACCGTTTAGTCTTATTTCCAGACGATGCCACACAAGTGTGTCGCATAGAATCGTGCCCACGAGGAACGCGGCAAGATGGCGGGCACCGGGAAGGGGGAGCGCCGTGTTTACACCACAGTCCTATGGCCTCGCGCTCTTCCTGATGACGCTCAGCATGCTTTGCTGGGGAACCTGGGCGAACACACAAAAGATCACTCGCCAATGGCCCTTTGAGCTCTACTACTTCGACTACACCCTGGGCCTGCTTATATGTTCCGTGATCTTCGGCCTCACCCTGGGTCAAACGGATCCCACATCGCCGCAAAGCTTTTTCCTTAACTTGCATGCCGCGAGCGAGCGAAGCCTGTTGCTGGCCTTTGCCGGTGGAGCCGTCTTCAGCGTGGGCAACATTCTGATTGTGGCCGCAATCTCTGTGGCCGGAATGGCGGTAGCCTTCCCCATTGGCGCCGGCCTGGCGCTAGTGCTGGGGGCAGTGCTCAACTATGTTGTTTCTCCGGCGGGCAATCCCGTACTGATCTTCTCCGGAATCGCTCTTGTCTGCATCGCGATTGCACTCGATGCCCTGGCGTATAAGGGGATATCTCAGGGCGGTGGCAAAACTGGAAAAGGCATTCTGCTCAGCGTCATCGGAGGCATTGGAGCCGGGCTCTTCTATCCGTTGGTAGCCAAATCGCTGGCCGGCCCGGGGCATCTGGAGCCTTACACCGTGAACTTTGTCTTTTCTTTGGGAGCCGCGGCATCGGCATTGCCCATGATCTATCTGCTGATGCGCAGGCCCATCGCTGGCTCTCCGCTACGCTGGAAAGATTATGTATGCGGCCGCTGGAACGTACATGCCTGGGGCCTGGCTGGAGGACTCATTTGGGGTGTGGGAACCATCGCTAATTTCGTCGCTTCTTATGTGCCCATGATTGGCCCCGCAACTTCCTTCTCCATGGGTGAGGGCAACACCATGATCTCCGCGTTATGGGGAGTCTTCGTATGGAAGGAGTTCCGCGGCGCCAGCGCCCGTGTCCGGCTCTATCTGGTGCTGATGTTCCTTTTCTTCCTCCTGGGCCTGACATCCATCGCCTTGTCGCCCGTTATCAAGTAAATTGCAGTAACAACAATTCAACAGATTAGGACGGAGCCGATGAGCTTAGGGGATGGAAAACACAGCAGCGTAGATAGGCGGAAGTTTCTACAAGGCGCGGGCGCCGGCCTGGCGGCCGGTCTACTCGCGACCGCGTCTCCCGGAGCCGCCCAGGCGCCAGTCGCTCCGGAGTCCATCACCCACTCGACGGCAATGGGTACTCTGTCGGAAAAGGAAAAGCTCGACCGCATCGCATCGAATTGCTGGCCCTTCCGTTATCTCTTCAAGCTGAATAGCGACGTCGCCACGGAACCGGCGGAAGTCGCCAGGATGAAGAAGAAGTACGGCGAGATCACCATGCTGGACGTTCCCACATTCACCAAGGAGACCTTTCCCGGTGTGTACCAGATGGACCTGATTTCCAGCTTTTTTGGCGATGGTGACGACCCGAGCATGTTCGTGACCGAGACCGTTGCCGGGAAGTCAGGATCCCATACCGTTACAGAATTCGACCCATCCAGCAAATCGGGGCGGAAGTGGCTGGAGAAAATGGCGAACAAGCAAGTAACCACAGGAACACGTTGTCATCACATATCGAACGATGCTCCGCGTGACATCTGCGAACCGGATGCAGAGAGGCGTAAAGCGGGTGTGGAAGTGGCAAAGAAGTGGTTCGACGGGGCCGCGATCCTGGGCGCCAAGTCGATGCGCGTAAACACCGGTGGCCCTACCATCGCTCCGCCGCCCGTGGCTGAGGCGGGCACGTTCAAAAGTACTCCCGGAGCGAAGCCAGGGCTCTTTAGCGATGTCGCCGGCTATCCCAGGAACGATGCTTTGGCGCAGTATCTCCGCAACGCGATCGAATCGTATAAAGAGATGGCTGACTACGGGGGCCGTCTCGGCATCAAGGTAACGATCGAAAACCATTGGGGAGTGGCAGCGAACCCAATCAATATTCGAACCATCGTGGAGGAGGTCAATAGCCCTTTCTGCGAAGCATCTCCCGACTTCTGCAATTGGGAGCACGAGTACCTTCTCTTCCATGGCTTGCAGGCCCTGGCTCCTTACGCTCATACCCATGCGCACGCCAAGTACTGGGATCGCTGGCCCGATCCGGATGTGCAACGAAATGTCAGAATCATGCTGAATGCGAATTACATGGGCGTCTTTGGACTCGAATACGAAGGGGGTCCATGGGATGGAGTCGAAGGAGCGAAATACCTCTACCGCGAAGTCCTCGCAGCTTTATAGCCGCAGATCGTTCTTACGCACCTTTACCGAGGAAGGTAAAGAAAATATTTCTTACGGAGTAGCGAATGCGTCTTGAAGGAAAGGTTGCTGTAATCACCGGGGCGGGAAGCGGCATCGGCCGTGCGGTCGCTACTCGTTTTGCGAAGGAAGGCGCTAAGGTCGCTATCAATGATATCAATGCCTCCGCGGGTGAGTCGCTGGCTGCGCAAATTGCTGCGGATGGTGGCACCGCGTTCTTCCTCAAGGGAGACGCGGCCTCAGAAGAAGACATCTCCACTCTCATGCGAGCCGTGAGCGAACGATTCGGCAGTCTTCACATTCTGGTCAACAACGCAGTGCCGGGCATGGACGAGGTAAACTCCAACCGGTGGGATACGGTAGTGCAGGTTGGGTTGAGAGGTTACTGGCTTTGCATGCAGGCGGCGATTCCCTTGATGCAGCCTACAGGCTGCGGCAGCATTGTGAATATCTCTTCTGTCAATGCTCTGATGGGTCTTGGCAGCGGATCACGTTTATAGCAGCGTAAAGGCTGCCATCATCGGCATGTCGCGGTCCATGGTTGGAGAGTTTTCTCCGGGCGGTTTGCGCATCAATTGCATTTGTCCCGGCACGGTTGTCACCGACCATTGGAAGCCGCTTTTCGCGCGCGACCCTGATCTTGCGCAACGCATTTCCGCCCTCTATCCCATCGGACGCCTGGGCCGTCCGGAAGACATTGCCAACGCGGCGCTGTTTCTGGGCTCCGACGAAGCGTCCTTTATTACCGGAAGCGTTCTGGTGGTAGACGGGGGTCTGACTGCGGTCAACACTGGTTTTTCGAAGAAGTAGCTGAGAAGAAAGTGACGGAATCATGATCAAGTTGGGAAAAACCTGGGCAGCGCTTGTGTCGCTGCTTGTTCTTGCGGTTTCACCGTCTGGTGCGCAGAAAATGGCTGCTCCGGTGAGCTCCCTACGCGTGTATCTGTTTGACTGTGGCTTGATCAAAGGTGAAAACCCCTTATCGTACGGATTGAACAAAGGGGACGTGAAGAACCCCGAGATGGTGGTGCCGTGCTATCTGATCGTTCACCCCAAAGGAACCCTGATGTGGGATGTCGGTGTGATTCCAGACAACGCGTTCAAGGAAGGCAAGCCGGTGACCGAGGACGGCGATACGGTAAGTTCTCCCAAACCTTTGTTGCCGCAACTGGCGGCGCTTGGCTATCCCGCGGATAAAATCACCTACATTGCGTTCTCGCATTATCATTTCGATCACACGGCCAACGCGAATGCGTTCGCCGGGTCAACTTGGCTGGTCCATCAAGCGGAGCGGGATGCGATGTTCGCCGCCAGTGCCGAGCACATAGCGACCTACAATCGACTGCGCAACAGCAAGACGATCATCCTCCCCAAAACGGATTACGATGTCTTCGGCGACGGAACGGTCGTGATCAAATCCACTCCAGGGCATACGCCGGGCCACCAGGTTCTGGCCTTGAAGCTGCCCAAGACTGGGCCAGTCCTGATTGCGGGAGACTTGTGGCACTATGCGGCGGAGCGTAACGCTTCCAGGCCTCCTGAGGACGAGGCGAACAAGGATGAGACGATGGCCAGTCGCGCGGCGATGGAAGCCTACCTGAAGCAGAGCGGAGCGCAGCTCTGGATTGAGCACGACCCGGCCACCTTTCATCGTCTCAAGAAAGCTCCGGATTACATTCAATAGTCCCTGACCTCCTGACCAATGACGGGTGGGATACCACCGAGGTTTACTTTTAAGCGAATCGGAGAAGTCGAGGGTCAGGGGGAAAGAGCATTGGTATCCCACATCTCGCGAAAAACCAGCGAGATGTGGGGCACCCGTCATTCGTTGCCAGGAAGGGATGGATCAAGCAGAGGTCCATTCATTCAACCCGGATGGCCAAATCGAGCTCGTCGCTAACAAATCGGAGATGGGCCGGGGAGCTGGTGTGCATGCGAGAACACCACATGCGTGGCGTGCTCCGTGGCCTGGTGCTCGGTCACAGAAAATCCCAGCGCGGGCAGGTCGATGCCGGCGAGGAGTGCCTCACCTTGACCTAGTGCAACCGGTGCAAGTGCCAGATGGAGGGAATCGATCAGCCCTGCCTGCAGATACTGCCGCACGGTGGAAACGCCGCCCCCGATTTTGACGTCCTTGGCGCCCGCTGCTTGTTTCGCTAGCCTCAGGGCCTCTTGGATTCCGCCGCTGACAAAGTAGAAGGTCGTCCCGCCTTCCATCACCACCGGCTCGCGCTCGTAGTGGGTCAGGACGAAGGTTGGCGCATGGTATGGCGGATTGGGACCCCACCATCCTTTCCACGAGTCATCCTGCCATGGGCCGCGGATCGGACCGAACATGTTTCGGCCAAGGATAAACGCGCCGAAGTTTTCCATCGCCCGCCGTGCGTACACGTCGTCGACATCGGTCGATCCGCCCTCCTTCCCATGCATGGCGCCGAAGGTTCTGGTATGGAAGAACCACTGAAAGATCTCTGCACCGCGCTTGCCCAGCGGATCGTTAAGGCTCTGCTCTATCCCTGCGCTAAAACCGTCTAACGAAAGACCAAATCCCGCGACACGAACCTTTGACATCTATACTCCTCGCTTTCTCATCCTGATTTGTTGCGGCTTCATCGCGTGGCGTGCTTTTGCCGCCGCTGCTCGCTTTCCCTGATCATTTCGTTCAAATCCGCAGCTGGACGTATCTCGAACGGCCCATACTTCACTCCAGGATGTTGAGAGATGAGTTGAATTGCGTGATTGAGATCGCGCGCCTCCAGCACCAGGATTCCACCCAATTGCTCCTTCGTTTCCGCGTACGGACCATCTGTCACGGCGACCTTTCCGTTCTTCCAATACAGGGTCATCGCTGTGTTGGCGGGTTGAAGAGCTTCGCCGGCGGCAAAGTGTCCGTTGTCCCGCAGCTCGTCGTCGTAGGTAAAGCATTCGTCCAGCATGGTGTTGCGCTCGCTCTCAGACATGTTTTCGAACTTGCCCGGCTGGATGTATCCCAAACAGATGTATTTCATGGATCCTCCTTATTTTCGGTGGCTCAGAAGCCGTCGTTCATCAGATAGTCGCTGGGGAGACCGAAAATCGACAGCTGGTTCAATTTTTTTAGTTCAACTGCCGAAGCCCTCGTTAAAGACGAGATAGATGACCTGAAGCACCGCGTCCAGCCGCTGTGGCAGTTCGTGCGGCGACGGCACCTCGTAGCCAATCGGGGTGTCTCGAATCTTTGCCTTGGCGCGCACAATGCGCTGCGCCAGCGTACGCGGAGTGGTAGGGAAGGCCTTCGCAATCTCCTCCGTGGTGAGCCCGCACACCTCACGCAACGTGCGCTTCCGGCGGCAGAGATGGATGACAGCAGGTGAAAATCAAGCGCAGCCGATCATCTTCAACGCTGTCTTCTTGAGTGGACCCTTCCGTGGAACTCCATTGCGCTTCGAGATAGCGCACGAGCTCGTCTTGTGAGGCATCGAATCGCGCGCGTCGACGCAGCGTATCGATGGCTTTGAAGCGGGCGGTTGAAATCAACCATGGCCGCGGGTTATCGGGTACTCCGCTGGCCGGCCACAGACTTAGCGCAGCCGCAAAGGCTTCGTGCATCGCCTCCTCGGCAAGATCAAAATCGCCGATCAAGCGGATCAGCGTGGCCAAGATGCGTCTCGAATCCGCGCGATAGAGGGAGTCGATAAATTCGCTGATCTGCTCGGTGGCACGATCGGACATGAGGACGACTTTAGCAAACCAGGTAGCCCGAATCAATTTGGCGAACAGCGGACCGATGCAGCATGTTCGTGCAGGCTTCTATCCTATGGCCGCCGCATCATCCGCAGGATAGGAAATCTTTCCATAGTTGGGCAGCGGCAGTTCGTGGTTATCGTCGCGTGCCTCGAGGAAGGCATCGAAGAGGGTTGCATATAGACCGTGCCGGCTGGTCAATCTTTGATTCCGTGCGCGGAGAAATGCAAAGCGAAAAGGAGACCATTGCTCCGCTTCCTGCAAGAAGCTGGAAGAGAAGAATTCGTGGGAGTTGGCGATGGCCCCGATGATGAGCGATCGCCAGCTCATCCTCAGCAAGTTCTTGAGCATCCGCGTGCCCTTGGGCAGGTGGTCCATGCCGGCTGCTACGTGCTCACTGAAGTTCAGAAGTTGAATCACGAGGGTGTCTAATGATTTACCCTGCATGGCGCTGCGAGTAAAGAGGGTGACTGAGCCACGCCGCATATCCTCCCGCACATCCTGCAGATCGTCTCCCAATTGCAGCAGCACACCCCATTCGAAGGAGAATCGGCTTTCGTCCGTGCTCAGGCAGCCATGTGCCAGGCAAGCGTCGGCCAGTACGGAGCTGCCGCCCTTGGCACAGCTTAACCGTAATACCTCCGCATCCTCATACTGGTTACCGCTCCGCAGTTGCGCGATGCTGTCTTCCTGTGCGCGGTGAATGGCCAGCAGGCAGTCAAAGACCTGGGGATAATGCGCGCGAGGATATTGATCTTCGATCAAGTTGACCAACGTCCATAGTGCAGCCTCCCGATCGTCCTGCGCGGGGATCCTTTCGCCGCGCAAACGATCGCGAAAACGATCGCAAAAGCGAAGCTTTGCTGCAGGGGAGATGTCTTCCCGATCCAGGTAGTTGTCGCTGTAAGGATAAAGGAGGCTGTAGCCGAGGATGGCTGGTGTGATTCCTACGCGGTCGCCGAGCAAGGGTTGCAATCCGCAAGCAGTCCAGGCATTGCGGCAGGCCTGAATAATATCGGCCATGCTGAGGGTGGCGTCGAATTGTCTTGCCCAGCGTGCGAGCGTCGTGCCCACGGGCAAGAAGTCGTCTGTGAGAAGCTTAACGGTTTCCGGTGCCAGGTCGAGCGCGGTGGCAGAGAATCGAGCGAAGGAAGCTACGATGCGGTCCTGCGTGTTGAGGCGCTCTGATTTGGTTCGCGGGGCTCGCTTGGCCTCTCGTTCCACTGCGCGCAGTCCCTGGTCGTAGGCTTTCTCTCGCTCCTGTTGCTGCTTGGGGGTGTACCGTGGGCCCGCGTGCGCGGAGCGTGCTGCGCCGGAGTTCCAAACCTCGGCGGTCTCTGCGATCTGCGCCTCGATCCATGACCAGGGGTAGCGTTGGTGCATTCTTTTAATGGGTACGTAGAGGCTGGTCCGTTGGTTCCTTGGTTTTGCTGGCCATAGGGCAATTTGCTGGGGACTCAGCAAATGTCGAATGGCCGAGAGTCAGAGGGCAAGAGCAGTGGCATCCCACATCTCGCGAAAAACGAGCGAGATGTGGGGACACCCGTCATCTGTATCCGTTCAGTTCCTTCCCAGCGTTGTTAGGCTAGAGAGAACTCTACCTCTGTGAAATCTTGTACGCATATGGCCCCCAAGAGATGTTCTGGAGCAAAGGTCGTAGTTAGACCTAGAACGGGCATGCCTGCGTTGCGGCCCGCGAGAATGCCGGCGGGCGCGTCCTCGACCACGACACAACGGCTGGGGGAAACTCCAAGCTGCTGCGCTGCTTTCAAATAGCCTTCCGGATCGGGCTTTCCGTGGAGAACATCCTCTGCGGTAATCAGAAGCGGCGGAGCAGGAAGACCGGCGTACCCAAGTCTCGCTGTCGCCAGGCGCCTGGGCGCCGAAGTCACCACCGCCCACTGATGGGGTTTCAGCCTGCTTAGCAGTTGAAGGGCGCCACCAACGGCGACCATTCCCTCGCGCAATGTTATTTCTTCGGCTTCGAGCACTTCGGCCTCAGACGCAGCGTCAAGGTGGGGAGCTACCTGGTTGATGGTGTCGATGGTTCTTCTTCCATGGGAATGGTGCAAGAGAAAACTCAGCTCGATTCCATGCCTTTGGGCCCAAGGCCCCCAGATTGCCTTCACGCATGCCGTGGAATCGACGAGGGTGCCATCCATGTCGAAGAGGATCGCGTCACAGCTAAGAGTAATCAAAGGTTTTCCTCTCCGGCGACTGGTGAAGTCAAACTCAATTGAAAGAACATGGGTCCGGCCGCGACGATGATTCCGGCAAGCACGATAACCATCATCGCCCGTCGTAGCCCAACCAGGACTGCGAGCGACCCAATGATGGGTGGCCCGGTCAGCAGGGCGAAGTAGCCGATCGTAGCGACGGCGGAGATGGCAGGTCCGGATCCCATTCGAGTATCGTGACCCGCCATGCTAAAGACAACGGGGACGATATTTGCGATGCCCGCCCCGGCAAGCACGAGTCCAAAAACGGCCGGCCACCAGGAAGGAGAGAGAAGGGTGCAAGCCATGCCGATGGCGATCAGCAGGCCACTTGAGTGCAGGATATTTTTTTCGCTGAAGCGCCTGGTAAGCCAATCACCAGAGAACCTCGTGGCGGTCATGGCAATGGCATACGCAGCATAACCGGCGGCGGCAAGGGGAAGAGTAACACCGAGGTTCGAGTGAAGGTAGACAGAAGTCCAGTCGGCGATGGCCCCCTCTGCTAATAAGCCGAAGGCGGCGAGGATCGCGATGTGGAACAGGGCGGTATCTGGCCAGACAAATTTCGACCTGGACGGTCTGGCCACGTCGTCCACAAGCACGGGCAGAGACACGATACAACACAGACCGAGCACGACGGCGATAAACGAAAGATCGGAGCGAGCGGTGCCTTGATGTTTGAGCAGGAGTCCGGCCGCGGCAGCACCCAGCAATCCTCCGGCGCTCCAGCAGCCTTGGAAGAGAGACATGCTGGACCGCATGTAGTGTTTTTCGATGGCCACGGCATTCGCATTCATGGCGATATCCAGGGCTCCGTTGGCAGCTCCAAGCAGCCCCGCGAAGATCATGAACAACAAGAAGTTCGAGGTCTGGGCAAGAAGTCCGATCATGAGAACGTAGCTGATCGCCGCAATCCGGGTGATGCGCCGGCTGCCGTAACGAGCAATCACTTGCCCGGTGATCGGCATGGAAACGATCGCGCCAGCGATGAAACTGGTGAGTACGATGGTGAGCGACCCATTCTCAAGGTGCAGGAATTGCTTGAATACCGGGACATGGGTGGCCCAGGTTCCAAAACCGACTCCGTTGGCGAGAAAGAGCATGGCGAGCGCCCATTTGGGCCACTTGATTTTCATTGAGGGCGGCACTCTCCGTCGGATTCACTCCCTCTATTAGGCTGCAACATGCTTGGCATTCTGTCCAATATGTAATTAGCGTGCTTCTGATAACTTGGAGGAATGGCTCTGGAGCTGTCTGAATTGCGCGCCTTCCTAGTCCTGGCGGACCAACTCCACTTCAGCCACGCGGCGGAAATCCTGCGCGTGAGTCAGCCTGCGCTGACCAAACAGATGCAGCGGTTGGAAGCCAAAGTAGCCGGCCGACTGCTGGTACGCGGATATCGCAAGGTAGCCTCTAACGCCGGCAGGCGAGATCTTGCGAGATCGCGCGCGGCGCCTGTTGCGAGAAGCCGAGGTTGCCGAACAGATGGCCCGTTTGGCCGTCAATGGAAAGGCCGGAGTATTACGGATAGGTTTCGGCATCGGATCCCTGGCGGCTGGATTGCCGGACATGTTGATGCGTTTCCGGCAGCAATTTCCAGAAGTACAAGTGTCCATGCGCGACATGTCGACTCCGAACCAGATCGAAGCGCTTCATCAAGGGGACATCGATGTTGGTTTCGTCCGGCTTCCTGTCGAGAGTGCGGAATTGGTCACCGTGCCTGTGCTTGAAGAGATGCTGGTCGCAGCGATTCCTCGCGGCATGTCTTACCGTAAGGGGCTTTCGGACCTTCGGAACGAGCCGTTCGTCGTCATCTCTCGTAGCAGCTCAGTGAGTTTTTTCGATCATCTGGTGCAAACCTGCAGAGCTGCCGGATTCAGTCCCCGCATTGTTCAGGAAGTGAACGAGCTCTTGACCGTCCTTTTTCTCGTCCAGGCTGGGGCTGGTGTCAGCCTGGTCCCGAGCTCGGCGAGCCGGATGCGTGTACCCAACGTTCGTTTGCTGGACACCCATCTGGCCGAGGCGAAATGGAAAATCGGATTGACGTGGCGAAAGCGTGACCAATCGGATCCACTTATCCGCAATTTCGTTGGTATTGCGCGCCGGCTGCGGAATGCCGTTCCGTGAGTGCAGCGCGGTGTGATGAGCTGGCATGCGCTAAGTGACGTGCTCCGCGAGATAGGCCTGTATTTCTGCGAACTCCGCCTCCGGCAAGCGGAAGGTGGTCGCGGGAATCACGCCTTCTACCTGCTTGGCGTTGCGTCCGCCGACAATGGCCGCAGTGATTGCCGGATGATGCAGGGTCCACGCAATCGCCACTACGCCGGCGCTCACGTTGTGCTGCTTACCAATTTTGCTGAGCAAGTCCGCCACCGCCAAGTTGCGCGATAACAGAGGCTCCTGGTAGTTCTTTGCCTTGCGGCGAAAGTCGTCGCTGGTGAGGTTGGCCACCCGCTCCTTGGTCATGGCTCCGGTTAACAGTCCGGAATGCATGGGGGCATAATTGATCACGCCTATATTGTTCTTCTGGCAAAAGGGTAGGATGGCCGCTTCGACGGAGCGGTTCAACATGGAGTAGGGCGGCTGGTTGGAAGTGATGGGGGCGATCTTGCTGACGCGCTCCATCTGCTCCACGCTGAAGTTGGAGACACCGATCCAACGAACCTTGCCCTGCTTTTGCAGGTCGGCCATAACGCCCCATGCTTCTTCGATCTCCTCCTCCGGTTTAGGCCAGTGGACCTGGTAGAGATCGATAGTATCCACGCCGAGTCGTCGCAGGCTGTCTTCTGCTTCGCGGCGAATTTGCTTCAGGTCGTTGCCGGCTTCGCGCTTCTCACCCCAGACCAGGCCGCACTTGGTAAAGATGTATGGCTTGTGCGAGGTTGTCTTAAGGGCGCGCGCGACGACCTCTTCGGAATGTCCCAGGCCATAGACGGCCGCGGTATCAATCCAGTTGATGCCTAGATCCAGCGCCTTGTGAATCGCGGCGATGGAGTCGTTGTCGTCCTGCGGACCCCAGGAGAATTGCCAGTCGCCGCCACCGACCGCCCAGGAACCAAAGCCGATGGGCGACAGTTCCATGTCCGAATTGCCGAGCTTCTTTTTGATCATGGTTTCATTTTAGGGTTTTGGCGGTGGGGTTGAAAGGGATCTGCCTCTAGTTGCCCAACGAAGCTATGATCGACGTCAATGTAGCTCTTAAGCCGAGGCCGGCTGCGTGCAAGGCAGGGATTTTGCTGGATCCCGTCAATATTTAATCAAAGCTCCTGCAGCAGGATCTCTCCGCTACTCGCACCCTCCACTTGACCGTCAATACGAACGGTTTCAGAGACGCCTGTGATGTCGAGGATCAGCTCATCCGGCTTGCCGGTCACGGGCTTTACCAAGTTGGGCTCCGGCACACCGTGTAGGCGGAGCACTACGTTCTTCAGTTCTGTGACCGTTCCCGCGAGGGGAACGAAGCGAAGACGGTATTGTTTCGCGGCTTTGATCTTAGAGGTGAGGTCAAGGGAGAAGGCATGGTCGCGCCAGCGACCGGCGAGGTTGGCGGCCCAGATCTGCGGCGCATCATTCCAGTCGCTGGGTGGGGGCTGCAGGGTATCGAAGACGGCCAGGGTGCGGAAAATTGGAGTGCCAACACTCTGCGTGGTTACAACGCGAAGCGCGTCCACCGTGATCGGCCCGACAGGTTGAATGCGCTTGTGGCCAACCGAGGTGCCTTCGCCAAGTGGGCGCCAGGTTCCACCGGAATGCCCCTCGATGCGGTACTTCCTTATGCGTTCACCTTTGGCAATCTCCTCCTGCATGATGACGGTGTCGATTCGCGTGGGAGTGGTTAAGGTGAGCGTGAGCTCGGCACCTTGTCCCGCAGTTTCGGCTAGTGGCTTTGCAAAGCGCTTACGAACCTCTCTGCCGAAGGCGCTTGCCGAGGCGCAGTCGGGATCTGGGAGCAGGCCATCGCGATTCGCGGGGATATTCAGCAGGAGCTGTGCGCCGCGTCCGACCGAACGGTAGTAAACCGAGAGCAGCTGATCGGGCGTGAGCACTTTGTTCGCGTTCTTCGTGCTCCAGAACCAGTTTGGACGGCGTATCGAAACATCGACCTCGTTGGGCATCCAGACATCTCCGTCGGGGTCGCTGTTCAGCGAAGTCGCCGTGCCGGTTTTGGCGTCTGCGCGGTCGATGCCGTTCCAGCAGGGATTGGGCGCAAAGCCATCCTCGTTGCCGACCCAGCGGATCGTTGCCGCAGGACCCTGAAACACCATGGCGTGCGGCTGATACTTCGCCAGCAGATCGCTCACCGGCGTGGCCGTGGATCCATCGAACCAGACTTCGACCAACTCTCCATAGCGTGAGAAGACCTCCGTGAGCTGTTGCCGATACATCGCGTTGTAGCGGGCCTGCAACTCGGGCGTCTTACAGATGCCTCCTGTTTTTGCGCCAAAGTGGTCGTCGCGAGGACAGACATAGACTCCGAGCTTGAGGCCGTGCTTGCGGCAGGAGGCGGAGACATCCGCCAGCACATCGCCGTGGCCGCCTCGCCAAGGGGTGTTGCGGATGCTGTAGCCGGTGGTTTCCGTTTGCCACATGCAGAAGCCGCCCTGATGCTTGGCTACGAAAACGATGTACCTCGCCCCCAGGGCGAGTGCGGTCTTTGCCCATTGATCCGTATTTAGTTTTTTGGGGTCGATCTGGGAGAGGGGGGTGGATAGGTTGTCGGACTCGACATCCTGCCAGGTATTGGGCGCAAAGTGGACGAACATGCCCAACTCGAGATCCTGCCAGGCGATCTGATCCGGGGAAGGAATCGCGCGTGGAGTCGCCGGAGAGGATTCACCCCAAGCGTTGTAGAGCGAATTGGAGAAAAAGGCCGGGGTGCTGCAGCGCAGCGTGGATAGCAGACCAAACTGGGCGGATCCCAGGATCATTGATCGTCGTTTCATGCTTTGTACCTTAGCAGCAAGCGCAGATTTCCTCCGATCGGCTGAGTTGGGCAGCACGCAGGGGCACCCGTCCAGGGGTAAGGTCTGGTATGGCGATGCGTTCGGTGGCGGCTTGGCTGGCGGTTATTTGTAAAATTCGATCTTTTTAGGTCCTTTTTAGGATTTGGCAGCTTAGCGGGGGCGAACGAAGGGGTTGAGGGGGGTCCCTTTTATAGGAAAAGGAATCCCCAAGTCTGGAACAGAATTGAACAGTGGGACAGAAGGCCTGGGGGCTTCAGTGACAGAGCGGCTGGCCAAGGTGGCCCTGCTGGGGCCAGGGTTCTGGGGCACCTCTGGCGCCGAGCCGGTGGCGGGGGCAGCGGGGGCGTTCTTTTCTGAGTAGATGGAAGGACGGTCGATGGCGCGACGGTCAGGGATGAAGTTGTGCATGGCGACGATTATGGTGAGGGCTTTGACTTGGCCGGAAATGCTGCCTCGGGTCTTCTCGGGGCTGAGGTAAGCGATTTCCCAGAGTCGGTCGAGGGCTTTTTGGCGGTCCAGGTTGCGGCGGTGCTGATCGTCCGCCTCTTGCTGGACGAGTTGTTGTTGTACGGCGGCGCGATGCTCGAGCATGTAGGCGCGGACAGTGGGTTTGGATTTGGTGTAGGCGGCGGAGTCGGGGTTTAGTCCGGCGGCTTGGGCGGCTTGACGGTCGGTCATGCCGCCAGCGAGGACCTGGCGGGCAAAGGCCATTTCCTGATCGGTGATGGGGTCGTTGACTTTATTTTTGGGCATTGGTGTGGCTCCTTAAATTTGATGGACAGAGGTTGTGACTGCGCTTGGAGGCGCGGTGTTGTGGAATAAAAAATCCCGCCGCGGCGGGATGGTTGGATTGACTAATTTGAGACAGGGATCGGGTGTGTCACCGGACAGCGTTAAAACTGTCCTTCGCTCGCGCTTAGGCCTAAACTGCGGGCAACTGCCGACTAGCAAACTGGCGTCGAGAACCTGACTGCTGCCGAAATCGTCTGCCGACAAGATAACTGGCATTGCGGAATCGGATCAAGCCGCCAAGAGCCTTTTCTTGAATCGTCGGTTATCGTTTCGGGGGTTACTTTGGGTTGACTGACAACGGCGGCGTGACCTCTACAGATGTCCCGGCGATGGTGGTTCGGCAGGTTCAGCAATCAAGTCAACTCCACGGGGAGACAGCGTAATTGTTCTTCCGCGGAAGGTTAGCCGGCGCGTTTCATAAGTGTTGTTGAAGAGGGTATAGACGATCTCGCCTCCGCCACGAAATTGATTGATCAGGATGTGGGGATCCGGCGAGTCGATCAGAGGTTCCGCTTGCCCGGCAAACGCCTCAGCGTGCTTCAGCAGCAAAGGATGCGCCCAGCGCAGAAAGTCGAGAATGTCCTGCCCATACCAGGTATCTGAGCGGCCTTTCAGCCAGACGCCATCGCCGTGCCAGAACGAGAAACGGAAATCTTCGGCCGACAAGATATGAGGTTCAACACCCGAGCTCAGCATGTCCCAGAGACGCACGTGGGGAAAAGCGAAGCGCCAGAGATTCAGCTTGGCGCCATACGCCGCGGGGACGGACGATGGGAGCGCATAGGTGAATGAGCCATTTACATAGGGAGCGGCAATGTCTACCTGCGGGCACTCGGTATACAAGATGGTTTGCTTCAGGCCTTCTTCATCGAGTGTTTTGCGCAGGCGCTTAGCCATCGTGATCTGGCCGCCAATCATGTTCGCTCCGGCGGGATGGCCGTGATCGGTTGCATAGCATTGCCAGTTGTCGCAGCCGAACTCATCCAGGTAGACAGCTTGAGCGCCGGTCTGTTTCGCCACGCTCGCCACGCGATCGGTGAGATAGGTCTGCCACGCAGAAACACGGGGGCAAAGAAAAATCTCCGGGCTGTTCGGCCACGCTTTGCCTTTCCCGTCTTGGTCAATCAGTTGCCACTGGGCGCCGTGCTCGCGTCCGACATCGGAATTTGTGTCGACGAGGTAGCCTTCGAAGTAGAGTCCTGTGGGCACATGCTCACGCTTGGCCTGCTCAATGTTGGCACGGAGGTTCTCAGGTCCACCGAGTTCGATGGGGTAATCTCCGACCCGCCCTTTCGCTTCTGACAAAGCCCACCCGGAAATATCGATGAAGTCGATTCCACCGAAGGATCGGCCATCTTGCAGTAGCCGGTCGAAGGTATATCGATTCTTTGTTTCATCGAAGAGCAAGCCGCTGCCGCCTATGGGATAGTCGCGGCGCATGTAAAAAGAACGCTGGAGCCACGCCGGCTGTGGAGAGGTTTGATCATTCCAACTGCTCAGCCAACGTTGGTAGGCCTGGAAACCGGAGCGCCAATCGCCATTATGCAAGACCACTGTCGCCGGCGGCGGCGAGTAAGCCTGGTGAGCCGCAAGATGAATATGGTATTCGGTTCGATCTGCAACGGAATCTTTTTGCTTGGTAAGCAAAAAGGTCTTTGCCTGCCCGGAAGTATCCTCGACGATCGCCGCCGCGCCACAACCGGCGCGCGGGGCAAAGACGTCGGTGAACTGCAGAAGAAACTTCGGCCCGTAATCCGCGGAAAGAGTTGCATCGTTGGAGGAGATGGTGGCGACGGCTTGCGGAAAGAGGTAGGAAACGTCCAGGGGATCGTTGGAGACATGGATGGTCAGGGAAGGAAAGGTGAGCGTAACATCCGCGTCCTGGTTGCTGTTGTTGATGACCTCGAGGGAAAGAGCGAGCCCATGGGGTGAAGGCGTTTTGTGGAGCATGGCCTGCAAGGTGTCGACCGGCTTGCCGGCGCTGTCAGCAAGATGGAACCATTCGGAATCGCGGAGCATGGCGGTGACCTCGCAATTCGCATTCATGGGTGCGCTGAGGACCGGCGCGTCTTCATCGGTGCTGATCTCCGGCTGATCGGAAATAGCAGCTCCAAATAAGACCAACTGCGCATGGGCACTGCGATCCATCAACTCGACGGAGAGCAGCCGTCTGGTGGGGTCGAGCCGCAGGGCATACAACGAACGCTTCTGATTGAGAAGCTCATGTCGATGTTGCGAGACCAGCATGGGAAATTGCTCTTCGCTCGCAGAAGGCTGGCCGGCATAGCGCAGCGTGGCAATCACCAGGCTGGGGTCAGTGATCGCGGCAGAGCGCGGAGGCGCGGAGGCATCATAACTAATGAACCCTGGCAGGTAAGCAAAAGCCAGCAGGTCCAGGTAGAGAGTCGTGCCTTGCTGGCGAGCGGTGTCAATGGAAATGGAATCTCGCCCGCGCAACGATGTTGCCGGCGCACCGTCACAGGAAAGAGGGCCGTGAACGGGAAGAGGCCTGCTTTTCGCGGGCATCTCCGGCGGTGTGGATGCAGCACATGGCAAAAGCTCCGGGTCGGCAAGAAAGTGCAGGCTGGTGATCTTTAGTCTTGCGCCCATCGGCAGCACGAGGCGCAGCGCGTCTACCTGCGGCTTTTTGATCTTGCCGCGGAGGTCAACACTTAACCGGTGAGGGTTCCCGTCAAGAATCAAGTCGCTCGCGCGAACGGCAATGACATCTCCTCCCTCGACGAAGGGATTTTCAGGATTGGTCGCTCGCGGTGTAACCGGGCCAACGCTGCCCGGCCGCAGGGAGAGCACGGCGGCGTTCGCATTTAGGTGGCCGGAGGCGCGATAGTCCATGATCAGCGTGTGGTAATCGACCACCCAGATGGGATCGGTCGCGATCAGGGATTGGACAGGTCCGGTAAGGTCCTTCGCCGGAAGCGAGTAACCGCTTAGCAATTGGCCCATGGCCGTTGCCGTGATCAGAAAAGGGAGCCAAGCCAGGGCAAGTTGTAACCGTAGCTTTTGCTTATAGGCGCCAGGCGGTGGAGTTGTCTTCACGGATCCTTATCGTCGAGGTGACAGAAAAGTACGGGTGGTTTCGCAGCCGCGGGGCATTCTAACCGGGGCCAAGCCCGGTTATTTGCAAGATATAGCGTTCTCGCGGATTTGAAAACCCGCTACCCCGGACTAAGGCCCGGGGCCGGCACAGCTCAGCCCGGATCGGCTGTGCGGCTATACAAACAATGGGGTGCGTGCTCTGGAATAGGAGCGCCGGCTAATTGGCCGCGTCCTGGGCGGTCTCACCGATGATGTCGTACTGGGATTCTTTTACGCCGGTGCGGATATGCACGTGTTTCCCATCGTTCCAGACGGCCACGGGGGCGCCCGCGGGTTGCTTCCACAGAGATTCGCGATGAGGCAATGTCCCGTACGGTGTCAGCGTGTAGACGGTTTCTCCTGCTTTCACTGTGTAGACGAGCATCTGCGCGTCGTGACAGGTATTCATGCTGCTACCGTAGCCGGTGCCATAACAGTTCATGCGGACGTATTCGGCGTGGGTTTCCTGGAAAACGGCGTTCCGATACGTTGGACCCGGTTTGTCTTTGGCCGCCGCTGCGGAGCAAAGGATAAGCGTGACTAAGAGGGTTTTCACAGGGGAGCCTCCGGCCAGTTCTACATTGCCGGAGGTGGGGTCGGATTTAGCACTTTTGGATCATTACTTACGTATCGTTTGCTAGTTGGAAGGTTCACCCGGGACTGTCGTCCTGGGCCTACACTCAGCCGTCCCTTCGGGACTGATCGCAATACATCCTAATCGTTGATTTTTTTTCAGTGAGCGTTCAGGCGAATCAGGCCATCGAGAAAAAGGCTAATTTGGACAAGTCTGATTCTCAACCGTCCCCTTCAGGACTCTACCTTGAAGTTGGGTTTGACCTGTTCGCTTCGCGCAATTTTATTCAGTCGAAGGTGGTTGGCCACTCGGGATGAGCGGCGTGCTCGAACATGTGCTCGATCTGGTATTCGGTTACGCGGGCGATGGAGAGTTTGGGCAAGGAGTGGCGCGGAAAAAATGCCACCTCGGTTGTTTCAAAGCTGGGGGTGGCTTCGCCGCCCAACAGATCGCATAGGAAGAGCAGCTTGTACGCATGCAAGGGCCCAGGAGGATGAGGATGCCTGTTGCGGTCAAACAACGCTGCCAGCTTGCGCGCTTTTACGTCGAAACCAGACTCCTCCTTTACCTCGCGCTCCACCATTTCACTCGGGGTCTCGCCCACGTCCGCCCAACCTCCGGGCATGGTCCATCCTCCGTCCTCGCGCTCTCGCACCAACAAAATTTGGTCCTCGCGTATCACGGCTCCACGCACCTCAACCTTCGGTGTTCTGTAACCACTTTCGCCGCGGAAGAGATCCAGGACTTTCTGCGAGTCGGGCATGCCGGCCCCGGCGGCCATCATCTCGGCGGCAAGCTCGCGCAGTTCCTCGTAGCGCAAATGGTCGTAGTGATCGCGGGTGTAGGTTAGCCCGTTCTGGGCAATCGCCTGCAAACGTTTCGCCCAACTTAGCCACTGCGGGTCTGACTGTTGATCCATGCTGCTCCTGAGAAGTTAAAGCCCCCAACGATCCCATCCTTTAAGGTGAGGATAAATTTTCGGCGGGCTTCCATTGTCATGATTGGGTTTTTTGGGCGGCTTGCTTTGCGGCACGAATGCTGCGGATTTCTTCCATGCGCTGGGCGAGGAGTTTTTCCCGGCCCTGGGGGCGGGGATGGTAAAACTCGCGGCCCCGCAGATTGTCAGGCATGCATTCCATATCGGCTACGCCGGCTTCGACATCATGCGCATATTGATAGCCTTCACCGTAGCCGAATTGCTCCATCAGCGGAGTTGGGGCATTGCGCAAGTGCAAGGGCACCGGCTCGGCGCGATGGGCTTCGATTTCCGCGGTTACCTCTCCATAGGCGGTGTACAGCGCGTTCGACTTGGGCGCCAAGGCCAGGTAGACCGCAGCCTGGGCCAGCGCCAGGTCGCCCTCCGGCGAGCCCAGAAAATCAATCGCGTCGCGGGCCGACAAGGTCAGGTTCAATGCTTCCGGCGCGGCCAGGCCAATGTCTTCGACCGCCATGCGGACCAAGCGGCGGGCAATATACATGGGGTCTTCTCCGGCGCGCAGCATACGTCCCAGCCAGTAAAGCGAGGCATCCACATCGCTGTTGCGGACGCTTTTGTGCAGGGCGGAGATCAGGTTGTAATGCTCTTCTCCCTGCTTGTCGTAGAGCAGCACGCGCTGCTGCAAGGCGTGTTGCACTACCTCACGGGTAATCGCGGTGTGACTCTCGGCCGCCAGCTTGGCCGAAGTCTCGAGAGCGTTGTAGGCATAGCGCGCATCGCCATTGGCATAGCTGGCGATCATCTCCAGGGCTTCGTCGTCCGCTTTGACGTTCATGGCGCCCAGGCCGCGCTCCTTGTCGGCCAGGGCGCGCTTCAGTAACTGAATCAGTTGCTCATCGGTGAGCGGCGTGAGTCGGTAGACGCGGCAGCGGGAGAGGAGAGCGGCGATCACTTCAAAGGAGGGGTTCTCCGTGGTGGCCCCGATCAGGCGGATCGTGCCCCGCTCGACATAGGGCAGAAAGGCATCCTGCTGAGCCTTGTTGAAGCGGTGGATCTCATCGATGAAGAGAATGGTTCGCGATCCGAAGCCGGCAGCCTTTTCCGCGTCCGCCATCACCTGCTTGATTTCCTTGATGCCGCCGAGCACGGCGGAGAATTCGATGAAGCTGGCTTGCGTGGCCTCGGCGATGATCTTGGCCAGGGTGGTCTTGCCCACTCCCGGCGGCCCCCACAGGATCATGGATCCCGGGTCGTCGCGCTCGATCTCCATACGCAAGGGCATGCCGGGACCGAGCAGCTGGTCCTGGCCTACGTATTCCTCCAGCGTGCGGGGACGCATGCGCTCGGCGAGCGGAGCGGTGCGCGGCCTCTTTAGCGTGCTTTCGTCCGGAATTTGGCTAAAGAGGCTCATGCTTCTCCGTTATTGCTGTTCTGATGCAGGCGCTGGCGCATGGCGTCGTACAGCAGCACGCTGCCTGCGACCGCGGCGTTGAGGCTCTCGACGGCGCCGGGGCAGGGAATGGTGAGCCGCGCGTCTGCCTGTGCGATCCATGCTTCGGGCAGCCCGGAGCCCTCATTGCCCAGCAGCAGGGCGCAGGGCCCACGCAGATCCGCTTCGCTTGCGCCATCCCGCGCTACGGCGGCGAAGATCTGCACGCCCGCTTCGCGAAGGGCGGCGAACGCATCGTCAGCCGGCATGGCGATCACGGGGAGACGGAAGGCCGAACCCGAGGACGCGCGCAGCGTCTTGGCGTTCGATAGGCTTACGGTGCCGGGGAGCAGGATCATACCCGTGGCGCCAAAGGCTTCGGCCGAGCGCACCAGGGTTCCCAGATTGCCGGGGTCTTGCAGGCCGGCGGCGATGACCACCAGGGGCGTGCCGCGAAGCATCGCCTGGAGCGTGAACTCGGGCGCCTCCACCAGGGCGGCTATGCCTTGCGGATGCTCGGTGCGTGGTGGCGCTCAGGAAAACGTCCTCGGTCACGATCAACACTTCGGCGTCCCCTAGCTCCAGGTGTTCCAGCAGCGCCTCGTCGCCGCTGCGGACAAAGACGGTGTGCAGTTTGAGACCGCTCTTAATTGCTTCTTCGATCAGATGCAAGCCTTCGACCGCGATATGAGGAGTTCTGGCGCCGCGCACCAAGGCCGCGCGCAGTTCTTTGATGCGGCTGTTCTGCCGGCTTTCCACCCTTCGCGGACCACGTTCGGCAGCGGACTTCATGGTTCGTGAGCTCAAAGGCGATTGTAAATGCAGCTCCGGATGGATCAGGCCGGAACCAGGACTGCGGTGCGAGTCACGGCGATCACGCTGATATCGTCCTGCTGGCCGAAGTTTTGCGCGGTGGTGGCCACCTCGGCTGCGGTGAGGCTGCCCTGTAGCAGGTCTTGCAGGCGTTCAAATCCGAAGAGCTGGTGCCTTTCGTCCATGGCTTCCACGATGCCATCGGAAGCCAGCAGCAGACGATCATTTTCCTGCAGTTGAAAGTGAGTGACGGTGAAGCCGGCATGATCGATGACGCCTAGTGGGAGCGCCCCTTCCATGGCAACGGGATGGCCGTTGAGATACGGGGGGAGATGACCGGCATTGGCCAGGGTAACAGAGCCATCGGCAGCAATGCGCATGGCCAGGCAGGTGGCGCTTGCTTCGCCACGGCCGAGCAGGCGGCGATTGAGTGCGTGCAGGATGAACAGGGGATCGGAGCTGACTTCGGCTGCCATGCGGATGGCTCCTACCAGCAGTGCGACCAGCATGCCAGCCTGCAAACCCTTCCCGGCTACATCGCCGGCCACAATCAGCAGGCTGCCATCGGCAGGATAGGGGATGATCTGGTTGAAGTCGCCGCCCACTTCGCGCGCCGGCCGGTATTCGTTTTCGATGGTCAGGCCGGGCACGGTGGTAACGGTTTCGGGCAGAATCACACGCTGGACTTCCTGCGCCTGCTTCACGTCCAGGGCCAGCAGGCGCTGCTGCTGCACGGAGAGCGAGAGCCGGCGCAGTAGCAGCACAAACAACACGGCGGTCAGCAGCACGTTCGCCGTTTGGGTGAGGCGAGAACCTCAAGCCGAAGGGAAACCAGTTGATCCTTATGTGTAGCAGTAACAACTCAGTGGAAAATAACGAGACAATGAGCAGCACCACGGCCGGCAGCACGAACCAGCCTTCCGCGCCCTGCCGGCGAATGCCCCAGATCACCACCAGAATCAGCACCAAGAAGCAGAGCCAGCCGGACTCCAATGGAGACGATACGGAAGACGTCCGCAACGGGAATCGAGATGAAGGGATACAGGAGATATTCGCCGATGATGAGTCGAAACCATGAAGCCCAGGGTCAGCAAGGCAACCGCTCCAGGCACCCACGCAGGGCGCTGGAGGCGGAACCAGACCCACCACACCATCACCCAGGCGCCGAGCAGAAGAAGGGTTGACGACGCCGTCTTGCAGCACCAGGTCAGCGATCGCGCCGAGGCTTTGTGTCCAGGTAGCGATAATACACAAGGATCGAGTTGGTCGTGATCAAGAGGAATACCGAGCCCATCCAGACATAGACGGGGTCGGAACGGTCAAAGCGGGTCAAGCTAAAGGCGACAACCGCGAGCAGTAAAAAGAGAAGCCCTTCCAGTAGCACCAGCATATTTGCGCACGGAGTGGTTCCAGCCATCGAAGTTGGTAGCCAGCTAAAACCGCGCCGGCATCGCCCAGTAACGGCGCGTATGGAGGCCGCCAACGTCAGGCCTGTGTCACGAGCGTATCGGGCGTCATCGAGATACGAAAAGCCAGCACGCGGACAGGCGAATCAGGGAGCCGGGCGGAGGCAGGTTGAACATCATGGGCTGGGTAAAGTAAATGGTCAGGCTGGCTTCCGGTAAACTTGCCGAAGGTGCCAACGAGCGTCCATCGCTGAAGAGTTGATAAGCATCGTCTACATACGAGGGACCGGCCAGGGCTAAGCTTTTCTCCTGGCTGAGCAGTCACTTGCACCCGGATGCGGTACCAGGCGTAGCCGGAATAACCAGGATGCCCGCGCGACGTCCAGCCGGTCACGTAACCGGAAAAACCTCCCAGCGGGATCGATGAACTCCTGTGGGTGTGAGATCGATCGTCTCCCAGTGGGAATCGTCGAAGTGCGGGCTGGGCCCAGAGGAGCGCGTGGGTAACTGGGTCGATGGGCGAATCGCCCACGGTGAACTTCCACGGGCCATAGAGTGGAACAACCGACTGGCCGAGGGTGACGTGCGTTGTCCCCTGCGCAGGCATTATCCTGAGCATGGGCAAAGGCGACAAAGGCAAGGCATGTGAGCAACGGGAGCAGAGAGCGGAAGCGATTCATCGAAGCTCCGAACCTCTTTTGTGGAAAAACCCTGCAAGTCAATATAGCGATTGCCGTCGTTAGGTTGGGGAAAAGCTTATTGGCAGACGGCTATATTCTTCGGACCTAAAAGGCATTAGACTGCGGCATGAGCCAGCGGCGGCCGGTCTGGTACTCTCGATGAGATTGCCCCAAATTTGTCCTAGGGTGGAATTCCTTGTTGGCAGAAATTCTGCGTGTTCATCCGGACGAGCCGGAACAGGATCGGGTTGAGTACATCGTCTCCTGCCTGCGAAGCGGTAAGGTGGTGGGCATTCCCACCGATACTTTTTATGGGTTGGCAGTCGACCCGGTGAACCTTCGTGCGGTGGAAAGCATTTATGAGATCAAGAGCCGTCTCAAGCACAAGCCACTGTCGTCTGCTGATCGCGAGCGCGGCCCAGGCCTACGGGCTGGCGCGCGAGATTGATTTCCGGTTGGATCTTTTGGCGGAGCGCTTCTGGCCCGGCCCGCTGACGGTGATTGTGCGCGCCGGTTCGCGTCTGCCCCTGCGTTCTACCGCCAACACTGGCAACGTGGCGCTGCGCGTGCCCGACGCGGTGATTCCCCGGGCCATCGTGGAGAAGTTGGGTCTACCCATTACTGCCACTTCGGCGAATCTGCAGGGCTTTCCCGAGTGCAACTATGCGGCTTGCGTGCGCGACCAGATTGGCGACCGCATCCCGCTGATCGTAGACGGCGGCCCCACAGGCCGTAGCGTGGCCACGACCATCGTCGATCTCACCACCAGCGATGGGCTGTGGAAGATTCTTCGCGAGGGAGCCATTCCTACCCACGAGATTGCCTTAACGCTTCAGCGCTGAACAGGCTTTCGCGTTCAGGAGAGCCGGATGAAGTTCGCCAACGCCACCAACCTCGACAGGAAACCCTGGACTGGGAGGCGTGTGTTGCGCATCTTGCTGGCCGCGGGGCTGATCGCGGCCGCCGGCTGGTTCCTCTGGGTCTATGGGCAGATCCATTATTACGCTACCCACGATCAGGCGCGTCCGGCCGACGCCATCGCTGTTTTTGGCGCAGCGGAATACGACGGCCGGCCTTCGCCGGTGCTGCGAGCCCGTCTCGATCATGCGCTGGTGCTTTATCGCGAGCGGCTGGCTCCATTAATCATTACCCTGGGCGGCGGGGAGGGTGGGCCGCGGGATTCCGAAGGGGGCGTCGGCCATGATTATCTTCTCGCCCACGAGGTCCCGGAGAGCCAGATCATCGCCGAAACGCAGAGCACGAATACGGAAGAATCCGCCGCGCGGCTGGCAGCGATTGCGCGGAAGAATCATCTGAATCGCATCCTTGCTGTTTCCGACGGAACTCATCTGTTTCGCATTCATGCTTTGAGCGCCAGCATGGGGCTGAATGTGGTCACGTCTCCCCGGCCCGAGGCGCGGCCCCTGGGTTTTTGGGACTCTGCCACGCGGCTGATGCATGAGATGTTCAGCTACACGCTGTGGCGTATGACGCACTAGCTCTGCTTTGAGGCTTTGCGGGGAAATGCCTGGGCGGATTCTCAGAATTGAGTTAATGTCCAGGACGGTATCCTGCGATATTTTCAGCCAGAGCTTTCCCAAATTAGCGAATCGATCGGGCTTAGTGCGCGGGTAATCCCTTGATTGCATGGAGCCGGACGGTCTCAATGAAAATCGGGTTGGCTTTGGGAGATTGGCTATCAATTCCGCGCGCTGTCCAGGTCCACCGAGGACTAACCCCGGATTTCCTGCACGCTGCTCCAGACAGGTTTTCAGCAGGTGCTGTACAAATCGGCCGATCAAAAAAAAGCTAATTTGGACAAGTCTGATGGTCAGCCGTCCCTTCGGGACTGGTTTCAATAACTGGATTGATCGTGGCTCTCGTGTCTAGCCAGGACTGGCGAGTCTGTGTGAGAACCCGCAAGCGCGGGTTCTGTAGTCTGCAGGCTCTCAGGGCAGGCACACCATCGATACCGAGCCCTTACGGACTGGGCTAACGTTTGGACCCGGCCCCCCGGCCTTGATTGAGGCAGACCGGCCGTTTCGTGACTCTGACGGAGTGGGCGGACTTGGCTTCGGGTTATTGCAGAGCCGAAGCTCCGGTGGCGATTGCGGAAGCCGCCAGGGTGGAAAGGAAGTTTACTGCGTCATTATTAAGCCAGCCGCGGCGCTCGGCGGTCGCACCCAACAGGGAATCGATAAAGAGGCCGGCGACGGCGCCCAATCCTGCGGCAAGTGCATCGCCAAGCTTCAGGCCGAGCGTGGAGGCCGCTACCATCACCACTACGACGGCGCCGCTGGTTCCCGCTACGGTGCCGGCGAGACTGATCGCTCCGTCCGTGCCCGGCGCAACGCGGCGGAGGGTCGTGATCAGTAACGGTGGGCCACCCAGCACCTCTCCCAGTTCGCTGGCCAGGGTATCGGCGGTCGCCTCCGCCAAGGCGGCTACCACAACGACGGCATACCACGTGCCCGGCAATCGATGGCCCAGCGCGACGGCGGCTGCCAACCCGGCGACTCCCAAATTCGCCGCTACCTGGGCGGCGTTACGGCCACGCTTATCTTCCGCCACGCCCAGGCGCTGCTTTTGGCCTCGACCGAATCGGGTCGCCGTCCAGGTAAGCACAAAGAGCGCCAGCAGGGCCGGTAGCGCGGAGCGGTACCAAGGGGACAGCCCCAACGTGAGGGCTGCGGTGATCACTCCGCCGGTGAGCGCAGCGAGCGGGGTCGCCGCCCGCGCCAGAAACACCAGGAGCGCCAAGCCCAGACTGATGGCCAAGCGCGGTTTGCGTCGCGCTGTTCCATGTGGCCATGGCATAGCGCAGGCTGGCTATCGCGCACCACGGCAGGACCGCGGCGAGCACCAGCCAGGATTGCCACCGCATCCGCTGATCGTTAACGCCCACTGTTCATTTTGCGCCCGGCGTACCTGGATTTCCTGTACGCGGCCCCAAGCAACGGCACCGTTTGCGGCTTTCATTAGAGGACCCGGATTTCCTGTGGAGCTTGTTGGAGTCAATGAGCCTCATGCGGCTTTCCGTGAAGAAAGCCGCACAAGCGGACGTTTCTCGAGCTGCGTACAGGAAATCCGGGGGAAAGCCGCATGAAGTTCACCAACGCCAACAAACTTCACAGGAATGCCAGGGTATCGCGGATACGCGGTCCCATTTACAATCATCTTTCTACCAGGAAATGAGACGTAGTGAGGTATTCACGGGTGCTTAGCGTTGCATGGCTCCAGATATGGAGCCGGCGGAGTGTGCGTTTGCCGGAGTTTGTGTTCAGGGTTTTCCAACGCGATGTCAGGTTGGACAGTGGTTCTCGTAGCTTTCAGCCGCGTTTATTTTCGGGGCTGAGGTTGAGCAGGCTGGCTTGTCTACCGGTGGCATTGGGCATCGCCGTGATGGTGGCCGGGATGCGGAGAGACTTACCGGCCGGTGGTGACCCCGGTAGCGGTTACCGGGCCTGCCCCGCAGCCGCAGAGCTATGCGGTGGTGACCACTACCGCGGGCACTACCTCGGCCGGCCTGGCCAATATTTTTGACGCTTCGGGTGACACGCTGCTGACCCAGGCATTGTTGGGCAATGGGCCTTTGGCGCTCTCCCTGAGTTCCAGCGGCACCTCTGCCACCACCGCCAATACCGACGGGACCGTCAACACATTCACCCCATCGACTACCCTGCAAACCAAAAATATCCAGAGCAGCACGTTGCTGCAGCCGGCAACGCCCAAGAATCTGCTCTACACCGCAACCAATCTCTTCATCACCGAACCCGACATTCCGGCAGTGGCGGTGCTGACCAATAGTTCGAGCGGTGTTTACCAGCTGACACAACAGCTCCCGGTTCCTGCCAGTCCGATCAACGTGGCGGGCAATTCCAACGCCGACCCGCGTCTACTCCATCACTCAGGACAACGGCTCGGGCACGGTCGCTTTCGGGGATTGCGAGACGCCTTCAGCGGTCACGACTCCCGGGCAAGTGCAGTCGATTGAGATCTCGACCGTGACCATCTCGCGCACGCTGCCGGTCGGCATCTGTCCCGTTTATGGGATCGCTTCCAGTGACAACAACCGGACGTTTATTCTCAATCGAGGCAGCGGGACGGTCACGGTTATCAATAGCCCATTTAACCAGCTCGATACCACGCCAAACCGGCAGAATTTTGATTCGGCCACAGGCACGCTCACGCTGCCGCCGCCTGCCGGCGTCGCTCCTGGCGTGTTCAAAGCGGGCCCGGTGTTTGCCGACTACTACGCTCCTGCGTCGCAGCTGGTTACGGCCAATTATGACTCCAACACCATCACCATCATTAATGTCAGCCTGGATCAATATGGGAACGACAGTCCGCTGTTCGGCCAGGCGGTGACGGTGCCGGTGGGCAACGGGCCGGCTACGTTGACTATTCTGCGCGACGGCAGCCGCGTGTATGTCGCCAATCAGAAGGACAGCACGGTGAGCGTGGTGAGCCTTACCAACTACCAGGTGTTAGCCACCATCCCCGTGACCGGCCACCCGATTTCGATCGCGTCCACGTTCAGTACTCCCTACGGCCAGATCTACGTTCTGCCTTCCGACCAGCCCTACATGAGCGTGATTCGCACCGACACCGATCAGGTCAGCTGCGTCGATTCAGTTGGATGGAAACGGAGTGGACGTACATACCAGCGCCCAGTCGGTAGCTGCTAACAGCAGCACGGCAGGCGCGGTTACGAATGCCATCAATGTCAGTCATGCCAGTGGTAGCGGAGCACCGTGTGGTTTCGGCGCCATTTGCTATGCGGGCACCGCGGCGGCTGTTCGAGGCAAGCAATAAGAGCGGGCGATTGCTTTCCATTTAAATAGCGACGCGTCTTCGCGGGTCGTCCATCTCCACCCATGCCAAGGCGGTGGCCCACTTTGGCATGGGTGGAGATGCATGGACGGGGTCAAGTGCCGAGGAGGTGCTAGCCTGGATTTCTCACCGAGCGGCCTCTCTGTGCCCGTCATTGTGTACGAGTAGAGATCTGGCCAATGGCAATTATCGGTGACCGCGATACCTGTGAGAAATTCAGGCTAGCTTCCGGCAGGGGCTCCGGAGAGGATGATCGGCGAGGTGGGAGCGTTGGAGCCGCTCGCGTTCTCGATCGTTACTCCAAACGCCTTAGCCTCGATGCCTGGGGCCAGCTGGGCAGTACAAGATTCGCGGTGCCCACTGCATCGGGACGAAAGAGTCCCGCGGGAACAGGCGGCTTGCCGTTCGCCGGGATCACCCAAAGCTCGTAAGTCTTGCCCTCGGGCAAAGGCTTCAGATTGGTCGCCAGCAGAACCAGCCCCCGCGCTCCGGCAGGTACGTGGCCCGAGCCGATGGCTCGGCGGGAGCTTTGCCTTCGGTAAGCAACACGCGCTGCGCGCTGGGCGCGGTTAAGACTTCCAGAACCTGTTGCGCTCGCGACGCTTGCGCAGCCAGGTTGGTCACCAGGTTGGACTCATCCTGAAGTTCGTCGTTCAACGCCCGGTTTTGCACTCCGAGAGACACCGCTACGATGGCCATGGCAGCCGCCGCTATCCAGGGAATCCAAAAGCCGGGTCCGCGGCGCGCGCTCTTGACCGAGATAGGGGTGACCTCCGCCATGGAGGCTTGCGGATTTACCGCGGGAGAGGCAGCAATTTTTTTCAGGAAGCGCTCCCGTGCGCCTTCGGGCAGGGGTTGCTGTTCCACGGCTATTCCCAGCAACGCGAGGTCGCCGCAGACTTCGGCTAGCTCTGTGCGGCAAGGGGCACAGGTCTGCAGGTGCTCCCGGATGGATGCGGACTCCTCTAGCGGGAGATTCTGCATCGCATAGGAAGCTAATTCCTCCTGCGTATTGTGTCCGTCGCCCGTCATGCCTGAAACGCCTTTCGTAATGTGATCAACGCTAACCGGATACGCGTCTTTACCGTCCCCAGCGGGATCTCCGGTTCTTTCCGCGATCTCCGAGTGGCTCAATCCTTCAAAGAACGCCAACTCCATGGACTTCTGCTGTTCGGCAGGCAGGTCCTTCAAGACTTTTTGGACCTTCTCCATCATTGCGTTGTGCTCGGCTTCCGAAGCCAGGTTGAAGGGAGAAGCCAGCACTACGTCGTCGACGGAATCCGTGGGCTTTCTGCGCCGCAGCAGATCAATCGACCGGTTTCTCGCCACCACCACCAACCAGGCGCCCAGCGATCCACGCCCTTGCACGAACGAGTCGGAATTCCGCCAGATCTGGAAGAAGATCTCCTGCATCACGTCTTCCGCGTGGCCTGAATCCTTGAGAATGCGCAGCGCGACGGAGTACACCGCCCTGCCATAGCGATCGAAGACCTCGGCCATCGCGGTCTGATCGCCTTGGCGGACACGCTGCAGCAAAGCACTATCGTCGGTTGCGGCAGTTGTCCCGTCGGCCATCCTGTCTTTTAGGCTTGCATCTCTGATACTAGAACGCTCAGATTGGCCAATCGGATTGGGAGTCTGTGTCAGGCATCGCTGGAGCAGAACCCATTCTACGGTTGCACTGCGGAAACAACCAAACTAAAGTACCCGAAAAGCGGCGGATACGATGACCTGTACCAACAGAATCGGGAGGGAGATGGAAACCCCAAAGAGTTTGGCCGCAACCTGTGAAAGCCTTATTCTTTGGGTGGAACTCATGTCTCAGCCATCTAGATGAGGAACCGCCTGGATAAGTTGCTGGTCGAGCAAGGTTTGGCGCCGTCGCGAGAACGGGCGCAGGCTCTGATCCTGGCCGGGCGGGTGCTGGTCAACCAACAGAAGGTGGAGAAGCCCGGGAGCGCGGTTGAGGATACCGCGCTGCTGCGGGTGTTGGGGGAGGAGCAGCGCTACGTCAGCCGGGGCGGGCTCAAGCTGGAAGCCGCGCTGACCCGTTGGCAAATCGATCTCAGCGGGCGCCACTGCGTGGATATCGGTACCTCCACGGGCGGTTTTACCGACTGCATGCTGCAGCATGGCGCAGCCAGCGTGGTCGCAGTCGATACCGGCTACGGGCAGATCGCCGAAGGCCTGCGCAGAGATTCCCGCGTGACCCTGCTGGAGCGGACCAACGCCCGTTACCTCAAGCCCGGCGATCTTCCCCGCGGCATTAGTTTTGTATCCATGGACGTGTCGTTCATTTCGGCGACGCTGGTGCTGCCCGCGGTGATCGCGGCGGTGCGGGAACCGGAAACCGTCTTGGAGGCCGTGGTTCTCATCAAGCCGCAATTCGAAGCGGGCAGGGAACACGTCGGCAAGGGCGGCATCGTGCACGACCCGGCTGCGCACCAGTTGGCCATCGATCGCGTGCGCACAGCGGTGCATGATCTTGGCGCCTCGGCCAGCGAGCTCGCGGATTCTCCCATCCTTGGCGGAGGTGGAGGGGGCGGGGGAAGCGGGAATCGGGAGTTTCTCTCCATGTTCCTTCTGAGGGCTCGCTTCTGAGGCCATCGCGTACACTTACTGTGTTGCTCAGCCCAAACCAGGCTCTGAATCCATGCGACCTGTCGCCATCATTTCCAAGCCGCAGAAGGAAGAGCTTGCCAACCTGCTTCCCGAGCTCGTCGCCTGGATGCGGGCGCATGACTTCGAACCCATCCTGGACCACGTAAGCGGCAGCTACACCCAGGACGCACGCATCGTCCCCCGCCATGAATTGCCGCCGCAGAAGCCAGTGCTGGTGGTGGTGCTGGGCGGGGATGGGACGCTGCTGGCGGCAGCGCGTGCTTTCGCGCGGACCGATGTTCCGATTCTCAGTGTCAATCTGGGTGCGTCTGGGTTTCCTGGCCGAGGTCCGGCTGGCTGATCTGTACACCACGCTGGAGGGATGGAGGGAAGGTTGCTGCGCCATCGACGCTCGCTCCCTGTTGCACACCGAGGTTATGCGCGGCGGCGCGTTGTATAAGGAGTACGAAGCCCTGAACGATGTAGTGATTGCCAAGGGCGCGATCGCGCGCATGGGCGACTTCAGCGTGCATGTGTTTGATCAGCTGGCGGCCTCGTTTCGGGCCGACGGTGTCATTGTCTCCACGCCCACGGGTTCCACCGCTTACAACCTGGCTGCCAACGGACCGATTCTCGCTCCCTACGTGGATGCCCTGGTGATTACCCCTATTTGCCCTCACCTGCTGACGATTCGTCCGATCGTGGTGCGCGGGGATGCACACGTGAGTGTGAGCGTAGAAGGCATTCCCGATCTGACCTTCCTGACGGTCGACGGGCAAGAGGCGTTGCAGCTGCGGGTGGGAGACCGGGTCTGTTGCCGCCGTTCGGAGCATAGCGTTCATCTGGTGCGCATGGGGACAACGGGATTCTTCGACGTGCTCCGGTCCAAGTTGAGTTGGGGTGAGCGGTGAGGCGGGGTTAGTCCGAGGGAGCCGATGGGTTCTCTGCTGCGGTCTCTCACGCAGGGACCGATGTGGTTTTGGCATTGCCAGCGCTAAAGCGCGTGATCAGAGTCAAGACTCTTTCACGGAGCGCTAAAGCGCTCCTTCGCCGCATAAATGCGGGGCTCCCACCATGGATTACCGCAGTTTCCAGTTCTCACACAGACTCGTCAGTCCTGGGCCTTAGGGCTTGGTAAGTTCGTCCAGGAGCAGCTTGGCTTTGAGCGCCAGCCCGTGGGCGCCGTCGGTGTCTCCATTGTCCAGGGCTTGCTGGGCTTGTTTCAGGAAGGTGCGGATCTGCGCGGCCGTGACTTTCTCTTCGGTCGAAAGAGGGCGTTTGATGCCGCTCAAACCCTGCTCCGTCGAGGTGATCAGGTCAGAGGTCTCGTGCTTGGCCTTTTCTCCCATAGCGCTGTCACCGGTGGTCAATTGACCAATCGGAGACGGTGTCCCGGCTGCTCCCGGTGTTTGCGGGGGCGTGGCCTGCGCGGAGGCCTGGGAAGGAGATGCCGCGGGTTGAGAAGCCCCGCTAGTAGCCGGGGACTGGGCAGTGTCTGGCGGTTTGACCGCTGGCGGCTTGGGCTTTTTCCTCACCTTCTTGGGTGGGGGCGGCGGAGGCAAGGGCACGTTTTGCGCGGACGGCGGCGGTAGCGGCGAGGCCAGGGGCTCGTCGGTTTTTTCCTGCTGCTGAGACTTTGTTTGCGGGCTCAGCGTCCCTTTACCAGTCTGCAATGGCGGAGCTTGTGCCTGCGGGCGGTGGCGAACTTTTATGAATACACCCAGTGCAAAAGACGGCGAGCAGGGTGAAGGACGAGCATACGCGTGCTGCTCTCATCCCCTGGGCTCCTTAGCTACGATAGATCCAGCTGAGCTACTCCCGTCCGGCATCAAGTATCCACGCGCTCTGCTGTCCTGAAGAGTGTTCAGGGGAAAGCGCAAAGTAAAGGTAGTTCCGTGAGTCGCATCCGATTCTACTTCAATAGAACCATTGTGCAGCTCTACGATACGGTAAGTCATTGCTAAACCGATACCACTTCCGTCTTTCTTAGTGGTGAAGTACAAATCGAAGATTTTGTCCCTAACATCGGGAGGAATGCCGCTTCCTTCGTCATGAATGCTAAGCAGCGCGAAGCGGCCATCCTCGGCCAGCCGGACTTTCAGTTTCCCGCCCTCTGCCATTGCCTGGGCGCCATTGAGCACCACATTCAACAAAGCTTGTTTCAATAGGTCCGAATCCACCTTCGCCATCACCGGACGATCGGGCAGGTCGCTCTGTACATGAACGTCGCGGGTTTCCAGGTCGGCCGATGCCAGCATGAGCACTGCGGAGACGACGCGGCGCAGGTCCTGCTCCTTCAGCTGCAATTCCACCGGGCGGGAGAAATCCACCAGCGTCTGGACGACCCGGTCTAGTCTTTGGATCTCGCTTTCGATGACTTCCAGATGGCGCAGGGCTTTGTTATCCGTGCCGCCGCCCAGCTTGTTACGCAGTAGCTCCAGATGGACCACGATGGCGTTGATCGGATTCTTGACCTCGTGACCGACGCCGGCTGTTAGTCGGCCGATGGCAGCGAGGCGACGGGAAAGCTCCAGATCGCTTTCAATCTCCCGGACCGATTCCACGTCATGCAGGGTAAGGAGGGCGCCCAGGCTTTCCTGCGGGAAGACCGCGCGATCGTCATGGATAAAGTCGAACGAGATCTCGACGTGACGCCCGGTCTCGGTGGTGATCTCCTCCTGGACCAGAGCCATGCGAGCGTCAAATGACTCACGGACCAGCCTGCCCAAGCGGGTATTGCGGGAAAAGACCTCGTGCAACCTGGAGCCCAGGATTTCTGCGCGGCTGATGCCGAGAAAGCGTTCCACGGAATCGCTGACCAGGACCGCACGGGCATCATGGGTATACAGCAGGATGCCGTCCTGGAGATTGGTCATGATCTGATCGAGGTTCTCTTTGAGGGCAGAGAAGACCTCTTCCACGTTGCGCATGCGCCGGCCGATGCGCTCGATCTTGTGAGAGACCAGCACCACGGCATCTCCTGAGCGGTTGCTGCTGGCCTCACCGGCCACTTCAGCCTCGGCCAATGCCAGGGCGTCGAGCCGGGCGCCGATCTGTTCAATCGGTTTGAGAGCGAGGTTGGCTAAGAACGCGGCGAAGATCAACGAGCAAGCGATGGCTACACTGGTATAGGTCACGGCGGCGATCAGCCAGGGTTCAACCACGAAACGCAGAAAAGTAGTACGAACTCCTACCCGGATGGTGGCGAAGGGCTCGCCGGCGCGCTCTACCGGCAGGGTTACGTTGTAGACGCGAGGCGGTCCAAAGACGACCTCGAGCTGGCGCAGCAAGCCGCCAGTTTCCAACTCCTCGTATTCCTGACGATGGGGAAGCACGTGGTCAACGTTGGTGGGGTCGGTACTCAGCAGCGCACGGCCCTCGCTGTCCGCGATGGATACGTCGAAGACAGTGGGAGAGTAGCGAATGGCCGAGTTCATCAGCGCGGTAAGCGCGGGGTCGCTGCGCAGCGCCTGAGCGACCGCGGCGCGCACGGACTTATGATCGTTTGGATCGAGGCGGGGGCTGCGAATGTTGGTCTCTGTGGCCCGCCGGGTGGCAAAAAGAATCTGGTGGGCCACCATGTCATTCGCGGAATAAGCCTGGGCCATGCGCTGGCGCAGCAGCTGCCCAGAAAAATCCAGGACAGCGTGCACACCACCAGAAATACCAGTCCGGTGATCGCGAGCACGAGCTTGGTCTTCAGTCTCATGGGGATTCACCTGACCCTGTTCCTGGCTTATGGAGCGACGGTAGAGGGGGATTCGGCACGTCAGAGTTGCGGAGCCAGAGCGGCTAAACCACCGGCCTTCTCTTCTGCCGTACGTCGCTCTTGGTGGTCGCGCTACCATACTCCTTTAACTTGTTGTGCAACGTCTTCAAACTGATGCCCAGGATCTCGGCGGCGCGGGTTTTGTTGTTACGGGTCGACTCCAGGGTTTTCAGGATGAGCATGCGCTCGGCTTCATCGACGGTGCTTCCGATCTCTACATGAACGCCGCTGTCGCTGTAGTTGGAGCTGCCCGCATCCGTGCGCATGAAGCGCTGCCCGAAGGTAGGCGGAAGATGCCGGGTCTCCATGTATCCCTCACCGCAAAGAATGACGGCCCGTTCGATAGTGTTTCGCAGCTCGCGGACGTTGCCCGGCCAGTCGTGAGCCATCAGGCGGCTCAGCATCTCTCCGTCGACTCCCTTGACCTCCCGTCCGTGCTTGGTGTTCATGTCATTTAACAGGGCTTCGATAATTGCCGGGATGTCCTCTTTATGTTCCCGCAGCGGTGGCATATGCAAGTTAAAAACGTTCAGTCGATAGTACAAATCGCCACGCAGATGGCCATCAGCGACCGCTTCTTCGGGATTCTTATTGGTAGCGGCCAATACGCGCACGTTCATGGGAGTTTCGACCTTGCTGCCCAGGCGGCGTAGCTTTCTGTCTTCCAAGACCCGCAGCAGCTTGGCCTGGGTGCCCACCGGCATTTCGCCGATCTCGTCGAGCAGCAGAGTGCCTTCTTCGGCGAGCTCGAAACAGCCGGCGCGGCGCTCCAGCGCTCCGGTAAAGGAGCCTTTCTCGTGACCGAAGATCTCGCTTTCGATCAGAGTCTCGGGAATGGCGGCGCAGTTGACGGCGACGAACGGCTTACCGCGGCGTGGGCTCAGCTCGTGCAAGGTCCTTGCCACCAGCTCTTTGCCGGTCCCGCTCTCTCCAGTGATCAGTACAGAAACGGTGCTGGGAGCGACGCGCTCGATCATGGCAAACATCTCTTGCATCTTCCTGCGAGCTGCCCACGAGTGATCCCAGGAACCCTGTGTCTCTTAGTTTGCGGCGGGTCACTTCCAATTCCCGCTCGGTCTCGCGCTGCCGGCTGGCATTGGCCAGAACGGTCTTGAGCCGGGTGGGATCGATCGGTTTTTGAATAAAGTCGTAGGCGCCCATCTTCATCGCCTCGACCGCACGCTCAATGCTGCCTTGCGCGGTCAGGACGATGACGGCCGCGTTGAGCTGCATCTCGCTCAATCGCGATAGGAACTCTAAACCGTCCATGCGGGGCATCTTGAGGTCGGTGACGATGATCCCGGGAAACCACTCGCTTACTTTTTCCAGGCCCTCGATGCCGTCTCTCGCCGTCTCGGTGCGATAACCCCAGCCCGAGACCAGCTCGGCCAACCCGGCCAGGGCATGCAATTCGTCTTCAACAATCAGTACTCTTTCGGTGGCGCTCATAACTGCTCTTTTCTAAAGTTGGCTATTTCTCAGTAACGTGGCACCGCTGGATCAACTTCTCTGGACCAACCATCAATCCCGCCACTCAACGACTGCACCTTTTCAAAACCCTGGTTGCGCAGCCACACAGCTACATTCAAGGAACGGACTCCGGCATGACATACGGTGACAATATGGGCTTCCGGATCCAGCTCCTGAAAGGCACGAGAAGGGATTTCTCCCATCGGCATGCTCTTCGACCCACTGATTTGCGCAGTGGCAAATTCCCACGGCTCACGAACATCCAGCAAAATCGTGCCCGCACCGTCAGATTTCAGGTGCGCGGCGAGATCGCGTGGGGTGATTTCCAGGTCGAGCATGAAATAGTTCTCCAGGTTTAGGATACATCTTGGGCAGCCGCTACCCCTGTTGTCCGACGGGATTCGGAAGTGCTGCGAAAGTCGTAGAAAAGACAACGATTACCAGCTTCCGCTTTTCCCGAGGAGAAATGATCCATGCCCTCCGCAGTCGAGTTCGCCCGTAGCCAGCAAACGCGCTTTCTTGAAGAACTCAAATCTCTGCTCCGTATTCCTTCCATTTCGACGCTTCCCGAGCACAAGGGCGATGTCCGATTGGCTGCCGAGAGCCTGGCCCGGGAGCTGGAGCGAATTGGGCTGGAGCATGTTCGGGTGATTGAGACGTCCGGTCATCCGCTGGTGTATGCCGACTGGCTGCACGCCGCGGGCAAACCCACCTGCCTGACGTATGGACACTACGACGTGCAACCCCCCGACCCGCTGGACGAATGGGTTACGCCCCCGTTCGAGCCGACGGAGCGTAACGGCAACCTTTATGCCCGAGGGGCGGTCGATGACAAGGGTCAGATGTATATGCACTTGAAAGCGCTGGAGGCTTTGCTGCAAGCGCCTGGAGGAAAACTGCCGGTCAACGTGCGGGTGCTTCTGGAGGGTGAGGAGGAGGTTGGCGGCGAGGGCATTGCGCGGTTTGTACGCGAACATCCGGAGCAGCTGAAGGCCGACTTTGCCCTGGTTTCCGACACGGAGATGTTTGCTCCCGGCCTACCTACTTTGGTTGTCGGACTGCGGGGCATGATCTATACCGAAATAGAAGCGGTGGGGGCGCGGGCGGATCTGCACTCCGGCATATATGGCGGCGCTGCGCCCAATCCTTTTGTTGCGCTGGCGCAGGTGATCGCGGCACTCAAAGATCCACAAGGCCGCATTTTGATTCCTGGTTTTTATGACAAGGTGGAAGCTCCGAGTGCGGACGAGCTCAAGGCCTGGAAGCGCCTGCCCTTCGAAGAGGAGCAGTACCGTGTTTCGGAAGTCGGATCACGCGAGCTTAGCGGCGAGCCGGGATTGTCTGTGCAGGAGCGCACGTGGGTCCGGCCCACGATGGATGTCCACGGAATGCCCGGCGGCTTCATCGGCGCCGGCGCGAAGACGGTCATCCCTGCCAAGGCTACGGCCAAGATTTCGTTCCGCCTGGTTCCCGATATGCATCCGCAGGAGGTTTTTGCGCAGTACAAGAGCTATGTTGAGTCGCTGCGGCCGAAGGGTATCGAGCTGCGGGTCCGCCTGATTCACTCCGGCGATCCGATTGTGATAAAGACCGACAATCCTTATATACAGGCGGCAACGCGGGCGTTGCACCAGGTGTTTGGGAAGGAGACGGTGTTCATCCGTTCCGGCGGGTCGATTCCCATCGTGGGGGATTTCGAGCGGCACCTGAAAATTCCCAGCGTGATGATGGGCTTCGGGTTGCCGGACGACAATCTGCATGCGCCGAATGAGAAGTTCCACATCGCGAATTTTTATCGGGGGATCGAGTCGATCATTTTGTTTTTTGAAGAGCTTGGGCGGGGGTAGTAGTCCAACGACTGTTGTTCCCTCGCCAATGACGGGTGCCCCACATCTCGCGAAAAACGAGCGAGATGTGGGACACCCATCATTGGCGAGAGAACGAGAGGCGGAGCGGGCGGGACTGAGTTCGTATCTGATGGGGATTCGCGGTTAGGACAGTATTGTGGACGGTTGCGTCGAGGGGTTTGTACTGGCTGGGGGGCGCAGTTCGCGCATGGGGCAGGATAAGGCTCTGCTCCAGGTGGGCGGACGGTCTCTGGTCGAGGTGGCCCTGGATAAGCTTCGTTGCATCGGTGTGGCTGCTCCGCGGATCGCTGGGGCGCGTGCGGATTTGTCGTCCCATGCTGCCGTGGTGCCGGATCTGCATCCAGGGTGCGGTCCGCTGAGCGGCATCGAGGCGGCTCTTGCCGCAAGCAGCCAGCCACTCAATCTGTTTCTGCCGGTGGATATGCCACTGTTGCCGGCTCGGTTCCTCAGCTGGATGCTGGTGCGGGCGGAAATCACTGGCGCGCTGGTGACCGTTCCCCGCTTCAACGGGCGGCCTCAGCCCCTGTGCGCGGTCTACCACCGGGATTTGCTGCCTTTTATCGGTGCCTCGCTGGTTGCCGGCAATTACAAAGTTATGTCCGTGATGAGCGCGGCCGCCCCATCTCAGATGGTTGATCTCTTCGATGTGGAACGATTGGCGTCGATCGATTTTGAGCTGCTCGGCTTTTCTCCACTGCCTTTGTACCACTGGTTCCATAACTGCAACCTGCCTGAAGATATGGTTGGCATCGGAAATGCTTTAGTCTTGAGGCAATGAGCACGTTTCCCGACCCTCCACAACCGGCGGTAGGCATTCCCGCCGGCACGCCCATCGAGATTGTCGGCGAGCCCCCACGCGGAGAGGAGAGGGAAGCGGCCCGGCAACCGGAACCGCCATACATCTCCTTTGAACACGTGTCGAAATCTTTTGGGGATGTTCATGTGCTGGACGACGTCAGCTTCTCCGTACAGGCGGGCGAGACGCTTTGCATCCTGGGCCGCTCGGGGGTGGGCAAATCGGTTTCGCTGCAGCAGATCATGGGCTTCCTGAAACCCGATACGGGGCGGATCATGGTGGCTGGACAGGACATCACCGAGCTTACCGAAGATCAAATGGAGACCGTGCGCAAGAAGGTCACCATGGTCTTTCAGAACGGCGCGCTCTTCGACTCTCTGTCGGTTGGAGAAAACGTGGCTTTTCCGCTGCGGGAACGTGGACAGCTGCTGGAAGATCAGATTCAGCAGGTAGTGAACGGACTACTGGACATGGTCGGTGTGGCGGGCATGGCGGACTTGTTGCCCTCGGATCTCTCTACCGGAATGAAGCGATCGGTTGCGATTGCTCGCGCTCTTTCCGCGCAGCCGGAGGCCATCCTGTATGACGAGCCCACGACCATGGTCGATCCCCTCATGGGCCGGTTGTTGGGCAATCTCATTCAGAAGCTGAAGCACCAACTCCGACTTACCAGCATTGTGGTCACACACGATATGCGCTTTGCCGAGCGGCTAGCGGACCACGTGCTTTTCCTGCACCAGGGGAAAGCGTATTTCTTCGGCACCATGGACGAGCTCAAGCGAACCGATGATGCTTTCCTGCGCGAGTTCCTCGACCTGGATAAGCTGGTTTTGCCTCAAGGCTGATAGCCCGATCGGGTTATAACGGTTTGATTACAGCGTCCCCTAATAGTAACCAAGCCCTGATAGTTACTTATGCCCTGCTTCTGACCCAGAATGGTATGCTCTTTTCGGAAGGGCGCGGGCCGGATTTTTTCTGCTCATCCCGGCTTTTGCCGTCGTAGAGATGGCCCCCTGATTTGCTTGCTGAGCGCTTGCGCGGGGTCTGATGGTTTTGGTTCAGTCCTGATTAACTCTTGAAGAATGAAGGTTTAGCTGCTATGCAACCCACACCTTTACCTGCAGACGCAATATTCTTCCGGATGAGTCTTGCACCTGAATTTTTGCTGCGATTGCCGGCCTGGAGTGCTCCTCGCCACCTCGCACTTGCTCACTCGTTCATTTAGTCATTTGACAACAACATGGTAACGTCTGCGTACCTTAGTGGTAACACGGTAACCCAGGCAAGCGGTGTGATTTGGCTCTAACGAGGGCGAAGTGTAACCGCACTTCTGCAACCTCTCGAACTTTTCCCCGGGGATATACATGGCAACGTCCGGACTTCTAAAGCGCATAGCGACAAACGGCAGCGAGGAACTCGGGGCCGGGTACGTAGCGGTCCCACAACGGTCGAACGCCCAGGGAAAAGGAACGCGGGTTGTCGCGATCTGGATGTTGGGTGACGTCCTCGTGGTATTGGTCGCGCTGATGATTGCGGTTCGCGGCTGGCTGGGCCAAGGGCTTTTTGGTGCTGATTCGCCCTATCGCACCAATATCATGTTTCACACGCACCCGACCATCCTGCTTGCCTGTTTGGGCTGGTTCACGCTCTCGCTGATTCTGGTCAGCAAGCGTTATCACCTGTACGGTCCGATGCAGATGCGCAACACCCTGCACGAGCAGCGTCTGACCATCCAGGCCTGCCTCACGGCGGGGCTGCTGCTATCGGGCGCTCTCTACCTGGTGCATGGAGAGGTGATCTCTCGCGGAGTGGTGATCATCACCGTGGTGACGACGACGGTATTGCTGAGCGGCCGGCGGCTGATATGGCGCATGATGAAATACCGCCGCTTTGAAAACGGCCTGGAAGTACGCAACATCATCATTGTCGGCACGGGCAGGGTCGGCCAAGCAATGCGCCAACATCTGGATAGCATTCGCCACCTGGGTTACAGTTTCAAGGGCTACGTGCAAATTCCTGGAATCGATTCCGACAGTCCGGCTTTGGCTGGAGACGTCCTCGGTTCTCTCGACCAGGTGCTACAGCTGGCTCGCAAGTATTTTGCCGATGAGATTTTTCTCTCCGCGCCCTGTGACGCGCGGGTGGTTACGCGGCTCGTTTCCCAGGCACGGGAAGCAGGTGTGGATGTCCGCGTCGTACCTGAGCTTTACGACGGATTGGCGTGGAATAGTCCGATCGAGTACATTGGCCAGTTTCCTACCATCCCTTTGCACCGTGGGGAAACGCCGGTCATCGGCATGTTCCTCAAGCGCATTCTGGATGTGTTGCTCTCATCGCTTGCGCTGGCCGTCCTTTCGCCTCTGCTCTTGGGCATCGCAATTGCCGTGAAGCTGGATTCGCCCGGGCCCATCTTTTATTGCTCGGATCGGATCGGGAAGAAGGGCCGGGTTTTCCGCTGCATCAAGTTTCGGACGATGGTGGCAGATGCAGAGCGTCGCCGTGCGGAACTTCTGCACATGAACGAACGCGACGGCGTGCTGTTCAAGGTCAGCAACGATCCCCGGATTACCGGTTTGGGTGGTTTCCTGCGTAAGTACTCGCTGGACGAGCTGCCGCAGTTTATTAATGTGCTGCGCGGTGACATGAGCATGGTCGGTCCCCGGCCTCCGATCGCCAGCGAAGTCAAGCGCTACGAGCTAAGTCATCTGCGGAGGCTGGACGTGCTCCCCGGCATGACCGGGCTGTGGCAGGTCCAGGCGCGTCAGGATCCCTCGTTCGACAGCTATATCTCGCTCGATACGGCCTACATTCAGAACTGGAGTATCTGGCTCGATCTCAAGATTCTTATCCGCACGCTGTCTGTGGTTGCGGGCGGAACGGGGTCTTAGGGATTTCGATCGGATATCAGCATTTGCTTGCGGTCCGGGTTCACCCAGGACTGACGTCCAGGGGTATTCTCAGCCAGAGCTGTCCAAATTAGCGAATTACCTGGCTTGGGGTGTAGGTGATCCGTTCATTGTGTGCAGGCGCGTGGGGCTCAAAGAGAATCGGGTTGGGTCGTGGATCGCCTGTCGGCATTTGCGTGCGGTCTGAGTGAAATTGCAGGTTCCTCCCTTAGGCTGCGCTCCAGTCCCACGGCACGCCGGGGCAGGCGGGATGACCAATGGGAGGGTGGCGGCACACCTTGGCATGAGTGAGTTGGATGGACAGAGACTCCTTTGGGACTGATGTCTCGCAAAAACGAGCCCGGAGAGACAGTTGATAGACTGGTAAAGTGAAGATTGCTTTGGCCCAGATCAACCCTACGGTGGGGGATTTTCAGGGCAATACGAAGAAAATTATTGAGTTTGCCGGCGAGGCGTCCGCTGCCGACGCGGATGTTGTGATGTTTCCGGAGCTGGCAGTATGCGGTTATCCACCAGCCGATTTTCTTGATAAGCCATCATTCGTGGAGCGCTCCGCTGAGGCCATCGCGGAGATTGCCGGCGCTGCGACGACCGGCCGCAAACTGGCCGTCCTTTGCGGGTATGTCACCGCAGCACCCGCGGGTTCAGGCAAGCAGGTGGAGAATTCGGCGGCTTTGCTGCGCAACGGCGTGGTGGAGTTTGTCCAGTCCAAACGGCTCCTGCCGTTTTACGACGTCTTTGACGAACAGCGGTATTTTGCTCCGGCGACAAGCCAGAGCCTGCACTGCCTGGGGAGCGAGCGCATGGCGCTCACGATTTGCGAAGATGCTTGGAACGACAAGCTGTTCTGGTCAAGCCGGCTTTATCCGGTCGATCCTGTGGAAGAGCTGATGCGCGCCGGCGGATCGCTGATCCTGAACATCTCCGCCTCACCGTACTACCGTGGCAAGCGGGAATTGCGTCATCGCATGCTGGCCGCGATCGCCCGGCGACACAAGGTGCCGGTGGCGATGGTCAACCAGGTGGGGGGTAACGATAGCCTGGTCTTCGATGGGGCCAGCTTCGCCCTGAGCCCGGAGGGCGAGATTGTGGCTCAGGCGCGCTCGTTTGAAGAAGATCTGGTCTTTTTCAACAGCGCTACACTGGCCGGAGATCGGCGCCCCGTCGACCCGAGCGAAGATGCCGCAGTCTACCAAGCGTTGGTCTTAGGCACGCGGGACTACGTGCGCAAATGCGGTTTTTCAAAGGTGCTGGTGGGCTTGAGCGGGGGAGTGGATTCGGCGCTGGTGGCTACCATCGCGGTCGATGCCCTGGGCAAAGAGAATGTCACCACGATTGGCATGCCTAGCCAGTATTCCTCCACCGGTTCGGTCGACGATGCGCGTGCACTCGCCGCTAACCTTGATATCCGCTTTACCACCGTTGCCATTCACGATCTCTTCGAGCAGTACACGCGGTCACTCGCGCCCCTGTTTGCCGGCCGGCAGCCGGATATCACGGAGGAGAATATCCAGTCCCGTATCCGCGGAAATCTGCTCATGGCGCTTTCCAACAAGTTCAATGCCCTGGTGCTCACGACGGGCAACAAATCGGAGATGTCGGTGGGCTATTGCACGCTTTACGGCGATATGGTGGGCGCGCTGGCGGTGATCGGCGACGTGGTCAAGACGGAGGTCTACCAGCTCTGCCGTCATGTCAATCGGGAGCGGGAGATTATTCCGCGGGCCATTCTGGAAAAAGCGCCGTCCGCGGAGCTTCGCCCGGGACAAAAGGATACGGACTCTCTGCCCCCCTACGAGGTGCTGGACCCGATTCTGCAGGCCTATGTCGAGCGCTACGAAACACCGGAGCAGATCGCCGGCGAATACCATTTCGATCTGGCGACAGTCTCTCATGTAGTCAAGCTGGTAGAGCGCAGCGAATACAAACGTCAGCAGGCTGCGCCGGTGCTTAAGGTCACCAGCAAGTCCTTCGGCATGGGACGCCGTTTCCCCATCGCCGTAAAAGTTCAGGTATAAGCAGAAGTGTCCCTATCCGAGATTCGCAACCGCCCCAAACAACTGGAAAGGAATTGAATGCAGCTTCGTATAACCACATGTCTTTGTGTTCTTGCAGTCGCGAGCGCGGGGTGGCTTCCAGCCGCACTGGCTCAAAACGGAACCGCCCCCGTTCCGAAGGCTCCCGCTCCCCAAGCGCCAGCCGGAAGTGCCGTCCCAACACCGTCTGCGCCAGCCGAACCTGCGGCTTCGTTTCCGCCGGTTGATCCGGCAAACTTTACTGCGACCTCCCCCACCAAGCAGACGGTGGAAGATTTCTTAAAGGCATATTGGGGTTACGACACTAGCAGGATCTGGCAGGTTCAGGCCATCCTGCCCACACCGGCGCCGGGGGTCAGTCATGTGATCGTTCTGGTGAAGGGCACTGCCGCGGGCGCCAAACCGCAGATCGCGGAGCTCTCTTTCCACACCCTGCCCGACGGTAAATTCCTCCTCGCCGCCGATACACTGCTCCCCTTCGGTTCCAAGCCGTTTCAGGCTTATCGGGAGATTCTGCAGGCGGGAGCCAACGGGCCGTCGCAAGGAGGGACTGCCAAAGCGCTCGAGATTGTAGAGTTTTCTGATTTTGAGTGCCCACATTGCAAGGAAGCACAACCCATAATGGCCAAGTTGTTGGCCGACTATCCGAGCGTTCATTTTGTCTACCAGGATTTCCCGCTTATCCATATTCACAGCGAGGCTTTTAAGGCGTCGACCCATGGGTATTGCGTCGCCAAGGCGGGCGGCAACGAGGCATTCTTCAAGTTTTCCGATGCTCTTTTTGAAAGCCAGGCTGGACTTGAGGGCGCCACGGCAGACGCTACCTTGAAGGACGCGGAGACCAAGGCTGGGCAGGATCCGGTTAAGATCGCTGCTTGCGCTGCGACCCCGGCTGCCAAGGATGCCATCAATGCTTCGCTTGCTCTGGGGGAGAAGGTGGGTGTGACTTCTACGCCTACTATTTTTATCAATGGGCGCGGGGTGCCTGCGGTTGGGATTCCTTACCCGATGCTGCAGAAGATCATTGAATTCCAGGCGCAGCTGGATGGTGTGCCTCTACCTCCTGCACCACCAGCTCCTGCCCCTAAACCGGCACCGTCGTTGCGGTAGTTGTTCTTTGGCGTTTGTGGAGGGGGAAGGGGAACTGCAGGTCCCTCCACGGCACGCCGGGACTTATCTGGCACAACGAATGTGGCAGACTGAGGGTCCATGAGTGGTGAGTGAGACCGAGGTTTCCGATGTGCCGCGAGCCGAATACTCCCGGCGCATAGCGGAGCTGTCGGTCGAACGGTCGAGCATCCAAAGGCGGGAACGGCTGGCGGGGTATGTACAACTGAGCCTGGGCGCCATCTGCGTGGGCTGGATGCTGTTTCGGATGTCCCACTTTAGCAGGACCGATTTGCTGGTCCTGATACCGGTCACGACATTCGTTGTCATTGCTGTCGTGCATGGGCAGCTTCTGCGCGCCGTGGCTGCCCGCACCCGCGCTATCAAGTTTTATGAGCAGGGGCTGGCGCGGCTTAACGGCACCTGGGCGGGAAGCGGCGCGACCGGCGAGCGCTTCCTGGAAGCATCCGACCCCTGCGCACGCGACCTCGATCTGTTCGGGCGGGCATCGCTTTTTGAATTGCTGTGCACGGCGCGAACTCGTGCCGGGGAAGAAACGCTGGCTCGATGGCTGCTTGCGGCCGCGCCACCAGACGAGGTCCGAGCGCGCCAGGCAGCGGCGATCGACCTAAGCCCTCGGGTAAGGTTTCGAGAAAACCTGTCTACGGTCGGAGAGGATTTGGCCTTGGGAGTCCGCCCAGGGCGACTGGCGGAATGGGGAAAGGCCAAGGCCACTTTCGCTTCACGGGTGATCCCGATTCTGGCTGCGGTTCTCGCCCTTGCCTGGATACTAAGCGTGGTCGCATGGCTGTTCGGGGTGGCATCGAATTTGCTGGTGGTCGGCATCACGGTTGTGAACCTGGTGGTTTCCCAACGATTTCGCCTGCGGCTGGGCGAGGCGGTTCATGGGGCAGAGGAAGCCGGACGTGATCTCCTGCTCCTGTCCCAGGTGTTGAGGGCTTTTGAGAGCGAAGCGTTTACCAGTCCAAGGCTTCTCCAACTTCAAGTGCAGCTTAGGGCAGAAGGTATGCCGCCTTCGCGGGCAATCGCTAAACTCAGCCGCCTGGTGGATTATCTCGAGGATGCGCACAATTTTGTCGTGCGTATCTTCGACCCGGTAATTTTTTATCGACTGCAGCTTATTCTGGCGATCGAGAAATGGCGGCGGCGCTTCGGGCCGTCGCTTCAGGAGTGGCTGGAAGCAGTAGGGGAATTGGAGGCGCTGGCTGCCCTGGGAGCCTACACGTATGAGCATCCCGAGGATGTCTTTCCTGAATTTGCCGAGGAAGCACCTTTCTTGGAAGCTGAGGCTTTAGCCCATCCGCTGATTGCGCGGGAACGGGCCGTGGTCAACGATCTTCGGCTGGACCGGGATCTTCAGCTCATCATCCTGAGCGGTCCGAATATGGCAGGAAAAAGTACGTTCCTGCGCGGCATCGGTGTCAATACCGTTCTGGCGCAAAGCGGGGCTCCGGTACGTGCGGCGAAACTGAAGTTATCGCCCCTTACTGTAACTGCCTCGATCTGCGTTCTGGATTCGCTGGAGGGCGGGATCTCCCGCTTCTATGCGGAGATCCATCGGCTAAAGCAGATGATGGATCTGACGACGGGCCCGGTTCCGGTTCTTTTTCTGCTGGACGAGCTTCTGTCGGGAACCAACTCACATGATCGGCTGATCGGCACCCGATCCATCGTTACCAAGTTGGTGGAACGAGGCGCGGTGGGGTTAGTAAGCACGCACGACCTGGCTTTGACCGCGATCCCGCAGGAGATCGGAACAAGGGCGATCAATTGCCACTTTGAAGATCATCTGGAAGAGGGGCAGTTGCACTTTGATTACAAGCTCTACCCGGGCATCGTCCAGACCAGCAATGCGCTGCCGCTGATGCGATCCATCGGGCTCGAAGTCTAAAAAGCTGAGTGGACGGAAGCCAACTCCTCGCCGTCGGCGCCTAACTTCAATAAGCCCTCGCTCGTGACTCGTGCCGTCCAGATGGGATGGATACGCCGGTCGTTCAAGCCCCAGGCTTGCAACCTGACCTGGTCAAAGCCGGAGTTGCATAGGTCGTCCTCCACGTCAGGCGATGAGAAATACTTCTCGACGAGGGCGCTGACGCGATCGGTGTAGTTGGGCGGGGCAGGCCAGCGCACAGGGAACTGCAGGGAGATGATATTGGCGTGGTCACCTACCAAGTCCACCCTGATGACGCGCGAGTCGAGGGCCGCCACCATGGCATCGGCTTGCTTCAGACGGGCCTGCACTGCGACCGCGCGCTGGTCTTTGGGTCGCAGAAGGGTAAAGGAATAGCAGCTGGAACCGGGCTCAAGCCCGATGCTAGACGGCCGGGGCGGAGGTGCGATCGCGACAGGGGGTCGCGGCTGAGAGACAGCCGCGTGAGTGACCGGCAGCGACAGCTGTTCCTGCCGGCACGCAGTCAACATCCATAGCAATACAGTGAACGCGAAAGTGCTTCTCCCAGCCATAAGTGCCTCTGAGGGAATGCCCAGCTGTCCCTCGCCCTGTGGGGGCGCACGTCTTATGGGGGATCAGTAAAGTCTAAATCGATGGGCGTTCAGGGGTCAAAGGGTAAGCTGGGAGAGCGATTCAGGAGGGGGCCTGTGGCAGGGAGTGCGGAGCGCTCCATGACCTCTCCAGCGCCCGCGAGGGTCGTCCGCCGGGCGCCAGTCCAGCCTGGGAGAGGCTCCCTATCTCCAAAGTCCGGAGGCTCAGGACTCGTCGGGCTGGGTTGACCTAGGTACTTTCGGCTTTAAACCCTGCGGAACGGATGCCCAGGACTACGTCCTGGGCTACTCTCAGCCGTCCCTTCGGGACTGGTTCCGGTATGCCCTGATGGTTGATTTGTTTTCGGCCAGCTAGCACGTGTGTAGCCCTGGACATAAAGGCCTGTACAAATCGGCCGATCAAAAAAGCTAATTTTGACAAGGCTGACTTTCAGGCGTCGGTTCGGGACTGTTTGTTGAGCAAACTCACAGAGACTCGTAGGGACTGGGGAAGCGATGGGGAAACGGCTCCCAGCGCGTAGGCTGGGCACTCAGTTCCGGCTCTTTAGCTTGGCGCACAAGTTGAAAGTTTTACTTTAGCTGTGATGGGGGAGGGGGATGAAGGGGCCGGTCATCTCGTTACGCCGGCGGCGCAGGATGTGTGGCGTCACCAGGATGGCCAGGTTGCTCACGTCGTACTCCTTGGTAGTCGCGCTGAGGGCGGTAAAGCCGGGTAATTCCGAGAGGCCCGGATTGCCGCTGACCGCATTCGATTCTTGGCGTGACAGGTTGCCGATTACCAGGGCACTGGCGCCGTTGACCAGGTGGATGTCCGCGGTGTAGCTGCGATTGGTAAGGACAGGCAACCCGTTAAGACTGCCGCCCTGCAGGGCCTGAATCTTGAGGTCAAGCTTAAGGGTCACATCATCGTTGCGCTCAATGCGCGGAGTGACCTTAAAGATCAAGCCCAAGTCCTGATACTGGACCTGAGGAATGGGAGTGGAGGTGGAGAGGGCGCTGGCATTAATCCCCAGCCCACCCAAAATTCCGGAGAGGCCGGCTGTGGTGATTCCTGGAATATTTACCGAGGTGGCGGCGATGCTCGAGTAGCTCGAGGTGGTGATGGGATAGCGCGTGCCGCTGCGGATTGTCCCTTCGGCGTTGTCATCGAGCCGAATCTGGACCTGATCGAGGGAACGGGTGTCGGCTGAATTCAGGCTCAGATTTCCTGTAATGCCGCCGGCGGCCAGGCCGGTCAAAGTGAGTCCGTTGCCGAAGGTGGCAAAGGGTGAGCTCAAAATCGAGCTGGTGACCTCGCCCGACGCAATGAGAATGGCGGCGATGGCGGCGTAATCGCCGGCGCTCGCCAAACCACTCTGAATGATCTGCTGCACCAGACTGGAGTTACTCGAGATGACGCTGTTCAGCTCGCTGGGCACATTAAAGACGTTGGTCGTTTGCGGGAGCTGGACGCCGACAAGCGCTGTCCTGGTGTTCTCTACCTCGTAGATCTTTACGTCCAGGAGCACTTCGCTCTTACCGTCCAGCAGATCGGCAAAGGTTCGATTGAGCGCCGCCAGAGTGGGGACCGGTGCTCGCACGGTCATGGTGCCGCGGTCTGGTTGCACGGTCGCTTGAGTTACACCGAGCACATTCTTAGCCAAGTTACTCATGTCGGAGAACTCGGTCGGCGTGAGACCGGGCAAATAGAGTGTTTCCAGGGCTACCCGGTCGTATTTTTCATGATTTTCCTTGGTATCCTTGGCGACTAAAACGCGGACGGGATCGAGCGGCACGATGAAGGAGTGGGTCACCAGGTTCAACAGGTGGGCGGCCTGGGCAAAATCGATGTCATCGGCATCAAAGTGAACGGTCACGGACGCGAGGGAGCCGTCGTCCACCATCCTTATTCCGTAGGCGTCGAGCACCCGCCGCAACACCTCCTGCTCGGTGCTCTTAAAGTGGAAGCTTTGCCTGCCTGGCTTAGGGGCGAGTTCGATCGGGGGCGCGAAAGTGGCATCCAGGCTGCCGTCGGGCGAGGCAGTGGATTCGAGCTTGGCCAAGTCGTAGATGTGCTGAGAGACCTCAGGATTTTTGGGGTCCAGAGCGAGCGCCTCAGCGAGCTTGGCGCGGGCCACGTCGGGCTGGCCCAAGAGGCGGGCTTTGTCCGCATCCTGGATTAGTTTGGTGACACGGTGCTGGCTGGCGATCTGCAGGTCAGCGGCGTAAACGCGGTTCGAGGGATCGGCCTTGGCTGCACGGGCGAAAGCCTTCTCGGCGTCGTCGACGTCGCCCTTTTCCATGGCGCGGACGCCTTGAGCATAAGCTTTCTCCGCAGCCTTTATTTGGCGGGGTGAGGGCTCGACGGCGGCGGGGGCGGCGACCCGAGGTGAAGGCTGTTGGGCAAACGCGGCCAAGGACATGAGCGCGCAAAAGGCGGCGACCAGGCAGAGCGATGGGACCCGGATTGTGCCGCGTAGCGAACACATAGTTTTTATCCTAGGGGGCGGTCAGCGCAGGGACAAGTGACCAGGGACGCAACCCGGTGGGGTTGACGGTTTACGGGCGGCTGACTGTGCCCAGCAGGGCTTCCAGAGTGGTGGTGCAGACTTCCGGCTGGTGCTGGAGCAAGTCCTGGCAGGAATAAACTCCGGTGGCCACAGCGATGGTGGGCAGGGAATTGGCCTTGGCCGCGGCGATATCTGAAGGGGTGTCTCCGACCACGCACACCTTGGCATGAGTGCCGGCAAACCCGCCCGCGGCGAGCGCCTGAGCAATCATTTCGGAGCGCACAGCGTGGCGATCGCTGAAGCCCCCAAATGTGAACCAGTCGCGTAGTCCGGCGATTTCGATCTTTAACCACCCAATCTGCTCCAGATTGCCGGTGGCAACACCTAGACGCTTGCCCCGGCTTTTGAGGTAAGCCAGCATGGACAAGACGCCGGGCATGACGGTAACGCTCATGCGCTCACGCTGTTCCAGGACCTGCTGCCGCATGAAATCAAGGATTTCTTCCAGGCGAGGCTGCCACACCTCGTCCGCGATGGCCGCGAGCCGGAATGCGTCACGCAGGATACCGGTGTCGGTGCTGCCGTGCACGGGGACGGAATCGATGGGGAGCGGATGCCCCATCACTGCCTGCACGCTTAAGGAAAACGCGCCGGTGTGCACGCCGCCGTGGGCGTGGAGCAAGGTTCCATCAATGTCGAAGAGATAGGCATCGCAGTCATCCCAGCGAAATCCTTGCTGAATGGTTACGAGGCCCTCAGCCGGCGGTGTGATAAGCCGGCCGGCTTTATCCTGCACTAAGTACGCACCGTTTGTTTGGCGGCGTCGAAGACAGGCCGATCGGCGCGGGGCGGACGCTTGAGCCCGCTGCGAATCTGTTCCGGATCGAGCTTGAGTTCCGCGATGGTGCGGCGGAGTGTGTTGCGGTGCATGCTCAGCTCGCGAGCCGCCTTGCACTGGTTGCCCCTGTGATGCGACAGCACCTCGAGAATGAAGCGCCGTTTAAACTCGCGCACTGCCTCGTCGTAATGAATGCCGCCGGCGTGCATCTGCGTCACAAGACTATCCAGTTCACGTTTCACAAAAACCTCTTTCTTTTTCCTACCCGCTCGACGGCCGGGTTTGTGTTTGTCTCGCACCCACTTGAACCCTGGGCGAGAATTGGCTGCATGGCAGTAGCGAAATGACCCCGAGAGCTTGGCGCGATCCGGAGCGCTTGCAAGCCCTGACGGATCCTTTCCCCTAGATCGAACGGTACGACATGTGATCCGCCGTGGGCAGCTGTCAAAAAGACCGGAGCCAGACGGGAGTTATCCAACCAGGCCTGCCGAGGCAAAAATGCCACGATGCCCATTAAGACCAGGGTAACGACCACAGAACCCTTGACCAACCCAAAGACGGCACCCAGTAAACGATCGACGATACCCAAGCCGACTCCGCGGAACAAGCCACGAAGCAATCGACCGGCAAGCCCGGCCACGAGCATCACCAGGAGCGCGATCACTAAAAACGCGATCAAGTTCGCTACCTCGCGGTTCTGAATGAAGCGCAGAACCCAGGGTGCGAATGCTCCGTAATTGGCCGCGGCAAGAAAGAGCCCTAGAAACAGACCCGCTAGCGAGAAGACCTCGACAAAAAAGCCTTTGACAAAAGCGGAAACCACCGAAACTACCAGCACAACGATTATGAATAGATCGGCCAGATTCATGTCATTACTTTCTGAATCAGGGCCGGGTAATAGGCCGGGTAACGCGCATATCCTTTACTTCCACTTCCACTTCTACTTCCACTTCGGGTAATTCGGGGCCGGTCAACAAATGCAAGGCCTGCTCATACTTTTCCTGCGTTTGGCGCACCACGTTGCCGGGAAGCTCCGGCGCGGGAGGTTGTTTGTTCCAGCGTATGCTCTCCAGATAGTCGCGCACAAACTGTTTATCGAACGACGGCTGGGGTGCTCCGGGCTGGTATCCCTCTTTGGGCCAGAAGCGAGACGAATCGGGAGTCAACACCTCGTCGGCAAGGACGATGCCTTTTGCAGTCATGCCAAACTCAAATTTGGTGTCTGCGAGAATCAGTCCGCGCTGCTGCGCATGGGCCGCCGCCTTGGCATAGATCGCGAGGCTCAGCCGGCGCAGTTGCTCCGCGTTGTCGCCGCCGACGCGTGCGACCATCTGATCGAAGGAGATGTTTTCGTCGTGCTCGCCACTCATGCTTTTGGTTGCAGGAGTGAAGATCGGTTCCGGCAGCTGCTCGGACTCGCGCAAACCGGAGGGGAGCGGTATGCCACAAATTTTGCCGGTGCGGTTGTAGTCTTTCCATCCGGAGCCGGAAAGATATCCCCGCACTACGCATTCAGCGGGGAACATTCGGGCACGGTTCACCAACATCGAGCGGCCGCGCAGTTCGGTTTCGTAGGGTCTTAGCTCGACCGGATATTTTTCTACGTCCGCAGTGACCACATGATTGGGAACCAAATCGCTAAGGAAGTCGAACCAGAAAAGAGAGATCTGCGTCAGCACGCGGCCCTTGCCCGGTATTCCAGTAGGCAGGACATAGTCGAAGGCTGAGATGCGGTCGGTTGCTACGAGGAGTAGCAAGTCTCCCACCGAGTACAGATCGCGTACCTTGCCCCGCATATACAGTTGCAGGTCTTCGAATTCGGTAGCGATGAGCGTTGGCAAAGGTAGAGCCTCGGGAGAGGAATGACTTTCCGATTGTCCGAGGTGGCGACATCTTTGTCAACGCAGGAAAACTTTGGAAAAGTTTCCGAGGTGGGAGGACAAATCCCGGGAGGGTGCGGATGTTGCGGCGCTTGCGGGGGGAATGGTTACTTTAGGACAGTGTCACGCTGTCGCTAAACGACGCTCCTGCACGCGTTCACGGGTGCGGTTGTTACTCATGTCGTCACCGCCGAGGCGGACGGAGACGAGCTTGGAAACTCCCGGCTCCTGCATGGTGACGCCATAGATCAGGTCGGCCGCGGTCATCATGCGCTTGGAGTGGGTGACGAGCAAGAATTGCGTTTCGCTACTCATTTCCTTGAGCATCCCGGCCAACCTGCCGACGTTGGTCTCATCGAGCGGGCGCGTCGACTTCGTCCAGGACGCAGAAGGGGCTGGGCGCATATCGGAAGATGCCGACCAACAGCGCCAACGCGGTGAGAGCCTTCTCGCCGCCGGAGAGCAAGAGGACGTTTTGCAGCTTCTTTCCAGGCGGAGAGGCTACGATGTCGATCCCGCTTTCCGCGGTGTTTTCTTCATCCGTCAGGCGCATGAAGCCCTGGCCGCCGCCGAAGAGGTTGGTGAAGGTCTGGCTGAAGTTCTGATTGATACGGGCAAAAGCTTCGTCGAATTTTTGCCGCGTGATTTGATCGATCTCGCGAATGGTCGACTGCGTGTTTTCGATTGCGTCGATCAGATCCTTGCGTTGAGTTTCCAGGAAGCCGTGACGTTCGGCCGTTTCCTGATACTCTTCGAGCGCCATCATGTTGACCGGGCCCATGGCCTCGAGCTTCTGCTTCAGGCCGCGGCAGGCGTCGTCTTCTTCGCTCAGCGCATCGCCTTCAAGGCGAGGGACATCTTCCTGGCGGCGCAATTCGGAGGCTTCGATTCCCAGGTCGCTGACACACGCGGCTTCCATGTATTCGAGCTCAACAGCCAGTTTGGCCGAGTGAGCGCTGCGGGTGCTTCGTGCCTCGCGGAAGCTATCCATCTCCGCGCGTAAAGTCTTAAGATCGTGCTCGAGTTCGCTGAGTTTCTGGCGTAGAAGCTTGGCTTCTTCGGTGGACTTGGCAGCTTCTTCGAGGGCGGTTCTGCGGACTTCCGTCAGTCGCTCCCGTTCTACTTCCAGTTGCTCGTTCTCGCGGGTGCGCTGTTGTTCTTCCGCGGTCGCTGAGGCGAGTTGTTGTTCGAGTTGATTAACCCGGCGTTCCAGGTCACCGTACATGCGATCGATGCGGGTGAAGGCCGCTTCCGCACCGCGGCTGCGCTCTTCCAATCCCGCGAGCAATGCAGAGACTTCTGCCGCCTGTTGCTGCGCGTGTTCCCGTTGGCGGCGCAACTCCTCCATGTTTTGTTGCAGTTCGTTCACCTTGGATTCAGCCGCGCCATGGTCCGCTTCCAAGCGGGCAACCTCTTCGCGCTTCTCTTCGATCAACGCCTGGCGAACGCCGCGCAGATCCTTGTTGCGTTCACTCTGCACGACCCAGTCATCCAGGCGGCGCTCCAGACGGGCCACTTCCGCGTCCATCTGGCGGAGGGCGGCACTTTGGTTGGCGCTTTCTCGCTCGGCGTTGCGACGCTCTTCGCTGATTCGCTCCGATTGCGCAGCCAACTCGCTCAACAGCCGGGCAAGGGAAGCAGCGCTCATCTCGGCGCGGGCTAACTCGGCTTCTACCAAGTCCAATCTCTTCTGGGTTTCGCGCAGCTCTCCCTTAAGTGCCAGCGGGCCTTCGACGCTGGGCTTACCGCCGGTGACGGTGACGTTGTGAAAGCACTCACCGGAGGGGGCGAGGAAGAAGGCGTTGGGATTCTCCAGGGCCAGGGATTTTGCCACTTCGGCGCTGGGAGTGACGAATCCTTCGCGAAGTTTGGGCAGGATCACTTCGAGCGACCGGCCAAAGCCGTCGAGCACCCGGATGCAGTCTTTCAGCCGCTTTACTCCGGAGCCACTGTGCTGGGATTCGAGAGTGTCTCCGGCAAAGGAGAATTTGGCCTGGGAATCGTCGGGATGGACGAGGAAGGTGGCGCGTCCGTCGACATCGCTCTTCAGCAGCCGCATCCCTTCATGCGCAGCATCCCAGCTGGTGACCACGATGTAGTTCAGCTCGTCGCGCAGAAAAGCATCTACAACGGTTTCGTATTCACCAGAGACTTCGAGGAAGTCGGCGAGTGTGCCCACCGGGGCCAGGCCGCCACCCAGGGAATTGGACTTGAGCAGCTTACGCACGGTGTCGGTGGAGTAGCTGTGCTCGCGGATGAGGGACTGCAGGGAGTTGCGGCGTCCGGTCAGGGTAGCCATCTCGGCGCGCAAGCGGTCGCCTTCGAGCTTGGCTGCAGTCTCCTCACTGCGGCGAGTCTCAGTTTCTGCGCGCAAGGTGACGAGCTCGCTCTCGAGGCGTTGCAGTTGTTCGGTGACTGATTCGAAATTAAGCGAAGCCTGTCCGCGTTCCGAGCCCAGCGAAGCGAGCTCGGAGCTGGCAGCGCTGATCTCTGAAGCGAGCCGTTCCGCATCCTGCTCCAAGGCGGTTAAGGACTCCTCCGCATGCATGGTCTGGTTGCGTGCATGGCCGGCCTGGGTGAGCAACTGCATGGCGTAGCGCCGAGCGGCCTCCAGCCGCTGTTCCGCTCCGTTGACGGCCTCGGAGGCGTCGCGTGCCTGTTCCTGGCGCTGCCTTGACTCTTCACGGACACCGGCGGCTTCGGCCGCGGCATTTTCGAGAAAGAGCCGATGCGACTCGCGCTCCACGACCAGTCCCTGCAAATGCAGCCGTGCCTGTTCCAGTTCGGCCGCACCCGCGGCGGCGCGGGTGCGTAATTCTGCAATGCGCTCCTGGTTAGCGATCTCCCGGGTCGTGGCGCGCTCCAGTTCTACGGAAGATTGAGTGGCACGGGCGTTGGCATCTTTCGCGCCGGCGTCCAATTCGTAACCGCGGGTCATGCCTTGCGAGTGCTCGTCATCCAGCGCGGTTACGTGCTCGCCACCTTGCTCGATTTGCGTTCCCAGGGTGGCGATCTCCTCCATCAGCGCCGCTTGCTCGGCATCCATCTGGGTGATCCGGCTGGCCAATACCACGCGCAGCCTGGTGCGCATCTCTTCGCGCAGAGCGGCATAACGCTCGGCCTTCGAGGCCTGGCGCTTGAGCGAGCCCATCTGGCGCGTAACTTCTTCGAAGATGTCGTCGACGCGGGCCAGGTTTTGCTTGGCCTGTTCCAGGCGCAACTCAGAGAGCCGCTTCCTGGTTTTGAAGCGAGTGATTCCGGCGGCCTCTTCGATAATGGCGCGCCGGTCATGGGGCTTGGAACTGAGCAGTTGCCCGATGCGCTCCTGCTCGATAATGGCGTAGGACTCCGGGCCTAAGCCGGTGCCCATAAAGATGTCCTGAATGTCACGCAGGCGGCAAAGCTTGCCGTTGAGGAGATACTCGCTCTCGCCGGTGCGGAAGAGGCGGCGGGTGACGACAATCTCTCCGTGACGCGCCGGAGTTTTCTGGAAGCGTCTGCGGCGGATTTTCAGCACGACCGGGTTGCCGGCCTCCGCGGGCTGTTCTACGGGAGCTTCCGGTTTTGCGGCAGTTTCCGCTTCTACCGGTTCTCCATCGATCAGGGTGCCGGGCTGCACTTCGGCGATGATCTCTTCTGTTTCCGCGGCCCGCTCGGTGCGGATCTTCTCTTCGTCCCAGTCGGTCTTCTCCGGCCCGCTGTCTTCGAGTTGAGGTTCCTCAAGCAAAGGACCCTCAGCGTAGGCTTCGGGGTCGATCAGGGAAAGAGAGACTTCGGCCATGCCGAGGGACTTGCGCTCCCGGGTCCCGGCGAAGATCACGTCTTCCATTTTTGTTCCGCGGAGGCTCTTGGCGGATTGTTCTCCCAGAACCCAGCTCACGGCGTCGAGAATGTTAGATTTGCCACATCCATTGGGCCCGACCACGACTGCGATCCCCTGGCCGGGGAGCGTGACCTCGGTTCGGTCGCAGAAGGACTTGAACCCCAGCATCTGGATCTTTTTCAGCTTCAGCATCAACCTGTCCCTTTCGTCGCCCGGAGAAGAGTGCCGGCCGCACGGCGACGACTGGCCTTAGCAAAGACTCTAGCGATCGCGATCACTGGAAGCAACATGGAGACCCCAACATGTTGTGGATAAAGCGTGCACAACCCAATGCGTCGCGGCGTGTGGGCGGTGAAGGATAGCTGCAGGCGCCCCCGCTGGAGAATGTATGTATAAAGGCTAGACCTGCCCCGGCTAAGAGACAAGTAACGTAGGTGGCACGTTTTAGGACGCCTTGCAAGTGCTTGATTTTATGCTGGTTAGCCAAGCGCAGTGTCTGTGTAGCTCTAAGGCGTCTCTCCCGTCCCATCGGTTGATTCCAGGGACCAGAACCATGTCCTTGGTTGCAGGGACACGCCTTGGTCAGGAGAGCTCGGGCTACGGTTTGGTGGTCGGCCGCAGGAGCACTTCGCTCACAAACGAATTGGGAGGCTGGTTCACCAGCATGGCGACAACCTGGGCTACGTCGTCAGGCTGGACCATCCGGGTGCGATCCTTCGTGCTTCCGGGGCCGCCAAAGCCTGTGTTGACGGAACCTGGAGCTATGAGCGAGGCACGCACGTTGTACTGGCGCAGTTCTTCCGCGACCGAATAGGTGAGCCCATTCAGTCCCCATTTGGACGCTGAATAGGCAGCGCCTTCAGGCAGAACATTCTTTCCCGCAAGGGACGAGATGTTGATGATATGACCGGCCCTGGCTGCGATCATCATGGGGGCCAAGGAGCGGATCATGAGATACGGCCCCCGCAAGTTGGTGTCCATCATCTGATCCCACTCCTCCACCGGCAAGTCAATGAGGGGTTTGCGCAGTACAGCGATGCCGGCGTTGTTTACCAGGATGTCGCAGCGGCCACACTGATCGCGGACTTTCTCACCAAAAGCGGCGACGGCCTTCGGGTTGGTCAAATCACAGGGGAGCACGACTGCTTTTCCGGATTGCTGCTCGATGGCCGCTCTCACCTGCGTCAACCGGGCGGCGTCGCGCGCGGTGAGCACTACAAGAGCACCCATCCGGGCAAGCCGCAGAGCAATGGCCTCGCCGATGCCGCGCGCCGCCCCAGTGACGACTGCTACCTGGCTAAGCAACGGAGCGTTTGAGGAAGCGTTCGCGTCCCGCCCAATTTGTGTTTCTGTCATGGTTTGCGCCTCGTGTTACTTGCTTGCTTACGATGGTCTCGCCATTCACTGATACGTTTACTTGTCAGAAGCGAGAACCGTTTCTATAATCCTTCCACAGCTCATCGGAAAGACCTTGGTTTTTCTCGACTTGGGTAAACCATAGAGCGAAGGATCAAAGCGTTTAGCCCAGACTCAAGTTTTCCGGCGCATATCCCATATAAAGATGAGAGACTTGCGGCTGTATAGTGTCATGATTGCTAACTTCTGCGTTTCCCTGATTCCCGCATCTCCTAGGAGCGTTGCATGAAGAAGTCCGTCCTTGCTTGTTTGTTGGCCTTGGCCACTATCTCTCCAGGCAGCGTGTCTATGGTGTATGCCCAAGCCGCACCGTCCGGTCAGATCACCATTAAAGATCCCGCCGAATACAACGCGTACACCAACGCTGTCGGCCAGTCCTCGCCAGCCGCCAAGGCTGCGGCCATCGAGGCGTTCCTGACGCAGTATCCCAACTCCGTCGTGAAAGCGGACATGCTGGAACAGCTCATGTTGGCCTACCAGGGCGACCCGGCCAAGATGTTGGATGCCGCAGACCGGTTGCTGGCGGTTGATCCAGGCAACCTGCGCGCTCTTGCCACTTCGGTTTATCTGGAGAAGAGCCAGGCCGCGACCAAAACGAGTCCAGCGGACGCTCAGCCTATTTTGGATAAGGCCGCCACCCAGGCTCAGACCGGCCTTAGCGCCACCAAGCCGGCCGCCATGTCGGAGGCCGATTTTCAAAAGTTGAAGACGGCAACGGCGCCGATCTTCGACAGCGCCATTGCCCAGGATGATGAAAACAAGAAGGACTACGCGGGAGCGATCGCTGCCTTCACCAACGAGCTGAAGGCTTATCCAACCCCTGACTTGACGCAGTCCGGCCCGGGATTGAATGACACTTACCTGCTGGGACAGGCTTATGCGCAGCAGACGCCACCCGACCTTAAGAATGCCGCGTGGTTCTTCACCCGGGCAGCGCAATTCGCGCCTCCGCAAGCCAAGCCGCAAATTGAAAAGGCCGCTGAGTACTTCTTCAACAAGTTCCATGGCAGCATGGACGGCTATCCCGCGGTCCAGGCTCTGGCCAAGACCAATCTGTTTCCGCCGGCGGAATACAACCCGACCCCTGCGCCGCCTCCACCGTCTCCCGCGGACCTTGCCGCTCAGACGGTCGCCTCGACTCCGGACCTGAAGACGCTCAGCCTGGCTGATAAGGAATTCATCCTCTTCAACGGCAAGCCGGAAGACGCGCAGAAGGTTTGGGACACCATGAAGGGCACTCGTGTTCAAGTGCCGGGCATGGTGATTTCGGCAGCAGCTGACTCGGTTCAGGTAGCGGTCACGGAAGACAACAAGCAGAGCAAGAAGGCGGACTTCACGATCAATATGAAGACTCCGCTGAAGGTTGTGCCGGTAATCGGCGCTACCGTCACTTACGATGCGACGTTCGATTCCTACACCCCGACTCCGCCCATGATCACGCTGAACGACGGTGAGCCACCAGCCAAAACGGCACCTGCTCGCCGGCATACTGCACAGCAAGACACTAAAGCGGCAACAGGAAGAGCAACCCCGGCAGGGGTTGCTCTTGCCGGATTTCCTGTTGGTATTGTTGGCGCTGGCGAGCTCCAAGCGGCTTTCTTTAATGAAAGCCGCACGCGCGCCGGTGTCCAGTGTAGTAGGGCAGGAAATCCGGGTTCCTGATAACGCCTCACCGAGGGAAGCTTTATCGCGTTCCTGCCGGAAACGTATTCCGCCCAACTCGCATTCATGCTGCTTAGCATGATCTGCTGGGGATCCTGGGCAAACACTATCAAGCTGACGCCGGGCTGGCCCATCCAGCTCTTCTATTGGGATTACGTCATCGGCATTCTGCTGGGCAGCCTGGCTTGGGGAGTCACCCTGGGAGGCGGTCCAGCAGTTCTTTTCCCCGCCATCGCCGGGGCTGACCCAAGACATCTCCTCTTGGCATTGGCCGGCGGCATTATTTTCAATGCGGCTAACCTTCTCCTGGTGGTAGCCATTGAGATTGCGGGTCTGGCCGTGGCGTTTCCATTGGGAATTGGCTTGGCGCTGGTGATCGGGGTATTGCTGAACTATGCCTTCTCCCCGGCCGGCAACGTTTGGCTGCTCTTCATTGGAGTGGCCCTGGTGGCGGTGGCCATCGTGATCGACGCCATCGCCTATCGCCGCCGGGAACAGAATCGAACCAAGATTACCGCCCGGGGCATTGTTTTGAGTTTGGTGGCGGGCGTGCTCATGGGCTTGTTTTATCCGTTGGTGGCGCGCTCCATGCATGGTCCCGGGTCTCTGGGGCCTTACAGCGTGGTTCCAGTGTTCGCCGTGGGCATTGCGTTGTGCAGTATTCCGACGGTGCTGTGGTTGATGCGCCACCCACTTCCGGAACAGAAGCCGCTCAGCATGAGCCAGTATTTTTCGGGGCGGCCGGCTTGGCATCTATGGGGCTTGATCGGCGGGGCTGTGTGGTGTTCGGGCGCGGTGTTTAATTTTGTAGCTTCCCAGGCGCGCTTTGTAGGCCCGGCGATTTCCTACGCGATCGGTCAGGGCGCAACCATGGTTTCGGCGGCATGGGGAGTTTTCGTGTGGCACGAGTTTCGCGGTGCGCCGGCGGGTGCGCGGCGGCTTATCCCGCTGATGTTTTTCTTCTTTTTGTTGGGACTGGGTGCGATTGCGTTAGCGCCGAATTATTGACTGGCGCTAACCCAGGACGCAGTCAGTAGGATGAAGTCGTGGGCATGCAGTTAATGATTCTCTAACGCCGATCTCCCCGAGGACGTGCCGTTCTGGGGCATGCTCAGCCGTCACTAGCGGGACTTTCCGGTTCTCACCCAAACCCAGGACTGGCGTCCTGGGCTACTCTCAGCCGTCCCTTCGGGACTGAGTTCGCTCCGCTGCGTCCTCACATTGATTTCCGGGCTGGCTCATGTTTAGCGGACCCCTCCGGGCCTAGGATCTAGGCGAGTTTCCAGTGTCATTTCTTACTCAACTGCCACAGGCAAGTCGGCTCATCCCACGGCGCCCGGAGCCTACAGCCTGCCAGCGCCCCCTCGTATCTAGATAAGCTCAGCCGTTGATAACAGTAGGCAAAGCCCCGCGGAGCGCATGGTAGAGTGAAAATTCGATGCCGAGAATTGTCCCCATGCTCCGGCTTCTGCTGCTCGCCAGTGTTGCTGTCCTCTCGGCTTCAGCCCAAACCCCGCAGCCGCCCAATCAGGATCTCTTTCCCGGTGTTCGTGCGACCCCAACCAACACAGCTTTTCCCGGGATCACGCCGGTCCCGATCGCAACCACTCCACTTTCCGCTCTGCCTTCCGTGATCTCGCTGGAGCATCTCGACTCCGGACAGATGAACGCAGCGGATTACGACGTGGTCTCCAACCTGAGCCCTGAGCTTTCCAAGCAGGCCGCACTGGCCAATTTCGACATCAGCAATCCTGGGTGGCATTACCAGCAGATCGTATGTCCGGCGTTTCCCGACTATGTCTTCCTCGCCTTTACCCACGGCGCGGATGAAAGCGGGTCTTCGCGCTTTGTCGCTATGCTGCCGCGCAATAGCGCGCAGAGTGCGCATCGTCTCCACCTATGCCCATGGACTTTTGCCGTTCGATGCTTCATGGAACCGGCCGGGCACCTTTGAGGTCTTCAACGGCATGCTGAGCCAGGAGCGTGGCACGACGCCGCTCAGCCACGCGCGCAATTGGTTGATGATTGCGGTGTGCTATGCGGAATTGAGCGGATATCCGGTCCAGGTTCTCAACTACACACCGCTGCCGGGGCAGAGCCTTGATCTGTTGCGCCTGGATGCAAACCAGCCGCAAATGGTGATCGAAAGCGATCAAAGCGCGGATGTCACTTTTAGCGACGTCTCCCGCCCCACGATCACCACCAACTGGAGTCTTCATTTCAACCGCCGCGGCGAAATCACCTCCGCGTCCAAAAGCCTGGCGCGGCAGTCACCGAATATTGCGCTGAAGCCCTGAGACGCGCGTATGAGACGACGTGCGCCCGCTCCCTGGCTCTTCGCCCTGCTGAATGTGCCGCACGCCGTGGTCATGGGCGGCGTGTCGGGCACGTCTGCTCTCCTTCCTGTTGCGCCAGCAGGGCGTGGCGCCCCATGCCATCGCTAATCAGCGAGCCCTGCTGCTGTTGCCGGGCTCGCTATTTTTTCTATGGAGCCCGGTGACGCGATTTTTTGCTGCGGCGGAAGACGTGGGTGGTGCTCGCCACCGCGGCGTCGAGCGTGACGGTGATATTGGCGTTGGAGAGCAGGAAGCTATGCAAGCAAGAGTGCGGTGACGCTGCTGTGGATTTCGTCCTGCCTGATTCTGCTGGCCTACGCGGCGATTGGAGGGCTGGTGTCGTTGCTAATGCGGCCAGGAGCAGAAGACGCGGGTGGGATGTTTTCTGCAGGCCGGGCAACCTGGCGGGCGGTGGCATTCTCCGGCGGCGGGTTGCTGTTGCTGGCGGCTCATGTAAGCAAGACGGTTCTGGGCTTGGCTGCGGGAGCACTGACCTTCATTCCGGCGTTGCCGGCGCTGTCGTTCGATGAACCTCCGGTGGCCAAGCGCGGATAAAGGCCTCGGCTGACGAAATGGTGAAGTGATGGGGCGGGAATTTAAGAAAACGTTCCTGCGCTTGAGCGCTTTGCCGGCTGTCCTGCTGCTGGTGTCTCCGCTGGGGAGTGGGGGCGCGATCGGGATTCTTTCTTCGATTGCCAAAGACTATGGAGTATCAGGCAACCAGGTGGCGTGGACGAATGGGCTGGTGGGCGGGGTGCTGACGTTCGCGGGCGCGATTGCCATGGCGTTGATGCCGGCGAATTTCGATATTCGGATGGCGTACGCGTTGACAGGATTGGTGAATGCAGGGGTGCTGGGGGTGTTTTGTTTTGGGACACCACGGCCCTGGATGTACATCGTGGGTTCGGGACTGTTTTTGTTTACCGTAGGCGCCTGCTGGGCGATGTACAGCGCCCTGGTGCTGAAGATTGTGGGCGCGCCGGGGCGCAGCGGGTGCGGACGATACGCGATGGGCGTGAGCCTGGCGAACCTGCCGGTGGCATACATGGCTGCGCTCGATGGGTGGGGTGCAAAATGGTTCGGCCCCAAAGGATTGCCGGGGATGGATATGGCGGTGAGCGGCGTTGCATCCTTGGCATTTCTTGCCTGGTTCTTTTGGGAGCGGGTCAACGGTTTCAGAACGGAACTTGGGTTGGTGGATGAGTTGGCCAGCGGCGCAGAGGCATTTAGCGCGTAAGACTGGGCTAAGAAACTACTCACCCAGCATGATGCGTTCGATGGAAAAGGCGCGTCCGGTTGCGCCGTCGCACTCGATCAAGGCCGCGCACATGCGCGGATCTCCCTTGGCGGCTTCGAATTTTCCCGGCATGCCGCTGAGGAAGCGGGCAAGGATCTGCTCTTTTTCCACACCGATGACGCTGTCGAAGGGTCCGCTCATGCCGACATCGGTCTGGTAGGCCGTGCCAGCCGGGCAGCACGCGCTGGTCGGCAGTGGGTACGTGCGTGTGGGTTCCGATTACCGCGGTAACTCTTCCGTCCAGGTACCAGCCAAGCGCCACCTTCTCTGAAGTTGCTTCCGCGTGAAAGTCCACAAAGATAACCTTGGCTGTGATCTTTTTGAGCAGGGAATCGGCCGCGCGGAAGGGATCTTCCAAATTGGCCATGAATACCCGTCCCTGCAGATTGATGACCGCATAGGTTTGTCCGGAAGGCAACTCGCCCTCGTAGACCCCATGTCCCGGCGTGCCGGCGACGTAGTTGGCCGGGACGCAGCACGCGGCGCGGGCGATCATGGCTGTCGGCAGGCACGGACTGCATATATTCGATAATCTCGCGTTTGTCCCAGACATGGTTACCGGTCGTGAGGACGTGGGCGCCCTGGTCGAAGAGCTCGTCGGCGATACCCGGCGTGACGCCAAAGCCGCCGGCCGCATTCTCGGCGTTGACCACCACCAGGTCGACCTCCCGCTGCTCGATCAGAGGGGCCAGGTGTTCGCCCACGATACGCCTTCCGGCGTGGCCAAAGACATCACCGACAAAGAGAATACGCAAAAAACCTCCTCTGCCCGGTGTAAATTGGCAAACGATCCTGCGACGAGTACAAAATGGTCATGGTTACCTGTTGGTGGTACTGCAACCTTGGAAGTTACTAACGTGCCGTCACAGGGCCATGCTCTTTCTGGCTCCGTTATGGTAGCGTTCGGGAATGGCTGTCAACTGCAGATTTGCTACTGGGGTCCATGTGCTGGTTCTGCTTGCTTCGGAGCCGGACACATTGCAAACCTCAACTGATATTGCGCTCAAGCTGGATACCAATCCAGTCGTTGTTCGCCGCGTGCTTGCCTCGCTTCAACAGGCCAAGCTGATCGAAAGTCAAAAGGGTCCAACCGGTGGTTCACGGCTCTTGAAATCTCCCAAAGCGATCTCGCTGGCGGATGTTTACAAGGCAGTGGAGACCGGCTCGCTCTTCCATACTCCCAATGTTCATGCTGCTCCGGCATTGCGAGTAAACTCTGCGCTGGAAAAGATTTTCTCCGGCTCCATGATAGCGCTGCTGGATGAATTTGAGAAAACCAGCCTGAGCCAGGTACTGAAGCGGGTCGCGAAACCGGGCGGTAAAAAGTAAAGCTGGCTGCTCGCTCGAACTGCCGGTGTGGATGACTTAGTCACGGCGGTTGGCCGCTCCCATCGTCGTGGGCGGCGCCGGGCGTAGTTTCGCTACTCTGTGGTTCCAGATTGGGAACGAAGTAGCGGAAACAAGATCACGTCGCGGATCGATTTGGAGCCGGTCAGCACCATGGTCAGGCGGTCAATGCCGATGCCTTCGCCCGCCGTCGGCGGCAGCCCATAGGCCAGGGCGCGGACGTAGTCTTCGTCCATGACGTGGGCCTCTGTGTCGCCGCGCTCCCGCTCGGCAAGCTGCTGCTCGAAGCGTTTGCGCTGTTCTTCCGGATCATTCAGCTCGCTAAAAGCGTTGCCCAGCTCGAAGCCCCCCACATAGAACTCGAAGCGCTCCACCCAGTCGGGTTCGTCTGGCTTGTTTTTGGATAGCGGCGAGACGGCGACCGGGAAATCGTAGATGATGGTCGGCTGAATCAGGTGGTCTTCGGCGACGGCTTCAAAGATAGCAGCGATTGTTTTTCCTGCGGGCTGGCCGGGCTGGAAGTCGAGCGAGATGCCGGCGGAGCGCACGCTCTGCACCATCCGTTCCACCTCGGCGTCACTTTGGAAATCATCGAGCGCGGGTTTGGCAGCCGCCGCCTCGGGCCAGAATTCAAGGATGGCCTCGCGCATCGAAAAGCGCCGCCACTTGGATAAATCGATCTCGTGGCCGCCGAAGGTAGTCATGGTGGTTCCGTTTACTTCCAGAGCCACCTGGGTGACGAGCTCCTGGCTCAGCTGCATCAGGTCGTGGTAGTTGGCGTAGGCCTGATAGAACTCGAGCATGGTGAACTCGGGATTGTGCTGGGTGGAGACGCCTTCGTTACGAAAGTTGCGGTTGATCTCGTAGACCCGGTCGAGTCCGCCGACGACCAGCCGCTTTAGGTAGAGCTCGGGGGCGATGCGCAGAAACAGCGGAAGGTCGAGCGCGTTATGGTGGGTGCGGAACGGCCTGGCGGCGGCTCCTCCGGCAATGGGCTGCATCATCGGGGTTTCCACTTCGATATAGCCACGGGCGTCGAAAAAACGCCGGATCGCCTTGAGGACCTGGGCGCGTTTGACGAAGACCTCACGCACGTCGGTGTTCATGAAGAGATCGACATAACGCTGACGGTAGCGGAGCTCCACGTCGGCCAGACCGTGATACTTTTCCGGCAAAGCCAGCATGGCCTTGGCTAGAAAAGTGATGGTTTCTACATGGATGGTGAGCTCGCCAGTCCGGGTGCGGAAGACGTAGCCGGAGACGCCGATGTGGTCTCCCAGGTCCAGCAGCTTATAGAGTTGAAAGCCCTGCTCTCCCACGGCGTCAAGGCGGACGTAGATTTGCAGCCGTTCGCCGCCCTGTTGCAGTTGGGCAAAGCCGGCTTTGCCTTGGGCGCGGATGGCCATGATGCGCCCGGCGACGGTGACAACGGTTCGCTGCCCGTCGAGCACTTCGGGGGAAATCTCGCCGAATTGCCGCCGCACCTCGGCGAGGGTGTGGGTGGTGACAAATTGGTTGGGGTAGGGCTGCTGGCCGAGGTCGGCAATCTGGCGCAGCTTGTCTTTGCGCAGCGCGAAGAGATTGCTCTCGAATTCTGACTCAAACAATGGGAAGCCTCTGGAGGAAAAAGTCAGTATAACGTTTGCTTGACTCGGAGCTTAATTGCGGTCGCTCAGACAACACGCGCCCTCCCACGCTGCGGACAAACTTACTGGACGAAGGGCACAGCTTCGGCCGTGCCGTAAATGGGTTGAGGTTTAGCTCTGATTGTCCTCCGCGCCAGCCGAGGACGGGTGCCCCACATCTCGCTCGTTTTTCGCGAGATGTGGGGCACCCGGCTCTTATGGCGGGAACAAATCCTGTCCGCTGCGGGCCTGTGGTGTATAACTAGCACCGATAGCGATGCCTCCTGAGCAAACAGACCGCCCGTCGGCGCCGGCGAAGTCCTCGTCCAAGGACGGCGCCTTGCAGTCTTTGGTGCGGATCGAAAGCCTGATCCAATTGGCACTATTGTTGCCTGCCGCGGTGGTGATCGGATGGGCTCTTGGCTTGGTCCTCGATCGCTGGTTGCATCAGCACTGGATCAACATTCTAGGGTTGATAGCAGGCGCGGTGGCAGGCTTTGTGCAGATCTTCCGCGTGGTCCTGTCTCATAGTAAGGAATGATGGAATTCAGCGACCAGGATCTGAGGTTGGTACTGAACCGGGCGCTGCGTAGCGTCGCTATCGCGGTTGCGATCGGTATCCCCGTGATATGGATCGCCTGGGGCTGGCGCTCGGTGGTGATGTTCCTGGTGGGGGGCGCCATCGCCGCGACAGGCATCCTGGAGTGGCGGCAGCTCATGAGCGCGGTTCTGGAGCGCCTGGATCTCGGCCAGGAGAGTTCCCAGGGCAAACCCAGACCTCTGGGAGGCGTTTTGTTCTGGTTTTTTATCCGGATCATTGCCGCTGCCGCGGTGCTTTATGTTAGCCTGAGGAGTTTGGACGGTAAGGTGGCCGCTCTGTTGATCGGCCTCGCCTTGGCGCTGGCCGCCCTACTCATCGAAGCGCTTCGCCTGTTGCGCGGCTGGTCCGCGTAGAACCCCGAACCGATTCTTAAAAGTGGAGAGCACGAGCACAAGCTACTCGTATGCATGAACAAAGCTTAGTCACGGATTTCTTAAATAAACACTTCGGGAATTTGGCCACACAGGTCCTGCACGCGGTCCACGTGCAGCCCTACAATCCGCAGGTTCCGATCACCGAGACCTTCGCCATGGAGATCCTGGTACTGGGCCTGCTTTTGTTCTTTTTTGTGCTGGTGCGGCTCTCGCTGAACGTTGAGAACCCGGGGGCCATCCAGCAGATGGCGGAAATGCTTCATGGGTTTGTCGCCGGGCAGGCGGATTCGATCATCGGGCCGGGCGCCCAGCGGTATGTCATGTTCACGACATGCGTGCTGATGTTCATCCTGCTCTCGAACCTACTGGGCTTGGTTCCGGGACTGATTGCGCCCACGTCGGTGGCAACGGTTCCGCTGGGTGTCGCGTTGATGTGCTTTCTCTATTACCACTACTATGGAGTTCGCGAGAACGGCTTGGGCTATGTCAAGCAATTCGTAGGACCGATCTGGTGGATTTCGTGGATGATGCTGCCGATTGAGTTGATCTCGCATTTTGCACGCATCCTCTCGCTCACCGTTCGTCTTTACGCCAACATGTTTGCCGGGGAGATGGTCACGTTGGTTTTTTTCTCGCTCGTTCCCTTAGGCATCCCGCTGGCGTTTATGAGCTTGCATCTGATGGTGGCTTTGATCCAGGCCTACATTTTCATGCTGCTGACCATGATTTACGTTTCCCAGGCAGTGGCGCACGACCACTAGAGCTTTAACGATGTTGTCGGGCTGGAGGGCTATGCTTCTACTCCGGCTCGAAGCCGCAAGCGTGAGGGGGCCAGCACGGTGTGCCTCAACCACCCACTGGCGGCAATTCAGCGAAGCAAGGAGAAAAGAATGCGCAAACTGCAATATCTATTCATGACGCTGTCCGTTCTGTTCACGGCGGTTCCGGCGTTTGCTCAAACGGCAGGTGGGGCGAGCAGTCCCGGGCATGGGCTCGTTGCCCTCGCCGCGGGTCTAGGCATGGGCATCGCCGCAGGGCTTTGCGGCATTGGCCAGGGACGTGCAACTGCTTCAGCTACAGAAGCGCTGGCGCGGAATCCTGGAGCTCGTGCCGGCATCCTGCTGCTGCTTACCCTCGGCCTCGCGTTTATGGAGTCGCTCTCCCTCTTCACGCTGGTCATCATTTTCGTCAAGGTCCAATACTAGTCAGCGGCAACACGGCGGCAACCCGGAATTCCTGTGAAGTTTAATGGTGCTGATGAACTCAAATGCGGCTTTCCTTAAGGAAAGCCGCACACGTGACCGTCTCTTAGGCCCGCGTACAGGAATATCCGGCTAGTAGGAGAGATCAGGTCATCCCTGATCTCTTTCTGCTTTAGGCTCTTCTATTCTGTCCTCGAAGTCCTCGACCCCGACATGGCCCATCGCCTGGAGTTCTCGGCAATCTCGAAGCAGTTTGGTAAGCAGACCGCGCTCCATCCTTTGACACTGAGCCTGGAGGATGGAGAGATCCTCGGCTTCCTGGGCCCGAATGGAGCGGGGAAGACGACGGCGATCCATCTTGCGCTTGGCTTTCTTCGACCCACTTCAGGAAGCGGATCGCTGCTGGGCAAACGCTTCGGCGATGCGGAGGCGCGGTCGCGGCTGGGGTTTGTCCCGGATGTTCCGGTGTTCTTTGCTGAGAGCGGCTACCGCAGCGTGGAGCTGGCGGCGCGTCTCAACGGAGTGAATGATCCCCGGCTGGCGAAGGACATTCGTGATCTTCTGGGTGCGGTTGGCTTGCCCAATGAACGGAAAGATGCGCGACAGTATTCACGTGGAATGCAGCAGCGCCTGGCGCTTGCCCAGGCGCTGATCAACGATCCGGAATTATTGATCCTCGATGAGCCCGCCGCAGCGCTTGATCCGGCAGGAGTGTTGCAGGTAAGGGAATTGCTGCGCAACGCCCGGCACGCCGGCAAGAGCATTTTCTTTAGTTCCCACCAGCTGACCGAGGTGGAGCATATCTGCGACCGGATCGCCTTTCTCAACCAAGGCCACCTGGTTCGTTTGGGATCGCTGAAGGACTTTCAGAGCGAGTCCGATCGAGTGGAGATTGAGTTGCGCGGCATTTCTCTGGCCGAGCTTAGCCACATCCATCCCGGGGCCGCGAGCGCCGGCGCCAACCCAGCTTCGATCCGCATATCGGTACCCGTGCAAGAGCAGCGCCGGGTAATCGAGGGCGTCTGGCAGGCTGGAGGCGAGATCATAAGCCTTGCGCCGCTGCGCCGCCGGCTGGAGGATCTGTTTCTGGAGTGGAGCGGCACTGGCGTAGTGAAGGAAGAGAAAGCGAGTCAATGAAGACTCCGACGATGTCGAAGATCTGGCAGATTGCGCGCCGATTGCTGTACCAGAATCGCTGGATCTATTTATGCCTGATGCTGTGGCCCTTCGGCATGGCGGCGATCCTGCTGGTGCCCGCGTCTAAGCCGGAAATCGAGGATGTACTCTCCGTCGTGCACCAGGAGTGCCTCTACGGATTGGGGCTGGTGGCCTTTACCGGGGGCGCCTTGTTGGGCAATGAACAGCGTTCGCGGCGAATCGCCGGCGTGCTGTCGCGTGCGGTCAGCCGGCGGCAGTACTTCTTTGCCCTGGTTTGCGCAGCGTGGCTGCCGCTGGCGCTTTACGTCGTCAGTTTTGTGATCAGCGGTTTCGCGCTCTTTACGGCTATCGATCGAGCGCCGACACTGTTGCTTGCCTTGGCCCTGGCGCAACTGGTCCTGGGATTGTTCACGGCGGCGGCGGCTGTCTTCTTCGCCACATGGCTCCCTATGATGCTGGCGTCCACGGCGTCATTGGCGCTGCTTGCCCTGCTGGGCTTATTGGGGTACCTGTGGCCTGGTTTCGCTCCTGCGCGGCTGCTCTTTACCTTGACCCAGGGGGACCTGGTTGAGTCGGCGCGTCTCTTGCATCAACCAGCCGGCTTCCTGCTGATCATCGCCGGGGCAGGGGTTCTCTTCGCCGCCGGTACGGCGATCTTTGAACGCCGCGATCTTCGATTGAAGAGCGACTAGCGATGGGAATGGCGACTGCTATTCCGACCTCAGGGTGATCGAAGGATCCACTTGCGCTGCACGCCAGGCCGGCACCCAGCATGCTATTCCCGACACGCCCGCGAGCAACGCGATCACGAAGAGATAAGTGATCGCCGAATCAGGAGGCGGCCCGATCAGGCGACTGTTAAAGGGCTTTTGGCGGTGGCGGCGATTTGCGCGCAGACGGCTTCGGTTACCTGCGCCGTGGTTGCTGTGCCGCCGAGATCACGGGTGTGCAGCGAAGGATTCGCCGTCACGTGTTCGATGGCTTTCATCACCCGCCCCGCAGCCTCGGTTTCACCCAGGTGCTCCAGCAGCAGCACCACCGACCAGAAGGTGCCCACCGGGTTAGCCCAGCCCTTGCCCATGATGTCGAAGGCTGAACCGTGGATCGGTTCGAACATCGATGGATACAAACGTTCGGGGTTGATGTTGGCCGTGGGCGCAATGCCCAGGCTGCCGGCCAATGCGGCCGCGAGGTCGCTCAGGATGTCGGCATGCAGATTCGTGGCCACGATGGTATCGAGCGAAGCCGGACGATTGACCATGCGCGCAGTCATCGCATCGACCAGCTCTTTGTCCCAGGTGACATCAGGAAATTCCTTCGCAATTTGTGTGGCGATTTCGTCCCACATCACCATCGCGTGGCGCTGCGCGTTGCTTTTTGTCACCACCGTCAGCAACTTGCGCGGACGCGATTGGGCGAGGCGAAAGGCAAAGCGATGGATGCGCTCGACGCCTGCCCGGGTCATCAACGACAAATCCGTCGCTACCTCGAGAGGATGCCCCTGATGCACGCGGCCGCCCACGCCCGAGTACTCGCCCTCAGTGTTCTCGCGCACAATGACCCAGTTGAGGTCTTCCGTCTTGCAGCGCTTGAGCGGCGCGTCGATGCCGGGAAGAATGCGCGTCGGGCGCACGTTGGCGTATTGGTCGAGCCCCTGGCAAATCTTCAGCCGCAGGCCCCACAGCGTGATGTGGTCAGGGATATGCGGGTCGCCGGCGGAGCCGAATAGAATCGCGTCCTTGGTGCGGAGAGCGTCGAGCCCGCTCTCCGGCATCATCGCCCCATGTTGGCGAAAATAATCCCCACCCCAGTCGAAGTTCTCGAATTCGAAGCGAAAACCACTTCCGGCGAGCGCTTCCAGAACCTGCTGTCCCGCGGGCACAACTTCCTTGCCAATACCATCGCCGGGCACGGTGGCGATTCGATAGGTCTTCATGTCTCCGCTCCTTATCAGGACGAGGAAATTGAGCTCACGCGATAGCTTACCGGCGGCGGAGTCACATTGGACAGCTCTTTGAAGGCGGCGTCGGGCAGCTCCAATCCAGCGGCGGCGATATTCTCTTCCACGTGGGCAGGGGACGACGTTCCCGGAATCGGCAAAATGAATCTTGGACCGCTTGAGCAGCCAGGCAAGTCCCGTCTGCAGCGTGGTGGCGCCGAGTTCCCGGGCAACCTTCTCTAACACGTCCAGCGCTTTCCGGTTTTGGCCCAGCGGAGCCCAGGGCAGAAAGGCGATGCCGTTCTGCTGGCAATAGTTGAGCACGTAATCCCATTCGCGGTCGGCGAAGCTGTAGCGGTTCTGCACCGAGACGATGGGGACGATTTTGCGGCCGCGCTCAATGTGCTCCTGGGTGACGTTGGAGAGGGCGACGTGGCGAATCTTGCCCTGCTCGCGCAGCGCGGCCAGCGTTTCCATGGAGGCATCGTAGGAGACTGCCGGATCGGGAATGTGGAGCTGGTAGACATCGATGCGATCGAGACGCAAGCGGCGGAGGCTGCCTTCCACTGCCTGGGTAAGGTGCTGGGGGCTGGCGTTGTGCAGCCACTGGGCTGGGCCGCAGCGTTCCCATCCAGCTTTGGTGGTGATCACCAGGCCGGCTGGATAGGGGTAGAGGGCCTCGGCGATCAGTTCTTCGGAGACGTTGGGGCCATAGGAGTCCGCGGTATCGATGAAGTTGACGCCCAATTCGACCGCACGGCGCAAAGTGGCCAGGGCCGCGGGCTTGTCGGCGGGAGGTCCCCAGATGCCTTTGCCGGTGATGCGCATGGCTCCATAGCCCAGGCGGTTGACGGTGAGGTCGCCACCGAGGGTGATGGTTCCAGCGGCTGCGGCAGAGACGGCTTGGGTTTGGCTCATGCAAATGCTCCTTCAGTTGTTGATGCAAGCCGAGGGATCACCGATTCCGCAGCCCGGCCATGCTCGCTCAGATGCCGGCGTACCAGGAGTAACCGTAATCCAGTTGTGAGGAGCCTTTGCCGGTGCCGATAGTTTTCAGGTTGTCGGTGACGGTAAGGTGGGAGAGGTACTTCACGCTCTTGTAGCCGAGCTGGCGGGCGACGCGCAGGCGAATCGGAGCACCGTGGTGCGTGGGCAGGTCCTCGCCATTGAGGCCGTAGGCAAGGAACGTCTGGGGATGGAACGCGTCGGCCAGATCCAGGCTGTCCCAGGCCTCATCGTAGGGAAAAGAGGCGACATATTTGGCTTTTGGGCTGACTCCCACCAGATTCAGAACATACGAAAGAGGTACTCCGGTCCATTCGGCGATGAAAGACCAGCCTTCTTCGCAAGCCTGATGGGTGATCTGGGAGCGAGCCGGCATGCGCTTCAGCTCGGCCAGAGAGAAGGCGTAGGGACGAGCGACCAGGCCGCCCACGGCGAGCCGCCAATCGGCAAAGCCGCCGGCCCGGAGACGCTGGTAGGGCTCGGTCTCCGGAGGATTGCCGCTGACCGGCACCACCTTGGAGACTTCGCTGCGGTTGAACTCGCGGGCCAGTGAATGATGGGACATAAGAAGGTGCTGGGTAGCGTAAGTGAGAGTCTCGCCCACTCCCCAAATGCGCGGCTATCGGGCGGGATGAGGCCATAACGGGAGGCTATGTTGGCGGCAACGGCGATGCCGGAGACCCCGGCTGCAGCGGCGATGCCGCCGGTGATGAGTTTGCGGCGTGAGACCGGGCTGCTCATAAGGCCTGCTTTCGCGAAGCGGTGGGGCGGCCAGTGATCATGGCGAGCATGCGGGTCTTGAATCCGGCCAGGATCACCATAGCGACATGAACCAGCAGAAAGAGAACGAGAAAGTTTGCCAGGAAGAAGTGCAGGGTGCGCGCGCTCTCGTAGCCGCCAAAGACGGTGACGATCTGGGGAATCACGGAGGTGATGGCGGGAGACATGGCGAGCCCGGTGATGATGATCAGAGGGAAGAAGAGGAAGACGACGGCAAGATACGACAGGCGCTGAAGAGGGTTGTAGGAGTTTGCTTCGACCGGCCGTTTGAAGCGCAGATGGTCGAGAACAGTGGCGCGCATGGAGCGCCAGGATAAGTCAGCGCGCCTGGGGAGAAGCTGCTTGCGGAAATGTTGCGTGAGGAGGCCGGAAATGGCATAGAGCAAGCCAGAGAGAACGGCAAACCATGCGGATTGAAAGTGGAGCGAGCGGCCCCAGCCGGAGGGTCCGCCAAGCATGGTAGGGAGCGGCAGATCGAAGAGAGACGGAGTGCCAATGCTTCCCGTTTCGCCCCAGTAAAAATGAGGATGGGCCAGGATGATGGCGAACCCGCTGACCACCAGGCCGAAAAAGCTGAGCGTGAAAATCCAGTGAGTGATGCGGACCAGCGCAGAGTGGCGGGGCGAATCCAGAACGTCTGAAGTTTGGAGCTGTGGCCCCAAGGATGTACGCAGCCTCGGCCATTGTCGGTGCGGACAGGTTAGCATAGAAATCTACTGCATATTGGAGATTTGATGAGTACGACACACAGCAGGACAGGCATGCCTGTCAATTCACCGCGCCAGGTGCTATTCGCCAGCCTGATCGGCACCACGATTGAGTTCTTCGATTTCTACATCTACGCCACCGCGGCCGTGCTGGTGTTTCCCAAGTTGTTTTTCCCGTCGTCCGATCCGGCGTCGGCCACGCTCGAATCGCTGGCTACCTTTGGCATCGCGTTTCTGGCCCGGCCGGTGGGCTCTGCGCTCTTCGGTCATTTTGGCGATCGCATTGGCCGCAAGACCACGCTGGTGATCGCACTTTCGACCATGGGGATATCGACAGTCGCCATCGGAGCGCTGCCAACTTATAAGGCGATCGGCTTTGCCGCGCCGCTGCTGCTGGCGCTGTGCCGCTTCGGCCAGGGGCTCGGTCTGGGGGGCGAGTGGGGCGGGGCGGTGCTGCTGGCGATTGAGAATGCGCCCCCCAACAAGCGCGCGTGGTACGGCATGTTTCCTCAGCTGGGCGCGCCGGCTGGGTTCCTGCTCTCCGGTAGCACCTTCCTGCTGCTCTCGCGATGGCTTACCGACAAGCAGTTCTTCTCTTTCGGTTGGCGGCTTCCTTTCCTGGCCAGCGCCGTGCTGGTTTTTCTCGGCCTCTATGTGCGGCTGACGATCACCGAAACGCCCGTCTTCCGCGAAGCGCTGCAGCGCGGCGAGCAGGTGAAGGTGCCCATGCTGGCGGTATTTCGTGACTACACCCGGCCGCTCATCGCAGGCATCTCGGTGAGCCTGGCGACGTTTGTGCTGTTTTACCTGATGACGGTCTTTGCGCTGTCGTGGGGCACCACCGCGCTGGGCTACAGCCGATCGAAGTTTCTGGTGATTCAGCTATTCGGCATCTGTTTCTTCGCCCTGTTCATTCCCATTTCCGCAGTGCTGGCGGAGCGAGGCCGGCGGCGGGTGATGCTGGGGGTGACGGTAGCGATCGGCATCTTCGGCCTGGTGCTGGCGCCGCTGTTTGTTGCCGGCACCACGGGGGCGGCGTTCATGATGGCATTGGGGCTCTCGTTGATGGGGATCACTTACGGGCCGCTGGGCACGGTGATTTCCGAGCTGTTCCCGACGCCGGTGCGTTACACAGGCAGCTCGCTGGCATTCAGTTTTGCCGGCATCCTGGGTGCTTCGCTGGCGCCTTATATTGCTACCTGGCTGGCCAAGACGTATGGACTGCAATACGTGGGGTATTATCTTTCTGCGGCTGCGCTGTTGACGCTGTTGGGATTGCTTTCCATCCGGGAGACGAAAGACGACGACCTCGCTGCTGCGAAGACTTAACAGCGGGAAAGTGCACTCGTTCAGTCATTACAATCAGGATGGGGGCGCACAATGTCTGAATTGGCCAGGACCGGGGTTTCGCTGGAAGAAGATCTTCTGAACGAGTTTGACCGCTTGATCACCAAGCGCGGGTACAAGAACCGTTCCGAGGCGTTCCGCGATCTTATCCGTGAGGCGCTTCTTGCTGAGACGATCGACTCCAACAAGCCTGTCGTCGGCACCTTGACACTGGTGTACGACCACCACGTTCCCAATCTTTCTGAGAAGCTGACCGAGACGCAGCACTCGGCGGGCGCCATGGTTCTTGCCGCTACGCACGTCCATCTCGATCATCACTACTGTCTGGAAGTGATTATCATGAAGGGCAAAAGCAAGGAACTGCAGGAGATTGCGGATCGCATGCTGGCTTTGCGCGGGGTCGAATTGGGGAAATTAGTACTGACCAACTCGGGCAAAGAGCTCAAGCACAAGCATTAGAAGCTAGCCACTCAGTTGACAGGGCAGATTGGCTGTAAACGGGCCCGGCTTACCTGTTGCCGGCGCCCCAAGGTGTCATTTATCTGAACGCTAAACCCGGAACAACCGCGGCATTCGTCAAAAGGTTCTTACAAGCCAGAATCGCGCCAGAAAGGGCTCGACGGGATGGAAAACGTCTGTGAATGCCGGCGCGGCTGTTGGAGTTATTCGCGAGGTATAGGCGTAGTCAATATCGTGATCGCGGCGGTTAAGCAAATTCAGAAATTCGGCCGAAACTCGCCATTTCGTTCATCAATTTGATAACCGATCTCCCCATTGATCAAGGCCGTTGCATTGGAGCGATAGATTCCGTCAGACGTCAAATCGCGCGGTCCAAAGTAGCGCAGGCGCAAACTCGACGAAAAGCCCTCGTAATCGTGCAGATGTGATGCCCGATGAGATCACCACCCGACCGCTTCGGGCACAAGCTTGCCCCGGGCCGCCCTGAGGGCTGTAGGGAGGCTGAGCGATTTGCTATCTTGGTCAGTTGTCGGTAAATAGCGCTTTGGAGTCGGCAATGTCAAAATCAAGAGCCAAATGGTCCGTTGGCGTGTAGTAGTTCGCCCATTCGATGCCATAGCGGTTGCTCGGCTGTTGTGAAGCAACCGTGTCTCCGGTGTCGCCATTCTGCTGCAGTTCGGAATTACTGTGAAGATACCAGAGTGAAAGAGTGCTTTGCAGATGTGGAACGGCCACAGTGCGCACGCCGATTTCCGCGCCTTTGGTTTGGACCAGGGGGGAATTTTGGCGACCGGCGTATCGGGGTAAGGATTGTCTGGCGAAACCGGTTCCACCGTTTGCGTTGCGCCACGCCCGTCGTTGCTGTGAAAACTGAATCCGCCCTGTGCATAGAACTCAGTATTGGCCCACGGACCGAAAATCAAACTTAATTTTGGGCTGGGCAGGAATTTGGTGGCTGTGCCGGAATTGGCCGGCGTTCACCAGGCTCGTGACGTCAAAAGAGTCCAGGTCGCCGCGCAAGGGCCACGACCGAGCGGAATTTGTTCGCCCACTGGATTTTATTTTCCACATAAGAACTGCCTATCGTGTCGGTAAAGTGATCCGCTCCGTGGTCGCGGGCAAGGTTGCAGGGGGTAGGAGTCGCCGGCGGGAGGAGGTGGAGAGGGGCGCTAATAATCAGTTTTGTTCATGCGCATGCGATTTTCCGTCGGTAAAGGCCGTTGTTGATCCAATCGTTACGCAGCTGCAGGCCGAGGGTATTTGCCATCTTGCGCCCAAACCATTGGCTGAAGATCGTGTGGTGTGCGTCCAGACCAGCCACCCAGCGCCTATCCTGCTGTTCGAACTGGTCGCCTTTTTGGTAGTCCGTCAGGTAGTAAGTGAAATCAGAAAATAAATTGAGGTCATAATAAAATCCGTAGGCCATGAGTTTCGATTCGGAATTTGTGCCTTGGTGATGCCACTCAGCCTGCAAGCTATAACGCTGTGAGTGGCCACCATCGGTCGGGTTCAGTGCGCCGAAGAAACCAACGAGGGGTACGGCGGTAACGGGGATTTGATCGCTCGAGTTCCATTTTCCGTGGTAACCGAGGGCCGTGATGCTGATACCGCCGGCGTCTCCGCCCTGGCTGTAGGTTAGTATGCCGTTGAATTTGTTATAAGCATCCGGATGCTTCCATGGGCCGTTGTCGTAATACGCTTCTCCGCCGTACAGCAAATTGCCCAAACCGAGCTTTTGCGATACGCCGAAAACGGCCCGCCCATAGCCATACATGCCGCCTTCCACCTTGAAGAAGTTCTGGGGCAGCGTCTTGAAATATTCCAAATGGGCCGATCCAGCAGAGCTATAGTTACCGACATCCGCGTAATAAGGGCCTTTCTCGTAATTCACCCGCTTCACAAACTCCGGGATGACGATGTTCATGTCCGAGTAACCCTCGCCGTGCGCGTGCGAGGGCAGGTTAAGCGGCATATCGTCGATGAAAATGGCGAAATCGGTGCCGTGGTCGAGATTGAAGCCGCGAAGAAAATATTGGTTGGCTTTGCCGCCGCCGGCATGTTGAGTGATGATCAGGCCGGGAACCGTCTCCAAAATTTCTCCCGAACGAAGAATCGGACGATCCTGGATTTGCTTTGCACCTACCGTTCCCTGGGTAGCGGATTCGGCAATTCCGATAAGGTCATCCTCCCGGCCCTGCACGTTTACGGTGGTGCTCACGGGGTTCACAACCAGAGAGATGCGCAGCGTGGCCGGCGTCCCGGTGGTCCCTATGGTGACGGGCATTTCTTTGGTTTCAAAATCGGGATTAAATACGACGAGTCGATAATTACCTGGCTCGCGAGTCCAGAAATAATGAAGGAGCCGTTCCTGTCTGACTGCGTCGTTTTGTACAGTCGCGCTTGTTCTTCGAACCTGCACAGTAGCTCCGGCAATCACCGCGCCGGACATATCAACGACAGTTCCTGATAGCTGAGGCGGATGAGCCTTATCACTGGTGGTGGAGGGCGCCTTCTCCTGGGCGGCAACCAGGAGTGGAGTAAACCTAAGCGCCTCTGCGCTGGGGGCGGTCGTCACCTGCCCCTTTGCCTCAGGCACAGGTTTATCTTGCGCATGGGCCGGTTGCGCGCCGAGGCTGCCACTGTTCGCGGCGCGCGCGGTGGGGACGCAGAGAAAGAGGATCGGACAAAGAACGATCGAGATGAAGGCGTAGAAAGACTTCATAGGATCTCCCGTCCGCGAGACACCGATTGGCTGCGTCTTTTCCGACGAAATAGCAATACTTCGAGAATCGTGTTACGCCCAGGCCCGGCAACTATGCCAAAGAGAGAGTGCTGCCGCCCGGGTAATCGCAGGGGTGACCGGCTATCCGTATTCTTGCGCCCGGTCATGATATTACAATTTATATAAACGTGCTACCGGACGGCGGCTAATTCCGGAATGAAGTCTTGTAGAGAGAACGAGCGCATTGAGCAAAATGGATTGGCGACACGGAATCGCATTTGATTGGCGATCGCTTTCGCCTGACGGGAATCACTGAGGAGCCATGGACCGTCCCTAATGCAGAGGTGTGCTAGGCCGGCGTTCTGAATTTTCGTCTGCTAATCGAGCGCGATCGGACGGTGAAGGTCACCTAGGGCCGGCGACTGGGAAAACGGCCTCGCTCGGTGGTAATATCACTTCGAGAATCGTGCTACCGGTGGATAGATGGCGGTCGACGTTGACACTCCCGCAAAGATAGATGAGCCGCGACCGGTGCTGCGCCGGCTCTTTGACGATGCGCCTGACAACATCCGCGGCAGGGTGATTGGCATCTATAGCTTTTTGCTGGTGTTCAACGCGGCGGCGTGGCTTTGGGCAGTGCTCGCGTTCCGTCATTTCCCGGTATTGTTAGGCACCGCGTTTCTAGCCTACAGTTTTGGCCTTCGGCATGCGGTGGATGCCGACCATATTGCCGCCATCGACAATGTGACCCGCAAGCTGATGCAGGAAGGGAAGCGGCCGGTCGGCGTCGGCTTCATGTTTTCCCTGGGACATTCCACCATCGTGGTGCTGGGCTCGATCGCTATCGCCTGGACAGCGTTGAGCTTACAGCATCGCATGGATGCAGTGCGGGAAATCGGGGGAGTTGTCGGCACCCTGGTCTCCACCTTTTTTCTGTTTGGGATCGCGGCTGTGAATGTAGCCGTTCTGCAGTCCATCTATCGAACGTTCAGGAAAGTTCGCGCGGGGGAGCCGTACGTCGAGGAAGATCTTGACTTGCTGCTGGGCAATCGAGGGCTGTTGGGCCGCCTCTTTCGCCCAATGTTCAACATGATCCGGAGCAGTTGGCACATGTATCCGCTGGGTGTGCTGTTCGGTCTGGGGTTCGATACCGCGACCGAGATTGGGGTTTTGGGCATCTCCGCGGGAGAAGCCACGAGGGGGCTCCCGGTCTGGTCGATTCTGATATTTCCTACGCTCTTTGCAGCAGGCATGTTGTTGATCGACACAACCGATAACATCCTGATGCTGGGCGCGTACGGATGGGCCTTCGTGAAGCCGATTCGCAAGCTCTACTACAACATGACGATCACCTGCGTTTCGGTGGTGGTCGCTGTGGTTGTCGGAGGGATCGAAGCACTGGGGCTGCTGGCCGGACAGTTTCACCTTAAGGGAACATTCTGGGGTGCGGTGAGCAAGCTGAATGAGAACTTCGGCACGCTAGGCTATTTGATCGTCGGCCTGTTTGTTGTGAGCTGGATTGTCTCGGTGGTCTTCTACAAGTGGCGCCGCTTTGACGATCTTGAATTGGGGACCTGATGCCAAATGGGTCTACCTCTTTTCCCCTGAAGAAGGCCGTGCCCCACGTCTCGGTTGTTCTCGCGAGATGTGGGGCACCCGTCCTTGGTCAGGGAATCGGGTCTGGCGCAGCGTGAAGCTTCTCCGCCGCTGCGAGCAGAACGCAGAGGGCAACGCCTTCCGCGGCGTAACCAACTTCCGCTAATTCGGGGAAGGTGGGAGCGATGCGGATGACGCGGTCGTCGGGATCTTTCCCATAAGGATGCGTGGCTCCAGCCGGGGTAAGGACGACGCCTGCTTCCTTAGCCAACGCGACGACGCGCGCGGCACAGCCCTTTCCCACTACGAGAGTAATGAAATAACCACCCTTGGGCCTGGTCCAGCTCACGTCAGGAACATTGGCCAGGTGTTGGTCGAAGATATCCAGCACCTTGGCAAATTTTGGCGCGATCAGGGCTCTGTGCCGGCTCATCAATTGTGTAATGCCGGCCGGGTTCTTGAGAAAGCGAACGTGACGCAAATGGTTGATCTTGTCCGGGGCAATGGTGCGCGGGGTAAGTCTCGCCAGCAACCACTTCACGTTGTCTTTCGAGCCGGCGAAGAGGGCTAGCCCGGATCCGGCCAGCGTGATCTTTGAGGTCGACGCAAAGACAAATGCGCGGTTCGGATTGCCATGCTGTGCAGATAGTTCCAGGATGTTGGCGATCTCAATCGCCTCGTCGGTCAGGTGATGCACCGAGTAGGCATCGTCCCAAAAGAGACGAAAGTCCGGCGCCGCCGTCTTCATCGCCGCCAGGCGCTGCACGGTTGCATCGCTATAAACGGTTCCCGTTGGATTGCTGTACTTGGGAACACACCACATACCCTTGATGGAAGCGTCCTGGGCGACCAGCCTCTCCACTTGGGCCATGTCTGGGCCATCTTCCTTGATTGCCACCGGGATCATCTTGATTCCGTATTCCTGGCAGATTTTGAAATGCCGGTCGTAGCCGGGAACCGGGCATAGAAAGGAAATCTCCCCCTGCTTCGACCACGGCGTCTCGCTGTCGCAGGTGCCTTTAAGGAGCGAGTACACGACAATGTCATGCATTAACGCCAGGCTGGAGTTGTTGCTGGCCACGATCTGCTCTGGCGCCGCGCCCAACAATCCGGAAAATAACCTGCGGACTTCCACTAGGCCCTGGAGCCCGCCATAGTTGCGGCAATCCGTCCCGTCCTCGGCAAGGTAGTCCTGCGCGCCAGGAAGAGACAACAGCCCATTGCTCAGGTCGAGTTGGGCGTGAGATGGCTTTCCCCGCGTCAGGTCGAGTTTGAGGCCTCTGGCTTTGAAGGCGTCGTAGCGGGTCTGGAGTTGCTGGTCGGTGGTGGCGATGCCGTCGGGGCTGAACTGGGTGGGGTTCATCATTATTCTGCCTTCCACCATTATGAAGGATTTCTCTTTTCGCCCGTGAACCCCGATTTTCTGTACGCTGCGCTGGAGACGACCGGGTGTGCGGCTTTCGTCAAGGAAAGCCGCATGAACTTCGTCAAGGCCATCAGACTCCACAGCAAATCGGGGTGAACCCCGATTTTCTGTACGCTGCGTTGGAGACGACCGGGTGTGCGGCTTTCGTCAAGGAAAGCCGCATGAACTTCGTCAAGGCCATCAGACTCCACAGCAAATCGGGGTGAACCCCCAAAATCACAAGATGGGCGGTCTATCTTTCGATCGGTTGTTGTGATTCCACTGCAATCTATTGAAACCGTTGGTTCATCTGTAGACTTGTTGCCGCGAGCCCGCAGAACTAAGATTGGCGGTTGGGGTCAACATGAATAACTGGTCTCGTCCGCGGATAGCAACTGGCAGCGGATGATGACAAAGCGCATGTACGTTTTGGCCGCAGGCCGAGTTAATCCCTCCGGTCCGCTTCGCTTCCACGGCAAGCCGGGACAGGCGGGATGACAAACGGTACGGCAGCCTCGGATGTGACGTAGAAGATCAGGTGCCGTCCCTCGACGGATCGTGTGGGCCATGAGAGAAGAAATGAAATCCCGAATCCACCTGCACGGATTGCGCGCCTCTGCGAGCAGAGGCGCAAAAAGCGTCGCGCAGGCGCTCAGACGCATGATCGCGTTGTCGTTAGTCCTGCTTCTCTTGCCGGTGGAGTTGTTAGCGCAGCAAGCCTATCCGTACAACCCACAATACCCGCAGCCAGGTTATGGCCAGCAGGGCTATCCTCCGCCGCAACCTTATGGGCAGCCGGGCTACCCCCAGCCGCAGTCCTACGGACAGCAGCCCTACTACCCGCAACAGCAACCATACGGACAACAGGCGGCCTATCCCCAGCAGCAGTCCTACGCACCACAACAGGCTGACCCCGGCTACGGCCAAGGCCAGATGCAGCAGGGCTATGGCCAGCCGCAACCCCAGATGCAGCCCCTGAATGCCCAGCAACTGGAGCAGTTGGTGGCGCCGATCGCCCTCTATCCCGACCCGTTGGTGGCCCAGGTGTTGACCGCGTCCACCTACCCGGCCCAGGTGGCGGACGCCGACCGTTGGCGGCAGGCGCAGGGTTACGCGCCCGCAGGAGCAGATTGCAGGCGGAGCCGACGCCCAGAATTGGGACCCGAGCGTGAAGGCGTTGACGGCGTTTCCCCAGGTGCTGGCAGAGATGGACCGGAACATGCGCTGGACCACGGATCTGGGCAACGCCTACTACAACCAACCGCAGGACATCCTGCAAGCGGTGCAAGTGATGCGCCAGCGCGCGCAGGCGGCCGGTAACCTGCAAAATACTCCTCAGGAAACCGTCAGCTACGATCAGGGCAACATCGAAGTGGCGCCGGCAAATCCGCAGGTAGTGTATGTGCCGGCTTATAACCCGTGGGCAGTTTATGGACAGCCCGTCTCACCCTATCCTGGCTTTTCGCTGCTAGGGGCAATCGGATCATTTGTAGGTGCGGCCTTAGGCGCGATCCTACGGCGCATCGCCGGTGTCGTTTGGATTGGGCATCCTGATGACAGCCTTCAACCGCACTCCCTTTGGCTTTATTGGATGGGGCTTAAGCTGGCTGGCGCAGGCGGTGCTCTTCCATCAATCGAATTACTTTACGCACAGCACCACGGTGGCTGACTGGGGCTTTGCGCACGGCGGGCGCCGCTACTTTCCCAAGGCGGGACGATGGCCAGAGGCTATGGCGCGGGTGGCTATGGTCAGAATCGCGGTTACGGTCAGAATCGTGGCTACGGCTCAGCTTATGGCCAGGGATTTGCCCGCCGCCCCAAGGATATTCAGGGAACCGGCCGGCCGAAGGCTACAACCGGGGTTACCAGATCGCCCGGAGTTGGCTACGCCCGCCCGGTACAGCAGGCATACAACCACATGCAGCCGGCGATTAATATGACGCAGCAGTACGGCCGTCCTGGGTATGGCTCCAGTTTCTATGGCAACAGGCCAGGTACATCCTACGGTATGGTGCTCCGCCAGCAAGCCTATCGCGCGCCGGCAGCGTCAAGTTTTCAGCATAATGATTTTGCGCAGCGTTCTTCCCGGGAGCTTTTGGAGGGAATAGCTTCGCCGGGTCTTCCATCAAGGCGCCGCACTCGGGTGGAGGCTTCCATCTCTTTGGCGGCGGCCATTCAGAGAAAAGCTTTGGTGGTGGTGGCAAAAGCTTCGGTGGCGGCGGCAAGGGTTTCGGCGGCGGTCACTCGGGCGGCGGCGGTCACCACTCTTTCGGTAAGCATCACTAGAGCATCTTTACTTTGGTCTACACATTTCGAGTCATGCGGCGCGGCATTTCCACAGGGAGTGCCGCGTTTTCGCTGCTTTCGGCGCCAAAGCACCTGATCTGCTAACGCATTCCCAACAACAGTTCTCGGGAATGAGCCGCGACCCTCTATCCTGCAGATAGATGGTACAGAGCGCGTTTTTTGGTTTAACTGTCCCGCGCAACGGACTCCAATGGCGCCGGTTGCCGCTCCGTGCCCCGCGGGGACCACGCCGGCATACGCTCTGTCTCCTGTTCTGCTGCCTTCCTTTCCTGACGCCAAGCGCAGCAGATCGAGCGCATCGACACTCCCTTGCCCGACGCACCAACGATGGGAACCCGCTGCGCAGGACGTCGCCGGCCAGAACCCTGGTGAATCGTTGGGCACCATCAGCGGGACGGTGGTGGACCAGAATGGAAACTTTGTTTTCTCCGCCCGGGTGAGGCTCGAGCGCGAAGGGCACATAGAGCAGCGGGAAGCAGAGTCGGACAAGGAAGGGCACTTTACTTTTGCCGGGCGTCCCTGCTGGTCCCTTTCGACTCACCGTCAGCGCAGTGAGTTTTGCGGACCAGGAAGTGCCGGGAATTCTTCATCCTGGCGAAGCACTGGAGGTGCCGCAGATCTCGTTAGCCATTGCTGCCGCCACCACCGAGGTGCGGGTCAGCGTCACGAATTACGAGTTGGCAGAAGAGCAGGTCAAGATCCAAGAGACGCAGCGTGTCTTGGGCGTGATTCCCAATTTCTATGTCACCTATCAACAAGACACATTGCCTCTGCAGCCAAAGCAGAAGTTCGAACTCGCCTGGAAGACCAGCGTGGACCCGGTCACCTTTGCGGCAGCCGGGGGATTTGCCGGAGTGCAGCAGGCGGAGAACGAATTCAGCGGCTACGGACAAGGCGCGCAAGGCTACGCCAAACGCTACGGCGCCTCCTATGCCGACAGCTTTATCGGCACCATGATCGGAGGAGCCATCCTGCCCTCGCTGCTCAAACAGGACCCACGCTATTTCTACAAGGGAACCGGCAGCACGCGGTCGCGGATTTTGTATGCGATGGCCAATGCCGTCATCTGCAAGGGTGACAATGGTCACTGGCAACCGGATTATTCAGGTATCCTGGGCAGCCTCGCGGCCGGCGGCATATCGAACCTCTACTATCCAGCCAGCAGCCGCAATGGAGCGTGGCTGACTTTTGAAAATACATTTATCGGAATCGGCGGCTCGGCTGTCGGCAATCTCTTTCAGGAATTCCTCGTCCGTAAGTTGACTCCGCACACGCGGGGTCCGCAAACTATCAAGCCGTAGATCGCGACCGGATCAATCAGAGCTGACACGAAAGCGGTTGAGAAAAAGATCCAGCGTTCCGCCTTGAATGACGATGGAGAACACGACCACGAAATAAGTCGTTGCAAGTATCCAGCTCCGTCCCTGTGACTCTGGAACGGAAAGAGCCAGAGCGATGGAGAGTCCGCCGCGCAGGCCGCCCCAACTGAGAGTAAGCAGGGACGTCTTGTGTCCAGGTTGAAGCAGACGGACCAGGCCGAGAATGGCCGCGACGACGATGGTTCGGACCATGGTGACGGCAACGATTGCCATTGCTCCCGATTCAAGGGTGAGACGCGTAAACGAAATGACCAGAACCTCCAGGCCGAGCAGGACAAAGAGAACCGCATTCTGGACTTCATCGATCGCTCCCCAGAAGTGATCGAGGGAATCATGTGAAATCTCAGCTGGGGTCGCGGTGAAGGTTGAAGCGGCGCAGGGCAAGCCCCGCGGCAACCGCCTCAAGCGGCGCGGACAGGCGAAATGTTTCCGCCAGTGAGTAACCTCCCAGGGCTAAGGCGAGCGTCAGTAGAATCTCGATTTGGTAAGCATCCACACGGCGCATGAACTGGGAGGCGATCCAGGCAAGCGCCGAACCGAGGAGAAGTCCTCCCCCTGCCTTAAGTATCAGGAGAGTGCCGATGCGATAGATGGATGGCGCAGATCCGCGAGAGGCATCCAGTACAGCGAGAAAAAGAACCGCGCCGACACCGTCGTTGAATAAGGATTCCCCGGCGAGTTGAGCCTGTATGTTTTTCGAAACTCCGACCCGGTGAAGCATCTCCAACACGGCGATTGGGTCGGTTGGAGAGATCAGTGAACCGAAGAAAAGACATTCTATCCAGGGAGCAGAGATCCCCAGCAGGGGCAAAGTGTAATGCATCAAAGCGGCCAGGGCCGCGGTGGAAAGAACTGTGCCCGGTAGAGAGAGCAGGCTGACCGCCAGCTTTTCACGGGAGAGGTAGACGAGATCGAGGAGAAAGGAGCCCGCAAAGAGCAGCAACGCCAACATACCGTGCAGGATCAGATCCTCAAACTTGATGCGGCCGACGAGACCGAGAACCCAAATATCCAAGCCCGGGATGCGGCGACCGAGGATGTTGAGAATAAGGGATGCGACGACAGTGAGCAGCATCGTTCCGATGGTGACCGGCAAACGAAGCACACGTGAACTGATCCAGCCGAAGAGAGCGGCTGTGGTGATGATCAGGCTGAGAAGTGCAAGGGTGGTCATTGTCTTGAGGTAAGTCTATCTGGTGGGTCCTGAGGTTTCTCTGGGGCGGAGTCGACATGTCTGTTCTTTCCTGCGCACTTGCTCTTGTAGTATGTCTACGTCATCGATCGCTGCGATAGCCCGCGACGGTGGGTAACAGCATCGCAGGTATGGGCTTGAATGCCACAGGGATGGCCATCATGAAGAGCAAGCAAGGCCGCGGCGATGACAAGCGGCGTGTCGAAACAGAAGAGAACTGGATCACGGGATCGCTGAACTTCGTCGTTTTTCTGGCGATTGCGGCAGTTGCCTATACCGACTGGATGGTCGTACCCGATGTTGCGCTGGGCTACCTTTATGTGCTGCCCATTACGTTAAGCGGGCTGATCAACCCGCTACCTCTCACCATTGGCTTAGCCGTGGGTTGCGCGGTTCTGCAGGACCTCTTCGCGGGGGGATCAAATACGGTTCAGGTGAGGACTGTTCGTGATGCGATCGCCCTGGCTGGTTTTCTGGTGGTGGCGTTTCTGGTGACGCTGATCGCTAAGCAACGCGCCCGCCTGGTGGCCGAGGTACGGCGACAGCGTGATGAGTACGAGCACGATCTGATCCTGGCTTCTCAAGTGCAGCGGCGGGTATTGCCGAAACCTCTCGTCTGTTCCAGTCTCGAACTCGCAGCGGCCATGCAGCCCGCGCAACTGTTGGGCGGCGACTATTACGATTTTTATAAGATCTCCGAAGAGGTGGTTGACGTGGTGATTGCCGACGTCTCCGGCCACGGCGCTGCAGCCTCTCTTCTCATGCCGTCGCTCGCGGTGGCCCTGCGCTTGCGTGCCCGGGAACTGGACGGGCCGGCGGCGATTATCAAGGACCTGGATGGAGTATTCAGGCAGATTACGAACGCGGCTACCTTCGTGACCATGTTCTATGCGCGCTTCGATCAGAGCAAGAAGACGCTGCAGTACGCCAACGGAGGCCATAACCCGCCGCTCCTGGTTCGCCCAAAAACCGGCGAATCGCTGTTGCTCGATGCGGGCGGGCCAATCCTGGGGATTTTGCCGCAAGCACAGTTCTCAAATACTTTGGTAATGCTCGATCAAGGCGACATCCTCACCCTTTTTACCGATGGCGTTACCGAGCAGGAGAATGAGGCCGGCGACGAGTTTTCGATCAGCCGGTTAGAAGAAGTCGTCCGCAGCAAAGAAACAGAACCAGCGTCGGCTCTGGTCGCCCAGATCTCCGAGGCCGTTTCCACCTTTGCAGGAGAAAAGCCACAGGCAGACGACCTAACCGTGGTGGTGGTCAAGGTTCTATAGAAATCCCTGGGCTGCCGGCTGGGGAGTGACCATCATGCCGGCGCGGCTTCTCTCTCGCCGGCACTGCGTGCGGCGCGGAGTGTGCCTCGTCTGCGATTCGTTGCGAACAGGGTATTAACTGGCAATCAATTCCACAGGGTAGCTGGTGAGCAGAAGATTGCGGAGAGCGATAGAATGATTCTGCATGACACGTACAGAAATAATCGCTCAACTTGATGCTGAAATTAACCTCCTCCTGCGCGCCCGGGATATTCTTGCAGCTCCGCTAAGCAACTTCAAGAGTGTTTCGACGCCGAAGGCAAAGACTAAAGTCATCGGGAAGAACCGCAAGCAGCAGCCGGCCATTGCAGCGGCTCCCGTTACAACTCCCCTGCCGACTCGAGCAGTGGCCGCTGCGCCTCCGTCTCCAGCCAGCCCCGGAACCGCAGGTACGAGTTGTTCCTCCCAGGCGGCGGATGGAACGGCGGGCTCTGCAGACGGACAAGATTGGCAAGTCGCCTGCCGCACTGAGCGGGTTCGTGCCTGCCGGTCCGGTGGTCGTGTCCGCCGATGAGGCACGCAAGGTACAGGAGCGGAGTGTTGCATCCTGCGCCAACGCCGATTGCGGATGAGATCCGTTCGGAGATCGGTTCCGAGCGCAGCCTCGGTTCTCTTATCCAGGCATTCGAGCGCAGAGCCGGTCTGAGCGGAATGGAAACCCCAAGATCCTGACCAGGCTTCAGCGGCGATGACACCGCTCCAGGCGGGGCGGATGCTCGCTCCTTTCGTAAAACTGGAAAGATGAAGAAGACACGTTCGCCGCTATACGTCACTACGCTCATCGCCGGCGCGTTCTTCATGGAGAATCTGGACGGCACCATTATCGCCACCGCGCTGCCGCAGATGGCGCGCAGCTTTCGCGTAAGCGCTGTCCACCTCAACATCGGCATGACGGCCTACCTGCTGACGCTGGCGGTGTTTATTCCCATCAGTGGATGGGTGGCCGACCGCTTTGGCTCCCGTTCCGTCTTTGCGGCAGCCATCGCAATCTTCACCCTCTCTTCCTTGCTCTGCGGTGCATCGCATACGCTCACCCAGTTCACTCTCATGCGCATCGCGCAGGGTATTGGCGGAGCCATGATGGTGCCGGTCGGCCGGCTCATTGTGCTGCGCTCGACCCCCAAAGACAAACTGGCGGAGGCCATCACTTACATCACCTGGCCCGGTCTCACGGCGCTGGTGGTGGGCCCTCCCTTGGGTGGCTTTATCACCACTTATGCCAGCTGGCACTGGATCTTTTTCCTGAATCTTCCGTTAGGCATCATTGCGTTGATTCTGACGCTGCTCTGGGTGGAGAACGTTCGCATGGGCGAGAAGCATGGCTTCGACTGGATGACTTTCTTTCTTGCAGGCTTTGCTTCGGCCGGTGCGGTTTACGCAATGGAGACGTTGGGAGGAGAGGGCGCCGCGTGGCAACTGTCAGCGCTGGTGCTGGTGCTCAGCCTGCTCAGCGGCGTGGCCGCCATCCTTGTGGCGCGGCGCAATCCAGCAACGTCGCTGATTGATCTGGAGTCGATGAAGCTCAAGACCTACTCGCTTTCGGTTTTTGGAGCGAGCGCCTTTCGCATCGCCGTTTCTGTGCTGCCGTTTCTTTTGCCGCTCATGTTCCAAATCGCTTTCGGTTTGAATGCCTTTCAGTCGGGGCTATACCTGCTGGCGCTTTTTGCCGGAGACCTGAGCATGAAGGCATTTGTCATTCAATTGCTTCGCCGCTTCGGCTTCCGCCGGCTTCTCATCGTGAACGGAATCTTTACCTCGTTATCGATGGCCCTTTGCGCGACGTTTAGCCCGGCTACGCCTCCGATCCTGATAGCCTTTATTCTTTTCTTCCACGGGTCACTTCGGTCGTTGGAGTTCACCTGCTTGACCACGCTTGCCTATAGCGAGATTCCGCCCAGCCGAATGAGCCGCGCCAACGGCTTTCTCAGTGCGATTATGCAGCTCAGCATGGGAATGGGGGTCGCCATCGGCGCGATTACCCTGCGCCTGGTGGCTCACGCCCATGGACACACGGCCGCTGCTCCGCAACTGCGCGACTTCCAGTTCGCCTTCGTCATCATGGCGATCGTGTCGCTTGGCCCCGTCGTCGACAGCCTTAGCCTGCCGCCGGACGCGGGAGCGACGACCAGCGGCCATCGCCAGCCGGAGTTGGAAGTAAATCCGGCCTGAGTAGCGTGGGTAAATCCACGGGCAGAACCCAATTAGGAGCAGGACGGGTGCCCCTTCCAGGAACCCGTCTTTCGCCAGGGGACGACAGGGCGATGGAGATACAGCGCACAAACGCGTGAGATGGGAGAATTGTTGGATGTTTACCAGCGACGAGCTCAATCGGATCAAGATATTCAGCTGTCTCGACGAGACGGAACGCAGCCGTTACGCGGCGAAAGCAGCCGATGTACGGCTTTGCGCGGGGGACTGGCTGATTCGCGAAGGCGAGCCGCCGTGGTTCTTCGTCCTCTTCGAGGGCAAGCTGCAGATGGCGAAGGACGTTCTTGGGCGCCAGCAAGACTTGTACGAATACGAATACCAGGTTGGCGACTTCTTCGGCGAAATGTCGATGCTGCTTGGCACCCAGTCCCTGGTCTCGCTGCGCGCGGAGGTGCCCTGCCGCATCGCCCGCTTCGATCGGCAACAGTTCCAGGATCTCATCCGTGACTCAAAGGAAGCCGGCGCGATGATCCTGCAAACCATGAGCGACCGGCTCAGGCGAGCGCAGAAATATGCAGCGACGGTTCCATCCTCCCGCGTGCTCATCCTGGGCACTCAATCCGATAGCGACTGCCGGGATATTCGCGCATTTCTCTCCGCAAACCGGATTCCCTACGAGTGGGTGGATCGCGAACGCGAGCCGGAGCGCGTTCCCGCCGGCGTTCCCCCAGACTCTGGTTGCCCGGTGATAGTGATCGATGGGCAGGTCTTCATGCATCCACCGAGCATTCGGGAAATCGCGGACGCGCTGCAGATACAGACCCGACCGGCCCGCGACCGCTATGACGTGGTCATTGCCGGAGCAGGCCCGGCGGGCATGGCCGCCGGGGTCTACGGGGCTTCGGAAGGACTCAAGGTCCTGATGGTCGAGCGCTCAGCGGCTGGTGGACAGGCAGGGACATCATCGCGCATCGAGAACTATCTTGGCTTTCCTGAGGGTGTCTCGGGTGAGGATTTGACGGGACGCGCGCTCAAGCAGGCAATCCGCTTTGGTGCGGAGATCGCGATGACGCGCTGCATTGAAAAGATGAGCCCGATCGATGGCGGCTATTCGCTGGTGCTCGATGGCGACCACGCTGTGACCGCGCGCGCGGTGCTCCTGGCTACCGGCGTCGAGTGGCGCCGGCTCAAGGTGGATGGAGCAGATCGTTTGCTGGGACGCGGTGTGGTCTATGGAGCTTCGCGCGCCGAGGCAGACAACGTGAACGGCAAAAATGTCTTCATCGTGGGCGGCGGAAACTCCGCCGGCCAGGCAGCGATGTTTTTCTCCAGTTATGCCACGGAGGTGAAAGTGCTGGTGCGCGGCGAAGGACTCAAGTTGACCATGTCGCAGTACCTGATCGGAGAGATCGCGTCGAAGGCAAATATTGAGGTAGTTCCTTTTACCGAGGTCGTCGCGGTGGAGGGCGACGAACATCTGCAGCGAATCGTGTGCCGCGTGCGGCCCCCCGCGGGGAAAGAGAAGTCTGTCACTTACGAAGCGGATGCCCTATTTGTCATGATCGGCGCCGACGCAAACACTACCTGGCTTCCGGCCGAGCTGGAGCGGGATGCAGCGGGGTACATCTGCACCGGGCGCGATCTCAAGACATGGAGAGGCAAGCGCGAGGCATTTCCCTTGGAGACAAACCTCCCCGGCGTTTTCTGCGCCGGCGACGTGCGTCATGGTTCCATCAAGCGCGTCTCCAGCGGCGTGGGCGAGGGTAGCATGGCAATTGCGTTTATTCACCAGTACCTTGCCCTCAAAAAGAACGCATAGGATGCCGGGAACGTTTAAGAGGCGGCCCGGCTAATCTGCTTGTTTGTAGATGGTCTTTCCTTCCTTGATGGTTTCGACGACTTTTACGTCTTTGATGGCCATCGAGGTCAACCTTCAGACGGATTCTTGTCGAGGATCACGAGGTCGGCGAGCTTGCCCGGTTCGAGCGAACCCTTGGATTTTTCTTCCGAGTACTGATATCGCGGCGTTGATGGTGATCGCCTTCAGACGCTTCCATCGGAGTGACGCGCTGGTCCGGCCCGATCACGACGCCGGTGCGCGAAATGCGGTTGACCGCGGTCCAAATCACGAACATCTGGTCGAGCGGCGCGACCACGAAGTCGGTGTGGTTCGTCGGTTTCAGGCCTTTGTCGATCGCCGCGCGCATCGGGCTGATCGAAAAATGCCTGTTCCTTGCCGCGATTCAGCACGTGCGTGTCGCCGAAGTAAAAAGTGTGTTCGGTGTAGAAGCGATGGCGTGAATTTTATAGGCCACGTATTTATCGAGCTGGTCGAGGCCGCACAAACTGCGAATGGATCACGGTCATGTGGCGATCTTTCGTCAGATCGCCGGCCGCGGCGTACTCGTGCGCCCTGAAGAAGCACGTCGATGGCGGCATCGCCGTTGGCGTGGATGTTCAGCGGCAGACCGAGGTCGTACACTTTTTGAACCACTTGCTTCAGTTCGGCTTCGGGGAACGACGGCTCACCGCGCCAGTTTTTTTCGCCGCCGGGGCCGCCGGTGAGGTATGGAGTGGTGAAAAAGGCGGTCTTGCCCTGCGGCGAGCCGTCCGAAGTGATTTTCACGCCGCCGAGTTTCACGTGATTCACGTACTTGCCAAAAGTGCTCGCGTGGGTTTTTTTCGAGCACTTTGTCGAGGTCGAGGATGAACGGATAAGCGACGATGTCGACGGTTTGGACGCCGGCGCAGCGACGCGCTGAATCAGCTCCACGTCGGCAGGCGTGCGTGAGGCCTTCCTGCGCGGTGGTGATTCCGGCGGCGGCGTAGAGCATCTGGCCCGCTCGGCTCCAGCTACATTTCTTCTTCGCGCGTTCGGCTGCGGCAGGGCGCTGAGATACCGGCAGATACGCGGTTTCCATCACAAGCCGCCGGCTCGTTCGAACCTTTTTTGCGCAGGATGATGCCGCCGGCCGGAGTTTTCGTGGCGGCGGTAAGCCGTATTTCTTCATCGCCGCGGAATTCAGCACCGCGCCGTGCATCGACACGTGACTGACCATCACGGGATTGTCTGGAAAATCCTTGTCGAGATCGTCGCGGGTCAGGCCGACGCCGTTGGGCATCGCGTTTTCGTCGTAGCCGTAGGCTTGAATCACCACGCCGGCGGGAATATTATGTTGGCGTCGCGAAATTTCTTCAGCTCGGCGACGATGCTGGGAATGTCTTTGCCGGGGCCGGCCGGCGGAGCGAAGACGTTCACCTGATTCGCGACGGTGAGAGAGTTCATGTAGTGGCTGTGGGGATCGAGGAAGCCGGGAAGTAGCGTTTTCCCGCGAGATCGATCATTTCCGTGGTCGGGCCCTTGTGGCTTTTTCGATTCCACCGCGAACCGACCATCAGAATCTTGCCGTCCTTTACGGCCAGGGCTTCGGCGTTGGGCTGCGCGTCATTGACGGTGACGATGTCGCCGCCGTAGTAAATTGCATCAGCGGTTGAAGCGGCATCGGGGCCTGAATTGCAGCCGAGGCCTGCGCCCAGAATGAGCACCAAGGCGGAGAGGAAGTGCTTTTTCATCGTTTCACCTTTCTATTGAAATGAGAGCGGGCCCGGATCGAAAGGGACGAACTGCGCCCGCTATAACTTCTGGGACGGAGGCACGTGGGGCTTAACCGACGCAAGAACGAGGCATGCCCGCTCTTGCGGTTCGACAGTGCAAGCAAAAGCCGACGGACGAACAGCAAATCAGAAGCCCCGCTGCGGCCTCTCGATGACGTATATTGAAGTTGGGACAATCTTACTCCCTTGAGGGGCGAGTACCGCCAGACCGGCTCATTGAGCGGTTTCCCAGGCGCCCGGCGGGAGGAGCTTTATCGCGCGGTAAGTTTCCACCAGGCTAGAAGAGCGGCCGCCGCGGGAACGGCGAAGATGAGCAGAAAAATCGGCGCTTCGTCTTTTACCGAGTAGCCCGCTTTGGTGACCCCAAACCAAAGATTGATGGCGGCGGCAGCAAGCCATAGCGGCAGAAAATAAAGCGCGGCTCTCGATCCATTCCCCAGCGCGCGCCCAATCAACACAAAGGCGCCTAGCAGGACGAAACCCAGGGCAAGAACTTTGATCGTGTGCAATGGTTTCTCTCCTGTGGAAGTTTACCTGGATAGGAATCGCGAGAGGCGTTCTATGCCGGATTCGTTCTTTTTCCAATCCGCGGCGTAGCACCAGCGCAACCAGCCCTCTCCTTCGGGCCCGAAGGCCCTGCCAGGCGCGAGGCCCAGGCCAACCTCCTCAATCAATCGCGTTGCCAGGCGCAGCGAATCGTCTTCTCCGGCAACGCGAAGAAAGAGATACATGGCGCCGTCGGCCTCAGGGACCTCCAGCCGGGGAAGCGGGCGCAGCGCGGTGATCAATTTATTTTTTGTCTGCGCTAACTCTGCGCGCATTTTAAGAACATAGGGTTCTCCCTGCTCGAGGGCGATGGCGCCCGCTCGCTGGGAAAAATCGGAGACGCAGGAGACGTTGTACTCGAGCAGCGACGCGAGGTCAGGCAAGACCGTGGGTGGCGCGACCATCCAGCCCACACGCCAACCTGTCATGGTCCAGGCTTTGGAGAAGCTGTTGACCACGATCAGCCGGTCGCGATCGTCGGCCATGGTGAGAAACGACGGAGCCGATCGCATTCCATCGTTGAAGATCAGGCGCTCATAGACATCGTCGGCGAGAATCCATATCCCATGGCGGCGGCAGTGTTCGAGAATGGCGCGTTGCTCTGCGCGCTGGATCGTCCAGCCGGTGGGATTGTTGGGCGAATTGAGCACCAGCATCCGCGTATCCGGGGTCAGCGCCTGCAGTAGCTTCTCCAACGGCAAAGCCCACTGGCCGTCCCGCACTTCGAGCGAGACGCAGGTGACCTGGCCGCCCATGATCTTCGGTATCTCAACCGCGTTGGGCCAAAGCGGCGTAACCGTCACCACGCGATCGCCCGGCGCGAGCAGCAGCTGGCTGGCCACCATCAGCGCCGAGTTACCCGATGCTGTCACCGCTATACGGTCGGCCGGGATGGCGCAGTGATGAAGATCTGTCAGATAAGTGGAGAGGGCTTCACGCAGAAACGGCCTGCCGAGATTTTCTGCATAGAAGGTTTCTCCCGCGCGCAAAGACGCGATCGCGGCTTCGCGAATAAAGGAAGGCGTGGGTTGATCGGATTCGCCAAACCAGAATGGCAAAACATCTTCGCGGCCCATGGCTGCATTGGCCACGGCGCGGACCAGTGAGGGAGAAAACCTGTCTTGTTCCCTCTTTGTTGCGGGACAAAGTAGCTGGATGCACGGAGAACGCCTCTCTTTGCATCTTAATGCGGATGGTCCCAAAGAGGCCAATACCTTGAACAGGCCTCAAGAAGATCCTCGATCTCCTCGGTGATGCGGAACTTTAGAATGTTCTTGCCGTATGAAGCGGATATGAGAAGAATTCTTGCTTTGATTATGGTGGGGATCGCCCTGTCGTGTTGGGCGCAGACGGGCTGGCCGAATTACGGCAATGATGCCGGCGGCACGCGCTACTCCGCAGCGCGGCAAATCGACCGCAGCAACGTCGCACGTCTGCAACCGGTCTGGACCTACCGCACGGGAGCACTGGAGGAGAAAACAGAGCTAGTGAAAAAGGCTGCGTTTGAAGCGACTCCCATCCTGGTGGGGAACCGGCTGTTTCTCAGCACTCCTTACAACCACGTCATAGCCCTCAATCCGCAAAGTGGCGAGCGGCTGTGGGAGTACGACGCCCATGTAGACCTATCCAAAGGTTATTCCGAGGTTTCCTCCCGAGGAGTCTCCGCCTGGCAGGATCCTGACCGTAAGCAAGGTGAGCCCTGCCGCTTGCGCATCTTCATGGGCACGCTCGATGGCAGGCTCATCGCCCTCGACGGGGAGACGGGGAAACCTTGTCTTGATTTTGGCGTCAAGGGCGAAGTGAATCTTGCCATTGACGCAGCCACGGCAACGGAGTGGACCGGCGGCTACCAGGTCACCTCCGCTCCCGCGATCGTGAACGGCCTGGTGATCACCGGCTCCTCGATTGCAGACAACTGGAAGGTGGATACGGGGCGGGGCATCGTTCGCGCCTTCGACGCGCGAAGCGGCAAACTACGCTGGACCTGGAATCCCACTCCCTGGGCCGAAAATACCAAGCCTCGAACCGGCGCGGGCAACGCATGGTCGACGCTCTCCGTCGATCCGGCCGAGGACCTGGTCTTCATTCCCACCGGCAGCTCCGCTCCGGATTACTACGGCGGCATCCGCAAAGGCGACGATAAGTGGGCCAATTCAGTGGTGGCGTTACGCGCGTCCTCGGGCAAGTTCGTGTGGGGCTTTCAGGTCGTTCACCATGACCTGTGGGACTATGACGTAGCTTCGCAGCCCACGCTCTTCACCTGGAAAGACGGCACGCCGGCAATTGTCATCAATACAAAAATGGGCCATGTCTTCGTGCTCAACCGGCTCACCGGCGTTCCTTTGCTTCCGGTAGAGGAGCGGCCGGTACCGCAGAGCGATATCCCAGGCGAGCAGAGTTGGCCAACGCAGCCCTTCTCGACCATCTCCCTGGTGCCGGAAAAAATTTCTCCGGATGATGCATGGGGGCCGACTCCCGAGGATGTTGCGTGGTGCCGGAATAAGATCAAGGCCTCGCGCTGGGAAGGCATGTTCACGCCTCCAAGTCTCCAGGGGACGATGGCGTTTCCCGGCAACGTGGGTGGGGTGAACTGGGGCAGTGCGGCCTACGATCCAGCGCGCCATATCATGGTCGCCAACACCAATCGCCTCATTGCCTGGGTGAAGCTGATTCCGCGCGACAAGCTGGACGCTGAGTACCACCAGCATCAAGACAACCGTATCTATGGCGAATTCGGAGATCAGAAAGGCGCTCCCTACGGGCTCTATCGCACCTTCCTCTTCTCTCCAAGCAAAGCGCCTTGCAACGCGCCGCCGTGGGGAACCACCGAAGCAGTGGATCTTTTTACCGGCAAGCAGGTGTGGGATGTTCCGCTGGGCACGCTGATTCCCGGAAAGCAGACCGGATCCATCAACCTTGGGGGACCGATGATCACCGCCGGCGGCCTGGTTTTCACTTCCGCCGGGATGGATCTTTACCTGCACGCCTTCGATAGCGAAAGCGGTAAAGAGCTATGGAAATATCAGCTCCCGGCCGGCGGCCAAGCCACTCCGATGACCTACGTCTTTAAGGGCAAGCAATACGTCGTGATTGCGGCCGGCGGTCACGGCAAGCTGGGCACCAAACAGGGTGACTATGTGCTCGCCTTCGCGTTGCCGTAGATTCCATCGCGGCGCTTCACGGTGATCACCGCGGCAATGCTCAGCACGGCCATGGCCATCAAATAGAAGCTGGGCGCGGTGTTGTCGTGGGTCACGTCGGTGAGCCAGGTGAAGATAGCGGGGGCAAAGCCGCCGAAGATAGTAACCCCCAGGTTATAGCTGAGAGAAAGCCCGGTGACGCGGGTGCGCGGCGGAAAAATGCTTGCCATCACCGCCGGCAAAGCCGAGACATAGGCGACTTGCAGGAGGCAATCCCAAATAAGGACCGGCAGCAGGGTGGATAGGTTTGGGCGACGCGTGATCAGAAAAAAATCGGGATAGAAGGAGAGCAGCATAAGGATGGCAGCGGGAAGCATGATCCTTATGCAACCGATCCGGTCCGCGACTTGGGAGGCCATCGGTATCAGCACAATCGATACCAATGCGAGCACGATGCTCACCAGGTACCCCACGGTGGGCGGCATGTGCAAGCGCGTGGTCGCGTAGGTGGGAATGTAGAGCGAGAAATACACGCTCGCAGTGCCAACAGCCACCAGCCCGGCGCCCAGCATTAACCCCGTCTTCTCGGTGGCGAAGGTCTCGCGGATGGGAGTGCGGGTGTGGGTGGCGTTGAGGAACTCAGGGGTCTCCTCCACCTTGCGCCGGATATACATGCCAACGGGCCCGACCAGTAAGCCAAAGAGGAAGGGAATGCGCCAGCCCCAGCTGTGCAGCTGAGGCCCGCTGAGGGTGCTCATGAGGCCAAAACCGAAGAGCGCCGCGAGCAATTTCGCGATGTTCTGACCGGTGAACTGCCAGCTGGCGAAGAAGGCTTTGCGGCGGGCGGAATGCTCAACCATGAAGGCGGTGGAGCTGCCAAACTCTCCAGCCACGGCGAAGCCCTGCAGCAGGCGGGCGGCGAAAACCCCAATGGGCGCGATCAGCCCGATGGTGGCATAGGAAGGCATGAAGGCCATCACGGCCGTGCCGATGACCATCAGCCGGATGGAGAGAGCGAGCGCGGTTTTGCGGCCGGCACGGTCAGCATAAGCGCCCAGAACAACCGCCCCGATCGGACGGGCCAGGTAAGACAAGCCAAACGATCCGAAGGTCAACAGCAAGGAGACCACCGGGTTGTAGTTAGGAAAGAAGACGCCGGCGATGGTGGTCGCGAAGTATCCGTAAATGAGGATGTCAAACCACTCCAGCACATTGCCGATAGTGGCGGCCGCAATCTGGAGAGCCCCGCTGGCGGGCCTGCGGGCGGCCGGGACGAGGGGGTCGGACGGGTCGAGCGTGGCTGCGTTGGGCACGAGGTACCTGGAGGTTACATGAGGTGAATTTCCGCTACAAGGAGGAATCCCTGCTAGTTCCAATCAAGTCGTGGCGGTCGTCGCTTGACCGCATCAACCTTTCCGGTAGGCAAGCGGGAGAATCGCATCCGGATTGAAGTTCTGTGTTGGTGCGAAACCGCAACGTTGCAACAAGCTGGAAAAGCGTGGTTCGGTTCGGAGTGGATCCCATTTGGGATCCATGGTTAGAAAGATGCAGGTGTACGTCACGCGCGTCGTAGCAGCGCTCGAGCCATTGCAAAGAAAGATCGAACTCACCCAAGCCCGCATGCACAATCGCCATGGCGTAGGGAGGAACATAACGTTCCTTGGCGATGGACAGCAGCGTGTTCAAAACATTCCGCGCCTCTTCGAGCCGGCCGGTTCTGGCGAAGACATAACCCCGCAGCGCGATGACCTTTGAGTTGACCCCCAACTTCCCCGAGTGATTGAGCGCGGCAAGGGCCAGATCCATTTCGTGCTGCTCAATCAATACTTGCGCCAGATGCAGTTGGCCGATCCAGAAATCCGGGTCGACCACGATGGCCTGACGGGCAAACTGAACGGCTGCGGGATAGTTGCGGGCGGCAAACGCTATCTGCGAGGAGAGCGATTGGTGCATTACGTAAAGCGGGTCGAGTTCGCGCGCGCGGCGGATGGATGCCTGTGCCTCCTCATGCCGGCACATGTGCGACAAAAGCACACCGAGCATGCGATGACCCAGAGGATAAGAGGGGTCCAACGCAATGGCTTTGCGGTAGGCAAGTTCAGCGGCGGGCCAATCCCAGTCCAGCCAGAATTTCAGGCTGCCTAAGGAGGTCTGGACCTCGGCGAGATTTGGCTCGGCGCTGACCGCGCGCGCGGTGGCTTCGCTTGCTTTGGGCCAGAATATCCTTGGCGGTGCATCGCCATTGACCGGGCCGGAGGTGTAGCAGTCGGCAAGTCCCGACCAGGCGAGAGCGTAATTTGGGTCAAGATCGGTGGCGTGAGTGAAATATTCGATGGCCTTTTTTGTGGTCGGCGGGCTGAGCTGTTGCCAGAAGTGACGCCCATGCAGATAGAGATCATAGGCTTCAGCGTTTTGCGTCTGCCGGCGGCCTAGAGCGCGAAGACGTTCCGGAGACAGGGTGAGGCGTATCTGTTCAGCGATGGCTATGCTTAGCTCACGCTGCAGCGCGAGCATGCTGTCGGGCTCGCTATCGTAGGACGCGGACCATAGTTGGAGTTGGTCTTGGACGCGAATCAGTTTGGAGGTGACCCGCAGGTGAACCCCTTCCGCCCGGAGAGAGCTTTCGACCAGGTAGGTTGCGTCCAGTTCCTTGCCGATCTCCGGCAGAGACTTGGTGCTTCGCTTGTAGGCCATAACTGAGGTTCGGCCGATGGTGCTCAGGTGCTGCGGATCGATCTGGCCAAGGCAGGCGATGGTCTCTTCGGTGAGGCCGTCTGCCAGGTACTCGCGGTCGGGGCCGGCCCCAATATTTTCAAAAGGCAATACGCCGATTCGCACCGTTTGGGGCGGCGCCAACGACCTTTGCGAAACGATTCGCACCTCTGGAATGAAGCGGTATCCTCTGCCGGGAACGGTGGCGATAAAGCGATTTTCGCCGCGGCTTTCGCCCAATATGCGGCGCAGGGTGGAGATGTTCTGGTTGAGGTTGTTTTCTTCAACAATGGTATCGGGCCAGATGGCGCGAAGAAATTCTTCCTTCTCCAGCACTTCTCCGCTTCGCTTGACCAATAGAAGAAGGGTGTCGAAAACCTTAGGAGTAAGGGCAATAGGCTGGCCCCTGCGCGTTAGAAGCAGGTTCCCGGGATTTATGCGATAGTCCCCAAACTCATAGACGGGAAGCCCGGCGTGGTTCATCGCGGTGCTCGCAATCTTCAGAAGTTTTCAGAATCCTTCAGATCCACCTAAAGACTCGTTGTGGGCACGAGAGTGAGTATAAGCCCGGAGGCTGGAAAGAGAGCCGGCCGATGGTAAGAGAAAAGGAGAAGGCAAATGAAATCTGTAGTTTGTGTTGCGTTTTATCGGCTGGCAGCGGCAGTGGCATGCGCTTTGTTGTTGGCCGGAGCCGCTGGGGCAGAGACGGAAAACTGGGCGCCGGACGCCGGCGGACTGGAAGGGAGTTGGACGGTCAAGGTTACCCAGAACAACTGCGCAACAGGTGATCCGGTGGGCGAGCCATTCCTTTCGCTGCTTACGTTTTCACGAGGAGGGACTTTGGTGGAGTCCACGGCTAATCCAATGTTCTTTCCGGCCGTTCGAGGGGATGGCCATGGGGTGTGGAGCGCCACCGGCCGGCAAACGTATCGGGCGCTTTCGACCGCCTTCATTACGTCAAACGGGGTGTTGGCCAAGACGCAGACAATCACGCAGAAGATTGAGATGGGAACCGACCCCAATACATTTGAGGTTCCCTCCGCCTCGGTGGTATTTGTTGCGGCGGACGGTGGACCGACGATTACCGGATGTGCAACCGCTACTGGTAAACGGATCGAATGAGTGCGGATTAGCGGGTGCGTTCGCGAGCCGTTCCTGGACAACAGGAGCGCTCGCGGACTCTTGCATTTGTAAGGCCTTGGATATTGCTCGCCGGCCTTAAGCCTTTGCAGCCGCCGTAAAGGCACTTACTGCGTTCAGCTGTTCAATCGAGGCATGATCCAACTTCAACCGGGTGGCTTCAATCAGGTCGGTCAGGTGCCGGTCATTGGTGGCGCTGGCAATGGGAGCAGTGATGCCGGGTTGCACCATGAGCCACGCCAGCGCAACCCGGGCCGGCGTTGAGTGGTGCGCCTCGGCAACCTCGTCCAGCGCGTGCAGCAGGTTCCATCCCCAGTCGTTTAGAAATTTGCTTACGCTTCCGCCGCGCGCTTTTCCTTCGGCATCTTTTTTGCTGCGATATTTGCCAGTGAGAAAACCCGCTGCCAGAGAGTAGTAGGGAATTACACCCAGGGTATGCTCCTGCACGACGGGCAGAAGGTTGGTCTCGAAGTCTTCTCGCGAAGCCAGGTTATAGAGGGGTTGCAGCGAAACGTAACTCACTAGCCCATTGTCTTTGCTGGTTTGCAGCGCTTCTGCCAGACGTGGGCCGGTGTAGTTAGAGGCACCGATGTGCCGTACTTTGCCCTGCCGTACCAGTTTGTCGAAGGCAGCTAGGGTTTCTTCGAGGGGCGTCTCCGGGTCGTCGCGGTGGGCCTGGTAGAGATCGATGTAGTCGGTCTGGAGGCGGCGCAGCGAGGCATCGACTGCCTGTTCGATGTAGGCGGCGCTCAGACCTTTTTTGCCTTCGCCCATCTCCAGGCCGACCTTGGTGGCCAGGATGACATTGGTGCGTTTGTTGCCCTTGGCCAGCCACTTGCCGAGGATTGTTTCTGACTCGCCGCCTGTATGGCCCGGCATCCAGCGCGAGTAGACATCAGCGGTATCGATAAAGTTCAGTCCGGCCTCGAGTGCCGCGTCCAATTGCCGGAGGGATTCGGCCTCCGGCAGTGTCCATCCGTAAACGTTGCCGCCCAGGCAAAGTACCGGGACTTCCAAATCAGACTTACCGAGCTTGACTCGCTGCATGCCAATTCTCCTGGGTTTAGTTTGCCATGAGGGGATGATCACCTCAACTGAGGAGTATTTCGAGGGCGGTAGCTTTCTTAGAATGCGGTGGAGAGAACTGCAGGTTCCTTAAGCTACCGGCACGTTGAGTGCTGTTTTATCCCACATCCGCGAAAAACGAGCGAATTGGTTTAGGTCAGCTTCCGCCTGGCCAGGGAGTTGTGTGCTTTTTTGCCGTGTGCCCGGCTGGACCGCTTGGTGTAGCTGGCAGCCCGGAGAGTGGCAGTAGAGTGGCCTCTGGGCCTCGCCCTCGGCGGTGCGGGAGGACGAAGGGTAGCCTCGATTCGCTCTTCAGCTACGTCGGGACCCAGGTTGTATGCAGGGTCAAACATGGCGATGACGCTGGTGGCGCGACTGCTGTAACGGCGGGCCCATTGACTGTCGATCAGCGTGCCCTGCACGGTCTTCCAGTGGTCTCCGTAGGTTTCCATATAGCCGTCGAGCTGGGCGAGCTCGCGGGCATTGCCGTCATCATTGAGAGCATCGAGAAATTGAACGAACTGCTCGAGGTTTGTGCCCATCTGGAAGACCAATTGGCTCAATGCCATCTGCTGCGAGCCGGTCAGGCGGTCGAAACCCCGGCAATAAGCCCGGGCGTTGTAGATAGCCTGCAGGGCAGAGATGCGCAGCAGCTGCGTGGCCTCTTCTTCGGTTAATTCTGGCGTGAGCGTGTGGTGAATGATCTTTCTGCGATAGGTTTTCGGGGACCATGCCACCACATGGTGGTCAAACTGAGCGAGGATTTGCTGCAACCGATCCGGAGCCAGCCGGGCGGCCTGCCAAAGCTCGGCCGACGAAGGCTCAACAAAAGGATGCGGATTGAGAGGGTCGCGCTGAGGGTGCGGAGTTGCCTGCACGTCCAGGCTGAACCCTGCTCCAATGAGAGGCCGGCCGGTGTTGGGGTCGGGATAGGCAGCCAGCACCCAACCTTCATGGCGATGATCGCGAAGCGTTTCCATCATGGCCGGCAGGCTGAACTTGATATCGCTGTCCTTGAAATTGAGTAACACTTGTGCGCCGTCCGGCGGCGGGGGAAACTCCCAGGAGAAGCTTTGCGGAGTGAGCGAGACCGTGGCGGCTGCGGAAAACTGCACCGGAGCGGTCACGGGCAGAATTTGCGCGGCCGCGGAAGCAGCCATTGCCAGGCTCACGATGGGAAGCAAAAGCCGCTGTGGTGGGATCGTCATCTTTCTGGCCGTTCTCAAGTCTTAGTGAGATACACGATGACTGATAATTGGACTATAAACAATAACTGAAAAGTACCAGGTACGGGAAAGATAACAGCCCGGAGGCCGAGGGCGATGCCGGCTAATCCACAGGTTCGTGTCGGTCTACTCAAAAAGGACGAAATCGGAGAGGCGGGCCGGATCCTCCGGCTGGCATTTGGAACGTTTCTGGGCGTGCCCAATCCGCTCGAATTCATGGGCGATCGCGATCTCATGACGCCGCGCTGGCGCTCTAGCCATGTGAAGGTGCTGGGGGCTCGTGATGCCGGCCGTCTGGTCGGTTCGAACGTCCTCACCCGCTGGGGATCCTTCGGATTCTTCGGCCCCCTTACGGTGCTGCCGGAGTATTGGGAGCGCGGCGTGGCCCAGCGGCTGCTGGAGGCCACGATGGCAATTTTCGAGCGATGGGGTGTGCGGCACACCGGGCTCTACACCTTCGCCAATAGTGCCAAGCACATGGCCCTGTACCAGAAGTTCGGCTACTGGCCACGCTATCTCAGCGCCATTATGACCGGCCCATCCGAGGCTAAAGGTGCAGAAGCGCCAACGTTGTTGTCGTCCATTAAGAAGAGGGAGCGAGAGCAAGCCATCCAGGCGTGCGCCAGGCTTACCCACAAAATAGATAATGGGCTCGATCTCACCGGGGAAATCCGCGCCCTGTTGGCGCAGCGGATAGGGGACACTGTCTTGCGATATACGGGCAATGTTCTCGACGGCTTCGCGGTCTGTCAGAACGGGCCTGGATCGGAAGGTGGCGAGAAGACATGCTACGTCAAGTTCGGAGCGGCCCGCAGCGGCTCGGGGGCGGGGGAGCGTTTTGATCGGCTGCTGGCTGCTTGCGAGGGGTTTGCGTCCTCCCGGCGGGTGACGATTGAAGCCGGCGTAAACCTGGCACGCGAAGATGCCTACCGGCGTATGCGCTCCCGCGGATACCGAGTGGCCTCGCTAGGTGTCAGTATGCAGCGCCCGCACGCCGAGGGGTTCAATCGGACGGATGCCTATGTAATCGACGATTGGCGTTAAGTCCCTTTCGTGAGCTGCCTCTTCCAGGATGGGCTACACTGGGCCCTGTTCCCTTATGCCGCTTTCTCCCGGTGATAAACTCGGCCCCTACGAAATCCTTGCGTTCCTCGGTGCGGGCGGAATGGGAGAGGTGTATCGGGCCCGGGATACGCGTTTGAACCGGGATGTCGCGATCAAATTCTCTGGTGCGCAATTCAGCGAGCGTTTCGAGCGGGAAGCCCAAGCCATCGCCGCGCTGAATCATCCCAACATCTGCCAGATTTACGATATTGGCCCGGATTATCTGGTCATGGAATTAATTGAGGGGGCGCCAATTGTCTCCTCAGACCAACCAAAGGCGCTGCCGCCGTCTGAGGCCCTACGGCTGGCGACGCAAATGGCTGCTGCGCTCGAAGCGGCGCATGCCAAGGGCATCGTACATCGCGATCTGAAGCCGGCGAACATCCTGGTAACCCCAAGCGGAGTCGTCAAGCTACTTGATTTCGGGCTGGCAAAGCAGGACATTGCCAGCGCCTCCGGGGACCAAACCAGGACCATGGACGTCACCCAGGCGGGCATCATCCTGGGCACTCCGTCGTACATGTCGCCAGAGCAGGCCGAGGGCAAGGCGGCGGATGCGCGCTCCGACATCTTCTCCTTTGGGACGGTTTTTCACGAAATGCTCGCCGGACAGCGCGCATTCGGCGGGGGCTCGGCGGCGGCGATCATCGGCGCCGTCATTTACAAGGAACCGGCGCCCCTCACAGCGCCGCCTGCAGTGCAGGGCATTGTGAGCAAGTGCCTGGCGAAAACTCCTAGCGGGCGCTTTCAGTCGGCAACCGATCTCCGCCGGGCCCTGGAAGGGGCATCCGTTCGGGACACGGCCGTTCCTCGCGGTAAGCGGCGTAGGATGCCCTTGGCGGTCGCCGCCGCTCTGCTGTTGATCGCGATCATTGCAGCAGGCATTTATTGGAAGCGTTCGAGGACGAGCGCAATTGATTCCATCGCCGTTCTCCCGCTGGAGAATCGGAGCAACAATGCTGACGCCGACTACATTTCTGATGGAATCACCGAGAGCGTCAATAACAGCCTGGCGCGTTTGCCCAACTTGAGAGTGGTTCCTCATAGTGTGGCCTTGCATTACAAGGGCAAGCAAGTGGATGCGCAAAAGGTTGGTGATGAACTGAAAGTCCAGTCGGTGCTCACGGGCAGCGTCACCCCACGAGACGACGGCGTTACCGTGAACGTTGAGCTCGACGACATCCGTGATGGCAAGGAGCTGTGGGGTCAGCAGTACAATCGCAAACCATCGGATCTGCTGGCGGTACAGAATGACATCGCCAAGGAGGTTTCGCAGCGGTTGGGTGGGCAAGCTTCGGCTGCAACCCAGCAGGAGATGACGAAGGGCTCGACCGGCAATCCGGAAGCTTATCAGCTGTATCTCAAAGGCAAGTACTACACCGACAAACTAACCAAGGACGGCCTGGCCAGGGGCATCGACTACTTCAATCAGGCAATCGCCATCGATCCGAACTATGGTTTGGCATACAACGGGCTGGCGTTCAACTACATCAATCAGGACGGCTGGTACATGGGTGGGGCCGAAGCCGGCCCCAAGGCAAAAGAAGCGGCGCACAAAGCTTTGGCCATTGACCCGATGGACGCGGGCGCTCACCTGGCGCTGGCAATCGAATCGCAGTGGTATGAATGGAATTGGGCGCTTGCGGAAAGCGAGTTCAAGCGCGCCATTGAACTGAATCCGAGCGATGCGGAAGCACACGGGTATTACTCCTGGTTTCTAGCGCCGATGGGGCGCGGCGAGGAGGCGCTAGTGGAAGCCAAACGCGGCCAGCAAATCGCTCCACTCTCCTCCTTAGGGAACTTTTTTGTCGCATCGGTCCTGGTCTTCACGCGACAGTGGGACCCGGCGATTCAGCAACTGCACAGCGACATCGAGCTCGAGCCCAATTTTTGGTTCGATCACTGTTTTCTGGGCCGGGCTTATGAAGCCAAGGGAAGACTGCCGGAGGCAATTGCCGAGTTTCAGAGCGCATTGGCGCTGGAAAAGGACAATACTGAGATCTGGTCCGGCCTGGGCCATGCGTACGCATTGTCGGGGAACAAGAGCGAAGCGCAAAAGGTTTTGAGCCATTTGAACGAGCTGTCTGGGCGCAGCTACGTCTCACCTTACAGCCACGCAATCGTCTATGCCGGCCTGGGAGAAAAGGACCAGGTATTCGCCTGGCTCGAGCGCGCCTACAAGGAACGGTCTTACTTCCTGGCCGTATATCTGACAACGGACTCGCGTCTCGATAGCCTCCATGCCGACCCGCGCTTTGTTGATCTCAAGCGCCGCGTTGGCCTGCCGTAGCGATACGAGATGGATCCGGTCAATCGCTCCAGCGCCCTTCCTCTGACCCCGCCGCCGGCGGTTGCAAGCAAGCGTCTCCTACCGTGGTTGGTGGCGGTCGCATTTTTCATGGAGTCGCTTGATACCACGATTCTGAATACCGCGGTGCCCGCAATCTCGGCGGCTCTGCATGTGGCTCCGCTGAGCATGAAGTCAGTGCTGGCCAGCTATACGTTGAGCCTGGCGGTGTTTATCCCCATCAGCGGCTGGATGGCCGACCGGTTCGGAACCCGCCGAGTGTTTGCCTCTGCGATCGGCCTCTTTACGTTGGGGTCATTTCTCTGCGGCATATCAAGCAACATTCACTTGCTGGTTGCATGCCGTATCCTGCAGGGCTGCGGCGGAGCCATGATGGTACCGGTGGGCCGGCTCACACTGGTGCGTACGTTTGCCAAATCCGAGTTGATCCGCGCCATGAGCTTTGTTGCTATTCCCGGGTTGGTTGGTCCCATGCTGGGACCCGTCGCGGGCGGTCTGATCGTGGGCTATTTTCATTGGCGATTTATTTTCTTCGTGAATATACCCATAGGTCTTTTAGGTTTGCTGATGGTGTATATGCATCTGCCGGACTATCGCGAAGAGCGAACCCCGCGGCTCGATATGGTGGGGCTCATCCTCTTCGGTTCCGGCATCGCTCTGCTGTCGTATGTGCTGGAGATCTTCGGTGAACATACGCTGAGCATCTGGGAGATCCTGGGACTGCTGGCGGTTGCGTTCTGTCTGCTCGCGGGCTACCTGCTGCATGCAAAAGGGATTGTGTATCCGTTGCTGCAACTGGGTTTGTTTCGCATCCGCACCTTCAGCGCCGCGGTGAGTGGCAGTTTTTTTACCCGCCTGGGCATCGGAGGAGTTCCGTTCCTATTGCCGCTGCTCTACCAGGTGGGGCTGGGGTTTACCGCCATCCAGTCTGGCCTGCTCATTATGCCGCAGGCACTCGCGGCCATGAGCACGAAGTTTCTCATGGCCAAGGTTCTGTCCCGCGTGGGCTACCGTAATGTGCTGATCTCAAACACTGTGGTTCTTGGCATTCTTCTGCTGCTGTTCGCGACCATCGGACTGCACACACCGGTCTGGTTGATCGTGATCCAGGCCTTTTGCTATGGAACCTTTAGTTCGCTGCAATACACCAGCATGAATACGCTCACTTATGCTGACGTCAGCGAAGAGCAGACCAGCGGCGCAAGTTCCATGGCGAGCACGGTGCAGCAAATGTCCATCAGCTTTGGGGTTGCGTCGGCAGGTCTGGCCACTGATTTTTTTGTTCCCCACGTTCATACCAACCCGCTGCAAATGATTCACGGAATCCACGAGGCCCTGGTGGTCCTGGGCGGATTCACGATCTTGTCCACGATCACTTTCTCCAGATTGAAGAGCGGGGACGGCAGCAGTGTCAGCCAGCAGAAAGAAGTGCACGCCGGGTGAACGCATCAAGCATGAGGCGAAAATCGCATTTCCGTAACAAGGGGGACAAATGGAAGCGCTACCAAGATTTGATTTGCAGGGCAAGATTGCCCTAGTTACCGGAGCCGCGCGCGGATTGGGGCGGGCGATTGCACTGGCGCTTGCCGAAGCCGGGTCGGATGTCGCGCTTGGTTTACGTGAGATCACGAGTGACAGCGGTGTTACTGCCGAGGTGGCTGCGCGGGGACGGAAGGCTTTGCCTTTGCAGATGGATATGACCAACCCGGCGCAGATCCGTCAGGCAGTCGATACCACAGTGCAGCACTTCGGCCGCTTGGACATACTCGTCAATAACGCTGGGATCGCGCCCGACAACCTGGCGGAAAACGTAACTGAAGAAGATTTCGACCGGACCCTGGCCATTAATCTGAAGGGCACGTTCCTCGCTTGCCAGGCCGCGGGACGGATCATGATCCAGCAGAAGCGCGGATGCATCATCAACATGAGCTCACAAGCCGCATTCGCAGCGTTGCCGACGGAAGCCATCTACTGCATGACCAAGGCGGGCATCGTCCACCTAACCAAGTGCCTGGCGGTGGAATGGGGTAAGTACAACATCAACGTGAATGCAGTGGCGCCTACCTTCATCCACACGCCGGGTACGGAGGGTGCTCTTGCCGACCCTGCATTTCGGCAGGATGTGATTGACCGCATCGCGGCCTTCCATCGCATTGGAGAGCCGATTGAAGTGGCCGGTGCAGTGGTCTTTCTTGCTTCGCCGGCCGCCTCGCTCATCACCGGACATACGTTGGTCATCGACGGCGGCTGGACGGCTCGATAGAAGCAGCCGGAGGCGGCTATTCCGCTCGCAAAGCACGCATGGGATCAATCGCGGCAGCGCGGCGTGCGGGGAGCAGGCAAGCGGCGATTCCTACAGCCAGAAGCACGCCTACCGCGCCGGCAACGATCGCCGGATTGGACGGGCTCACCTCAAACAACAAACTCCCCACTACGCGGGCAAAGCCGGCCGTGATGCCAACTCCGGCAGCCGCACCTACCAACACTGGCGTCATTCCATCGCGCAGTACAAGCGCATAAATATTCGCAGTTTGCGCGCCAAGAGCCAGTCGCACGCCGATCTCCTGCTGGCGCTGGACGACGGAGTAAGTGACGACGCCGTAGACGCCTAATCCCGCGAGCAGTAAGGCGCTAACGGCGAACAGGAGGAGGAGATCCATCTCGAAACGGCGGTTTGCCACCGAGTCCGCCACTACGCCATCGAGAGTGCGCACCACGGGTACAGACACCGAGGCATCCACGCCCCACACAGCCTTGCGCACCGCATCCGCCATGGAAGCTGGATCCTGGCTGGTGCGCACCAGCAGACCGCCTGTGTTGTCGCTGCGAATCCAGTAGGGCACATAGACCATCATCGGATCGGCTTGCGCCAGCGTAATCGTCCGCGCGTCTTTGACCATTCCGATCACCGTAAAAGGATCCTCCGTCATATTCCCGCGAATGAATTGCCGGCCTATGGGATTTTGACCCGACCAAAGCGTGTGGGCCGTTAGTTCAGAGACGAGCACATATCGCTTGCCTTGGTCGCTCTTGTTCAGGAATCGCCCGGCGACGAGCGGCAGGTGAACGGTTTGAAAATAACCTGGGCTGACCCAGCGGAAGTGTTCCGAAGGGAGCTGCATGTAAGGCCGCGCTTCGCCTGCAACGCGGATCATCTCGAGCCAAAAATCTCCCCCCAACGGTGGCACGCTGACGATAGCAGCGGACTCTACCCCTGGAAGCTGGCGCACACGGTCGATCGCAGCTTCGTAGAACGAAGCGCGCGTTTGCAGATCAGAATAGGACTTGCTAGGCAGATCTACCTTGGCGCTCAGGACGTGATCGGCGTCAAAGCCGCGATGGGTGCGCATCAGGCGGACCAGGCTCACCGTCAGCACCCCGGTCATAAGCACGAGTGTCACGCTGACGGCCACTTCCACAGCCACTAGCGCTCGGCGCAGGCGCTTGCTGCTGCGCGATTCGCTCGCCTGGCGCGACTCGCCACGCAGCACCTCCACCGGCTGCGTTCGTGCTCCGATCCACGCCGGAGCCGCTCCAGCCAGCAGAGTGGCCCCAACCGCCAGCACCAGAGCACACCCTGCACCCACCCAATCCAGATGCAACGTTCCGCGGAAGTTCAGCGCAGGAGGAAGAAAAGATTGCATCCCTGGCACCAAGGCCGCCGCCAACAGCAAGCCCAGTTGCCGCCCAGCGCGGCCAGGAGCATGGGCTCGCGCATCGACATGCGCAGCAGCTCAGCCTGCCTTGCGCCCAGAGCCGCGGCGATCGCCATCTGTTGCCGGTGGCCTACCGCGCGCGACAAAAGAAGATTTGCGATATTGACGCACCCAACCAGCAACAACCCAGCCACCGCGGCCAGCAGGATGAGCAAGGAAGTACGATTGTCGCCCACCAGCGCTTCCTGAAAAGGAGTCAGCAACGCGGATAGAGTGCCCTTTTCGTTTGCAGGCAGCGAAGCCGAGATGGAGTGCTGCAAGGCATTGATCTCTGCGTTGGCCTGCGCGACGGTCACGCCGGGTTTCAGCCGGCCGAGCGCGAAGTAATTGAAGTCGCGCATGGGCGCCGCCAGCCGATCCTGAGGGAACACCAGGGGCAGAAGAACTTGCACCGGCTTGGCGCGATCTGTGTTGTTGGCAAGATCCTGCATGACAGGCAGGTGAAACGATGGCGGCATCACGCCGATGACGGTATACGGGTATCCGCTCAACGTGATTGTTTTTCCCAGAATCGCCGGATCGCTCTGAAACTGTGTTCGCCACAGATCGTTCATCAGTACCACAACGCTATCGCGTCCCTCCTGGGCTTCCTGGGCGGTAAACGGCCGGCCTATCTGCGGCGTAGCGCTCAGCACGGAGAAGATGCCGGGGGTTGCGCGGACGACCTTCACCTGGATGGGATGCTCGTCCGTTCCCATAGGCACGGAGTTCTGCTCGATCGCCGTCAATGCCTGGAAGCTATGGCTGTTTCGCTCCCAATTGACGAAATGGTTGGCGGTCACCGGCAACTTCGGATAGATGTCGCGAAACTCGGCCACCTGTTCTTCCAGCACCACGAGCCGATCGGCATGTTTAAACGGCAGTGGCCTGAGCATCACGTCATAGACGAGCGTGAAAATCGCCGTGGTCGCCCCGATCCCAAGCGCGAGGGTCAATAGAACGGTGAGAGCAAAGCCGGGCGCCTTGCTCAACTGGCGCAGTGCATGCCGCATATCCTGGAAGAGCTCCTGCATGCCGTCCTCCATCACATTCCTTTAAGTTAAGGGGCAATTTCCCGGCCAAACCATCTGCCGCGCAATCAACGCGTGTTCCCTGACTTTACATGGCGATACGCCGCGGACGTCGGGCAGGTTCTGCCCGAAATTAAGAATGGCTGTCCGTAAACGGACAACCCGCTCCCTCGTCGAGCAGAGGATCGCCCACCGATTACTTGCGGGGTAATTGCTGCGGTTCACAATCCATTCGATATTGAAATGGTGGGTGTTCAGGATCGCTTGGCTTCTACAAATCACATGGGAGAATCACATGCTGAGCTATCAGATTCACACGATCGCATCCGCGCCGGAGAAGTCCAGGCCGGTGCTCGAACAGCTGCAACAGGCGTTTGGCTTTATTCCCAACCTGGCTGCCGCAATTTCAAATTCGCCCAAGCTGCTGACCGCCTTTGCTGCGGTCTTTCAACAGGTACACAGCAGCAGCCTGACGGAACAGGAAATTCAAATCGTTCTGCTTACAGACGCAGTCGCGAACTCCTGCGCGTACGCGGTGGCATTCCACACCGCGCTTGCTCTCAACCAGGGAGTACGTTCTGAGGAAACCGACGCGATCCGTGGGCGGCTTCTGCCCAAGGACCGGCGATTTGCCGCGCTGTCCACCCTGGCTAAGACGCTCATCGAGAAGCGGGGGCACCTGAGCGACGAAGAACTCGACGCATTTCTCGCCGCCGCTTTCACAAAGGAGCAGATCCTTGAGGTCATCACCATAGTAGCGGCCTCTACGATCACCAACTATGCTGGAACCATCGCCAATCCTCCGCTGGAAGATCAATTCCGGCAGTTCGCCTGGCGAGGATAACAACGCTCTGACGAGAGGGAGATCGAGATGGCAACGCAATCTGCTTCCGCAGTTCCTCAGCTCGGAGAGTTGTTGCGCTACTGGAGACGGGAGCGCGGCAAGAGCCAGCTCGACCTCTCGCTTGACACAGGCATCTCGCAGCGTCATCTGAGCTTTGTGGAGAGCGGGCGGAGCGCTCCCAGCCGGGATCTTCTTTCCATTGTGTCCGACGCTTTGAACATTCCGCTCCGGGAGCGGAATGTGCTATTGCTTGCGTCAGGCTACGCTCCACTCTACAGCGAGCAAAGCATGGATGCCGATCAGATGGCGATCGTGACGCAGGCGATTGACCGGATGTTGCTGCAGCATGAGCCGCATCCCGCGCTGGTGTTGGACCGCTACTGGAATGTGATTCGAACCAATCAGGCTGCGCCGCGATTCTTTGGCTCATTTGTTGACCTGGAGGCGAGAGCAAAGCCGCGCAACCTACTCGACCTGATGTTTGATCCGGCGGGGATGCGGCCTTTTGTCGAGGAGTGGGAGACGGTTGCAGCCGGTCTGCTGCAACGAGTTCGGCGGGAGGCGGTTGGGCAAGTGGTGGATGGGCGACTTGCAGCGTTGCTGGAGCGGCTGCGTAAGTATCCAGGCGTTGCAGGATTGAAGCTGCCGCTGGGGCCTCAGAATCCTGTCCTGCCCATTACCTTTCGGCGAGGTAACGAGCGCTTCTCTTACTTCTCGTTGATCACGACGGTCGGCACGCCACAATGCATCACTGCGCAGGAATTGCGTGTGGAGTGCATGTTTCCGAGCTGAGCCTATTGAAGCTACCCGATCGCCAAGGCACGGAGTGCCGAAGCCGCTAAACGTGAGCCCAGCCTAGTCTGGGTGAAAACTCACTCAAGCACACAAGGTCCCAACCCCTGGATGGGTGCCCCATGATCGCCTCACCTGCCCCGGCGTGCCGTGCGGCGTACATGGACCGGATATGATTTTTTCGAATGCCTTCACTCCATCTGCGACCATGTAGCGGTGGGATGAGAACTTTGGAAGGGCTTCGCCATCTTTCTCAGCCCATGTACGCCCCACGGCACGCCGGGGCAGGTGAGGCGAACATGGGGCACCCGTCCAGGGGTTGGGGCCTTGTGTGAGAATGGGTGACGTAATGACGCTGAGCATTCAGGAGCAGTTCGGGCAGATCGACATCTACGTATTCGATCAGATTTTGCGGGGGAACATTGCGCCTGGAATGCGGGTGCTCGATGCGGGATGCGGGTACGGCCGCAATCTGGTGCATCTGCTGCGCGAGGGGTGCGAGATATTCGCCCTCGACGGAGACAGCGACGCCGTTGAGCATGTACGGCAGTTGTCAGCCTCGCTTGCCACTGAATTACCGGCGGAAAATTTCCAGGTAGGGAAGATCGAGCGGATGCCGTTTCCAGATGAGCTAGCCGATGTCGTGATCTGCAGTTCAGTGCTTCACTTTGCCCGCGATGACCGTCACTTCGAGGCGATGCTGCGGGAACTGTGGCGAGTGCTAAGGCCCGGCGGGATGATGTTTTGCCGCTTGGGTTCCAGAATCGGCATGGACTTCGAACAAGTTCGGGGCAATATTTTTGTGGTTGGGGACGGCTCAGAGTGGTTTCTGGTGGATGAGGAGATGCTCCTGGAGTTGACCGAGAAGATGAACGCGGTGCTGGTCGATCCACTCAAGACGACCATCGTGCAGGATTATCGCTGTATGACAACCTGGGTCGTAAGAAAGCGAAGAAACTAGGCTCAATCCGCTCTAGGCGCGACGGGATGGTAATCATGGGCTAGTGCGGCGGCAGCTTCTGTTTGTTGCTGGGCTCCGGCTTGATCGCCCTGCTGTTCCAATAGGTGACTCAGCTGTGCATGGACCTGGAAGGCCGGCGCCTCGGCTGATTGATTGGGCGATGCCAGGTAAAGGCTGAGCAGGTGGGCGGCGAGTTGCGGTTCCTGGTGGCTGCGACTTAGGATCCCAGCTCCATCCACCAGTGCCGGCCCGTGAGGCTTGGCTGCCTTTGCATCGGCGTCGATGCCTGCGTGCAATGCCTCCAACATCTGGTCCGCCTGTTTGCGGCGCGCGTAGTAAGAAGCCAGCGCCATCCATGCGTCAGGACTCTGATGGGAGGTTTCCACCGCAGCCTTGAACTCGGCCTCGGCCACGCGATAGTTCTTATCCTTCTCGGCCAGGAGGCCTTCCAACTGGTGAGCCTGCGCCGGTTCAAGCAATTCGAGTGCCTGAACCACGGCTTGCGCCTTCTTCTTGCCGCCGCCCACAATCCCCGGCGCAGCAGTATAGAACTCTCCCAGGTCGGAGAGCGCGTCTACATTTTTGCTGTCGAGTTGGACCGCTCGCTCAAATTCGCTATGTACTTTCTTGGCCAGACCGTAGGCCTTTATGGAATGGATGGCATCGGCTTTTTCGCCGTACGCCCGACCCAGCCAGAGGTGATAGGAACTCTCCAGTGGCGCAAGCTGAACCGCGCTGTCGCATTGGTGAATCGCGTCATCCCATCGCTTTTCCTGGTAGTAGACGCGGCAGAGCAAGTTGTGGGCCTCCGCGTCTCCCGGTTTTGTGCTAAGGGACAAGTTCAGGCGCGAAATTGCATCGTCCGCCCTGCCTGCGGCCAGATCGGCGTTTACCGGCTCCAGCGCATCGTTGGGAATCGAAGCAGCATGCCCCAACTGCGACATGCAGAGCAGGGCGAGGAGCAGACGAGAGAGCGATAAAGAGAAAGATTTGCGCACGATGCTAAAGCCCGAACCGCCGCCACCTAGCCTGGCCGGCGTTCTACCCGTAATTTCTGATGTCCGCGAACGGGCGAACGATTCGGCCAGGAGCAGGTAAATCTCATCAGCAGAAGGCGGCAACATTCTCCATGGCCCACTGATTCAGAGGGATAGGTTTTCGCCCCAGGATCCGCTGCACGTTATCAGTCACGCCTGCCACGCGGCCTTCGCGGATCGCGCGCCATAGCGAGACGTGCGCCTCGGTCTCCGCAACGGAGCCGCTGATGGCCGAATATCGCTGACGCGCTTCGTGGTCGGAGATCGGTTGAAACGTGAGCCTCTTGCCAATCGCGGATGCAATCGTAGCCGTCGCTTCGGCAAAGGTTAACGCTTCCGGTCCGGTGATGGGCAATGCTTCTCCGTCATACTCGCGCGTGATCAAAGCCGCTGTGGCGACGGCCGCGATATCTTCGGAGTGGATAAAGGCTCGCTTACCCTCACCCGTGGATGCGCGAACAATCCTTTCGGTCTTGATCGACCTGGCCCACGCCAGCAGGTTCGACATGAAACCGGTTGGCTGCACAAAGGTGAACGATAGACCGCTGGCACGGATGGCCGCCTCGCCCAGCTCATGCCAGGCACCGATAGCGAGACCATGCTGCACATCCATCGACGATAGTTTTACCAGGTGGCGCACGCCTGCGGCCTTGGCCGCTTTAGCGGCCAACTCGTCGTGAATGGGAATCTGGGGGCCGGAGTTGACGAGGAACAACTCGTCGACTCCGTCAAGGGCCAGCTGCAAGCTTTCCGGTTGGCCAAGATCGCCGACGAAGATATCGACACGTTGACCGAAGAGCGCTTGCGCCTTCTGCGCGCTGCGCACGAAAACACGCGGCCGGTTGCCCCGCTGGAGGAGGTGGTTGACGACCTTGGACCCTACATCTCCCGTCGCTCCTGTGATGAGGTATGTCATAAAGCTCCTTAGCAGCGACGGAATATGTTCTGTCGCTCATAAACTGTATTAAGGCTAAGGAGTGAATAGAGAGCTGTAAACTCGCCTTATAGGACCATCTTATCTTTCTGAAAAATAAGCACGAATAAATAAAAAGTAAACGAATGCTCACATTTGCTCTACACTCGTCCTCATGCCATCGAAGAGCGCAAAGCCGTCCATGCGGCGGCGCCCGCAGCAGCGCCGGGCACGCCAGACCGTCGAGGCGATCCTGGATGCTGTGGTGAGGATATTGAAGCGGGAGGGCTACCAAGCGATCACCACCAACCGGATCGCGGAGGTTGCCGGCGTCAGTATCGGCTCGCTCTATCAATACTTCCCGGACAGGCCCGCCATCTTTGAAGCCTTGCACCAACGCCACATAGAGGAGATCGACCGCCTCTTCGCAAACAAATTCATGGAGCATGCCGGGTCGCCACTCGACCAACTCATTCGCGCGATGGTGGATGCCATGATCGAGGCGCACACCAACGATTCGGAACTCTACGAATTGCTGTTGACCGAGGTTCCTCACAGGAAGGGTGGGAGCAAGGATTTCTCCGTGCGTCTTCACGGAGCCTTTCTGCTGGCAATTTCATCGGCAGCGCCGGAACTTCGCAAGCGCGGCGATCTCGACAAGGTAGTGTTTGTCGTGACCCACATGGTGGAGGCGCTCTGCCATGGAGCGGTGCTCCGGCGGCCTCGCGGGTTGTCACTCGGGGACGCGAAAGCGGAGATAACAAAAGCGGTGATGGCCTACCTGCGTGCTTGAATTACCAAGGATTCGATAGGGAACTGGCTGGTCCTTGACAGAATCGCAAATTGCGATATTATTATCCCGGATCGCAATAAACCATGAAGCTGGGCGAGAAATTACGGTACCTGCGGGAAGTGGAAGGCAGCCTGCGCGGCAAGGGGCGAGCGATGACCCAGCAGGAGCTGGTCCACTCGATCAAGGCCGAGCTAAAGACTTCGATGAGCCAGTCTTACCTGTCGCAGATTGAAAGCGGGGCACGGCCGCACCTGACCAACACCACGCGGCAGCTGCTGGCCAAATTCTTCAAGGTCCACCCGGGCTACCTAGTCGATGACCCGGAGGGCTACCACGCGGAGCTGATGAGCGAGGCGCGGGTGCTGGATGACAAGTTGGACTTGTGGCTGGTGAACGGGGCCGAGCGGTTCCCACGGGATCCCGAGCTCAGGAAGGCGTTGCTCGCCTTGGCCAGGCATCCGGACTCCAGGCAATGCCTGCTCTTGATGGAGTCGTTGATCGAGACGCCGGGGCTGGTTGATCGTTTGGTTGAAGTGTTGCGGCCCGCCGAGCGAAGCGATAAACGCTTTAGAGTGCGTCCGTTGGGGACAATTCCTCAAGCAAAGGATCCGGCGGCCGGAAAAATCAGGCGCACCGGAAAGGAGAAAAGCCGATGAATTGGGAGATGTTTTACCTGATCTGTTTTGGTGTCGGCTTAGCGTTGACCGCGATTTCGTTGGCGGGTGGGTTTCACCCCCATATGCACTTCGGGCTACATCGCGGGGTTCATATCGGCCACGCCCACGGAGCAGCCAACCGCGGTGTTTCCCCGGTGAATGGCTTTACCCTCACCGCCTTTCTCTGCTGGTTTGGCGGGGCGGGCTATCTGCTGGAACGCTATGGCGGGTTTGTGGCCCCGGCGATTCTGCTCCTGGCGACGCTTAGCGGGCTGGCTGGCGCGATGCTGATTTTCTGGTTCCTGGCCAAGGTGCTGGCCCCGCATGACAAGGCGCTCACCGCGGAGGAGACGGAGATGACAGGGGTGATCGGCCGGGTGAGCGGAACGATTCGGGGCGACGGCACAGGGGAGATTTTGTATTCGCAGAACGGCGCCCGGCGCTCCAGTCCGGCGCGCAGCGAGGACGGGCAGCCGATCGCGCGGGATACGGAGGTAGTGGTGATGCGCTACGAACGAGGCGTCGTCTATGTACGCCGTTGGGATGAAATTTCCGGCGGAGAATCGCTCTCCAACGAAATTCGGAGAGCACAAACGTAGTCCGATTGGTTCCTGATGAAAGGATCAGGAGGCATCTTATGATCAACACAGTTGTGGTTGTAGTTGGGTTGTGCGTTCTTGCTTTAATTTTGCTGCTGGGAATGATCGCGAAGATGTTTCGCAAGGCCGGTCCCAACGAGGCGATTATCGTTTACGGTTTTCGCGGGCCGCGGGTAGTGAAGGGACACGGCACGGTGATCTTTCCCATGGTGGAAAGCAGCCGCCAACTCTCGCTCGAGTTGATGTCGTTCGATGTTGCCCCACAACAGGATCTCTACACCAAACAAGGCGTCGCGGTGACGGTGGAGGCGGTGGCGCAGATCAAGGTGCGCTCCGATCAGGAATCGATTCTGACCTCCGCCGAGCAGTTCCTTACCAAGACTCCTCCGCAGCGTGAGGGATTGATCCGGCTGGTGATGGAAGGTCACCTGCGCGGCATCATCGGCCAGCTTACGGTAGAGCAGATTGTCAAAGAGCCGGAGATGGTTGCCGATCGCATGCGCTCCACGTGCGCCGATGACATGAGCAAGATGGGGCTCGAAGTCGTGTCGTTCACCATCAAAGAGGTGCGCGACAAGAATGACTACATCACCAACATGGGCCGGCCTGACGTGGCGCGCATCAAGCGCGATGCCGATGTAGCGGCAGCGGAAGCGGAGCGTGATACGGCCATCCGCAGAGCCAACGCCTTGCGTGAGTCGGCGATTGCCAAGGCGCAGGCCGACCAGGAGCGGGTAATTGCAGAGACCGCTTCGCTGGCGAAGCAGGCCGAGGCGCAGCGCGACCTGGATATCCAGAAGGCGCAATTCACCGAGCAGAGCCGCAAGCAGGAGGCGACGGCAGACAAGTCCTACGAGTTGCAGACCAATGTGATGCAGCAGCGGGTGGTGGCCGAACAGGTAAAGATCCAGCAGGTGGAGAAGGAGCAACAGATCAAGGTGCAGGATGCGGAAATTCTGCGTCACGAGAAAGAGCTGATCTCGACTGTGTTGAAGGGCGCGGAGATTGAGCGCCAGCGGATTGAGAACCTGGCGGCAGCGGAGAAGTCGCGGTTGACGGCAGAAGCTGAAGGCCGGTCCGCAGCTACGCGGATGCAGGGCGAAGCGGAAGCCTCGATCATCTTCCAGAAGGGCGAGGCGGAAGCTAAGGCCATGAACGTTAAGGCGGAGGCTTATCAGGAATGGACGCAGGCTGCGGTGGTTGACCGGTTGATTGCAGCCATGCCCGAGGTGATGCGCGCGCTCTCCGAACCTCTATCCAAGGTGGATAAGATCACCATCGTCTCCACGGGAAGTGATGGCGTCACCGGAGCCAACAAACTTACTGGAGACATGATGAAAATCGCGTCCCAGGTTCCTGCGCTCTTCGAATCGCTTTCTGGCATGAACGTGGCGGAGTTGATGGCGAACGTTAAGAGCATGCGGCCGCGGCACGATGGAAACGGCTCGGTAATCAAGTAACAGCGGTAGAAGGAGGATGTTATGGCACTACTTGAGCGAGTAAGTACGTTGCTGCGGGCGAACTTGAATGACCTGATCGACAAAGCGGAAGATCCGCAAAAGCTGTTGCGGCAGCTGGTGCTGGATATGGAAAACCAGTTGATGCAGGTAAAGACGCAGGTGGCGATCGCGATTGCAGACCAGCACCTGTTGGAGAAGAAGCGAAAGGAGCATATGGACAGCGCGGCAGAGTGGCGGAGCAAGGCTGAGCTGGCAGTCAAGAAGGGGCACGACGACCTGGCGCGGGCTGCTCTGGAACGCTCCTTAAGCCAGGATCAAATCGCGAAGGGTTTCTCGCAGCAGCTTGAGGATCAGCAGGCAGAAGCAGACACATTGCGGACCGCCCTGCGCAAGCTGGACCAGAAGCTAGTGGAGACGCGCAGCCGTTGCGAACTGCTGATCGCGCAGGACCGCAGGACACGCATGGTAAGCCGGGCTACCGAGGCCCGGCAAACCATCAGCAAGCAGCAGAACTCAGTCTCGCTGGACCGTATGAAGTCGCGCATTGTGGGCCGCGAGGCCCGCAATGAAGCGGATGTCGAGTTGCTGAGTGGCGACTCGCTCGAAGACCGCTTCGCCGCATTGGACAGGGAAGAGCATATCGAGACGTTGCTCAAGGACCTCAAGGCGAAGCAGGAGAAGCCGGCCTGACGGCGTAGTTTTTTTCGGGTCTTTGCAGAAGGTGAGAGGAGACACAGGACTTCATCCTAGGTCGTTCTCAGCCGTGCCCCTTCGACAAGCTCCCACGGCTCGCCGGGGCAGGCAGGGCAGGCTCTGCGGGACTGTTTGTCGCGTGTTAAGGTTGGGTTGTGGGTCGCCTGTAGGCATTTGCGTGCGGTCCGAGTCGATTAGACGCCACGGGACCGGTATACCGCGGACGTGGCCAGCGATCAGCGCGAGCGGGAGCACGCCGGCACACGCGATGAGGCCGAAAGTGGTCACCCATTTGTTGCGGACAGGATCGGCGTAGGGGCCGATGAACACCACGGCGATGACCAGGTGAGCGAACGCGAGCCAGTCAGTGCCGTAAGCGAGAAAAGAATAATGGGCATTTGTAGGTTGAGGCCCTCGTTCACTCTCTCGACCCACGGGAGCAGGTGCGTAGAGTCGGCAATCGGTTGCAACGAGCAAATCCGGAGGACGGACACGAGCCAACCGATCTCGGTCTGAAGCGGAAAGGCAGTGATTCCACTGATCACCAGGCCGATGATGAAGACGGCCAGCCAGAAGCGAATGCGACGAAGAGCATCGGGTTGCGCCATAGCAGTGTTCATCATCTTAGATTGCAGCAGACTGCAAGGCGATTGCGGGTACGCCGCCAAAGCGACGCTCCCTCCCTTTGAACTCCTCCAGCGCCGCGTCGAGGTCAGCCTGGTCAAAATCAGGCCACATTCGATCCGTAAACAAGAGTTCAGCATAGGCACATTCCCACAGTAGGAAATCCGAAAGCCGCGTCTCACCACCGGTTCGAATCAGCAGATCCACCTCGCCACTCTCCCCGATTAACGCCTGCGTGAGCATCGGTCCGAGCACATCTGGAGTGGGCGGTCCCTCCATAGAAAGGGCGGCATTCGCACTTGCTGCGGCGCGCGTGATGGCATCGCGTGATGAGTAATCGATGGCAACGCGCAGATGAAGGCCGCGTCCACCGGCGGTGGCGCATTCAGCCTTATCGATTTCGCGCAGCACGGATGGTGGGAGGCGATCGCGCCGTCCGATGATCTGGATCCGTACACCGCGCTGCCGAAGCCGTTCCGTTTCCAGACGCAGAAACGCGCGCAATAGCCAGAAGATGCTCTGCACCTCGGCAGTGGGCCGCCGCCAGTTATCGCTGGAAAATGCGTAGATGGTAAGCCGGCCGATACCCACGTCTGGAGCACGTTCCACAACACGGCGCACAGCGGCTACGCCGGCGCGATGGCCGGCGACGCGAGGCAGCCCGCGCCGCATCGCCCAGCGGCCATTGCCATCCATGATGATCGCCACATGCAGTCTCTCGCGTTGCTCTAGGTTTGTCGTAAATCACCTCGGAACCGGACTGCCAGGCATCCTTTGACTTGGCGAAAGCGAGCTATACCAGTCCATCGTGCGCGTGAAGTACATGGCGGCCGCTACGGCCAGGAAGCTGGCAATGGCACCGACCAGCAATGCGTTGTCCTTGAGTCGCAATAGCAGGTAGATCAGCGCATACAACAAACTGAAGATCGCCGCAGCCCTTATCCCGTGCAGTCGGCTGGAGAATACCCATCCTGCATTGGCCGAAAGCAGGACAACCGTGTTGGTCCGAGGAAGCTCTGCTGGCCGCCCACATGGCCGCTAATCTCCTGTACCACGTCCGCGGCGCGCATGGTCCTCTCCTCAACCTATCCTCCGACAAAAAGCGCGGGTATGGTCATGAAGAGAGCCAGAGCGCACACCACGATGAGTTTCATGCCCATAGACCGGAAATTGATTCCGAACGGCAAGGCGGATGGCAACGACGAGACCGTGTCCATTTTCTGCTCCTTCTTGCTAAACATACTTTGCACTGCAAAGTAAATGCACAAAAAAATGTCTAAGCCTGACGCGGGGTCATACGGCCTGGCAACTGATAAGCGGCTTCCTCGTGGGTTACCTTCGCCGCATCCAGCACTACCTGCTCGAGTGTCGAAAGATATTCGAGATAGCGTTTGCGGCCGGAAGGGGTGATGCGACAGAGCGTCTGGGGACGATTGCGATCATGTCCTTTCACGATCTGCACTATCTTCTCCTTCTCCAACACGCTCAGATGCCTGCTCAGGTTGCCGTCCGTGAGCGCACACAGCTGCTTGAGATCGCCGAAGGTCAATCCTTTGGGATTACTGATCAACGAGGTGAGCACGCTGAGCCGTGCCCGTTCGTGAATTACGCGGTCGAGTCCTTCATAAGCGAAGCGAGCTTCGTTCGGCGCAGGCTTAGCTTTCATCGCTGCCCTCCTGCGCGGTAAAGAACAGGATTCCCGCGACGAGCAGCTGACCTACGCCGAAGGAGGTTCCCATGGTGAGAGGTGACAGAGCGCGGTTGTCGGCCAGCGCAATGCAGGCGAGGCCGGTCAGCAGATACCACACTCCCGCTGCAGCCATCGGCCGGGGTAGGAAGCGGCACGATGAAAACACGCCGAGCGAGAAGATGATTTGCCAGAGGCCGGGAAGCATCCAGAGAGCGGACGGAGCGGACCGTAGCAACACAAGCGTAAGCAGTGCGCCTGCAGCAGCTGAGGGTAGAAATTGTTCCGCGGCCATGCGGATCATTGCGTCTGCCATACCGGAATGCATGCGATGGGTGCGCGTTACCATCTGTACACCAATCAAGGCAGCCGACACGATGGCTGTCGAAATCCAGACGCCGAGATAGATCGGGATGTGATTTGCGGGATCGGGCAGCCAGACGGCCTGCGCTCCGGCGGCTGAGATGGCAAGAAAACCAGTCGCAGCAAGGGTGGCCGGCCCATACCCACGAAACTCGGTGCTGCGCGCCATCTGCCGGCGTATGCTGCTGATCTCTCCCAGCGCTTTGTGTAGTTCGTCCATGGCCAATTAACTTTACAGTGCAAAGTAAACTGCCCGCGGAACATTGTCAATAGTCAAAAGTCACATACCTTCGAGGGCTACTCCGTCCTCAAGGTGCGTGCCGGATCAATCGAAGCCGCTCGTCGCGCCGGGCCCCAACTGACCAGGAACGCGATGGCAGCGATCGCCGCGATGATCGACAGAAACACTCCAGGATCATCTGGGCGCACGCCGAAGAGCAGATTCGCGCTGAGCCGGGCCAGGCCAAAGGCAAGCACAGTTCCCAGAGATACGCCCACACCGGTGAGCAGCGCAGCGCGGCGCAGGATGAGGGCCAACACCGCTTCAGGCCTCGCCCCGAGAGCGATGCGGATACCAATTTCCTTCGTCCGCTCGGCAACCAGGTTGGCCATTACTCCAAAGATGCCGATCGCGGCCAATAGCAATGCAATCAAAGCATCGATCGAGAGCAAGGCCGCAGCATGAAGCAATCCTGTCAACTCGACCTCTAAATAAGTGTCGTAGGTTTGCACGTCGTCCAGAGGTATGGTGGGGTCAAGTGCCGCAAGCGCCTGGCGGACCACTGCCGCAGATGCCATCGGATTGGCGCCGGTCATCAAGACGTAGGTAGCGGCCGCGGGCGGTATCTGAAGAGCGTTCAAATACACCGCGGGTTCTACGGCACGATCGATCCAGAGATAGTTCACATCGTCCACCACCCCGACAATACGTACCCATCGTGCATCCGGGCTGCCAGCCGCACCCATCTGAATGCGGTGTCCAATGGGGCTTTCCGCGGAGAAATATCTCTCCGCGAATTTTCGGCTCACGACGGCCACCGGTTGGGTGTTGATGGAGTCGCTGTTGTTGAAATACCGCCCGGATAACTGGCGAATATGAAAAGCCTCAAAATAGCCATCAGTTACCGCAAGACGTACAGCGCTTTGGAACTTTCCTGGAGGCATGGGCCGATTCTCAATACGGAAATCGTCATCCCAGGCCTCCTGGCCATGAGGAAGGGCGGTGGTGACTTGGGCGTGAGTAACGCTGGGCAAGGCGCGCAGTTTTTGTAGGCTGCTTTCGAACCAGGAGGCGCGCTGCTCGTCCGTGGCGTAACGGGACGCCGGCAAGTCCAGGTGAAAAGTAAGCACCTGCTTGGGCTGATAGGTGTCGGCAACATGCAGCATCGACCACATACCCTTGCACATGAGGGCCGCGCCAATGACCAGCAGGACAGAGAACGAAATTTGCGATACCGCGAAGAGGTTTCTTAGCCGGTGTGTCTCACGGGAAGCGCTGGTATTCCGCGAGCCTGCCTTGAGCTGATCGACAAGGTTGATGCGCAATGCTTTCAGAGCAGGCAGCAGCCCGCAGGTAAACCCGGCGGCCAGTGCCAGGAAGAGAGAGAAGGCCAGAGCGCGGCCGTTAAGCGAGATGTTGCTCCACCCCGCAATATATTTTTCGATGCTCTTCGGCAAGGAGATTATGAGGAAATGCAGACAGATGGCTGCGACAGCAAGTCCGCCGGCTGCACCCATTGCTCCCAATACCAGGTTCTCAGTCAATAAGTGGCGGAGCAGCCGGCCACGGCCTGCCCCGAGAGCCGTACGCACAGCAATCTCCGGCCGGCGGGAAAGACCGCGCACAAACTGTAGGTTGGCTATGTTGGCGCACACCACCAGCAGAACAAATCCGGTGGCTGCCAAGATAAGGCGGTAGTAGAGCGGTGTCAGGTCCCCATTTATGCCATCCAGCAGCGGCTCGACGTGAACGGACCAGCCGAGGTTGGAAGCGGGATAGGTCTTTGCCGAACGATCAGCAATTACGCGCAATTCTTCCTGAGCCTGGTTCACGGAGACGCCGCGGCTCAAGCGCCCAATGACGAGGTAGTCGTGGGCGATGCGGTTCTGCAGTTGTTCCGGAGTGGGCGCCAGGGGCAGAAACACTTCGGAAACTGAAGGATAAGCCATGGTCTTAGGCATGACACCGATCACGGTGTAGGACTGCCCGTCGAGGTGGAGCGACTGGCCCAGCACAGCCGGATCCGCACCGAATCGCTTTTGCCAGAAGGCATAGCTGAGCACGGCCACGGTGTTGTGCCCACGCTGACACTCCCGGTCCTGATAGACGCGACCCAACAAAGCATTGGTACGCAGCACCTGAAAAAAACTAGCCGACGTGAGTGCCGCTTGCACATGAAGTGCTTCGCCTGTTCCGGTCAGGCTCATAGAAGCATCGCTGCTGATGGCCAGGTCAGCAAAGGAGGTGCTCTGTTGTTTCCAGTCCTGGTAATTTGCCAGGGCAACTTGCTTGTAATCGGCGCTGTCGCGGCCATGCTCTTCGGCTACGAGGACCACGCGGTTCATGTCCGGCACGGCAAGAGGGCGCAACACTACAGCATCCATCGTGCTGAATACCGCGGTGTTCATGCCAATGCCGATGGCCAGCGTGAGCACTGTGGTCAGGGTAAATCCGGGGGACTTCCACAGTTGGCGAACAGCGTAACGCAAATCGCTCCAGAGAATCTCGAGGAAGGGAAGTCCGCGCTGCACGCGATAACTTTCCCTGGTTTGCGTGACTCCGCCGAAGGCGCGCAGTGCGGCTGTGCGGGCCTCTTCCTCAGTCATGCCTCGCTGCATGTTTTCTTCGGTGGCGAGTTCGATATGGCTACGCAGCTCGTCGTTGAGATCTGCATCGAGCCGTTTTCTGCGGAAGAAGGATGCGCATTGGTTCAGCAGGGTGCGTATCTGGTCCATTGCCGACTCCTAGCTGGAAGGCGCGAGGAAGCGCGCCATGGTGGTGGCGACGCGCTCCCAGTTCTCGGTTGCGGTCTCGATCTGCTTGCGGCCGATGCGGCTGAGGGAGTAAAACTTGGCCCGGCGATTGGTTTCCGAAGTACCCCACTCCGATTTGATCCAGCCACGCTGCTCGAGACGAAGAAGTGCGGGGTAGATAGTGCCTTGGTTGAGGCTGAGAGTGTCTCCACTGACTTGTTCAATGCGGCGAGCGATGCCGTAGCCGTGCAGCGGTCCCATGGTCTCGAGCGTCTTCAGGACCATCAGGTCCAGGGTCCCCTGCAGAACGTCGGATTTGCTTTCTCCCATTTCCACTCCCTGTTGTTTTTCTACATATAGCCTGCACCACGAATAGGCAGAATGTCAACAGGTATGTGGGGCACCCGTCCTTCGTTAGGGAACGAGTTTTCCAGAACTCCATTTGAACTGCTGTTCTCTCGCAGACTCTTTAGCCTCAGTGAGAATCCTGAGCCATCTTCGGCGCCTCTCATTCCCTGCACAGGCGACGACACTCCCTGCATTTTTACTGGGCCACCCTGCATAGAGATGGCACACGCCGTCCGCGGAGCTGAGGTTGGGTGAGAGGATCCCCGGGAATGGCTCACTTCGCACTCCAGGTCAATGGTCAAGAACGAGCCGTCGATGCAGAGCCAGCGATGCCGCTGTTGTGGGCGCTACGCGACCTGCTGAATATGACCGGCACCAAGTATGGCTGCGGTATCGGTATGTGCGGAGCATGCACCGTACAGCTCGACGGACAAGCAGTTCGTTCCTGCCAGACGCCTGTGAATGCGGTTGGGAGCAGGAAGGTCACCACCATAGAAGGTTTGTCTAGCGATGGCAGCCACCCGGTGCAGCGCGCCTGGATTGCCGAGCAGGTCCCGCAATGTGGCTACTGTCAATCCGGGCAAATTATGCAGGCCGCCGCGCTGATTAGCAAAATCCCGCATCCGACGCGAGAACAAATCAACCAGGCGATGACTGGTAACATCTGCCGCTGCGCAACCTACCAGCGAATTCGCCGTGCCATTGAGAGGGCTGCCCAAGAAAGCGCATGACTACCACCTTCACGCGCCGCGAAGTGATGAAGGCTGGAGCGGCCTTTGTTCTCGGCTTCTACCTGCCGGCGCACGGTCAGGAGCCCGTCTCGCGTAACGCCGAGGTGTTCAAGCCGAATGCCTGGGTGCGCATCACTCGGGACAACCAGATCACCGTGTTGACCGAGATTCCAGAGCTGGGCCAAGGCACGCGTACCGCGAACGTGATGATGCTGGCCGATGAGCTGGAGGTGGAGTGGTCCCACATTCGGTGGGAGCAGGCGCCCACGATCCCTGCCATTTACAAGCACCTCGCGACCGGCGGTAGCGGCGGAACGAGAGCCACATGGCTTCCCATGCGGCAGGCAGGCGCCCAGGTCCGGGAGATGCTATTGACCGCCGCGGCCCAGCGATGGGGCGTGGAAAGAAAAGATTGTAAGGCGGAAAACGGCGCGGTGGTCCACACAACGACGCAACGACGCTTGCTGTACGGCGAGTTAGCCGAGAGCGCGTCGACGATTCCCGCTGTGAAACTGGATCAGGTCCCGCTGAAAGCACCGAAGGACTTCCGTTTTATCGGCAAGCCAACCGGACGAGTCGATACGCGGGGCAAGGTCGACGGCAGTGCTATCTTCGGCATCGATGTTCGTGTTCCCGGGATGATGTTCGCTGTGATCGCACGCTGTCCTCATTTCGGCGGCAAGCTAATCAGCTGCGATGACTCGGCCGCGAAGGCGATCACCGGGGTGAAAGCGGTCTTCGCCGTTCCGCCCATCGGTTTTACGCCAGGAATGGAGGTCAATCTGAATGTTGCGGGGGGCATTGCGGTTGTGGCGAACTGCACCTGGGCTGCATTGCAGGGCCGCAATGCCTTGAAGATCGTCTGGGACAAAGGGCCCGGCGTTCAAGAGACCACCGCCGGCTTACAAGCGCAGCTTCGGGAACAAGCGGCCGGTCCGGCCACGGTCGTCTCCGCGGATCGCGGCAATGCGATCCAGGCTCTGGCCACCGCGCAAAAGAAAATCGAGGCTGATTATGAGATGCCATTCCAGGCGCACGCCACGATGGAGCCGATGAACACCACTACCCACGTGCGGGCAGACGGCCATATCGAAGTGTGGACTCCCACGCAAATTGGCAATATCGCGCAAAGCGAGATCGCTCACCTTGCGGACATACCGCCGGAGAACGTCATCGTGCATATGACATTCGCTGGCGGATCGTTCGGCCGTCGCTATCAATGGGATTACCTGGCCGAGTCCTTCCAAGTTGCGAAGGAAATGAACGTTCCGGTGCAGCTCTTGTGGACCCGGGAAGACGATATGCAACACGATTTCTACCTGCAATATTCGTATCAGCGCCTGAGCGGCGCGCTGGATGGTGAGGGAAACATCGTGGCTTGGTCGCACCGCATCGTATCCACTCCCATTCGTGCCGTCTTTGACTCGCCGGAGTTGTTGAAGGATCCGAAGCATGTAGCAAGCTATGACGTCAACGACAGTATTCCGTATCAAGCGCTTCACTACCGCTCCGACTACGCTCCTGTTCTTTCCGTCGTGCCCCGTGCCTGGTGGCGCTCTGTCTCCGCCCCATTTCATGTCTTCGGTATTGAATGTTTCGTGGACGAGCTAGCGCATGCCGCGGGCCAGGATCCGTATGCCTTTCGCCTGCGGTTGTTGTATCTGGATCAAGCGCAAAAAACGGCCAGGCTTCGGAACGTACTGCAAATGGCGGCGGAAGCGTCCGATTGGGGAAAGGCGCTGCCCCAGAATCAAGGCCGCGGAATCGCATGTTCTGTTTTTGGGGGCACTTATGTTGCGCAAGTAGCCGAGGTGTCCGTCGATAAAAGCGGTTTGCCGCACGTCCATCGCGTGGTATGTGCCGTCGACTGCGGCCTGGCAGTAAATCCCGACAGCGTGCGGGCCCAGATCGAGGGCGGCATTAACTACGCCCTGACCCCGGTGCTCAGCGGAGAGATCACCATCAAGGAAGGCGCGGTGCAGGAAAGCAATTTCCACAACTATCAAGTCCTGCGGATGAAAGACGCACCCGAGATTGAAGTGCATCTTGTGCAGGCTGAGGGCGATCCCGCCGATGGTGTGGGAGAAGCAGGAGTGCCGCCCTTAGCCCCCGCGGTAGCCAACGCAATTTTTGCCGCCACCGGGAAGCGCGTGCGGCGATTGCCGATGGCAAGAATCGCCTGAAATCCAAAGGCAGCTAGCCTGGATACGCACCCGTAATGTAGCCCTGCAGTTCCTGAATGGTTTGCGCCTGACCCGAGATCACCCATTTCACCAGATCGCCGATCGAGACTAGACCCACCACCGACTCATCCCGCAGCACCGGGAGATGGCGAAAACGGTGTTGGGTCATAATGGTCATGCATTCATCCACAGTGTGTTGGGGACTTACGAAGAAAACCGGGCTGGTCATGATCTGGTGGACGTGCGTTTCTCTGGCAGTCTGGCCGACCAGGATTCCTTTGCGCGCGTAATCCCGCTCCGATAGGATGCCGACCAGCCGTTGGTTCGAAAGGACCAACAAGGCGCCGACATCGTGCTCGGCCATCTTCTCCAGCGCTTCGTAGACGGTCTGCTCGGGCCCTATCGATAGAACCCTGTTCTTGTCCTTGTTTTGCAGCACGTGTCCAATCGTGTCGGAGATTCTCATCAAACCCTCCTGACCGCGTGTCGAAATCGGCTTTCGGCACGTGCACACTATAGACCATCCGGATTGCGATCGAACAGTGGAGAAGTGGATTAGGGTCAATAAATTCTAAAGGGAACTTAAATGTTCACTTCAGCCGCCACACGCCTCCCTTGAAATCAGGGTACGGAAGAACCGATCGTTGTCTTCTGTTTTGGGTGTCAAGTGGCCCGTTGAGGGGACCGGCGGAGCCTCTTTTGCCTACCCTTTCATCTATTAATACGCGTCGTGCTCACCCGGGATGCAATACTTTGAGAAGCGGTCCTCACCTCTCTGGATAGGAACGATGGATAACCAGGAGCAACTCGCTGAGGAGCTGTTCGAAGTCGCTCTTGATATGCCGGCCGAAAAACGCGCTGCATATCTGGACCAGGCGTGCCATGACGCGCCTGAGCTCCGCCAGATAGTGGAAGAGCTGCTGCTGGAGAACGATCGCGCCGGTAGTTTCATGGCCGAGCCGCTACTAACGCCACAGGGTGGTTCGAAGCCGTCTGCCGGCGGCCCTGAGACAAGCCGCCAGCTTCCCCCAGGCACGATGGTCAGCCGCTACTCCATCGTCGCCCCTATCGGCTCGGGGGGGATGGGCGTGATTTATAAAGCGAGGGATACGGAACTTGCCCGCTTCGTGGCATTGAAGTTCCTGCCTGACGCAGTGGCCAAAGACGCGCAGTCGCTGGAACGGCTTCGCCGCGAAGCGCGCGCGGCCTCTGCCCTCAACCACCCAAATATCTGCACCATCTACGAGATCGGAGGGTCTGGGGACGCGTCGTTCATCGCCATGGAGTTCATCGATGGCCAGACCCTGAAACATCGCATCGCCGGCCTTCCGCTGGAAATTGATGTTCTGCTCCCATTGGCCATTGAGGTTGCCGATGCGCTCGACGCGGCCCACGCAAAGGGCATCATTCATCGCGACATCAAACCGGCAAATATTCTTATCACCGGCCGTGGACATGCCAAGGTCGTGGACTTCGGTTTAGCCAAGCAAGCTGTTCGGGCTCCCTCCAGCCTGACAGCCAGCGACACCGGACGCGGTGCTGATGACATCGTGGAACTCACAGCTCCGGGGTTCTTGCTCGGCACCATCGCATACATGTCCCCGGAGCAGGCCACGGCCAAGGAACTGGATTGCCGCACGGATCTGTTTTCCTTTGGTGCTGTGCTCTATGAGATGGCGACAGGCCTACCGCCATTTCGCGGGGAAACCGCCGCAACCATTTTCGACGGCATTCTGAACCGGCAGCCGGTTCCTGCCACCCGCAGCAACACGCGCTTGCCGGCTGGCATCGACAGCATCATCGACAAGGCGCTCCAGAAGGACCGCGAGCTGCGCTACCAGCACGCATCCGATTTGCGGACAGATCTGCAGCGACTGCAAAGGGATCCCAATGCGGCCTCCATTTCCGGATTCGTTCACAAACGTGGTCTCTGGGCAAAGCCGCTCACGCTCGCGTCCCTGGCGGGGATAGTAGTTTTATTGGTTTGCGCCGCGGCCCTTTTTTTTCACGGGCGCAAACCTCGGGAAGTGGTTCCCTCCGCGGTCGCCTCCTCACCGGTGAACCGCCGCCGCACCGTAGCTGTGTTGGGCTTCCAGAATCTTTCTGGAAAGCCTGAGCAGTCGTGGCTTTCGACGGCGCTCTCGGAGATGCTCACCACCGAACTGAGCCAGGGAGACCAGTTGCGCACCATCCCGGGGGAGAGCGTCGCGCAGATGAAGCTCAGCCTCTCGCTTGCGGATGCGGACAGCTATGGCCGGGAAACCCTGAATCGCATCCGGCAGAATCTCGGCAGCGACGATGTCGTATTGGGTTCGTACGTTCCGCTGGGCGATGGACTGCTGCGGCTGGATCTACGGCTCCAGGATGCGGTAGCCGGCGAGACGCTGGTCTCGGTCTCGGAGAAGGGAAAGGAATCCGAGATCGATGAGTTGGTCAGTAGGGCGGGCGCCGCGATGCGTGCCAAGCTGGATATCGGCCCCCTTTCCCAGGCGCAGTCTACGGCGGTGAAGGCCTCCTTGCCTTCGAATCCCGAGGCTGCCCGTCTCTATGCTGAAGGCTTGCAGAGATTGCGTGTATTCGATGCTCGCTCTGCGATCGACCTTTTGCAGAGGGCGGCAGCGCTTGATCCTAACCATGCTCCGACTTCTTCGGCACTGGCCAAAGCCTGGTCCGTGTTGGGTTATGAGAGCCGGGCAAAAGCTGAGGCGCAGAGGGCGCTGGCCCTCTCGAGCCAATCATCCCGGGAAGAGCGGTTGCTGATCGAGGCGCGTGCCCATGAGCTATCGGGGCAAATCGCGCAAGCCATAGAAAGCTATCGCGCTCTCTGGGAATTCTTTCCCGACAACGTCGATTATGGTTTGTCTCTTCTTGGAAACCAGGTTGAGGGAGGGCACGGCAAGGACGCGGAAGAGACGCTGGCGCAGCTTCGCAAGCTGGTTGTATCCGAGGCGGACGGGGCTCGCATCGATTTGGGGCAAGCCGACATCGCATTTTCGTTGAGCGATTTCCGGCAGCAGCAGTCGCTCAGCCAACGGGCGGCCGCGCGAGGCCGCGCGATTGGCGCCAAACTGCTGCAGGCGCAAGCTCTACGGTTGGAAGCGAACGCCTGGGAACGCATGGGACAGCCGCAGAAATCGATTGAACTTTCGCAGCAGGCGAGAGATCTCTTTGCCGCTGCCGGTGATCGGCGAGCGGCTGCAGTCAGTTGGCTCAACGTAGGGGACGCGCTTTTCGATGAAGGCGACTTTGTGGCTGCCAGGAAGCAGTTTGATGAGGCGCTTCCGGTCTTTCAAGAGATCGGGGCCCAGCGAAGCATTCGCGCCACCCTGGAGCGCATTGGGAATGTCCTCTACAGCGAAGGAAATATGCACGAGGCGGAGACCTATTACCAGCAGGCCTTGCGTTTCGATCAGGAAATCAATAATCCCGGGGGGCTGGCCAGCGACTACGGGAACCTGGCGAATACGCGCGGCGCGCTCGGTGACCTGACGGGGGAACTGAAGATGAACCAACAAGCCCTGGCGGCCTTCAGCGCGATTGGCAGCCGGCGCGGCACCGCGTCAACATTGAACAATTTAGGCGATCTGCTTGGCGAGATGGGCAAGCCTGAGGAAGCTAAGGGGTACTACCAGAAAGCGCTGGCCTTGGATCGCGAAACTGGCTACCGTGTCGGCGAGAAGCATCCCATCGCAGGCCTGGGCGAGGTTCTGCAGGCCCAGGGAGATCTGGCAGGCGCGCGCGAACAGTATGAGCAGGCACTCGCATTGAGCAAAGAAACAAACGATGAATCGTTTATCGCGCAAGCCAAGGTTGCGCTGGCGTCGGTTGCTCTGGCGGAGAAACGGTTCGCCGACGGAGCGTCCCTGGCACGGCAGGCAACGGCGATGTTTGCGAAATCCGGAGCTCCCCACGATGAAGTATTTTCTGAAGCCGCGTTAGCGAGAAATCTGCTGGGCGCAGGAAACTTGCCGGAAGCGCAGAGCGCGGCGGAAAGGGCGCTGGCCCTGTCGGGGCAAAGTACAGCCCCGCTACCACGCTTCGAGGCTACGCTGGCAGACGCCCGGGTAAAGGCGAAGTTGGGCAAGTGGGCCCAGGCTCGCGAGGAACTCGAGTCCATGCTCGCTGCCGCGCGCAAGTCCGGCTATCGCTCTTATGAGTTCGAAGCCCGCCTTGCTCTGGCAGAGATTGACCTGTGGGCTGGAACCACTTCCGCCGTTGCCCAGCTTACCGCGCTTGAACGCGATGCAAGGGCCCAGGGCCTCCTGCTGATCGCCAATCAGGCCCATGCTCTCTCTCATGCGAAGTGACTATTGGGCGGCGATCGCCACGGTGTCATTTTTGGGTTCTGCCGTCAGCTCGTCTGGCGAGAGAAATTGCTTGGTTACACCGCGCGCGCCGTGCGCAGAGCTTTGCGTCGCGATATGTATCCACTCATGGATAACAACATGGGCAATTGCCTGGGCCATCTCATGGCGGCGTTCGTACTTAGTCAAGCCAGGGGAATGAGTGCGAAGCACCTGGGCGATCCGTTCGCAGTCGACAAAAATAAAAGGCTGAATCTTTCCCGAGACCTGCCGCACCCAGCCGAGCGGACCTTTCAGAGATGGATGATCAGACTGTGGCAGAACGTCACAGCGACCCAACAACTTCACCACAATCACCTTGGAGAAATCGAGAGTCTCCGGAATGTCATTGCCGCGAAGATATGTGGGGTCTTGCTCCAAAGCAAACCCACTTGCCGATTCACCGATGCCGGCGGCCAAATCAGCATGCAGCGATGCAAGCAAATCAGGCCATAGCTCATCCATAACCTGTGGCTGTGCGTAAAAGATAACCGCGGTGCCGGGTTGCTGCGCATGCAAAGGAGGAACTAGAGCGTGGGCGAGCAAGAGCGTGAAGAGAAACCCAACACTCACCCGAGATACATCCCGAAACTGACGTTGAAGTAAGCTCATAGGCTGAGTTTCGGCCTGCGCTATACATCCGTCCAATAGATTGTTAGCATGGGATCGATCTCAAAAGGAGATTGCTAAATGGAAGTGAGGCAGCTGCAAACATTTTGCATTCTGGCGGAAGAGTTGAACTTTACCCGCACGGCCGAGCGAGTGCACACAGTGCAGTCCAACGTGACCTCGCAGATCAAGGCGCTGGAAGCGGAACTGGAAGCACAACTCTTTGATCGCCTGGCAAAGCGCGTCCTGCTCACCGAGGCCGGGCGCCGCTTCCTTCCTTATGCAGAGAAGGCATTGGCCGCGATGGAACAGGGCCAGTGCGCGGTGAAGTTTGGCAGCGAGCCTGCGGGTCCTTTGCGCATTGGTGCGCCCGAGAGCGTGCTGACTTACCGGTTGCCTGAAGTGTTGAAGCTCTTCCGCAAGCGTTATCCGCAAGTGGAACTCATCTTTCGTCCTGATTTGGACGAAAAACTGGTGGACGCGCTGGAGAGTGGCAAACTGGACCTGGCCATCAGCATGTCGGATTTGGTCGACGGCGATCAATTGCGCTCCATCAAGATGAGGACCGAGGAAGTCTATCTCTTCGGTACGCCCGATCACGTCCTGGCAAACGCCAAGACGGTCTATCCCAAGGACCTGTTCGATCAGAACCTGCTGCTGACTGAGGCTGGTTGCGGCTACCGCAAGAAGCTGGATTCGCAACTGGCGTTGGCAAATATCCGGCCGCAGCACATCACGGAGTTTTCCAGCGTCGAAGCCATTAAACAATGTGTGACCGCCGGAATGGGCTTGGGTCTTTTGCCCAGGATCGTCATCGCTTGTGAACTCAAGAAGAGGCAATTCACTTTATTGAACTGGCACGGCGCAAAGATGACCATAGCGACCCACCTGGTTTGGCACAAAGACAAATGGATGTCTCCGGGCATGCAGGCATTTCTCGATGTGATGAAGATGAAGTTGGCAGAGAGGTCCCCGCTGGCCCTGGTGCAAGACCAGTAGGTCGCCTCCGATCCCACTAACAGATCTAAAGGCTCGGAACCAAACTTTAAATTTGTTTTTCAGACTCGCACAAGGCCGTCATCCTCCCTGCCCCGGCCTGCCGTGGGAGCCAAGCGCCTCGCAGATTTATCGCTAACAGGGGGTTTCTGGCGCGGAGTCAAAAAAGTCACAATCTCCGGAGGTAGCCGAGGGACCTGCGGTTTCACTCAGTCATGTAGCAAGACGCGGATAGAACAGGACGGTACCCAGGTCTGCCGTCCTGTTCCTATTTGGTTTTTTTGCTATCCTCCGGGCTCCCAGTTCATCAACAAGGAAACAAAACATACTAACTTCGGAGATGACTGCGATGTTAACCCTCAAGACCGATCAGCGATTTGGATTCCTGAATCTGCGGAGCACGGTAAGCTTGCTGATCGCAGGATTGGCCATGGCCGATCTGTCGCTTGCGCAGCTCGCCGACGGGAACAGTGCGGCCAATTTTGGGGCAGCGATGGCCGCAATGGTGGCGCGCAATGCTGCTTCGTCTTCAATCTTGAGCGCGCTGGGATCACAGCAACTTTTGTAGGCAACGAGGTTGGTTCCGGGAGCCGCCCGGCTTGGGAATCGCAAGTGTCTCGCATCTATCCCTCCACAATTGAACAAGCCGTTGCCCAGTTGACCGGGCAGTCGTACAGTGGACCCTTATGCAGAACAACCAAAGACCGCTCGAACCGGGAATCGTGACGGACTTCGCAGGCCGCATGAACTACTCCGGATATCTCTGCCTGCCGGAATTGCTGGCTCAACAGCGCCCCTTGTCTTCGCCCCCTCATCACGATGAGATGCTCTTCATCATCCAGCACCAGGTCGCCGAACTATGGCTCAAGCAGCTGATCCATGAGCTAACCGCTGCAATCCGCTTCGTGCAGCACGACGAGCTCGATCCGTGCTTCAAGATTCTGTCCCGGGCAAAGCTCATTCAAATGCAGCTCTTCGATCAGTGGGCCGTGCTCGAAACGCTCACCCCGTCGGAATACCTGGAGTTTCGCGGCGTACTTGGCAACGCCTCCGGCTTTCAGTCCTTTCAGTACCGGGGGCTGGAATTCCTGCTGGGGAATAAGAACCGCGATGCGATTCGCGTCTTCGAGCACGACCCGGTCATACACGCCACGCTGAAGGCAGCCCTCGAGGCGCCCAGCCTGTATGACGAGTTTCTGCGCCACCTGGCAAGGCGAGGGTTTTCCATTCCGCGGGAATGCACGGAACGCGACTGGAGCGAGCCCTACCGTAAAAATGAAGGAGTCGTGCAGGTCATTCGCGAGATTTACGAACATCCTCGCGAAGATTGGGATATGTACGAAATGTGTGAGAAGCTGGTGGACGTCGAAGAGTACTTTCAGCTTTGGCGCTTTCGCCACATGAAGACGGTGGAAAGAATCATTGGTTTTCGGCCCGGAACGGGAGGTTCATCCGGAGTCGGCTTTCTGAGGCAGGCCCTCGAGCTCACCTTCTTCCCTGAGCTGCTCGCAGCGCGAACAGAGTTATTGCAGCGATGAATCCAAGCCTTCAGCGGGCCATTTCGGCATTGGGCAGCGGTTCGTTAGAGCAGGATTCTATTCAGCAACACATTGCTCCGCTTTTTTCCCGTGCCCTGTCGAGCAAGTTTCTCTATCTGGCGAATCACTCCTTAGGCCGGCCCCTGGACGCAACGGCCGATGACGTCGCCGAAGCGACCGCTGCCTGGTACACCGAGCTTGGAGATGCATGGGATGCGTGGCTTGCGGAACGGCAGGCCTTCCGCACCCGTGTCGCAACCCTCATCGGCGCTCCCCGTACCGACTGCATCATTCCCAAGACATCAGCGGGGCAAGGTCTGCGTACCGTGTTGAACGCGCTGCCAGGCAGGCCACGGGTGATCAGCACGCGAGGAGAGTTCGACTCCATCGACGTGATATTGAAGCAGTACGCCGCGCTTGAGCGCATAGAGCTCCAGTGGGTTGAGCCTGGCGTGGACGGCGACTTCACCATGGAACCGGTGATGGACGCCGTGAGCCACGGAAAAGGAGTAGATCTGGTTGTGATCTCCCAAGTCATGTTCATGACCGGCCAGATCGTCAAGCGCCTGGACGCGCTTGCGCAGGCTTGTCACCAGCGGGGAACGAGGCTGCTCGTGGACTCCTACCATGCTGTTGGTGTCATCCCCGTGGACGTGGTCCGCCTGGGAGCCGACTTTGTGATCGGTGGAAGTTACAAATACCTTCGGGGTGGCCCGGGGGCGTGCTTTCTATATATTGCGCCTGGAGTCCTCGAGGCCGGCTTGCGTCCGCTCGACATCGGCTGGTTCGCCAACTCCGCTCCCTTCGGATATCAGCGGCCCGATCTGCCCGTGCTCGCCTACGGTGGCGATGGTTTTCTCGAGTCCACTCCACCCGTGCTTACCTGGTACCAGGCCCGCAGCGGCCTGGAATTCACGCTGGCAATGGGGGTTGAGAGGCTACGCGCGTACAGCCTCAAGCAACTCGACGCCCTGCGTGGATACCTCAAAGACGCCGGCATCAACACCTTGAAGGGCGGCGACGAGGATCACGGAGCATTTCTGGCCATCCGCCTTGCCAATGCACTGGAGTTTCCGGCCAAACTTGAGCGTGAGGGCATCATTTGCGATGCGCGCGGGCAGTGGCTCCGTCTCTGTCCCGATTGCCTCACCCGCGATGACGACCTGCGTCGCGCAGCCGCCGCGGTAGGCAAATTGCTATCTGTCAGGATCTAACCATCAAGAAAGCCGCGCTTGAGCGCGATGGTGACCGCATGGGTGCGGTCGTTGGCCTGAAGTTTTGAGAGGATATGCCTCATATGGCCCTTAATGGTTTCTTCAGAGATCCCCAGGGCAGATGCGATCCTCTTGTTCGAATTGCCGGCAGCAACGTTTCTAAGCACTTCCAGTTCTCTGTCCGTCAATGCATCTGACGTTACGTGCTCCGCAATACCCGCGGCTACGTCATTAGGTATGCGGCGGTAACCAGCGTGGACACGGCGGATCGTATCCACAAGTTCCTTCCGCATGGTTGCTTTCAGCAGGTATCCGGACGCTCCCGCCTTTAATGCCCGGGCCGCCTGGACGTCTCCCGAATAGGTAGTGATCACGATGATTCGTGCGGATGGGAAACTCTGCCGGATCACCAGCATCGCGTCGATGCCATTCATGCCTGGCATTTGTAGATCCATGAGCGTTACATCCGGCCGATGCAGGCGGAAGAGGTCGATGGCCTCCTGTCCATTGCTGGCTTCGGCCACAACCTTCATGTCGCTCTCAGCCTGAATGGCGAAGTTAACGCCGTCGCGGACTAAAGGATGATCATCGACAGCGAGAACCGTGATTACGCCGGGGTGAGATGCTTGCATGGCGACGCCTCTGGACTGCCTTCCGTGGGAGTTACCCATCCCGATTGGCTGGCGAACCCAGTATATGCCCCGGCAAGAAACCCTTCGCCCCCCTAAAGTGTTGCAAACAGAGACTCCCAACGGAGGTCTGGATTCCTGCCCATCTCGGCTAGCCTAAAGTTGTGCAAAGGCTCTTCGCAACATTTCCAGATCGTCAACCGGGCTTGGCTCTTCTGCTGCTGCGGTTGTCGCTGGCTTGGATTCTACTTCTCCAGGGTTTTCATTCGTGGCACTCACGGGGTTCTTTGCTACCCATGGCCGTGTTTGGCTGTTCTTCTCTCCTTCTGGCTCTCGGCCTATTTACTCCCTTTACCGCCACGTTTAGCGTGATCGCTGGAGTGATCGGTCTATTCCTATGTAACGGCTGTGACACAATAAACGAGTGTTTTGTACTAATCGTGATTGCGGCATTAGGGATGTTAGGCCCAGGGGCCTATTCCATGGACGCCCGGATGTATGGCAGGCGCCAGGTGGTCGTGCCGACGGCCCGCGATTGATGAGGGGGAATGGTTTTCAACCGCTGCACGCTTCCATCCCGAAAGTGTTCGCGCAGTCGATCGTCTCGGAACTCTCCTGCCTGCATTTTTGACGCGGGTTCGTGAGCGCCGGCATGAGCTCCCCAGATCGCTCCCCAGACCACTTCGAAGATCACTTCGAAGATCGCTGCCAAATCTCTTTCCGCGTCTTGGTCTGGCTGGCCCTGGCCGTGTTTGCCTCTGCTGGAACGCACGGCATCCGGGTGTGGGCTGGTCAGCGAAGCTCTGCGAAGCCGGAGAAGGCCGGAAAATCCGTCGGTCTTGCACCGCAGGCTACCCAGGGGTTGCCCAGCACCCCACCGGTAATTGCGGGAACGGATATTCGGTTTTACCGCACTGCGACCGGTGACGGACTTTCCCAAGTCCGGGTGTCCCAGATCGTGCAAGACGATCAGGGATTCATGTGGTTCGGCACACAGTACGGACTGAACCGGTACGACGGGTACAAATTCAAGGTCTTCCTTCATGATCCCGCGGACCCGAGCAGCCTGAGCGGGGTATATATCACTGCTTTGTTCAAAGACAGGTCCGGTGTCATCTGGGCCGCATGCAATCAATTTCTGGACAAATATGATCCAATCACTGAGACGTTTGTTCATTACCGGATCCAGGCTCCGCGGGCGAAGAAGGAACAGCTTACCATCAAGCACATCAGCCAGGACAGCAAGGGGCTATTCTGGCTGTCGACAACCAACGGTCTATTCGCGTTCGACCCGTTGTCCGGAGTGGTTGGCGTCTATCGCCACGAGGCGAATAATCCTTTGAGTTTGAGCAGCAGCGATGTGAAGTCCAGTGGTGAAGATCGAGAGGGCGATTTTTGGGTAGTGAGCAGCGAAGGATTGGACAAATTCGATCGCAAGACCGGGAACATCCTGCTCCATGTGGCTCAAAACGAACCGCGGGAAAGCTTTTTCTATGAGGACCGTTACGGTGTCTTTTGGCTGATCCACGCGCTTGGTAACGGCCTCGCAGTCTTCGATCGAAAGACGAACAAGCTGACGCCGATTCATTTACGCAAAAGCCCCTCTTCTCCTACAGCTCTTTCCGGATTCGTCGCCATCCTCGAAGACCGGGATGGAGTGCTTTGGCTTGGCAGCCAGGGTGGTGGTCTTTTCAGGTTTGATCGTGACCATGATCGCTTCATCCAGTACCGTAATGAATCGGGCAATCCGAATAGCCTGGCGGAAAATTCAGTCGTCACTCTTTACGAAGACAGGGAAGAGAATATTTGGATCGGTCTGGGAGCACAGGGGCCAAATCTTTTTTCCAAGAAGAAGACGGCGTTTGAAGCTCTCCCGCTCCTGTCGGGAACAGCAGAGAACGGAAGAGACACGTTAGTCGGTGCAGTCTTGAAAGACAAGAATGGCGACGTGTGGATTGGCCAAAGGACCTTGCGTCGAATTAAGCGGGAGGGCGGTGACCCACCCACTTATGTGACCACGGAGTTCAGTGGCATCAATCATGTGATCTCGATGAACGAAGATCGCTCTGGTGGTCTCTGGGTAGGAACTTTCGGTGACGGGCTTAGCCGGGTCGACGAAAGAACCGGGCATATAACCACGTATCGTCACGATGCGGCTGATCCGTCGAGCTTAAGCAGCAATATCGTGACGTCATTGTTAGTCGACCATGCGGGCACCCTTTGGGCATCTACCTGGGACGGCCTCGACCATTTTGACCATGAAACCAATCGTTTCACAGTCTATCGGCCTCATGCAGACGCTGTACCGCTCTACATGGGGCTGATCGAGGACAGTCAAGGTGTTCTTTGGATTGGCACCGACGCCAATGGGGTACAAAGGTTTGACCCTTCCACCAAGCAGTTTGGCGCGTATACGCACGATCCCGCAAACCAGGCAACCATCAGTGACAGCCGGGTGAACTCAGTGTTCTTCGATCATGCAGGCACCATGTGGCTTGCTACGCAGAACGGCTTGGATCAATTCAATCCCAAAAGCGGTCTAGCCATCCCCTACTACGAACGGGATGGGCTCAGCGGCAATGTGGTCGCTTGCATCCGGCAGGATGACCAGGGAACACTTTGGATGAGTACGAACAAGGGAATCTCCAGCTTCGATCAGCGAAGCCGGACATTCAGAAACTACTTCACCTCCGATGGCCTCCCGGGTCCTGACCTGACCGGTTGGCCTGCATGCTTCAAGAGTGGAGATGGGGAGATGTTCTTTGGGGGCTTCAGCGGAGGGGTCGCGTTCTATCCCAATCGGATAAGCGAGACCACGTGGACTCCGCCCGTGGTGTTGACTGATCTACGCGTGTTGGGCCGTAGCGTCAAGCCTGGGCCGGAGTCACCGCTTAAGAGGGTGATCACGCAATCACACGACCTCATCCTCACTCACAATCAGACCATGCTTTCGCTTGAATTTTCTGCCCTGAGTTATCTCAATCCTTCTTCCACGCGGTATCGCTACAAATTGGATCCACTCGACAACGATTGGAATCAGGTGGCGAGCGGCCAGCGAGTGGTGACATATACAAGTCTCCCCGCAGGCAAATTCAACTTCAGAGTGCAGGCGGCGACTGGGCGCGGCGCATGGAGTGAGCCGGGGGCCGCTTTAGCCATACAGATTCTGCCGGCTTGGTGGAACACATGGTGGTTCCGGTGTATGTACGTATCGTTCCTCTTGCTGTTGGGCTATTTCCTCTACTGGTATCGCCTGCGCCAATTGACCCAGCAGTATTCGATGCGCCTGGAAGAGCGGGTCGCCGAGCGCACCAGGATTGCTCGTGAGCTTCACGACACGCTTCTCCAGGGATTTCACGGCCTGATGCTTCGCTTTCAAGGCGCGACTGGATTGATCCCGCAAGGCTCGAAAGCGCGCACCGTGCTGGAGGATGCACTCGATCGCGCCGATCTTCTGCTGGTTGCCAGCCGCGACCGGATCCGGGATCTGCGCCATGAGACCGGGCCAGTGACGCCTTTGGCTGAAGCGCTTGCTGAAGCCGGGCGGGAACTCCAGCAAGATAGTCCGATCGCCTTTACGGTTGTGGTTACAGGAGCCCAGCGAGAACTGAATTCCATGATCCGCGACGAAGTGTTTCTCATCGGAAGAGAAGCGGTCGTCAATTCTTTTTGCCACTCTCAAGGATCGAAGGTCGAGGTCGAGGTCGACTTTGATCATTCGGCCCTGCGCCTGCGAGTGCGCGACGACGGTCAGGGCATCCGGGAGGAAACATTGCGTGCCGGTGGTTCAGTTGGGCACTGGGGGCTCTCTGGAATGCGCGAGCGGGCGGAGAAGATGGGCGCCCGATTCCGATTGTGGAATCGATCCGGCGCCGGCACAGAAGTGGAAATAACGGTCCCTGGGGCCATCGCTTATCACGATCGGCGTGGAGGGTCAGTTGGTGGCTGGCTCAAGAGGCTGCGGAAAAAGTCTGTGCGTTGAAGAATACGGCCGGGTGCCCCAATCAAGCCGTTCTTAGGCTTGAATGGGATAATGGCTCTCGATCGCCGCTTCTCATTCGCCACGGCCGCCTAAAGCAAATCAAGAATCTCTCACGCGCCTTCAGGCTGTCGCAATTGGCTGCAAACAGATCCGGCTCTAGCCGGTAATTGTTCCTGCGAAGGCCGTGCTCACCCTTGGAAGTCGAATCTTTCCACCGCGCGATCATTAAGGCTCAGCGTAATACGCCGTATTGGTGCGTACCGTCAATCCTGGTTTGTTCACCTTCACCTGAAGTGGACGATACTCGTCAGGGCTGTTAGCCGGAACGGAATCGAATGCCAGGACATAGTACGAGCCCGCATCGGCAACGCACTTGTCGATCTCCGCGGTAAGGTTGTTACTATCCGCAAGGACCTGACCGCCGCTTTGGTGGGCAAGAACGGGCAATGCCATGTTAGCGGCATTCGCCTGGCTGACCGATGATACCCCGTTGAGAAATGCCTGGTAGTAATCCGCATCTAGTCCGGCGTTGCGCAGCATCCTGGGAGAAGAAACCATATCCAGCGTTATTTGAGCTTCGCGCAACGCGGTCGAGAGACCTACGATGTGCGCGAAGAAGTTACGCTGCGTCTCCGGCGTATCCGGCAGGAATCCAGGTCCGGAAAGCATGGGCCAGCCAGGGCCAAACCAGACCAGGATGACTCTTCCGGGCACATCCACCTGTTCTGCCGCCAAGCTGGCGAGCGCAGGTATGGATAGGCTGAACCGTTGATTAAGGTCCGCTCCGTCTGGGTTGGGCCGGATCATGGCTTTCGTGGGGTCAAACGTATGGCCCACCGTCGTTGCGTTGGGGGGAGGCTCCTCGCCCCGTATCTTCACATGGATGTCATAGGGAAGCATCCCGAGTTCGCGGAGGAGGGCATTGCCGTCGCGGGAGGGTCGGCCTGCCCTTAATCCGAAGTCGGTGAGGCGGACGATGGAAACTGTATAAGGAAGGTTCCCCTGGTTCTGCTCCAGAAAGGCCTCCAACTCCCTGCGCATGTAAGTCATTCCACTAGAGGAGTTATTCACACTATCGAGCAAAAGCAAGACACGCGGTGGCGCAGACGCCTCGCTGCCCCTCACCGCCTTAAAAGATGCGATTTGTTGTGGGTGCTCATTTTCGAGCAGGATAAAATCCTCCTGCTTCAACCCCGCGACTGGGTTGCCGGATGCATCGGCCACAAAAACGTTCAGGATGATGTGGTGCTCAGCCCGATAAGTGCGTTCCCGATCTTCAGCCGATCGGGGAACCAGTTTGACCGGCTGATTGGGTGCTGGCGTTGTAGATTGCCCTGAGGCCGCCTCGCGAATCTCAGACGCCGCGGGTTCCTGAAAAGCCGGGGAATTGGCCTGCGAGGACGCGGACCGAGTGCACAAAACGAGCAGTATGCAACCTTGAAGAATCCTCGCGATAGGTGTGCCGTAAGTGTTCACATCGGCCGTAATTTTACTCTTTTTCTGAAGCGTTGGATCTTCATATCGGGGCGACGCAAACATCACTCGCAGCCGATTGCTTCTCTGGTCCGAGTTCGTAGTTGATGCGCGGACCCGTCATCTTCGCTTCTATCTCGGCTCAAGGACGGCAAAGCGATCGGCGTGGTCGATAAACACACGCCGGAAGAGCCCCGTACTCAGAACACCGTCGAACCCCTGCACATAGGAATCCTTGTCCGTGGTCGTGCTTACGAAGGGAACACGCGCCAGTTCAAGTGGGCCGATCTTCACATCCTGAGGCGGCAAAGACGAAAAAGCTGGCTGCGCCCTATCCAACCCACTTCCCCGGAGAGCGACGTCCCGTGAAGGTCGCACCAAGATATATTCAGCAATGTTGAAAAGGATGGGCTCGTTCGCGCCGAAGTCAAGTAGCAAACGAACGGGCCTTTGCCCGTCGGATAGACGCGCCGTAATGAGCAGAAAAGCGGGTAGCGCGCCGACCTGGTCTGTCTCCGCCGCAGCGACCAGCGGGATATGCGGCCCTCTCACCTCTGCACGCATCGCCGCAGAGTCGTCGAGACAGAGCAGGTGGTTTGGATTGTCGATTAGCAGGTCGAAGTGTTCGAGGAAATCCTCTCCGAGAATGCCCTGCAGGTGCGAATCGGCGGGGAAACTCTGGAGGTTATAAACAAGGACCTCTTGCTTGGCAACGGCGTGAGAACCGGCCTCGACCAGGTCGAGTTGTGCATAGGTAGCAGACTGACCAGGTCCGACTCCCGCGACTACGGCCATGCCATGAGTATCCAAATGAAGCGCAGCGGCGAGAGAGGGATCGATCATTGTGATCTGAGTGCCGCTATCCAATAGAAAGTCGTAAGGGCCGGTTTGGTTAATGGATACAGCTAAAACGATCAAGTGGCGGTTGACGAAGCGGAAGGGTACACTGGCGACATTTCCAGGACAACGGTTTTCTGCTGCGAGCGCGGGAACGATGGTGGCGCTGAGAACCAAGGAAGCGAACCATGGGAAGGTGGCCATTGCGAGAGCTCCTCAGCCGGGTTGGCTGAAGGAACTCTGGGCGCGTGGTTCTACTTGGTCTTGATGGGCTGGTTATCAAATTCTCCGCGCTGATCGGGAGTTTCTTAGGGCGGATTATGAATTTATGATGCCGAGTAAGTCCTTTGTTTTCCACTTCGACGACGTGGAGGTTCGGGAGCGGGAGTTCACGCTGACCAAGGCGGGGAAGGTGTTGGCAGTGGAGCCGAAGGCGTTTCGAACTCTCCTATTCCTGCTGCACAATCCGCAAAGACTGATCACAAAGGAAGAACTGCTTAACACCGTTTGGGGCGATGCTGCTGTTACCGACGGTTCCCTGACGCGCTGCGTCTGGCTCCTTCGTACCGCGCTGGGAGACGACATCCACCAACCGCGTTACATCAAGACCGTGGCCACGGTCGGATACCGGTTCGTGTGCGAAGTTGAGGTTTCGGAGGACATGCACGGTGCCCAGGCGCCGGCCGACTTGCCGGACGGCGGAGGTGGCAGCAAACGGCCGGATCTCAGCGCTCAGGCCGCGGGCGGGCCGATCCGGAGTTTTCGGCGATGGTGGCTGCTGGCCGCTGCCGTTCTCGCCGTGTGCCTCATTGCCACAATCTGGTACCTGCACCGCCCGCTGCCTCCGCCCCGCATCTCGAGATATGCCCAGATTACCCACGACGGTCGCAGGAAGTGGCTCGCCGGCGTCGACGCAAGCAGGATATATGCGAACGAGTTTACGCTGAGTTCCATTGAACAGGTTCCAATAGCGGGCGGAGAGTTGGCACAGATCCCGGTTCCGGTGCCCGGAGGGCCGGGCGAGATGTTGGACATATCGCCCGATGGCTCACATCTTATTACCAGTACCCTGGAAGAAGGGAAGCCGTTCGGTCCAATTTGGAATGTTCGCATACAGGATGGCTCCTATCGGCGTCTGGCTGATGCGTGGGATGCGGCCTATTCACCTGACGGGCTTTCGGTGGCCTACACTACTCACGAAGGAGACATCTGGCTCGTTCAGACCGACGGGACTGGAGCCCACAAGCTGGGCTCGGTGGGCGCCAAAGCCGAATCGCCCGCATGGTCGCCGGACGGCAGAGTCATTCGGTTTTTTCGAGACAATCGGATTTGGGAGATATCGTCGAACGGATCGGATCTTCATCCGTTGCTTCCCGGTTGGCATACCTCGGGCACTACATGCTGCGGCCGTTGGACCCCTGATGGGAAGTTCTTCCTATTCACGTCGCATGAGTCGCCGTGGGCCATAGATCAGATTTGGGCGCTTGATGAACGGAGCGGGCTGCTGCGGCAGCCGCCCGCCGAGCCGGTTCAATTGACTACGGGTCCGATCGCTTGGACCCCACCTTATCCCAGCAAGGACGGGAAGAAAATCTTCTCATCCGGCTACACCTTGCGCGGTGAGCTTTCGCGCATCGACCCGGCGACCAAAGAAATCAAGCCGTTTCTCGGAGGTATCTCCGCCGACAATGTCTCCTTCTCCAGGGATGGTCAGTTCATAACCTATGCCTCCTTCCCCGAAGGCGTCCTGTGGAAGGTCAACCGGGACGGAAGCAGTCCTGTGCAACTGACGGACCCTCCGATGCATGCGGGAGGTCCCCGTTGGTCGCCCGACGGCTCGCAGATTCTGTTTTTCGCATTCTCTGCCGATCACGTTTATAGCTACACTGTCGCTTCAGAGGGCGGCATCCCCAAACGGATTCTTCCTGAAGACAATGGAAGACAAGGGGATCCGGACTGGTCGCCGGACGGGAAGAAAATTGTGTTTGATTCGGCGACGGCAAGGGACGCCGAGAGAGGATACCTGCGGATACTCGACCTCGAAAGCCGCCGGGTCACAGTTATTCCGGGGTCGGATGGCACATGGTCGCCGCGCTGGTCTCCGGACGGCCGCTACATTGCAGCGCTGTCATGGAAGACATCCATCCTGAAGGTCTTCGACATGGAGACCCAGCGATGGTCGGCGCTTCCGGTGAAGGGATTGGCGAGATACCCTGCCTTTTCCAGGGATAGCCAGTACATTTATTACATTTACGTCTTGTTCTCCCACAAGAGCGATTCCGGCGTCTTTCGTGTACCTGTCAAGGGGGGTGAAGTGGAACGCGTCGCCGACCTGAAGGATTGGCATGCTGGCGGGGATGATGAGATCGAACTCGATCCCTGGATGGACCTCGATCCTACCGATGCGCCGCTGCTGCTGCGCGACACTGGAACGCAAGATATATACGCTCTCACTCTGGACAAATGAGCGGGCAATTCATTGCAATACGATGTCTTTTCCCGGGATTTGACTTTAGATTCTTAGGGATTTATGACGGCAAGTAAATCCTTTGTTTTCCGCTTCGACGACGTGGAAGTTCGTGAGCGAGAGTTCTCGCTCACGAAGGCGGGCAAGGTGTTGAGTATCGAGCCTAAAGCCTTTCGGGTCCTCTTATTTCTGCTGCACAATCCCCAAAAACTGATAACCAAGGACGAGCTGCTCAATGCTATCTGGGGCGATACGGCTGTAACCGAAGGTTCCCTCTCACGCTCCATCTGGCTGTTGCGCAGCGTATTGGGAGACGACATCCGCCACCCGCGTTACATCGAGACCGTGCCGACAGTCGGTTATCGCTTTGTCGCGCCAGTAGAGGAACGGGTTGAATTCAGCGAGAGCGCAATTGCACCCGTCGCCCCGGGAGAGAGCGAACGTCCGGGAACGGCGGTTCGGGGCCAAAGGAGAAGACGTTTTCGAGCCGGTGGATCTGGATGATCACAACGGCGCTCATGCTTATACTCATCGCCGGCATTGCTGTATCGGTGTTTTCGAACCGAGCGCCCGCGCCCAGGATTCACTCCGTGACGGTGCTTCCGCTTCAGAACCTTTCGTCTGAACCGAATACGGAGTATTTCGCCGATGGCATGACGGAAGAATTGGCTTCGCAGCTGTCGGCCATTCCGGAATTGCAGGTCGTCTCCGATTCTTCTGTGGCGCAGGTGAGGGACAATCCGGATTCGCTGACGGAGATCGCGCGCAAGCTGGGTGTCGATGCCATCATTGAAGGATCGGTCCTGCGATCAAAAGATAAGGTCTCGATCGACGTTCGTTTGTTTGATGCGCGATTGCACCACCAACTTTGGGCGGCAAGGTTTGAAGACGCGCCAGCAAATGTAACAGCTTTGCAGAAGCACATCGCATCAGAGATTGCCTTGCATGCCCGGATACCTCTTCCTCCATCGCAGCAGGTCAAGCTCACTAGCGCAAGGCCGCTGGATCCGTCAGCTTACGACGGTTATCTGCAGGGGCGTTATCTCCTGAGCAAAACGGATTCTGAGGGAGCGGTCAAGATGTTTCGGCGTGCCGTTGTGCTCGATCCAAACTTTGCGCGATCCTGGGCAGGTCTTGCGGCGGGATTAGCAGAGCTGGGGATGTGGACCGATCCCCATCAGGGGCTGATACCCGAGGCGAAAGCCGCTGCAAGACACGCCATCGAACTCGACCCTGAGAATGGTGAAGCCTGGTCGGTGTTGGGTCAGATCGCTTTTAACCACGAACGGGACTGGAAGACCGCGGAGTACGATCTGCAACGGGCGATCACGCTCAGTCCCAGCGATTCGACAACAGAATCGCGATACGCGATTTTTCTGAGCATCGTTGAGCGCCGCGACGAAGCAGTCAGGCACATGCGACGCGCCTTGGAACTTGACCCTTTGTCCTTCTTAAATGTGCGGCTCATGGGTTCTGTTTTGTACTGGTCACGGCGGTACGATGAGTCCCTGGAATATATTCGGAAGGCGGAAGAGATGGAGCCCGAACTGGTAGACGTTACGGTGGACTGGGAGGTCGACGACTACGAGATGAAAGGAATGCCGGAACAAGCTGTCATGGCGGATCTGCGGAACTTCTCCCTTCCCGCTGGGAAGAGATTGCATGATCGGCTGGATGCGGCCTACCGCAGCGGCGGACGAAAGGCTTATTGGGAAACGAGAATCAAATTCCTTCGGGCCCAGCCAGACTCGCAATGTAGCGCGGGTGGATTAGTCAGAATCTATGTGCTGGCAGGAGAGAACGATAGCGCCCTGAAAAACTTAAACCGGTTGCTCAACGAGGGCTGTTTTTGGCTCTCTATCATAAAAGCGGAACCCCTCTTTGACCCACTCCGGGGCGATCCTCGATTCAAGGACATGTTGAAGAAAGTCAACCTCAGCCAATAGCAAGAGTCCGTGGGCGGTGTCGCCATGCCAGTAGACGTTCTACTTGCCTATGCTGTAGAGTGTCTACACTGTGACTTCAGGACGAGAGCCGTACTTGAACAGGGTTGAGCTTCTGCAGGGAACGCTCGACATGCTCATTCTTCAAACATTGCAGTGGGGCACCCAGCATGGCTATGGCCTTAGCCAGGCGATTCGCGCCCAGTCTGGGGATGTTCTGCAGGTAGAGACTGGCTCGCTTTACCCAGCTCTGCATCGTATGGAGCGGCAGGGATGGGTCGTTTCCAAGTGGGCGCAAACCGAGCAGAAACAGCGCGCCAAGTTTTACCGCATTACCGCCGAAGGCAAGAAGCAACTGGCTCGTGATCGTTCCAAGTGGGAGACGATGGTGGCCGCCATCGGCAGCATTATGACACCGACACCCGAAGGTTGAGGATCTCCATGGGTTTGTGGAGCCGCATTTTTCGACCTGAACGCGCGAAATCGGAGCTTGCCGCCGAGATCGAGGCGCATCTCGCTTTGGCCGCCGCCGATAAGCGCGACCGGGGCGCCGATCCGGAGACGGCGCGCCGCGAGGCGGAAAGGGAATTCGGGAATACGGCGTTGGTGAAAGATGTAGTGCGCCGCATGTGGGGATGGGTTTGGCTCGAGTCGCTCGAGCAAGACTTAACCAGTGCTCTGCGTCAACTGCGGAGAAGTCCTAGATTTTCCATCACTGTGATGGCAACCCTCGCGCTCGGGATTGGAGCGGCTACCGCCATGTTCACGGTGGTCGACCAGGTTCTGCTAAGGTCGCTGCCATTTGTGCACCCGGAACGACTGGTGACGATTGACGAGGCCGGCATTCATGGGAAACCGGGCCTCAATCGCGGCGCGGCCTACCTCGATGTGCAAGCCTGGCAACAGCAAAACAGGACACTCGATCAGATTGCCTATTACGTCGTAGGCTCCAAAGGAAATTTTCTGGACGGCACCACGGGGTCCCAGGAAGTCTATCTCACCAACGTCAGCCCGAATTTCTTTCCCACCTTGGGTGTTCTGCCGCGATTGGGCCACGCCTTTGACGAGGATGTGGATCCGTTTACCGACGGGAAGAATGCGAACACCCTCGTGCTGAGCGACGCTGCCTGGAGGCAGATGTATGGCGGCGATCCGGGCATCCTCGGCAAGAGCGTCCTGCTCAATGGCCAACCATATTCTGTTGCTGGTGTAATGCCGAGGGGATTTTCATTCGGAGGCCAGCAGGATTGGAATCAAGTCTGGACAGCGGTCCGGCTCGATGATGCCGATAGGAAGCAAGCAGATCGGCCGCGTAGCTACTCGGCGATCGGCCGCCTAAGGGCGGGTGTGCCGTTCAGTGCGGCGGAAGCGGATTTGAAAACATTGCAAGCGCAGCTGGCGAAAAGCTACGCGGATCCCAGTGTTCGTGAAAGCCGGGACAGCGTGATCGTTCAGCGCTATGCTGACACCCTTGTAGACGCGAGCCTGAAAAAGGGGCTTATCGCCCTGCTGGCGGCGGCCGGCGTTCTCTGGCTCATTGCCTGCGTCAACGTGACCAACCTTTTCCTGGTTCGCGCCACAACCCGGCAGCGAGAGATTGCCGTGCGCGGTGCGCTGGGGGCGAGCCGGATGAGGATCATGCAACAGCTACTTTTCGAGGGCCTGTTTCTCAGCGCAGTCGCTTCGCTGCTGGGAAGCCTCCTGGCGATGGGGGCGATCAGGATCTTCGAGAAGCAAATCCCTGCTCACCTCCGGCTTACCATCTCACCGGGGGCGAACGTTACGGTTCTGCTGGCTCTGGTGGGACTCACGTTGCTGACGACCCTCTTCGCTTCGGCCTGGCCCTCGTTCCTCGCGGTGCACATGCCCATCGAAGCGGCACTTAAGCAGGGTGGGCTGCAGAGCGGAACCAACCGTACCCAGCATCGCGCGCGGGGCGCCCTGGTGATTGCCGAAATTGCCATGTCGCTTACCTTGCTGGCCGGTTGCGGTCTGCTTTTGCGCACGATCTATGCCTTGCGCCACGTGCCGCTGGGCTTTCGGACAGATCACATCATGGTCGCGAACCTGACTATCCCGGCGTACCGGTTCGCGAACCGCAACATGACGACGGAGTTGTACGAGCCCTTGCTGGAGCGGGTACAGCATCTGCCTGGAGTCCAGGCTGCGACGCTCATCACGGAGGTGCCGCTGGGCCAGACCTTCCGCATGCAGTTGTCTTTGGTAGGGAAGGGCTATGGTGCCCACGGGGGTGAGAATGACCCCATCACCTCGAATATACGAGGCGTGACCCCCGATGCTAAGCAGGTCTTCGGGTTCAGTATGCTCGCCGGCCGCTACTTCACCCGGCAGGATACGGCGGGATCGCAGCCAGTTGCGGTGGTAAATCCGTCGTTTGCGCGGCTCTACGCTCCAAACCAGCAGGATCCCCGTTCGGTGCTCGGCATGCACCTTCTGAATATGAGAAAGAACGAGCCGACCGTAGTCGTGGGTGTCCTTGAGGACGCACGACAAAGCTCAATCACGCGACCCGAGCCTGAGGTAGTGGTCTGCCTTTCGCAGATGACGCCCGATAGCGTTTCATACCTCGCTTTCGAAGGCAGGGCGATGGATCTTGCTCTTCGTACCGGACGATCTTTGGCGTCCATCACTCCGGAATTGCGCACCCTGCTTCGCCAAGCCAGCCCTGAGCTGGCCAATGCAACCTTCACCAGCATGGACCAGGTGGTTGCGGATTCCTACGGCAGCCAAACGCTGGCGGCTCATCTGCTGGAACTCTTCGGCGGGACGGCGCTGCTGCTCTGCGTTACCGGGCTCTACGGCTTGCTCAGTTACGTGGTTGCCCAGCGCACGCGCGAGATCGGCCTGCGCATCGCGTTGGGAGCACAGAGGAAACAGGCGTTGTGGCTTGTATTCCGCCAGGCGGGGGCGCTGGTGCTGAGCGGTGTGGGCATCGGCATGGTCCTGGCGGCCGCGTCCGGTCGGTTTGTGCGCGTCTTTTTGTACGGAGTCGCCGAGCACGATCTGTGGACGCTGGTGGTGGTTGCTTTGGTGCTGATCCTCAGCGGCAGCGTGGCAGCCTTTTTTCCCGCGCGAAGAGCCGCGCAGGTGAATCCCATGGAAGCTCTCCGCGCGGAGTGAAAGCTGTCGCTGGTTCAGGTGCGCCGATCTTGAGGCAAAGGTTATTCGCGGCCGTGCTTATAACCCTACTTGCCGCATGCGCGGGATGCGCTGTACGGCGGCCGCAGGGCGGCTATCTCCTCCGCAAAATTGATTCCCAGTACTTCCTGCTATCTCCGGATGCCACGACTTCGCTAAAGGACCGCCAGACGATTCGTATCCCGATCTCCCCGGGTGTCGAGCCTAAAGTGGATTGTTCGATCAAAGGATCATGGTTTTCGTTCGCTCGATCTTCAGGAAAAGAAGCCTATTGGATAGCAGAGACTCCGAGTGCTCCCGCATGGGAAGCGAGCGCCGGCGCCGTCGATATGAAAGAGGAATGGCAAAGCTTCGAAAACGCGATTTATGGATTGCAACAGAAACAGTGTTTTGCTTCGGTGGAGGAGTATCTCCACGTCAAGCAGCAAATCGCTGCAAGCCTTTCTGCTCCCGTCGAGGACACGCTGTTCTACCGCTATAGCTACGGGCCCGGGGGCTATGTCGACATGGCGCCTAAGATGCAGTTGAGAATTGAACGCGACTTCTTCGATCCCCACAGTTCCAGCCATACTGCCAGCGACTATCGAGGCACGACCATCACCTATTACGATGTTCTGGGGAGTTCGGGTACGAGTCTCAAGTTTCTTCGGGTTGAGAAGAGGTCCGCAGGATCCACGACCTTTGGCGCGAACTCCTCGGATGCGGAACTGGCAAGGGAATTCGCCAACACGTCCCGGTTGCGTCTTTTCTTGCAGGATCTGACTGTGTCGGGCGGTGCGAAGACGCCAGCCATCCTGATTGGAGGCGCACTCGATCAAGACCTGAATGGGGTAACGCAGGCGATCGAAAATGATCCAGGTATCTCCTGCAAGGCGCTGCAGTCTTGGAAAATAACCTGCGTGCTTTTTGACGGAGTCGTGACCGTCAGCCCGATGCTCGAAGTGTTCATGAATGGAGCACGAAGCTACGTGCCGATAGGTTCCAAATTGCAGTTCATCCTTCCCCATGTGACCACTGCGCAACAGGCCAATTTGATGCGCACTCTGCGGGTCGAGCGTTCGTTTCAGGGCAGGCTGGCTCGCGTGCAGTTGCCCACCGATCTGGAGGCTGTCTCGCAGTTGTTTGTCTTTGGGGGAGATCGGATTTCCTGGTCCAAGGCTCTCGGACACAAGAATTAGAGAAGGGTGACACTGGATCCCTTGCGCCCTTCCCAAGAACAGAGATTACCTTGTAATACTCCGCTTCGCAGACGCACTATAAGGTACCTGGAATTTTCAGGTGGTTGATGCCGCTAAGGATCAGGCTAAGCCCCGCGTATGCGCATCCGAAAGTCATCCAGAGGATTCCATTTCGCAATCGATGCCGGACGATGGCGTGCCTATGTCAGCCAGGGTCTGCGGCCAATCAAACCAAACGGCCACGCGAAGGAGGACATGTATGCTCCGGCAAACGACACCACGCCATGGGCTGCAAACGCTGCTAATCCTGTTGGTGCTCTCCTGCTCAATCCCAATCTTCGCGGCAGTGAACGTACCGGAGAGGAGCTACAACCCAAATCGCACGGGTGCGAACACAGCTGAGACGATCCTCACCCCGGCAAATGTAAGCTCCAGCTGCCAACCAGTTTCACAAGCAATTCGTCATGAAGGTGGATGGCAAGATCGAGGGCTCTCCGCTCTATGCATCGAGTATCCAGATTGCCGGCGGAACGCACAACGTCATCTACGTCGCTACCATGCACAACACCGTCTTTGCCTTTGACGCAGACAACGGGAACCAGCTCTCCGCGCAATGGCTCGGCACCCCGGTCACCGGGCAGGACCTGCACAATCTCAAGCCCGCCACCATTCACACCGAGTGGGGAATCCTGAGCACCCCGGTGATCGACCTGACCACGGGAACGCTCTACGTCGTGCGCTGGGGCTACGAAAACGGCATGAGCGGGCCGACCTACCGCCTCTTCGGCCTCGATATAACTGACCTGACCAAGCAAAAGTTCAATTCGGTGCTGATCGACAGCTTCAACGTGAACGGCGGCGGGTTCAATCGTTACCTTCAGGTACAGCGAGCGGGCTTGGCGTTGGCCGCCAAGCCCGGCGGTCCACAGGCAGTGGTGATCGCGTTCAGCGGCGGCGAAGGAGGAGGGGCTCCAGGTTGGGTAGTGGCCTACGACACTGCCAAGCTGGCGCAAAACGCTGCCCAGGCAAACGTCTGGTGCAGCACTCCGCCCAACAATAACGGCGCCGGAGGGGGAGGCGGCATTTGGATGGCGAACGCGGCGCCCGCTATCGACCAAAACGGAGACATCTATGTGGTTACCGGCAATGGTCCCTACAATCCGCAGTTCGCCGTCGATCAACTAGGAGAAAGCATCGTCCACCTCACCTGGAATCCGGGGAGTCCGGGTTCGCTCACGGTGGCCGACTGGTTCACTCCTTTTGTCGACTCGGGTCGTGATGCCGGTCATAAGGACCAGGACCTGGCGTCCGGAGGGGTGATCGCTTTGCCGGATGAGATGGGCCTGATCGCCGGCGGCAAAGACGGCGTCTACTACCACGTGAACCGCGCCAACATGGGAAAGCAGGACTATACCCAGCTCATCGACAGCCCGTTCGTCGCCTCCTTCGACTACCAGCCCACCAACGGTCACACCTCGCTTTTCGACGACCTCAACCAGGTGACCTCGACGGATCCGTTCACCATTGGTCCCGCCTCCAGCGGCCGCACGGCCCATATCCATGGAACGGGCGTTTATTTTAATAACCTGCTCTTCGTGAACGGCGAGAACAATAAGGTCCGCGTCTTCTCCAAGAGTGGCGGGCATTTCAATGCTCAACCAATCGCACGCGGAACCGCCACTGCCTCCTCGGGGACTGGCTCTCCCGGAGGCATGGCGGGCGGGATCCTGTCGCTATCGGCCAACGGAACATCGAACGCAATCCTGTGGGCGAACGAGGCTTTCGGAAATCTTCCCGGCGATCCTGACGCCAACCAGAATCCGACTCCCGACATCCTGCGGGCCTACGATGTCTCGACCGCCGGGAGCGGCACTCTTCAGTCCATCTGGGACAGCGAAGCGGAGCCCAACGACCACGTCGGCGCGTCCACCAAGTTTGCCCCTCCCCTGGTGGCCAACGGCAAGGTCTATCAGGCAACGTACGACCACCAGGTGGTGGTCTACGGTCTCGGCAATCCTTCCCCCACACCAACGCGGGATATCCGCCGAACCGTAGTATTCATCTTCGCCCAGACGATTCCTGGTCAGGACATGTTTGTCCGCGGCAGCACCAAAGGCGGCGGAGCAATCCGGATCCGCCATCGCAACTGGCTCAACCCTCACACCAATACCTATCGTTGGGGTGATGTGAGTCTTGATTTGAGCGGAGTGGAGCTTGGCCAGGCGATCGCCACCCGGAAAGTTCGGCGGCGGCTCTCCCCTGGACTGGACCACCAGCCTGGCGCAGGGCAACGGCCAGCCATATGTAACCATGGCTGGTTACGGTATCGCTGACGAAAACAGTTTCGGCGCGAACTACTGGATGCTTGATGTGGATATGGATTGCGAGCAGGCATTCGACGATGGACAGGGCAGGAAATGGTTCGAGCTGCAGGCGCTGATTGCGCCCCGTCCGGGCCCGGAGGAGGCCGATCGCGCAAACCAGCAACCCGATGCCGCCCTATACGTCGGCCAACCATATGGGTGTGTGTGGCATGGTCAACGTCTTTGTCGCCAACTTCGACAATCTGCCGGCCGGGCTTGATCCCAACTCCGCAAAATTCTTTCCGCCGGCCTACACTTATCTCTCGCCGGTTGACGACCGTAATGCTTCCAACGATGTGCTGACCAATACTCCGTGCGTTTCTCCCAACGCCGAGAGTCGCTGCATTGGGAATCTCCTGCAGAGCTGCCGGGTCGTCAATGGGGCCAACTTCTTCCGGACCGTGCAAAATTGCGACATCCCTTCGGGCGGCGGAAACTTTGGGCAGATGTGTCAAAGATCCAAGGGGCAGTGCTGCACCCCCAACTCGGGAGATATCTGTCAATGATGAGCGGCTAATTCGATGACACGTTTGTGACATGAGGGGAGACTGATGGGGGATGCGGGGGGTTGACTGGAAACATATCTGGAAGAGAAGACGCACACTGCACTGCGGCACCGGCCTTCGTTATGGGTTACTCTTCATCCCCTGGTTCTCCAGTTGTATACGCCCAACAGGTAAAAGGATCACCGGAAAGCGCCGGACCGGTCAGCCTTAGGGTGATTGTAGCTGCGACAGTCCTGGCGGAACATGAGCTGGAAGGGCTAACTGGAGGCGTGAGGCGATGAACGATCAGGCATGGTTAGAGGGTCAGAAGAACGGGCGGATCGACAGGTTTCGCGGAACCAAAAATGAAACCGCTTGGATCGTTCTGCTAACCGAGGGATATTCTCGCAGCTACTCCCTCGGCTACCGCCACGGTTGGACACGTCCCAATGAAGGTCCCCTGTAAGGCCCGCAAGCTGAACAGGGAAGCGCTTATCGCACTCAAGCGACGATCAATTCCTGGTTGATCTCCACTCCCAAACCTGGACCCTGCGGCAAGTTGAGATACCCTTCCTTATCCACAAGCGGAGGGTTTTGCATGATAGAAAACCCATTCGTATAGGCAGCGACGGGCGGGTCGTGGAGGATCTCGATCCACGGTGCGTTGGGCCACGATGCAATGGCGTGGAGCTGGGCAATGGTGCCCAGGTTGCCTCCGCCGTGATGTGGAATCACCCGCTTGTGGTATGCCTGGGCCAGGGCGGCAATCTCACGAAAACCGGTGACGCCGTCGGCCACCATGATATCGGGCTGCAGAATGGAGAAGACATTCTGCTCCAGCATCCAGCGGTATTCGTGTACCCCGCGATTGTTCTCTCCTCCAGCGATGGGAATGGATACCCGGCGGCTCAACTCAGCCAGCTCATCGAATGCATATCGTGGCCGCGGTTCTTCCAGCCAGACACAGTTGAGGCGCTCGAGTTCTCGCGCGGTCTCGAGCGCGCGCAGGAAATCCCAAGTCACGCCGGGCTGCCAACCGGAGAAGGACTGCGCCTGGTTGGCGTCCACCATAATATCCATGTCATCGCCCACCGCTTTGCGCACTGCTTCGACCAGTTGTACGTCTTCCTTCAAGGTCGCGTAATGGGCACGAAGTTTGATCGCCTTCCATCCTTCCGATTTGAGCTGGACAGCCATCCGCACCCTCTCCTCCGGAGTCGAAAGCTGGATCATGCTGGCATAGGCTGGTACCCGATTCTTGGCCGCGCCCCAGATTTTGTAGAGAGGTTGACCAGTGGCCTTGCCGATAAGATCCCACAGGGCAATTTCCAGGGATGACACGGTGCGCGAGTTTCCACCCACGTAATAGCGCAACGGGCCGGCGAGTTGCTCAATGCTGAAAGGGTCCCTACCGATGAGCTGAGACTTCGCAGCCGCCAACAGAGTGGGGTCGATGCCCGGCCCGATGCCTGAAATTCCCTGGTCGGTTTGAATCTCCACGATCGACCCGCCGCCGATACGCCACGTGGTCACTGTGCCCGGATCCCATGCCGCTTCCATCTTGCCGGTCTCGCGAACGACTTTCAGATTGACGATCCGGATGCCGGTGATTTTCAGTGGGACCGCAGAGCGCAACTGCGGCATAAGAACGGCCAGCGGAATAGACATCAAAAAATCGCGTCGCCGCATACGTGAGCCTCCGGAGAGTACCAGTCGCACCCGGCTAATAATACAGCGACTTATTCCTGCAAGAAGGTGGTGCGAAGCGCGTTGTCGAGTAGAATCGCGCGATGGAGAATGCTCAGTCTTCCCAAAACCATCCGCCTATGCTGATCATCTTTGGCGGGCTGCCTGCTACGGGAAAAACAACAATTGCCAGAAACCTGGCCCAGCAACTGGGCGCGACTTATCTACGCATCGACACCATTGAGCAAGCGCTTCGCGATTCCGCACCGGCGAGCCTGCAGATAAACGAGGAGGGGTATCGTATCGCTTATGCGGTTGCTGAGGACAACCTTCGCCTGGGTCGAACCGTGATCTCGGATTCCGTGAATCCGATTCGCTTGAGCCGCGACGCCTGGATCGACATAGCGCATCGGGCCCAGGCACGCCCTGTAGAGGTGGAAGTGATCTGCTCCGACCTGCAGCTTCATCGTCAACGTGTCGAAACGCGATCGGTGGATATTCGTAGCCTCAAGCTACCAACCTGGGAACAAGTTGTCTCTCGCGAATATGACCCGTGGGGTCGCGAGCACATAGTGATCGACACCGCTGGACGAAGTGCCGCGGAAAGCGTCGAGGAGCTTCGAGCGGCGCTACCGGCGTGATGCGCGCGGCGAATTACTCCGCGCGCAGCGTTTCCACCGCGTTCACGCTGGCGGCGCGCGCCGCGGGCACAGCGGATGCGATCACCGCGGCAGCGAGAAGCACAACAGCCGATGCGATAAATGCGAGGGCGCCCGGCATTTGCACCCCCGCAACGTACTTGCTGATAGCGCTTGCGAAGCCGAAGGCCACCACCACACCAGCCGCTACCCCGATGCTGGCAATCACCAGGCCCTCCACCAGCACATTGGTGAGGATATTTCGCCGTTGAGCGCCCAGAGCCATACGGATGCCGAACTCGCGCGTGCGCCCACTCACGGAAAACGCAAGCACACCGGCCACGCCCACGACCGAGATCAAAAGCGCCACCCCGGCGAACCCGCCGAAGACAATTGCATTCAGGCGGTCAGGGGTGAGAACCTCCGCGCGAATATCCTTGAGCGTGCTGGCTCGCTCCACTGGCTGGTCCTGGGCCATGTCGTGAATCGTGCGCGTAATCACGGGAACAAGGCTGTACGGATCATGATCGGTGCGCACAAACAAGCGGCCCTGCCATCCCTCCTGGTCAGATGGCTGATAGACCATCGGGCTCGGCGACGGGATGATATTTTCGTCGTCGACGTCAGGCACTACGCCGATGATCCGTCGTGGCTCTTCGCTGATGCCGATAAACTTCATCACCGGATCGGTCCAGCGCAAGCTGCGGTTCAGCGGCGATTGCCCGGGAAACAGCATCTTCGCAACGCTTTGATTGATGATGACCACACGTTCCGAGCCCTCGCGATCGGTATCCCGGAAATCGCGGCCCTGCAGAAGCGGGAGACCCAAGGTGTCGAAAAATCCGGGAGAGATCGACCGGAAGCGCGCGCGCAAGTCGTCCCGGCCGTTCTGCCGCGCCGCGCCATCCATGGCGAAGGTGAAGCTGATGTTCAGTCCCTGCGCATCACGCCAGGGAACGCTGAAGCCTGAGGACACCTTCTGTACCCCGGGCAGGGCGCCGACCCGCTGCTGCACATCACGATAAAAATTATGCACCTGCTCCGGCGTTCGCCCATAAGACATCACCGGCAAATTTACGGCCAGGACCCTTGCGGTGTCGAAGGGCGGCTGCGTGTTCTCGAGGACAAACAGAGTCTTCATCAGCGCCCCGGCTCCGGCGAGCAGCAGGAAGGATGCCGTGATTTGGGTCACGGCGAACATGCGAAGCCGGCGGTTACTGCTGCCTCCTGCGACCCGCAGTCCGCTGCTGGTGAGTGCGAAGCTGTGCTTCGGATCCTCGGAGGGCAGCCGCGGAACATACGCCAGGAAGACGGCGGCGGCCAAAGCGAGTGCAATCCCAATCCACACCAGGCTGAAATCGAGGGTCAGGCCGTCAGCGCGCACGCTGAAGCGCGCAGCATAGCGGCCCAGCACGGCGACCATCGGAGCGGCGATGATCAGGGCTCCCAATACTCCACTGATGCACAGCACCAGGCTTTCCGCCAGCAGCGCACGGCGCAGCGCCTTTCTGGTTGCTCCCAACGCCGAGCGAACTGCAAGCTCCGATTCTCGGCGCACGGTTCGCGCCAGCACCAGGTTGGCAACATTGGAGCAGGCAATTACGAACAGCAGGCCGGAGGCGGCGAAGAGCACCCACAAGATGGTATTGGCACGAGAGTTGATCTGATCGTGCATGCGGGTGACACGCGATGGTGTAGTGGTCTTCGGGTTTGTAAACCTCCGGGTGTGCGGCCATCATGGCGGCATATTTTGTCTGGAGCTCTGCTCGCGCTGCTTGGAGATCCGCACCAGGAGCGAGCCGGGCAAAGACTTCCGTCATGCGATGCTCACGGCCGGTCACCATGGTGGCGGATAGATGATGCGGGCTGGTGACCACGTTGGCCATGAACTCGGTTGCCACCGGATACGGCACCGATGGCTCCAGCACACCCACGATCACCGCGGTACGCGAGCCCATCAAGCCATCGAGGCGCACCGTCTTTCCGATGACGTTGGGATCATGGTGCAGCGAGGTGCTCCAGAATTTATAGGTCAGCACGATCGCGCCGGCTGCATTTGGGCCATCGTCTTTGGGAGTCAACAAGCGTCCAATCACCGGACGCAGACCCATCACCGTGAAGTAGTTGCCATCCACCACCCCCGCGGCTACCTCGCGTGGTGTGCCGAGCCCCACGACGGTGAAGTCGATCGCTGAAAAGGTGCCAAGGGCCTGGATCGTCTTTAAGTCGTGCCCCATGTCCTGAATTTCCGGAACGGAGAACGTCGTGTTAGATTCGCCGATGCCTGGAGCGCTTTGGCGCAGGTAAAGCAGCCGGTTTTCGTCGCGATTCGCGAGCGGCCGCAGGAGCACGGCGCGAACCACGCTGAAGATGGCCGCGTTTGCCCCGATGCCCAGCGCGAGGGTTAGGGCCACGGTGATCCACAGCGCAGGGGCCCGGGACAAAGAACGCAACGCGATTTTCAGATCCCGAATGAATGACATCCAGACCTCCATTGGCCTGCAAGGACTTGCCAGTTAGACGTTGATAGTAATACAGATCGCATTGCAACCCAGAATCGCCGCCTTGCTCCATGCGAGGAAGCGAACTGTGACCAACTGGCCCAATGTGTTGATGAACGGCCGGGAAACCGAACGTCTGATTCGATCTACCCGGCTCAGAGCGGCGCAACCTTTCGGTGGAGGTCGACTCCTTCGGATCAGTATAGGATTCCGGTGTGATTCCGGAAACAGCCTTCAAAAAGATTCAGGCCCGAGTGGAAGGAACGGACCTTGCCAGCCGGGAGTTGGGTGGCTGAGAGTTCTTGCCCCATCGGCAACAACATCCACCGGATCTATCCGCCCTGCGATGCGAATCATCGCAGCCCAGCTCCACCTCTAAGACGACCGTAGCGCCACCACGGGATCGACATGCGTGGCCCTCCACCCCGGCGCCAGCGCCGCTGCCAGCGCCGTCAGCAAAAGGAGCAACGAAGCCACACCGAGGCTGACCGGGTCAGTCGGCTGCACGCCAACCAGCATGCTGGTCATCAGCCGTGCAAGCACGAGACTCACCACCAATCCCACCGCGATGCCATAGCAGGCCAGCTTTGCGGCATGCGCCAGCACCGTGCTCAAAATCGCTCCCCTCTCCGCGCCGAACGCCATGCGTACGCCGATTTCAAAGGTGCGTTGCGCCACCGTATAAGCCATCGTGCCATACACCCCCAACATCGCCAGCACCAGTCCAATTCCAGCGAAAGAAGAAATCAGCGCCGCCCGAAAACGTTCTGTCGCAATCGAGGTGTTCACCATGGCATCCATGGTGGTAAAACGCATCGCGATGAACGGATTCACTCGCGCAATTTCTTCCTGCACTGCATTCATCAGGGTCAGCGGCTTTACTTCGGTGCGCAAAACAATGTGGATTTGATTGGCAAAAAAGGGATGTTGGGTCATCGGCATGTAAAGCGTCGGCCCGGGATTCTCCGCGGGTGACACCTGCCGCACATCGCCGACCACGCCCACCACTGTCATCCACTTGTCGGAGTCAAGCCCGCACTGGATCTGCTTGCCCAACGGATCGGCATTGCCAAAGCTCTGCTTGGCGAGCGACTCGCTGATCACCGCCACGAAGAGACCCTTGTCCGTATCCAGCGCGTTGAAGTCGCGCCCGCGTTTGATCGGAATCTCCATAGCCTGAAAGTAGCCCGGACTGGCCACGCTGAAGTTGGCGTATGGCGAATGGTTGACATCGACAGGCCCGGCGCCGCTCACGGTGTAATACCCATTGGAACCATACGCACCCGTCGGCAGCCCCATGATCCCGGCCACATGTTGTATGCCTGGCATTGCTGCGAGTTGCAAAAAGAGCCCATTGAACTGCTGTTCCACGCGCTGGGCATCCTGGCCGGAGTGCGCCGGCGCATCCGCATCCACCACCAGCAAATGGCGCGTCTGATACCCCATGTCCCGATCGATGAGAGCCATCATGGTATGCAGCAAAAGTGCCGCACCCACCGCCAGAACAAACGTCGCTGCCACCTCCGCAATCACCAGTCCATCGCGAAGCATCGATGCGCCCTGCCGGGTCATACCGCGTGAGGCGTCCTGTTTCAACGTCTCCGCGGGATCGATCTTGGCCGCCTTCAGCGCAGGGAGCACTGACGACGCGAGCGCAGTCAACACAGAGAGCGCCAAGGTAAATCCCAGCACCCAACCGTTCAGATGAATTTCACTCGTGCGCGGTAGATCCTTGGGGGCCATGTTCACCAGCACTCGTACCGCGGGGAAGGCCAGCAGCACTCCAGCCGCGCCGCCGATCAGCGAGACCAGCAGGCTTTCGAGGATCACCGGCTGCATGACCTGCCAGCTGGAAGAGCCCAGCGCCCGGCGAATAGCGAGCTCGCGCTGGCGCTCCATGGAGCGCACCAGTTGAAGATGGGTCACGTTGACACATGCGATCAGCAGGATGAGCGCGACGGCAGCCCATAGAAACAGAAGCGTCGGCCGTGTATCTCCCAGCAGGGCCTCTTGCAGCGGCTGCGGCAATATCTGCTTATTCCGGTTCGCTTCGGGGTATGCGGTCTCAAGCCGGTGCGAAATTCCAATCAATTCCGTCCTGGCTGCGGCGAAGCTTGTACCGGAACGGAGGCGCGCCACCGCCTTGTAGTTGAATGCCGTCCGCTCCTCCGACTCAGGCCGCAAGGGGAAGGCCTCCCACACGTGCGTCTGGGCAGGGAAGTCGAAGCTCCCGGGTAATACGCCCACAATCTCCACCGGCTCATTCTCTACGTGCAGCGTCTGTCCCAGCGCAGCCTGCGCGCTGCCGAAGTTGTCGCGGGCGAACTGCTCGCTCACCAGGGCGGCATGATGAGCATCGGCATCTGCTAAGCAGGCGGCCCGCAAGCGGCTGCAGGCTGAAGACGCGGGTGAAGTTCGCATCTACGAAAGTGACGATTGTGAAGACCGAGTGATCGCGCAACTGCACGCCCAGATTGCCGCCACTGTAGAGGCTCATGGCTTCGATGCTCCCGGCATGGTCGCGCACGTCCACCCCATCCGGTCCGGTTATGCGTGCCGTAGTGTGCCCGCTATTCGTCCAGTGCGTGGTCAGAACAGCGAGCTTGTCGGCATGCTTGTAGGGCAGGGGAGCGAGCAGGACCGATTCAATCACGGTAAAGATGGCGGCGTTTGCCCCGATGCCCAACGCCAGAGTCAGCGCCGCCGTCGCTGTGAATACCTTGTGCTTCAGCAACTGGCGCCCAGCGAAGCGCAGGTCTGCGAAGAAGCTTCTAGCGGTGTTCTCCCATCCGTAAGAATTCACCCGCTCTTTAGCGACCGCCATCGTGCCGCCATCCATCCGTGCGGCCCTCCTGGCGTCCTCAGCAGAGAGGCCGCGTGATCTCCACGCGGCCTCTGCTTCCTCGAAGTATTGCTCCACTTCTTCCGCTGTATCACGATCGTGTTTTGCCCGGTTTACCAGGCTACGCAGGCCGTAGGTCAACTGCCGCCAGAGAGACATGGCTCAACCTTCCGCCTTCAACAGCCGTGCGATCGCAGAGGCCCGCCGCGTCCAGTCCGCGGTTTCTTCCTCCAGTTGCTTCTTGCCCGTCCTGGTGAGGGTATAGAACTTCGCCCGGCGCGAGTTTTCCGTCTGACGCCATTCGCTATCCAGCCAGCCGGCGCGCTCCAGGCGCTGCAGCGCAGTCAGCAGAGACCCCGGGTTCACCTTGAAGACGCCGCGCGAGACTTGCTCCACGCGGCGCGCGATGCCAAAGCCGTGCATGGGCTCCAGGCTCAAGGTCTTGAGAATCAGCATGTCGAGCGTACCTTGAATCACGTCGGTATTCGGATCGGTCATAGAAGGCGACATTAGCACGCACTCATTATGACCGTCAAGATATGATAATCAGGGGAAGAAGACACGCTCACCTAGCAATTGCGACACCGGCAACAAATGCGGGGGGTGCCCCACTTGCCCCGATTTCCTGCGGAGGCTTGTGGCGTTGACACACCCCATGCGCCTTTCCTTAATGAAAGGCGCACACGCGGACCTCACTAGCACAGCGTGGCAGGAAATCGGGGTCAAGCCGTCCTTTGGCTTGAGTGGAATAATGGCTCTCGATGTGCCATTTCCAGTTCGTCACGCAGTGCCCAAGGGGACTAAAAAATGGGTCGTAAGTGGAACTCTCACGCAACTCTCTTAACTCCACAAATCCACGCCAAGAAGTCTCCGCCCCAGGGCTGTCAACTTGGCAACCTCATATTTCGTGCGTTCCCACTCTCGCGGATCCCCCGGGAAGGCAACGCCAAGAGGAGCCCTCCGCTCGCGCCACGAAAGAATACGCTGCTCTCGCAAGCCGAGATTCTCCGGCTCCCAGGGCGTCATCGAGATGTATTGTGCCAGGCGCGCTTTGTTCTGAGACGTATTGGGGCGGATGCCGTGGGCTAACAAGCTATTGAAAATCAGCAGGTCTCCTGCCTTCAAAGGAACAGATTGCACCGCGAAGCCGGAGATATCTGCTTTGAACCCGTTGCGGTCCGACGGCTGCCGCTTCTTCCATTCCTCGAAGTTTCGAAATTGCTCGGGAACACATTGGAACCCGCCCGTTTCGTCATCTGCATCGACCAGAGAAACGACCCCCTGCACATTCACCGGAAGCGGGTCCAGGGTGGTGTCAACATCCGTGTGGATGAATCCGCCAAACGCTCTTCCGCTGCGGTTAGGCGTATTCAGGTTGGCACGATCGATGGTGACCCAGAGCCGCTCCTCGTCCCAGATATCGACAAATGCGTCGTAGACGCGCGGATGCTGCCGGTTATCCCACAGATACTGGTGGTTGTAGACCTCCACCATGCCGCTATTGTTCAGTTCTGTCATGGCATGGCTACGGAGTTGGCCTCCGCTCCAGGTTTCAATGTTGCCAGGGTCCATCTCCTGGAACTCCCACAGGAAATCGACCAGGCGCTTCACATTGTCCGCCGGCACAGCCTGCCGGACGACCACGAACCCGTTGGTCTGCCAGTGCTTGAAATCCTCGTCGGACAACACCCGAAGCGGGAGCGTCTTCTGGATGTCGCGTAGCTGTGTTCTGTGGACGATGGCGGTCAAGCTGTTGCGGTACCTCTTTTCCTCGGGAGTCGCGTTGGCGTGCACTGTTTCCATGGAGAACCTCCGTGCGGGGAGCGCATAGGGAAAATCTAGCGCTTTCAGGAGACGGCATGTTTGCCTCGGATGCCAAATTCCGATACGAAAGTCTCATCTGGGATGAAAAACTCGCTACAATGCCACTACGAGGCGATGCCGTGAGGCCCTACCGCGAACATTTGACCACGCCGCGGGACGCATCCTGGGTCTTCTTCGACCGGCGGCTGGAGCGGATTCCCTTTGAATGGCATTACCACCCCGAATACGAGCTGACCCTGACGCTGAACAGCCGGGGGCAGCGCTTTGTCGGAGACAACGTCTCTGCGTACCACCATGGCGACCTGGTATTGATTGGTCCAAAGATTCCGCACACCTGGTGCTCGGGTGAGCGCACGGGCCGTACGCATCGCGCGTTGGTTCTGTGGTTCACCGAAGCGTTCGTCAAAAGCATGATCGAGCCGCATGTCGAATTGCACCCGATCCTGCGGCTTCTGGAAAAATCGTCGCGGGCGCTGACGTTCTCCACAGCCACGCGCGAGACGGCGCAATCGGCTATCTGCTCGATGCTCGATGAGGCCCCGGCGCAACGTTTGTTATCCCTTCTCAAGCTGCTGTTACTGCTCGCGGGCGACAGCAGGACGATCTTCCTGGCCTCCGCGGCAAGCGAGGCGATAAGTTCTCCCACCGCAACCGAGGAGAGAATTGGCCGGGTGATTTCCTATCTGCATGAGCACTACCGGGAGGAGATTTCGGTAGCGAAGTTGATGCGGACCGCAGCTCTGAGCCGGAGTTCGCTGCATCGCCTATTCAAGCTCCACACCAGTACCACGATTGTCGAATACGTGGCTCAATTGCGAGTCGGTAACGCCTGCGCCCTGTTGTTGAATACGCAGAAGGCCGTTGCTGCAATCGCCGATGAAGTGGGATACCGAAACCTGGCCAACTTCAATCGTCAATTCAAGGAGGTCAAGAAAAAGACCCCTAGGGAATTCCGCGCCGCCTTCCATCGCTGATCAACCAGAACAACGGGCAAGAGACTGGTGTCAATAAAACAGAATGTATATTCTGTTTTAAGCATGCTCAGCCATCAACCAAGCCGAACTGCGGAATACATGGCCCTCTTTCGCGCTGTCGAAAACGCAGAACGCCCAAGCCGCCGTCTCTTTGAAGATCCCTACGCCATTCCATTTCTTTCCGGAACGCTCAAGGCGCTCGCGCAAATTGCCCAGATCTCAGGGATGGGAAGGCTGGTACGTACATTTTTGGACCTGGGATGGCCATGCACACGCAGTTCCGGCGTGGTCCGGACGCGATTGATCGATGATATGGTGCGCGATTCGATTCACGCGGGCACGCAGCAGTTGGTCCTGCTCGGCGCCGGCTTTGACAGTCGCGCATTTCGCCTGGACGAAACAAGATGCATCCGAACCTTTGAGGTGGACCATCCAGCCACCCAAAGGGCGAAACGTGAACGGCTCAAGCGCTTACTCGAACCGTTGCCCGGGAACGTGCGTTTCGTTGAGGTGGATTTCGAGAAAGACGACCTGGAATTCAAGCTAAGCCAAGCAGGTTTTGATGCGAAGACCCAGCTGTGGTGCTCTGGGAAGGCGTTGTCAGCTATCTTACGGAGCCGGCGGTGAACGCCAACCTCGTTGTCCTGAGCCGCCTCCTTGCTCCCCAAAGCCGCTTGATTCTCACCTATGTGCACAAAGGCGCTCTTGATGGCTCGTTAACCTTCCGGGGTTCCCGCCGCTGGACATCCTGGGTCAGGCGTAGCCACGAGCCCTTCCTCTTCGGCTTCGATCCGGTTGTGCTGGCGAACACAGTCAGTCGGTTCGGCTTCCAGCTCGAAAGCGATGCCTCCACCGCGGACGCCGCCAAGCATTACTGCTCCACAAATGGCCGCAGGGAAACCGGCTCCGAGCTATACCGGGTTGCGAGCATGCTGCGCGCCGGAGACTAACGATGCCCAAGATCAGCGAAGAGCAAAGACAGGCTCGCCGTCTTGAGATTCTCCATGTAGCCGAGCGATGCTTTGCGCGGCAAGGTTTTCACCGCACCACGATGGAGCACATCATTCGGGAACTGAAGTCGAGTCCCGGAGCAGTGTATTGTTATTTTCGCGGGAAAAATGACATCGTGGCGGCCATCGCCGAGCAAAGACATAAGCGCGAATCAGCTCTATTGGTTGATTTGCTCGCGTCGGGCAATGTTGTGGAAGGTCTCGAACACCTGGCCCGATCATTTTTCGCGATGTTGCGGGACCCAAAGGAAAGGGAACGGCGAAAACTAACCATCCAGATATGGGCTGAATCTCTGCGCGACAAACGCATAAGAAGAATTGTCGAGCGCGGCTTCCGGCAGCGGGATCTGCTCACCACTGCGCTGCGCAACGCGCAACGGGCAGGTCAACTGCCAAAAGACCTGGACCCGGACGCCTTTTCTCGCGTGTTGCTCGCACTCGCGCAGGGCTTCATTCTGCAGCAGGCATGGGAACCTGAGCTCGATACTGAGAATTATCTGCTGACCGCCATGCACCTCGTAAGCGCTGCTCTGGGCGACGAGTGATTTCGGAAATGGAGCATGCGGGCCGTCGTGCGTTGGCGCTACTTCGTTTTCTCGCCCATGTCCTTCGGGAGATCAAGGTAGACGAGACCAAAGCGGGTGGATCCCGGATGAGAGTCGTCAATTCCGACAATGCGGTACTGATGAGGGGATCCGGCGCGAATTTCGTGATCCGTGGAGGAGTTCGTGTTGCCGCTTCCAACCTGTCCGCAGGTAAGGCCACTGCGCGTGACAGTCAGGGCGCCCACCGGTTTACCTTGGTCGCACTCCAGTACTTCACCATAGCGTGAGAGCAGTTTGCGATAGAAGGCCAAAACCCGTGCCGCCGGGTCACTGGTCACGTAATTAACTGCCAGCAGGGCGAAGTGAAAGTCGCCGGCGGTAAGTCCGAGATCGGCCCCGGAGTCGTTGCCATCATCTTTGTATAGAGTTGCCCCAGGATAGATGGGCAGCCCGATATCAGCCGCCCTGGTGTGAGAGTTCGCGTGGAGCGAGAGATTGACGCCTGAATCTTGCCCGGAGGATACTGCGCTACCAACCAACAGGATGGCCGCGGATAGAACCGTTGCCGGTAAGGCCCGGAATAACTGAATATGCACAGACATAAAGGCCCCCTCCAGCCTTGAGCTACTGAGAGAGATACGCCCTGTACGTGATCAAAGTTCCCGGATATTCCGCGCGAAGGGTCCAAATTCGAGAATCCCGGGAACGCTTGCGCTGGAGATATAATCCGGCACACGATGGCTTTGCCCGTAGGCAGTGAGCTAGACGGATATGTAATAGTCGGCCTTCTCGGGGCGGGCGGAATGGGCGAAGTCTATCGCGCTCTGGACCCCTTTTGAATAGGGAAGTGGCTATAAAGGTCCTGCCGGCGTCGGTCGCTCAAAATGTAGACCGTCTTCGGCGTTTTGAGCTCGAGGCGCAGGCCACTGCCGCTCTGGACCATCCGAACATTCTCTCTATTTACCGCTTTGGTATATTCCAGGGCGCTCCCTACCTTGTCTCCGCGCTGCTGGAGGGGAGTACGTTACGCCAGTTGCTGGAAGATGGCCCTATGCCAGTGCGCAAGGCTACTGGCACGGCCATCCAAATTGCCCATGGACTGGCGGCTGCTCACGGAAAGGGCATCGTACACCGCGATCTGAAACCGGAAAACCTCTTCGTCACCAAGGCCGGCGTGACCAAGATTCTGGACTTCGGCCTGGCCAAGTTGATGGAGCCCCCAACCGAGTCAGCGGGGAACTCGCCGACTCTCGCAGAGGGAACCAATCCCGGCCAGGTCATGGGCACCGCGGGGTACATGGCGCCGGAACAGGTGCGCGGGCAGCCGGTCGATTATCGTACTGACTTCTTCGCCTTCGGAGCCATTCTCTACGAGATGCTTTCCGGTATCGAGCCTTCCACCGTTCGACTGCTGCGGAGACGATGACCGCGGTCCTCAACGAAGATCCTCCGGTGATCTCGCAGATCGTGCATACCACGCCGGGCTTGCAGCGAGTAATGCAACGCTGCCTGGAAAAAAATCCAGAACAACGCTTCCAGTCCGCATCCGATCTCGCCTTCGCTCTGGAAGCCTTGTCGGATTCCGGCGCATCGTCGCCACAACCCGCTGTAGCTCCACCTCGCCGTTGGTCCCGAAAATTAATGTTGCGGTCTGGCAGCGACCATGCGTAATCCTGGCCTTATTGCGGTGGGCGTCGCGGCTTATTTCGTGATTTCCGCCGGAATAGGGCCGCGTCCTGCGCATTTCGAACTACGCCCAATGACTCATGCCGGCAACACCCGCTGCCTTCGCGGAACCGAGGCATCCGGATTACGTTAATAGGACTCGAGGGTTCGGCATCGGCGAAGTTGCGATATCGGGCGGAGACGTCGCGCCCGTTCCGGTCCCATTATCGGATCCCGTCTTGCTCGATGTCTCGCCCGACGGTTCGAAATTTCTCGTTGCGTCCTATAAGGGAGCCACGAGAGCTCTCGCACCCTATATGGAGCGTAAGTATCCTCGGGGGCTCGCTCCAAGCTACCTCGCGGTAGGAACCGAAGCATCCTGGTCGGCCGGAAGGAGACTCGGTCGCCTACTCAACTCCCACGGAAACATCTTCGCCGTGCGAAGCGATGGGACTGGCGCTCATAAGTTGGCATCGGTCGGCGGTCTGGCCTGTTTTCTCCGTGGTCCCCCGACGGCACAACCATCCGTTTCTCAAAGGACGACGGACGGCTTTGGGAAATGACGTCCAACGGCTCTAATCTTCATCGGCTGTTTCCCGGCTGGAAGGGTGACGCGTGCTGCGGACACTGGTCCCCCGACGGAAACCTGTTCTTCTTTAATTCCGGATACCAGATATGGGCTCGCGATGAGCGGCGCGGGACTTTTTCGCAAATCGCAAGCCGCAGCCGGTCCGATTGACCTCCGGGCCCATAGCATGGGATAACCCAATTCCCGGCAAGGACGGCAAAAAGATCTTCGTGGCAGGCTCGACCCTCCGTGGCGAACTGGTCCGCTTTGACGCAAAGACCCGGCAATTTCTGCCTTATCTGGCGGTCTATCCGGCGGACAACATGTCCTTTTCTAAAGACGGTAAGTCGGTCGTATTTATTTCCTATCCTGAATGGTATCCTCTGGAGAGCGAAGCCGGATGGCAGCAATCGCATCCAACTGAGCGATACTCCCATGCTGCCAACTAGCCGACCCAGGTGGTCGCCGGACGGCATCAGAATCCTGTTTTTCGACGCCTCTTCCGTGGGCAACGAGAAAGCCTATATCGTCTCCTCACAAGGGGGCAATCCGAAACGTCTTTTGCCAGAGGACAGCGGACGAAACGGATCCGAATTGGTCGCCGGACGGGACCAAAATCGTCTTCTCTACTAGCCCGGAAGGCGGTGCAGATCCGAAAGCGTCATAAAGATCCTCGACCTGGATAGCAACGCGTGTCCACTCTTCCCGGATCGGTCGGCCTGTTTTCGCCCCGCTGGTCCCCTGATGGCCGTTCGATCGCCGCTGTACGCATGAATTCAACCACATTGAATATCTTCGATATCGCGACGCAAAAATGGTCTACGCCCTACAAAGGTGTGGTCGCCTATCCGGAGTGGTCGAAAGACGGCCACTCATCTACTTCATGAATTTTCAGGAGAACCCTGCGGTATTTCGAATGCGCGTCGCCGACGGCAAGGTAGAGCAGATCGCCGACATCAAAACGCTCAACTACACGGGGAATACCGGTATGTGGATGGGAGTGGATCCGAGTGACGCTCCGCTCTTTCTTCGCGACCTTGGAACGCGGGACGTGTATGCTCTCAGCCTGAACGGGAAATAGCCCACTTCCTATGAAAGCGATTGTACGTACGCAATACGGATCGCCAGACGAGTTGCAGTTCGCGGAGGTGCCAACGCCTAGCCCCGCCGGCAATGAGGTCTTGATCAAGCTTTGCGCGGCATCGGTAAATCCCGTGGACCTGTTCGTGCTGCAAGGCGCGCCGTGGAACCGCATCCCGGGATTGCGCGCCAAGCCTAAAAACACGATCATCGGTTGTGATATCGCCGGCCGAGTAGAAGCAGTCGGCAGGAACGTAAAGCAGTTTCAGGCAGGCGACGAGGTCTTCGGGATAACAGGATTCGAGGGAAAGGGATTTGCCGAGTACGTATGTGCACCTGAAGACAGATTGGCGCCGAAGCCAGCCAACCTGTCGTTTGAGGATGCAGCAGCGGTACCCATCGCCGCAATTACGGCGCTCCAGGGTCTTCGCGACTGGGGACGGATGCAGCCGGGCCACAAAGTTCTCATTGAGGGCGCATCTGGTGGTGTCGGCACATTTGCGGTCCAGATTGCCAAAGAGCTTGGGGCTGAAGTCACTGCCGTATGCAGTACGAGGAATGTGGATATAGCGAGATCATTAGGCGCAGACCATGTCATCGATTACACCAACGTACATTTCGCGCGGCTTGGGCAGCGGTACGATCTGATATTGGCCGTGAACGGTCATCATTCGATTTTTCAGTACAGGCGGATGCTTAGTCAGAACGGGATCTATGTCGCAATCGGGGGTCTGGTTCCGATTCTACAAGCGCTGCTACTGGGGCGGCTTCTTTCAGCGCTTGGGCGCAAAAAGATGACTTTCTTTATCGCGAAAATGAATCAGAGAGATTTGGTTTTCTTGAAAGGCCTTCTGCAGGCCGGCAAGATTGTGCCCGTCATCGACCGGCGTTACCGCTTGAGCGAGGCAGCAGAAGCTCTCCGTTATCTAGCTGAAGGACATGCGCAGGGGAAAGTCGTATTAACCGTTCCATCTTAAGGTGCGGAACGTAGCCGTCTCAACCCGCGAGCCCCTCTCCAGCTAATAACTCCTGATCGTCTGCTCGTACGCGATCTCAGGTGCGAAGGCTGCGAACGAATAGCGAGGTCACTTCCGGCTTTCTACTTGTTTAGGAGATCGCCAATCTTCGCTTCAACATGTCTGGCAAAGCTGTTCAGGATGGCCTGCCAGCCATGACGCTGTTGCTCCTCCGAATGGGTGGTCTCAGCATCAAATGTCTCGCGGATGGTGACCTCCCCTTGCCCGGCCAGGAACTCTACCAGCATGAACTCTGTCGCCGAACGAGCATTCAATTAGCTCATGCTCAACGATCCTCGTGTAGGTTCCGGTGAAGTCGAATCCCATGCTGCCGTCCTTGGCCTCCATACGTGACGAAAAGGATCCGCCGACGCGCAAATCCACTGTGGCCGCTGTCGTATGCCAATCATCGGAAGCTGCATTCCACTGTTTGATGTCTTCCGGCGTAGTCCAGGCTTTCCAGACCTGTTCGATGGGTGCCGCGACCTTTGTCTCAACTGTGATCTTCATCGTGTTCTCCTCTTGCAATTTTGAAGTTGATAAACGATTACTTCCTTCTGCAATGGCTTAAGACGGGCGCAGTCTCGCTGATGTCTCTCCACAAAATTGCTATCACGCGAAAATCGATCTTAAGCGTCTGTCGCGAAGATAGAGACCTGCCCAGACGACGCAGCCAAAGAAAACAGGGAAGAGGATGTTGAACCACGGCGCGCTCACGCGGACGTGGCTCGCGACGGCTCCGCCCAAATACCCTGTGAGCAAGACCGCACCCAAGAGGGCGGTACGGGGAATAAGGTACAGGACCGTGCAAACAAGCAGGACGATACCTATGCCAAGAATGGTTGACTCCGGATACCCCAATTGCAGGGTGGCTTGAACGACGGGTGCAGGTTTGGCAAGTTTCATCGCGCCGTCCATGAGAAAGAACGCACTGGCGACGCCGCTCAGAACGCGGCCGGTCCAAAGCTGCTTTCGGGATATGGATGGGGTTTCAGGTTGATAGTGGTTGAACTCACTCGCGGCGATTTGTGTCATGGCACTCATGGATCATGTTCTCCTTCTGATCCAATGACTGCCGGCACACCGCAAACTCATCGGTCCGACGATTTTTTATTTTGTTGGAGAGAGTTGCAAAGGGAAGCCAAAACGAGGGAAGAGCCTCTCAACGTCGAGAAAGTTGTTCACTCCGGCGATCTCATCGCCAGCGAGCTCTAGAACGATCAAGGCCCAGGCTTTGTGTCCACCATCTGGGGCTGGGCGGTACTGGGCAAATGCCGGCCAACCGGAGGCGGAGGTGGAAAGCAGGCGCGAGCCGCGGCAGCCGGAGCCAAGGCCGAGCATCCATGTCTGAACTTCCTGCGGTCCCTGCAGCCATAACGAGTAGGGCGGCATGCAGAAGGTGACGTCCTGCCGCATGAGCGACATCAGGCCGTTGACATCGTAGCTTTCGAAAGCCATGACGTAACGGTCGAGCATCGCCTGCTGATGCGCTGTGAGCGTGACCGGTTCTTCCGAACTGCGCTTGGCGAGTGAGGAGCGCGCACGCTGCAGCGCGCTGTTCACCGAGGCGACGGAAGTTTCCAGCGTCTCGGCGACTTCGACGACGGGGCAGTCGAGCACCTCCGCCATGAGCAGCGCTGCACGCTGTTTTGGCGGCAGCTTCTGCAGCGCGGCGATGAAGGCCAGGCGGATGCTTTGGCGGAGCGAGGCCTTCTCTTCCGGGCCGGCGTCGTTGCTGGAGATCTCCGTGTCAGAGATGGGTTCAATCCAGTAGCTGCCGGGCTGCTGGGTTAGCGCCTCGATCTGGGGCGCGCCGGATGCGGGAAAGCCTTCTTCAATGGGGAGCGCACGGCGGCCGCGGCTCTTCAACTCATCGAGGCATACGTTGGTGGCGATGCGGTAAAGCCAGGACTTAAGCGAGGCGCGACCGTCGAAGCGGTCGTAGGCTTTCCAGGCGCGGATCATCGTTTCCTGCACGGCATCATCGGCATCGAAAGCCGACCCCAACATGCGATAACAATGTCCAAGGAGGGCTGGCCGATAAGCCTCGAATTGGATGATGTCAGCAGTCACGATCAAAGCTAAATAATAGATGCACGTGCCCTTCTCCGTCCAAGGACCACGGCATGAGATGGAGGACTCGATCATCCGGCATTACGTGCTTCGCATCTGCATCTATGCTGTTCAGCACATGGATCTTCATTTCCCGCTGGCACTGGCCGATACTCCTGCGAATGAGGATCAGGGGCAGTTTTCGCCCGACGGGCGCTGGGTGGCATACACCTCGAACGAATCGGGCCTCAGCGAAATCTATGTAATTCCTTTTCCGCCCACACCCAACGGTGGCCGATGGATGGTGTCTCGCGGCGGGGGTGTACAACCGCGCTGGCGCCGCGATGGCAGAGAGCTGTTCTACATCTCGCCGGACTGGACCATGATGGCGGTGCCGGTGAACTCCACCCCGGTTTTCCATGCCGGCACGCCGCAGGCCCTGTTCAATACCGGGCCGGCAAATGCTTACCAAAGCGAGTGCCTGGGCAATGCTTGCGGGGTGCTTGAAGCACTTTGGCAAGCATCAACCCGCCGGCAACTCGACAGGCACCAGGTCACCAAGGTTGAGTTGCTGAAGCCGAACGGCGCCCTTTTGCAGTCTCTGGCCCATGGACGTTACAACCATTAGAACTAGTTCCATCCCCGATTGGGATCATAACCGGAAAAGGAGCTTGATCTCACACTGCTCCCCTTTGGCGCTGCGTTCGACGTGGTCTGCGTGGAGGCCCGACAGATAACCCGAAAGACCACTGACAAAGCTCTGCTCTTCGACCATTTCCTTTTTCGGACGCTCGTCAGGCAGAGACGGCAGATTGCCTGCGTAGCGCAACGTCACCAGGATGTCGAACGTATCGCTCCCCATTTGGATGTCCACCGGCCCGTTGGCATTGGCCGTGACATATTCGATGGCCGTATCGACGACGGAGCGCACTCGCGATGCGTCCTCCGCAGCAAGCTTCCATTCCCTGGCCTGCTTCTCGAAGAACATGTCGAACGATCCGGCTGTGGCAGGCGTTGCATCCTTCCCAAGAAGCACTTGACGGTAATGCCACGTACCCAGCAGGAACAGGGCATTGAGCGGTACGGAAACGATCACCGCCATGGAAATAATCGAACTCGTGAACTGTTGTGTCCAGCTCGGCAGCGACCGGTAGAACTCCGGATAAATCGCCACCGTAATCGCTGCCAGGATCGAAAATCCTACGACCAGCGTGGCCCGAAGCGTGATGGGACGGCTGGCAATAATCTGCATACCAGCGACTAGCATGAGGGCGCCGTTGAAGAAGAGCGCCGCCGCCATCACCGGGCGCGGCATATTCACAATGAGGCCCGCAAATTTAGGCAGGCACGACAAAATAACTAGCCAGAAGGCGATGGACCAGGCGATCACCCGGCTTGTCGCGCCAGTAGTCTTCTCCACGCTCACCAGGCTTGGGCTCGCACTCATGCCTGGAGTTCCCAACAAGCCGCCGACGAGGCAGCCGAGCCCGTCCGCCCGTACACCGGCTTCGATATTTCGCATATCCGGGCGACGCCATCCCGTATCGTTCATCTGCTGACAAGTGGTCAGAACGCCAATAACCCGCAGACCCGAGGCAAGCCCGGCGATCGCAAACGGAACGGCGAACGAGGGTACGAACCTATAGGATAAAAAGCTTACGCTGGGAACCGCGAAAAACGGCGCCGCCGCAAAATCGTCGAAAAAGCTCGGGGAAAAAACATGGAATGCCGCGGCTGCCATGTATCCAATCAGTATCCCCAACAACGAGCAGAACAGTTTGGGCAATCCCTTGGCCCATACTGCGAGGCCCGTCATCGCCGCGAGGGCCAAAGCCGCAGTCGCAAACGACCCCGTGCTTTGATCGCGATGCGCGGTTGCGTGCACGAACAGCACGCTGGTTCCGATCTTTCCCAGTTCTAAGCCCACGGCTATGATAACAACGCCCGAGACCACGGCTGGAAACAGTTTTCTTGTCCGGTTGATGAGGAACGCCACCCCAAACTCGCAAACGCCGGCGAAGATCACCATCCCGCACACGGCCGATAACCCGAAGGAAGAGGCCACTGCGATGCTCGACGGAAGATAAATGGCCGAGACAACCGGCGGGCAAAGATAACCGGAACCAACCTGACCGAGACGCAAGCTCTGCAGAACGGTCATGATCGCGACCGCAATCATTGCCAGGCCGACGGCACTCTGCGCGGCATCGCGCGGCAATTTCGCCGCTTCCGCAACCAGTGCCACCATCACCAGATAAGGGCAAATGACGGCTACGTGCTGAAACCCAAGGCCCAGTAGCTGTAGCCAGGGTGGTCTTTCGTCTAGCGCGTAAATCAGTTCGACCGGCCGCTCTGCCATCCCGATCCCCTCCGCTAGGCTCCTATTCAACCACAGGGCCTTAACCTAACCCACGACAGCCGCAAATAGTGCGATTCGGCAGATTGTCTTCACTACCACGCGCTATCAGCTCACGGCGTCAAGATTGGCAAACGCGACTTGCAGAATGACACGCCGAGTTATCTCAACGCATGGGCAGAAAAGCTCCCTACCCTGGAGTCAGGGCATTGACGGAATAGACGAAGTAACCACCATACTGAAGCTATCCAGGGTGGTGGTTACTTCGTATGTCTCTTCAGGGCCACGCTATCTACTTTCTTTCCCTTGCCCTCCTCAATGGTGAGGTAGCGGTCGATCGGCAAATTCGTATACTGTTCAATGAGTCCGCTCGGTTTTGGCCATCTGATTTCAAGCCAGTCGATCTTTGTGTGCGTTCCGGCCCCTAGAACCACGCGGGGATCGTGCGACGCAAGATAGCTCCCGCCGCCAACCTTTAAACATTGCCTCCTGAGGTTACCCGCTTGCCAGGTTATCAACGCGCCGACGGCATCGCGATTCGACTTCTTGCCAATAAGGTTAAGTCCCAGCCAATGGTTGCCCTGAGCCGCTGTATTCTTCAGCAGGAGAGGAGCGCCGTTGTTTACCGATACCAACACATCGACGGCGCCATCGTTATTGAAGTCGCCTAATGCCATGCCGCGGGCGGCGAATCGTTGGTCAAAAATCGGGCCTCCAAGTGCGCTCACATTTTCAAAACGGTGTTCCGATCCAATTCCCTTATTGCGAAACAGCAGCATCGGTTCGGCATACTTCACCTCGTCTGTTCGGGTCTCGACCCGGTCGTCGGGATGTCCATTGGCGAGAAACAGGTCGACGTTGCCATCATTGTCGAAGTCGACGAACTTAAGCCCCCAACCGCTCATGAGCAGCGTGCTTTGCCCGATCCCATTCCGCATTGCCTGGTCATCAAAGGTCAGATTGTGCTGGTTGTGGTAAAGAGAATACTTTTCGTGATCTACGTTGGCAACGAAAAGGTCCATCCATCCATCGTTGTCGTAGTCCGCGGAATCGACTCCCATGCCGGATCTGGGGCTGCCATCCTCGCTGTATGCAATCCCCGACTCAACGCCAATGTCTTTAAATTTGCCTTTGCCATCATTGACAAGAAGAAAGTTGGCCACTGTATCGTTGGCAACAAACAAGTCCATGTTGCCGTCATTGTTGATGTCAGTAGCGACTACTCCCCAAGCCTTTCCCAGGTACCGCGCGATTCCGGACTCCTTGCTGACATCGGTGAATGTTCCGTCTCCGTTATTGTGAAACAGCCAACTTGGCATGGGTGTATAGACCCGTGGTACGCAGTAGTATCGCTCTCCAGTGGCGGAATTGCCGCAGAACTTATTGAGTTCCTTGGTGAAGTCGACAAATCGGCATACGAACAGATCGAGCTTGCCGTCGTTGTCATAGTCAAACCAGACCGCGCTCGAAGCCCATCCGGGCGCCGCGACACCGGCTTGTTTAGTGACGTCGGTGAAAGTGCCATCTCCATTGTTGCGGTAGAGAATACTGCTGCCGTATTGCGTTACATACAGATCAGGAAACCCGTCATTGTTAAAATCCCCGACCGCCGCCCCCATCCCATAACCGCCTCCTGGAACCCCGGCCTCCGCGGTGACATCTGTAAATGTGCCATTGCGATTGTTCCGGTAGAGAGCATTGCGTAGCGGCGGAGTTGGATCGTAGAAATCACAACGGCCGCTATTGACGAGGTAGATGTCCATCCAGCCATCCCCGTCGTAATCGATGAACGCGCAGCCGGCTCCGGTCGTTTCAGGAAGATAGTACTGAGCAGAGCGGCCGTTGACATGCTGCCAGCTGATGCCGCTGGAGGAAGGTGGTACTTGAACGAACAGAGGATGGGTCGCCTGCGAGGTGTTTAAGCCGAAAGCCGCGGAGGACGAAAAGAGCAGAGGAAGGGATGAGCCAAGACCGCTTGTACCCAGGCCTGACAAAGCCATGCGCTTAAGAAAGGCTCGCCTGGAATGGGAATGCCGGAGCAACGCGGAATCGGGAGGCACCTAACGCCTCACACCTTTCTGGCGCCTGCTCGCAGGCGATTCGTTGCTGGACATAGAACCCAAAGACCTTTAGACCATCATAGATGAAACGAATGCTTTGGTCCGCCCTTCAAGTGCGCACCATGGGCAGCCGGGCGTCGGGTTGTTTCCAACTCGATCGTAGCCAAACATGATTCGGATCTTCCGTGACCATCATGGATCTTGAGGTTCCGGCAAGGAAATTCAGGTAATAGAGGTCATAGCCCGGTCCTGCCACAACGGGGTGATATCCGTCTCGTACCAGCACAGCGTCACCATCGCGCACTTTCAATATCGAATCCCGCTCGTTGTCAGAGCTGTACAGATTCTGGAATCCGAAGGCATCGGCGCTCTTCGTGCGGTAGTAATAGATTTCGTCCAGATCCACTTCGACGGGCGGATTGTGGACCTCATGCTTGTGCGGGGGATAGCTAGACCAATTTCCCCCCGGTGTGTAAACCTCCACCACGACGAGCTTGTCGGCCGGAAAGTCCGGCTGAATCACGTCGATGATTTGCCGGGACGCGTTCTCGCCACCGCGCAGACTGGTGGAGATATCTTTCGGAGTGATCAGCCTGGGCTGTAAGGAAGCTGTGGACGGGACCCTGCACTCGGCGAATTCGCAGACCGACTCGGCCTTCAACACAACACGATTTGAAGAGGGAAGATATAAGGCATAAGGCGGTCCATCAAAGACATTTTTCCTGCCGCCTATCAAAACCTCCCCTTCCCCCCAGTCCGCCTGGCATTTACCTCCCAGCAGGACTAACGCCATCTCTTCCTCTTGTGTTTGCAACGGGAGCGAGTCTCCCGGCGCCAGGCGTCGAATCACGAGGCTCATCCATTCCCAACCAACCTCCTGGCGAGAAAAGCGAAGCAATTCACCCGATTGGTCCTGGGGTAGATTTTGCGAATGCACGATAGAAGTATTTGCGTTCATGTATTTTGCTCCAACGGTCTTCAGTGCATCTGCATAAGTAAAATCGGAGTGATAAGCATGAGAAGTGCTGCGCCTACCGGTATAAGTAACCCGCGACTCACTCCAAAACGATCGGCGACGAATCCTACGGCAGGCGGGATGGCGATTGCGCCTATCCAGCCGCCTGTAGTGACCAGGCTAATTGCAGTACCTACCGACGACGGAAAGTAGCGGCCGGCCAGGCCGAGCGCGGTTGGAAAAATAGCTGCCATAAACCAACCTCCGGCCAATGCAGCGACGATCACCGGTATCCGTCCACGGATAATATAGAGTGCCGCCAAACTAATGACTGCCCCGGCAGCGCTAATCACTAAAAGGAGCAGGGGGCCAAACTTGACCAAGGTCCATTGGGTCGCCCAGCGGCCGGCGATCATAGTCAGAGCAAATATGGAGATGATGCGCGACGCGGACTGTTGCGGGTATCCACGTTCTGTGGTAAAAAACGTAACCGTCCAACTCCAAACGGAGAACTCAGTCCCGACGTACAAAAATACCAGGAACATGAGCAGCACTAGCCGTGGCTCGCCAAGAAGGGTGGCGACGCTACCCAAAGGAAAGTGCGTCGCCACCACCGGAGGAGGAAAGGTAAGTGACAGGTGGAAAGCCAGGATAGCGGCGGTTAAAATCGCCGAGGCCTTCAGGACACCGGAGAAGCCTCTTGTCTTTAGCACCGGCATCACGATGAATGGCGCAATGAAGGCGCCCACGCCAAAGAAGAGGTTTAGCAAATTGGATGCGATCTCTCGCTGACTGGTGTTGGCCAGCGAAATGGTCGTGTTTTCTCCGGCGATCACCATCGCCCCGCCAATCCCCAGGAGAAAAGATAGAGCATACAAGAACCTGGGCGACTTGATCGTTCCGAGTCCCCAAAAGGCCGCCGCAACGGCCAGCAAACCAAGGCAGGTCACGATCTTCGTTCCTGAGTAATCCATGGTCAACCCGGCGGGAATGGAGGAGACGAGCAAGCCAATCGAAATGAACATGAAAAACTTGCCCGCCTGGGATTTATCGAGCTTGAGCATGTCCATCAGGTTGGGCAGCACGATGCCCAACATTGCGTTCAGGTAGCCGTAGATGAATACGCCGGACCACGCGGCGATGATGAGTGCTCTGCCGCCAATCATGAAGAAACTCCCCGAATGTTTGCAGTTGGTTCCATTGTCATGTAATAGGCTACGTCCGCTTGCCGTTGCGCCACGCGGAACCTTTCCATTGCTGCTTTATATACTCTGCAGCTCTAAACGCAACCGCCTGGATGGTTAACGAGGGATTGAATCCAGCATCGGTCACCAACACGCTCCCGTCGGTGATGAACAAGTTGTCGACGTCATGGCTTTGACAGTAGGAACTGACAACCGAGGTTTTAGGATCGTTTCCCATTCTGCATGTTCCATTTTGATGGTCAGACACCCCGCCTCTTGGATTCTCGCCATGCCAGGTTTTGATGGCCCCCGCCTCCTTTAGCAATTGCTCTTGTTTGGCCATGACAAAGTTGGCGACCTCAAAGTCATCCTGCAAGTAGGAGTGAGTAATCCGCGCCACCGGGATTCCCCAGGCATCGCGAACCTTGGGGTCGAGATCAATGCGATTTCTCTCCTGGGGCAAAGCCTGGCAGTTACTGCCAAGGTGGATATAGCGATAGAAATACTTGCGTTGGAATTCCTTGTGGGCTTGTCCCCACAGGGGTTCGCCGGGCGGACGGGTCGACGCGAATTCGATCGGGAGGGTGCAGTAATAGTTGTAGATATAACCCCCTCCGCGTATTTCACGGCCCCGCGGATGATTCCAATCGTTGAACGCAATGGATGGCCCGGGCCCCTTTTGATGAGGAATCTCGTGCTCGAAAATGCCAAATGCATCGGCCCCGGTATGGTCATTCAGATTTCTGCCCACCTGGCCGGATGAATTCCCCAGCCCTTGTGGGTGAAACTTGTCTGCCGAATTGAGCAATAAGCGCGCCGATTCTGTAGCCGAGCAGGCCACCACGATCAGATCGGCATTCTGCTCATGCCCGTTCTTATCAGCGTCGAAATACTGCACCCCAGAGGGACGGCCCTTTTCGTCGGTCAAGATGCGAGTCACGAAAGAATCGACCCTCAACTCGCATTTACCAGTCTTGAGGGCCAGGGGCAGCATACTGATCTGTGTGCCCGACTTCGCGTTCACTTCACAGGCGTGAGCGAGGCACCAGCGGCATTGAACACAAGCATATCGGCCATTGTAGGGTTGGGTGAGAATCGCGAAGGGGGGTGGAAAGGGATGCCAGCCCAGGCGCAGGCCAGCGTCACGGACGATTTCTCCTTGCGGATTGATAGGCAGGGGAGGAACCGGGAACGGCCTTTTCCGGGGCTCTGCGAACGGGTCGGCGCCGGCCAGGCCCGATACTCCAACCTCATACTCTGCCCGTTCATAGTAGGGTTCGAGGTCATCATAAGTAATCGGCCAATCTTCGACCGAGGTGCCTTTGACCGCGCCGTAAGTCGATTTCATGAGGAAGTCTTCCCGCTTGTAGCGCCAGGCAGCAGCCCCATAGGCGAGCGTGGCTCCTCCTACGGAGGCAGCTGTCTTCCCGTAGACATCGTCCACTCCGGGATAGACCAGGTGTGCTGTCTCGCCGTCGGTATAACGAAAAGTGCGGGGATTGGCGAACACCGATGGGCCGTAGGCCGGTGGCACGGAATACTGGGACTGTAATTCGGAGTGGTCGAAGTCGGCCGCACTGTAGTGGTTGCCACGCTCGAACATCACAACTGATAGCCCTGCCTGCGCAAGTTCCTTGGCAAGGATGCCCCCGCCCGCCCCTGAACCCACCACCACGGCATCGACTTTGCTTTGGGGCACTGACTAGCCTCCGAACCCGATCATCTTCCAGCTCTCGCCGTTTCGATTTGCGCCGTGCTGAGGATCACCGTAGTAGCCCTCGAAGGTATGCTCCAGGATCAAGCCAAAGAATTCCCGTGCGGCCGGCTCCCCCTCGATCCCCGCTTGCAGACTGCTTAAGACGTTCTGTTGTTGAACGGAATTCAGAGCGACAAAGTCTCCGCCCGCCAACTTCCGGCTAACCTCATCCACCAGTTTCAGCCCCGACTGATAGCGATCTACGTAGAACTTGCCGTAGGGCCCGGCCAGCTTGGCATCGATGAATGGAACGACGCCTCCTTCCATGCCGCCGGGATACTCGTCCTTAGGCACCAGTTGCTCCGCGATCGTTCCCACCAGCGCCACCTGCGAGGCGGTAAATACTTTGTAAACCGGCTGCTGGGGTGGGTCGTCAGCGGACAATTCAGCCAGCGCCCGCCATCCGCTCATAGCGGCAGTTCCGCCGGCTGCGATCGACTTCACGAAATCTCGCCGGTCCATTTTTGCCGCAGACAAAGCGCCTACCTCGGGATGGAGTCGTATGCCGGCTCGCATACGTAAAGCGTGGAGGTGGGAACGAAGCGGTTAGCCGCTGCGCCCACAAGAGGGAAATGTATATCAAACCTGCCACGAAAGTCGATGAGCAAATCCCCATGAAAGGACGGTCTCGACACTTTCGGAGTGGCCCTGGCGGCGGACCTGAACGGCCAACACGGCACGCATAGGAGGGGCGGGTGTGGTGAGTTGCTGCGGGATTCGCGTTGCGCGTCCGCCTGGCTCACCGCAGCCGTCCAAATTAGTCTCTTGACAAGAGAATGAGCGTAGCTGTACAAGGCAAGGGTTGAGTATAACCGGTTATGAGCGTCGCCAAACCTATGGTTGACCGCAGAACCGTCCCTGATGTCGAGCCGGTGGGACAGTGAATTGACTCACGGTACCCCCGCAACACGTTGGAGATAGCGAATGCGTGATATGGATTTGCGAACGCTGCCGGATAAATTTTGTGGGAACTATATAAGCGGTTAGAACGTATTCGAGAGCTGTGCCGGCGCTTTGATCTTTTAGCAAGGCGACTTTACGGCCTCATTTGGAGGAGTCATGCGGTTTTCCGAAATTAGTGTGGGACGGTCATTGCGGATAGGCGCTTTACTGATGGTGACGTTTACTTCGGCTGTTCTCTCCGCCCAGGTTGACACCGCCAGCATCGTCGGAACGGTTAAGGATTCGACCGGCGCCCTAATCCAGAGCGCGTCAGTCACAGTCCAAAACGTGGCGACCGGTGAATCGCAAACGGTGAAGGTGAGTGACGCCGGCACCTACGTCTTCCCATACCTGAGAGTCGGAAACTACACCGTTTCGGCCGACGCGGGGGGATTCAAGAAGGAGATTCGTAACGGGATTGTCCTTGACGTCCAGGACCGTAAGCAGGTGGACTTCACCTTGCAAGTAGGCTCCAACAGCCAGGAGGTCACGGTCACAGACAGCGCTCCACTGCTCGAGACCCAGAACGCCGATGTTGGAACTGTGGTTGATTCACAACAGGCAACGGATCTGCCCCTGAATGGCAGGCGCTACGATCAACTTTCCCTGCTGACGGCAGGCGTGAACCCTTCTAGCGCTTCGTTTCAAAGCCGCGCTGAGGGAGTCTTTAGCGTGAACGGCAATAGCTCCACCGAGAACAACTACGTCCTGGATGGCGCTGACAATAATTCCTATACGACCAACCTTCAGGATCAAAGCGCCCAAAGCGCCCAGCCGGCGGTCGACTCGCTGGCTGAGTTCAAGCTGCAGACGCGCGATTACGATGTTGAGTATGGGCGCAGCGCGGGGGGCGTGATCAACGCCTCGATAAAATCCGGCACCAATGAAGTGCATGGCGATGTCTATGAGTTCATTCGTAACGACAAATTGGACGCGAACGATTACTTTCTCAACCGGGCCGGCCAGCCCAGGTCAGCGTTCAGGCAGAACCAATTTGGAGGTACCCTCGGCGGACCCATTCGCAAAAACAGGTGGTTCATCTTCGGCAATTACGAGGGAACCCGGGTTGCCGCGGGCCAGAGTCTGGTGGGAACCGTTCCAACTCCACTTATGCGGCAATACAATTTCAATGAACTGAGCTCACCGCCGACCAATCCCACCTATCCTGGCGCTCCGGCCAACTGTATTGTCGCCGGCGTTGTGAACGCCAGTTGTGTTGATCCTGTGGGGGCAAAGATATTCAATCTGTACCCCCTGCCCAACACCAACCTGGCACAGAATGGGCAGCTCGGTGCATTTCAAGGCAATAACTACATCTCCAGCCCTACTGAGTCGCGCAACTCCGATCAGTTTGGCACGCGCGTAGATTACAAGATAAGTGACAAGGACAGCATTTATGGCCATTATGTGGTTTTTGACCTGCGTCAGAATATCCCGGGAATTTTCTCTTTGGTCAATCCCATTGCAGACGGCACTGCCGGATCCACCCAGGGGATTAACAATGACCGTGGCACAAACGTCACCGCAGCCTGGGTCCATATTTTCAGCCCTTCTTTGATCAGCGACGCGCATTACACGTTCAATCGGGCTGCGTCGCACTCCACGCAGGCCACGTTGGGAGTGGACGGCAATAGCCAGGTTGGACTGACCGGAATCCCCACGTACGCGGGCGTCTCGGGCGGACTTCCGGAACTCGACATCTCCGGCTTCTCTCAGTTGGGAAGCCCCCGCTGGCTGCCGCAGAATCAATTTGCCCAGATTTGGCAGTTTAAAGATACGATCACGCTTATCAAAGGGACTCACAGCCTCAAGGCCGGGTTCGAATGGCGCCGAGACGCGGATAATTTCAGCGATCTGTGCTGCACGCGGGGCTTTTTCAACTTTAGCGGTCAGTACACGGGCAATCAGGGCATCACTGATCTCCTCCTCGGCATTCCCAACTCGTCCGAGTTGGAGAACTTGAACGTCGCCCATATCTATCGCAACGGGGTCAACTGGTTTGTCGCTGACAGCTGGAGGGCGAGCCCAAAACTTACCATCAACTATGGCGTGAGGTATGAATATGAGAGCCCGCTCTTTGAACGCGACAACCACGTAACCAACTTCAGTCCGACGCTTAACGGCGGCCAGGGCGGCCTGTTTACCATCCCCAGCAATGCGTCCGGCACCTTCAACCGGACAACCGTCCATCCCAAGTTGGACAATTTTGCTCCCCGGGTAGGCATCGCCTACCAGCTCTCTCCCAACATGGTCTTGCGCACAGGGGCCGGCGTCTACTTCCAAAATACTTACCGCTATGGCAGCGAGAGCCAGTTGGCGCTCAACCCGCCATTTCTCACCGATCACGCCCTGAACAACTCGTTGAATGCTACGCCGGGCTTGTTTCTGAAGAACGGGTTCCCCGCCGGGTTCACTGATCCCGTGAGCATCGATGACATTGCGGCCGTCAGCCAGCTTCAGATTCGCTCCATCAACTCACATCTGATCCCTTCCAATATCTATGAAGGAAGTTTCGGTTTCCAATACTCGGTGAGCAGAGATCTGGCCTTTGAAATCAACTACGCGTTCAACCAGGGCCGCGACCTGTGGAGTCTTACCAACGAAAACCAGGGGCATCTTGACGTTCCCGGCAGTCCGCCGACCATCCCCTTTCCGCAGTTCGTTCAAGGCACCAACCCGACCTTCGTCGAGTGGTTGGATAGCAACCTGAGCTCCAGCTACAACGGTCTGCAGGTCAGCGTAGACAAAAGAATGTCCAACAACTTTGCCTTCCATGTGGCCTATACCTGGAGCAAGGCTCTGAACCAGGGAAGCGATTTTGAGGCTGGGCTCCGTGGCATTCAGGATCGGTACCATTTGAATAAAGAATGGGGTCTTTGGGACAATGACACGCCGCAACGTTTTGTGGTCAGCACAACCTATGGCTTGCCGGTGGGTAAGGGGCACGATCTTAATCCATCTGGCTTCGCCGGCAAAGTGGTCGACGATTGGCAGGTGAATGCAATCGTGAACTACTCGGATGGTCAACCTATCACCATCTCGCCGAGTTCTAACTTGACCGGGGCGGGAGGTGGCGCCAGGCCAGACTGCATTGCCACGCCACATATCAATCAGACGATCAACCACTGGCTTGACCCAAATGCTTACGCCGCCGCTCCGCAGTACACCTTCGGTTCATGTGGACCGACGCCGGGGCCAAGAAACCCTGGGGTCTCGAACTGGGATACTTCCTTGTTCAAGAACCTGCCCATTTCAGAAAAAATGTACTTCCAGTTCCGCGCGGAAGCTTTCAACCTTTGGAATAAACCGCAGTTCGGCGTGCCGAATTCGACCATTGACACGCCCTCCTTCGGTCAAATATCGAGTTTGGCAACCAATCCGCGGCAACTTCAGTTTGCCCTTAAATTTATCTTTTAAGGACCGCGGCGAGATCTGGGAACGGCCACAGCTACGATGTGGCCGTCCTCAGTGATTGATTCGATACACGCGCGCCTTGTAGGATAAACCGGGTTGAAGCGATCCCCTGCCGGGTAACCGAGAGAACGGAGTATGTTGTCCATGATGGAGCGGCGGAAATTTCTTAAGGTGGCAACACTGGGCGCTCTTGCTTACGCCTGCCCTTACGACGGGCTGGGGCAAGAAAAGCCACAGAAGTTCAAGATTGGCATGGCCGCCACCACCTGGCTTGCCACCAATCCGTCGACCGCCGAGTATTGGAAAGCAGTGGAGGGCATTGCGCAGTTGGGGATCGGTGCGACCGAAGCGGACAATAGCGCTGCCCATCTCGACTCCGTGTACGGGGCAGATCCTGCCGCATTCGTTACCCGCTCTCGTGGAATAGGAGTGCAACTCGAGGGCGTCTACCAGGCATTGCCGCTGCACGAGCGCAAGAGCTGGGACGCCATCATGAAAAAAATACGTTCGGACGGCAAATTTCTGAAAGCGGCAAACGCAAAATATATCGCGTTAGGATGGGCTCCGCCGCACCCGGTGGGAGGCAAGCCGTATCAACGGACGGCCGCGGATGTGCAGCAGGTGATCCGTGCTGCGGACGAGATCGGCAAAATCTCCATCGAAGAATACGGCATCATCGTTGCCCTGCACGCAGAACGCGATATTCCCAAGGATGCGGTCCTGGAGATTCTCGACGGCACCAACCCCAAATATTTGAAATTCTGCGCCGATGTAGGTCATCTTGCGGGTATGGGCCTCGATCCCCTGCAAACCGTGAAGAAATATGCTTCACGCCTTGCTGTTAGCCACTGGAAAGACTTCGATCCAAACTTTTCCAGTCCCTCTTATTTGGGAGCGAAGGCCAAAGGAGACTTTGTCGAGCTTGGCACGGGTACGGTTGATTTTCGAGGTTTAGCCGCTTTCTATCGGCAAATTGGCTTTGACGGATGGGTGATGGTGGAGCTGGATCGCTACCACAAGGCGAGTATCATGGAGAGTGTTCGCCAAATGAAGGCATTTGTTACCGATCAGTTGAAGCTTCAGTTTGTCCCGCTGCAACACTAGGCAGGCCGGATGTGCTCGACTGAGCCGGCAAATCTCGGCCAAAATGTATGATGAGTTCCCGATGGATTCACTGGCAAGGCATTGTTTTGTCGCTCTTGCTTGCCTTTCTTGCCTCCAGTCTACTCGGGCAACAACAGAATCCACTGAGTGCTGTTCGCCGCGAACTCGATAGCGGGCACACCGCTGAAGCTATCCAAACACTCGAAATTTACCGGCGCGACCACCCGCTCGACTCAGACGTTTGCAACCTTCTGGGTATCGCCTATGACCGGGCAGGCGAAGCCGACAAATCACTGCAGATGTTTCAGCAGTTTGCACGCCTCGCTCCCAATCGACCGGAAGCATTCAATAACCTCGGCGCCGCTTACCTGCGCGCGGGCAATCCCGATCAAGCGGAAACCGCTTTTCGCCGCAGCCTGGCTCTTCGACCTGGGGCTGTCGATGCGCTTTATAACCTGGGCGCCCTGCTGAATGCGCGAGGAAAATATGCCGAGTCAAAGCCGCTCCTGGAACAGGCCTATCGCTCGGAGCATTCCGGCTCCGTCGCCTATGAACTCGCTGTGGCCATGGCCGGGACGGGCGATAAAAAAGAGGCGTTGAGGATTCTTGAGTCTGCGGCTCCTCCTAAAGGTGCGAACGCCGCGCCGTGGCTAAAACTAACTGGGACTCTTGAATTAGAAGAGGGAAAAGCCGAGGCCGCATCGAGAGCTCTGGTCGCTGCGACTGCGTTACAGCCGGATGACCCCGAGCTGTCTTACGATCTGGCCCTGGTCCGGCTTCAACAGGGCCATACCGACGATGCGATCACACTACTCGATAAGAGCTTTGCTCAGCTCCCTGCGAGCTCGAGGGAGGTACGGGAAGGCGCGATATTGGCCTCGAAGGGATTTCCTCAACAGGCTTTGTCACGCTTCGAACAAGCGGCCACTGAGGATCCTGGATCATACGATGCTTTGTACAACGTTGCCGTGTTGCGCCTGGAAAAGGCAGATCCCAAAGATCTAGACCTCTCTCTCGACGCGGCTCAGCGAGCGATGAACGTTCACAACACGGGCGAAATTCATGACCTGTTAGCTGATATTTACGAGCGTAGGAAAGACTATAAAAATGCGCTGCTGGAGTACCAGGAAGCAACCCGCCTTGATCCCGACAACGACCGGTATGCCTTCGACCTGGGTTCCGAACTGTTGCTCCATGAAAACTACCAGGCAGCGGAAACCATCCTGCGGGCTGCGCAGGCTCGCAATCCGCAGTCGTCGCAGATCTACTTAGCCTTGGGCGCGGCGGAATTCATGGGCGGCAAAACAGCAGATTCGGTAGAAGCTTTTCTGAAGGCGATCGATCTCAATCCGAACTTCGAGCCGGCCTATCTTTTCCTTGGCGAAGCCTACACCTTCTCGAACACACGGTCTGAAGAAGTATTAGCTAAGCTCGCGCATCTGGCTGCCAAACGGCCGCAAAGCTTCGGGGCACAGTATTACTACGGCACCTGCCTTGTAGTAGCGATGGATAATGATGGAACCTTGACGAACGCCTCATTGGCGATGGCAGCCCTGCATCGGGCGGCACAACTGCGACCTCGTGATGGGCGCGTCTACTATCAGATGGGCGAAGTGCTTCGCTTAGAAAAGCGAACTGCCGACTCCGTGCCGTACTACGTAAAGGCGATAGCCCTGACCCGGATTATCCCGAACCGCTGTATAAGTTGGGTCAGGCCTACGCGCACCTGGGAAAGCAAGAAGATGCGCAAAAAATGTTCGACCGCCATCGTGAGGTCATGAGCAGGCAAGAAGCAAACCTCGACCGCCGTTCAAGCGAGATTCAGAGTTTTATTGTCAGCATGAAGGGTGCCGCCGAGCCTAAATCGAATCCCGGCGCGCACAACTGATTTTGGACGCAATGGACGGTGCCTTGGTGTGCCGGTACAGGGCCTTCCATAGCGGTTAGAATGCGATTCATGGCTCTCCATTAAATCTTCCTATGAACAGATGGTTACGGCAAAATAAGCGCTTTGACAACCGGCCGCTGCAAGATGTCTAATATCTTCGGCGGACCAGGGGAGTCGCTGTTCCCGCTTCGCAGTAAAACTGTTGCTTAAGGAGAGATCATGACCAGCGCAACCGGCGTGAGCTATCGGAGCCCTTTGCATGAGATGACACAGGTTACACCTACCTGCCTGTGGAATGATTCGTCGTCCATTTCCGAATTGACCTACTCCATGCAACACGGAGGCGTCGGGGCGACCTGCAACCCGGTGATCGTGGTAACTGGTTTCAAGCAAGAACTCGCTGTCTGGAAGCAGCGGCTTCTCAGCCTGATGGAGAAATATCCTACTGCTACGGAAGATGAACTGGCGTGGCATGTTGTCCGCGAGATGTCGGTAAGGAGCGCTGCGCTGCTGCTGCCAGTCTTCGCGAAACAGGGAGGGCGAAACGGCAGGCTCTCGATACAAACAGACCCGCGGCTGTTCCGCGATACGCAGGCGATGCTGCGCCAGGCTGAAGAGTTCGATCGACTGGCGCCTAATATGATCGTCAAGATCCCGGTCACCAGCGCCGGTATTGCGGCCATTGAGGAAGCGACCTATCGCGGGATCAGTATCAACGCAACGGTTTGTTTCACCTTGCCACAATGCGTCGCGGTTGCCGAAGCCGTGGAGCGAGGCCTCGGACGCCGTGAAAAGGAAGGAAAAGAGATCGCCCCTATGGGGCCTGTCTGCACCATCATGGTGGGGCGCCTCGACGACTGGTTGAAGTTCAAAGCAGAAAAAGAAAGCATTACTCTCGATCCCGGATACTTAGAGTGGGCTGGGGTAGCAGTATTCAAAAAAACCTACCAGCTCTTCCGCCAGCGAGGCTACCGGATTCGCTTGCTCTCTGCCGCCTTTCGCAACCACATGCATTGGAGCGAGTTCATTGGCGGAGATGTGGTCATCTCGCCCCCCCATGCCTGGCAAGTTCGCTTTAATGCCAGTGATATAGAAGTGCGTCCGCGAATCGACGATCCTGTTCCCGCACATATTGTGAGTGCGCTTTTGGAGAAATTTGCCGATTTTCGCGCCGCCTATAACGAGGATGGTTTATCAATCAACGAATTCAAGTCTACGGTCCGACCCGGCGAACTCTCCGCCAGTTCGTTGCCGCCTGCTCTGATCTTGATGCCCTCGTCCGCGACGTATTGATCCCCAACCCGGACGTCGCTTGAGTACATTTGAACGCTTGAATCGCTCCGGTCCCTATACGCGTCTGTGCGCCACGGACTCCCTCTCTTCAAGCCACTGACGCCGCCATAGCGGAGATCTGTTTTACCTCTCGCCATCGCTATTTTTCTGCTGCTTCACCTCGACTAGAACATCGTGAATGGCCTGGGCGATTGCTTCGGGCTTTTCTTGATGCATGCGATGGCCGGCACCGGCAACGATGCGGAGCTCCGCGTACTTCGACCGGTGCGACAGATCTACTTGAAAGCTGTGCCAAGCGTCATTGATCTGATCGCACTGCGTTTGCGTGAGACCGGGAAAGGCGCTGCAGGGAGCACGCTCCCCTCGCTCGAGGACGATCATAGGGACATCGTCGTGCCAAGTCAGATGCTGTTGCGGCGGGAGCAGACCTTCACGCTGTAGGCTTTTCGGATCCATGTCTGACCCGGGAAACGCAGGGGAGATGGCTGCATTTCGCCATACCATCTCTTCGTGAGAGGAGTCCACGAAGACAAAACCTGCTACCTCGGCAGGATACTGCTCCTCATAGCGGCGAATGAGAATGCCCCCCGCCGAGGCCCCAACCAGAAGGTAGGGATCGGGCAGCTGCGCAGAGTGAAAGAGATCGTGCATGGTCTCCACGACCTCGCTTATCGAATGATCTCCCGGGACATGATCGCTCTCATCGAAGCCAAGCGGATCGTAACTGCACACGTGGGCGAACTGCGAGACTCGCGACTGGACCAGTGACCAGTTCTGATAACTACCAAGTCCCCGGCCCGTCGCCAGAACGACGATTGGCTTCCGGTGAGATTCTCCAGTGCATTCGAGAAACATCTTGTGCCCATGGGCGATCGGAAAAAGATGGCCGGTTGAAGCCGGAATTGACCTTGGACTACTCGCCTGCGCGCGCAGCGGCGCCGGTTGTAACGCACGACCATAAACGACGCCAATATTCGGGAAGGTGCAGAAGCTGAGCGTAGTTAAGAAGATGACCGAAGCGGATAGCAGGGTGGCCAGACTCCAAAGCCTGATCGGTTCAAGATAGGCTGGACCCGCTAAACACAGTGCATCGTATGCAGCGGATCGCCACACCCTGGCAATTCCCAGGCTCCCTTCTTTCCCGGCATCCATGAGCTGTTCCTTGAAGAGCAGTTCCATCTCATCGCCGTAACGGTAGCGCAGATCGTCTGCATACAGCGATAACATCCACTTATAGACCCGGCAACTTAGGTCAACGACAAAGCTCATGCTTTACCTCTCAGTGGAAACACCTTCTTCGCTTTGGCTAAAAGAAGGACTTGGTTTTGCCGCGAGAGCTCCGCGTTGAGTAGTTGCTTGCCGGCCCGCGTAAGCCGGTAGTTGCGACGACGGCCTGGTTTGTCGTTCTCTACTTCTTCTATGAACGACTGGTCTGCAAGTCTTTGGATCGTGGTGTAGAGGGTCGCGGGCCCCATCTGGAGTTTACCGTCGGACAGAACTTTTACCTCTTGCATGATCAGATATCCATGCTTCTCGCCATCCGCGAGAGCAAAAAGTACGAAAAAGGCCGCCGGCGAAAGCGGTAGCATTTCTTGCAAATCATTATTGAGGGAAGCTGATGGATTCATCCCAGTACCATATATCACATATAGATATATCCGTTTATGATATATGTCAACTAGTCTTCGGGAAACGGGGAATTCGTGGACAAACAGTCTGTATGGGATCACTGGAATTGACCACGGAGTGGTTGGTGGACCGCACCTCTGAGTATGAAATCCGTGTACCTGGTTCGAAGGTGTCGTGAACGTTCGTTTGGCCGCCCTTTCTAAGCTCTGGTTGCCCTGCGTCCAGACTCCCACAAACGGCTTGCCATCCGCGGTCAGCTTGCCCCGATAGCTGATGTCCCAAACCGTCACGCTTAAGTCCGGCGGCGCGAAGGTGACCGAAAGAAATGGAGGACCGGATGTCCGAGGTGAGCGGATCGACTGTGTGGTTCGTCTGAGACGTTAGCATTCTTTGGAACGAGTGCAAGTTTAGGCACGGTGGAAGCCCGAATGGTAACTCCAGCTAAGGTGAAAGGCGCGATTGCTAAACCGCGAGCGGCCAAGAGCAGCCGGCTGCTTCTGGTCCTCTTCGGGGCAGTTTTTGGGCTGGGGCCCTTCACGCTATGCGCACAGAACACTTCGCTGCCGATACCCGGTCCGCTTCCCCTGGAACAGGCGACGGGACAGGCAGGCAAGTTTGAGTTCGAAGTGGCTTCGGTGAGGCTCAATGAGAAGTGGAAGTTCGCTGACCCGGGCTACTCGCTTGATTCGGACGAAAGCTATCTGCCAGGACAAGGTCTGTTCATAGCGGACGCACCTCTGTCGACCTTCATCGCGTTTGCTTACAAGCTGGATTTGCTGAACTCGATGATTGCCAACCTGCCGAAGTGGGCTAATGAGCAATCGTACGAAATCCGGGCGCGCGTCCCAGGAACGCCGAGCAAAGACCAAGTGCGATGGATGATGAGGGCGCTGTTGGTTGAGCGGTTCCAACTGGCGATACATTTTGAGAAGCAGGAGAGGTCGGCGTTGGCCCTTTCGCTGGTCAAGCCGGGCAAGCTTGGTCCGGGGCTGCATCGGCATGATGAGGGTGCGGGGTGCAAAGTGAGTGGACCTCCGCCGAAACCGGAGGGACAGATTTCGGGACTCGATTGGCTTCCCTGCAATACGTACTTTGCGCTCGACCGCCCGGAGGGGGCGATCTTTGCGGCCGCACGCAATACGACGATGCGACAATTGGCCGCGTTTCTCTCGAACGTGGGAGGGTATGGACGGACCGTGGTGGACCAAAGCGGAGTCGCTGGAGCAATCGATTTCGGAGTGGAGTATACGAAACCCAAATCGGAAGGGGATGTTGAGCATTCGGCGTTGCCGAGTGAGACTCTGGAAGAGGCCCTCAGGGACCAGCTCGGAGTGAAACTGAAGCCGGTGAAGGCGTTGCTGGATATCCCAATAGTGGACCAGGTAAGTGTACCAAAGGACAACTAGCGTGCTGGTTGATCCGTTTCCGGTCGGCGACATACCAGCTGAGTTGATCTACGCTCGCGGTTTCGTTCCATAAGCAAGCGACGCGTACCACTCCCCGCGTCCTTGGGGCGTCAGATCCATGAAGTTCCACACCGGCGCGAGCAGGTCGATGCCGCGTTCCTTAATCTCCGGCGCAATCCTGGGATGCGCGCTATAGAAGTGCCGGACGGTGTTATCGGCATCTTTCGTGAAAACGGAGACGGAGGAATCCTGCCCCCCTTCGGCGTCTTCGCTGCCAAGATCGTATTTGAACGTATTCGACCCTGCGCTGAGCAAACGTACATTGTTCCAGCCACGTGCGCGTGCGTGATCGCGCAACGCTTTCGGATCCGCCGCTGCGACAACCGCAAAATCGATGCTCTGCGCGATGTGCTGGGCTACACCATTGGCTCCATCGATCCACATCGTGCACATCGGGCATGGCTTGACCTGCTTCTTGCCGTACATCAGGTGGTAGATCACCAGCGGCCGGCTCGCCGCCGTGAAAAGTTCGCTGAGCCTTACGGTGTGTATCGGCTCGTGCTTGGCATCGAGACTGATCGGCCCCTCGAGAAATTCGTAATCCCGCAAGGCTGCACCCTGCGGCAACGCGCGCCGCTGCGCCGCTACTCTTTCGCGGTGCTCCATCAACTCGATCTCCGCCAGGCGCAATTCCTCGCGCTTCGCCAGATATTCTTCGGATTCATTCGTAAGATTCGTCTGCCGGTACGTTCCACTTGTAAATTCATAAGTCATGTCACACCTTCTCAACTAAACGGCGCAATCGCCCGCCGAATCTCATCTGTTGGATGCGCTCAGCGATCGCTTCGGCGATATTGTGCATCCTCGACGTGATATAGGAGAGGCGCTTGACGGCTACTGTAGCCATCTGTATATACTGTCTATACACAGATGTCCGGAACCTTTACACTGTCGCAGTCGGATAAGCGCCCCATGTATTTCCAGATCATGGAGCAAATCAAGCAGCGGATTATGGTCGGTGACTGGGCGGAAGGTCAGCCTATACCCTCCATTCGCCAACTTGCCGTCGACCTTCAGGTAAGCGTCATCACCGTCAAGCGTGCCTATTACGAACTGGAACGCGAAGGCGTCATCGTCACCCAGCATGGCAAGGGTTCGTACGTAACGTCTATCCCGGGCTTGGGCGCTCGCCTGCGCGAGCAGGAGCTGGAAAAGCATTTAGAGCATGCCGCTCGCATCGCGGCGCAGCTGGGCATGCCGCCCAAGCGACTGGTAGAACGGCTTCGCGAAGCAGGGGACCGAGTAGCCGAGAAGGATAAGGAGCTCATATGAACGATCTCGCTGTCGAACTGAGCGGAGTCAGCAAGAAGTATCGCTACTTCACGCTCGAAGATATTCATTTGAAACTGCCGCGGGGGCAAATCATGGGCCTCATCGGACCGAATGGCGCAGGCAAGTCCACCACAATCCGCATCCTGATGGGCCTGGTTCACCATGATGCGGGTGAAGTTCTCGTTCTCGGCCGCCGCATGCCCGCCGAACAGGTCGCCGCCAAATGGGACATCGGTTTTGCATCAGAGGATATGCGGCTCTACGATTCCATGACGCTCGACTGGCACATTGGTTTTATGCAGTCGATTTATCCCAACTGGGATGCCGCTTACGCACAGGTTCTTCTCAAGCGTTTTGGATTGCGCGCGGAGCAGAAGATGAAAGGCTTCTCCCACGGCCAGCGCGTCAAAGCGGCCCTCCTCCTGGTTCTGGCGCGCAAGCCCCAGCTGCTGGTGCTGGACGAGCCCACGACCGGCCTGGACCCGGTCGCGCGTCACGAGATTCTCCGCGAATTGACCGGCGTCATGGCCGATGAGGGTCGTAGCATCTTGTTCTCCTCTCACAACACGCAGGACGTGGAACAGATTTCCGACCAGATCACCTTTATCGACCGCGGCCGCATCATCGACTCCATGGACAAGGAGACCTACCTGGACCGTTGGCGGCGGCTGCGCCTCGAGGTCCCTTTGGGAATCGAATTGCCGCCGCTGCCAGGAATCGTAGGCGTGCAACGGCAGGGAAGACTGGCAGTCGCCACTTCCAACGCCTTCGTACCCGATCTTGCTCATGCCTACGAACATACCGGCGTCCGCGTTCAGAGCATCGAGAGCATGACGCTGGAAGAGATTTTCGTCGCCAATGTAGAACACAGCCGCGAGGAGGTGGAAGCATGAGAAGTTCTGTCATCGGCCATCTGATTTTGAAAGATTGGCGCCTCAACCGCCTGCTCATCTCGCTTTCCATTGGCGTCGGCCTGATCGCGTTGGTGTTCTCGCAATACGCGGCGGGAGTCGCTCGTCTTGTGGGCGGCGTGTGGTTCTTTGTGTCCCTGTGTATTCTCGGCAGTATGCTGCCCGGCTCAGCCATTCTGAACGAGCGCAAGAAACAGACCTTGGCGTTTGTCATGAGCCTTCCCGTATCTTCGGTCCAGTACTCGATCGCCAAAGCTTTATCGACTTCGGCCATGTTCCTGATCCCTTGGCTCACGCTGCTCATCTCAGCGCTGGTTCTCATTGAGACGCGTCGCGCGATGCCTCAAGGAATCATTCCCATGTTGCTCATTGTCGCCATGCTGCCGCTGATCGGTTTTTTCCTTATCTCTGCCACCGCGCTGGTAGCAGAATCGGAGGGCTGGCTCATGGCGGCCAGCATTCTCTGCAACTCCTCGTACTGGCTTGTTTGGTACTTGCTGGCCCGCATCCCATCGCTCACAGCGAATTGGACTCGCCCGGTGGTAGTGTGGAATTCGGCGGCTCTCACCGTCCTCTCGGTGGAGCTTGGAACGATCGCGTCCATCGTCGGTCTCGCGTTCTTCCTCCAATCCAGGAAGCGCGATTTTATTTAGCTGGTCTCGACCGAAGACCCGAAAGGAAATGCCATGCGATACGCGTGTCTCCTTGCACTGCTCACCTCGACGCTGTGGGCTCAAGATGGCGCAGCCATTTATAAAGAGCGTTGCGCGTCCTGCCATGACAGCCCCGCGGCCCGTGTTCCATCACTTAGCACGATAAAAACCATGAGCGGTGAAGCCATTTACCTGGCCCTGACGCGCGGCGTCATGAAGACTCAGGCAGAAGGCCTCTCCAGCGCTCAAATGTTCAGCCTGCTGGGTTATATTGCGCCCACTGGCGGCGCCCACGCGGCCGCCCTCCAAGTGACGCCCACGTGCGCGACGCAACCGGCATTTTCGGTCGGCGCCCACACCCCTGAATGGAACGGCTGGAGCACAAAGATCAGTAATTCGCGTTTCCAGGATGCCGCTTCCGCCGGTCTCACCGCAGGCGATCTGGGCAGACTCAAGCTCAAGTGGGCATTCAATCTCGGCGATGCAATCGATGCGCGGTCACAGCCTGCCGTTGTCGGCCGGTACGTTTTCATCGGTGCTACCACCGGAGCACTCTATGCACTGGATGCCGATTCCGGCTGCACCCTCTGGGGATTTGCCGCCGCTTCTGGTATTCGTGGCGGCGTTGCCATCGGCGACGCCACCGGCACGGCCGCCGTATTCTTCTCTGATAGCGCCGCGAATGTATATGCGCTCAACGCGGAAACGGGTAAGTTGATTTGGAAGGTTCGCCCTGTCGATCACTTCGCCACGGTGGCAACCGCTACTCCCCGTTATTTCAACGGCGTGCTGTACCAGACGTTTTCTTCTTTTGAAGAAGTCGTCAGCGGCGATCCCAAATACCAGTGCTGCACCTTTCGTGGCAGCGTGGTGGCCCTCAACGCCGCCAACGGCGAAAAGCTATGGCAATCCTTCACCATTCCCGATCCCGCTGTGCCCACGCGCATGAGTCCAGCAGGCACGCAGCAATACGGTCCGTCGGGAGCCGGCGTCTGGGCGACCCCCACCATTGATGAACAACGGGGCGCTCTCTACATTGCCACTGGAGACAACTATTCCGACCCACCCACCAGGACGAGCGACGCGGTTCTTGCCATGGATCTCAAAACCGGCAAACTCCTCTGGTCAGCTCAACTCACCAGCAACGATGCCTTCAACAACGCATGTTCTATCCCCACACCCGGTAATTGCCCTGCGACGCACGGTTCTGACTACGACTTCGGCCAGCCGCCGATCCTCCTCCCCCTACCTGCCGGCAAACGAGCCTTGGTGATCGCACAGAAGTCCGGCATGGCGTATGGCATCGATCCCGACGCAAAAGGCAAACTGCTCTGGCGGACGCGGGTAGGCAAAGGAGGAGTATTGGGCGGCAGCCAGTGGGGCTCGGCGTCCGATGAGGCAAGGGTCTATGTCGCTATCTCCGATCTTGCACTGAGCGCAGTACCGGACCCGAAATCGGCTAAGGGGTATCGGCTGGTCCTCGATCCTCACAAGGGAGGCGGGCTCTACGCCCTTGATCCTCGAACGGGAAAGATCGTGTGGAGTACGCCGGCTACGCCCTGTGATGCTTCACGAACAGCCTGCTCGCCTGCGCAATCAGCCGCTGTTACAGCAATTCCAGGCGTAGTCTTCTCCGGCTCGATCGACGGTCACCTGCGTGCTTATTCAGCAACCACGGGCAAAGTCCTGTGGGATACGGATACCGCGCACGACTTTTCCACGGTAAACGGCAAATCCGCGAGCGGGGGCTCGATAGACGCTGGTGGTCCGGCAGTAGTCAATGGCATGCTCTTCGTCAACTCCGGTTATGGCGAATGGGGAGGCATGCCGGGAAATGTGCTCTTGGCCTTTTCCGTGCAGTGAATGGCACCTGCGACGCTGATGTTCTAAAAGTCTGTTAGACGACGGTATCGCCGAGGCACTAAACACCTTGTTTCGTGAGAGCCGCCCAAAACTGTCCCATCTTAGCTGCGCGGCTTTCCGCATATTTCGCAGCTCGGCCGTGGGTGCTTCACGGCTACGGCCTCTTCTAATGGCAGCCTATTGTAATAAGGCTGCAGGTTCTTCTGGGAGCTGGACGCTGACTTCATCTGAACGTGATGAGATGAGGCCGTGCTCTGAACGGAGCCTCATGGCCATTCTCACCAAGTCAGCGAAAGATTCAGCCTTCATTTTTTGCATTACCTGGCCTCGGTGTGCCTTCACCGTTATCTCGCTGATGCCGAGCTCCGCACCAACTTGTTTATTCAACAGGCCAGAGACCACCAGGGCCATGACTTGCCGTTCGCGGTGGCTGAGTCGTGCATAGGAGTTACGGAGTGCGCGTATTTCTGCATCGCGGCTAAGAGCAGCGCAACTCCGTTTAAGACACTCCTGAATCGCACCCAAAAGAATGTCATCGTCGAATGGTTTAATCAGGAATTCGACGGCCCCAGCCTTCATAGCTTGGACCGACGTGTACACATCGGGCTGATCCGTGATGAATATGATCGGCGTGTTAGGGCGTTCGACAGCAACACGCTTTTGGAGCTCTAAACCATTGAGGTCTGGAAGAGAAACGTTGAGCACCAAGCAGCTTGGAACGGCGGGCCGCGGCCTGGCGAGAAATTCATGAGCGGAGGCGAAGGTCTTCGACTGCCAGCCGCCACAGTTAATGAGCGATTCGAGCGATTTGCGGACAGAAATATCGTCGTCGACTACGAACACGATCGGCTCTGCGTTTGATATGTGTAAAGGCCCGCAATTCATGGCTGATCACGCGCGCTAAGCTCATAGCGATACACTCCCGTGGCTATCACTCCTGCCTGTCTAATCTGAAGCAAGATTCTGTTTGAGCGAACGTTCCTCGTTTCGCGAGGGACCCGAGGCGTGTTGCAGGTGAAACCATAGATGTATCCACGTTTAGGACTCCATAGTCACTGGATTTCCTACTGCTGTCGCGTGCCATTAAGGCCGAACGAACGGTTTGGAGTAATTGCTCGTCGTTAAAAGGCTTGTCCAGGAATGCAACGGCGCCGGCCTGCATCGCTCGTCCACGAGAATCTTTATCGTCATAAGCGGTGATGAAAATAACAGGAATACCGTAACCTGCAGCAGCGAGCTCGCTTTGGAGTTCCAATCCATTCATGCCCGGCATTCGTACATCCAGGATGAGACATGAAGTATCGTGCACTTGGCCAGACTTCAGAAAACTCTCGGCAGATGCGAAGGCTGCCGCTCGAAAGCCGAAAGATTCGATGAGTAGTGTGGTGGTCCGGCGGATGGACTCATCGTCGTCAATCACCGAGATCAGATTCTTTGTCGCCCCGAATTCTCCTCGCAAGGCTAAACGGACGGCTTGGAGCAGCTCCTCATCGTTAAAAGGCTTGCCTAAGAATGCGACTGCACCGGCTTGCATCGCTTGCCGACGCGTATCTTTATTGTCGTATGCGGTGATGAAAATAATAGGAATGCTGTAGCCTGCGGCGGCCAGCTCGCTTTGCAGCTGGAGTCCGTTCATGCCCGGCATCTGAACGTCAACGAGCAGACATGAAGTATCGTGCAATTGGAGCGGAGTTCAAGAAACTTTCGGCAGATTCAAAGGCAGCCGCTCGAAAGCCGAAAGACTCGATGAGAAATGTAGTGGTTCTACGGATGGACTCATCGTCGTCAACTACCGAGATTAGATTCTTTGTCACTTTTCACTCCGTCCTGAGAACAACGTATTCCCAGACAGACAAAGAATCTATTGGATGTTGGGATATCCAGCGTCTCAAAAAGGACTATGAGAATAAGCTTTCGCTTATCGGAGCCCTCCTGAGGGGCCCTTCAGCTTCTCGATCATTCTTACCAGGTCGACAAGAGATTCCGCGTGCATCTTTTCCAATGCCCGGCTGCGCTGGACTTTCACGGTGCTCTCCGCAGTTCCAAGCTGGTCCGCAATCTGCTTATTGAGCATGCCCGAGACAACCATGGAAATCACCTCCCGCTCGCGCGAAGTCAATGAGTCGAAGCGCCGTTGGAGGATCATCACTTCCTTTTCCTCTTCACGTCTGGCACGATCTCGCTCCAGTGCGATGCGAACAGCATCCAGCAGATCCTGATCACGGAATGGTTTGGTCAAGAATTCGACGGCCCCAGCCTTCATGGCGCGAACACTCATCGGGATGTCGCCGTGGCCGGTGAGAAAGACGATCGGAATATTGATCTTCCTGGCAGCCAGCTCGCGTTGAAAATCGAGTCCACTCAATCCAGGCAGCCTGACGTCCAGCACAAGGCAGCTGGGCGCATCCGGCGGATTCTTACGTAGAAACGTATCCGCCGAGTCAAAACTTTCAACCTGCAGACCCACGGTGCTTAAGAGGAACTTCAGTGAAGACCGTACCGACGGATCATCATCGACGACGAAAACAACCGGAGCACCAGTCATGAGGGACTCACTACGGTTGCCGGCAGCGTGAACGAAAATACCGCGCCATGGGGAGAATTGGGCGTAGCCCAGAGTCGACCGCCATGGCTTTCAACAAGTGAGCGACTGATCGACAAACCCATTCCCATGCCTTTCGCTTTCGTTGTAAAAAAGGGAGTGAAGACGTGGTCCACCTCTAAATCAAAGCCAGTGCCGGAGTCGCTTACCGCAACAAGTACTTCCCCGGATTCGTCGATCCGGGATTGCACCCAGAGTAAACGAGGTCGATTGGTCACCGCGGTTAAGGCTTCGATGCTGTTCATGATCAAATTTAGCAGGACCTGCTGCAACTGAACGCGATCAGCCAACACAAACGGGAGATCTGTTGTCAATTGGTGGTCAACCAGGACTTGATTTTCATAAAGCTCACGGCCAGCCAGGACCAGCACTTCTTGAATCACTTCATTTATATCCAACGGAGTTCTTTTCTTCCGGTTCTTTCTTTATGAATGCGCGGATCCGAGCTAAAACGGCACTCGCGCGAGTACCATCGGCAACGATTCCTTCGAGGGCGCGACGCAGAACCTCAGGTTCTAGATTACGATTGGCGAGCAGTCTCAGGCATGCGCTGGCGTTATTGATGACCGCGGTCAAGGGTTGATTGACCTCATGCGCTATCGACGCTGCCAGTTCGCCCATGGTTGTGAGCCTGGAAACCCGCGCAAGCTCCGCTTGTGTCATCTGCAGGTTACGCTCGCTCGCGCGAAGCTGATCTTCGGCCTGTTTTCTTTCACTGATATCGCGGATGAAGCCGGTAAATACTTTATGCCCATCGCTCGTTAGTTCCCCAAACGAGACTTCCACCGCGAACTCCTGGCCATTCTTGCGTTGAGCCGTAAGTTCGACGCCCTTGCCAGTTGACATGCCGCTTTCCTGTAGCCAAATATCGTTTGAACCCGTTCTCATGCAGTTTCCGCATCATTTCCGGCATGAGCATGGTCAGAGGTTTACCGACGATCTCGACCGGCTCATAGCCAAAGATCCGGCCCGTGGCAGGATTGGCAAGCAGGATAGCGCCCGTTTCATCCATGCTGACTACTGCGTCGTTGGCTGTTTCAACAATCACGCGATGCTCTTCTTCGCTACTTCTCAGATCGTCTTCGGCGTGCTTGCGATTGGCAATTTCCTTTCGCAGCTCTTCGTTGGCCGCGGCAAGTTCCGTAGTTCGTTGGGCGACGCGTCGATCGAGTTCGCTCGCGACCTGCTTCTGTTCGCTCCGGAGCCGTGCCTCCTGCAACCCGATCGACGCCTGATTCGCTGCTACGCTCAGAATCAGTTTCTCGGTTTGCTGCGGAAAATCCGCCCGCTCCGACCCTGCGACGATTACGCCAATTTCGCCCTGCAGCCCTAATCCCAAGGGCACAATCGAGATGTCTCGGCCTCCCACACGGCTTCCGCATCAGCACAGGCCATTCCTGAGGGTCGGGCCCCAACCAGGATTCAAGGACCTTGCCGATCTCGTGCGGCTGGACTATGTGTTTTTGCGATGGAGCGAATCGAACCATCTCGATTGGCGCCTGGCCGGCCGTTTCCTTCAACCGTACATAGACCAGATCCAGCTGAAGCATACGCAGCAGCGCGTCGAGCAAGGTATGAACAATCTGGGATGGCTCTGCGCCGCTCCATATGGCCGGAAGAGCGAGGACGCTAATCAGATCATTAACGCAGCGCCGAAGGTGCTTGATTTCCTCTGCAGGATCTCCGGGTTGCTCATCCATATCTCAGGCCATTGCAGGCGAACTACTCCGGCCAGCTCGCCGTTGGCGGAATTCTCTCAGGAACTCATCCGGCGGTACAAAGAAAGGATTCTGCTGCAGGATGCCGCCGATGATCACCATGGGATGAGTTCGCATGATGTCAATCACCGCGTCACCACCGAAATGGCCGAGATGGTAAGTACAGATGACGGCGTCGTCGTGCCGAAGCCATACGTCGTTTACACGCGACTCGAACTCAATCACGTCATCGACATGAGATCGATCTTCAACCGCCCAGTCCATACGGCAACAAATGCGGCTCAGAGGAAATCCTCCCTTGGCGTTTCCGCTGGCCAGTTGCTCAAATACTTCGAGCATCCGATCCTGATCGAAGCGGCCATCTGGAAGGTAGACTTCGGTGTTGGTCCGAAGCTCGAGCTGCCCGCTCTGCTGCGCGACCGCGGGATCGATGCCTGCGGCAGTCAGGCGTTGTAGATGGTCCTGACGTTGCTCCGGGTTTAGGACGTGAACGGCTTTATCGCCAGATTTTAAGCCGTCCTTTATGAACGGCAGCAAAATTCGATATTCTTCCTCGTCGTTGTTGAAAAACGCACAGACGTGACGAGTTTCGCCCAGCTGGGAGCCGGCAAGGGAAATGGGCGTTGAGACGCTTTTCAGGACCTTTTCCTCCTACGGATATCTTGCAACGCGGCTAAGCCGGCGCTTTCCTACCCCTAATTCCAAGGGCCGGAGAAGCAAAGCAACTATCAAACACCTGGCGGGACCGTGGGGAACCTAAGGTAAATACGAAAAGGAGTTAAGACACCAGGAGTTACGCCAAGCCATTGTAACCCAAAAGCGGGCAGCGTTGCGGATCGTCTCCGGTATGGTTCATCACCGAGGCGATGGGGTTGAAGGGTATTCAAGTTGCTTCGGATCGGGCACGGCGTCATCCGTTGCCTCGACGCTCGCGATTCCAATTGAGAATCGGGCCGGCAACAGCAGAAACCTCCGATATCAATGTCTGCAGCACTCTCTTTGCGTCACTCTCCCGGACAAGGATCGCGCTCTGTCCCGCCCAGAGTTGGAGCAACTCTGTTCTGCCGGCTCTTTCCGCAGGGATAGCGAGGTTTCTCATCAGCATGCGCTGCAGCGGATAGGGAAGAATCTCCACTCCTGGCTGATTTAGTTCCTCGATCAACTGGTTATGAACTCCGCGAGCGAGTCTTCCAGTAAAGCCCTTGGTCAACGAAGTTCTCTTAGCTTTTCCGCTGAGTAGCGCATTGCGATGATGGACACTTGCACCGGAATCTTCACTCGCCAGAAAGGCCGTGCCCATCTGCACCCCTTCAGCTCCAAGGGCAAAAGCAGCGGCGATTCCACGCGCATCGGCGATACCTCCGGCAGCGACGACCGGTGCCGAAACAGCGTCCACCACCTGAGGCGTTAGCGAAAATGTTCCGGTAAGCGAATCCTCGGCGGGCAGCAGGAACGAGCCGCGATGGCCGCCCGCTTCAAAGCCAGAAGCGACAATGAGGTTGACTCCTGCCTCATCCAGAACCATGGCTTCGGCTGCGGTTGTCGCGGTCCCCATCGCGAGGATTCCGTGGGTACGGCATTCGTCCAGGATCTCCTTCGGCGGCACTCCAGCGATGAAGCTGAAGACAGGGACTTTTGCATCGAGCAGGACGCGTGCCTGGTCTTCGAACTTGACCGGGACATAAGGCTTATAGCCGGGCAGAGGCGCGCCCAATGCTTCTATATGTCCTGCCACCTGCGCAAGGCTTCGCGTGAATTCATCCCTGCCGGAAGCACGTGCACCCTCATCTTCCATCGAGACCCACAAATTCATTGCGAAAGGTTTGGCAGTAAGTTCACGAATCTCAGCGATGACATCTTTGATTGCCGAAGGGTCGAGGCCATGCGCCCCAAAGGAGCCCAGACCGCCAAAATTCGAGACCGTCGCCGTCAATCTCTGCGTCGACAGACCACCCAAAGGCCCCTGAATGATCGGGTAGTCAACCCCAAGCATGGAAGAGACACGAGTCTTATTCCAAGGCGCGGACCAACTTACGGACTGGTCTTGCATCGCGATCCTCCGAAGGTGTTAGTCAGAGGTCGCATGGCCTCTGACTTTTGCTCGCTGCATCGCCCGGCTCGGGATACTTACCGTCTACCATCGCCCCACGTGGGAGCCCCCGTCTACGTGCAGTACCTCCCCGGTTACGTGACGGGCTTCCGTCAGGTAAACAACAGCCTCGGCTATATCCTTCGCGTCGGCGATCGTGCCCATCGGCGAGAGGCTCTTTATAAAGTCCTTCGGAGTGTTACGAAGGATAGGGGTATCGACAACGCCCGGTGCAACGGCATTGAAGCGAATACCGTTTTTGGCGTATTCGCTGGATAGACTGAGAGTAATCGCCTCAAGTCCCCCTTTGGTCATCATCGGAATCGACGCAGGAACGCCTGCAATCGGGTTATCGGCCAAGGACGCCGTGATCGTGGTAACACTGCCCCCGGTACCCTGGGTCAGCATCTGCTTGACCGCTAGTTGAGTAATGAAGATAAAACCTTCCAGGTTGGTCGAGACAAAATTCCGGAATTCCTCAGCCGTATACTCCGTGAAAGGCTTGACTGAGAAAATTCCTGCATTATTGACGACATGGTCGATTGTGCCGAATTTCGCCATTGCCATTTGTACAACGTTCTCGGCCGTCGCTGCGTGGCTGATGTCTCCGTCGACCAGGGCTAGGTCAGGTGAGGGTGCAAAGCCAGCCTTCGTAGCGCTTCGCGACGTTGCAACAACTCGATACCCGCGATTCAGGAACAGTTGGACGATGACGGCTCCGATCCCCTGTGAGCCACCCGTCACAACTACGGTTTCTTTGTTTCGCATACCAATCTCCCCTTTTTGCTGGTGGCTGCAAATCGGTGCGGACGCTGACACTCTTGCCTCCGTTGCGAGTGAAGCATGCCGTATAAGGTGATCTCAACAGAGGGGAACCGGGCATACCGGGATCTAGCGCCCGATTTGGCCCATGTAATATCCGAGCCGATCTTCTGCATCCCCAGGCTTGTGGAAGCCGCGTGCCATCAGCGCTTTGATTTTATCCTGGGCAGCGGGTCGCCCGAGTGAAGCGATGCACGCATCCCAGCCGGCGGCGAGCTCGACCTCCGGCGGAAGGCTGGTGTTGACCAGGCGCTTGGTGTTGGCGATCGCCCATTTGTCAAAACCAGCGATCCGGGTCGCCAGCCCTTCTACGAACGCATCTAGATCGGCGTCGGGCAGCGAGCGATTAACGTAGCCATAGGCCTCCGCCTGCTCTGCCCGGAGGTCTTCCGAACTCAATAGCATCTCGAGGGCGCGGTTTCGTCCCATGAGTCGAGGCAGGCGCGCCATGGGGCCGCCGCCAGCGACCATCCCCGCGCCTACCTCCCATTGCGAGATGATGGCCTTCTCGCGGCTCGCAAAACTCATGTCACAGGCGAGCGTGAGGTCGCTGCCATTGCCAGTCGCGCGGCCGCGGATAAGGGCAATGGAGGCGACTGGCGCTCGCGTCAGGCGTACCAGAAAGTCCGGCCAGGGCGGCAAGCCTGTGGGGCCGGCAGGCATCGCGGTCAGATCCTCGAGCCTGGACAGGAAATCGGAGTGGTTCAGGAAGTAGTCGTCGACCGCGCTGTCGAAGACGACCACCCTGACATGCTTGTCTGCCTCGAGATCGGCGATGACGTCTTGGAATTGCCCCACCATTCCTGGTCCCATAACGTTGATCGGCGGATTATCGATCGTGACACGCCAATAGGTTTGTGACCGCCTCGTCACGCGAATGTGCGCGGTGTTTGTATGCGTGATCATAGTTGCCATAGAACCGTCCTTCGTGTTTGTTGATCGCTGAGACTCGTTGATGGAAGCCGAAATGGCAGTCCGCCGTTTGTCATTCATTGATTCAGTCAGAACACAATGGGGTAGCGCAATTGGACGATGGTATCGGCCATACTTTCGTATCAGCGCCGGGCGCGAAGTCAACGCGCAACGAGAACAGCGATACAAAGGTATCGTCAATACTATCGTCTAATTGTTCCTTCCGCTCCCTTTTGCTTGAATGAAGAACGCGCATCTTGGACAAGTCTTTGAACTGACTTCCTAACCCTTTGGAGGGAATGTATGCCAGGCAACAGCACAGAAATCGCCACGGAAGCAAGGCTCTCGTCGAATCCTCTTGATGTAGTTCCAGACGAAATGCCATTCGATGTGCCCTATGGTCTCCCGATTTCTTTAGATCGAGCCTTGGCGGCTATTCACGCCGCCGTGGCAGAGGCGAAGAAGCGGAATTGGAAGATGAATATAGCGGTAGCCGATTCCGGCGGCAACCTGGTTGCCTTCCAACGAATGGACGGCGCGATGCTTGCCTCCATTCAGATTGCGGAACACAAGGCGCGAGCAGCCGCAACGTTCCGGCGCCCAACAAAGGTCTTCGAGGATGGTATCCAGCTTATGCATCTCAACTACCTGCTCGCGTTTGATGGAGTGATTGCATCTCGAGGCGGCATTCCACTGATTGATCAGGGGGTGATTATCGGCGCAATCGGTTGTTCGGGTGGGACGGATTCCCAGGACGAGATCGTCAGCAAAGCCGGTGCGGCAGTCATCGAGGAGCGGAGAAACGATTCGTTCCCGGCTTAACCTTCCAAATCGGCGAAATGCGGGGTTTAGGGCCAGTCGAAGCTCTCCGTATAGACGGCTTAGAAGCGCGCCCATATTGAGCGAGCCGATTTCAATTCACCGTTCGCTGCAAACCAACTTGCGAATTGCCCACGATTCATCAGTCTGAGAGGATCTATCTAGGGAATGTCAGGCTCAACCCGAACCGCCCGTCGGCATACAGGATTTCAGTTTAGGCCGAACATAACCGGTAGCAGCCGGGTCCGTCTAATGAAGAACTAGTCGCAGAGGAAACCCCAATGAAGCGCACGTGGACGATCATAGGGGTGGCCGACGTGCCGGGCAGCGTGAAATGGTACCAGGTGCTGTTCGGTCAGCCGGCTACCCCTCCTGCCCATGATTACTTTGGGCAAATCCTCGATTCAGATGGAACTGTCTTGCTCAGCCTGCACCAGTGGGGCGCCCACGGGCACCCCTCATTGATGAGTCCTGATCACGGGTCACCCGGCAATGGGCTCCTGTTGTTCTTCCGTGTCGATGATTTCGACTTGGCGCTTCAAAGGGCACGGGCTCTGGTCACTCGGCTGGAAGAGGAGCCACATGTGAATCCGAACACTCAAACCAAGGAGTTCTCGCTCCGAGATCCGGACGGATATTATGTTACGGTCAGTGCGCTCCCGGCGGCCTGACAAGGGGCTCATTAAGGCCTGGAGATGAATCTGTATCTTTGGTCCCCTCTTGCGTTCGTCGTGATTTGACAGGCTTCTATCGTCGGCGTACATAGGTAGTGTGTCTACTGTAGATGATCTATCCGATGACGAGAAACTAGGATTGCTTCAAGGGACTCTCGAGGTTCTGATCCTCCGCAGCTTGAAGCTGCTACCAAACCACGCATACGGAATCTCGCAGTTTCTGCAACAGCAGTCAGACTCCGAGTTTTTGGTGGACAACGGCTCGTTGTATCCCGCGCTCCAGCGTCTTCTCCAGCGGAAGTGGATTGCAGGGCAGTGGAAGACTTCGCCCAACGGGCGTCGCGCCAGGTATTACAGCCTCACGCCGGCAGGACGGAAAGAACTCCTCAGGGCAACATCGAAGTGGCAGCGATTCGCGGTAGCCATGGCGAAGATTCTGGCCCCGGAGGGATGAGGCAATGCGCCAGTGGTGGTCAAAGATTGAACACGCGCTTGGAAAAAGGCGAAACCTGGCTAGCGAGCTGGAGCAGGAGATGGATACACATCTCCATGTTCATGGTTGAAGAGAATCTGAAACAGGGAATGGCGCCTGACGAGGCCCGCACTGTGGCCCGACGCGAGTTTGGCAACAGGATCGTCGTGCAGGAGAGAAGCTATCAATCGTGGCAATTCCCGGCATGCGAATCGCTGCTTCAGGACGTTCGTTATGCGTTGCGTGGGATGGTGAAAGCACCGGCTTTCTCGCTTCTCACGATTCTGACGTTGGCGGTCGGAATCGGGGCAAACACCGCCATCTTCAGCTTCGTGAACGCCGTACTTCTGCGCCCACTCCCATATCCCTCCGCCGACCGTCTCGCTATCCTCTGGTCCGGCCTCGGCTACTCCGGCCGCGCTCCCTTCTCGTCCTTCGAACTCTTCGAACTCCGCCGCCGCTCCACGCAATTCGATCAGCTCGCCGGCATCTGGGTCACCAACGGCGCGCTCCCCGGTGACGGGCCCGCCGAGCAGATTAAAGTCGCGGACGTTACCTCCAACTTCCTGCCGCTCCTCTGTCCGCGCCCCGCGCTGGGCCGCTTCTTCGGTCCGCAGGATGACCTCGAGAACGCCCCCAGCACCATCATCCTCACCCACGGTGTCTGGGCTCGCCGTTTCGGTTCCGATCCCACGATTATCGGTCGCTCCGTCCGCTACGGCCAGCATCGCTCCACGGTGATCGGCGTGCTGCCCGCAGGCTTCCGGCTCATCTTTCCCAACGATGCCAGCGTTCCTCCCAACGTCGAAGTCTTCGACTCCATCCCCATCGGGCCTTGGCAAGCCGACGGTCCCGCCTTCCTTCACGTCGTCGGCCGCCTCCGCAATGGCGCAACAGTCGCCGCGGCGCAGTCCGAGATGAACTCCGCCGCCGCAGAGCTCAACAAGCTCGGCGGACGCGCTTCCCTGGGCAACTTTACCGTCTCGGTCTTTCCACTCCAGGCCGACACGGTCCGCGAAGTCCGCCCTACAATCCTCTGCCTTTTCGGCGGGGTTGGTCTCGTGCTTCTCACCGGCTGCGCCAACATCGCCAACCTCCTCATGGCCCGCGCGCGGCGTCGTCTGCGCGAAACCACGCTCCGCGCTGCACTCGGTGCCTCGCGCTTCCGCCTTGCGCGGCAGTCCCTCACCGAAAGCCTGCTGCTCGGAATCCTCGGCGGCGTCGCCGCGCTCGCTACCGGATACGCTGCTGTTCACGCCCTCCTCGCCGCGCGGCCGCCCTCCTTTGCCAACTTCGATCGTGTCCCCCTCGATGCTCGCGTGCTCGTCTTCACCTTCATTGTCGCGTTGGGCATCAGCGTGCTCTTCGGCCTCGCCCCTGTGTTTTCCGTCCGCAGCATCGACCTCACCCGCGACCTCAGAGAATCCAGCCGCCAATCGACCGGCTTGCGCCGTCCCTGGACCAGCACCCTCGTCTCTGCCGAAGTCGCGCTCGCTTTTGTGCTGCTCACCTGTACTGGCCTGCTCATGCGCACTTTCATCAACATCCTCCATACCCACCCCGGCTTCCGCGCCGCCAACGTCTTCACCTTCCGCGCCTCCGTTCCGGCCTATGCACCGCTGCACCTCATGCAGCAAAAACTCACCGCGCTTCCCGGCGTCCGGTCCGCCTCCGCGATCTCCCACCTCCCGCTCGACGACGCCGGCAACTGGTACGACTACTACTATCGCGAGGGCGCCTCGGCCGCGGAGCAAACCTCCGTTATGGCCGATCACCGCTCCACCCTGCCCGGATACTTCACTGCCATCGGCGCTATGCTCCTGGAAGGCCGCGACTTCACCGATGCCGACGATGCCAGGCATCTGCACGTCGCCATCATCGACGATGTTCTCGCGCGCCAGCTTTGGCCCGGCCAGAGCCCCATCGGCCACAAGATCAATCTCTCCGACTCGCCCCAGGGCTTCTATCAATTCCAGCGCGACTGGGCTGTCATCGTTGGCGTCGTCCGCCACGTGCAGTACCACTCGCTCACTGCCATCGTTCGTCCGCAGATCTACGTTCCGTACCCGCTCGCGCCGCGCCCCTCCATGTCTTTCGTCCTCCACACTTCCGGCCCCGGCTCGGGTCTCGAAGCCGCCGTCCGCGACACCGTCGATTCCGTCAACAAGGACGTCCCCATCTCTCACATCGAGCCCATGCAACTCCTCGTCGATCGCGCCCATGCCGAGAGCCGTTTCGCCTCGCTCCTGGCCACCCTGCTCTGCGTGATCGCGCTCGTCCTCGCCACGAGCGGCATCTATGGTGTCCTCGCGTACTCCGTCGCGCAGCGCACCACGGAAATCGGCATCCGGATGGCCATCGGCGCGCCACGCGCTCAGATCCTGCGCATGATCCTCGCCGACGGATTCGCATGGGTCCTCCCGGGCCTCCTCGCCGGATTCCTCCTGTGTCTTGCTGTTACTCCGCTGCTCGCCCACCTCCTCTATGGCGTCCAGCCTAGCAACGTAGCCAACTACTTCGGAATGATTATCGGAATTCTCGTTGTCAGCGGCCTCGCCGCTTTCCTCCCCGCACGTCGCGCAATGAAGATCGATCCGCTGACTGCCCTCCGTTATGAATGAACGGCCCCCATCAGGCATGCACGAAAGGAGAGCGTTCCTGACACGACAACCACCGCGAGTGCAGCTGACGGAGATTGCCTGACTTCTGATTTCAAAAGGCTGAGCAAAATAAGAACCATGACACCTCGTTTCTGAACCTGATCCGGGAGAACGTTGTATTCAAGGATGGATAGCCTATGACTGACTGGTTCGCGCGCCCCGTCTTACACGTGACCGACGTTGAGGCCTCCCTCCGGTTTTACGTTGACCGTCTCGGCTTCACGAGTCCCTGGCGCTACGACGAGGACGGCAGAGTGCGCGTCGCACAAGTCGATCGGCAGGGCTGCGCGTTTATCCTGGCCGACATGTGGCCGGAGAAAATTGGCAAGGGGCTATTGTTCATTTCTCTGAATGTCGAGCCGGCGACACACCAGGCCGCCGTCGCCGCGGTGGACGCTCTGCGCGCGGAACTGGAGGCCAAGGGCGTTCTGGTCAAGGAGGGTTCGTGGGGCTACCGGCTCCTGGTGGTCGACGATCCCGACGGCAATCAACTTTTCTTCAACTATCCAAGCGAGACTGCGTCCGGCTAGCAACACAGGTGGCGAGACTATGGCCGCACAGAGAGTGTGCAGCCAATAACTGCTCGAAAAATTCTGCCCTGTTGGGTTGCATTGGTGGCGCGGTTGGAATTATCAGGACTTGTGCCGGGCAGAGACATTCATTTGTGCCTTTCGTGCAAAAAAGGCGAAAATCGATAATGTGGTGACGATCGTTGGGGAGTGGAGTAAATCGAGGCGCTAAATGGAAGAATTACTCGTTTACGAGCCTGATAGGGCAGCTGTGCTCAGCATGGATCTGCAGACAGGGGTCGTCGGGATTTATGCGAAGAACGATCCTCTCTTACCAAACCGGGCCGCGAAGGTTCTGGAAGGTTCTAGGAACCGGAAGATGACTGTCGTTCATGTGCAAGTCGGCTTTCGTCCCGGACTGCCGGAAGTTAGTTTACGTAATCCGCTCTTCGGCGCTATGAAGAGATCGATCGAGCATCAGCAGTTCTTCCAGGGACCCACCGGCGCGATTCACGCGACCGTGGCTCCGCAAGCCGATGACCTTGTCGTCACCAAGCACCGGATCAGCGCCTTTGCCGGTACGGACCTGGAAATGATTTTGCGGGCGAGGGAGATCGACACGCTGATCATGTTTGGGATTGCGACCAGCGGGGTTGTCCTTTCCAGCCTACTTTATGCGAGCGACAACGACTATCGCCTGATCATTGTCAAAGATTGTTGCGCCGATCTGGATGCAGAAGGTCACAGCTACCTGGTCGAGAGATTTTTCCCGCGCTTAGCTACTGTGACAACCAGCGATCAGTTGATCAACGCGCTTGGATCCCGCTAGCGTCCTGAATAGCCTGAACTCTGCTGACGCAAACCGTGGCTATCGTTACCTCATCGATGAGTCTGTAGCCTTGCCTTATTCATTGCGGAGAGCTTCGGCGGGTGGGACGGCGATGGCATGGCGCGCGGGCAACAGGCAGGCGAGGAGTGCGCTCAGAGCGAGAAGCGCAGCAGCTGCGAGCAGACTGCCTGCGGCGAAGGGGCTTTGCATCCAGTGGGCGAGGATGGCGCCGAGAAAGCTATCAAAGGCAAGACCGATGACGATGCCCGCGGCCGCACTGACGAGCGCGATGCGTGCAGCGACCCACAGGATATGGGCGCGCGTCGCGCCCAGCGCCAGGCGGACGCCGAACTCCGTAGTACGCTGGGCGACGCTGTAAGCGACCACGCTGAAGATGCCGACCAGCGCAAGCGCCAGCGCGATAGCAGAGAAGACGCTAAACAATATGGAGAAGAGCCGCTGGCGGCTGTACTGTGCGTCGCGCTCGATGGCTTCGTTGAGCGTGAAGGTGCCGTTGAAGGAGCTGCTGGAGATCTGCTGGTCGGAAGCGACGGATGCGATCGCAGCGCGCATGGAGTGCAGATAGGTGAGCGGATCGCCCTGTGTGCGGACGAAGAACTGCACGTTGGACGGTATCACGACGGTGTAGGGAAGGTAGATGGCCGGTAAGACGGGGCGATCGACGCCGTCGTTGCGGGCATCGCCAACCACGCCGATGATTTGACGCCAGGCGGCGCTTTGCGCAGAAATGGCCGCGAAGCGATTCTGATGTGCGAGCCCCGGAATGCGTAGCTGCCGGCCCAGGGCATTGGACGAGGAGAGATAGCGCGTCGCGAAAGCGCGATTGACGACCGCGACGAAGTCCCCGCGGGCGTTTTCATCCGCATCCCAGAGGCGCCCCTGAAGCAGAGGGATACGAAGTGCGGCAAAATATCTCTGATCGACCAGCATCACACGGGCCTGCGGCTGTTGCCGATCGCCAGGTCCGTCGATGTTGAAGGAGCTCTCCACGCCCGTATAGGGCGGTGTGGCATCGGCGCCGGCATTATCGCTGGAGACAGCGACCATGGACACTCCGGGAACGGATGCGAGCTTCTCCCGGATTTTCTCAACGTAAGCTGTGCGTGCGGCGCGCGACTGAATGCGGCTCCACTCGCCCGGGTCAAGGAGGTGCAGCAGGACCCCGAGCTTCATGACATTTGCGGGCTCGTAGCCAAGCGGCATCTGCATGAGACCCAGAAACCCGCGGATGGCGGTGCCCGCAGTGGCCATCAGAAGAAGCGTGAGCCCGACTTGCGCGGCGATGAGAATGCTCCAGCGATGCTTTACGGGAGCAGCGACAAGGCCAATCTGCCTGCCGGGAAGCATACGCGCCGAATCGTGACGCGAGAGACGCAATGCGGGGACAAGACCGAAGAAGATGCCGCAGAGCAGCGCGAGCGCGACGGAGAACACCAGGATGGGAGCGTTGATGCGGATCACCGATTCGGCTGGAAAGGAATCCGGAGAAAGCAACAAGGGAAGTCTTGCCAGCCAGTAGGACGCAGCAACGCCAAGGACGGCGCCGGTCGAGGAGATGACGACGGCTTCGACCAGCAACTGGCGGATGATGCGCCAGCGGCTGGCGCCGATGGCACTGCGGATGGCGAGTTCATGCTGCCGCGTGCGGCCCCGGGCCAGCAGAAGGATGGAGCAATTGGCGCACCCGATGATGAGCAAGAACACAACCCCTGCGAGAAGAAGCGTAAGAGTGCGGCCAGTGCTCTGCTGATAAGGCACAATGATGGGCTGCAGCGCGAGATGCCAATGATCGGGAAAGCGGTCGGGATGCTGTTGCGCAAACTGGCGCACGATGGGCTCGAGCGCAGCGTTGGCGGCGGCAAGTGTGACGTGGGGCCGGAGCTTGATCCACGGTGCGTAGGCCCGGAAGGGAACGTTGAAACGCGGGATGAGACTGGCAGGCAGGTAAACATCGCCGACGCCGAGGCTGTCATTGAATGCGAAGCTGCGCGGCATGACCCCGATGATGGTGTAGGGGGCGTGATCGATTTCGAGCGTTCGCCCGATGACGTGGGGATCCCCGCCGAAGTGGCGCTGCCAGAAGCGGTAGTCGAGAACAACGACGAAGTGGCCGCCGTTCTCGGCATCGGATGGCTCGATGTTGCGGCCGAGAAGCGGGCGCACACCAAAGAACGTTCCGGCATTCTCTGTGAGGTAGGTGCACTGGATGTCTTCCGGCAGTGCGCCGCCGGTGATCTCCAGTCCCCCCTTGTCGAAGCCAAGCGTTGACTCCACCGGTGCTGCAAGGCGAAGCTCATCAAACTGCGCCTTGCCAAGGAGAAACCAGCTCCACTGGTCAGGATGTTGCTGGTCGATGACGACGGGGTTCATAATGCGGTCGGCGTCGGCGTAGGGAAACGGGTGCAGCAGGACGGCGTAGATGAGCGAGAACATCGCCGTGGTGGCGCCGATGCCGAGCGCGAGGGAGAGCACGGCCACGAGGCCGAAGCCGGGGTTGCGGCGCAGCGCGCGGAGGCCGTAGCGGATGTCGCCGCCTAACTCATCGAAGGGGCGGAGGCCGATAGCGTCGCGGTAAGTTTCGTTTTGGGCGGCCGACTGGCCGAGTTCGACGCGGGCTTTGCGGCGCGCTTCTTCTTCGGGCAAGCCCTGGCGGATTAAATCTTCTTGGTAAGCGTCGAGGGTTGAACGAAACTCTTCTTCGACGTCGCTGTGGGGTCGCGGCGCGATGGAGTGCCAGAGCGTGCGAATAGCGCCCAGTAGACTTATATCTCCCCCGCCTTCTTGTCGAGAATGCCGGCGACGACAGCGGTCATGTCGGTCCATCTAGCGGTCTCGGCCTTGAGTTGGCGCGTACCGGCAGCGGTGAGCGAGTAAAAACGGGCGCGGCGATTGTTTTCCGACTCACCCCACTCGCCTTTGATCCAGCCCCGGCGTTCAAGACGATAGATGGCGGTGTAGAACGAACCCTGCAGGATTTCCAGGCGCTCGCCGGAGATCTGCTGGATGCGCAGCAGGATGCCGTAACCGTGCAGGGGACCGAGCGAGATCGCCTTGAGGATAAGCATCTCGAGTGTACCCTGCGGGAGTTCAACCGGCCTGGTCAAAGGCTCTCTCCTCTCTGGGAAAGGAGAGTACACGCTCTCTCCTTTCCCGTCAAGGAGACTGCCACCCGGGGATTACGTTTCCGGCCGGGTTCAGCTGCTACTGAGAGCCGATAGTCGATTCTGTTCGGCTGCGTTTCGCATCTCAACAGAGTCCAGTGAGAATCATACGGGGAGCGGTTTATGGCAACATCTTCTGCAACTTCAGCGCAAATTGCGCTGCAACGATCGCAAGGATCGAAGCTCTATCAAGGAATCCTTTTGGGAGGTCTGATAGCCTGAACCCTGGATATCACGGCCGCTTTCGTGGACAGTGGTCTTCAAAGCGCAGCCCCCAGCGTCGCCTTGCAATCGGTCGCTAGCGGCCGGACGGCTTAACATCGACCGCCCTCGACCTTATAACGCATTTCTTGATTGCCGTTGGCGCTGCAACCGTCTTTTACGTGGCGAGCGGCTTACTGCGCCTATAGAGCTTTTAGCTCACTTAAAATTGGGAAAGGTGATGAAGGGACGAAAGAAGGATGAACAGCCAAATGAATGACCAGGAGAAATCGCTCGCGCGGATCTATAAGGCGTTCAACCGGCGAGATACGGATACCGTGCTGGCCGCCATGCATCCCGCAGTGGATTGGCCGAACGGGTGGGAGGGAGGACGCGTCACCGGCCGTGACCGGGTGCGCTCATATTGGAGCCGCCAGTGGGCCGTGCTCGATCCTAGCGTCGTCCCCATTTCTTTCGAACACAGAGACGATGGCAGAATTTCCGTTCGCGTACACCAGATTGTCAGGGATCTAGCAGGCAATGTGCTGAACGACGGAGAGGTCGCTCATGTCTATACGTTTGAAGGTGGATTAATCAAAGCGATGGACATCGAGCCACTCGCATCCCAAGTTGACCGAACTCCACGAGAATAATGGGTGTCCATTTGCGGACACCACTGCACACCTTTGAACACTCCCAAAGGAAGATTCCTTAACGAATCGAGTGGAGCCCGCTAAAAAGAACTATTTCATGCTAGGGCAGTGGGGAACTGGAAGTGCATTCGTTTCGTACTACGAAACACGAGGAGCCCTATGCAGACGTTGTTTCCCGATCTTAAATTCGTGTTTCGCCAACTCCGCAAGTCGCCAGGATTCACTGTGACGGCGGTGTTGATGCTGGCATTTGGCATTGGGGCGACGACCGCGATTTTCTCCATCGTGGAAGGGGTTCTACTGCGGCCGCTACCGTTTGCGAATCCCGATCGCCTGATGGAATTGTCGGATCGCCTTCAGGGGGTGGACGTGGGCGGCGAGGGGGGAGTGGGGGTTACCGCGCCGGATATTCGCGCGTATACACGCGATACCCACTCCTTTGCAGCACTTGGAGGCTATCAATTCGCGGGCTATGAGCTTTCCGGCTCCGGCGAACCCGCCCAAGTGAGCGCCTCGCGCTTGGCTGCCGGGGTTTTCTCCGCGCTCGGAGTGGCACCGCTGCTGGGCCGAGTCTTCACCGCGGAGGAAGCGGAGCACAGCCAGCAGGTCGCGGTTCTAAGCTATACGACCTGGCAGGAACGCTTCCACGGGGATAAGCAGATTCTGGGCACCAAGATCCTGCTTGATCGCAAGCCTTATCTCGTCATCGGCGTGATGCCGCGGAACTTCGAATTTCCGCTCGTCGCGGGGCAGCTAAACCGCGTGGAGCTGTGGGTTCCCATGAGCTTTACTCCGCAAGAGCTCTCATCGACGGCCGCGGGCAGCTGGGGCTACCGGATGGTCGGGCGTCTAAAGCCCGGCATCTCTCCAGCGCAAGCGCAGAGCGACGCACAGCGAGTGGCGCAGGAGATTATGCGCAACTATCCGGCGGATATGGCAAGCCTGCGTATCAGTTCCATGGTGCGTCCGCTGCAGGAGGAAACGGTTGCGCAGTCACGTCCGCTGCTGCGGACGCTCTTCCTGGCGGTGGCGGTGGTACTTTTGATCGCCTGCTTCAACTTGGCGGGGCTGATGCTGGTGCGTGCGATCTGCAGGCAGAGAGAAATTGCCGTACGCCAGGCGCTGGGCGCGAGCGCGGCAGCCCTGCTGCGCCAGGCGATGCTCGAGAGCCTGGTCTTGAGCGTGAGCGGCGGTGTGCTGGGGTTAACGCTTGCCGCGCTGGCGCTGCGCGTAGGCAAGAGTTTGCTGCCGCAAAGCCTGCCCCGCATCGGTGAAATCTCGCTGAATTGGAATGTGGTTGGGTTTGCTTTGCTGCTTGCGGTGAGCACGGGATTGCTTTGCGGGTTGGCTCCGGCGTTTGCCGCGTTACGTACCAACGTCAACGGCACACTGAAGGAAGGCGGCCGTACCGGTTCCGCGGGCGGAGGTCACGCACGTCTGCGCTCCACGCTGGTGGTGACGGAGATTGCGATTGCGCTGGTTCTATTAACCGCGTCGGGGCTGCTGCTGCGCAGCTTTGAAAAGATGCGCTCGGTCGATCTCGGATTTCGGCCGGAGCACGTGACCACCGCAGCCTATTCGCTGCCGCAAAAGCAATACGCGACGCAGCCGGCCGTGGACGCCTTCAACAATGAGCTGCTGCGCCGCCTAAGCCAGTTGCCCGGCGCTACGAGCGTGGGCCTCACCAGCCTCCTGCCCGATTCCGGCAACAACAATAACCAGGGCTTCGTGGTCGAGGGTTATACACCGCCGAAGGGCGCCAACATGAACCTGGCCTCCGTTGCGCAGGTGACCGGCGACTACTTCAGCGCGATGGGGATTCCGCTGCTGCGCGGGCGTTACTTCACCGACGCGGACAAGGCGGGCGCACAGTTGGTTCTGATCGTGAATAAGACCCTCGCGCAGCACTACTGGCCCAATCAGGATCCGATCGGGAAGCGGTTGCGCGTTGGTATTCCGGAGATGAAGACCCCATGGCTGACGATTGTAGGAGAGGTGGCAGACGTTAAGCTATCGTCCCCTGACGAGACCACCAAGGACGAGTATTACGAATCGGTAGACCAGGCGGAAGAAGCGATTGGCGCGCTTGCTTCGCCTACTGATCTGAATGGCAATGGAGGCTTTATTGTGTTGCGCTCGGCGTTGCCGGCGGAACAAATGGAAAATGCTCTGCGCGCGACCGTGGCTTCGATCGATCGGCAACTGCCACTGACGCAGGTGCAAACCATGGAGCAGGCTGTCTCTGAGAGTGAAGCGCCGCGGCGGTTCAACACCGTCTTGATCAGCAGTTTTGCCTTTGCTGCCGTATTGCTCGCGGTGCTCGGCATCTACAGCGTCATCGCCTTTTCGGTTGCCGCGCGCGTGCAGGAGATGGCCATCCGCATGGCGCTCGGTTCGCAGCGCGCCGAAATCATTCGCCTGATTCTGGTATCCGGTGCGAAGTTGGCCGCCTTCGGCTGTCTTCTTGGGTTGGCGGGTGCTGCCGCCGATTCAACTCTGTTGCGCTCATTGCTCTTCGGAGTGAGCCCGTTCGATCCGCTCGTGCTGGCCCTGGCCGCAGTGGGTGTGCTGCTGCTGGCCCTCACTGCTTCCGTGCTCCCCGCTTTACGGGCCGCCTCCATTGATCCCATGCAAGCTTTGCGCGGGGAATGATGACAATTCTGTTAAGTGCGCAGTTCTTTCGGCCAGCTCCAATTCCCATGGAAGCACAACTCCATTTTGTCACCCCGTCGGAGCTGAGGGAACTGCGGTGAGCCTATGTCATAGCAGGGCTAATAGAAACAGGACCGGTTGCTATGACACAGACTCCTTCGGGCGACGCTAAAAGCCGTTTGCGTGCAGGTAAAAAACCACTCCTGAGGCGAGCAAGCAGTAGATCCCGAAAAGGTACCAGCGGCCATTTTCAAGCCAGCTGCTTAGCCATTTGAGCGCCACCAGCCCGGCGAGGAAGGAGAACACCATTCCCAACAAACTAAAGACAAGCGAACCCCGCAGGTCAATCGGTGCGCCGGCAAGCAAAGCCGCATGCGACGCCTTTTGCAGGCGCATTGCCTCTATCGCCACGACGGGCGGCGTGAGCACTACTGCCATGGCAAAGCTGAATCGCTCTGCACGCTCCTTGGTCGCACCCACCAGCATGCCAATCGAGATCGTGGAGCCAGACCGGGAGAATCCACGAAAGGGCAGCGCAAGGCCCTGAATCACGCCCATCCAACCGGCCTGGCGAAAGGTCACAGTTCCAGGGGAGTCTGGGGCACTGCGCATGTTGTGTCGCCTTTCGAGCAGGCCGGCGATGAGGATCAGTACTCCGGCGGCGGCGAGCGCTGGTGCGATAAGGTCGAGGCGGCTGAAGAGTTGCTCGATTTCAGCCTTCTCTGCTCCGTGGAACAAGGTCTTCTCTATAACCTTTTTGATTGCTTCTCCTACAATTCCGGTGAGCAAGCTGGCCCAGATCACGAGAATGGCAAATTGCTTAAACGCGGCAGTACTTGAAAAATAGGCCTTCTTCCACGTACTCCAGAAGAAGGCAATGACGGCAAACATGGTTCCGGTATGCAGCATGACAAGAAGCAACGTCATTTGCGGTGAAGATGGATCGAGGCCCATAAGCTTTTCCGCCACGACAACATGCGCAGAGCTTGAAACAGGGAGTAATTCGGCAAGGCCTTGGACGACCGCCAGGATGATTACCTGCAAAATGAACATAGCGTCAGTCTAAGGCAGACGTGTTACGCGCCGCGAAACGCTGTCCTTTACCCAGTGATGGAAATCTTAGCCATTTCGCGGTATCGGTCCTTACGAAAGCTCGTTGCCCCTGGCTCGGCTCAACGTGGTCACAGGTTCAAAACGGAAGCGGGAAGTCGAGCTTCTATCGTGCGCTCATTGCCCCCTCGATGCGGGCTGGAGCGCATAAGGTCCTGGGGCGCGCGCCGCGCAAGCTCTGCGTTGCGTCATTAATCGGATTCATGGAAAATCGCGTGGTTGACGTCTGGCCAAAACTCCTTGGCCGCGAATGTGCCAAAATCTAGCAGCGCATTGGTCAGCCAGCGCTGTCCAATCTTTGTCCACGTGCGGTACTGGGTTGGGTAGTAGGCGGAGGAGATCGCTGCTGCTGCGCCGGAGCCGAAGATCTCTGATGCGTTGAAGGTTTCCCGTCCCGAATCTGTGCGGGTGATCATCGTTCGTGTCACCGCATAAAAGCCGCGCTTGATAATGCCCCCGTGGCCTAGCGTGTAATAGCGGCTGTCTTGATGCAGCACAATGGGCAGAATGCCCTCAACCCAGAGGTTCTCATCCGTGTTGTCCGCGAAGGTGTGCCAATAATACCGGCCGTATCCGGCCGCGCCTTGGCGAAACGCCGGATATGCATCCGTGGCTTGACTAATTCCTGCCTGGATGCCGACGAAGATGAACGAGGAATAGTCAAAGCTATCCAAGGCGCCCGTCTTGAGCTTCTCCTTCACGGATTGCGGAGGTAGCTTTACGCCTGCGTTGACTGCCCGAAAGTTCGGCATGATCCAAAGGATCCGTTTGGTCTGCTGCGGTTCTTGCGAGTTCGCTGCGGCGGTGGAGGAACTTGTCGAGCCGGAGGGGTCTTGTTGTCCTTCGGGCATGGGAGCCGGCGTAGGAGCGTCCGGTATGGCCGCGGCAGCCACCGCGGTTTGCTGAGCAGCAGCGGTTGGAAGCAACGTGGCGCTCTCTTGTGCCCTGCCTGGCAGAAGAGACAACAAACAGACCGCGCAAGTAATAACAAATCGCATAAAGGTGGCCGCTCTCATCAAATCAAGATCTGTCGATACCCCGGGTTTCCTGTCGAGGTTGGTGGCGTTGATGACCTTCATGCCGCTCTCCTGGTGAAAGCCGCACACGCGGTACTGTCCGGTGATGCGTGACAGGAACCCCGGGTACTCGCGCGGTCGATAAACATTCGTGCGTAGCTGTTTGACTATGAAAACACTATAAAGGCAGCCGCATACAGGCTCATTGCCCCGGCAGCCTCCTGCCGGTCTGGGTGTACCCAATTCTAAGGTCCGCCATGACTCGAAGGTGCGCCACGCGAGCAAGCCCATATCATATAAGTATTGGTCGTGTCGATGATTCTGGCTGCGCTGGTGATGCCGGCTGGCCGGGGAGAAAGTTCGCGCCTGCCTCAATCAAAATCCATCTCGCATCCCCCAGTCCTGTCTACCTTCAGTAACGTTTGATTGCGCTTCGTGCTCTTTGGTTCTAACTTTTCTTCGATCGCTGGCAAATAAAATGAATCAGATCAACGCTGCGGGGCGCCCGGTCGCATCCATGCGGTGAGATTGGGCCTAAACATGGAGCCAAGCCCGGGCTTCGAGGGAAGATAGAGTAGCTTAGAGGGGTAGCCTATGGCCTATTGTCGATCCACCTTGCTCGCCGGTCTCTCATTCTGCTTTGCATTCTCCCCAGCTCTTGCGCAGGTGTCAGACGTAGCTCCTTCCAACGCGCAGCTCGCGAGCCCGCAGATCGAGCGCAAGGTCGATGCACTGCTCAAGCAGATGACCCTCAACGAGAAAATTGGCCAATTGGTCCAGTACAGCGCTACCGAAGCGCACCCCGCGCCCACCCCCGGCAACACAACTGCCGCGCTCAACGTCAACCCACCGGCCCCCGGGGGCGTTGATAGCTACGCCCGGGCGCAAAAGGGAGAACTCGGCTCCATGCTCAACACAGTGGGGCAGGGCCTTACCAACCATTTCCAGCACGCGGCGGTGGACCACACGCGGTTGCATATTCCGCTACTCTTCGGCGCCGATGTCATCCACGGTTTCCGCACCATCTTCCCCGTCCCACTGGCCACTGCCTCCAGCTGGGATCCTGCCCTGATCACCGGCCTCGCGCACATGGCTGCTGTTGAGGCTCGTACCGCGGGCGTCGACTGGGTTTACTCACCCATGGTTGACATTGCGCGCGATGCTCGCTGGGGTCGCTGCACTGAGGGCGCAGGCGAAGACCCCTACCTGGGCTCCGCCATCGCTCGTGCCTATATCCGCGGCTACCAGGGCGACAATCTCTCCGCCAAGGACTCCGTTGCCGCCTCCGTTAAACACTTTGCTGCTTACGGCGCGGCCGAGGCCGGCCGTGAGTACAACACCACAGACATGAGCGAACTGCTCCTGCGCCAGGTCTACCTCCCGCCCTACCACGCTGCAGTTGAGGCCGGCGCGGCCACCGTGATGTCTGCCTTCAATTCTCTCAACGGCGTGCCCGCGACCGCCAACCCGTTTCTACTCCAGACCATTCTGCGCAACGAATGGGGCTTCGACGGCCCCGTTGTCTCCGACTACACCGCCGTCATGGAACTCACCCATCACGGCATTGCACTCGATGCCGCCGTGGCTACCGAAAAAGCGCTCACCTCTGGCGTCGACATTGACATGATGTCGCACTACTACGACGCCGAGTTACCCGCGCTTGTCAAGTCCGGCCGCGTGCCCCTGCCGGTGGTTGATGAAGCCGTGCGCCGGGTCCTCCGTCTCAAGTTCGCTCTCGGGGTCTTCGATCATCCCTTCACCGAAGGCCCAGAGGTAACAGGAGCCGTCGCCGAGCATCGCCCACTGGCTCGCCGGGCGGCGGAGGAGTCTTTCGTTCTGCTGCAAAACAATCCTGCGCCTCACGAGCCGCTCCTACCCTTGGACAAGGCCACAAAAAGGATCGCCCTCATCGGCCCGCTCGCCGACGATTCCAACGACATGGTCGGCGCCTGGTCTGGCGCCAACAATTTCGGCGATGTGCGTACGTTGCGCGCCACCATGCTGGAACGAGCCCAACAAAGCGGAGCGGTCCTCACCTATGCCAAGGGAACCGAGATATCCGGAACTTCGGACTCCGGCTTCGCCGCAGCGGTTGCCGCCGCGCAGAATTCTGATGTTGCTATCCTTGCCCTTGGTGAATCCAGCGACATGAGCGGCGAGGCGGCTTCGCGCGCTCACCTGGATTTGCCCGGGAATCAACAGCACCTGCTGGAAGCGGTGGTTGCGACTGGCAAGCCTGTCGTTCTGCTCGTCTTCTCCGGCCGGCCGCTGGTGCTGGATTGGGCTGCTCAGCATGTGCCCGCTATCATGGAAGTGTGGTTCCCTGGCGTGGAAACCGGACCCGCGATTGCTGAGACCCTGTTTGGCGATGTCGCTCCCAGCGGTAAGCTCACCATGAGTTTCCCACGCGCGGTAGGGCAGGAGCCGCTCTACTACAACCAGCTTCCCACTGGCCGCCCGATCCAGCACGCCGACCCGGCTCACCCCGGCGCCTACGTTGAGATGAAGTTCGTCTCACGCTATCTGGACGTACCCAATGACGCGCTCTTTCCCTTCGGACATGGTCTTACTTATTCGACCTTCGCCTATTCCGGCGTTTCGCTTTCTACGCAATCCGTAAGTTCAGCTTTGCTGATGCGCGATAAGAAAAGCCAGCCCGTCGTTGCAACCGCCACGGTCAGCAATACCGGCAAGCGACGTGCCACCGAAATCGTCCAGTGCTATGTCAATATCCGCGGCGCCAGTACCGAGCAGCCGTTACGAAATCTCAAGGGCTTTACCCGTGTCACGCTCGACCCAGGCCAGTCCGAGACGATTCACTTTCCACTTGGGTTTGGCGAACTTTCTTTCTACAACGTCAAGGCCCAACAGGTTGTCGAGGCGGCCGACTATACCGTCTATATAGGCGGCAGTTCGACGGCCACCAACGCTGCCCATTTCACAACCACGCCGTAGGCGGGTCTGGTTCCCAGACTGAGGACGGGTGCCCCACATCTCGCTAGTATTTCGCGAGATGTGGGAGACCACTACTCCTTCCCTTTCACTCTCGCTACATGCGATGCACTTGGCGGTCAACATTGGGGCCCACCCGTCATTTGCTAGGGAATGAGAGGCGCAGGTCGGTAGGCCAGGTCATCTACGATAGGCGATGAGCAGAAGTCTTCCTGAATCAAGCGGGAATTTGCTTTAGACCATGAACAATTCAGGATGGCGCTTCGTCCAAGGGTAGGTGTTTCTCTGCAAGGAGCCGGACATGCAAGTAGCTTATTTCGGGCGCCGGAAGTGGTGTGCTTTTTCCCTACCGGCATTCTTTGCCCTGGCGCTTTACGCACAAAACCCCGCACAGACAATCCGCGGAGGGAATGGCGTCACGCTGCCTCCACCTCCGCCGACCCCCGTGCACCCGGTGATCGATGAATATCAAGGCACGCAGATCGTGGATCCCTATCGCTGGCTCGAGGACGCAAAGAGCCCGCAAACGCGGGCCTGGATCGACGAGCAGAATAAGTACACTCAAAAATATTTATCTCAACTGAAGAATCGCCCGGAAATTGTTCACCAGCTAACCGAACTGGAGCGTGTCGACAAGTACTCCATGCCTGCGCTGCGCGGCGGGAAGTACTTCTTCGCGAAGCGGCTGGCCAGCGAAAATCAGCCCTCGATCTACGTGCGCGACGGCTGGAAGGGCACTGACGAGCGCCTGATTGACGCGACCAAGCTGAGTGCCGATCAAAATACCTCCGTGACGATTGACGATATTGCCAGGAATGGCAGCCTGCTGGTCTACGGAGTGCGTCAGGGGGGAGCCGACGAGCAGTCCGTGCATGTAATGCAGGTGCATGACCGCAAGGAACTGCCCGACGTGTTGCCATCGGCCCGCTACTTCAGCGTGAGCCTGGGCGCAGGCGATAAAGGAATCTACTATTCCGTTTTCACCCACCAGGGCACCAATGTTTACTTTCACCGCTTTGGCACGCCCGTCCAGAGCGACAGCAAGATCTTTGGCGGCGAATATCGTGGCGACAAACTGGGCGAGATCGATTTGATCGAAGCCTGGGTGAGCGATAACAATCGCTATCTGCTGCTCAACATCAGTCACGGCGTTCCAGCCACAAGAGAGGACGTCCTCGTAAAGGATCTGCGCCGGCCTGGAAGCGATTTTGTACCGCTCGTATACGGCATTGAGGCCCATACGCGAGCCCTGAATATCGGCGACCGTTTCTTTCTCGAAACGGATTACCAGGCGGCGAATAAACGCATCGTAGAGGCCTTGCCTGGCGGCAAGCCCGATCAATGGAAGACCATTATCCCTGAGGGCAAGGATGTCATCGACGGATCGACGATCGTGGGGGGCAAGCTCTTCGTCACCCGCTTGCATGACGTCAAAACCGAGACGACGATCTATACCCTGGAGGGCCGTCTAACTGGCAGCATCGAGTATCCGGGAATCGGATCCAGCTCGGGAGTGTATGGCCTGCCCACCCAGAACGAAGGCTTTTACACCTTCGAATCCTTCATCCATCCGCCCACGATTTTTCGTTATGACATCCGAAGCGAAAAATCGGAGGTTTTCGCCACGCCCAAGGTCCCTTTCGACTCCTCGCAGTATGAAGTCACCCAGGTCTTCTACACCTCGAAAGACGGCACGCGCATCCCCATGTTCATCGCCGGCAAGAAAGGCCTGCAGCGCAACGGCAAGGCACGGCTTTTGATGACCGGTTATGGCGGCTTCGATGTTCCCATGCTGCCCGAGTGGGACCCCGAATATGCCTGGTGGATAGAGCAAGGCGGATTCTTCGCCCTCCCCAACCTGCGCGGCGGGGATGAGTATGGCGAGCCGTGGCACAAGGCGGCGATGTTCCAGCACAAGCAAAACGTATTTGACGACTTCTTTGCCGCTGCCGAGTACCTGATCGCCAACCACTACACGGTGCCGGAACGGTTCGCTCTTCGCGGACGTTCCAACGGCGGCTTGCTCATGGGCGCAGCCATGACGCAGCGGCCCGATCTCTTTGCCGCCATCTGGTGCGGGTATCCCCTGCTCGACATGCTGCGCTATCAGAAATTCGAGATGGGCAGGCTTTGGACCACAGAGTACGGAAGCGCTGATAAGGCAAAGGACTTCTCCTACCTGGTCAAATACTCTCCCTACCAGAATGTGAAGCAGGGGGAGAAGTATCCCGCGATCATGTTCTTCACTGGAGACAGCGATACCCGCGTTGACCCACTGCACGCGCGCAAGATGACCGCCCGCGTGCAGGCGGCTGACGGGGGAGACCGTCCAGTCCTGCTCCATTATTCCCTCAAAGGGGGGCACAGCTCAGGCGTATCGTTGACGCAACTTGTAGCGGACCAGGCGGATGAGCTGGCCTTCTTGTGGAACGAGACGAGCGGAAAGTAGGCGTCCGCCTAGCGGCTGAACTCCACCTCTCCGCGGGCAAGATCAATGGCCACTCTCCGTATGCCCAGCCCCGCCGGACTGATCAATCCGTCGAACGGGTGGCCTCCGTGGCTGCCGTCAGGCACTAGAAAAGCTGTCTCCTGGGCAAACTCGGCCGAACCCAGCCTCAGGCTGTGCAGCTTCACTGCTCTGCGCTCGGACTCCCCGATGGTGCCTGAGGATTGCTGAACAGCGCTGACTCTCACGTCTGAAACGGCCCCCGGCGTGCTTCTGGCAAAAAGGAAGAGGGAGGACGCACCCGTATCCAGCAACAGGTGTGCCGGAAGGTTGTTCACCTCGGCGTCGATGATCGCCAGGCCACCTGCCATGTGCAACCGAATGACATCGAGCAAAGCCGGCAGAGGACCGAAGCGGATCCGGCGTGCCGCGTAGTCGATCTCGAAGGCGGTTTGTCCCAGGACATCCAGGCCGATGATTGCGTCCACGTGGACCGGAAGTGCTTTTTGCAGGAAGGACAAATCTTCAATCAGGACCGGGACGTTGTCCCTTTGCATCAGTCCAACGTTCAAGCTGGGTGCGACGGACTTCTCGGCCTGCACGCTGCCGCCCAGAACCGAAATGCTGGCTGGGAGCCGTTGCAGGTGAAGCCTACGAGCCAGCTGCGGATCCAGAACGGAGGAGCTGGCCCCGGTATCCAGGAGGAAGGTAAGACCCTTCACTGTCCCGGCTGATCCCCGGGCGACCATCAGGTAGCCGCGATAGAGATCAAAGTTGACCGTCCCTTCCACGGGCTGGCGCGGCCCGATTTCCTGATCTGCCAGGGCAAACGACTGGCCGGCCAGCACAAGACCCAAGAGGATTACGAACCAGCGGAAGCGATCGAGCATAACGGCTTACCTCGAAGCCATGCTCGATCGGGCAACCTGGTACCTCAATGCACTGGCGGTAGCTTATAGGTATAGCGCGGGTTACGGGCCAAGAGAGGGACGGGAGAGGCGTCGGTGACCATTGTCTCCGGCAAAATAGTTGAACAATTGATTACTCTTTTGCGTAGAGAGGAAGCAGACTATTAGCCATGCTTGAGCCTTACAGAAACGGGGAATCAAACGGGCGTAATGGGCACCGGACGGTCCGGTTTGGGGCCTTTGAGGCTGATCTCCACTCGGGAGAGGTGCGTAAATCAGGAAGTCGAATCAAGCTCCAGGACCAGCCGTTCAAGGTGCTCCAGATTCTCCTGGAGCACCCGGGCGTCCTGGTCACACGGGACGAGCTGCAGTCCCGGATATGGCCGTCGGAGAACTTTGGAGACTTTGATCACGCAGTCAATGTCGCGATTGGCAAACTGCGAACCGCCCTGGGGGATACCGCCGACAATCCTTGCTTCATTGAAACGGTGCCCCGGCGTGGGTATCGTTTTGTCGGCAAATTGGAAGATCCTCCGGTGGAGGCTGCTCCGCCCAAGGCGCCGGTAGTCATTCCTCCACCACCCGGCGCGCCTCCGGCCGGCAACAGGCGTGCACTGCTGGCAGTACTGGCCTTTGTTGTTGCTGCCATCCTGGTTGGATTGGGAGTGCTTCTTGGCCACCGCACGGCACGGCCGCAATCGCAGGATTTTCAGCGCCTCACCGTGCGCCATGGCACGGTGTACAACGCCCGCTTCGCGCCGGATGGGCACAATGTGATCTACGCGGCTTCGTGGGACGGCGCACCAATTGAGATCTTCTCCACCGACCTTAATATGGGTACCTCGCGAAATATGGAGTTGCCGGCAACCCATTTGCTCGCGGTTTCGTCCGCCGGCGAAATGGCCGTACTGCAATCCGTCGATCCCCTTTTTATGTTGACCATCCAGGGCACCCTCGGTAAGGTCCCTCTGACCGGGGGGTCGCCTCGCCAAATAGCGGAGAACGTGGAGTGGGCGGACTGGTCTCCGGATGGCAAGACCCTCGCCATTGTTCATGCTACGGGGCAGAAGCGGCGTCTGGAATATCCCCTGGGCCATGTCCTTTATGAGACTGCAGGATGGATTAGCCATCCCCGCATATCGCCCAAAGGGGACGGAATTGCTTTCCTCGATCACCCCTCGCAGGACGATGACCAGGGTGTGGTCTCATATGTCGACCTTGCAGGGCACAAGCGCGTGCTCTCCACCGGCTGGGAAAGCGAAGAGGGACTGGCATGGTCCCCGAGTGGAAGCGAAGTTTGGTTTTCGGCCACCCGCGCTGGCCTCGAACGCCGCATCTACGCGGTCGACCTCACCGGCCACCAACGCTTGGCCTACCAGGCACTCGGTGGGGTCACGCTGCAAGACATCGCTCCCGACGGAAGACTGCTGTTAACCCGCGATGAAAACCGCGCCGGCATGATCGGCGCCGGCCCAGGGGCAACCAAGGAGCAAGATCTCTCCTGGGAGGACTGGTCTCTCCCCGTGGATCTGTCCCATGACGGCAAAACCTTGCTCTTCGACGAACAGGGAGAGCAGGGTGGACCTACCTATACCGTCGCCATGCGCAGCACCAGCGGCTCCCCACCGATTCCCCTAGGGGAAGGGATGGCGGGCGACCTGTCTCCCGATGGTAAGTGGGCCGCCACGGATGTGTCCTATTCGCAGCTCATGCTCCTGCCAACGGGTGCGGGAACGGTCAGGCGAATCGATAAGGGGGGGATCGAGCGCTATGGCCACATGATCCACTGGATGCCCGATAGCAAGCAGATCGTGTTTACCGGGAACCTGCCGGGACATGGGGTTCGCTGTTTCATTCAAAACATTGACGGTGGCACACCAAAGCCCCTTACCCCCGAGGGCGTTGGCGGCTGTGCGGTATCGCCGGACGGGCAATTGATTGTTGGCAACAGTCTCACCGGAGGTGTAGCCCAGTTTTATCGGACGGACGGCGGACCCTCGCATGACATTCCAGGTCTATTGCCGCATGAGATGATTCAATGGAGTTCCGACCCGCACATCTTGTACGCCTATCAGGTGAAACAGCTACCAGTCAGGGTTTATCGCTTGAACATAGTCAGTGGTGAGCGGCAACTCTTAAGAGAATTTCACCCCAGCGATCTCACCGGCTTGTGCAACATGTCTCACGTTCTTTTCAGCGGAGACGGCCGGGCGTACGTTTACAGCTATATCCGGATGCTTTCCGAACTCTATCTGGTCAAGGGAGTGAAATAGAGAGCTGCGATGCTATTGGACTGCCAAGGTGATGCTGACCGCGTGCTGCGGGCCGCCTGCGCTGTCGGAGGCGTTCACCGATAGGGTGTAGGAACCGGCAGGTGTACCTGGGTTGGATGGTGTATTGCTGCTCCCACCACCGCAGCTCAGGACAGACAAAGATAAAGAAGCCAACAACAATCCCCAGCTCAGCACGCGCAGCTGACGGTTCCACCGCCTGATCCTCTTCGGAACAAAAGCGAGACCCATGGCCCCTGCGAGAGCGAATCCCCCCTGGGGGCTCCACGGCGGGAGCGACGGAGCCGACGGCATTTCCATGTTGAGCATGGCTGTCGCACCCGCTGTGGTGACAGTCAGCGTGCTGGAGACTGGTGAACCGCCCGACGGCGCCACGCTGGATGGAGCAAATGCGCACGCCGCCATCGTTGGTAACGATCCACAGGAGAATTTCACCGTGCCCGAGTAGCCTGCTACCGGACTTACCGTGAAGGTAAAGGTCGCAGTCTGCCCCGGCGTTATGGATGCGGATGTAGGCGTCGCAGCAATCGTAAAATTGGGCGCCGCGATCGTGATGGTGACGGGGCTCGACGTACTAGCCGCGTTGTTCTGATCGCCTGCGTACGCCGCCGTGACCGGATAGCTGCCGGCACTGGCAAAGGATGTTTGCAGGGTAGCGGCTCCGGCGGCCAGGATTGCTGTTCCCAGGTTTGTCGAGCCTGCGGTGAAAGAGACTTTGCCCGTCGGATTGTCTCCGGTGACGCTGGCCGTCAGCGTGACCTGCGCATTCACAGCTCCCGCGGTAGGCGAAGCTTGAAGAGCCGTTGTGCTGGTGGCCGCCATGATGGCGACCGGGGCAACGCCGGAAGTACTTGCTGTGTTGTTGCTGTCCCCCGGATACGTTGCGGTGACCGCATAGGTGCCGATATTCGCGAACGATGTTTCCAGGATTGTGGTTCCATTCACCAGCGGCTCCGTGCCCAGGATATTGCCGTTCGCCGAGAAGGAGACAGAGCCGGTGGGGTTTGTGCCGAAGACCGACGCAGTCAATTGAATCGGCTCGCCGGGGATAGCGGTGGCGGGTGAAGCTTGCAACGACGTCGTACTCGTAATGGGCTCAGGCTTAACCGGCGCAGGGTTGCTCTGGTTTAACAATGACAGTTCATAACTAAAGCTGCCGCCAGAGAGCGTAAGTAATAGATCGAGCCTGTTGTCATTGGGCAGAGGAGGAGCTTGGTTGTTGACCCGCGTCGGTACCGTAGCACTCGCCCCATATTGGCCGAAACTGGAGACGTAGTTATTGGTATCTTGCGTGAAGTTGCCGTGCCCGTCTCCCAGGTAGACGGTGAGGTAGGGATAGGCGAACGTCGGCCCGCCTGTAAGCAAATCTGGATTGCCATCCCCGTTCAGGTCTCCGGAGGCTAGGAAACTGACTGTATAGTTTCCTTGAGAAAAGAAGGGTGTTGTCTGGAATGTGCCGTCTCCGTTCCCGGCATAGATGCTGACGCCCGGACCCGATACCGCATCGAGAATGCCATCGCCATTGAGGTCTGCGATAGCAACTGCTACGGGGGTCCCTCCTGAACTGCCTGCAATGCTAAGAGGGATTTGCTTGAATGTTCCGTCCCCATTCCCCAGAAAGACAGCGTTGCCCCAAATGAAATCGAGTTTCTTGTCATTGTTCAGGTCGCCGGCCAGCAGAATTTGGTTTTGGGACGATTGGGATGCATTAAGGTTGACCGGGGCGCCGAATGTCCCGTCCCCATTCCCTGGCACAAACAGTAGTCCCGGCTGGCATCCCGCGCCCACAGGAAGAACCAGATCGAGCTTCCCATCGGAATTGAAATCGCCGCTAATGCCGGCGCCTGGACTTTGCACTCCCAGAGCGAGCCCCGTCCCCTTCGCTTGGAACCTTCCGTTCCCACTTCCCAGATAGGTGAGCAATTGGGAATTCGTACCAGCTGTGCAACCTAAGGCATTCACAGGTGGATTGCCATACTGGATCGCGAGTGTGTCGATCTTCCCATCCCCGTTGAAATCTCCAAGCATCAGCGAAAACGGAAAGGGCGAAGAAAGAGTTGTAGTTTGGTCCAGGATGGCGAACGTTCCGTCGCCTCGGCCGAGCGCTGTGCCAAAGGCGTTCCCACCGAGCGGCGGCGAAAACAGCATATCCGCGATGCCGTCGTTATTTACGTCGGCAACCAACCCAGAGACAGGTGTAGCCGGGGGTGCTTGAAAAGTGCCATCCCCGTTGCCGGAAAAGATAGCGTTGGCCAGAATCAGGTCCTGCTTGCTGTCTCCATTCACATCGGCAAACAGGGGACTCGCCCCGACCACTGCGCCGTAGCTGCCGGTGGGCGCGAAATTTCCCTTGCCATCGCCATGGAAAATATTCAAGACGCTGGTAGTGACCACAAGATCAAGATTGCCATCGCTGGTAAGAGCAGCTGCTTGTAGCGGCCCGGAATATCCTGCAGCTGAACCGGCCGTCGCCACCACGGGTAGCGCGGCGCCTTGAGTAAAGCTTCCGCTCGTACTTCCCAGCAAAATCTGCACCGAGGTGTAGAGACTGTTAGGACTTGCGATTAGCAACAGAGCTAAGTCCGTCACTCCATCGCCGTTAAAGTCGCCTTCGGTCAAGGCGGAAGATGCAGGGAGAGACTGAGCCTCTGCCGGTTTGAGCGTGCCATCGCCATTGCCGTAAAAAACCGAAGCACCTGTCAATACGAGAAGTGATGAGTACGTGGTTAGCAGCACGTCCGGTTTGCCGTCTCCGTTGAAGTCGCCCGCTAACAGGCTGTAGGCCGTATTCGGAGCTGTGTACAGTTTGGGAGATGCAAACACGCCGGGCCCGTTGGCGCCCTCATTCATGTAGACAACCACAGCCACCTGGGGAGGCATGCCGGCTTGCGAACTATGAAGCAGGCCGACGATATCAAGATACCCGTCGCCATTTAAATCAACAAGCACTGGGCCGAAAGAGCTTGATGCAAGATAGGTCGGACTCTGAAACGTACCATCGCCGTTTCCCAATTGGATGGTCAGATAGCCGTTGGAGTAAAAAACAAGATCCAACTTCCTGTCATTGTTGACATCCGCGAAGGCCATTGAAGGAATTTGGGGGCTGGAGGGAAGAGTGGTTGTCACTGTTGTCTGTGTGCTGGTGGCAAAGCTCAACAGGATGCTTAACGAGACTGCCGCGTTGTTGGCAATGGTATACGCGGCAAGGTCGGGAACTCCATCGCCATTGAAGTCACCGATAAAGAGGGGGGTGGATTCAACCGGCAGACTGACTTGCGTCGCAACCGGAAAGATGGGTTGGGTCTGTGCTTTCGCTGACTCACCAATGAGACTGAAGATACCCAGAGCAGCCAAAAGGCAAGCCTTCCGGCGGACATTCCTAACCAAGGCCAAGTTATTCACAAGAAAGGTTCCCAAGCTGCCAATCTGCTTACAGTAGCGCGTCTAAGTGTCCACGAGCAGTTCGGTAAATGTCAATATAACCTTAGGCTTGCGTGACCAGCGTTACCGCCCCCGCTGCTCGCGCGCAAACGGGCCTGGAAACTATTGGTTACCGTCTAACCAGGGGGTAATCGATTCGGCCTTTCCACACTTCACTAATCCTACAAAGCGCGCAGGCTATTTCGACCTTATGCGGACAAACAAGCTTGCGCTTACTAAGGGACTATTCCGTGCGCAACGCTTGCATGGGTTCAATGTATGCCGCCCTGCGTGCGGGAATAAGCGCGGCGATCAATCCGATTGCCGAGAGCGTCACAGCGACCGCGATATAAGTCCAAACGTCCAGCGGCTGCACCTGGTACAAGAAGCTCTTGATCAGCCGAGCTGCGGCGAAAGATAGCAGGAGGCCGGCGCCCAGTCCCGCGCCAATCAGGATCGAACCCTGGCGGAGGACGAGCTGCGCCACACTCTTCCGGGTTGCGCCCAGCGCCATGCGGACGCCTATCTCGCGCCGGCGATAGCTCACCAGCTGCGATAAGACGCCGTATAACCCGGCAATCACCATGGCTACTGCAAGCCCCGCGAATGAGCCCACAAGATTCAAGCCCAACCGCTGGTTGAAGGTGTTCTTCTCCACCGCCTGCTGCATGGTTTGAAACTCATCCAGCGCATAGCCAGGGGCAGTCTGGTGAAAGACCGAGCGCATTTCCGCCGCGACGGGAATGTCGCCATGTGTCTTCACCATAAAGCTAACCACGGTTTCCAGCAGCGCCTGATAGAAGAGTGAGGTGGTGGGAATCTGCTGGTATGGCACCAGAATAAACGGCTGCACCGCGCCGCCGACGTTGCTGTCCACCTGGTCGGCAAGAACGCCAACGATGGTGTACGGCTTGATCATGCCGGTGTCTTTGCCGCCCAGATTGATTTGTTTTTGCAGAGGGTCCTGACCGCCGAAGTACTTTTTGGCCAGGGATTCGTTAACCACCATCACGAAGGGAGCGGAGGCGACATCCTCGTCATCAATCATGCGGCCGCGCAAGACCGGTGTGCCCATGGTGCGGGCGTAATCTCCGCTGACAGCCGAGATGCGAGCTTCCGGCTTATTCGCCGGATCGTTGGCGCGGCCGAGGATGGCAAAGCTTGTCCCTATGTCCGCACCCGACAGAGGGCCGGTGGTGATGAGCGCCGCACTTTGCACGCCTGGAAGCTGCCGGATGCGATCCAATACGGGCTGATAGGCGAGCGTGGCGACGGAAGGCGGCGCGTGCCCCACGTCTTGCGAAACCGCCATTTCGGAAAAGCCCGCAGCATTCGCAGGCATGGCCTGAAAAGTCGTCAGGTGCGCCGTATCAAATCCCAACCGTGACTGTTGCAGATTCCAAAGCGTGTGGAATAGCAGCCCAGTTCCCACCAGCAGCAGGGTAGAGAGCGCCACTTCGCCCGCGACCAGCCATCCGCTCAGCCTTCTGCTCACGGCGCGCGAGCCAATACCGCGGGAAGCCGCCTGCAATGCTGCCTGCGGATTGGCCCGCGCCACCAGCAACGCCGGCAGCAGAGAAGATAGCAAGGTGGTCAGTATGGCAATGGCGGCAAGAGTGAGCAATACGGTCCAATGGATAGCAATGGAATCAGCACGCGGGATGGTCCCGGGCGGCAGTTTGCTGAGGGCGAGCATGGCAAGTTGAGCGAGGAGAAGGCCGATGCCGCACCCGCCGAGACACAATATCATTCCTTCAGAGAGCAGCTGCCGAACCAGGCGCAGCCGGCTCGCGCCGAGGGCAGCGCGTACTGCGAACTCCTTCTGACGCCCCAGGCAGCGGGCGATCAGCAGATTGGAAACATTCGCGCAGGCGATCAGTAAAACCAGCATCAGAGCCGCAAAGAGCGCCAAAAGGGTAGGGCGCACCGGCCCCGTCAGCGTTTCCTGGTAGGGCGCAACGCGAAAGCGATCTTTTTGGCCATTCTGCCCGGTGGGCATATGAGCAGCAATGGCATCGATTTCGCGCTGTGCCTGGATCAGGCTGACTCCCGGCTGGAGTTGACCCACCACACTGGTGAAGTGGTAGCCCCGGTCTTTCAGCATCTCTCCCGTGGGCCGCATCGGCAGCCACACGCCCGTATGTAACTCCGCCCCCATGCTTTCCGGGAAGGAGAACGAGTTCGGCATCACGCCAACCACGGTGTGCGGCTTTCCGCTGATCGTCACCGCCTTCCCGACGATCCCCGGATCAGACTGGAAGCTCTGCCGCCAGAGACCCTCGGAGAGCAGAACGACATCCGGACCCCCCATTTGGCCTTCATCCTCAGTGAAAACGCGCCCTAGAAGGGGCTGTGCACCCAGCATGGAAAATAGATTGGCCGTGGTGCGCGGAGCGACGACACTTCGCGAACCATCCCGGCTCTCGACTACGGCCACGTCCTCGGAATAGGCTGCAAGCGTCTTCAGTTGCTTCGACTGATCGCGAATGTCGCGATAGTTGAGCCACGACGTGGTTGTGAAACCGGGCTTGTCGCCCGGACCGATATAGACCAAGCGATCGGCGTGTGCATAGGGCAGCGGCCGCAGTAAGACGCTTTCGATGACGGTAAAGATCGCGGTGTTGGCGCCGATGCCGAGCGCGAGCGTAAGGATCGCGAGCAGTGCCACTCCAGGCGACTGGCGAAGTTGGCGTAACGCTCCCCGTAAGTCATTCAATAAAGCCCGCACTAAAACCTCCCGGCGCACAACATCTCGTCTCTAGGGTGGAGCACTTCTTTGACCAAATCCGCAGCCTGCAAGCGTAGCGTTCTCAAGTCCTTTCACCGCCCACCGGGGTGGTGTGTCCGGAATTGGAAAAGATTGTTCGCAAATGAACAGTGCGTGGCCGCTACTTCTTCGGCGCCTTCATTTCATGCCCGTTCTGATGCAGGATGAGGTAGGCTACTTTCCCTTGCTCGTCCTTGAAGAATTCGATCTCCGCAGGCATGGCGGTTGGGAAGAACTTGGTTTCGGATTCGGGGTAGATCGGGATTTTCCCTTGGCCAGTGGCCTGCGTCATGAGCCGGCCATTTTCCAGAGTAACGACCAAGTCGAAACCCTTTTGAAGCTCGTAGGAGCCGACATCCTGAGCCAGGATCTTGGGATCGACCTGAACGGCGGCGTGGACGACGGGCCGGTAGTCCGGCCACCCATATTCGACGGCAATGCTATGCATGACTTCGTCGCCCAGCAGACCGCCGGCGTCTCCGCTGGTCATCACCACAGCGCCATCGCCGCTCTTTTCGTAGGCCAAAAAGATATTGCGGAACCCCTCGTTCGCACCGCCATGTGAGAAGTACGGGTTGGCATCGGAGCCGCCAATCTCCAGGCCGAGACCCCAATGCCCGATCCCGGGCGTTAGCATCTGGCGCGTCATATCGGCCGAGAGCACATGGTTTGCTTTATCCTGCAATGATTGCTCCACCTCAATTGAGTAGCGAGCGAGATCGGTCGGCGTTGTCCAAAGCCCGGCGGCGGCCATCTCTGGGTAGGTATGTGCGCCGCCTTCCACAGGCTTGCCATCGTCGCGATAGGGTGTGGCAGCGAAACGCTGGAACGCCTCGGGCAATGGCTGCTCATAGGTGCTGTGACTCATCCCGATGGGCGCGAGCACCGAATCGTGCAGCAGCTTGGGAAACGGTTCCTTGGTCACGTCGATCAGGACTTGCTGCATGATCGTGAATCCGCCGCCCGAGTACTTCCAGTTAACACCAGGGGGTCCCTCGCTACGGATCGCCGGCGTGTTTGCGGGCTTTTCCCCATTGAGTACTTGCACTAACGTCGGCACCGGCTCATTGCTCGCATAGCCGGGAAAACCGTGCACGGTGATCCCGGCGGTGTGTGTTAATAGCTCTCGGAGAGTGACGGGTTTGCCCGCTGTAACCGGAGCGCCGGGCAACTTCCAACTGGTCAGGTAGGTGTTTACGTCTGTGTCGAGCGAAAGCTTTCCTTGCTGGACCAGCCGCAGAGCCGCCATGGCGGCGAGGGGTTTGCTGATGGAACCGGCCTGAAACATGGTATCGGCAGTGACCGGCGGTCCACCCACGCTGCGCACGCCAAATCCCCGTGCCCATTCGATCTTGCCCTGATGGATAACCGCGATGCTGACACCGGGAACTTTCAGCTCCGTCATCCTGTCGGCGAGCGTGTGGGTCCCGTGCTCATCGCCCTTGATCACCACGCCGCCAACCAGGCCGGAGGTGACATGCTGAATGTGCTGCTCGACTTCCGCGGAGGTTGACGCCGTATTCTGCGCCATCACGGGCTGGGCCAAGCAGCAGGCCAGACCCACCAATGCAAACCGCCCTGAGACGAGTGTAGGCATGGAACAAACCTCGCCACACGTTATCACGCGGCTGTGGGATCTCCCTCGAGTTCCCTAACCAAGCACGGGTGCCCCGCATCTCGCTCGTTTTTCGCGAGCTGTGGGATTCCACCGATTTTGACCCCTAAGTGCCTCGGGTATGTCGAGAGTTAGAGGGAAAGACTAGTGGTATCCCACATCTCGCGAAAACCAGCGAGATGTGGGGCACCCGTCCTCCGTTAGGCGATTAGAGGGCATCCTCTAAAAGCCCATCCTGTCGTCGGCCGAGGGGCCATAGAGCGCTGGCACAGGAAGGTTGTTCAGCCGGAGATAAACACCCAGCTGGGCACGGTGATGAATCTGATGGTTGAAATACATGGTACGGAAGAGAAGCGAGCGCGGAGCATCTGCGATGATCTTGTCGCCGAAGGCCATCGTCCACTTACGCTCGAGGTCGGCATCGGACAGGCGCGTAAGCGTATCGCGCAGTTCGGATGAGACCTCATCAAACGTGCGCACCGCAGCCTCAGAGGATTCAAAGACCAATGGTGGAAACTTCTCTTTTGCCAGATCCATTCTCTCGAGCGTGAGGATAGAGCTGGCAAAGCGGGGCAGCGTGGCTACATGCATAGTCAGCCGGCCCATCGGCATCGACTTCTCATGCGGCTTGAAATCGGCAAGATGGGCCGGGACACGCTCCAGCGTAGTGCGGGTGTTTTTTGCTTCGACGTCGTAGTCCTGCAGCAGAGTTTCGGCGATGGTCATGATGAAGCCTCCAGGAAGACAGGATAATCGCAAGTGGCCTGGTCGCGCTTGCCTTGACGAGTGCAAGCGCCGTCATCACCCTGTTAATCGCGAATCTGCCGGACTACGGATAACATCTAACAGCTGTACGAAGTCATCCCAAGCATAAGGTGCCTATGAAATTCAACACTCTTGGCCACACCGGCCTTCTTGTCTCCGAGCTCTGCCTCGGTACCATGACCTTCGCCTCTGCCGAAGGCATGTGGAAACCAATTGCGGGTGTCGAGCAAAATCTTGCGGATGAACTCGTCCGGCTCTCCGTCGATGCGGGCATCAACTTCGTGGACACAGCGGATGTCTACACCAATGGCGAGTCGGAGAAGGTTCTTGCCCAATCGATCGCTAACCTGGGCATCCCTCGTAAGGATATTGTCATCGCTACCAAGGCCTATGGTCGGACGGGCCCCGGCCGTAACGACGTCGGTGCTTCACGGGGACACATAATGGATGCGGTGGAAGCCTCGCTCAAGCGCCTGAGAACCGACTACATCGATCTCTATCAAATTCACGCTGCCGACCAGGTCACGCCTATTGAAGAGTCGCTGCGCGCTCTCGACAGCCTGGTTACGCAGGGAAAAGTCCGCTACATCGGGTGCTCCAACTGGTATGCCTGGCAGATCATGAAAGCCAACGGCATCTCCGAAGCAAAAAATCTTGTCAAGTTCGACACGCTGCAGGCTTATTACTCCATTGCCGGCCGTGACCTCGAACGGGAAATTGTGCCGCTGCTCGAGGACCAGCGCACCGGGCTCCTGGTCTGGAGCCCCCTGGCCGGCGGTCTGCTCTCGGGCAAATTCTCCCGCGAGCATCAAAAGCCGGAAGACTCAAGACGTTCGGCCTTCGATTTCCCCATCGTGGATAAGGAGCGGACCTGGCGCATTCTGGATGTGCTTCAGCCTATCGCCAAGGCGCACCAGGCTGGCGTGGCTACGGTTGCACTGGCATGGATCCTCGCCAAACCGTTTGTCACGTCCATCATCATTGGCGCCAAGCGTGTCGATCAACTAAAACAAAACTTGGCGGCGGTCGATTTCACGCTTGCTGAAGATGAGATGCGGAAGCTTGACGAGGTAAGCGCCCTTCCGCCTGAATACCCCGGCTGGATGATTCCTTTCCAAAACAGGAATCGTCTTGCCGACGTACCCCGCTTCTAGAGCACAGTAATTGCGAACCTGCCTAAACCGAGGCTGGTCCCCGTAACACGGGGGCCAGTTCGCGCTCTTCGGTTTCGGTCTCAATCGACGTAGCAAGCACCAATCCGGCGGCTACGCACTCCAGCAGCATGCGCGCTCCCAGCCGCGGATCGGATACTCCAAAGATCCATACCGCTCCCCCGATCGCCAATCCGGCCGCTGCACCAATGAACAAGCGCGTAGACCGCCGGCGAGGAACTCCAGTCAAGGCAAAGATCCCCAGTGCGAATAACCCACCCAGGAGACTCTCTGAAGCGCCCAGCTCGATTTCACGAATTGGCATGTCCCGCGGAAGCCAGGACAAAAGCCGCCTGGGCAAACGAGGTCGTCTCGCTCCCAGATCCGCATGAGCGGCTAGTTTGCCATCCACGTACAACCTGGAAATGCGTCCGTCGTAAACAGCCGCAACGAACGCCTTGCGGTTAAGCGAGAGAACAGGCTTGGTGTAGAGCGCGGGGTTGGCCCCGTTCAAGCCAGAAGCGGGCGTACGCAGTCGGAAGGTGAGCGTGTCGTGGATCTGGCCCAGCGTGAAGTTACGGTCGCCGGGATCGTGAGAATAAGTGATGATGCGCGCGGGGCCATGTTGATCCAGGTTGTTCGTCTGCAGGGCCACCAGAAGCGTGAGCTGGCTCCGGCTCACGAGCGCATCATAGAAGCTAAGCTCCTCGTCTCTGGAAAGAAGTGAATGGCCGTAACGCGCTTGGAGATTCGTGAGCGGTATCAGTCCGCCACTCGGCAATGCAACGTTATCCGCATGGGCAGCTTGGCGAGCCAGATCGTCGATTTGCGATGGACCCATAGCGAAGGGATAGATTTGAAATTCTGAGATGCTTCCAACCCACGGCCGGTCACCGGTCAACTCGTTTCCGATTGCCAGGTGAAAGGTTGGGCTCCAGTTGGAGAAATCTGATCGTGTAGGGTGATCAACGAGTCCGATAGTCCCGAGAATCCCAACCAGCATCGCCAATGCCGCGACCGGCCGAGGAAGCCGCAGCGATTTCGGATCGACGCCCGTAGCCCGCAACCAAACCATCGCGACCAGGTAGCCGAGAACGGCTCCCCCCGTATTATTCAATACGTCAAAGGCAGACGGGATGCGGTCAACGTAGCCCAACTGCAGCGTTTCAGCAGCCGTTGATAAGAAAAAGCCGAAGAGGAATGTGCGCAGCAGAGACGAACCGCTCAAGGCGATCCCCAAAGGCATGTACATGAGCACATTGTTGATAAAATCGCCGGCTTCGAGGCGGTTGTCGATATACCTTAGCGAAGGATGCCGCAGTCCTACGGGGATCATCGTGGCTGCCACAATCAGGGCGATTGAGGGAGCCAGTAGTTGAATGCGCAGGCGTGGTTGCGAGAATAGCTTCAAAGGGAGATTGGCCCAAGTGGCAGTGCAAGTTCGGTAGAAGTTCTCAAACCGGATCTACGGGGCGGCGGGACTTTTTGAGTTTACCAACTGCTGTAGGCTCCAAACAACTGAAGCGCCGCAGGCAAAGTGCAAACAGCATCGGGCGGTTTCATTGCGAAACCAAATGAGATCGTTATCATAGTAGCCAAAGGTTGCGGTGTCATCCTATGCGCACGCCGATATTCCAGCTCGATGCTTTTACCACCCGCCGATTCGCGGGAAATCCCGCCGCAGTGATGCCCATGAAAAGCTTTTTCGCCGATGCGACGCTACAGGCCATTGCGGCCGAGAACAACCTGGCGGAGACGGCGTTTCTGGTTCCCGATGGCGGCGACTACCGGCTGCGCTGGTTCACGCCTGCCACCGAAGTACCGCTTTGCGGACACGCCACATTGGCCAGCGCAACCGTGGTCATGGAGAGGCTGGAGCCGGCACGGAGCAGTGTGGTTTTCCACTCAGCCAGCGGACCGCTCATCGTCAACCGCGCCCATGCCGGTTATGTGATGCAGTTCCCAGCAAGGACAGCCGAGCCGGTTGCGGCGCCCCCGGGGCTAGCCCAGGCGCTCGGCGTCGTTCCCTTGGCGGTATTCGCGAACGCCTTCAATTACATGGCTTTGCTGGCGAATGCACAGGCAGTACGTGAACTTTCTCCCAACACCGCCGCCATCGCTCGCCTCGACCGATGCGGATTGATTGTGACCGCGCCTGGGGATGGTGTCTACGATTTCGTGAGCCGTTATTTCGCCCCCGCCAAAGGCGTCCCGGAAGATCCCGTGACCGGCTCGGCGCACTGCATGCTTACCCCGTATTGGGCCACGCAACTCAACAAGAAAGAGTTTCGCGCTTTCCAGGCTTCGCCCCGCGGAGGGGAGGTCATTTGCCGGCTCACCGCGAGCGGTGTCGAACTGGAAGGCTCCTGCGTCTTTTACCTCGAAGGCGAGGTGGAGATCGGTTGGGGCTCCGATTTCAGTCTGTGGACTTGTTGTGAGTCAATCGCTCTTTCACCTTCGAGCGGTTCTTCATCGGCGGCGGATTGGTCTTGCCCCATGTGGCATGATTCCAGCTGACGGCTTGTAGGCCATCGTGGCCGGGCTGGAAAACCATTGGAGGTTCGGCCGGCTTTCCTTCTACAGCGTCGAATGTGACCTTAACCTGGCTGCCGGAATCGACCCAATGCCCAAAGAGCGTCGTAGTGCCGTTACCCGGGTCCTCGGTAACCGTTGCCGTGCCGTCAGCACCCAGGCTTAAATTCATCGATGGTCCAGCCTGCGCATCGTCGCCACGATGGGATAGATACGTTCCGACAAACTTCGAATGGGTGGTGGTGCCCGCTGAGAGTGCGGCCACGGGAGCCAGCAAGCATATTGCGCAGGCCGCAACCTGAAGAGGGAAGCAGTTGTTAAGTCTCATCGCTCCTTCCATCATGGAACCCAAAATCAGTCCGTGCAAGAGGCGGAGCCGGCACTGCTAAGAATGGCCTTGTCGAAAACCCTTTTACAGCGATTCAAGGCACATAGTTGACAAAGTCAACAAATATGAGTGACTATGCCGCATATGGCATCGCGTCCCATATCGCCCTCGGCCCTGGCCGGCGAAGCCGCGAACTTCCGCCGCTTTAACCGGATGTACACCCGATTCATCGGGACTCTGAACGAAGGGCTACTCAACAGCGATTACAGTTTGGCGGAAGCCAGAGTTCTCTACGAGCTGGCGAACCGCGCCGCGCCCAAGGCGAGCGACATCGCGGAAGCGCTGGGAGTGGACCCTGCGTATTTGAGCCGCATGCTGAGAAAATTCGAGCGCGGCGGCCTCTTGCGTAAAAAAACTTCAGAACAGGACGGCCGCTACGCTGAATTGATCTTGACAGCGAAGGGCCGATCCGCATTCAAGAAGCTCAACGCGCTTTCCCAGGAACAGGCTCACACCATCCTTCAGGACCTGGCCCCCGCGGCTCGCACGGAACTCATCCATTGCATGCAGACCATCGAGAGCATTCTCATCAGAGTCGACCGCAACCGGCCACCCTTCATCCTGCGGCCGCACCGTGTGGGCGATATGGGATGGGTTGTCTTTCGAGAAAGCGTCGGCTATGCAGAGCAGTACGGATGGGACAACACCTTCGAAGCCCTGGTTGCCGGCATAGTGGATGGATTTGTCACTAACTTCGATCCCAGCCGCGAGCGCTGCTGGATGGCCGAGATCGATGGCCAGAATGTGGGCCATGTCTTTCTGGTCAAGCATCCCAGCGAACCGAAGACGGCGAAACTTCGTCTCCTCTTTGTCGAGCCTTGCGCTCGTGGCCTTGGTCTGGGGGACGCTTTAGTGAACGAATGTGTCCGCTTCGCCCGCACCGCGGGCTATAGGAAAGTTATTCTCTGGACGCAGAGCATTCTTACTACCGCACATCGCATCTACAAAAAAGCAGGCTTTCGACTTATCAAAGAGGAACCTCACCACAGCTTCGGCCACGATCTTATTGGTCAGGAATGGGAATTGGAATTAACCAGAGATACTCTCAATAATCATTCTTGAGAGTGCGCATGGTCGCACGCAGCCGGTGCGCTCGCCGCGACCAACACGTATGTTCGCGAAATGCGGCGGTGTTAAGACACGGTTAACAAGATTTTAGAAGTCGCGCCACCCGATGTTCGCCCATAACCTCAACGCTTCTTGAATTCCTTATCCGCAAATTCAATAAAGTAGGGCCAGTTAGGTGCGGGCGTGTGTCCGTACTCGTGCTGACGGAAAGCGACGTCACCGGAATCGATGAGAGTGCCCATCGCTGGAAACGTGGTTGTCCCCAGTCCCTTTGCGCCCAGCAGGTCCCAGACCGGGCTGGCGGCGACGGCGGCCATGAACATGCCGCGCGCGTCTTGCCAGGCATCGCCAGGGACATAGACCGGATCGGTAAGCAGCGCCCCGCCGCCGATGAAGATCGCGCGCGGCGCCACCAGCGCGATGAATTCATGGCTATCCACAGGCATCTCGTTGGCGGAATGGCCGACCGCGCCATAGCGCATGAAATTCCCGGCGAACCAATGGAACTCATTCCTCCCAGTAATATTGCCCGTCGTCTCACCATAGTTGCGACGGTAGAGATCGGCGCCCCCTGCGCCCGAAGAGGAAATGTAGCTGATGGCGATGCGCGGGTCGTCCACCTGGGCTACCAGCGCGGCCTTGCCACCACGAGAATGGCCCATCACTCCGACTTTTTTGCCGTCGACATCAGGATCGGTCTCGAGATAATCGAGCAGTTTGCTATCGCCCCAGGCCCAAGCGCGCAGCACGCCCCAATCGTCAAGCGATCGTGGCTGGCCCTTGTTCACCAGGCCGATGATGCCTTTGTCGAGACCGGCTCCATTGTCAGCTTGCACTTCGTTGGAATTGCGGCCCACAAAGCCCCAGCCATGGGCAAGCAGCAGCTTGGCGGAATCCGGCGCATCAGGCGGGGAAGCGAGCTTGTGCACTACCTGGCCCGGCGCGGGGCGTGGGAAGGCCGGGCGCGGGCGTATCGAACCCCCGCCGATGATGACCGGCACCTTCGTACCCTTGGTGCTGGCCGGCGTCACAACATCCGCGTGGATATCGACGGTGATTGCTGGATAAGCCGAGTTATCGACGTGGCCGGTGATGTGTTTGACCATGGCGGGAATGCCCTGGACTGTCAACAGCTCGACGCTGTCCACTTTCCATGTCACGGCGGGAATGTGCGCTGGGTACTTGCCATAGACATTTTCATCGAACATCGCTTTGATTTCGGCTCGACGCTTCTTCCACTGCGCCGGCGTGGTCACCTTGGTTCCGTCATTCATGGTCAGGACGTCGGGAAGCTTGGGATAGGGATTGGCCTTGGCTTCATCGTAATTGGCATTGCCTGGCTTGCCGATGTCATAGGCGGTCGCCGGGGGCTGCATGGTGGTGATGCCGAGCAGCTTGAGTTCGCGGTCGCGCTCCGCCATGGAGGCAGCGGTAATCGCGGCGCGATCAGGGGCGGTAGGCGGCGCTGCCGGCGCCTGAGTTTGCCCAGCCACGACCGTGATCAGGGCGAGGGAAGCACCCAATGCAAAAAAGACACGAGCAAGTTTGCATAGAGACCCGGAGTTCATTTTTCCTCGCGCGCTTGATGGTCACTTCAACCAATCTCGAATGGACGAGATTGAATAATCCTCTGGCCTGGGCCACAAAGATATCAGAAATTCCAAGCTGCGGGTGTTCGCTGATGACTCGCGGGACGGTAGCACTGCTTCAGGATGAGGAGTCGAACGGCGAGGGCCCCACGCTTGCCTTACACGCGGAGCCCCGATAAAGGAAAGATTGTGCGCAGTGCTTGCTACCGGGCCTCGATGGCCAGGTACTTCGACTCCCGGTTACCTACCTTCACGAAAAGATGTCGACCATCATCTCGCACCAGGATGGGGGTTCCCAGCTGTTGGTGATACAGCGAATCGGTCCTGCCGAAGGCTCTGCTCCACCCGAGCATCGTTCTTTCGGCGAAGCTGCCGGTCGCTGCGTTGGCCGGCGTAAGGGCATAAAGAATTCCCTCCGACTTAACCATGTATTCCGACTGGTAATCGCTGCAGATTTGTTCTGAGGTGCCAGGGCAGTTGCTCCCGGAAGCCTGCGTGGGGAAAGAGACAAGGGTTCCATCGTGATAGGTAGCCGGGGCAAGGTGTGCTGCAAAGGCTACTCCGGTAAACGCGAAAAAGCCCGCTACAAGGAGTTTCATCGAGGTATTGCTCCTTCGAGGCGTATTCCCGTCACTCCATCGAGAATGCTCTGAGCTACTTTGTCAGAGCCGGTAATTTTTTCATCTCCCCCGAACGGGCCAAGGCGATCAGATTGGGACCCGAAAGTTACTTACGGATGGCGGCTGCTGGGACACAATACTGCTTGACAGGGCCGGGTAACCGGGTAGGTGCCATCTCCCTAAACAGGTCAGAAGAACGCCGTACGGCGCATTTTTCTTGGTCTGCCCTGAATGTCCAGTTGCACTCAAGGGCGTTCGTGAATGAACAGCAGGTAACCGAGCGCTAGGAAGCCGTGCCGGAGAGCGCGGAGGATCCTTGATAGCCACACCATGAGCAGAATCGTTGCTCCGCCGTAGTCGGCTGCCCGCAGTGGGGACAAGGCAACGCAATTGGGCGGCGCAAGGCAAAGTAGAGAAGAAATCCTAGCAAGTTAGGAATGAAAACCGCGATGAGCGTCCACAGGATGGGCGGCATCGCGCGCCGTTGCGCATCTGCGTATACATAGCCGAGGCCAAGAATCCAGATTGCAATCACCACACCCACCAGCAAACCAAGGCCCATCCCAGGCAACAGAACCTGGAAAGGGGCGTTGTGACCAGCTCCCTTGATGAATGTGCCGGCCAAGCCGATCAGCATCCCTCCGCCTGCTACGACGCAGGCTACGGTCTTAACGGGCTTCGGAACAACGTCCAAGAATTGACGAACACTCATTGGGATAATCCTTTCTCGATCATCCTGCCCTCAGACAACCGGTGCAGGGCGGGAAATAGCAAACAGAAGCACAAGGACGGCACGATCCATAAGGCGAGCAACCCAAAGTGCATGGTCGCGGGCTGCAGGTGGAACGCAGCAACAGCAAAGCCGCTCAATCGCGCAGCGGCTAACGAGCCGGCCAGGGTGAGCAGGAATGCGGCCAGGTAATTCCACAACATTGGCCTTCGCTCCGCCCTCTTAATTTCCAGTTGTTGTGCGCGTCGCGTGATGGCCGCGAGCACTTTCCCATGAAGATCCGGATTCACTTCGAAGGAGAAGCCTCCTAGACCGGCAATCGCTCGATGAGATGCGTTCAGATACTCCTGGCACGGGGCGCAAGTAAGAAGGTGCTCACGCAGGGTCTGCTCTTCCTGAAGAGAAGCGGTGCCCTCGAGAGATCGGTCGATGATATGGCGGATCTCCTGGTGACGATCAACTTGCATTGGGTCCTCCTTCCATTTGTGCCCGCAGTGCTGCGAGTCCTCGGTAAATTCTTGACGACACGGTCGAGACGGATGCCCCTACCACGTCGGCCATTTCCTGCAGCGATAGATCTTCCTGAAAGCGAAGGACGAGCGCTTCTCTATAAATGGGCTCAAGCATCTGCAGTGAGTGAGAGAGACGCTGGGCATCCTCGGTGCGCGCTGCCTGCTCGAAGGGCGAGGGCGCTTGAGAAACGGGCGAGAGCGATTCGAGGTCTGGCTCTAACGAGTCCTTCGAGTCGAGGCTCAGGGATCTGCGCTTGCGCACGTAGTCGAGGGCAAGATTGCGGGCGACGGTAAAGAGCCACGGCTCGAAGCGAGATTGCCCGTCGTAGGAATGTCCACGCTCAAGGATGCGCAGCCATGTTTCCTGGACGAGGTCGTCGACGGGATCGCGGCTCCCCAGAAGATAGGTAAAGTAGCGGACAAGACGATACTGATATTGCCCGACTAACGCGTGCAGTAGAGCGACGTCTCTTTGGCGAAGACCACGCGCAATCTGTTGCGTTTCGGTGCTCACGGTCGCCGCCAATGCTCCTTCGTATTCGAACATACGAGGGGTATACGGATGTGGCGCCCAAAATTACGCAGGGATTACGGGCCGAAACGAGCTTTTGTTGTCTGCTCGAGGTTCTTTGGCCGTCTCACCGGATCGCATAACCGCCGTCGACGCGAATGGTCTCGCCCGTGACGAAGTCGGAAGCTCGTGAGGCCAGGTATACGGCGGTTCCGGCGATCTCCTCTGGTTGACCCCAGCGACCGGCGGGAGTGCGCGCAAGAATCTCGTCGTTCAAAGGCATGGTCAATACAGGGGCTGTCATGTCAGTTTCGATCCAACCCGGCGCGATCGCATTCACTTGAATGTTGTGCGGGGCGAGCTCAATGGCCATGCACTTGGTCAACTGCACAATCGCTCCTTTCGCCGCGCTGTACGAGGGAATCAGGCCCGATCCAAAATACGAGTACATACTGCCTATGTTGATGATCTTTCCGCTCTTTTGATTAAGCATCGATCGGGCAGCGAGCTTGGAAAGCAGGAAGGCTGCATTGAGATGGGTTTCGATGACGTTGTCCCAGTCTTCAGGTGTCTCGTTTAACACGCCGCCGCTTACGGAGACGTTGCCGGCGTTATTGACCAGGATGCCGATGGGGCCGAGTTCGCTCAAGACCTTGTTCTGCGCTGGTTCCAATGCGGCGCGCTGGGTCAGATCTACCTTCACGGCGAGGGAGGGAACACCGATGGCTTTTAGTTCAGCAAGCACTCGCTGGTTCTTGTCCTCATTTCGTCCAAAGATCGCGACGGCAGCCCCTGCTCGGGCTAATCCCAGCGCAATGCCGCGGCCAATTCCGCCATTACCGCCCGTCACCACGGCCACTCGGCCGCTTAAGTCAAATAATGCTGGCATGTTCACGTTGAGCGCTCTTTCAGGAAGGGTCAGTTGAAGTTATCGTGCCATGCGAACGGGCAGCTAAACGCAGTATGGCATATTGGTGGCGAATCTGGTTAGATGCTCCTTTTCCGTGCGGTCACGGGCTGGGGCATAAACCTAAGATGGTTGGAAGAAGCCTTTGCGGGCCTGAACGATCAGCTTTTTATCTTTCGCCTTCAGCTCCAGCTTGTGATAGCTGTTGGGGCGGGTGTTTGGAGGAGGATTGTAGCCTAGCTCGTATTGCAATCGCAGGTCATCGGCGATCTGCGCGAAGATCTCTCGCAGGCTCATCGAGGCCGAAACGGTAAATACATGTCCGCCGGTGCTCTCTGAGAGTTTCTTCAATGCCTCCAGGCCAGGGTCGGCTTCGGGTGGACGACCCGTGTTGCCACCGCTAAGACCCTTAAACATGCTGTAAAGGATAGAGTAAACCTGGACGTCGGCGCGCTGTGCCTGCTCGATGGCTTCGTCGAGCGAGCGGCGGCTTCCGTTGTCCCCACCGTCGCTGAGAATCACCATTGCCTTGCGGCCTGTCTCCTTCCCCAGCGCGTCCTTAGCCACCGCGTAAACCGCGTCATAGAGAAGTGTCCCTCCCTTAGCGGCGGCACGCTGACTCATGCGCGACAGTGCAAAATGCAGCGCGCTTGCGGAGTTCGTCATGCTCTTCAGCTGTAGAACCGTGGTGTCGAACTGCACCAGCATGGCGCGATCTTCTTTGCGGCCCAACATGGTCTCGAAAAAAACGTCGCTGGCTAGCGATTCATCCCCGATGAAGGTATCCTGGCTCCCGCTGGTATCCACCATGAGCGCAAAGCTCAAGGGGACTTCGGACCCCTTGGAGAAATAGTGAATGGGCACTTGCTTGCCGTCTTGCTTGAGGACGAAGTCGTCTTTGGTGAGGTCCTCCTGAGCCACGCCGTCTTTGCTCTTGACTACCGCTGAGATGGCCACCAGACGTGTAACGACTTTTAGAGTGGTGACCTGTTGTTGGGCCTGGTCCGCATCCTGCGCCGGGGGCGGGGCAGCCTGTCCCCATCCGGGAGCGGAGAACATCAGCAGGCATAAAGCCCGGGTAGTTTTGGTCACCAGACGGCTCCAGTTCGTGAACTATTCTACTCATCGAGGCCATCAGTAGCGCAGCCGGCGAATTCGGGTGTAAATCCAAGGGCATGCTGTACCGCTTTGCCAGACTGTCGGGTATCCTTAGCGTCGTATTCTCTTCCTCGGTGCTTTCCACGTCTCGGAGGAACTATGATCCGCTCTTCCGCTGTTTTGCTTCTGCTTTCGACTTCCAGCATTCTCTCCCTGGCTTCGGGGCCTGCGGACCGCGTCCCGACGGATCCAAAGAGCGTGGTGTCCGCGGTGCAGGCTAATGCTGCTCCGGTAAAGGTGGCGGAGTTGTTGCAGACGACTCGGATAGCGGACGCAACCCTATCTCCTGACGGTCGCCGTATCGCTTATGTCGGCAATGCCTCGGGGCGCCTCAACCTCTGGCTCATGAACGTCGACGGCACAGAGGCACATCAGCTACTGCATGCGAACGACCGCCAGACGGGGCTCACCTTCACCCGCGACGGTGCGCAGATCGTCTACGTCCAAGACAAGGGTGGCGACGAGATGTATGACATCTACGCCCTGTCGCTGACTGGAGGCGAGCCGCGCAACCTGACCAACACCGCCCAGACGAGCGAAACAGAACCACTGTTTTCGCGTGATGGCTCCTTGCTCGCCTTTGGCGCCAAAGATAAAACCTCACCCTCCACGAACATCGCCGTGATGACCTGGCCCGCCGGCGCCGTCCGCTTGGTGACGCACGAGAGCGATCGCAAAGCTTCCTGGCAGCCGGTCTGCTGGAGCCCGGACGGCAGTGCTCTTTTTGCTGACCGCCGAGTGGGCTTGGACGACTCCGATGGATATCGTATCGACCTCCACACGGGCGTCGCGGAGAAATTAACCACGCATGAAGGCAAAGAGCTGGTGTCAATCAGCGATATTTCGCCGGATGGCAAGACTCTGCTGCTCAGCTCCAACCGCAAAGCTGGCTTCAACAATGTAGCTTTACTCGATCTCTCATCGAAACATTGGAAGTGGGTCACCGATACGCAATGGGAGTCCTCGGCCGGGGAGTTCGCTCCCGATGGCAAGAGTTTTACCTACGAATTGAACGCCGACGGGCGAGCCAGCGTTCAATTCGTCAACACGGCAACCTTGAAGGCCACTACACGCAACGCGCCGCTAGGATTGAATGCGGGCGCCGCGAGCCCGACATCGTTTTTGCCCGATGGCAGCTATCTCCTGCTTCATCAGGACTCAACCCATCCGGCAAATCTCTACCTGCTGCACGCCGATGGTGACTTAAAACAAATCACCCACAACGAATCTCCCGCGCTCGCAGCAGCCGTCGTGCCCGCATCGCAACTGGTGACCTACAAGAGCTTTGATGGGCGATTGATTTCCGCCTTCGTGTGGATGCCCTTCAACCTCAAGCGCGACGGAACGGCCGCTGCTGTGGTGATGCCTCATGGTGGACCTACAGGTCAGACAGTGGATAGCTTCAACAGCCGCGCCGTCCTGCTGGCTTCACGTGGCTTTGTGGTCATTGCGCCCAATGTACGCGGTTCCACCGGCTACGGCATGGAGTTTCAGAACGCCAACTTCAAAGACCTGGGGGGTGGCGATCTAAAAGACGAGATCGCCGGCGTGGACTTTCTCCAGGCGACGGGCTTCGTGGATCCCAAAAAGATCGGGATCTGGGGAGGGTCGTACGGCGGCTTCATGACCCTCATGGCTATCGGCAAGACCCCTGAAGTATGGGCGGCTGCGGTGGACGAGTACGGAATTCTGAACTGGTACACCATGCTGCAGCACGAGGATCCATCTCTGCAGGAATACGAGAAGACTCTGCTGGGCGATCCGGTGAAAGACCGGGACGCGTACGAGGCGAGTTCGCCGCTCAAGTACATCCGCAATGAGAAGGCGCCGCTGCTGGTCCTGCAAGGTGAGCGGGATATTCGCGTGCCCAAGGAAGAAGCAGAACAAGTGGTATCGATCCTGAAGGCGGACGGCCGAACCGTCGAGGCTGTGTACTACCCGGAAGAAGGACACGGCTTCCTCAAGCGGGAAGATCAGAAAGACGAGCTAACACGCTCCGCAGCCTGGTTTGAACATTATCTGCAGGGCAAAACGGCGGCCACCGAAGGCGGAGCCGAATAAGATTGCGATCGCCGTTCTTCAGCTGGCTGCAAACCCTCCTCTGTCATGAGGCTTTGTTAAACTCCTCCCGGGAGGTTTAAGAATGGCGGCCCTGGTGGAGCTCGATCATGTGTCGAAGACGTACGAGCAGAAGGTGGCGGTACGCGATCTGAATCTGCGAATAGAACCGGGCACCATGTTTGGCCTGCTGGGGCCCAACGGAGCAGGGAAGACCTCGAGCATCCGCATGATGGTGGGAATTACCGTGCCGGATTCCGGCACAGTAAATTTGTTCGGCCGGCCATTTACCCGTGAGAGCTTGAAGAGGGTTGGGTACCTGCCGGAAGAGCGCGGGCTCTACCGGAAGATGAAGGTGATGGACCAGCTCGTTTTTATGGGCCAGCTCCATGGGCTGACCTCAGAGGTTGCCGCGAAGCGCGCGCAAGCATGGTGCGAACGGCTGCAAATTGTCGATGCCGCACAGAGCAAAACTGAAGAGCTTTCCAAGGGGATGCAACAGAAGATCCAGTTTATTGTGACCCTGTTGCACGAGCCCGAACTGATCATTATGGATGAGCCCTTCTCCGGGCTTGATCCAGTCAATGCGACCCTGCTGCAGGACACCCTACTCGATCTAAAGAAAGAAGGGCGAGCCATTCTCTTCTCGACCCATCGCATGGACCAGGTGGAGAAGCTGTGCGACGAGATTTGCCTCGTCCACCGGGGAGAAGCGGTGCTTTCCGGCGGGATGCGCGCAGTGAAATCACGCTATGAACGCAACCGGGTGATCATCGACTTCGAAGGGGATGACGGCTTTCTAAGCCACGAGGCGATTGCCGAAAGCCGGCAGTATCCAGGCCACGTGGAGATCAGTCTGAAGGAGCATGGCGACGCGCAGGCATTGTTGCGCGCCGTTGTACAGCACGCGAAGATTTACCGCTTTGAGCTGGTAGAACCGTCGCTGGAAGAGATTTTCATACGCACGGTAGGGGAGAAAGTGGATGCGTGAGGCATTGCTGATCGCCCGGCGCGAGTATCTGGAGCGGATCCGGAGCAGGGCCTTCCGCATCAGCACGGTGCTCATTCCGCTGTTTTTTGCGCTGATTTTTGGTGCGGGCGCGCTCTCCGGCAAACTCAGCGGTGGTGCGAGGAACATTGTCGTGGCCTCGAACGATCCCCAGTTGGCCGAGAGCGAGCGGGCGGAGTTGATAGCCGCTGACCACGACGCCGATGGGGTTCGAAAGAATCCATCCTCGCGGCTAATCGTAGATGTGAAGGCGCCCCTCTCAGAAGCCGGCCTGGCAGCCTTGAACGCTGAGGTGGAGAGCAAGCAGATTGATGGCTACTTGTGGCTCAATCTACCGCCAGGAACGACGCGTCTGGAAGCTACCTATACCTCCCGCGGATCGGCCGATTTCTTGGGCAAGGACAGGATGCAGGATTCGATCGGCCACGCGTTAGTCCGGGAAGAGCTGGTGAAGCGCGGCGCCACCAGCGAAGAGATCCAGGCATTGCTCAAAGATGTAGATCTGAAGACACTGCAGGTGAAGAACGGCACAGCCGTTGCGGCAGATGCGAGTAAGGGTTTCTGGGGCGCATACATCATGGCCTTCATGCTGTATTTCGCGGTGGTGTTCTACGGCGTGAATGTGGCTCATTCGGTGGTGGCGGAAAAAACATCGCGCGTATTTGAAGTGATGCTCTCTGCGGCCAAATCGGAATCCCTGATGCTGGGCAAGCTCTTAGGGGTCGGCGCAGTAGGCCTCACCCAAATGGCGATCTGGATTGTTTTCATTTTGATGCTCAGCGCCTCGTCGCTTTGGATGTCGTTCGGGCTCGGCGGCTTGGCAGCCTATGGAGTGACGCCACTGCAGCTCATATTCTTCGTGCTCTATTTCATCCTGGGATTTTTCTTCTACAGCGCGCTAAGCGCAGGTCTGGGCGCCACCGTCAGCCAGGAGTCGGAGGTGCAGCAGTTCAGCATGATTATCGCGTTGCCGCAGGTGATTGGGTTGGCGCTGATTGTCTACATCCTGAGCAACCCGGGCGCTTGGCCGGTGGTGCTGTTGTCCCTCATTCCGCCCTGCACGCCGATCGTGATGTGTTTGCGCATGGCGGCGATGTCGGTGCCGGCGTGGCAACTCGCTCTTTCCCTGGTGCTGATGGTGTTATCAATCTACGGGATGGTGTGGGTGGCTACGCGGATCTATCGCGTCGGCATCCTGATGTATGGCAAGCGGCCAACGCTGCCAGAGATGCTGCGCTGGTTGAAGTACAGCTGATGGTTCGGGTCTTTACAGAACAGGAGAAATCACTCAGGTGGGTTTACAAAATAATGAATCAAGAGATAAGACCGGTGGCAACATCTCGCGCCGCGAACTACTACAAGGATCCGCTGCCTTCACTGTTTTTTCCGCGCTCCGGCCGCTCCGCGGTGCCGCAATGGTAGGCCCAGGTGGAAAACTATTGGTGTATGCGGGGACCTATAGTACAGCCGTGGACGGAGGGGGCGGCAACGGGAAGGGAATCTACCTCTTTGAAATGAACCCGGCTAGCGGAGAGTTGAACCTGGTCAAGCTGGCTGCCGAGGCCCGCAACGCCTCATGGCTTGCCCTCGATCCCTCCGGGCGACACCTCTATGCCGGCAATGAAATCGCCGACTTTGGCGGTAAGAGCGGGGCGGTAAGTGCCTATGCTGTGAATCGGTCAGACGGAAATCTTCAACTACTGAATGTAGTTTCTTCGGAGGGAGCCGGCCCGGCCCATCTAAGTGTCGACGCAACAGGAAAATATGTGTTTGTCGCCAATTACGCCGGCGGGACCATAGCCGTGCTGCCAATCCAGCCCACCGGAGCGCTCGGCCCAGCTACATACGTTCACCAGGACACAGGGTCCGTCGGACCGAAGATCCCATCGAGTGGCCCTCCAGGAAGTTTTGCTTTCAGCGGTCATGATAAGCCGCACGCCCACATGATCCACGCTGATCCTTCCAACCGGTTCGTGCTCCAAACCGACCTGGGCCAGGATCGAATCTATGTCTACGTCTTCGATCCCGCCACAGGAAAACTTTCTCCTGCCGCGACTCCTTTTGTTTCGCTGCCGCCGGGTGACGGCCCACGTCACTTCACCTTTCACCGCAATGGACGCTGGCTGTATTCGCTGCAGGAAGAGGCATCTACGGTGGTGTTTTTTCATTTCGATCCGGCGACCGGAGGGCTTAGCCCCCAGCAAACCATCTCAACCCTCCCCCCGGGCTTTAAGGGAACGACGTTCACCTCGGAGATCCTGCTCTCGCCCGATGGGCATTTTCTATACGCAGCGAATCGACTCCACGATACGATCGCGATCTTCTCCCTTAGCAGCGACGGCCGCTTGCACTACCTCGGCGAAGTCTCAACCATGGGCGACTACCCAAGGCACATCCAACTCGATCCCAGCGGATCCTTTATGTATGCCTGCAATCAACGCAGCGATAGCATTGCGTCGTTTCGAGTCGACCGAAAGACCGGGCTGTTGACGTTCACCGGGCGATATACCTCCGTAGGCAGTCCAGCCTGCACTCTCTTCCTGGCATGAGCTGACGAGTACCTCTTGTTCCCCAATCAAGGACGGGTGCCCCATATCTCGCTCGTTTTTCGCGAGATGTGGGATACCACTACTCTTTCCCTTTGACTCTTGGTTGATCCGAGGGACTTAGCGGTCAACCTCGATGGTATCCCACATCTCGCGAAAAACGAGCGAGATATGGGTATTAGGGGATGAGAAGCAGATCCCTGCTGGGCTGTCCGATGCTATTTCTCTCATTCCGTGCTCGTGTAGCCGGAATGTGCCATACGCTTCCCCATGGGACGATAATCGGCCGGGTCTTCCGGCTGCCAGGTTGCGAGCCCATCCACGTAGCGATTGAACATGCAAAAAGCGGCCGCGATAAGAACCGTGTCGTGGATCTCTTTGTCGGTGGCGCTTTGCGCACGGGCGGCCGCGATGTCTTGCGGAGTAACGTTCTTGCCCCCTCTCCGCACCTTGTCGGCAATGGCGAGCAGCGCTTTCAGTTTGGGTGACACTTCCGCAGACGAGAAGTCTGTCTTCACCGATTCGACCAGGGCGTAGTGCGCTTCCTCTCCACCCAGCTGCTCAGCTGCGGCGGCGCTGTGGGAAAGCTGGCAGAATCGGCAGTCATTGCCGGAAGAAACAAACGCCGCGATTGTCTCCCGTTCGGCAGAGGTGAGCGTGTTTTCATCGCGCAGCAGGACCTCAGCCAGTTTGCGCAACGGTGCTGTGGTTTCCGGCCGGAATTTCATCGGCCCGAGTATGCCGGGTAGGCCTTCTTCAATCGAGATATGTGCCACGGAAATGTCCTTTCTAGAAGCTGAAACGGATGGATGCCTGCAGTTGGCGTGCTGGACTGACGTAATTAGGGCTCGCAAAGGTAGGATTGGCCGGACTGCCAATGCCATCACCAAACTGGCGGGGCACCGGCCCAAGGAAGTCCGGTGCTCCATAGACCTGGTCAATGTTTTGCACGTTGACGTGGTTGAGCAGGTTGAAGGCCTCGATGCTGGCCACGGACTTCAGGCGCTCGCCCAGTGAAAAGACGCGCTGCAGACGCACGTCCGTGTCGTAGTACGAAGCGCCGCGATAGGAGTTGCGGCCGACAGTGCCGGTGCGATCGGAAAAGGGAAAGCCGTCCCCATTCACATCGAAGCCGGCAAGGACCGAGAAATATCGAGGACTTTGCACCGTGTTGAGCAGCGACAGTTTGAAGTTGCGAAGATAGATCGGCCACTCCGGCGGGCTCTCGGCCAGCAGGGCGAGCACAAACCGGTGACGGATGTCGTTATCACCTACGGCGCGATCGCCGCTGGGGTCGAGATAGTCTTGCGGCGTGCTGGTCAACTGCACATCGGTTGCGATATCGATGGACTTCGAGTAGGTATAGTTCGCCAATACGCTGTAATGGCTGGCAAAGTTTCTGCGCACACTCACCACCCCACCGTTGTAAATCGAAAATCCGGTTGGGGTGGCGATGAGCGCAAATCCGAAGCGCGGATCCGCGGGCGTAAACGCCTGGCGCCCATCGGGAAGATTCCCGTCGGGCAAGCCGTTGACGCTCAAGTAGACCGGCATCTTCGCGCCGTGCACGTATTGGTAGCCCGTCGTCAAGATCCAACCGCTGCCCAACGAGCTCTCAAGTTCCAGGCTTGCTTGCTCGCCATAGGGATTGGGAAATTTCCGCTGGATATAACCCAGCGGGAACTGCTGCAAAATCTGCGGAGAGGGATAAACGCCGCCCGAAGTGAAGCTGTGGAAGGCCTGCGAGGCCAGGAACGGACCGGAAACGCCGACCACCCCGGATACCCCAAGTCCCACCACTCCGCTGCCTCCATTGGCAAAGTCGGGAATGAGGGGATTGTTCATCTGGGTGAAGGCGGATGCGCCTTGCCAGCCTACCATCAGGTCGCTGTAATCCCACGGCCCGGTAAAAAAACCAAAACCGGCGCGGACCACTTCTTTGTTGTCATTGAAGGCATACGCGAGACCCAACCGGGGTTGCACATTGCCGTAGTTGGTGGGGTGCAGCTTGCCAATTACACGCACGTCAGCGGCGGAAGGGAAGATGTCGAAGTCGTAACGAAGACCAGCGGTGATGGAAAGATTGGGCGACACTTTCCACTGATCCTGTGCGTAAAAATTCGCCAGCCGGTGCCAGAACTTCAAGCTGGTTGCATTGATAAACGCAGGGGCAGCACTGCCGGCGTATAGGGATCCGGCAAAAGGCAGCGGGCGCGTGGGGAGCTGCTGCCCGAAGTAGGAGCTTGGCTGAAGAAATAGAAATTGGACTGGAGTGCCCGGACCGAAGGGAGGCCCGGCAAACTCACCCGCTCCAAAAAAGCTCTGCGGTGTGAAGATGGCCGCCCCAGGGCTGAAGAATGTAGTATCTGCTGCTATCCATACTGGTTCGAAGCCGCCGCCGAATTTGATCGAATGCGCCCCGCGTGTGTAGGTGAGGTTTTCCTGAGATTCGAACTGCGGCTCCTTGTAATAAGAAACGCTGCCCGTAAATCCGCCACTCACCAGGGTGTCGGAAACGTTGAGGGTCGGCTCATAACCCGCTCCCTTAGGAGAGAGGTGAAAGACGCGATCCCCATAGGCGAGGATGCTCTCTGAAGTCCAGCGCGGACTAAACAGGTGGAGGAAATTGCCATAGAGCGTTTGATCGCGGACGGGATTATCACGATACGTGGACGGAAGTCCCTGGCCTGGCGCCGCCGTAGGAGCGTTCACTTTACGGTCGTCGCTAAAGAGGTAGCTGGCGTTGAGTACGTTCCTCTCGTTGAATACCTGCGTGATCTTGCCCATGGC
>CAWFGM010000020.1:0-204524 GCA_963815175.1 uncultured Acidobacteriaceae bacterium
GCTGCATGTTCCCCCCTAGCCGAAGTGTAGTCGAACTGGAATCCCTCTGAACGGCCACCGCCGGGGAATCGCGGGAAGAAAGTGAGGCAGGGGGAAATACCACACTTATGGCGCTTTCAATGCGCTTAAATTTGGCGAAACAGAGGAATCGTCGATGCGCGGGTTGATAGCTTTTTGCATCAGACCGTTTCAAGGAGATATACACGTGACTATCTCTCTCCGGTCTCGACAGTTCAACGAAGGCCCGGTACGCACGCCTCAAGACTCGCGCAGCTTTCGCCAACATGTTTGGAGTTACGTGTCCCGCTCTCCTCTGCGCTCGCTGTGGAATCTTCAGGGGGTACCCGTCCGGGTCATCGTGAAGAACACCTGGAACTCGATGTTTGCCGACAACCTCTTAGGTCGATCCGCCGAGCTTGGTTTCTACTTTATTTTTGCCCTGTTTCCTACCCTTGTCACCGCCTGTTCCATCCTCGGCTTGGCCGCCCGCTCAGCCGTCGACATCTATGAACATCTCTTGCTGTACCTTTGGATTGTGGTTCCTCCCTCTGCCTTGGGGACGGTGCTGGAGGCCTTTCATCAAACGACGGCCGCCGCCAGCAGCGGCAAGCTGACTTTTGGCCTGGCAGCGGCGTTGTGGTCGGCTTCCGTAGGCTTCTCAGCCATCCAGGAAAGCCTCAACGTGGTTTACCGGGTGCGGGAAAGCCGATCTTATTGGAGGGCCAGACTGTCCGCGATCGGCATCACCTTTGTGCTCTCAATGGTCATTACCCTCATGCTCGCATCGTTGCTGGCCGCGGACTTTCTGGCCCGCCTTGCTCGTCTTCATATCTCCCATCACTTCCTGGCTGCAAGCGCGGCCATCTCCCTGCGGACCGCCGGATGGCTCGTGGCCACAGCGTTTCTTTCTCTAGTCTTCGCCCTGATCTATTACTACGGGCCGGACGTCCAGGTAAGCCACTGGCATTGGCTCACGCCTGGCTCCGCCATCGGCATGCTCGGATGGCTCGGGGCCTCCTTGGGACTTCGCGTGTACGTTCATTACATCAACAACTACTCGGCTACTTATGGATCGCTTGGAACCGTCATCATCCTGCTAACCTGGTTTTATCTGAGTGGCCTGATGTTGCTTTTGGGGGGTGAAATCAACAGCGAGATTGAGGCCGCGGTCAAGGAGAAGAGCCTGGCGGCCTCGGGAACGCTGAAACCGGAAATCGTGAGCACCCCACCCGTTGCGCCGTCCTAGTTGTGGGCGCCTGTCGGGGTTCCTGCAGATCAAACCGCAACCCCGCATTTGTGCATCTGAGGGGGTGATGGCGTGGATCGAGCGATGGGTGAATTATCTTCGGGCACCGCTTCACCCGCGTGCCAACGACTCGAGGATAGGGCTGATCCGATGCTCAACCGCGCTCGTTGCCGCGGGCCTGCTGGCTCTTTCTACTGGGTTGCAAGCCCAGAGTCCGGAACCGCCCTCGCAGCTGCCCAAGACCGCTCCCAATACTGTGAGCATTCTGTCCACTTATGAAGGTCAGAACGTCACCGCCATCGAGATCGCGGGGCGCCCCGGCCTGGACAGCAGCAAGTTCACTCCGCTCCTTCAGCAAAAAGCAGGCCAGCCCTTCTCCAAACAAAAGGTGGATGAGAGTATGGCAACTCTCAAGAGAGCAGGGAAATTTGCTGAAGTGCAGCTCCAGGTGGAACCCGAGGCCAACGGGGTGCGCATCCTGATGGTCGTGGAGCCCGCGATCTGGTTCGGCATATTCGAGTTTCCGGGAGCGGAAAGGTTTCCCTATTCCAAATTGGTGCAAATTGCCAATTATCCCCCCCAGGCGCCCTTCAATACCAGCGATGTGCAGCAAGACAGCGACGCGTTGCTTCGCTTTTTTCAGCAGCAGGGTTATTTTGAAGCCGAGGTTCGTCCCCAGGTAAACCTCGACACCGTCCACAACGTGGCCAATGTGCGGTTCATGGTCAGCCTTAATCGGCGAGCGAAATTTGGAACCGTGAACATCGCCAATACCACGCCGGAACAGGCCGCCAAAATGAGCAAGAGCCTGCAAGGTATCAAGGCGCGGATCAGGGGAGCTGCCATCCGTCCGGGAAAGAAGTACCGCCGCGCCACCCTGAACAATGCCCAGCAATATCTGCAAAAGAGCTTAGAGAAAAAGGGCAAGCTGGCTGCGCAGGTAAAACTCTCGGGCGCTGCTTACAGCGCCGAAACCAACCGTGCCGACATCCACTTCGATGTAAAGGAAGGGCCTACGATTCACGTCCAAGTGAAGGGCGCCCACCTGTGGAGCTGGACCAAAAAATCGCTGCTGCCGGTCTATCAGGGCGTAGGCGTGGATCGTGAGTTGGTACAGGAAGGCCGCGAGGCGTTGGTTTCCTACTTTCAGGGGAAAGGGTTCTTTGACGTCGACGTCGACTCTCAATTTCAACGTCAGGAGTCGGCGGACACCATCATCTATACCATCACCAAGGGCAAGAAGCACAAAGTCACCGGCGTGAGCGTGGCCGGCAACAGCCAGGTCAAGACACCGGACCTGATGCCCCTGGTCACGGTAAAAAAATCGCACCTCTTCTCGCCCGGCAACTACAGCGAGAAACTGGTTCGCTCCAGCGTAAAAAATCTCACTGCGCTCTATCAATCCGAGGGTTTCAGCGATGTCCAGGTAACCTCATCGGTAAGCAAGAAGGACGGTAACCTGACCGTGGTCTTCCACGTAGTCGAGGGACCGCGCGATATCGTGAGCTCTCTCAAGATCGAAGGCGCCGATACCTTTCCCGAGTCAAAATTCGCCCCCGGCGGTCTGAAGCTCGCTGAAGGCAAGCCCTACTCACAAAAATTGGTCGAGTCCGATCGCGCCAGCATCGTTGCTCATTATCTGCAGGCCGGCTATCTAACTTCCAGCTTCCGTGAAACAGCAACTGTAGCCTCGAAGAGCGATCCTCATCACATCAATGTCGTCTATCACATCTACGAAGGCCCGCAGGTCTTTACCCAGGATGTCTTAACCTTGGGCCGCGTGCGCACACAGCAGCGGCTGATTAACGAGGATGTAGCCACTATTGTTCCCGGTCATCCGCTCACGGAGGGACAGCTGCTGACCTCGGAAAGCAACCTCTACAACCACACCGGGGTCTTCGATTGGGCAGAGGTCGATCCCAGAAGCCAGATAACCACCCAGACTAAGGAAGATGTGCTGGTCAAAGTGCACGAGGCCAAGAGGCACACCATGACCTATGGTTTCGGATTTGAAGTAGTGAACCGCGGTGGCAGTGTCCCGAGTGGCACTGTGGCACTCCCCGGCCTGCCACCGGTGGGATTGCCTTCCAACTTCACTACCAGCGAGACCACCTACTATGGTCCGCGAGGAACCTTTCAGTACACCCTCAACAACGTGCGCGGCAAAGGGGAGTCGCTTTCAGCTACAGCCTTCGCTGGCCGCCTTGATCAACGGGCGGCGGGCTATTACATAGATCCCCATTTCAGGTGGTCAAAATGGGGGTCGACCACATCCATTCAGGTGGAAAAGGACGAAGAAAATCCGGTCTACTCCTCGCAGGTTGAAACCGGCAGCTACCAGGTGCAGAGGTTTCTGGATAAGAAAAAGGCGGATGTATTTTTTCTGCGTTATAGCTTCAGCCAGACGGACTTGACTCGCATCTTGATTCCCGAGTTGGTGCTACCGCAGGACCAGCACGTTCGCCTATCAACCATCGCTGCCAATTTCACGCACGACACTCGCGACAACCCTCTGGACGCGCATAAAGGTACTCTGCAATCGATCGAACTCGACTTCAATGCGAGCAAGCTTGGCTCCAGCGTCAATTTCGCAAAATTGACCGGGCAGTTCGCCTACTATCGGCCCATGTTTCACAATATCGTCTGGGCCAACAGCATTCGCATCGGCCTGGCGCAGCCCTTTGCCAACAGCGATGTACCCTTGAGCCAGGCGTTCTTTACCGGCGGTGGGAACACCTTGCGCGGCTTTCCTCTGGACGGCGCCGGGCCCCAGCGGCAGGTCCAGGTATGCAGCTCGGGATCTTCTACAGACTGTTCTTATATCCAGGTGCCTGCCGGCGGAAATGAGCAGTTGATTCTGAACACCGAGGCCCGTATCCCTCTGCCCATCAAGCATGGTCTTGGGTTTGTGGTCTTCTACGATGGCGGGAATGTCTTTCCCACGGTCGGCTTCCACGACTTCACCTCGCTGTACACCAACAATGTGGGCCTCGGCTTACGCTATGCGACGCCGGTCGGCCCGGTAAGAATCGATCTAGGGCATAACCTCAACCCTGTGCCGGGGGTTAAGTCCACTCAATACTTCGTTAGCATCGGCCAAGCTTTCTAATGGGGGCAATCTCTTGAGCACCGCAGGGGCATCCTCTGATCCCAGACTCACACCTGAACACGGCCGGCACTCGCGGCTGCGGAGAGCTGCTGCCTGGATCGCCGTGGGTCTGGTTGCTCTCCTGGCCATCGTGGCGATTGCCGTCACTGTCGTGCTGCATAGTGCGCGCTTCCATAACTACCTTTTGGCCATTGCGCAAAAGAAGGCCAGTGAAAGCATCGGGACCCAGGTACAGTTACAAAACTTCGCTCTCCATCTATCGAACCTCAGCCTGGACCTCTACGGGCTGACGGTTCACGGCGCGGCTCCCTATCCCAATCCGCCGCTGTTGCAGGTGGCCCACGCCGAGGTCGGGGTGCGCGTCGTATCCGTCCTCCATAGAAAGTGGTATCTGGACAGCTTTGTGGTCGACAGCCCGGTCGTGAAGATTTTTACCGATGCCCACGGCGTGACCAACATCCCGGTAATTAAGAGCAGCGGCTCCAGCAGTAGTAATACCACTCTCTTCGATTTAGGAATTCGCCACGCGGTGCTTGATCAGGGCGAGGTCTACTACAACAATCGTCAAAGTGTGCTCTCGGCCGACCTGCACAACGTAGATTTCCGTGCTGCGTTCGATAGCCTTCTGCAAAAGTACTCCGGGAAGTTGAGCTACACGGATGGTCACCTTCAATCTGGAACGTTCAAGCCCATCCCGCATAACCTGGAGGCAGAGTTCGACGCCACACCCACCACCTTCCACCTGACCCAGGCCAAGTTGACCAGCGACACATCGCAGCTAGTTCTGACCGCGACCGTGCAGGACTATAGTCACCCTCGTGTGCAGGCGCACTACGACGCGTCGCTGGATGCAGGCCAATTCCGGAAAATCCTCGAGAATCCATCCCTGCCCGCCGGACTGATTCGCGCCAGCGGAACCGTCGACTACCAGGAGATCGCCAATCGCTCCTTGCTCGACACGATCGTGGTGAAGGGCGATCTGAACAGCAAGCAGTTGGACGTACAAACGCCCGATCTTCGCTCGCAAATCAGAGACATCGCAGCCCATTACACGCTTGAAAACGGGGACGCAACCTTGGCGGATCTCCGCGCCAGTCTTCTCGGCGGCCTGCTCACCAGCAGCGGCCAGATGAGCAATATCGGCGGTACACCGCACTCCAAATTCAATGCCTCCTTGCGCGGCATCCGGCTGGCGGATGTGAATCGCGCCATGAAATCATCGGCAGTGCCCAGGAACATTGCTTTGGGCGGCGTGCTGAACGCAGACGCGGATGCCGCGTGGGGAAAGACCTTTGACGATATCGTGGCCCACGCCGATGCGTCCATGCACGCCTCGATATCCAAAAGCAATGCAAAGGTCGTTCCCGTGGAAAGCGCTATCCACGGCACGTACACCGGCGGCAACCAGGAACTCGCGCTGAAACAGAGCTATCTGCGCACGCCGCAAAGCACGTTGACGATGAATGGGATCGTGAGCCAGCGCTCGCGCCTGGACTTGAAATTTCAATCCAACAATCTTGCTGAACTGGAAACCATTGCGGATCTCTTCCGCACGTCGAATCAGCCGCTGGGCCTTGCCGGCACGGCGCTCTTTCAAGGCACGGTGCGCGGAACTACCAGCGCTCCTCATTTGACCGGGCAGTTAACCGCCTCCCAATTCAAAGTCAATGGAACCGAATGGCGCGTACTGCGAACCAATGTGGATGTGAACCCATCGCTGGCCAGCTTGCAGCACGCGGATCTGGAACCGGCCTCTCATGGAAAAATCACCTTCGATGCCAGCGCCGGTCTGCACAAGTGGACTTTCACGGAAAATAGCCCCTTGCAGGTCGATCTTAACGCCACGCAGTTGGATATTCAGGACCTGGTGAAGCTTTCAGGGCAGCAGGTACCGGTAACGGGCACGCTGGCTGCGACCATGCAGATGCATGGCACCGAACTAAGTCCGATCGGGCAAGGAAACCTCTCGCTAACGCATATCACGGCTTATGATCAGCCGATCACTTCTGCAACGTTGAAATTCGCAGGCACGGGAGACGAAGTGCACGGTGATCTCGGCGTGCAGCTTCCTGCGGGTGAGGTGAAGAGCAAAGTAAGTGTTCGTCCGCGGCAGAAGAGTTATGATGCCCAGCTTACGGCTTCGGGCATTCGTCTCGATCAATTGCAGGCCTTGCAGGCGCAGAAGATCGACGCCAAGGGAGTGGTGAGTATCCAGGCAAAGGGTGCGGGAACATTCGACAACCCGCAACTTGACGCTACACTGCAGATTCCGCAGATTGACATACAGAATCAGAAGATTGCGGATGTTCACTTGCAGATGAACGTGGCCAATCATCTGGCTACTGCGGACCTGACGTCCGCGGCGGTGGGTACGCAGATCAAGGCGAACGCCAAGGTCAACCTGACCGGTGACTACCTGGCCGATGCCACACTCGACACGCAGACGATTCCATTACAGCCCATCTTCGCCATTTACGCTCCCGGCCAGGGATTTGAATGGACAGACCGAGATCCACGGCACTCTCCACGGGCCGCTCAAGAACAAGAAGTTGCTGGAAGCGCACATCACAATTCCAACCCTGAAGCTGGCCTATAGCAACACGATCCAGCTGGCGGAGACCGCTCCAATACGGGTCGACTACAAGGACACTGTAATTACTTTGCAACGCTCGGGTCTCAAGGGCACGGATACCGATCTGCAATTTTCCGGGTCCATGTCGACGGCAAAGGATGCACCCGTCTCTCTGCTCCTGTTAGGCACGGTCAATCTGCGGATCGCGCAGCTATTCGAGCCCGATATCCGCAGTTCCGGTGAACTCAAGTTCAATATCAATACCAACGGAGCGACCAAGAGTCCTAACTTCGCCGGTGAGGTCGATATCGTCGATGCAAACTTCGCCAGCGGCGACCTGCCGGTTGGTTTGCAGCATGGTAACGGTGTGCTCTCCTTAACCAAGGACCGCCTTAATGTCACCAAATTCGAGGGCACGGTCGGTGGAGGAACGGTTACGGCCCAGGGCGGAGTAGCCTACCGCCCAGCGATCCAGTTTGACCTGGGGCTGTCCGCCAAGGGCGTACGGGCGTTGTATCCAGACGGCGTGCGCGAAACCGTAAACGCGAATCTGCGCCTGGCCGGCACCACTGATAATGCCGTGTTGGGCGGGCAGGTGAACCTCGCCGATCTCTCCTTTACTCCGGCCTTCGATTTAACCAGCTTCATTAACCAGTTTTCGGGCGGCGTTTCTCTGCCGCCGACGCCGGGGATCAGCCAGAACATTCAGCTGAACCTGGGCGTGAGTTCCGAAAACAACATCAACCTGGTGAGCAGAACATTGAGCGTCAATGGCTCCGCGAACCTGCGGGTGAGGGGCACCGCGGCACAACCGGTAATCCTGGGACGCGTGAACCTAAGCGGCGGCGACATCATTCTCAACGGAGACAGGTTTGTTCTCAACGGGGGCACCATCGAGTTCGTCAATCCTTCGCAGACTGAGCCAGTGGTCAACCTCTCGTTAAATACCACTATTCAGCAGTACAACATCTCCATGCGCTTCAACGGGCCAATCGATCAGCTGCGAACTAACTACGCTTCCGATCCTTCGCTGCCCGCTGCGGACATCATCAACCTGCTGGCATTCGGAACCACCACCGAGGCGAGCGCAGCCACTTCGACTCCCGCAAACCAGGCAGCGGAATCGCTGGTTGCATCGCAAGTGAGCAGCCAGGTGACCAGCCGCGTCTCGAAGGTGGCGGGCATCTCTCAGCTTTCTATCAATCCCGTGCTCGCGGGTGGGACGAGCCAGGGACCACCGGGAGCGAATATCACCATTCAGCAGCGCGTCACGGGAAATCTGTTCGTTACCTTCTCGAGCAATGTAGCCTCGACGCAGAACCAGACCATCCAGGGGCAGTATCAGCTTTCGCCCCGTGTGGCGCTCAGCGTAACCCGCGATCAAAGCGGTGGCATCGCGGTCGATACTCTGATTAAGAAGACGTGGTAGCGCGCTGTGCCTGAGGTAGGAGGATTTCGACTTCGAGGCCGTGTGGTGTGGCGTTCCGCGCGCAGATAGTTCCACCGTGGATGCGGATGACGCGGCCGGCAATGGCCAGGCCCAGCCCGGCCCCTCCGGATTCGCGGTTGCGGTCATCGGCTATGCGATAGAAAGGCTGAAAGATGTTGGCCAGCTCGGATTCGGGAACGCCGGGGCCGTGATCGCGAACGATGATAAGCGCCGCGGATGGCGGCTGCGTTGTTACGCTTACCTCCACAGGATTGCCCATCCCCGTATAACGAATCGCGTTGCGCACGACGTTCTCAATCGCACTGTGTAGCAGCTCGGCGTTGCCATGTACGAAGAGCTGTTCTGGTAGCGCGAGCTGCACGACAGCATCGCTCTTACGCAATTCCAAATCGGCACTGCGGGCGATGTGCGAGATCAGCTCGGTCAGATCCACCTGCGACATCGCCGGCGGGATTGCCGAGGAGTCCAGCCTTGCCACGGTGAGAAGGCGGCCGATCATCTCGTTCAGGCGTTCTAGGTCCTGCTCCATGTGATCGAAGGCGGGCTCGTTGCCCTTTCGCTCGCGTGCCAGATCGAGGGCCACATTTAATCGCGCCAGCGGCGATCGAAGCTCGTGAGAGATGTCATAGATGAGCTGGCGCTGCCCGGAGACAAGCTCTTCGATGCGCGCCGCCATGGTGTTGAAGTCCTGTACCAGCGCTCCGAGTTCATCGCGGCGCCGCTCCATGCCGGCGGCGGCCCGGGTGCTTAGGTCGCCCAGTGCCAGGTGCTGCGAAGCCTCTCGCAGCCGCAGGATGGGTGCTGTGAGATAACGGGTAAGAAGATAGCAAATGAGCCCCGAAACCAGAAGGCTGACACTCCAGCGCAATGCGACACCCAGCGGACCAATGCCGGCTGGCGGACCGTGGCGCTCAGCGGCTTCCACGGCGTAAATATACTGGCGGCCGCTCTTTCCCTGGAGCTTTACGGCCACGCGGGTGAAGCCGCGCCTGGAGATGAAACCAGCATCGCCGGAGGCTGGAGCGAGTGCAACCACATCGTCAAAGGCGGCGCAATCACTGCCGGAAATGGCTTGTCCCAATGTATCGAAGAGGCAGGTCTTCAGGTGGGACTTCTGGCTGAACTCCTGCATGTAAGAGGATGCAGCGGACGAACCCTGGCGCTCGAACTCATCGACAGCGGCAGTCCCGGAGGCCCACGCAGCACCCGCCAACAGTGTCTGTACCTGTGACTGTACGTTCTTTGGCTGAAGGATGATCCACGTCGCAACCAGGGCAATTCCGGTCACAATCACCGTGATCCAGAACCACAAAAATATCTTGAGAAACAGACTGCGCATGCTCAGGGTCATTTCGCGGTCTCTGAACGCAGCGCAAATAGGTACCCGGTACCGCGCACCGCTTTGATTCGGTCATCGGTGTGGGCAGCGCTCAGCTTCTTGCGCAGGTTGCTGATATGTACGTCGATGACTCGATCGAACGGACCAAGGGCGCGGCCTAATACCGTCTCGGTGAGAGCTTCGCGAGTCACGACGTGCCCGGCGTCGCGCAACAGAGTCTCCAGCAGGGTAAATTCCACGCTGGTGAGATCCAGTTGCTTTCCGTCAATCGAGGCCTCGCGTGCGGCCGGATCGAGCCGGATACCACTTACTGTCAGCGAAGCGGCTCTCTCGAACGGCGGCGACGTACGCCGCAAAATCGCGCGGATGCGCGCGATCAGCTCTCGCGGGTTGAAAGGCTTGGGCAGGTAGTCATCCGCGCCGATCTCCAGGCCGAGGATGCGATCCACGTCTTCCCCGCGGGCGGTGAGGATCAAGACTGGAACAGGAGATTGCGCCCGCACGCGGCGGAGAACGTCGAGGCCGCCCATGCCGGGCAACATGAGGTCGAGGATCACGAATGCGTGCTCCCGCGATAGAACGCGCTCCAACCCGCGCAATCCGTCATGAACCGCCTCCAGCGCGAAGCCCTCTGTACTGAGGCGTTGGCCAAGAAGCCGGCAGAGTTCCACGTCGTCATCGACAATGAGCACACGGTCCATCTATTCGTTCACGCCCGATTCCCATGTTAGTTCAGCAGCCGCGAGCTATAGCCGTCTTTACAAAACTTTATATGGCTTAACCAATCTTTATCGCATGCACCGCGGCTAACTGTTCGAATCCAGATTGTGGCAGAAAGAGTGGATGTATGAAACGAATCGTCATCTGGTCGTCGATAGCAGTGTTGTTGGTTGCATGTGGTGTGGGTTTTGCGGTGGCGTCTGCCCGCGGATGTCACCGGTGGGGTGGTCGAGGATGGGGTCGTCCCATTCCGCTTCGATACCTGACACGTCAGCTGGACCTGAGCGGGGAACAACGGCAGGAGATTCGCTCCATGTGGCAAACGGAGCGGCCGGCGATGCTTTTGCTGCTGCATGAATTCGCCAACGAGAGTAAGGAGATGGATGCAGCCACCGCAAAGGGAAATCTCGACGAGGGCAGAGTGCAGGAAATCGCCGCACGCCAGGGTACAACGGTTGCCAGGTTTCTGGTCGAGAAGGAACACTTCAAAGCCAGGATCTACGCGGGCGTGCTAAGTCCCGAGCAACGCGCCAAGGCGGATGAATTGCTATCACGCTGGCATGAGCGGCTGAGCAAACTATGAACCGCGCTGGGCCATTGCAGCTTTTGTGAAAACAGCACGGGGTAGGCATCATCAGCCTCGGTGTGCCGTGGAAACAGGGTGTGTCGCAGTCAGTCCCGCAGAGTCCTGCCCTGCCTGCCCCGCCTGTCCCGGCCTGCCGTGGAGCGAGCCGTGGGAGCTTGTCGACGCGGACGGAAATGTTTTGCAAACACGTAGCCCAGAAGAGGAGGGAAGTATAAACATGAAAACGAAGCTGACGTTTCTAACCAAGCTGACGGCGGGTGGATTGGTTGCCATGGCCATGGCGTTGTGGATCCAGTGGCTCTCTGGTGATCCGGCATTTCCCAAGTTTCCTCCTGGACCGGTTATATTTATCGCCGTCGCGGCCATCATTATCTATGGAGCGCGCTGGTGGTGGACACCCATGCTGGGCTCGCTTATCGCGCTGCTCGTCACCGCCGGCTGGTTTGCCCGGCTACCCCAGGCGATGCTGCGGCTGAACCATCCCGATCAAGTCGGCAAGTTCGCCGCCGGCATCTTCATCGGCTCCGTATTGCAGATCGGCTCGCTCCTGTTGACAGATGTTGCCGGATTGGCTGCGACGGTGCAGAACTTTCGCCGGGCGGGGACCGTCGCGGACAGCGCCCGGATGGCATGCCGTTTCTTTGGCGGAATCTTCGTGGTGATGGGCGTGCTGGTGGCTGCGGGCGGCATAGGCGACAAATACCACAACCTGATGCATCTGCTGTGGGGCGCGTTAGCTCTGGGCGTCAGCTTCCTGGGAACAACCGCAGCGAAGCGCTTCTGCATCGCATCCGGCGCCTTTTATCTGACCCTCGCAACTCTCGGTCTCACCATCGGAAACCAGGCGATGAACCGGGCTTGGTACTTCGGCCCCATGCTTCTGCACACCGGAGACCACATCTTCCACCTGGTGCTCGGCTCCATTTTTCTCGCCATGGGGTTGATCTCGGGTCGCCAGTGGGTCCGTCATCCGAGCCAGGCCTAAAAACTTAGGACTTATCGCAGCTGGAAGCTGCCATCGGTGCTAACCTGTTTAGCGTATCAGGCTGGCGTGCATGACCACTCTTCACCGGATGATCCGGCTGCTTCCATCGTTGGTGCTTACGATGGCCGCAACCGTCTGCATTGGCCAGCTAAGTAAAGGGTCGCAGACAGCATCCGATGCGCACACGGTCGGCGGGCAGGTCGTCAACAGTGTTACCGGTGAGCCGATCGCGCGCGCACGGGTGCAGGTGGGCACTCAGCTGGCAACGCTTACTGATCATGATGGCCGCTTCGAGTTTGACAACTTCAGTGAAGACTCAGCCTACGCGTCTGCTTCAAAGCCGGGCTACTTTGCAGAAGACAAGCTGGCTCCCGCGCAAGGCCAGTCCATCACTCTGCGGCTAATCCCTGAGGCCATTCTTTTCGGAACCATCACCGATCAGAACGGTCAGCCTATCCAGGATCTAAGGGTCCAGTTAAACATGTTGCAGGTGCATCACGGCCTCAGGCGTTGGCAGCCGATGCAGACCACCAGCACCAGCGTCGATGGCAATTTTCGCTTTGCTGAACTGCAGGCAGGGCAATATTCGCTTGCCACGGTTTACCACATCGAAGGACTGCCGGAGGCAACATCCTCTGTAGCATTCATGCCTGTCACCTTTCCTGCGCCGGCGGAAGACGGAATTCGCGGTGCTCTTACGCTGGCGCCGGGTGATCAGGTCGAAGCGAACGCCAGCCCCGCGACGCAGAAGCTCTATCCGGTCTCCGGCGTGATCAACCGGATGTCCGGGCTGGCTACAGGTTTCGTCGAGACCCAAAACGGCGAAGTGATCGACCAACCCGTTCACATAAATCCAGGCGGCGCCTTTCACTTGATGCTCCCCAGTGGCTCCTATCGCCTCGAAGTGCATTCCCTTATGGAACGTGGGCGCCAGCTAACGGGCACACGCGAGATTACCGTCGGCCACGCTCCGCTCGAAGGAATCTCGATCACTCTCGAAGCGCCGGTCGTTCTGCCCATCGATGTGGAGTACCAGGCTGTGACCACCAGCAGCCAAAATGTACCATCTACTCCGCCGCCGTATTTGAACGCCTCGTTGGAGGACGAGGATCCTCGAGGGCCCGGGCGTGGATTTCCCGCGCAACCTCTTAAACTGCCGGGCCGGGCACAGGTGCTGGAGCCGGGTGCCCCTATGGTGTTCCGGGACATCGAACCGGGCCGCTATCTGCTGCAAAGCCGGCCCCAGCCGCCCTGGTATTTAGCGTCGGCATCTTGCGGCAATCAGGACCTGATCCGCGATCTATTGGTGATTGCAGCCGGCACTGGCGCTTGCACGGTACGCATGCTGTACCGGGATGATTCCGCTTCACTGAAGTGGTCGACCTCTTCGGGCGACGACGGCGGCAGCAACCAGGCATTTGTAGCTCTCATCCCGCTGGATAATCTGACCCAGCCGGCAGGGGAATACATCCCCGCCTTCGCCGTCTTCTCGGACCATAGGTCGTCACCGGATTCTCCGGCAGAGGGAGTGTTTGCCGGGCTTGCCCCCGGTCGCTACCTGGTGATGGCGCTGTCGCACCAGCAGGAGCTGCCTTACCGCGATCACGACGCGCTGCAACGGTATATGTCTCTTGGTCAGGAAGTCACGCTTACACGCGGTGGCAAGTCGGAAGTCCAGCTCAAGATCATGACGGGAGAACCATAGATGTACTCCTCCCATAAAAAAGTCATCGCGCTCTTGCTTGCGCTTGTGTTCCATCCTGGGCTCGTAACAGCACAGCAGCCATCATCATCGACACCGCAGGCATTGCACATCAGCGGTAAAGTCGCCGATGCGCGCAGCGGGCGGCCTGTCGCTCGCTGTGTGGTTGAAATTAACCCGAACGACAATCGCAGCCAGGCTCTCTCCGTCGAAACAGGAGACGATGGCCAGTTTGATTTCGCCGGCCTTCGTCCCGGAAAGTATGCCTTAAGCGCCGGCAAGCGCGGCTATCTCACCCAGTCCTACCAGCAGCACGACATCTTCTCCACTGCTATTGCCGTAGGACCGGATCTAGACTCCGAGAACCTGCTATTTCAGCTCATGCCCCAGGCGATCTTCTATGGCACGATCATCGATGAAGCAGGGGAGCCGATCCGCAGGGCACAAATCCGCCTTTATGAGGATCGTGACCTTGATGGGATTCACTCCACACAAGAAGTTCAGACGGTCATCACCGACGACCGCGGCATGTATGAGATACCCAACATTGCCCCAGCCAACTATTTCCTTAGCGTGTCAGCTCAACCCTGGTACGCTGCGGCGGTCAACGGCCCGCAGCCAGGCACGGTGAACCCGGCTCTCGATGTCGCTTACCCCACCATCTTCTATCCCGACGCGACGGACTCCGACGATGCTATACCGATCCCGATCAGGGGCGGCGAGCGGATCGAGGCCGATATGACACTCAACGCCCAGCACGCCGTGCACCTGCAGCTACCTTTTGTGCGCGGCCAGGATGGGGGCACAGGCGTTTCGATTGCACGCAACGTCTTTGGTCAGCTGGAGCCAACGTCGATGACTCTGCAGGCGAATAGCGATGGGGTCATGGAAATCAGCGGAGTGCTTCCGGGGCGATACGAGGTTACCGTGACTCGCTCTGATGGCCAGTCTCCGCCGGAGTCCACCCACTTCACAACCGACATTGCCGACGGAGCAACCCAGTTAAACGCTGATAGCGGGGCAGGTGAAGTCACCGTGTCGGGTAAAGTAACTTCACCTGATAGCAAAACCCGGTTCGCGATTTCCCTGGTCGCGTCGCATCCGCGGCGTGACTACATTGCCCCGGTGAACGACGCCGGAGAGTTCAGCGTGCAGGTAGTTCCCGGTGAGTACCAGGTCATGGGACAGGATCCGCAGGTGTACGTTGCCAGCGTCTCGTCGTCGAACGCCCCGGTGAAAGGTCACGTCCTGCAGGTGAGCGCAGGCGCCGCTCCAAGGCTCGAGATCGTGGTGGGCGCAGGCTTTGGGCAAATCGAAGGCATGGTAGAACGCGCCGGCCATCCAACGGGTGGAGTCATGGTCCTGCTCGCGCCCGAGGATTCAAAAGACAACCTGACCCTCTTCCGCCGCGACCAGAGCGATTCCGATGGCACCTTCCTGTTGTCGAATATCCTTCCCGGGCGCTACCGGCTGATGGCTATCAACGAAGGCTGGGAGCTAGATTGGGCCGACCCGAACGTGCTTGCTGCTTACCTGAAGAAGAGCATTACGATCCAGGTCCGCTCCCACGACAAACTCAAGCAAACCGTGGAAGTGCAGTCCCGATAGTAGAAAGCCGCGCAAACAACTTCAGCTCCAGTAACTGCTATTACCGGCGAAGACCTGCGGCCGCTCGCTTGCCAACCGCATCGTAAGCTCGCCGAAGAGCGTATTGGCCCAGGCGAACCAGGGCCGCGTAAATACCTTCGGGTTGTCTTTCTGGAAGGACTCGTGCATAAAGCCGGTGCCCGCCGTCGTGTTGCGCAGCCAGCGAAGGCATTGACGGATCTCCGTCTCATCGGTGGAGGTGAGGGCACGCATGATAATCGACATCGGCCAAATCATATTCAGTCCCACATGCGGACCGCCCACACCCTCTGCCGCCGTGCCGCGGAAGAAATAGGGATTGGCTTTGCTCAGGGCGAACTGCCGGGTGCGCTGATAGATCGGATCGTCGACACGGCCACAGCCGAGGTAGGGAAGACTCAACAACCCTGGCGCATTGGCATCGTCCATCATCAGCACGTCTCCGTAGCCATCGACTTCGTAGGCCCAGATCTCGCCGTATTGCGTGTGCCTCGTTGTGCCATATCGCTGAACCGCGGTCTCCACTTCCGTAGCAAGAGATTGCGCTTCCTGGGCCAACTTCCCATCTTTAAGAATTTGATTGGCCAGCGTCGCCAGCTGGCGAAGGCTCACCACCGCAAAGAGATTTGCGGGAACAAAGAGAGGGTAAGTGCAGGCATCATCGGATGGGCGAAACATGGAGAAGATCATGCCTACCGGGACTGCGGGATTCCCGTATCCGTCAAGCGCCAGGGTATCCGTCGGCGTCTCCGACTCACGCTGAAAGGAATAGGGGCCCGGACCTTGCTTACGCTGTTGCGTACGGAACGTCCGCACAATCGTCCAAGCGGCCTCTTTCCACTGCGCATCGAAGGGTCCCGTGTCTCCCGTTTGTTGCCAGTAGCCGTGGGCCAGGCGGATGGGATAGCAAAGGGAGTCAATTTCCCACTTGCGCTCGCCCACTCCCGGATAATGTTTTGTCTTATCGTTCACTGCCCACGGAAGCGGGGGCGACGTCGTATTGCGCATGAACGCGTTGGCATAGGCGTCGATCAGGATCAGGCGCGTCTGACGGCGAATTACCCCTTCCAGAAGCTCGCGTAGCCGAGGGTCCTGTTTTGCCAGGGTAAGGTAAGGCGTTACTTGCGCAGAGGAGTCGCGCAGCCACATGGCATCAATGTCGCCGGTCACGACGTAGGTATCCGGCTTGCCATCGTAACTGCCCGGGAAGACAGTTGTGTCCAGTGTGTTGGGAAAGCAATTCTCGAAGATGGTGGCCAGCGGCACGTCAGGAATCTTTTCTTTTACCTGCTGGATGGCGGCCTCGACGGCTTCACTGGTGAAGTGCCGTGCTCCTACGGCTGGCCGTGCGTGAGGCAGGTCCAGCGCCTTCGCCACCGAGGTTGTATCGGCCCACGAGCGCGATGTAAGCGTCAGGGCAGCCGCTCCTTGCAGCCATGCCCGACGGGTGATTGCAACCATCCCTATCTCCTCCGTGCGTTCGTCATCGATTCGATGGGATCCGCTGCCATCTGTCACTTTTTAGGTCGAGTCGCCGCAACCATGGTCAATCCTGTATCGTAGTCCAGTTCGCGCGGAAGGTAGCCGTCGTCCTCGCGTTGCCGAGTATAGCCCGCATTCTCCCATGTTACGGGGAAATGTGGCCGCCACTCACGCCTTCCCCAGTAATAACCACGGAACGCATCGCGCGAAGTGTTCATCCAGTCCAGCAGCCGGTCATGCAGCTGTTCGCGCACTGCCGCATGCTCACCGGAGTGGATGAGGTTGTTCATCTCCGACGGGTCATTTTGCAGATCATACAACTCGTCGGTCGTCATCAGGTTGATGACCAGCTTGTATCGGCCGTCGCATACGCAGCGGATCGGTTGGAAGGCCCCAAAGCCGTCATGATCCACTTCGTACCGGCTCCACTCGATGAAGACATCTTTCTGAACCGTTGTATTGGGAGCCTGAAATAGGGAGAGGGCGCTCCCGCCCTCCAGAGTCTTCGGCGTATCGAAGCCGAAGAACTCCATCATGGTCGCGCTCAGGTTGATGTGCGAGAGCAGGCTCTTGGAGCGCGTATTGGCCGGCGCGTGTCCAGGCCAACAGACAAGGAAGGGAACTCGCGTGATTTCGTCATACATGGCCGGCCCCTTGTCAGTGAGCCGGTGCGATTCAAGAAATACGCCGTGATCGCTGGTGTAGAGCAACAAAGCCTTCGGGGTGTGGGCGTCCACGTTATCCAGCACGCGGCCAATCTCGTGATCAATGAAAGTATGTGCGCCGAAGAAGTGGGGAGACTTAATGGGCGGCTGCGTCTGCTTAAGCCGCGGCGCCGCCCAGACGCGCTGTTCCTCGGGCTTGTCCGCGAGCGGATCATTCACGTTCACATTCGTGGGAAAGATGAAGTCCTCATACATCCGCGAATATTCAATCGGGCACAGAGCCGGCCCGTGGGGCTCGTCGTAAGAGATGACCAGCAGAAAGTCGTCGTCCTTGTGCTTCTCCAGAAAATCCAGAGCACGTTGGGTGCAGCGGTATCCGTAGCATTTGTCCGCGGTCCAGGTGGGATCATTGCCGGTCTCCGGATTGCGCGAACGGACGCGATCAGCGGGCGTGAGCTCCTCTAAGTATGTCCGCATATCGTACCAATAGTGCGGATCCCAGCCTGGCGCGGGTATCCCGGTATCGAAGTAATCCGTGCCGCTCAGATGCCACTTGCCAATAAACGCGCAGTGGATGCCCTGATCGGTAAGCCGCTGGCCAAGGGTGTGCACTGTATTCCCGAGGGGCATACTGTTGCCCAGGACCCCGTTCGTATGCGGGTAGAGCCCGGTCCAGATTGCCGACCGGGAGGGCGCGCAGACCGGCTGGCAGTTGTAGGCGCGCTCGAAACTGATGCCGGAGGCGGCGATGCGATCGAAGTTCGGCGTCTTCAAGCCTGTCTGCCGATTGCAGTTCAACATGTCGTAGCGAACAGACTCGCCCAGGATGATGATCGCTTGCCTTGGTGATTCGCGTGGTCTGTGGGGAAGTACCGGGGGCGCGGGCTGCGATGCGCAATCCACGCCGGCGGCTCCGAAAAGTCTCAAGAAGTCTCTGCGGTTGATCACGAATGAGCCTTCATCATGTAACAAATTCTAACGGGTAGAGCCCGGCTGGTGAAACTGGAGCTCTGCAGGCCAACGATTCAAGTGCCGCAACCTCTTGTCAGCGATGGGGTCTGCATAGAAGTAGTGGATGTGGATGACAAAAGATCCCAAGGAGTGTCTTCTATGCGTCGTTTCTTACCCTCACTTGCTATCGGTTCTGTATTAATGGCTGGATTTTCAGGCGGCATACTGCTGGCTCAGGACCAGGGTGCGCCACCGGCCGTCTCGTCCCAGGCGCCGGCGCAGCGACCGGCTCATGTTGCCAACCCACAGCACCGGGCAAAGAGGATGGCGAAGGAACTCGGGCTCACACCGGATCAGGTCTCGAAGATTGAGCCCATACTAGCCGACCGCGATCAGCAGGTGCAAAGCCTACGGTCCGACAGCACGCTAGCTCCCAAGGATATGAGACAGCGTGTACACGGTATACGCCGCGATAGTGACAGCAAGATCGAGGCCATTCTGAGCGACCGCCAAAAACAACAGTACGAACAGATCAAGCAAAGCCGTAAGGCCAACCGGCGGCAGGTGGGTGGAGCTTCAGCGAACAGTTAAGAAGGCGAAAAGAGGTCTACGGTAGTCGTGGAGGCGTGCCTACCGCACGCCCACGGCAAGCCGGAGCAGCGCACCAACTCTTGCCGCCTAGCAAATTACAGCGGGACCCGATGCGGCAGAAGCTCTCGCAGCAACGCTTTCTCTGTCGGTCCTAGCACGACCCAGGTGGATTCATTGCGGTTGTCGACCTGCCACAGAAGTTCGCGGCAACGGCCGCACGGCGGTAAGACAACGCCTCGGCTGTTTACAGCGACGATCATGCGGATCTCGGATTCATGAGCCTTCAGCATTTCGGCCACCGCCGCGTGTTCGGCACAGAATCCTAGACTGCATGCCGTGTCTATGCATACTCCGCTGTACACATTCGATTGAACAGTAATAAGCGCCGATGCTACGCCGGCGGCAGTGCAATCGGCACTTGGGCTAAAGGGACGCGCAAGTGAGGCAGCGAGTTCGATGAGATCTTTTTGATTCACGACAACCAGCATACTGTGCCGGGGTGAGCGCAGCGAGCGAGACTGACGTAGCCGCCGCTGCGGACGTCTGGCGCAGATTCTAGGATTGGTTCATGTCCTTAATGCAGCAGCCAGCAGGCGAGGGTGGGACCGGCGATTCCCGCATCCAAATCAGAACTCTCATGGCTGAGATCAGGATAAGCTCTCAATAAAGTGGCCTGTTTGCATTCGCGGGTCACGCGAACGCTGTGCGTTCATTAACCCCGTTTGGCCGACCTTCGGGCGATGTATGCTAAGAATGGGATTGGGGCGAAGAGAGAGACCGCCAGCGGTTGCCAGGAATTTAACCATGCGCCGCGCTGGACGGCCGGTCGACTGTGTATGCGGCCGCGAGAGAAAGCCCCGACCCGTCGTCTTTTGCAACAGTTGGCGCGACGATATTTTGCTCGTCTTGGAGGCAACCCTAAGTTGGTTTTTGCCATCCGGAGATCGCCTATGGAGCCCTCTGCTCGCGAGCAGCTATCGTTCGGGACGTCTTATAAGTCTAGTGATTGCGCGTTGCGGCGCTTCGGTGAGGCGGGTAAGTGCCTCGCCTTTCCGAGGCGGGCCAAGGTTTTCGAAGAGAGCCAATGCTCGAATCAAGTGTTTCTTATCAGCCGGGGGTGGGTGAAGCTTTTCAGCACCTCTAGAGAGGGCCGCCGGATGATCATCAGGATCGCCGGTCCGGGAGACATCCTGGGGCTGAACGCAGCACTGAACGACCTGCCATATGAAGTGACCGCGCAAACGCTGGAACCTGCGCAACTTATCGGCGTGCCACGACAGGAACTGCTGTGGCTTTTGGAAACCTTTCCCGAGGTCGCTCGCAAGGCAGCGCAGGTGCTGGCTAATCAATATCGTGAACTGTTCTTAGACACCCGGCGACTTGCGCTATGCAGTTCGGCTTCGGGACGGCTGGCGCGCTTGCTGTTGGATTGGTCGGCCACCGCCGCGCGAGGTAAGCTCCCACGTCGCTTCACTCTGGTGTTCACCCATGAGGAACTCGCCCATATGGCGGGCACCTCGCGCGAGACGGTGACCCGGCTGCTCAATCGGTTTGAGCGCAATCACATGGTGGAACGGCAGGGCGCGTCGCTGATTATACTGGACCCGGCCAAGCTCGATAAGCTTGCAGATTAGCCTTTGTCGCCGGCTCGGGCGAGTGCTTACATCTTCTCGAGCCGGCGACCATCGCAAATTATGCCGCTTTCACTTCGACGGTTTTCGGTGGTGCGGCTTTGGGCAAGGTGATCTCCAACACCCCACTCGCTAGCCTGGCCGTAATCTTCTCCGGATCAATAGAGCTTGGCAGCGCAATACGGCGGCAGAGTTCGGTTGCAGAGAATTCGCTGTATTTGAGGTCGCTGCCTTTTTTCTTCTCTCTTGTGCTCATTCTTACCGCGAATGTAGATAGCGGCTGAATCTGCTTGAATACTGAGATGCTTGGCATCGAAACCGGGCACTTCGGCACGGATCATGAAGCTGTCATCCGATTCGCTCATTTCGATGGGAACGGGGCGGAGGAGCTCTGCTTCCGCACGGAGCCAGTCCTCTAAATCCAGGCCATCCGCCTGCCCGCGCTGTTGAAAAAGGTTAAAAGCGCGCCTGGCTGTTTCGCGGCTGAGTACCTCCAGTTCTTCGAGGAAGTTGACGGTTTGGGGAAACTGGATGGTTGTTTTGCTGGACATATTGGGTTTTGTTGCAAGAACAGTAGACATAAGTACTCCTTTTCGGGATTCGTAAATCCGCACGAGGATCGATCACCTCGGCGGCGATGGACCCACGCCGGCTTCGACGGTCCAGGAGACTTTTGCAGGAGAAGATAGCGGAATCCGGTAAGTGCGTTTGATTACGCTCGTTCTCATGCAAAGCATGCTGTAACGATCGAGGATCCAAATCAATTGTCTAGCGAAACACGGCAGATTGTCTGTGATGGCGATCACCAACAACGAATAAAAGGCGATGCCACTCTTCCCTTTGCCAGCGATTGGGGCCCTCATGCCGCCTGGGCTACACTTTCCACGAGAACGGCATCGATCCTATCAGGATCTTACGGAAAGGTTAGCTATGCTGGAAGCGACTGCCTGGATTTCCCTCTGCGTAGCGTTTGTGTGCGCGCTCATTATTGTGGGCGATGAGTTTCGCCATCCGCAGAAGATGTGGGTGATGAACATCGTCTGGCCTGTGACTGCACTCTATTTTAGCGTGGTTGCGCTATGGGGTTATTACCGGATCGGCAGAAGGATGGCCAAGAATGGCATGCCGCACACCGGGATGAGCGGAGAGCTGAAGGGGCGAGGCCCACAGGACCGTCCAAATCCGACCTGGGAGCAGACGGTAGTGTCAGACAGTCACTGTGGCGCCGGTTGCACCCTAGGCGACGTCATTGCAGAGTTCACGATTGCAGGCCTCGGGCTGACCGTCCTAGGAAGCCCGCTCTATACAGCGTTCGCAGGCGATCTTTTACTTGCATGGCTGCTCGGCATCGCTTTTCAATACTTTGCTATCAAGCCTATGCGCAATTTGTCGCCGAGCCAGGGATTGATTGCCGCGGTGAAAGCTGACACGCTCTCGATCCTAACGTTTGAGATAGGTCTATTCGCCTGGATGGCGTTGACTTATTTTGTCTTCTTTCCCTCACCGCACTTGAAGCCGACCGAAGCGGCCTATTGGCTCATGATGCAGGCCGGTATGGTAATTGGTTTTTTCACTTCCTATCCAATGAACCGATTGCTGATGACCTGGGGCATCAAGGAAGTTATGGGATAACGAAAAGGAACCCAGGCTCTGGAGACGCGTGGGCCTGCGGCATTATTGGGGAGCGAGACCTTCCACGATGAATATGCGGGCCTTAGTTGCGTTTTGCCTGATCGGCCTGATCGCCGCATAGGCCGGCGAGTCGTACCACTCCCGCGCCTTCTCCATGCTGTCGAAAGCGATGATCACGACCCTGCTCTTTAGCACGTCACCCTCGAGCACCTGAATGTTGCTGCTGCGAGCGACATAGTGGTGATGGAAAGGCGCGAGCGTTTGCGCGACCTTCTCCCCGTACGTCTGTAACGCGGCAGGGTCGGTTACCTCGGCTTCGGTGATCAAGTAGCTGGGCGGCGTCTTTGCCTGCTGCCCTCGGATAGATAGGCCGCTCATCAATCCGGCCAAGACGCCAACCAGCAATATAAATATCGGCTTTTGGTTCGCTTTCATGAGGTCATGACCTACACCGGCACATACTGGTTGAGATACCGTTTAGCCATGCGGAACCCGACCTTATAAGGTTCGCTAAAGTCCGGGCCAGGATTGTCTGATGCGCCGTAGAGATTGTCCTCGTGCTCAATGCTCATCGCACCGTCATAGCCGACGCTTTGCAAAACGCTGAAAAGCCCGGGCCAATTGATACTGCCCATGCCGGGAATGCGGAATTGCCACCACTGGGCTTGGTTTACGGGTACGATTCCCCCTCGGCGCACAATGTCCCAATGAATTTGTGTATCCTTCAGATGCACATCGTAGATCTTATCAACGAAGTCTTTCGCGGTTTGTATGGGATCCATCATCTGCCACAGGAGATGAGAAGGATCGTATTGAAGGCCGACATAGGGAGAATCCTTGAAGGCGTTGAAAAGCGCTTCGAATCCCACAGGGCTGGTTGCGATGTTGGGTCCACCCTGCCAAGGCTCCCACAAAATGCGCACCTTGTACTGCTGGCAAGCGGCGAAATATTTTTCGTGGTACACGCGCACGATCTCGTCCACTTGAGCTTCAAATGTCTTGGAGGCATCTTTGCCGGACTGGGTGCCTATATAGGGAACGCCTAGCTTCCCGGCCAGTTCGATGGTTTTCACGAAGTCGCTGTTCTCCCGCTCGCGCTCTGCCGGATCTGCGGCGATGTGATTTGCGTTTACCTGAAGGGCCGAAACGTGCATCGCTTTCAATGACAGATGATTCTTAATTCTTCCGGCTTCTTCGTCCGTAAGCTTCGCCGTATCCAATCCCGGAACCCCGGCTCCGGCGTTGAGGATCATGTTGTTGAATCCTTCCTGAAGGGCGAAGTCAACGTTAGCTTCGGTATATTTGCCTAGAATGCCCAAACGCGGCTTCCATTCCTTTGTGCTCGCTCCGGCTTTCGGCAGCGCCGCCAGGCATGCTGCTGCAGTTGCGGATCCGAGTAAAGCACGCCGGGTTATATGTCCGTTTGACACGAGGGTTCCTCCGTACGACGCCACAGTTTCCTCTCTTTCATACCATCCAAGCGCGACAGCGCTCTGTCGAAGATCGTCCGTTTCTCATCAACAAGGTAAACCAGCCTTGTCCAAGGCGCTACAAGCAGGTGCTGCTTTACGGCTAACCTCGCTGTTTCAGAATTGCGCCGATGCCGGCGCGACGTCAAACAATGAGTGACATCGTTCGATCTCCAGCATTATAGTTGTCCACGCGGGCGCCGCCGAGGCTGCCGTGCCTGGGAGTCAACAAGGCGGAAAAGGGAGCATCGTATGGCGACCCAGGATTTTCGCCCTGTGCCGGGACCACTGCCGCTACCAGTTCGAAACGAGGGATGTGAATGGCGATGGCTACCATGATTTCGCAACCCGATGTCAATCACGTCCTGGCCGTGACGGGCCGGGTAGGACACCAACAGTTGAAGCGTTTCTTAGCCTTCCATTTCGTACGGGTCAGCGTAAGTTGAAGCTCGTGGGCAGGGAAAACGTAACCATAATAAAGGCGTATCGAGAGGGTTCTGGTGTTCAAGATAACCCGCCGTAAATTTATCGGTTCCACCATCGCGGCCGGTTTATGCTCGCGTTTGGCCATCGCCGGAGAGCAGGCGCTGCGCATTGGAGTGACTGACTGGAATCTGAACCTGGGCGCAAACCCAGAGGCTGTGCCGCTGGCCGCAAAACTCGGATTTGACGGGGTGCAGATATCCTTTGGGCGAAAGCTAGTGGATGACAAGATGCCGGCTGACAACCCGGAAGTGATTGCCCGCTACCTCAGCCTTTCCCGGCAATATAAGATTCCGATCGATGGGACCTGCGTCGATAGGCTGCATGACAATGGCCTGAAGAGCGACCCGCTGGCCCGGAAATGGGTACTCGACTCCATTCGGCTGACCAAGGCCCTGAACACCAAGGTACTTCTGCTGCCCTTCTTCGGCCGTTGGGCTCTACAAACAAAGGCGGAGATGGATTATGTGGGTGATGCGCTGCGCGACCTGGCGCCGGAGGCAACCAAAGCGGGAGTCGTCCTAGGCCTAGAGGACACCATTTCCGCGGAGGATAACGTGCGCATCATGGAGAGGTCGCGCTCTGCAAGCGTGCTGGTGTACTACGACGTGGGGAACTCGACAGAGGCGGGATTCGATCCGGTGAAGGAGATCCGATGGCTCGGGAAAGATCGGATTTGCCAATTTCATCTCAAGGACAATCCGCACTACCTCGGTGAAGGGAACATCCAGTTTGGGCCTATTATGCGAGCGATTCGGGAAATCGGGTTCTCAGGTTATGCCAACCTGGAGACCGATGTACCTGCCAAGCAATTGGACGCCGACTTGCGCCGAAATCTGGCCTACATCCGCAATGTCATGGTGCGGTCTTGATGAAATTCGGAATCCGCTTGACAAGGCGTGGGAGTTGGCCCCCCTCGTTTTGGGTGGATGGCACCCCTTCTACTGTGCGCGGAGACTCAATTTTGGTCACCCGACCCCCGCGCTAAGCCACGGGTCGCATGCATCGCGGAAGCCTACTCCATCCTGAGAGCCTCTGACGGCTCAATGGAAGCGGCACGGCGCGCAGGCAAGAGTCCGGCGATCAGGGCGCAAGCAACAAGAGCAAAAGCGGCTCCGCTTAAGACGAACGGATCAAAAAGGCCTACACCGTAGAGCTGATGCGCCAAATAGCGTCCGCAGACTATGGCCACAGGAATACCAATGCAGAGCCCAAGGCCGATTTGGGAGAACGCCCCGCGCAGAACCATCCTGACGACCTTGCCGCGATCAGCACCCAGGGCCATGCGAATGCCAATCTCGTTGCTGCGGCGGGTGACGTTATAAGCCGTGACCCCGTACAGGCCGATCGAGGCCAGTAGAAGCGCAAGCAGGCTGAAGAGGCCGGTGAGGCGAGCCATCAGGCGCTGCTGGTTGAACTGAATGGCCACCTGCTCGCTATAGGTCATTACGTTGGTAGGAGACAAGTCAGGATTGATACCGGCGAGCGTGCTGCGCAACAAACTCTCATAACTCTCCGGTGCCCCGGCGACCCGCAGCTGAATGGAGCGGAAATACAGCGTCGAGGTTTCCAGCCGAGCATAGCCCGTCTGCGGATATTGGATCGTTTGCGCAAAGGGCACAAAGTACATGGGCATCTGCGTGGAGGTCGGACTTTGGTACATCGTGTCCTTGACCACGCCGACGATCTCATAGTCGTAGCCGTGGCCAGATAGGGAAAGGCCGAAGCGCTTTCCAAGCGGATCTTCCCCGGGAAAGAATTTTCGGGCGAAAGAGTCATCGACGACGGCCACATGCGCCGATGATGGCGTGTCCTGCGCGGTTATGGGGCGGCCGCGCAGCACGGGTGTACCGATCGTCTGGAAGTAGTGGGGACTGACGCGGAGAGAGATCACGTCCGTGTTACCAATCCAACTCTCGGAACGTCCTCCGATGGAAATATCCATGGACATACAGCACCCGTTTTGTGGGCTGAAGCGCGAGAAGCTGGCACTCTGTACACCAGGAATTCTGCTAAGGCGATCTTCTACCTGTTCATAAAGACCCGGGAGCTGCTCAGGTTTGTACCCGGCGCCCAGGGGATCGATGGAGGCGATGAGCCGCCCTCGCGTCTCAAAACCCATGTCCACGTTTTCAAGATTGCGCAGGCTTTGCATCACCAGTCCGGCCACCGCCAGAAGCACGATGGAGAGCGCAGCCTGCACCACCACCAACGCCTTCTGCGGCCGGACCGCTGTATTTCCTAGGCTTCGGGTACCACCGCGTAGACCCTCCGATGGGTCGCCACCGGTGCCAATCCACGCTGGGGCAACGCCGAAGATCACTCCCGTAATCATGGAAATCAATAGAGCAAACCCCAGCACCGGCAGTGAGGGAGAAGCATCGATGGGAACATACGTGGCGCCGCGGAAGGCCATCAGCAGAAGAGCCCTTGCGCCTGCGTAAGCGAGCAACAGCCCAGCCGCACCGCCAATCAGCGAGAGGAATACGCTTTCCGTCAGCACGGCGCGGATCAGCCGCTGGCGAGTCGCCCCAAGCGAGAGCCGGAGAGCGGTCTGCTGCTGGCGCGCCGCGCTGCGCGCAAGCAGCAGGTTGGCCAGGTTCGCACAGGCGATCAACAGAACGAGTATGGAAGCGATCGAGAGTAGATAGAGGCCATTTCTCGATCGGCTTCTGAACTGCGAGATGCCTCCTCCTCCCGGAGTAAGCCGAATCTGTTGCTTGGGAAGGGCTGCGAGATCAGCCTTACTCAGTGACCGCTCGCTACTGAGCCATTGACGGAGTTCAAGGGTTAGTTGCGCCTGTACGGTGACAGGGTTCATCCCAGGTTTCAAGCGGCCAAAGAGATAGAGCCAAGCCATTCCTGGCGTGTACAGGTTTGTCGTATCCCCTTGCTCCTCGAAGACTGGCTCTTGATGCAGCGGGATCCATATGTCGGCCGGATTGCTCTCCAGCCGATCGCCATAGAACTGCGACGCAGTGATGCCGATTACTGTAACCGGCAGGCCATTGAAGGTGAAAGTTGAACCGATGATGGACGGATCGGAGGCATAGTTCTCTCGCCACATACGGTAACTCATCACAGCGACGGCTGGCGCCGCCGGTTGATCATCCGAAGAAATGATTAACCGCCCGGTGGCCGCTCGAATCCCAAAGGTAGAGAAGTAGTTGCCTGAAACGAACTCACTTTTTGTGTTTTGGGCTGCTGCATCCGACCCGGCACGGCGGATATTCATTGGATACCTGCTACCGGAAAAGGCCGCGATCTGCTCAAAGGCCGGCGTGTCTTCGGTCAAGTGCTGGTAAAACGGGTAGTCGAAGATGCTCCACGAGTCCTGGAGGCCGCCCCACTCGCAGCAGAGATTGCCATCGCCTATGCGGTACAGTTGCTGCGGATTTGCGAATGGCAATGGTTTAAGCAGCACCGCGTGGACCAGGGTGAAGATAGCGGTGTTGGCTCCAATGCCCAGAGCCAGCGTCAGGACTGCCGTCAAACTGAAGCCGGGCGCCTTGAGAAGTTGACGGAACGCGTAACGCAGATCCTGAAGCAGTGTCATCATTCACCTCGGAGTTGCAAGTTGCCGCCGGTTCACATAGGACTGTCTTAGGCCTTCTCGGCCGTCGGTTCGGGACTGGTCGCATAATCCCGACGGCATGTGGAGCGCCAAAAGAGGCCAAGTTCCAAGTGATTGGAAACATAGGCTGTCTGTGGGATGACTTGATCGACTTCGCTAAGTTCGTCGTCCGAGTTCGCGAAACTATGTCCGGAATTGAACATACATCCCCCTTTCTCAAGGAGGATTCGCGGTACACCGCAATCACTGAGCCCGGGCTTCATCGATGCTCGAGCCAGGTGAAGAGATTTGAATCGGCTACTCGGCTCTCAGTGCGTGCATGGGTTCGACGGTCGCGGCGCGGCGGGAGGGTAGATAGCAGGCAAGATAGGCAACTGCAATCACGCCGATGGTGATGGTGGCATAGGTAATGGGATCGACTGGACTCACGTGGAACAGGATCGAGGACATCAGCCGCATGGCAACAAAGGCTGTCACCAGACCGCACGCCGCGCCAATGAGGGTGAGCCGCATTCCCTGGCGTACAAACATCGCCGTTAGCGTCTCCCGCTGAGCACCCAGTGCCATGCGAATGCCGATCTCCCGGGTGCGCTGCGAAACGGAATACGAGATGACTCCGTAGATGCCCACAATCCCGAGCAGCAGAGCCATGCTTCCCGCGACGCAGAGCATCACCAGGGTAAAGGAAGTCCGCGCCATGGACTTGGTGTAAAACTCGCCGAGCGTGGAAACATCGGCCAGGGGCACGTCGGGATTGACGGACCAGACGCGCTCCTGCACCTCGTTCATGAAACTGCGAGAACCGGCGCGCGGACTACGCACGATAAAGGCAAGATTGCGCCGCAGCGTCTGTTTATTGCCTTCGAAACGGTCGAGCATGACGGGCCAGTACACCGAGCTGGGCGCAGCTTTGTCCACGCCATCGTCATGCACGTCCTGAACCACTCCGACGATCTCGCGCCAGTCGTCGGTGTTGGCCACGCGAATCCTTTTGCCCAACGCGCCGTTGGGGTCATGCCAATACTGGCGTGCGAAATTCTCCGAGATGATGGCGACTGGTCTTTTCTGGTAGGTGTCGGTCCACGTGATATCGCGCCCGGCGAGCAGCTGCGTTCCCAGAGTTGCGAAAAAGCCAGGGGAGATGAATTTGAAGCGGCGTATCGGCGGTAGCTCGCCCTCGCCATACACGTGGTCCTGCGCATACACAACATCATTCGAGCTGCGCCCATCCATGGGCACCGCCGTGGAGAAGCTGACGGAGGAAACTCCCGGAATCGCCGCGAGTTTGTTCAGGATCTCCTGGTCCATCCGTACGACGCGCTCGGCTTGAGCGTCCGGTATCTGTGTTTCCGGAATGTAAAAGCGGAATGTTTGTACTGCATCGGGTGCGACGAAGCCCGGAGACACATGCATCAAGGCGCGAAAGGTGCGGATCATCAGACCGGAGCAGATGAGCAGGACCAGGGCAAGCGCAACCTGCACCACAACCAGGGTCTGACGGGCGCGATGCCGTTCCCGGCTCTGGCTCAGCGCGCGGCCGCCCTCACGGAGACCGCTGTTGGCGCGTGCGCCCGCATACTTGATGACCGGGATCAAACCGATGAGCAGACTGGTAAGAAGGGCGAGCCCGAGGGTGAAGAACAAGACCGGAAGATCGATGCCAATTTCCTGGATGCGGGGGAGGCCGGTGGGCGCCATCGACACCAGGACGTGCAATCCACCGTAGGCCAATGCCAGCCCAATAAGGCTCCCGGCGACGCCGAGGACAACACTCTCGAAGAGCAGCTCCCCCGCGATTCGTCTCCAGCCCGCACCGAGAGCAGAGCGAATGGCCAGTTCCTGACGGCGGCCTTCTACGCGGACCAGCAGCAGGTTGGCGACGTTTGCGCAAGCGACCAGCAGAACCAGGACGATAGAGCCCATCAGAACCCACAACACATTGCCCACATTGCCGACAACATCCTGCTTGAGCGGACGGAGATTGGGGGCGAGCCGCACTTTATCGAACATGCTGATGCTGAATCCTTCCGGTGCGGGAAAACTTCGCAAGACCACGGGAAGGAGCCGCGCTATATCCGTGCTGGCCTGGGCCATGGTGACTCCAGGCTTCAAGCGGGCAAGTGCACGCTCACTAAAATTGCCGAGCTTGGTTTTATTCCGGTCCCATTGGAAAGGCAGGAAAAGGGCGGCATCCGGTTGATCGAGAAAGTGAAATCCCCGGGGCAGGACGCCGATAATTTCTCTCGGCTTTCCGTCCACCGTGATGGAGCGCCCGATGACAGAGGATGCGCCGCCAAACTTGCGTTGCCAATAGCCATAGGAGAGCACTACGGTTTCCGGCGCACCCGCCGAATCGTCCTTGCGGGTAAATAAGCGTCCAACCACGGGCGCTGCACCTAGAATCGGCAGCGCGCCATCGGTGACGTCGAGTCCGGGCACGTGTTCCGGTTTGCCGGCGCCGGTCACGTCCAGGGAATCCCCGCTGTAGGCGCCGATATCCTGAAGCGTGGTGTTCTGCTCGCGATCGATGAAGTAGATGGACGGCGCCATGTTCAGTTCGTCGAAGCCGATCCCCGGCGCTTTATGCCACACGCCGATCAACTGCTCAGCATGGGGGTAGGGCAGCGGCTTCAGCAGCACACCTTCCACTACGCTAAAAATCACTGTGTTCGCGCCCACACCGATGGCGAGCGTAATCAGCGTAATCGCGGTAAACAGGGGAGCCCGGCTCAGCCTGCGTAGGACCTGCTTGAATTGGTCAACGAGCATTACCATGGCGCGGGCCTCCGGGCACACGAAAAGAGTAGCTGGATCGGGTAAGCGCCCGGTCTCATTGAGATCCATTACGTTAGGGAGCAGCGGACGGTTCCATCGATCAAAAGGAACAGATTTGCCGGCGGGAGTACTTACCCGGCATAGAAGATTAATTTGACCTTGACTACGGGTTCTGCGAAGACGGGAAGTTCGAGAAGGTGACCGAGCGGCGTTTTCGTGCGTGTCCGCAAGGACTCGCACAAAAGCGAAAGGGCGATTTCTCTTGCGAGATCTCGCCCTCTCAGTTCCGATTTTCAGAGATCTGGTTCTGGTCCCAGATCGCAACGCTTGTTACCTCGGGTTCGTTTGGCACCCACGAGCAGAGCCCGTGTTTTTACCTCACTCCTCTTTGATCCCACTCGCTGCAAGAGCTTTCCCACCGCCGTCCTTTTCCAGTTGCCCGGATCGAGTCTCGTTGCCGATTCTCGAAGATGACTGCTAGTCCGCTCTCTCCTTCTGGAAGATCTCTCTTCCTCTGAAACCAATAGTACTCTCTCCCAACGCGAATGCCAGTGGCTCTTATAATTTTGTGCTGTGGAAATGAGATTACAAAAGTGGAAATTTCCGCGTGTAACTCGGCGGACGAATACACGATACACATCCCGCCACTTACTTGCCCTTAGGAAGGTGCAAGCGACAGACTAAGCGGGAAGCGAACAAATAATTTTATGATCATTGCCCTTTCTGTGACACGGTTGCGCCTTAGTAAGTGAAGGCGGTTTGTGAGACGCCCTCCATAAGGAGAAACGCCATGAGCACTTTTTCGATGTCGAAAATTCCAGCAACCGTCATCGCCGCTGTTCTTGCCCTCGCTTCATTGGCGCCGGCGTTACATGCACAAGATTCAGGATTCATAGTCAAAGTGAACGTACCGTTCGCATTCGAGATCGCGACCGGGCAATACTTTACCCCGGGTGTTTACACCATTCACATGGATAGCGCCCAAAGCATGATCGTCCAGGGCACATCAAAGTCTGGGTTGGCTATAACGCAGTTGGCCAATGACGGCAAACCCGCGAAAAAAGGGAAGGCCGTGTTCACAAGGTATGGCGAGAAATACTTTCTACGTGAGGTTTGGGTCACGGGGAATAGCAGTCACCTTCTCTGCAACGAATCGAAAGCCGAGAGGCGGTTGCAGGTGGCCGCGAACCAGGGACCCACCAATGTGCAGTTAGCTCTGCTGGAGACAGCACGCTGACTAAGAGGGGACATCCATGATAGGTAACCGCCGTCATCGATGTCCCCGATCTCTTCAAGTAAGCTGGTTGCCATGAACCCTCTCGTTACTACCTCATGGCTGGCCGGCCGTCTGCGCGATCCAGGTGTGGTCATCCTGGATGCCACGCTTCCTCCGGTGGGTATTACCCCACCCGTTGATACTCGCGCGCGCTATTTCGCGAATCACATTCCTGGGGCAATCTTTTTTGATATCGAGGAGCTTTCTGACCGCTCCACATCGCTGCCCCACATGCTGCCTGCTCCCGAGGTGTTTTCGCGTAGCATGTCGGCACTTGGTATCGGTAATGAGATGGACATCATCATCTATGAACAGGAAGGCGTCTTCTCCGGCCCGCGAGCCTGGTGGATGCTCAAGACGTTCGGAGCTCCACATGTGTACGTTCTTGATGGTGGGCTTCGCGCCTGGATCGAAGCCGGTCTCCCTACCGACTCTGGGGAGGTTCACCGCGCACCGGCCAGTTTCCACGCCAAACTTGAACCGGATGCGGTAAAGATTTCTCCCAGATGCAGCAGATGATCGCAGTGCACGCGCAAGTTCTGGACGCCCGCTCGAGCGGCCGTTTTGCCGGAAACCTGCCGGAGCCGCGGCCTGGCATCAGCTCCGGACATATGCCTGGAGCCACCAGCATTCCGTTTACGGAGCTGGTCGAAGAGGGCCGGTTGAAGCCTGTCGAAGAGCTCCGCCGCGTCTTCGCCGCAAAGGGCGTGGATCTGAAACAACCCATCACCACCACATGCGGGTCCGGCGTTACCGCTGCTGTCATCGCGATCGGCCTCGAACTCGCAGGCGCGAAGCAGGTGAGCCTGTATGACGGGTCCTGGGCAGAATACGGCGCTCATCCGGAAGCAGCGATCGAGAAGACCAGCTAACTGACTTGCGCGCGGGGCAGCGCACGGGCAGATAGGGTGATCAAGAAGACTTGGTAGAGGAATTCTTCTAGACTGGCTTGCGCGCCATTTCTGGAGGAACCATCACCCAATGATTTGTCGAATCCTGGCTGTACTGATCGCATTGAGCGGATTGCCTTGCCTTGCCGCGACGGAGCTCGCGCCCACTCCTCCGATGGGGTGGAATAGCTGGGATTCTTATGGACTGACGGTCACCGAGGCGGAGTACAAAGCGAATGTCCTTTGGCTGCACCGCCATTTGCAGCCACTGGGATGGCAGTATGTTGTTGTCGATGAAGGTTGGTACCTGCGGCAGCCGGGACAGAAAGGCGCCGCGCAGGGATTTGTGATGGATGCCACCGGGCGCTACCTGGTGGCGAATAATCGATTCTCTTCCGCCGCGGGCGGAGCAGGATTTAAGCCTCTTGCCGATTGGGTCCACTCGCTGGGCCTCAAGTTCGGCCTTCACATTATTCGCGGGATTCCCCGTGAGGCGGTGGAGAAGAATCTGCCCATCGCTGGTTCTGGGTTTCATGCAGCGGACGCGGCGAACACCGCGGATACCTGCAGATGGAATTCGGATAACTACGGACTCAGGGCGAATGCCGCCGCGCAGGCCTATTACGATTCCATTGTCAGGCTGTACGCGGGATGGGGAGTCGACTTCATCAAGGTCGACTGCATTTCCAGACCGTACCAGGCGGACGAGATCCACATGATGAGCGCTGCCATTGGGAAGTCAGGGCGTGCGATGGTGTTGAGCCTTTCTCCGGGGCCTACTCCCATTGAGGAAGCCGACGACGTGCGTAAATATGCGCAACAGTGGCGGATCTCTGACGATATGTGGGATACTTGGCTCGCCCCTGCGGGGGAGACGTTTCCAGCGGGGCTGGTGCGCCAATTCGATCGCACCGCGCAGTGGGCTCCTCACATTGAGGTCGGGCACTGGCCCGATGCGGATATGCTGCCCCTTGGATACTTGGGTCCCAGGCCGGGTTGGGGTGAGGCGCGTATGTCGCGGCTCTCGGCGGATGAGTCAAGGACGCTGATGACCTTGTGGTCGATGGCGCGTTCTCCGCTGGTCGCCGGCACGAATCTCACCCGAATCGATGCGGCAACGGAGGCACTCTACACGAACCCGGAGGTGATTGCGGTCGATCAGCACTCAAGGGAGAATCGGGAGCTGTCGCGCAGCGGGTCGCTGGTGGTGTGGACGGCTGTACCTGAGTCGGGGGACGGCCATTATGTGGCGGTCTTTAATCTTGGTGATGCTGCGCAGGCGGTGAACCTCGGATGGAAGAATCTTGGTTTGCCTGAGGGCAGTCACGCCGTGCGCGACCTATGGGCGCGCAAGGAATTGGGCACGGCGAGTTCGCTTAAGGGTTCGCTCGCCCCGCATGCGGCCATGCTATACAAGGTGCATTGATGCAGGTCCGTCATTCGGTATTCGATTTCGATGGAAGCTCCACTCTCCCCCTTGTCATCCCGGAGTTCTCATGGGCCTTCGGTCCACCCAAGGAGATGAAAAACGGCTTTCATTCAGCAACTGCTCTTCATGGACGCGCTACCCTCCCCTTGTCCCGTCAGCCAACTTGCCTGTGGCAGTTGAGAAAGAAATGACACTGCAAAATTGCCTTGGATGCGAGGCCCGGAGGGCCGTCCACGCAAACGTGAGCCTAGCCCGGAAGGGCTGGGAATATATTCCGAAGATGATTGGAGCGCCGGTAGGCGCGGCACTAAACCTAAGCCGCTCGCAAGCATGTCGCTCCAGGCGGGATAACAAAGTTATGGTGTCACCGTCGCCGTTCGCAGGAAATCGAAGTTCCCGGAGCTGGAGATATGTACGTTCTGCAGCCGCCTGGTGTGCACTAGCACTGCGTCCAGGTACCATAAGTTAATCGACGGCAGCTCGGAAGCGAGAATCTGCTGCACCTTTACATAGTCGGTGCGGCGCAGAGCCTGGTCGCTCGACATGCCTGCCTCTTTGATCAATCCGTCCAATTCGGCATTTACAAAGCGGCCGCGGTTGGCGCCGTGGGGCGGAAACATCTGGCTGTCGTAGGCGTAGCGGAAGATATCCGGATCTTCATTTCCCCCCAGCCAGCGTAAGGTGTACATCTGGAAGGCGCCCTTGCTGATGTCGGCATAGAAAGTGGCAAACTCGAAGCTTCGCACCTCCAAAGCAATCCCTATTTCGCGCAGTTGCTGTTGCAGAATCATGGCCAGCAGCCGGCTGGTCTCGTCGGTAGAGGTCTTCATGGTCAGATGAAAGCGAACGCCATCCTTGCCTCGCTTCCATCCGCCTGCATCCAGAAGGGTATTGGCCTTCGCAGGGTCGTAGGGATATTGCTGCACGTCGCCAGTCCACGCCCAGTGCTCCGGCGGCAGCAGGCTCTCGGCCAGCTGTGCCCGGCCTCGCCAAAGGGAGCTGATAATCAGCGGCCGATTCATGGCATAGGCGATCGCCTGGCGCACGTGCAGGTCGCGTAACACGCTGTCCTGGGTGTTAAACGAGATGTAATTCAGATTAGTGCCGGGACCGCTCTCCACTTGTAGATTGGGGCGCTTGGCCAGCGCGGAGACCATGTCCGCGGTCAGGCAATTGATGCACACATCCGCCGAACCCTTCTCCAGTTCAAGCGCCCGGGTAATCGCGTCGGGCACGACCGCGAAGCGGATGCGCGCAATTGCCGGCGGCGGCTGCCAGGAATTGTCACTCCGCTCGAGAATCACTTCGTCATCCTGCAACTGGCTGACAAGCCGGAATGGGCCGCTGCCGATGGGGTGGAAGGCAAAGTCGCGGCCGCTTCCGGCCGGAACAATTCCGAGTGCGCCATCCGATAGGTTCCAGAGCAACGCCGCGTCGGGTTGTTTTAAATGGATGACCAGCGTCGCCGGGTCGGGTGCGTCGACGTGATCGATGCGCGCCAGCGCTCCCGCTTTGGCCGTGATCACCGTGCCGTTGCGCATGGAGTCGAGGGTGTACTTCACATCCGTTGCGGTAAGCGGCTTTCCATTTTGAAAATGCACATCGGTCCGCAGATGAAAGCGGTAGGTAAGCGGATCGGGCGTTTCCCAGCTGGTCGCGAGCCAGGGTTGCAGGTTGAAATGCGCGTCCTTGTGCACCAGGCTGTCGAAGATCAGGCTGCCAATATGTTCTGAAAAGCCATCGACGCCAATGCGGGGATCGAGGCTGGTGGGGCTGTTCTCGATCACCATGGTCACTGTCTGCGGCGAGGGACGGGCGGCGCCGCATCCGGCCAGAGATACCATGCGCAACGGCCGCCAGCATGCGTGCCCAACAGCGATCAAACATAAGTAATCTCGCCCAAAATTGCCGGCCTTGCCGCACCGGTTGCCGAAGGAATATTTCCCGGCCGGCGATGCCAGGTCTCATACGCCAGCAAGCCGAAGGCAGCCGCTTCCTTGGCTTCGGCCGGCAGTCCGAGCTCATCGCTGGCTCGCACCGTACAGCCCTGCGGCTCGAGTTGGTCGCGCAGCATTTGCATCAGCGTCAAATTGCGCGCGCCTCCACCGGAGACGATGAAATCTACCGGCGTGTGACGCATCTTCTTGACTAGGAAGTTCGAATAAGCCAAGCCGACGCTGCGCGCGGTCAGCGCGGTGGCAGACGCGATGGTGTCTTCGCGGCTTGCTCCGGCCTTGCGGCACTGCTCTAGAAAACGGCCCGCGTAGTCGGCGCCGTACTGCTCCCGGCCGGCACTCTTGGGCGGACGCGCGGCAAAAAAAGGCTCGCGCAGCCGCGCGCTTACCACCGGCTCAATCACCGCTGCCACGCGCCGCGGTCTTTCCTCCGCGATCGAAGGATCTGTCGAAGAGTTGCTGCATCAGTTGATCTATCACCATGTTGGCTGGGCCGGTGTCGAAAGCCACCACCTGCAAGGGCCCCGCGTTGGCGGGTAGCGCTGTCAGATTGCCAATGCCTCCCAGATTCTGCAACACGCGGCCCCGCGTTGGGTGGCGAAAGAGCACGTAATCGAGCAGGGGAACCAGCGGTGCACCCTGGCCTCCAACGACCATGTCGGCGGGACGAAAGTTCGAGACCACCGGCACTCCGCTTTGCTCGGCCAGCATCGCCATCTCGCCGATCTGCCAGGTGCAGGTTGCCTCGCGCCCCAGATAGCGCGCCGGCGCGGCCTGGTGATAAATGGTTTGACCGTGGCAACCGACGAGATCCAAGCGGCAGGGATTCCGTTTCAAGGCTGCACTCAGCGCCTCGGAGTAGGCTTGCCCCAGCCGCCAATTGAGCCGCGCCAGCTCGGCGGTCGCAATGGCCTCGGCATTCATCGCCGCCAACACGGCCCGGCGCAAAGCGGGCGGAAAAGGAAAGCCGGCATGGGCGAGCAGCTTTAATTGAGGGAAGGCTGCGTCCTTTGGATCGGGTGTAATGCGTGTAAAGGCTACGTCGATCCCATCAGCTGAGGTGCCGCTCATGATGCCGGCTACCGTCATCGAAGTAAGTTCACTCATGCCCTGGCGACCTGCTCGGTAAACTTCTGCACCGCACCGCGCATTTTGTCGACCGCAACCGCGGTCGGGAGCAGGTGGCAGCGCGTCTCTCTTCAGGTGCATGGTATGGAACGACTGGGCCCGGGCAGCCGCACGGCGAAGCACGCGGGCAAAGGCCGGCGAACTCTCGGCTTCAAGCAGCAATGCCTCGTAGGCGGCAAAGACCAGCGCCGGGTCGCGGCAAATCTCCACCACATGCATGCCGGCCGCAAGCGAACGAATTGCTGCGTCGGCGATGCCCATGTAGTTAAGGATGCCGCCCATCTCCATGTCGTCGGAGACGATCAGACCTTGATAACCGATCTCTCGAACCAGGACCTCGGTAATCCAGTAAGCGGAGACGGATGCAGGCTCAGGGACTGCCGCGGAATAGGATGCATGCGAGATCATCACCATGGGCAGCTGCCTGGCTAGTTGCCGGTAGGGCAGCAAATCTTCTTTCCAAAGCAGGTTGAGCGGTTTTGTGATGGTGGGAGTGGAATGATGTGAATCCACCTGTCCGCTTCCGAGGCCGGGGAAATGCTTTCCTGAGCCCAGCACCCCCTGCTCCGCCAGCCCCTCAAGAAAGTGCGTGGCGTAGCGGATGACCTGAGCTGGATCGCCAGAGACGACCCGCGTGGTCATCACCGGCGCTGAGGCTTCTGTGCGCAAGTCGAGCACGGGAGCGAAGGCGGTGTTAAAACCCAGCAGTTGCACCTCCTGACCGATGAGGCTGCCATGCTTCTTGAACAGTGCCGGTTTGTTGGTAGCGGCAACTGCGAAGGGCGATGGCATAGGCGCAATCAAATCGCGCAGCCGGTCCACGCTGCCGCCTTCGACATCAATGCAGCGCAGCATGGGCGACTCCACTGCCTGCTGGGTGGAGTGGAGCAGGGCATGGGTCTGGGCAGCGCTCTCGATATTGCGGCGAAAGAGGATCACGCCGCCAGGCCTCAGCAGGCGTAGCCAGGCCCTTTCGAGCGTGCTAAGCTGAGTGCCTTCCAGGCCCACCACCAGCACCTGGCCGGCGGCTTGTCTCAATGTCATAGAGCTCACGAATTCCCCCGCCCGCGTATCTCGTTCTTGAGCTCTTCGAGCAGATTCAGAGCCTGCAAAGGGGTCAGGCTGTTGGTGTCGGTCTGCTCCAGCCGATCGAGAATGCGCTGCGAGAGCGGAGTGAACATGGTTAGTTGCAGCGGTGCATCGGTTTCCCGGGCCACGTTCCTCTTCTCGGACTGCTCGTGCTGCAGCAACACCTGGCGCGCTCGCTCAATGACCGAGAGCGGCAGGCCGGCGAGACGAGCCACGTCAATGCCATAGCTCTTGTTAGCCGCCCCGGGCTCGATGGCGTGCAAAAAGACAATGCCCTTCGCCGTCTCTTTGACGGCAACACGCAGGTTCTTCAATCCCGCCAATTGCTCAGCCAGCAGTGTGAGCTCATGGTAGTGGGTAGCGAAGAGAGTTCTGGCGCCGACTTGCGCGTGGAGAAATTCAAGCGTGGCCCAAGCCAGCGAGAGGCCGTCGAAGGTCGCGGTTCCGCGGCCCATTTCATCCAGCAGGATGAGCGACTGCGATGTGGCGGTGTTGAGAATGGTGGCGGTCTCTGTCATTTCCACCATGAAGGTGGAGCGCCCGCGGGCTACGTTATCGCTGGCGCCGATGCGGGTGTAGATGCGGTCGACGATCCCTAGCCGCATGCTCTTGGCGGGAACAAAACAGCCCATCTGCGCCATGATGACCAAGAGCGCGGCCTGGCGAAGATAGGTGGATTTGCCGCCCATATTCGGCCCGGTGATGAGCAGCAGGCTGGGGCCGCCGGTCTCGACATAAAGGTCATTGGGGACGAATTTCGTCTGCCCGGCCGATTCCAACAGGCATTCCACGACAGGATGGCGGGCGGCAACCGTTTCCAGCACTGCTGATTGCGCAAGCTGCGGGCGCACGTAGCTGCGGAGCGTTGCCAGGTGGGCGAAGTTGGCCAGGAGGTCGACCTCGGCGATTACGCCGCTGGTGAGGCGAATGCGGCCGGCGGAGCGCAGGATCGTCTGGCGGAGTTCAGCAAAGATGCGCTTTTCAATCTCGATCGAGCGCTCGTGGGCAGTGAGAACGCTGACCTCATACCGCTTCAGCTCCGGTGTAGTGAAGCGTTCCGCATTGGCCAGGGTCTGCTTGCGCTCGTACTCAGCCGGCACTGCGGCCAGGTTGGCGCGCGTTACTTCAATTGAATAACCGAAGACATTGTTAAAGCGAACCTTTAAGGAATGGATGCCGGTGCGCTTGCGTTCCCGCTCCTCGATGGTGGTAATGGATTGGCGGGCATTGGCCCCCAGCGAGCGCAGTTCATCCAGCTCCGCGTCGACGCCGGCCGCGATGGCGCCGCCATCGGCGAGGTTCACGGGAGGATCGGGAAGGAGTGTCCTCTGCAGGCGTTCCTGTAGATCTTGCAGCAGATCGAGGCGCTGCGCGCACGCCTGCCAGCGCGAGGCTTTCAGCCTCTCTAGGGCGGCATGCAGCTCGGGGAGGCGGGCGAGCGACGCTCCGAGGCCGGCCGCGTCGCGGGGTCCGGCGCTATCGAGCGAGATGCGGGAGAGCATGCGCTCCATATCCTGGATCGCGCCCAAGACTTTGCGTAGCTGTTCCCGGTCGATCAGGCTGCTTTCTGCCACTGCGACTGCTTCGAGGCGCGATTCAATCTCCATCCGGTCAATCAGGGGGCGAACCAGGGAGGCCCGCAACAGCCGTTTGCCCATCGGGGTCATGCAGCAGTCGAGGTTGGCGTAGAGCGTTGCTTCATTGGTCCCGCCGGCCCAAAGCGGGTCAATCAATTCCAGGTTGCGCACGGTGACGGCATCCAGTTGCAGGTTCTCCGCCCGCTCGTAGTACCGGATGTTGTTAATGTGTTGCAGTTCGATCTGCTGGGTCGCGCGGGCGTAATGCACCACCGCGCCGGCGGCGATCGCGGCCGACCGGGCGCCCGCCAGACCGAAGCCTTCGAGCGAGTTGGCGCCCAATTGCCTTTCCAGCAGAGGAATGGCATAGTCCGCGGTATAGACCCACTCCTCCAAGCGGGTCTTGGTGCCGATTTTGTCGATCTCCGCTTCCATTTGCGGGTCGAGCGGAGGTAATCCGGACGACAGTAGGATTTCGCTGGGCTGGGCCTTTAGCAGTTCGTCGATACAGAAGCCCACGCTACCAGTCCCGCTAAACTCGGCGGTGCGGAAATCGCCGGTAGAGAGATCGAGCAGGGCCAGCGCCGCCACAGGGCCGGCCAGGTGAAGCGCCGCCAGGTAGTTATTTCGCTCCGAAGCCAGCGTGGGGTCGATCGCGGTGCCGGGGGTGAGCACCCGGGTCACCTCGCGGCGAACGATTTTCTTAGTGAGCTTGGGGTCCTCCATCTGCTCGCAGATGGCGACCCGGTACCCCTTGCGCAACAGGCGCGAGAGGTAGTTGTCGGCGGCGTGGTAGGGCACCCCGCACATCGGCACCGACCGTTCCTTATCCCGTGCTGTCAGCGTGATTTGCAGTTCCCGGGCAGCGACTTGGGCATCTTCGAAGAACAGCTCGTAGAAGTCGCCCATGCGGAAAAACAGCAGGGCATCGGGGTTTTGCCGCTTGGCCGCCCAATACTGCCGCATAAGGGGCGTGCTGGCCGCGTCGGTTACATCGGTCGTGGGAGCTGGAGGAAGAGTAGACACGGGAAAACGCCAGCATATCGTGAATGACGTGCTGGCGTTTAAAGATAAGCCGGGGAGGACCGATTAGATCAGGCGACGATACGGGGTTCGTGGTTCACATGGGCGTCGGAACCGTGTTGCTTGACCATCTTGTTGTAAATGCCCAGCAGCAAGAAGGGGGCAGCCCATTGGCCGATAAACAGGGCATGGTGGTCCTTGCCTGAGGTCTTAAGAATGAGGGAACCCACGATGGAGGTAAGGGCCGCACCCAGGAAGAAGCTGGTGGGCAGTTTGGCAGAGTAGCTCTCCATCAGGGCGGTGGTTTGATCTTCCGGTATCTCTCCGGCGCGTACGCGATAATCCATGGTTTAAAGCTCCTGTCTCAAGGACGGTGAAAAATTGGGTTGGATGGGGGACTCTGGCCGCCGCAAGGAACGGATCAAAATACCTCTCATCGGCTGGGAGGGTAAGGGCTGGCAAAAGGATGTACGGTGCAGGAGGGCGATTTCCGGTCGACTTCCCGAAGTTGAACTGGTCAAATTTCCGGGGGCGGTTTTTGCGTGAGAAGGCTTCCCTCGTTCCCTCACCACTGACGGGTGCCCCACATCTCGCTCGTTTTTCGCGAGATGTGGGGCACCCGTCGTTCATTACGGAACCAGTACCAAACCCCTTTTGGGGTCGAGTGACGGTTATACTTTATAGTTGCGGGAATCGGCATGTTTCTATTGTGGTTAAGGGTGGCGGTGGGGCTCTACGCCGTCGCGAGCATTTCTGCACTCCCAGCGGTGCTTTATGACAAGCCTGGCTGGAAGAAGCTCTGCGTCCCGGCGGCGGTCGGCGCCTTTTTCTTCCATTTTGTTTCGCTCATTGAGATGCTTGCCGCCTCGCACCACTCCCTGCCGGTGGGGATGCACGAGGTGCAGTCCTTGCTGGCGCTGCTGATATGCGCTGCTTTCCTGCTGGTCGCCGTGCTCTACCGGACGGTCTCCTTCGGCATTTTCGCCCTTCCCTTGTCGCTGCTCCTGGTCCTGGGGCCGGCTATGGGTCCTGACCACTGGACTTTCCAGTCTCCTGGGATCCGCAGCGGATGGCTTTCGCTGCACATCGTTGCCTTGCTGGCTGCCTATGCCGCCCTCATATTCAGCCTGATCGCCAACTTCCTTTACCTGGTGCAGGAGCGCCGCCTCAAGAGCAAGAGCCATGTCGGCTTTCTGGCCTGGCTGCCTCCGCTGGAGACTATGGAGCGCATCGCCTCGGGTATGCTGCTGATCGGGTTTCCGTTCATGACCCTGGGCTTGCTGGCCGGATCGTTGATCGCCCAGGAAAGCGTCGGCCCGGTCTATTTTAAAGATCCAAAAGTCTTGCTCTCTTTTGCCATGTGGGCACTCTATCTAGTGATGCTCTTTGTGCGCCGCCAAGCCGGTCTTCGGGGAAGGCGAGCTGTCTACCTGTCCAGCCTGGTCTTTCTGGTCGTGATCAGCGTCTGGGCGGCCAACCAGCTCAGCTCCGTCCATAGGTTCACCGCCCCATGAACATTGTCCTATTAGGGCTGAACCATAAGACCGCGCCCATCGAGTTGCGCGAGCGGCTGGCCATCGGGCCGCAGCAACTGGAGGAGGCGACGCGCTCGCTGGTGCAGTCGCCCGGGGTGCTGGAGGGCATGATTCTCTCCACCTGCAACCGGGTCGAGCTGCTCACCAGCCTGGAGCCGGACGCACCCCACCTGATGGACTTTGTCGGCAGCTATTTCCGCATCGACCCCAAGTTGCTGGCGCCGCACATTTACGAGTACCGGCAGGAGAACGCCGTGCGCCATCTCTTCCGCGTCGCCTGCAGCCTCGACTCCATGGTCATTGGCGAGCCCCAGATCCTGGGCCAGGTCAAGAGCAGTTACCTGGCTGCGCGCTCGGCGGGAGCGATCCGCGGGCATCTGGACAAGGTGCTGCAGCGCGCCTTTGTGGTCGCCAAGCGGGTGCGCACGGAGACTCAGATCGGCAACTCGTCGGTTTCGATTGCCTCCGTCGCAGTGGAGCTGGCGCGGAAAATATTTGGCTCGCTCGAAGACAAGAAGGTTCTGATCGTCGGCGCGGGCAAGATGAGCGAGCAGGCGGCTCGCCACCTGATGAACCAGGGCGCCGGAACCGTGTTGGTCGCTAACCGCACCCACGAGCGAGCCGAACAACTGGCCCAGCGGTTCGGGGGAAGGGCCGTTCGCTTTGAGGAACTTTACGCAAGCGCAGACCAGGCCGACATCATCATCACCTCCACCGGCTCTGCGCGGCCGGTCTTTCGCCGAGAGCACGCGCAGCACTTTCTCCAACAGCGCCGGGGGCGGCCCATGTTCTTTATCGACATCGCCGTGCCGCGGGACGTCGATCCTGAAGTCAACAAGCTGGACGGCATCTTTCTCTACGACATCGACGACTTGCAGTCCGTTGCCGGATCGCATCTGAAAGAGCGCGGCAAAGAGGCTGATGTGGCGGAGGCGATGATCCTGGCCGAGGTGACCAGCTATCAGCGCCGGCTGCACGCCCTGAATGTAGCGCCCCAGATCGTGCAGTTGCAGCAATCCGCGGAGCAAATTCGTCAAGCGGAACTACGCCGCGTAGCGAGCCGCCTGCAAAGCCTTTCCCCAGACCAGCAGGCCGCCGTCGAGGCGCTTAACCCGCGGCCTGGTCAACAAGTTTCTCCATCAGCCGGTGCAGGCCATCAAGGCTGCAGCTACCGAGGGAAATATGGTTGCGGTAGATGCCATCCGCGAAGCCTTCGGGGTTAGCGGGGCGGGGCAGCGCGCGGCCGAGGAAGATATCTTCGAGGACTTGCCCGACCTTGAAGACCAGGAACGCAAGAGTTGATCCGCATCGGCTCCCGGGGATCGCAGCTGGCTCTTTGGCAAGCGAATCACATCGCAGACGCGCTACGCGCTCTGGGGCATGAGGTTTCCATCGACATCATCCGCACCACCGGCGACCGCATGCAGAACATCGCCTTCGCTTCGGTGGGCGCGAAGGGCATGTTTACCCAGGAGATCGAAGATGCTTTGCTGGCGGGGAGCATCGATCTGGCGGTGCATAGCTTGAAGGATCTGCCCACGGAGTTAGGTGAGGCTTTCACGTTGGCGGCGATTCCCCGGCGGGCGGATCCCCGCGACGTATTGGTTTCGGAGCGCTACGGCGGATTCGATGCACTGCCGGCGGGAGCGGTGGTGGGCACCAGCAGCCTGCGCCGCCAGGCGCAACTGCGCGCACGGCGCCCGGATCTCGAGTACATTGAGTTTCGCGGCAATGTAGATACACGGCTAGCCAAGCTCGGGCAAGGCAAGGCCGATGCGATTATCCTGGCGGCGGCCGGTCTCGAACGATTGCAGAAAACCGCCGTCATTCGCGAGCGATTCGCGCCCGAGGTGCTATGCCCCGCGCCGGGCCAGGGAGCGCTGGCCATCGAATGCAGGGCAGGAGACGAGGCAATCCACGCCGCCTTGCAGCCGCTCGAGGACCGGGACACACGTATGGCCATCACTGCCGAACGGAGATGCCTGGCCGCTTTGGGTGGCGGATGCCTGGTGCCCATCGGCGCCTATTGCCACCGTGACGGAGACGAGTTGTGGTTGCGCGCCGTGGTCGCCTCGGCCGATGGCCGGCAGATGATCAGCGCCGGGAGGCGGCATGCCGACCCGGAGGGTTTGGGCGACCAATTGGCACAGCAGTTGCTGGAGCAGGGCGCCGGCGCCATCCTCGGTCTGGAGGAGCGGCAGGCGTGAGCGCGCCGCGTCCCCTAACCGGGAAGCGTATCCTCATCACCCGCGCCCGTCACCAGGCGGGAAAGCTGGCCGAAGCGCTGGAGGCTTTGGGCGCCGAGGTGCTCCGCCTGCCCACCATCGAGATCATCCCACCCGAAACCTACGCTCACCTGGACGCCGTGCTGGAAGTGATCAGCGGCTTCGATTGGCTGATCGTGACCAGCGCCAACGGGGCCGCGGCCCTGGCGGAACGCATGAGATTTCTGGGCATTCATGCCGGGCGGTTGCAGCATTTGCAGGTGGCGGCGATTGGTCCTGCTACTGCCGTCGCCGTGGGCCGCATCGGCTTGAAGGTTTCTGCCATGCCGGACGAGTATGTGGCAGAGGCGGTGGTCGCCATGCTCAAGGAGAAAGTTGTTGGGCGCCGTGTCCTGCTGGCGCGCGCTGCAATAGCCCGCGACGTCATCCCCGAACAGCTGCGCCAATGTGGAGCCGACATCCACGTGGTCGAGACCTACCGCACGGTGATCCCCAATGATTCGATCGAGCAGCTTCGTGTGTTGTTTGGAGAAGGGAAGCCGCGGCCTGACGCAGTGACCTTTACCAGCTCTTCGACGGTGAACAATTTCTTTGCGCTTCTCGCCGCGGCGAAGATGGAGATGCCCTCGGAGCTGCGGGCAGTCTCGATCGGGCCAGTTACGACACGCACTTTACGTCAGCATAAGTGGGAGCCGGCCGGCGAAGCCTCCCCATACGATATTCCGGGGGTCGTAGAGGCTTGCGTAAAGCTGCTTGGATAGAGAAGACCTGTGAAGTTTCGTCCTAGTCCACTTTTGCAACTTCTCCGCCGATTGGCTCGTTCGATCGATGCCAACGGAGTTCGCGGGGCGATCGTCCACGCGTGGCAGCGCCTCTTCCGATCGCTCAGGAGTCACGGCTTACGAGGCACGTTGAGTCGCGCCTTCATCAAGGCTCCCACGGTAAGCGCCGTGCCGGAGCCAGAGCCGGTGCATCCGTTTGATATCCAGCACGGCACTGACACGGGAGGTTATTACTCCAGCGCCGACCTGCACGGAAAGACTCTGTCAATCGTGTATACCACCGCTTACTACGGCATTGCGCCCTCTGCACTCGCAAGCGCTCTCTCGGATCTGAATATTAAACTATAGCGAGTTCACGTTCGCTGATGTGGGCTGCGGCAAAGGCCGGGCGATGATCGTGGCTGCCCAGTTCCCATTTCACAGCTTCTGGGGCGTGGAGATCTCTCCGGAACTCTGCGAAATTGCTCGGGCTAACCTTGCCCTCAGGCCTGAGTGGGCAAACCGGTCCAGCATCATCCATGAAGACGCGGCCTCCGTTATATTCCCGCAGGGCCCTTTACTTATTCTGATGTACCATCCCTTCCTCGCGCCGGTGCTTCGTCGTGTGCTTGCGAACTTAGAAGCGCAACTCCGCAAGTCACCGCGCACCACCTATGTGCTCTATGCGAGGAATCCGCGGTACACGGAAGTACTGGAAAGATTTCCGTTTTTGCAAGAGATATCTGAAACCACGCATCCTCTCTCCGCCGAAGATGCTGCAGTGAATCGTTGGGGCCCCCATGAGCGGTTCACGCTCTACTCCGCTGTGCTCACACGTTGAGCAAGAAACCGCTCACGACCTCTCCGCCTTCAATTGGCTGGCGTTCACGCCGTAACAACAACGCCAGTTTCTTCCACGTCCTGTTGTGCTGGTGTGCTGGCGCGAGTCAGTGTTCCGCAAGCAAGGTCTCGACGGTCTGTTTAGAGACCTATCCAAATTAGCTTTTTCCCATCGGCTGATTTGGGCAGCAGCGCGTATCGCGATCAGTCCCGCAGAGCCTGCCTGAGCGAAGTCGAATGGGGACCGACTGTGCGCCCTTCCCTCTAACAACTCCTTACAGCTCTGTCGATCCATCTCAACCCATGCCAAGCTGGGCCATCGCCCACAAATCTAACGACGGCGGCCCACCCTGGCATTGGTCGAATGCTGCTGGCATTCATCCAAAACCAACCCAATTCTCTTTGCGATTAGCCCGGCTTCATACAATCAATGAATTACCCTCTCCATTTATTAGCTAATTTAGACAGTCTGTTTACAACAGGCACTTTATCTCCGCATAGGTGGGGAACCGGCCGGCGAAGCCTCCCCATACGATATTCCCGCGGTCGTAGGGGCTTACGTGAAACCACTGGCGCAGTGATAACAGTGATGGTTGTGAGCTATTCCGGGACATAAGAGAGTCAAGCAGAATCGCACCTGGCCATACTCGACGGTAATGCCGCACCCGCGTGTGTCTTATTGCTCAGTCTAAGTTCATATCACTCCTTATAGTCAATATAGATAGTTTAAGGGGATCACATATGCGTGGATTGATCGGTTTACTGTGTACCACAGCTTTGCTTGCGCCGTTGGCCCTGGCGCCAGAAGCGAATGCGCAAATTGCCATCAATATAGGTGGTCCGCCACCCGTCTGTTCTTACGGCTACTACGGCTATGCACCGTACGCCTGCGCCCCGGTTGGTTATTACGGGTCGGGCTACTTCTACAACGGCGTCTTCCTGGGCCTGGGTCCGTGGGCTGGCTGGGGTTATAACCACGGTTGGGGCAGGCATCGCTTTGTCGCTGCCGGCGGTGGAAGATATAACGGAGGCTTCGTGGGCTATCACGGAAACGCCGCTGTACACACGAATGGCAAAGCGACAGCCTACCGGAGTGGCTATGCCGCCGGCGCCCATACTACCGCCGCGCATAACAGCCAACCTCACGCCGCCCCTGCGCATTATAGCCAACCCAAGGCCGCCCCTCACGCCGCCCCAGCGCATTATAACCAGCCCAAGGCCGCCCCTCACGCCCCTGCGCCTGGTGGCGGATCTCACGGTGGAGGCGGTGAATCTCATGGTGGTGGTGGAGAACACCACTAGCCAGTAGCCGCTAAATCAGGTGGCGATATTCGCGAGCGGAGGAGGTTAGCGCCTCCTCCGCTTTCGGTCTGCGCTGAGGCGAGTCAGCGTTCTGCAAGTAAGGTCTCGATGGTCTGTACGTAGGCTGCCTTGACGTCGCGATGGTATTCAGTACTCCCGGACGAAGGAAAACCAGTCTCAACTCTGCGGACGAGTCCCTGCCGGTTGAGAAAGAAAGTTGTTGGCCATGCGTTCAGATTCTCGACTCGCGGAAGCTTCTGGTTGAGCTCCTCCGGAACGCCCGCGATGAGAAAGGTGTAGTCAAGTTTGTATCGCTGAATAAAGGCGTGCAGACGAGTCAGGTTCGTGATCTGCTCCGGCTCTTCAAAATCGAGCGCCACAATCTCCAGCCCTTGCGCGTGATACCTGGAATACAGTTCGGCCAGAAATGGCGCCTCATCGTGGCAGTTCGGGCACCAGCTTCCAGTTATGTTCACGAGCACGACCTTGCCGCGAAAACGTGGGTCGCGGTTGGTTACCAGCTTTCCATTGAGATCTTTTCCAGAGAAGGGAAAGGGCTGCAGTGGATCGCGCACGACGGTGTGCCCAGCGAAGTCATCGGGTTGCGGTGTGCTGGCTACCTGGCCGGCCCTGATCGCGCGCAACGGGACGAAGGGTGTTCCCGGCGGAGCGTGGGTGGAGAAGAACTTGAGGGTGAGCGTGTTGTCCCGCTCCGGGGTTATTTCCAGCATAGTAGGGCGAACTTCTTGAAAGTGGCTGACGATGAAGCGTCCGTCCCGGTAGCTGCCGTGAAGGGTTCCGGTATCACCGTCGACGCGCAGGATGGTAGCGGATACATCTTCCGCATTCTGCCGGATAACCAGCCGCCAGGCGTGCTCGCCCTTAGGGCTTTCAGTGGGTATGATCCACGTACCGCCGATATTGGGAACCTTCGCTGTCGTGCTCAAAACAGCCTCTTTCGGAGCCGCCCGCAAGCTGACTGGGTAAGAGAAGCGCCCGCTATCGGCGAAGTAGCTGCCGGTAAGCTGGTCGCCCGCGATTTGACCATGAAAGGTAACGGCGTAATGGGCAAAGTGCAGCGTGACATCCTGCCCACTTAGCTCGCCGGAAGTGGAGGTGGTTCGCTGCGGACCATCGACGAAGGAACCAACCAGCGTCGAGCCTTTGCTCTCCAGTTGCAAGTGCACAGGGATGGTGAACCCAGAGCCGTTGGTCGCTACTTGTGCGCTACCCTGCCATTGCGTTACCTTGAGCGGCGCTTGTGTCATTGCATCCGCGGCAACAATAAGCAGGGAAGCGGCTGGCACCCACAATCTTCCTGTTCTCATGTGTCTCCTCCTACGCTAGTTACGCTTGCTGATTGCGCTGAGTGGATGGGGAGATGCAGCGGCATAAGAACGCCGGATCTAACGGCAATCGACTGAGGTTTGGAGATCCTCTTGAGGCACTACGATCGCCCACCCAGCTACTGGATGCGGGAGCGACAACAACGTCGAGGAGCGACGCTGACCATGCGTCGAATCTACTTGAGAACCGGGCTCTGCGTCAATCGGCCTAATGGCCGCACGCGCCCTTCCTGATTTCTTGACGACCCATCAGGCACCTAGCTAGACTGATCGTCGCTCTTCCGAATCTCGAAGTTGTTCTATGAAATTAAAGGCCGCAGCAAATTCGTGCCTGCTCGCGGGACTCGCATTGGCCCTCGCTCTGCCTCTTTCTCTGCATGCACAGAGCTGGAGGCTTTATGTCGATAACAGCAACGGTGAAGACGTCTCAGTCATCGACCTGCACTCGCTGAAGGTTGTCGACGGCATAAGCATCGGCGCTTCCCTCATCCACGGCCTGGCCTTAACGCCCGACGGCAATCTACTTTTCGTCACCGTCGAATCAGACCATACGCTGCGATTAGTGGATACCCGAACCAAGGAGATGATGGCGACCATCAAGCTGAGTGGAAGGCCCAATGAGTGTGCAGTGACACCGGACGGCCGCTACGTGGCTGTGCCCATTCGCGATGGAGATAGCGTCGACATCGTCGACGTGATGGAGAAGAAAGTAGTCAAGACGCTGCCCATCAAGGAGCCGCACAATGCGGTCAGCACCGCCAGCAATCGCTACCTGTTTGTGAGCTCCATGGGATCGAATGCGGTCAATGTAATTGACCTGAAAACCATGTCCTTCTCGGCAGTGATCCCGGCGGGCGGAAGGCCAAGGCCCTATGTGATTTCGTCCGACGGCAAGACCATGTATGTCGCCGTCTCCTATTTGCATGGATTCGACATAGTAAGTATTCCGGATAAGAAGGTACTGCAGCGGGTTGAGATGCCGGCCCGGCACCAGGGACCCCCGCGCCCGCGTAAGTTCGAAACTCCGGATACCTTGACGCATGGTCTGGCACTTACTCCTGACGGTAAGGAGCTGTGGGTCACGAGTTTGCTGGATGACTGCATTTACATATATGACCTGCAAGCCGGAAAGTTCACGGGCCGAATGGACACAGGGGACGGGCCCAATTGGATCGTGTTTTCTCCGGATGGCAAATATGGCTGCGTCAGCAACACGGACAGCGACGACGTTTCCATCTTCGACGTGCGGGAACGGCGCGCGCTCGCTCGGATTAAGGTGGGAAAAGTACCGAAAAGACTGGTAATCGGAATCGAACCCAAGGCGCAATAATTCCTCAGCCGCTACGCTCCCGCAATCTGGGTCGCCATGCTCAACCTGGCGGCAGTCGCGGGAGCGGACAGCGCTAACCGGGTGACACGGAAAACGGTAATATCGTCCTGCTGCCCGAAGTTGCAGGCTTCCTCCACCATCTGCTCGATGGTCCTATCCGATCCAACCAGCGCAGTCACGCGGTCAAAGCCATACAACTCCCCTGCCGGATTGCGTGCTTCCAGAATGCCGTCGGTATAGAAGGTGAGTGTCTCCCCTTCGTGCAGCAGGAAGACCAGTTCGTCATAGACCGCGTCCGCCGCCAGGCCGAGGGGTAGTGATCCGTTGACTGGCAGTTCATTCCCCTCGCGATACGGCGCGAGGTGCCCTGCATTGGCCAGGGTCGTCGCCCCGCTGGGATCGATGCGGGCGATCACGCAGGTGGCGAAGCCACCGTCGGTGCGCCCCAACAGCCGCCGGTTCAACCCTTGCAAAACGGCCGCCGGACTTTGGGTGTAGTCGGTCATCGTACGCAAGGCGCCCACGATCAGAGATACTGTCATCGCCGCCTTCAGTCCCTTGCCGCTTACGTCGCCTAAGGCAATCAACGCGCCGCCATCTGCGGTGGCGATCACCTGGAAGAAGTCGCCGCCCACCTCTTCGGCAGGACGGTACACGCTGGCAATCGACAAACCAGGGATAGCCGGTGTTTCTTCGGGTACGAGAATTTGCTGAATTTCGCGCGCTGATTTTACTTCCAATTCAATGCGGGTCTGTCGCTCGCGCTCCAGAAATTGTTCGCGCGCGATGGTGAAAATCAAGGCCAGGAACAACAGCGTGCTGAGGACAAAGCCCAGGTCGAAGAAATAACCACCTAGGCGGAAGCCGAGGCTCGCAAGAGTGTCGAGTAGTGTCCAATGCGTAAATCGAATACCTTGCCCTGCAAGGTTGAGGACGACGGAAAAGAGGCCGTTCACAGATACGGCCACGATCAATGGCCAGAGTGACAGTCGATTTCGGCGCATCAGTCCGAAAACGATGATGACGAAGACATACAACGGGGTAGCCGAATAAACCGCAGTCGTGACTCCATCGATCCAGGGCAGGACCCCGCCTCTTTCCCACAAAAAGATGGTTATGATGTCGATGACCTGAGCGGCGAAGTAGATTCCAATGATCCATCCCGTGGCCCGCCTCCACCGCCGCTCCTGCGTCATTCCGAAAAGTGATAGCAGGATGAGCCAGATGGAAATATCACGAGAGCTCGACAGCAGCTGCGTTATCAGCTGGTAGGTGTGAAATGTGATCCCAAAGCGGAAAGCTGATAACCGCTGGAGTTCGCCCAATCCACCCGCGACCAGGTACAGAGCCAGCCAAAGATATAGAGATTGTTTGCGGTCTCGCAGGTACAGCAGAAAACTCAGTATTCCGAGAACAAGCGTGACCGCACCGATTAGGAAGTTGGGCATTCTTCGTTCATCGTTTTCATAGCCGACCGACTTCGCCTGGGCGGCCAACACCGAGGCATCGCCCAACAGCGGCGTCGATGTCAATCCTCCCGATTCGGCGGGATCGACCGACGAGAGGGGAGCTTTCCACACGCGAAGCGCCAAGACTCCGTTCGTTGTCGGCAGAGGATAGACCTCGACATGGCCAACAATCCACCAATTCGCATTGGGCGGCAAGATGCCGTACGATCCCAACTTCTGCCCATTCCAGTAAACCTCGTATGCGTCCTGCACCGGCGGAATCAGGAGGGCCAGTTTCTTTGTTCCCGCGGAATTCGAGTCGTCGATCTCGATCCGTCGCCGGTACCAGGCGAAGCCGGTGTAGCTGGGATGGCTTTGTGAACCCCAAGGCGCGTCGACGTGGATCTGCTCCCAGCCAGAATCGTCCAGGGAAGGATCGGCCCAGGCCTTGTCGTCACCCAAGTGAAACTGCCAGTTTCCTTGCATGGGAACCGAGCCGGTTCCCGGGTTGCTTACCTTAAGTGGTTCGGCTCTTCCTGGGCGAGGCAGGGAAAGAGCTGCCAATACCAGAAGCAGAACGCCGATTTTCCCTGTTTTTTGGCTCATCTTTCTTGAAGCCCTCGCAAACTGCGGCACTCCTATGCGCGATATCTCTCTGCACTGCGAGCCTTGGCTTTTGCTGCCTCTTCCTCGCGGTTTTTTGGCGTCGCATTTGTTTCCAGAGAGTACAGAAGCCGGGTAGAGATGGCGGCCACCTCTTCTACGGCCGCCAGGAACGCCGCCTCGTTTGCCTTCGACGGTTTATTGAAGCCGCTTATCTTTCTCACGTATTGCAGGGAGGCGGCGCGCACCTCGCCGGCGGTTACGGGCGGATCGAAGTTGAAGAGCATTTTGATATTTCTACACATATTCAGGACCTCAGGCTACCTTGTGGTGCGCGGCCGCGAACGATCGCACGGACCGCCGTACTCCGCTCCAATATACCCGCTTGCCAGCGCCTGCGCTTCCGCGATGTTGGGTGTGTTGTTTTGGTCAAGGCTGCTGGAACTTACCCGGAAGTGCAATGTAGGATTGGTGACTGATGGAGCCAATTAAATTACTGCAGCACGCCCAGCGCCTTCAGGCCATTGCCCAAGCCGGGTTAGCCTACACCACCAATGCGTACGACATGGCGCGTTACGAAGAAATCCGTAGTATCAGTGTCAAGCTTCTGCAGGAACTGACCGACGAGCCGCACGAAAAAATCATCCGTTCGTTCGCTTCCGAGACCGGATATCAAACGCCCAAGGTGGATGTTCGCGCGGTCTTGTTTCGCGGAGAGCAGGAGATTCTCCTGGTAAAGGAAAGGGACGACGAGGGACGATGGACGCTGCCTGGCGGCTGGGCTGATATTGGCTACTCCCCGTTTGAAGTCGCTATGAAAGAGGCAGAAGAGGAAACCGGCTTGCGGGTTCGCGCGGTGCGCATCCTGGCGCTCTACGACAAGCGAAAGCACCCACATCCACCCCAGCCCTGGTATGTGTACAAAGCTTTTGTGCTGTGTCAGATCGAGGGCGGCGAGCTGGCGCAAGAAACTGCGGAAACGGTGGGCGCTGGGTGGTTCCGGGCAGAGCAATTGCCGTCCCTGGCGTTATCGACCGACCGGGTGACCGAGTCGCAGCTTAGGACCCTTTTCAGATTTGCCAGCAACCCAAGTCTGCCCGCTCTATGCGATTAAACGCGGCTGGCGAGGCGGTGGTCATCATGACTGCGGCTTTGCTGGTGGCGCATGCCCAGAGCACATGCCGGGAAGCCGCGCTACCGGCTATCAAGACGACCTCTACTTTGGTCGCTGCCCCAACATTGGTTAGGCTTCCGTCGGGAGAATTTGTCGAACACTTAAATGCCAATCAGATCGAACTCTTCGACAACGGAATCAGGCAGAAGGTAACGCTCGAAGAGATCGGAAATCGACCCGTCGCGGTGGTCGTCTTGATGCAAACCAGTGGCCCGGATGCGGCCCAGTTTCAGAACTACCGTAAGCTCCCTGAACTGCTTTATTCCATGATCGGCCAATCGGCTCACGAGATCATGCTGGTGACGTTCGATAGCCATCCCAGGGCGACGTGGCATTTTCCTGCCAGGTCCGATGGAGTGGAATACGCCCTTACCCATCCTGTAGCTGGCGACGACGGCGCAGCGATCCTGGACGCGGTCGACTACGTCATCGAGTTGCTGCAACAGGAAGCAGGAGATTTTCGTCGAGTCGTTCTGCTGCTTAGCCAGTCTCGGGATGAGGGGAGCAGAACCTCCGCGGAGGACTTGGTGCGGCATTTGGGGGAAAGCAATACTTCTGTCTACAGTCTTACATTTCCGGCACCCAAACCGCCTCCGCATTCCTGGGGGAAAAGCCGGGCCGTTAAGCCTCGCGTATTCTCCCTTCAAACAGACGAGTCAGTCGATCTATCGACGCCTCTTGGCGGCGCTGTGAAGGCTCTGCGAACCAATTCTGCTGAGGAACTTGCAGTGTTATCCGGAGGCGCGCACCTGAAGTTTCGCGACGAAGCGGATTTTGAAGAGCGCTTGTCATCCATCGCGGATGATGTTCACCATCGCTATATGCTGAGCTTTCAACCCGATTCTCATCAGCCCGGATTTCACACGCTCAACGTTCGCATGACCGGCCAGCAACCTCACCTCAGCATTTTGGCGCGTACGGGCTACTGGTTCGATGCAGCCAATTGAGCGGGATAACCGGCATCCGCAGAAATTCGCGCGGTTACTCCAATCACTCGGGCCCGGAGGGCCGAAACTAAAACGTCAGCCCAATCCGTGAGGGGTGAGATGTCGATACCGGGCTAGCAGGGACTTACGGCAAGTCGCGAGTGTCTACCGAAAGAAATGGGCGGTGAGCAAAAATCATCTTGATTGGCATACCAATCAGTCGGTATAGTGCAGCATACCAACTGGTTGGTACTGCAATGCCAATAGACCATCCAGGGCGCGTTCATCCTGGCCAAGACTCGGGGCAGTGCTGCAATTGCGGCGCGGTGCATTGATCATCTGTGGCGACACACCGAGCTGCTCTTCCGGCCAACGCCGCACACGCGGGCGATCGGGAATTCCGGCGACAGCCCCAAAACGGCGTCGAAGGGCGAAATGATACGGGGTTGCCGGTTCGATAGCGTGGCCAGAGGCCACCAACCCAAGAGGACGAAAAGGCGGACGGACATGACAAGGATCGGAGTATCCCGGCGGAAGGCGCTCGAATCGGGAGCTTGCGCACTGGCTGGAGCGGCGGGGCTCCTGGTAACGGGACGGGCGCGCGCAGGTACGGAGCCGGGCACGGCATGCGAAGAAATTGTCCGCAGGTGGTATAGGGCATGGGAGAAAAAGGACCAGCCTCAATTCGAGGCCCTGATGGCCGACAACTTTACCTTCACCAGCGCGGCCGGCGACGACCACATCAGTAAGAGCGCTTTCAAAACGCAATGCTGGGATACACAGGTTAACTTTATCGATCGATTTGATCTGGAGCGCGTGTTCGGAAGGGGCAACGAGGCGTTCGTGAAGTATCTCTGCCACACAAAGAACGGCAAATCATTCCGCAATGTAGAGTATTTCCGGCTCAGAGACGGGAAAGTGGAGACCATTGAGTGCTACTTCGGGGGGAAATCTACCTTTCCGTCAGCCGTGAGCAAAGGCTGACGTGAACCCGTCGACCAGCGTCTTGTTCTGATCAGCGGAGTTAAAGAAGTGGCGAAAGACTTGTCAGGAACTGCACCCGTCATCTCTATCGACCGCCTTGATAGGCTTCCGTTGCACCGCCAGATCTGCGAAGGGTTCCGTGCCGCAATTCTGCGCGGCAATTTGCAGCCTGGACAACTAGTACCTTCCAGTAGGCACCTGGCGGAAGATCTGGAAGTATCCCGTTCTCCGGTCCTCGAAGCCTACGCACGGTTGCTTTCCGAGGGTTACTTCGAAAGTCAAGTCGGGTCGGGAACCTTCGTTTCGGCATCATTGCCGGGTCAACTCCCACACGGTAAAAGATCACGGTCAACCACGGTAGGATCTCGCTGTCTTTCACGGCGTTCCTCGTTATTGCCGCTATGCGAAACGGTTCCGTGGCGGCACGGCTCTGGACCCTTCGGGGTCCACCAGACGGCGCTCGATCAGTTTCCTTTCGGAACGTGGTCGAAACTGCTCGCCGAACACGGTCGAAGAGCTTGTTTGCGCGCCATTCATCACGACGACCCAATGGGGCTTGATCGCTTCCGAGACGCTATCTGCTCTTACCTCCGCGCCGCGAGGGCTGTCGAATGCGACCCGTCGCAAATCATGATCGTATCGGGATCACAACAGGCTTTGGAAATCACGGCGAGGGTGCTCCTCGACCCTGGCGACCCGGTCTGGATTGAAGAGCCGGGCTACCAGCTTGCACAGTCGGTTCTGGTCGGGGCAGGCTGCCAAATTGTCCCGGTCCCGGTAGACGACGAAGGCATAAATGTGTCTGCGGGGGTTAATCTGCTGCCAAAAGCGCGTGCCGCGTTTGTTACGCCGTCGCACCAATATCCCCTCGGCGTTACCATGAGCCCTTCGCGCCGGCTGCATCTGCTGGCTTGGGCTCGGGATAATGGAGCTTGGGTTGTGGAAGACGACTATGACGGCGCATACCGTTACGACACTCCATCGGTTTCCTCCCTTCAGGGGATCGATTCGGACGCACGCGTGATTTACATCGGGACATTCAGCAGGGTGATCTTTCCGTCCGTAAGAGTAAGCTATATTGTTATCCCGCCCGATCTCATTGAAAGATTTATCGCAGTACGATTCTCGTTAGGTATCTTCCCCCCTGCTTATTCCAGGAAGTGCTCACAGATTTCATCCGTGCCGGTCGATTTGCCCGGCATATTCGCCACACGCGGGCGCTCTATAAGGAACGCCGGACTGCTCTGGTGGAGAGCCTGCAGAACACTTGCGGGGATATGCTGGAGATCCACGGCGCGGCCGCCGGAATGCACCTGACGGTAACCCTCCCACCAGGATTTAACGACGCAGAGATCGCGAGTCAGGCAGCAAAGTACAGCTTATGCCTATGGCCACTGTCGCCTTGCTATATGAATAAGCTGCGCCATGGGTTTGTGCTTGGGTTTGCCGCCACTCCGGCGGACCAGATGGCAGGTGCGGTGCTTCAGCTATCGAGGCTTCTGAAAAAAGCAGCCCGGTAAACCTTAGCGCAAGCTACGGTCCGCACCCTCTCGTTCAGAACAGCGTGCGTCTGGAGCGCGGGCGCTTTATATTGCCGCCTCAAGGCTTAAAGCCCGGTTTCCCTTAGCCCGGTGAAAGATTCCGAAAACCTGGGGCCTGAAGTCGGAAAACATCCCGATCTATATCGGTAGCAAATTAAATACTAACCAGCATAGAGCGTAACGGACATGTTCCTGGCGAGGATGGCGAACCTCGGTAGGTCGTACCGTGCCGGCATCCTTTGAATAATCGAGATCGTTATGCAAGGAGGATGCCCCTAACAAGAGGCGGGCGTGATAGAAACATGCCCCAAGATGCCCCCCCGAAGCGGGCCGACTGCCTCCTCGGCTCGCCATCGAAGCCAACAAGCCTCCAACAGGGGAGCTTATAGCGCTTAGCTCTCATTTTTTCGCTGCTCCGCCTGTTTACCGTCCCGTCGGTCTCCCCCGGTACTTAGTTAGCTAGTTGCTTATTTCGCACATTTCTACAGGCGGCCACTTCATGGGCTCAAAGTGTCGGCCTGAGAACCGCCGGTCCAAGAGTAAGTAACCCAAGGTTCAGGAGTAAGGAACCGCCGGTTCAGAAGTAAGTCCCGCAGGGACTGATTCCTATGCACCCTGATGGTCGATTTGTTTTCAGCGAGTGCCGTGCAAATCGGCTGATCAAAAAAAGCTAATTTGGACAAGTCTGACTCTCAGCCGTCCCTACGGGACTCAAGTCAAAGAGGCTAGTTCTCACGCAGACTCGTAAAGCCCGGACCAACCCAAGATTGGCGCCGGTTGTTCGTATGCTCCCGGTGGCCGTTCCTGGACAGCGATTTTCAATCGCGGACAGAACTTCCTTAACGGATATTTCGTACTAGCCATAAGCGTTCCATGGTAGCCGGGGTTAGATCGCTTGCGGCTGGGCTAAAAAGATGCATCTCTTGATTGCCGGAGGTTCTATGCAGACACTTCTTGATGACCTGCGCTATGCCGTACGGCAGTTGCGCAAGTCGCCAGGTTTTACCATCACTGCCGTCTTGACGCTGGCGTTGGGCATCGGGGCGACGACTGCGATTTTTACCCTGGTGTATGACGTGCTGCTGAAGCCTCTGCCGTATAGCCGTCCGCAGCAACTGGTGGTGATGGAAGAACAGGTGGCGGAGTTCCGCGATATCTATCCAACCCTGCCCATGAATGCCAACCATTTCACCTCCTGGCAGCAGCACAGCCAGAGCTTCCAGGCGATGGCTTTGATGGAGGAGGTCTCGCTGCCCCTGGGGGTGGGTGGGCATCCGCAGCAGATAGGCGTGCTGAGTGCAACCCCGGGCATTTTTTCCGTGCTCGATTCCGCGCCGCTGCTTGGCCGGGAATTCTCGCCCGAGGAGGCTCAGCCGGGCCACGAGCATGTGGTGGTACTGATGGACAGCCTTTGGCGGAACCAGTACCAAGGCGATCCGGGGATTTTGGGAAAGACCATCACCCTCAATGGATTTCCGTACACCGTTGTGGGCGTAATGCCGCCGTCATTCCATTTGCCTCACATCCGAAACCTGTCCAGCGAAGATCTCGCTCATCCGAAGCCGGTGGGGGCCCTGCTGCCGATGGCCTTTGACAAGGACCAGTTGGCAGAAGCTATGGGAGAATTCAACTATTTCGGGCTGGCTCGCCTGAAGCCAGGCGTGTCCGTGGCCCAGGCAAACGCGGAAATCGATGCGCTGCAGCGCACGATCACGAGCACGCTGTCTGGCAATGAAAAAGCCACGCTTTCGGCGGCGCTGACACCGTTTCAACAATCACTGGTAGGTGACAACCAAAAGCCGCTTTTGATCTTGCTTGCAGCCGTAGCGGGACTGCTGCTGGTAGGCTGCGTCAACATCACCAATCTTCTACTGGCGCGAGCGGTCGGCAAGCGGCAATCGATGGCGGTGGCTGCCGCGCTGGGAGCAAGCCGCGCTGAAATGCTGCGTCTGTCACTGAGAGAGACGGCGGTGCTAGCCACGCTCGGCGGCGGGTTGGGCATTCTGCTGGCCGCAAGTATTCTGCCGGCGATGCAGCACTACCTTCCTCCGGCATTGGATTTCCGTGGGTCCCTTCATCTGGATTGGGCTGGGGCCGGCTGCGCCGTTCTGCTGGCAATGTTCGCGACGCTGCTGGCAGGCGCGGCGCCGGCCTGGATGATCGCGAGCACTCCACCCCAGGAGGTATTGCACAGCGAGTCGCGACTGGCGAGCGAGTCGCGTACCAGTAAGCGGATGCGGAGAATGCTGGTAGCCGTGGAGGTCGCGGTCAGTGTGGCCCTGGTCCTGATGACCGGACTCTTGACCACGAGCCTGCTGCGGCTGCTGCGCGTGGACCGGGGTTTTGAGGCCGCACGGATAGCTACTGCCATGGTCGATTTGCCGAGTAAGTCCTATGAAGACTTGGCGCCTAAAGTTGCGTTCTACAAGCAGGTTCTTGACCGGCTGTCTCAGATTCCGGGGGTTGAGCAGGCAGCAGTCGTTAGCGAACTGCCGCTCACTAACGATCGATGGCTCGACATGGTGCATCTCCCAGGCGATTCCAGACCAATGATGACGTTGCCCACGGAGCACTTTCGCTGGGTTAGCCCAAGCTATTTCGAGACCATTCGTCTGCCCTTGATCGCCGGACGCTTATTGAGCTCGAGCGATGAGGGCAAACGCTATGCCGTGATCTCGGAGCGTACGGCCAGGACACTTTGGCCAGGCAAGAATCCCATCGGCCAGCAGTTCAGCCGCGCCGGCCTTAAGGAAGACCCATTCACTGTAATTGGGGTAGTAGGAAACGCGCGGACAGTATCGCTAGCTACACCCGACCCGATGATGGTGTATATGCCGTACTGGTATCGCAGCGACACGAACGCCGGGCTGCTGGTGCGCACCCGTCAAGACCCGGCGATGATCGCGGACGCCATGCGCAAGGCCATCTGGAGCGTGGATCCCGACGTGCCTGTACCCGAAGTGCGCATGCTGGGCGGTGTCGTCGAGGACTCGGTGGCCAATCGGCGTTTCGAGATGCAGCTGCTGCTGTTGTTCGCCGTCAGTGCTTTGCTGTTGGCGGCTTTGGGAGTCTACGGGGTCGTGACTTATTCCGTAGTGCAGCGGCAGCGGGAGATAGGTTTGCGGCTGGCGCTGGGCGCGCAGCGGCAAAACATTTACCGATTAATACTGGCCGATGGTCTGACGCCGGTCGTGGCCGGGGCGGTTGCCGGCGTTGCAGTGGCCTTCGCCTCCGCGCGCGTTGTTGGCAGTTTGTTGTTTCAGGTTAGCCCGTACGACTCCGCCATCGCCGGCAGCGCCGTCTGTGTGCTGGTGGCGATGGGCACAGCTGCATGCCTGCTGCCCGCGCGGCGCGCGGCCTCCGTCGATCCGATGGAGGCGCTAAGAAGGGAATAAACGCATTAATGCACGGTCACCGTAACCGCCATGGTCGAACGTCCATACTGGTTGGTCGAGTTCAGGGTGTAGGTGGTTGTGGCAGTTGGAGTCACGGTTTGGGTACCTCCACGCACCGGGCCGACCACGTCGATGAAATCGTAGGAGTCATTGGCAACCGTCCAGCTCAGGGTCACCGGGGTGCCGGCCGTCACCGTGGTTTGCGAGGCCGTGAAGCTGCTGATGGTGGGCACGGCGCCAGTGGGAGCAGTGGCATCATCGTATTGGGTTCCCATCTGCACCACATCGAAATTCGACGCATCGATAGCTTTCAATGCGTCCAGATCGTTGTCGTCCCAGCGCGCGTCCGGAGCGCCCTGGAAGTACATGTTGGAGCCGTTGTCAGCGACAATCATGCCGTAATTCTTCATCGCGGTGAGGATCGCCTGGTTAGCAGCACTGAAACTGGAGATGTCAAAGCTCGCCTTGAGCCGCAGCCGCATTCCCATGATGTTGCTTGTGGTTGAGTTGTTGCCCGCAGCGTGCGTAGCAGGAGCGACAAAATATCCGCCGTTCGCATCGCTCTTGGTTTGCGCCACCGTCATGCGGATGGCATGCTTGATCGCTCCGGCTGCCACCTCGTCATAGCGCACCAACCCGGGAAAGATGGGGAGCCCCGCTGCATCCGCCGACGTCCATCCATAAGGACGGTGCTCGGTGCTGGTCAGATCCCAGATGGCTCCGTTGGCCGCACTCCAGGCCCCGCTGCACAGCTGCGTTTGCCACGTCTCATAAATCCAGCACTGGTTCTTATCGATAACAATTAGATGATTGTCTCCAGTGGTTGTGCAGCTGGTCGGGAAGCCTTCGATGGGAGCAGTCAAGGGGATGGGGTAGAGAGTGATGTCACTTTCGCTCTGATAAGTTGTCATCGTCACCGGCACGCCTGGGGTGACGCTCGAGTCCACTACAACATAGGGGATGCCATAGTTGCCATCGACAACGTTAGAGAAGTCCGGGTGCAGGTTGCTTCCAGTCAGCGCGGTGATGATGGCTGCCGAGTTGGGATCCATCGCCGCGGAGGCGATGTTTGTGTTCCAGAGATTTGAGGCGGGGAACGGAACGTAGCCATTCAGACTGGCCCCATTGCCCGTACTCATGTTGCCGCACGATGGCCCGGCGGACGAGTTCACGGTGATGCTCAGGTTACCCGTCTGCGAAAGCGGTGTAGGCGTACTCGAATCCACCACCTGGACGGAGAAGGCGGTGCTTCCCGCCTTGGTGGGTGTCCCGCTGATGGCGCCCGCAGAGGATAGGGTTAATCCTGTGGGCAAGGAAGTACCATTCACTAAGCTGAAGGTATATGGGGTAACTCCGCCGGCAGCGGTCAGGGTCGCTGAGTACGCGGTATTCAAGGTGGCGTTGGGCAGCGTAGTGGTGGTCAGAGTGACAGCCGGTCCGCTGGATACATTGGTTATGCTGAGCGTGAGCGTAGCCTGGGCGGTCTGCGGAGGAGCAGAGGAATCTGTGACCACGAAGTTCAATGAATAAGGTCCGCCAGATCCGGCAGCGGGCGTTCCGGAGAGGACTCCCGCAGTCGAAAAAGTCAAACCCGCAGGCAAACTGCTGCCTGATGCCAGCGCCCATGTATAAGGAGTAGTCCCGCCGGTGGCTTGCAGCGTGGTCGACGGATAGGCCGAGCCCGTAGCGCCTCCGGGAAGAGCGGTTGTGGTCACTGCAAGTTTGGCTGGGCTGATCTTGATGCTTAGACTGGAAGTTGCCGATTGCGGCGATGGGGTCGTCGAATCCGCCACCTTGATGGTTACCGAGGCGGTTCCAACGGAGCTCTGGCTGGGCGTACCTGTGATGGCGCCCGTAGCGCTATTGATGGACAAGCCGCTGGGCAGGCTGGTCGCGCTGTAGGTGTAAGGAGCCGTGCCCCCGGAAGCCGCCACTGGACTGCTGTAAGCCGCGCCCACTGTCCCTGCAGGCAGGGAAGTCGTACTGATGGTCAGCGTATTCGGTTGCGTAGTGCTTGCAGGGGGTTGGCTGCCCGAACTGCATCCGCCGAGAAGTGCCGTGGCCCCGAAGATCAGACTCCATCCCAGTTTCTGCATGGTCTAGCCCGTCTCGATGCTAAACCGGCAATCTGTAACAAGTGAAGAATGTATCTACACAGGCCTCTACGCCAAAGTTGTAGTTACAACTTAAGTAATGGATAAGAAACCGCAGGTCCTTTCACTCCCTACACTCTTTCGAAAATCATTTCCGTCCGGATGCTAAACGGTCTGGGTGAGAGCGGAAGCCCACGTATGCGTCAGGAGAGGTCCGCGGTTTCTCTTCGTCCCACCAACCATCGGCAATCGTCTCTCGCGGCTACTTGGCTTTTACTCGCCGAGCGCGCTTCTTCTTTGCCGGCCGCATGCGCACCGGTTTCTTGCCTCCGCCCTTTTTCTTGGCCGCACCGGAACCTAGTAGCGAGATGACCTTGGAACCGATGGGAGAGCCAAGGCCGGTGCAAGCATCCCAACCGGGGCCCGCGGAAAATGCTCCATTATTTCCCGAGACGATGTCGTTGAATGAAGACGCAGCCTTCGCGGCGTAGATCTGGGGTTGGATGAATCCGGCGCTCTTTCCGTTTTGCTGATTGTTGAGTGCGATGAGCCCGGCCCAAAGCGGGGCGACGGCACTGGTGCCGCCGATGACCATACTTTGGCCATCAACACGCACCTGGTAGCCGGTTACGGGGTCGGCGTCTCCGCAAACATCCGGCACTCCACGGCCGCCTTTACTTCCCTTGGGCGCCGGAACCTTGGCGTTCGCCTGCCACGCAGGCAGGGCGAAGACGTTGCTCACTCCGCCTCCGGTGGCTCCCTCACCGCTGGCCTGCTCGTTCCACACCACCTCCGAAGTGATGGTGCTGCCGCTGCCGATAAGCTTGGTGCCGCCACAGGCCAGTACGTGCGGACTGGAGGCAGGGAAGTCGACGTTATTGCCGCTAGCCCCGTCGCTCGACCCGTTGTCGCCCGCAGCAACGGTTATTGTGATGCCCAGGGCGGCTGCGGACTGGCAGGCGGCGTCGAGTGCGGTCATGGCCTGCGCCGTCCAGCTCGACTCCGGGCCACCCCAGCTGATCGAAATCACGCTCGGGTTGTTGGTCGTATCGTGAACCGCGTTCCCAATCGCATCGATGAAACCCTGGTCGGTATTGGGCGCGAAATAAACAACGATCTTCGCCCCCGGAGCGACGGAGGCCGAGACTTCAATATCGAGCATGACCTCGCCGTCCGCACCGTTCGCGTTGCCCGGAGAATTCTTGCCCTTGTCGACCGAGACAGCGGTCACCTTGGGCGCCTTTTGGCCTAAACCTTTGAAGTACGCTGTAAGGTCCGCGGTGCGATAACCACCACCCAGCTCGATGATGCCGATGGTCTGGCCGGTGGCCGTCGCGCCCTGGGGAAACTGGTAGAGCCGGCCGACCTGAACGGGCGTGTACGAGGTGCCGGCTGCATTGGCATGGGCCCGGGCAAAGCCTTCTGTTCCGCCGATTGCGGCATTGATGGCGGACCCCAAGACACGGAAGTGAGGTTGGGCCTGGGGACGATTATCGAGCCCAAGAACCGCCTCAACCGCGTCCGACAGCTCGGCGGGTAGATGGATGCTGCCTTCTCGAACGCGGTAGGTGTTGCCGTCCAGAACCTTTTGCGTGAGGCTGACGCCAAAGGCCTTCTGCATGGCAGCCACAGTTCCGGTGAGCTTGATGGTGCGGCGTCCGGGTTTGGGTGTGCCTTTTTCGACCGTCAGGCCGAACTCTTTCGCGAAAGCCCGCACCAGTGCGATCGCGGCAGGGTCGGCGCCGTGCCGCTGGCGATACTGAGCGCGCGTGAGGCGATCCTGGCCCAGGCGTTTGGTATCAAGCGGGTTCTTGCGCCGGACGACGACAGAAACAGTGAGGATACTGCTGGGGCTTGCCGGCTTTTCTCCAGTTGCCGCGGACAGGGCAGCCTTTTCACTACCGGCGAGCACTACGCGTCGCTGGGAAGAGAAGCGCGGGGTGGAAGTTTTGCGAGCCATGGGAAATTCTCTCCGAAATGCGCACCAATAATATGCCGGTATACGTTTCCAAGAAAGTTACGAGTGGTATTCAGGGCTCGTGTTCGCGGTCAGATGCTGTCTGCAACTCTCAGGACAGGAATGCCGGTAGAATGAATGGAGCAATGCCCACGTCAATCGACTGGCCCCTGAAACATCCGCCGCGCCGCCGCCGCTTCTTTATCCTGCTCGCGGTTCTTGCCGTCATCGTCTTTGGCGGACGTACCGCGGTTTCGTATTTCGTCGACCTGCTATGGTTCCGGTCGCTCGGTTACGGGAGCGTGTTCTCGAAAGCGCTCGTTCTGCAATGGAGCATCTTCGCGCTCTTTGCAGCGGCCACCTTCCTTATCTTGTACGGATCGTTTGCCGCTCTGAAGCAGGCCCATCTGCCCGATTTACCAAGCAGTCACACGATCCTTTTCGGGGGACAGCCGGTGAGACTCCCGGTCGACCCCGTGTTGCGCCTGCTCGGCTTCGGCGGATCGCTGATCATTGCCCTGGTCACGGGCGCGGGCATGATGGCGGAGTGGCCGACGCTTGCACTCTTCTGGTATGCACCGCGCGCCATGGGGAGTGTTGTCGACCCGATCTTCGGTAAACCGCTGAACTTCTTTCTCTTTACTCTGCCGGCGTTGCAACTCATCTCCGGCTGGCTGCTCACGCTCGCCGTCATCACCTGCGTGGTGGCCATTGTCTTCATCCTCATCACCGGCGGGGCCGGTGCATTTGCCAAGCGCCGCAGCTATCTCACCTTGCCCTGGCGCGGACTCTCCATCACGTTCGCCTTCCTTCTGCTGATCCTGGCGGTGCGCATTTACCTCAGCCGGTATGACCTGTTGTCCGACGATCATACGGTCTTCAGCGGGGTCACCTATACCGACGCGCATATCACTCTTACCGGCTTGCTGTTGGTTTGCGTGGCGCTGGTTGCGGGGGCAGCGGCTGCAGTGGCCAATGCGATGACCGTCGCCAGGGGACGCTGGCTGGTCGCCGCTATTCTTCCTGCCGCGCTCTGCTTTGCCGGCCTTCGCGTGGCGGATTGGTGGGTGAGCAGCTTTATCGTCAAGCCGAATGAACTGGTGCGCGAGCAGCCCTATATTGCGTATAACATCCGGATGACGCGGCAAGCCTACGGATTAGACAAGTTCTCCCAGCGCGAGTTTCCGGCCGAAACGACCGTCGGTGCGGCCGATCCGGCGAATAATCAACCTACGTTGCAGAACATCCGCTTATGGGATTGGCAGGCGCTGCAGGACACCCTGCGTCAAATTCAGGAAATCCGCACCTACTATGACTTTCCCGACATCGATATCGATCGCTATTTAATTAATGGCACTTTGCGGGAGGTAATGGTCGCTACCCGGGAAATGAATGTTGAAAAACTTCCCGAGAGCAGCCGCAACTGGATCAATGAAAAGCTGATTTACACCCACGGCTACGGCATTACCATGAACCCCGTCAATGGCTTTACGTCGGAAGGGCTGCCCACCCTCTATCTGAGCAACATGCCGGTGCAGAGCACCGTGCCCGGCCTCAGCGTGACTCGCCCTGAGATCTATTTTGGCGAGCTCACGAATACCGATGTGTACGTTAAGACCCGCCAACAGGAATTCAATTACCCCCAGGGTCAGAGCAACAACCTTACCTCCTATCAGGGCAACGGCGGCATCGCGTTGGGCGGCTTCGTGCGCCGCATTTTGCTCGCCATCGACCGCGGCGATCTGGGCAAGTTACCCTTCAGCGACGACGTGAACGCGCAAAGCCGGCTGCTGATGCGGCGCAACGTGCGCGATCGCGTGGCGGCCCTGGCTCCGTTTCTCACTTACGATCCTGATCCATACATGGTGGTGGGCGAGGATGGCAGGCTGTCGTGGGTAATGGATGCGTTCACCACCTCCGACCAGTATCCGTACTCTACCCATTACCGTCTAGGCGACGATTCCATCAACTACATGCGCAACAGCGTTAAGGTGGTCATCGACGCCTACGACGGCTCCACTACGTTCTACGTCTTTGACAACCAGGACCCAATCCTCGCGGCCTACCGAAATGTCTTTCCCGGCCTATTCAAAGACGCGTCGGCGATGCCGCTCCGGACTGCGTAAGCATATGCGCTATCCCGAGCTGTTGCTCAAAATGCAGGGAGAGGTCTACGGGCTGTATCACATGACGGATCCGGCAGTGTTCTACAACCGCGACGATCTGTGGACGGTGGCCACCGAACTCGGCATGAGCGAGGGAGGCGGACAAACCACGCAGCCCATGCAGCCGAATTTCGTGTTGATGAAGCTGCCGGATGAAACCGGCATGGAGTTTGTTGAGATTCTGCCCTTTCACCCCTGCCAACCGCAACAATCTGATTGGTTGGATTGGAGGGCGCAGCGATGGCGAACACTACGGTTCCGCGGTGGTCTACAACTTTCCCAAGAATAAGCTGGTGGACGGACCGCTGCAGATTGAGGCGCGCATCGATCAGAATGCGCAGCTCTCCGGGCAATTGACGTTGTGGAACCAGCAAGGCTCGCACGTGCGGCGCGGGACTTTGCTGGTGATTCCAACCGGGCGCGCACTGTTGTATGCCGAGCCGATCTATCTGCAGGCGGAGCGAAGCCCCATGCCGGAGCTACGCCTGGTGGTGCTGGCGCTGCAAGACCGGCTGGCCTATGGGTCGACCTTTGAAGCCGCGCTCACCGCGCTCTTTGCGGGTGGAGGCTCCTCCCTCACGTCCGTGGAACCGCAGCACGCCGCTGCGCCCTCCGCGGGCGCCGCTGCGGCCCAGCCTGCAATGGAGCTGAAGCCCACCATCGCCGAAGCTGCCAAAGACCTGGCCGACTATCAAAGGTTAACGGCGGAAGGCAAACTGGGCGAGGCTGGGCAAAAGCTCGAAGAGTTAAAGCGCGCCATCGATAAACTGAATACGCCTCAGCGATAGCTTCTTAACCGAAGGAACAAATATGCTGAAAACAAGTGGCGAGGTCAAGGCAGTAAAAGGTTACAGTCGGGGATGAGCCGTTTTGCGCATCTCGCATCCATCGCAGCTCTTCTCTTTTGTACGGCGGCCTTCACGGCAGCGGCGCAACAGCAAAGCTTCCCACAACATCTCTTCTTTCGCGTTACCCTGGGACCGCAGTTCTCGTCTCCGGTCTCGGGACGGCTGCTGCTCTTTGTTTCCCCAGGGCACGGCGACAAAGCAGTCGACATCGACATGATGGCGCCCACCAGAACCTACGTTGCGGCCAAGGAGGTTCCCTATCTTGCACCCGGGCAAACCGTAAGCGTGGATGCCGACGACATCGTCTTTCCCGGGCCGCTATCAAACGCCCCCTCCGGGGACTACGAAGTGCAGGCAGTTCTCGACGTCGGGCATACCTACAACTATTCCGGGCGCACGCCAGGCGACCTGGAGAGCGATGTTACCGCACTGCCGGCTTGGAATCCCGAGCAACAACTGCCGCCCGGCGTTGACGCTCACGATGGCCGTGCCGGAGCCTCCTGATCCTCTCAGCAATGCAACGGAGCTGCTCTCCGCGCTTGAACTGGTCGACTTCCGCAGCCCTGTGCTGAGCCGATTTTGGGGCCGGGATATACATATGAAGGCCTGGGTCCTGTTGCCACCCGGCTATCGCTCACATCCGGGACAGCGCTATCCGACGGTTTATTTTACCCATGGCTTTGGCGGCACTCTGCCTGGCTTGCGCAGCCGCTACGCTCCGCCACTTTATCAACGGATGCAAAGCGGCAAGATGCCGCAGATGATATGGGTGCTGCTCGATCAGAGCACCCTAACCGGCACCCACGAATTTGCCGACGGCGTAAACGTTGGTCCCTGGGGCACGGCACTCACCACTGAGCTGATTCCTTACCTGGAAGGCCACTACCGCATGGATGCGCGCGCCAGCGGACGCTTCCTGCAAGGGCACTCCTCCGGTGGCTGGGCAACGCTGTGGCTGCAAACTGCGTACCCAAAGATCTTTGGCGGCACATGGTCTACTTCTCCGGACCCCAGTGACTTCCACGCCTTCAGCACGATCGACTTATACGCGCCGAATGCCAATATGTATCACCGTGCGGATGGGTCCGCGGAACCGATTATTCGCATGCATACCAAGGTGCTGGCCACGATGGAACAGTTGGCGCACCTGGAGGCGGTGCTGGGAGAGTATGGCGGCCAGCTGTCCTCATTCGAGTGGGTCTTCTCGCCCCGCGGCCCGGATGGCCGGCCGCTCGAGATGTTCAATCGCGCCACCGGGGCTGTCGATCCGAAGGTTGTCGAGTACTGGGGGGAACACTACGACATCGCCCACCGGATTGAGACCCATTGGACCGCCCTGGCGCCCGATCTGCGCGGCAAAATTCATCTCTTTGTCGGCACCGACGATACTTTCTATCTGGATGGTGCGGCGCACCGGCTGCAAGCTTTGCTGGATCGTCTGCATGGGCAGGCGCAGTTCGACTTTCTTCCCGGACGAACACATTTCGATCTGTATCAGAACGGTGACGACAGGTTATGCGCTTTTCGATCGGATTGCCGCTGAAATGTACGCGGTGGCCAGGCCCAACAGCAAATCGACGGGAAGGCTAGCCAGTCTGCGGTAAGGTTGCCGGGCACCGTCGCGTCCCTGCTTAGATGTGACGGCGACAGTGCCTCGGCGTTGGTTTAAGTGGCGTTAACAGGGACCCGGTGGGCTGTCCCAGTGGAAGTGAGCGTTGTCGCCGTCACGGGGGGGAGGGGCGAACTAAATTATGTCTTACCGCGCCAGCCTATTCGGATCCTTCTGCTCGGTAACAGGCCTGCTCTTTGCCCTCGTTTACCGGCTTAAGATCAGCGTCCAGGCGGATTGACTCTTCGCATGTCAGCGATAGGGGCCCAGAGAAATGACCAGAATCTCAGCTAACTTGTCAGATTCATTGCGCCATTGGCGGCCGGTTCCCGCCACCACCGTCACCGAATCGCCACGTTCGAGAACCTGCTCGCTTTCCTGCAGCTTCAAGATCACTTTGCCTTCAAAGACCATGGCAAATTCGTCAGAAATGGAAGGCGTGGCGTGCTTTCCCGTAAGGCCACCCGGCTTGATGACGAGCATGGATGCCCGGAACTGCGATGCATTGGAAAGCGAGCCCAGCGATGCTATTTCAGCCCGTGACCAATCTAGCGTCAAGTGGTCGCGTTCGCTGGCGCGCACGATATTGACGACGTGCTGATTTGCGGAGAGAAAAAACTGCCCCAGCGTCACCCCCAGCGCGTTCGCTATCTTCTCCATCGAAGAGATCGAGGGCGAGCACTGCCCATTCTCAATTTGTGACAGGAAACTAGCTGAAAAGTCTACCCGTTCGGCAAGAGCCCGCAGTGACATGCCCTGTTGTTCCCGTAGACCACGCAGAGAACTCCCAAGATTATGTTCAATCATTCTAGCGCCCACTTCATCCGGCTATTCTTGATGGTCGTACACTGGTACGTAACAGTACCAGTGCCTCAGTATACCGAGAAGAAAGCATGGAAACCCTGCTGGTTGCGCTCGCAACTAGGCTATCTATTGGCCAGATTGCCTAATCTATTGGACAAGTTACACGGCGGGAGCTGGCTCTAGTGGCTGCTCCAGGTTTTATCACTCGAATAGCACAGCGGCTCCAGGGTGCAATCGACGCAGCGCGGTTTGCGGGCAATGCAAACCTGGCGTCCGTGGTGGATCATTTCATGAGAGAAAGCAATCCAGTGGTCCTGAGGAATGATCTTCATCAGGTCTTTCTCCACCTGGATCGGCTCGGTAGCCTTGGTAAGTTCGAGACGCCGCGATAGCCGAAGCACGTGTGTATCCACCACCACTCCCACAGCTTTGCCGTAGGCGACGCCCAGCACCACGTTAGCCGTTTTGCGTGCCACGCCCGGCAGGGTCAGCAGTTCTTCCATGGTTTGCGGAACTTTGCCGCCGAAGTCGCTGGTGAGTTTGCGCGCCGCGCCATTCAGAGACTTCGCCTTATTGTGATAAAAGCCGGTGGAGCGGATCTGCTCTTCAATCTCCACCAGGGGCGCATGTGCGAAGTCAGTGGGGGTAGGAAATTTTTTGAACAGCGCGGGGGTAACCATATTCACGCGCGCATCGGTGCACTGCGCCGAGAGAATGGTGGCTACCAGCAGCTCCCACGCGTTGCTGTGATGCAATGCGCACTCGGCGCCGGGATAGGCTTTTGCCAACTGCTCCAGGAGCGCGGCAATGCGCTCGGGGAGCCAGAGGATTGCGCCGCGGACCCTTGTTGACGGTTTTCTTGGCCGCCGGGTTTTTCCCGGCGGCCTTCTTGCTTGGGGTCTTCTTTGCCGCGGCCTTCATTCGCGCTTAGCCGAGCCGCGCCAGCATCTCTTCCGGCGTCATGCGAATGCAGGTGAAGATGGGCGTGTCTTTCAGGGTGTAAGGGCTGATCTCGGTTTCCCGCAACTGCTGCACCAGGTCGAGGAAATCTTCGGGATAGTTGGTTTCAAACGCCACCACAAACTCCTGGTCGTCGATGCCGAAGGAGTAGGTGGTGTTGAGCTTGACCCGCGGATAGAGATGGCCAACCCGGATATGTTCGCTCATCAACCGCTGCCGCTCTTCCATCGGCAGCAGGTACCAGGCGCGCGTCTTCCAGAAGGGATAGATGAAGATATACTTTTGCCCGCCGGGCCGGATGCTGCCCCGCGAATCGTGCTGCCCCTCGTGCTCGTGCCCAATCAGGTACTGTGAGCGCTTGGTCATGGAAAGGAAACTGTAGGCGGTTTGCAGATAGCCGCCCATCGGGGTCGCCATCAGCTCGGCCGTCATCTGGTTGAGATCTTCCGGGGTATAACAGATGCGCCACAGCACCATGTCGCAATCGCCGCGCAGCCCTACCGTGGAATAGGTTAGGGTGAGCAGGCGCCCGGGCTGATTCCAGTGTTTGATCACCGCGGCAAAGGCTTCGCGGTGGGCCTCTTTTTCTGCCGCGGGCAGACGGCGCCATTCGGGAAGAACCTTGAAAAAGGTAAAACCGACCGTCTGCCGCTTTACTTCCTTGGCCGGCGCCGCAGCTCGCTGCGGCTCAGCCGCGCTCTGGGCCTGCTCGGAAACTTCCGGGATAAGGGCTTCTGCCATGGTGTACTCCTTTGCCAACTCCATGGTAACAAAGCAAGCCGAACGGGCACCCGAGGGCGTCACGCTATACTTCCAGCGAATGACCGAGAAAATCTTAGCTGTCCTCGCCAACTTCATCATTGCCGTCATTTCGGCCACAGGATACCTGGGGATCGCACTGCTGATGGGCATTGAGTCGGCGTGCATCCCGCTGCCCTCTGAGATCATCATGCCGTTCTCCGGGTACCTGGTTTACAGCGGCAGATTCCAGCTTTTGTGGGTGGCCACGGCCGGCGCTATCGGTTGCAACCTGGGCTCGGCGGTTGCCTATTGGGTCGGGGCACATGGCGGTCGTCCGATGGTGGAGCGCTTCGGCAAGTACGTTCTGCTCAGCCGGCATGATCTGGACCGCACCACGAATTTCTTTCTGAAATATGGATCGATCACAGTTTTCCTGGCGCGCCTGCTCCCGGTGGTGCGAACCTTCATCGCCCTGCCCGCCGGAATTGCCAAAATGCCGCTGCTGCGCTTCCACATTTACACCTTCCTGGGCTCATGGCCGTGGTGCTTTGCCCTGGCCTACGTCGGCATGCGGCTTGGCCGCTCATGGGAAACCGATCCGCGCTTCAAGGAGGTTTTTCACCGCTTTCACCTCGGTGTAGAGGCTGTGCTGCTGGCGGCCATCGTCTGGTTCGTCTGGTCGCATTGGAAGCAGCGTACCGCCGCCGCTTGAGGCTGCGCTCCGCTTGAAGTAGGCACGGCTACCGTTAAGCCGTGCTTTCTCTCCTTTGAGCGGCTCCGATTTGCCAAAGCAGAAACGAAAGACGAGACTGGCAAGGGTGTTTGATCATGGCTCCGGCCGGCGCGCAAGCCACGCAGAAATGCCGTAGGCAGCGGAGCGCTTCCGATCATAAATAAAGCCCCGAGAGGACGGACCTGCAAGAAAATGTCTACGCCTAAGAGCAGCAGCCAAGCGCCTGCTGACAGTTCACCCATTCAGCCAGCCAACGGAAAATTAGGAATCATGATCCCCGGAATGGGGTCGGTTGCGACCACCCTGGTGGCCGGCGTGGAAGCCGTCCGCAAGGGAATCGCCAAGCCTATCGGCTCCCTTACCCAGATGGGGACCATTCGCCTGGGCAAGCGCACCGAGGGCAACAGCCCTCTGATCAGGGACTTCGTGCCCCTGGCGAAGCTCGACAATCTCTGCTTCACGGGCTGGGACATTTTTCCCGAAAACATGTTCGAGGCGGCCAAGACCGCGCACGTTCTCGATCGCGATCAACTGGAGACCATTCGGCCATTCCTTGAAGGGATCCGGCCGATGCCCGCGGTTTTCGATCAGTACTACGTCAAGCGTCTGCAGGGCTGCAACGTCAAGAAGGGGAAGAATAAGCGCGATCTGGCCGAGCAGCTGCGGGCGGACATTCAGGCATATAAGAAGGTGACCGAGCGCCAGGTGATGATCTGGTGCGGTTCGACCGAGATCTTTCTCACCCCTTCGGCGGTTCACCAGTCGCTGGCGGCGTTTGAAAAGGGGTTGGAAGAGGACGACATCAACATCGCGCCTTCCATGATCTACGCCTACGCCGCGCTGCAGGAAGGCGTTCCGTTTGCCATGGGAGCGCCGAACCTGACCGTCGATCTGCCCGTGATGCAGGAGCTTTCCCGCAAGAACAGTGCGCCCATTACCGGCAAGGATTTCAAGACCGGGCAGACCTTTATGAAGACGGTGCTGGCGCCGGCCTTCAAGGCGCGCATGTTGGGTGTGAGCGGCTGGTACTCGACCAACATTCTGGGCAACCGCGATGGCGAGGTGCTGGACGATCCGGAGTCGTTCAAGACCAAGGAGGAGTCCAAGCTGAGCGTGCTCGACTTCATCCTGCAGCCGGATCTTTATCCCGATCTATATAAGGATATTTACCACAAGGTGAGGATTAACTATTATCCGCCGCGTGGTGATAACAAAGAAGGTTGGGACAATATCGACATCTTCGGCTGGCTCGGCTATCCGATGCAGATCAAGGTCGATTTCCTGTGCCGCGATTCGATCCTGGCAGCGCCGATTGCTCTGGATCTGGTGCTCTTCCTCGACTTGGCGGCGCGCACTCCAGAATTGAAAGACCTGGGTATTCAGGAGTGGCTGAGCTTTTACTGGAAGTCACCCATGACGGCTCCTGGGCTCTACCCGGAGCACGATCTCTTCATTCAGTTGATGAAGTTGAAAAACACGCTGCGCCATATCAAGGGCGAATCCCTGATCACCCACCTGGGCCTCGAATACTACGACTAAGAGCTCTCTATCCTGCACGATCGAGCAGCACAGCCTCTCGATCGTGCAGGGTAGTCCGAATGGCCTCCAGTCCCAGTTCAAGAGCCGGCATGTTCTCCAGGACCTTGGCGCTCTCCTGACGCTCCACCATGGATCGCAGCAGATCGCACTGGCCTACCAGCCGCTCATCGTGCTCCATCAGGACCTTCAGCGTGGCTGCCTCCTGCCGATAGCGTTGGGTCATCCGATCATTCTCAGGAACCGGCTGCTGCTGAATCGAAGCTTCCAGAGCACCGATCCCTCGGGCTAGCCTCTCCAGGCGCTGGGCCGCCGCGACTGCGGCCGCGTCGGGAAATGGCTTGCAGCGCGAGGGTGCAGGGAGGAACTCGCGCCGGTACGCACTCTCTGCCGCCTCTACGCTGGCCATCGCGATACCGAGCAGGGAAGCGGCTTTACTGCGAACCAGCTGGTCGTCGGCGCGCAACTGGTTCTCGACGCGGTAGAAGTTGTAGCCCCAGCCATAAAAGAGGTTGGTGGCGATTTGCCGCAGCGCGCCGGCATCATAAAATCCGTAGCTCGACACTATTTTTCTCCAGTCAATCCGGTCGCGGGGCCGGCGGGATAGAATCCGCTGACTGGACCACCGATGTTGAATGGCAAGCCGGCCGCAGCGTTTGGTGCAGAGACCAACCCCTTCGCCGCCATCTGCAATGCAAGGTAATAGCGCACCGCTTCGATGGGTGTAAGGCCGATCGCCTGCAGCGAGATCAGCTCGCGCATGCGCTCGTCTTTCGGCATGATGAGGATCTTCAGGTCATTGAGCGTAATGCCATAGACCTTCAGAAAATCAGAAAGATGGGTCTTCACCAACTCGCGCACTTCGTTGATGTGCTCGTTGATGTCTTCCATCTTCGTCACTTGGACGATCTGGTTGATGGCCTGCTCAATGGCCGGGCCCGCGTAGTCGGAGACTTCACGGGTGTCGATCACATGGCCATTGAACGGCAAATGCGTAATCAGTTGGAGCGCTGCATCCTTGGTGTCGACGTGGATGTAGTAATCCACCTGGTAGGCCATCTCGGCCATCTCTTCGCTGGTCGCGATTCCCTCGCTGCGGATGAGCAGCTTGGATCGATTGACGTAAATGACCTCATACACCCACGGGGAGGAGCCGCCGAAGAATCCTTGAGCGATCGAACCCAGGAGAGGTTTGTCGGGAGTGGTGAGGGCGTATTGTCCCGTCTCGTAGACGTTCAATACCGCGCCGCGCGATTTCAATACGCAGAAGTGATTACTCTCAACCGTGAGCAGCGAACCGGAAACAATGCTTTCGTCTGCAATTTTGACGGCCAGGCTCTTGGTTCCGAGCATGTCCGTGCCATCAGGGAGAATGGATGTGATAACCTGCCGTGCGATCGCCATAATTTACACTCAGCCTCGGGCCCCAGGATACGCTCATAGGGGACCTGTAAATGTTAACGCTATGCGGAGGAAACGTGTCCAGGCTAAAACGCCGCACTTCTTTTTGTTCGCTTCTTTTATTGCTGCAATTCGGCTTCGCGCAACAGGTCAGCTTCCGTATTCAACCTCTGCACCCGATCGATGAGTTGCGCGCGCAGGCGCTCAAAGAGCAGCCGCCACAGGAGCAGGGAAGTTTCCGCAAGCCTGACCTGGTGGAGTTGGTCAAACTCGATCCCACGATCAAGCTCGACGTGCGTTACGCCACTACGAACAATTTTTTGGGAACTCCCCTGTATACCCAGGCGCGCGCGTTTCTTCAGCGCCCGGCAGCGGAAGCGCTCGTCCGTGCGAACCAGGAGCTCAAGGCCCAGGGATACGGCCTGATCATCCACGACGGCTACCGCCCCTGGTACGTCACCGAGATATTCTGGACCGCGACGCCCGACGACAAAAAGATTTTTGTCGCCAATCCGAAGGAGGGCTCCAGGCATAATCGCGGATGCGCTGTGGACCTGTCCTTATACGATCTGAAGACCGGCAAAGAGGTGAAGATGCCCAGCGGGTATGACGAGATGACCAAGCGCGCGTATGCCGATTATCCCGGCGGCACGCCCGACGAGCGCGCTCGCCGCGCGCTGCTGCGCCAAGCCATGGAAAAACAGGGTTTCGTGGTCAATCCCGACGAGTGGTGGCATTTCGACTACAAGGATTGGAAACAGTATCCGATACAGAACGTCAAGTTTGAGGATCTGGGATTTTAATGAGAGCGCAGGCCGTCGACTGGATCAGCGGATGCGGCCCGCGCTGCCGGTAGCGCCGAGGCGAGAAGCGCCAACAGCATCATCGTCGAGCACAGCCCCAAGATAAACGAGCGGGTCGGTGGCGCTGACCTCGAAGAGGAAAGAACGCACCAGGCGGGAGATGGCGAGTGAGCCAAGCACGCCGAGGGCGCAGCCGATGAGCGCCATCCTGGCGCCCGACAAGAGGACCAACCGCGCGATCCGGCTGCGCGGAGCACCCAGGGCCATGCGGATGGCAATCTCCTGCGTGCGCAGCGAAACCGAAAAGGCGACCACCGCGTAGATCCCGATGATGGCGAGCAGCAGGGCTCCGGTAGCGAAGCCGGTGATCAGGTCGGTGTTGAAGCGGCGCGGCGCCTCCACGTTCGAGATGACATCATTCATGGGCTGAATCTGCTCGAGAGCGAGCATCGGATCGATCTCCGGCGACGGTCGACCGCAGAATGTTGGTCATCTGCTCGGGCGGCAGGGCGGAGCGGAGAGTGATGTATCCGCTCGCCGGGCCGGTAAGCTCTGCTGCCACGTCGCTGCCGTACAGAGTGGCGGGCTGCTGGGCTGGGATATACCACTGGTCAGCGTTCGGCTCATCGCGAGATCCGAGCTTGGTATCGGCAACGATGCCCACCACCGTGGCCCATGGGTATCCCTTATGCGGATTGCCGGCGTGCAGGCGCTTGCCGATGGCTTGCTGCCCGGGCCAGGAATGCCGCGCCATGGACTGGTTAACGATCACCACCAGCGGCGCGTTGGAGCGATCGTTGACGGTGAAGGTGCGGCCTTCGAGCAGCGGGATGCCCATGGCGCGGAAGTAGTCACCCTGGGTGCTCGCGAACATGGCGAACTGCAGCTTCCAACTGGCCACGGGCACACCCTCGATGGTGTAGGCAGAGCCGGCCCACATTCCGGTTCCTGGCAGGATGTTGGTGATGCCGGCGGCGACTACGCCGGGCTTGCTGGACAAGCCGGTCGATCAACGGCTCTGGTTGAATTGGTCAGCGGAGATATGTGTCGAGTACTGCTTGAGCGGCAGGTGATAGCCGGCGACCAGGACATGGTCGGGACGGAAGCCGGGATCGACCGCGCAGCATCTTATGGAAGCTGCGCAGCAAGGCGCCCGATACGGTAAGCAGCATAAGCGCGATGGCGATCTCTGAGATGACGAGGGTCGAGCGCAGCCAGGCGTGGCTCAAGGCAGCCGCTTCCGGTGGGCGCGCCTGGCTTGAGGCTTTCCGTCAGATTGGTGCGCAGGGCAGCGAAGGCCGGCGCAAGGCTGCAGAGGGCCCCGGTGGCAAGGGCCAGGAAGAGGGCAAAGGCGACGACGCCCGTATCGATGGAGATGGAGTCGATGCGCGGCATTGACTCAGGCAAAAGGTGTACGGCGATGCGGATCGCCGCTGCGGCAAGTGCGAGGCCCAGCAGGCCGCCGGTCCCACTGAGCAACAGGCCTTCGAAAACGGATTCGCGGAGAATGACGCTGGACCGGGCTCCGAGGGCCAGACGGACAGCGTACTCGCGGCGGCTGCGAATGGCCCGCACCAGCAGCAGACCGGCGACGTTGACACAGGCAATCAGCAGCACCACGAAGACGGCGGCGAAGAGGGTATTCAGCAGGGGCCGCGCATCGGCTACGGCATCTTCGCGCAGTGATTTCACATCGCCCTTGATGTGGATGGCGGCCATGCTGGGGGGAAAGTTGCGCATGATCTGCTGCGCCACACGGTCGGCATCCTGGGCGCCCTGAGTGAAGGGTCACGCCATCCTTGAGGCGCGCGACCATGTGGTAGCCCCAGTTGCCCGCATTCTGCTTCGGAGAGTTCATCGGGGGTAAGGCTCAGGGGCACCCAGAGTTGTGCCTGGTCGAGGTGCCCGGTCTGGAGCGGAAACTCGAAGCTGCGCGGCATGACGCCGATGATCGTGTAGGGCCTGCGGTCGAGCTCGATGGCACTGCCAAGACATGTGGGATCGCGATGGTAGCGGGTTGACCACAGGGCGTAGCTGAGCACGGCAAGCGGCTGATGCCCGGCCTCTTCCTGGGCAGTAAAAGACGCGACCGAGCAAGGGTAGAACGCCGAGTGTGGGGAAGACTCCGGCGGTCAGGCGGGCTGCTTTCACTTGCTCCGGAGTGGCGCCTCCGGAGAGCTCATAGCTGCTGTCGTGGTAGCCACCAAGGGAAGAAAAAGCACTGGCTGCGTTGGTAGTAGATTCCAATCTCGCGAGCAGTGACGCCCGTGCCTGCGCTGGATCCCAGATGGTCCCCCAGCAGAACGAGACGGTCGGGATTGCTGAAGGGAAGCGGCCTGAGCAGAATACCTTCGACGAGCGAGAAGATCGCGGTGGTGGCGCCGATGCCCAAAGCCAGGGTGAGGATGACCGTTACTGTGAAGCCTGGCGTCTTGCGCAAGCGGCGAAAGGCGAAGCGGAAATTTTGGGCCAGCACCGTGCATGGATCCCTCCCAGACCTAATTACATCATCGCAGAACTTAATCGCCTGGGGTGAACTCGGCTACACTGGCAACCATGAAGGGGAATATCGCTCGCTGCGCGTCGAATCTCAACGGGATCTGCATCCTTCTGACAGGCTACGCTTTCTTAGCGCCTGTCGCCGCACAGGTACTGCCCAGCTTCCCCTCCACCAAGATCAATCCGGATCACAGCGTCACCTTCCGCTATCGCGACCCGGGCGCGACAGCGGTCCTCTGCTCTATTGAAAACGTTGCCAAACCGCTGCCTATGCGCAAGGACGCTGAGGGTATCTGGACCATCACCTCCGGGCCGCTGCCGGCCGGTATCTACCGTTATCACTTCGAGATCAATGGTATCTCTTTCCTCGATCCCGCCAACCCGGTCATCTCCAACTCCCTCATGCGCCCCGCCAGCATGGTCACCGTCCCAGGGGACGGGCCACAGCTGTGGGATGCGACCGCTGTGCCCCATGGCGCAGTCCATCATCACACCTACACCACTTCTGTCGTGCTTGGTCTACCTGACAACCAGAGCGACTATTACGTCTACACGCCGCCCGGGTACGATGCGGCCGGCAAGCCCTATCCAGTTCTTTATCTCCTGCATGGTTGGACGGACTCTGCCTTTGGCTGGGTCTACAACGGGCGCGCGAACTTTATTCTCGACAACCTCATCGCCCAGGGCAAAGTGAAACCCATGATTGTCGTTATGCCTCTCGGCTACGGCGATCTCGCTTTCATCCATAGCCCGATCGACGTGTGGAAGGATCCGCCCAGCATCGACCACAACACTGAGCTCTACACCAGGGTATTTTTGACCGAGATCATGCCCCAGGTTGAATCCACCTACAACATCTCCAAAGACCGCAACGACCACGCCATCGCCGGCCTCTCCATGGGAGGCCTTGAAGCCGTCACCATTGGTCTCGCCCATACCGACCGCTTCGCCTACGTCATTGGTCTCAGCTCCGCTGTGCAGAAGCTCGACTTCAGCAAACAGTTCGCGACCCTCGACCCCAAGGCCGCAAATCTGCGCCTGCTCTGGATCGCCTGCGGAACGGAAGACGGCCTTATTACTCCAAACCGGAAGATGGTCGCTTTCCTCAAGGCAAAGAACATGCCCGTCACACAGATCGAGATTCCCGGCCTACACTCCTGGCTCGTCTGGCGCGACAACCTGATTCACTTCGCGCCTTTGTTGTTCCAGCCTTAGTCAATGTCCGAGCGGAAACCCATTAGGAACAGGACACTCGTCCCGTCTCTAGTTTGGTTTTTGCCAGATCGAAATTTGTCATTGACAAGCTTTATAATTGTATTAATGTATTAATACAAATGATTATCCGCGTGCAGCCCGGGCTTGGCACAGCGATCTATCTCCAGATCGAATCGCAGTTGAAGCATGCCATCGCCGCCGGGGCTCTCAAACGCGATGATGCCTTGCCTCCCGTACGCAAGCTGGCGGCCGAGTTGCGCATCAATCCGAACACCGTGGCTCGCGCTTATCAAAACCTGGAGCGCGATGGCATTCTGCGTACCGTTCCCGGAGGCGGTTGTTATGTGAACGGCCAAAGTCCTGGCCTGCTGAAGTCGGAAAAACTGCGCCGCCTAAGGCCTCTGGCGACGCAACTCGCAGTCGAAGCCAAACAACTTCGACTGTCACGGGAAGAGTTGGTGCAATTGCTGGAAAACTCGTATGACGAACTCGGAGAAGCGCCATGAGCGATCTCGTTATCGAAACGCATTCTCTGCGTAAGCAGTACGGCCATACGAATGCCGTTGACGGTCTCGAGATGCACGTGCCTCGCGGTTCGGTCTACGGATTCCTTGGCCGCAATGGGGCCGGAAAAACCACCACCATTCGTCTGCTTGCCGGGCTGATTCAACCCAATGCCGGTCATGCGCGGGTGCTCGACCTGGACCCGCGAACGGACCGCATCGCGGTTCTCGAGCGCACCAGTTTCGTGATCGATAAGATGCTTCTGCCTTCGATGACGGGCAATGATCTGGTGCGTTTCAACCGCGGCTTCTTTCCCCGCTGGTCAGACGCTTTGGCGCGCAAATACACAGACGCGCTGGAAATCCCCATGAAGCAGAAGTTTCGCAAGCTCTCCATCCGGAAACCAAACCAAGCTCTGCCTTCTGCTTGCCCTTTCGCAGGGGGCTGAGCTCCTGGTACTGGACGAGCCAACGGCCGGACTTGATCCCATCGTCACGGATCAACTGTTGCGCATCATCATCGATGATTTTGCCGGCGAAGGGCGGACGCTGCTGCTCTCTTCCCATCATCTTTCGGAAGTAGAGCGGGTGGCCGACTGGATCGGCATCATCGACCACGGCAAGTTGCTGCTCGAAGCGCAACTCGACGACGTGCGGGCAAACTTCCGACGCGTCCGCGTGGTGGGGGAGGATCTGCGTCTCCCGGCGCGCAACGAGATTCTCCAAACACGAACCGGCGAAGGCACAACGGAGTACGTCCTACGCGCAAAAGCTGAAGCGTTTACTGCAGCTCTGCGAAACCAGGGTGCTACTGTGCTCGATGTCTCACCCATGAACCTGCAGGAGATCTTTCTCGAAGTGGTGGGGAAGGGAGAAGCCAATGTACTTATGGAAGTGTTGGCGTGATACACGCGAAGTATTGGCGGTCAGCCTGCTATTGATCGGCGCTTTGTTTGTGTTCGTCCTGAGGCAGAATCTCGTTCTCGACCATCATGCACCTTTCGAAAGAATCTCGACAATATTTCCGGTTTTTCTCACGCTTCAGGCTTTCCCGGTTAGCTTTGTTGCCTGGCTCCTGGGCTATCTTCGGCGGTGGGCAGGGATCTCGGTGAACGGAGCGGATCGTATTTATTTACCAGGCCGAGAAGCCGCGCATACTTCGTCTGGTGTGATTGGGGCGTAGGCATGGCGCTACTGGTGCCGATCGTGGCGTTACTGACTCTGGTGCTTCGGCGTCCTGTTGCACCGGATCATTCGTTGCCGCTCGGAGATCCTTTGCATGGCAGCGTTTTGATCGCAGGCAGCCCGGTTACGCTCACTTTTATTGTCTGGTTGAACTTCGTCGCCGCATTCCTTTTGGCCGGGCTGGTCTACAGTGTGACGTACTTCTCCACCGTGCTCTTGAAGCACGCCAAGGGCATTATCTATGGCGCGGGCGTGCTTGTGGGCTACATCTTTCTCGAGCAAGTCGTGCCGCACTATTGGCCGGGAATACATTTACCGAAGCTTGTGCTGCAGGAATTTATCCAATCGAACCGGGATGTCACCGGAATTTCAGACCACTTGGGCTTTCGGTGGCCATCCGTGCCGCGATTATCCTGCTCTTTCCGTTGGCGACCCAATTCGTATTGCAGAAGACAGACGTCGATTGATTGGCGTCGACTAATTCAGTAGTTGAAGGATGTGGGCTTCAAAATCATTCTTGTTGACCACACCGGTGTGGGACAGCGCGATTTTTCCCTGCCGGTCAATGAGTAGCGTCATCGGCATCGAGGTGAGATTGTATGCCTTGCCGAGTTGGTCGTTTCCGATAACGATGGGATATTTCATCGCGATGTTTCCACCCGTTTCCGGATCCGTTTTCCTCGCCAGGAATGGTTTAACTGCTTTCCATCCGTCGTCATCCATGGACACGCCGATGACGGCGAGGCCTTGCTGCTTATATTTCTGGTCGAACTCCATGTACCAGGGAATCTCGAGCTTGCAGCCGCCGCACCATGTAGCCCAGAAATCCAGCAGAACAACCTTGCCCCGATAATCGGATAACTGAATCTGCTTTCCATTGGCATCGGTCAAAGAGAAACCGGGCGCCGGCTTCCGGCTTGCCTCTGGAAACAGTTTGTCTGGCGCGGACTGTGGAGGATGATTCTGCGCAGCGGTATGCGGTGCAAGAAGGCTAATCGCGGATAAGGTCAGGATCAGGTACGCAGGGAACCAACGGATCAACTTCATAAAGCACCTCCGGTCAAATTGAGTCGTGTTTGACTTTCGCGTCTATTAATACCACAATGTAAGCATACTATGCTTGGTGAATTTGAGTATCTTCTCATCGCTGCAACGGTTCGCCTGGGAGACGAGGCGTACGGAGCTGCGATCGTGCAGGAAATCGAGCGCTCGTCGCGCCGCAAATGCTCCATTGGAGCTCTCTACACAACATTGGATCGTCTGGAGACTAAGGGGATGATCAAGACCTGGTCAGGCAAACCAACGCAGGAGCGGGGAGGTCGCTCGAAGCGGATGGTACGGGTCACCGCGAAAGGTGTTGCGGCAGCAACGGCTTTTTACGAGACGGTGCAGCAGGTGAGTCACGGAACATCATGGCAGGTTGCTCAGGCCGGTGCACGGAAATGAGGAACCTCTGGACACGCTCCACGCAAGCCCTGTCGAGAGCTCTTGATTCCGGGGAGCGAGAGATGGTGCTTGGGGATCTTGCCGAACTTGGCATGAGTGATCGCCGGGCGTTCAACGCCGTCCTCGGCTTGGTTTTGCGACGCCAGCTCGGATTTTGGAAGGAATGGAAACCATGGTTTGTATTGGTGGCCATCGTTGTTCCTGTCGGTGCCGCTCTTGGCAACCCAATCACAGGTGGGACTGAACGTTTTTTCCAGATCTAGTGATGTGGCTTCACTATGGGATCTCTTACAGAACAGGAGTATCGTCTACCGCACTTTTCGCGGAGATTTGTTTTCAGGCGTCTGCGCTCGTTACCTGGTCCTGGACCAGCGCCTTTGCTTTGGGTGCGCTGTCTAGAAAAACGATCTGGGCTAACGGCGTTCTGTTCTTTGTGTTTTGCGCGGTCTTCGCCGTTTACCGTGGCTTTTATCCGATCCGGCTGCTGTGGGTGACCCGGTGGGCGTGGACCCCGATTGTAAGCAACTTTCTGTTTGTTCTTCTTCCAGCGTATTGGGGACTTCGCAAAAGGACTAAGTCTCTCGCCATAACGCCTCCATGACTGATTCTCCTAGCCGTATGGACAGTGATCATCGGTGGCCTCGCATTTTGGACACAAGGATGGTATGGCGCTGCTCTCGATAACTGGAGCCACGCTGCGCCGGCACTGACGCTCCTTCAGCTGGCACAACGCGCTGACCTGGGGAAGGCGTTGTTTACCCATTTGCTTAACCTAGCGTATTAACGGGACCCATCGTTTATCTGCTTGCGATGAATGGGTTCTCGCACAGACGAACCAGGATTTGTCGAGCCTGAACTGAACCCCATCTTGTTGCGCCGCGTCCTATTGCATTCCCATAGATAGAGTGTCAATATTCATATGGGTAACCAAGGGGAGCGGGTCGCGAGCCGTGCCCGCTTTCTCACGCCAGCCGGGGAGGCATGATGCGTAAACTCAGAGCGCTATGGATGCGTTTCTGCGGGCTACTGCACAAGCCGCAAGGTGAGAGTGACTTCGAGGCCGAAATCGCCAGCCACCTGGCGATGCACATCGACGACGGCATCCGCGCCGGGCTGAGTTCCGAGGAAGCTCGCCGCCAGGCGCTCATTCGTCTCGGCGGCGCGGAGCAAACGCGGCAGGCTTATCGCGAGCGGCGCGGACTGCCATGGCTGGAGACGCTCGTACGCGACCTGTTCCTACAGCCTGCGGCGGCTGACCAAACACCCGGCAATTGCAATCATCGCCGTGCTTTCGATCGGCCTGGGTATCGGCGCCAACGGCACCATCTTCTCCATGGTCAGCCGATTCGTTCTGCGTCCCGCGCCGGTCGGCGATCCATCCACCTTGTTGGCCATCCAGAGGCGCGGCGAAAGTTCGCTTTCATGGCCACTGTTCAACGATCTTCGCGAACAAGCGAAATCTTTCTCCGCAGTTGCGGCTTACTTTCCGCTGGTGCCTGCCTCCATCGGCGGCCGCGGAGAACCGGAACGGGTGTGGGGCCAGGCGGTCACGGCAAATTTCTTCGATGCCGCCGAACTTCGCATGATGCGCGGTCGCGGTTTCGCGAACAGCGAAGACAAGCAGCCTGTGGCCGTGCTGGGCGCCGGCCTATGGCATCGCCGCTTCCACGACGACCCCGCAATTGTGGGCGAGACAGTCACTCTCTCGGGCCAAATCTTTACCGTGGTGGGCGTCGCCCCGGCCGGCTTCCACGGGATTGACCAGATTCTCGAAGCCGAGTTCTGGGTGCCACTCGGGATCGCTGACCGGTTAGTCCCTAACCTGCCTAAAGGCCCTGACCGCAACGTAGACTGGCTGTTCGTCGTTGGCCGGCTGCGACCCGGCACAACGCGTACCCAGGCTGCCGCCGAGCTGAATGCACTCGCCGAACGATTAGCACGTAGCTATCCAACCACCGACAAGGACAAGCCCTTTGTCTTCGTGCAGGCGGGCTTACTGCCGCAGCAGGCGCAAAACGAGCTGCTGATCTTCCTGACTGCGCTCTCTGTGGTGGCGCTGTTGGTACTGGCAATTGCAGGCGCCAATGTAGCCAACCTTCTGTTTGCGCAGGCATCCGGCCGTCAGCGCGAGATGGCCGTGCGCCTGGCGTTGGGAGCCACCCACGGACGCTTGCAGCGACAGATGCTGGTAGAGAGCGTCTTGCTGGGATTGGGCGGAGGAGTCCTGGGCGTCCTTCTGTCTCTATGGGCTACGCAGGCGCTCTCCGCAATCCAACTGCCCGTACCAATTCCTGTCGACATGCGCATTGGAGTGGATTGGCGTGTGCTGGTCTTCACCTTCGGTTTGAGTATTCTCAGCGGATTGCTGCTGGGAGTGGCCCCGGCTTGGGCTGCCGCACGTCCGCTGCTGGGCAGAGCGCTCAAGGGGGAGGATGCGCTGGCTCGCCCCGGGCGCCGCTGGACTCTGCGTAATCTGCTGACGATCGCGCAGATCGCCATGTCGGTGATTCTGCTTTCGATGACAGGACTCTTCCTGCGCAGCTTGCAAACCGCGGCCAGCATCGACCTTGGCTTTCGCCCCCAGGACTTGTTGAGTATGTCTGTCGATCCACGGCTGAACGCCTACACGCCGGAGCGGACGGTCGAGTTTCTCGATCAGTTGCGAGAGCGGATGGCGGTTCTACCAGGTGTGCTCTCGGCAGCGTGGACCGACCATGGGCCGCTCTCCATGGCTCGCAACATAGAGAACGTTCCATGTTGGAGGCGGGCCAACCTCCGGCAAAAACGATCCCGCGGTCAATCGGATTATGGTGACGCCGGGCTACTTCGAGACCATGGGCATTCCGCGCGTTGCGGGCCGCGACTTCGGAGGGGAAACAGCGAGCGGTCCAAAGACCGCCGTCGTCAACCGGGCCTTTGTGGAGCGCGTCTTCGCAGGGGAAAATCCCATCGGGCAGCAGGTGACCGGAGGCGGCGTAACCTACCAGATCGTCGGGGTGGTAGGCAACGTCAAAACCACCTCGCTGGGCGAGGAGCTTACGCCGGTACTTTACCGCTCGCTCCAGCAAAATATCGGGGCCGAGCCTTCCTTGCTGGGCTATACGCTGGCGGTGCACACAGCGGGCCATCCCGCGGCAATGGGCAAGGCGGTGCGGCAGCAGATCTATGCGCTTGATCGCAGCATGGCCGTATTCAACGAGGAGACCATGGAGGAACACGTCCATTCTGCCTTCTTCCTGCCTCGCCTGGCGGCCATGCTGTTCGGTGTCTTCGGCGGCATCGGGTTGGTGCTGGCCACGGTGGGTCTCTATGGCGTGATGAGTTACGCGGTCAGCCGGCGCACGCGCGAGATCGGCATTCGCATGGCGATGGGCGCGCAACCAGGCACAGTCGAGCGCCTGGTTCTGCGTCAAGGTCTCGTGCTCACGCTGATCGCCGTGGTGCTCGGTTGGCCAGCCGCATGGATGTTATCCAAACTGGCGGCCAGCTTCCTCTACGGCATTCAACCGCATGACGCGCTGACCTTCGCGGTTGTGCCGCCATTTCTGTCCGCGATTGCCCTGGTGGCGTGTTGGATTCCAGCTCGGCGCGCCGCGTCTGTCGAACCCATGGTGGCATTGCGCACAGAGTAGGGGCTATCCCGTCGAATGCGGTTAGTGACCGTAGCGCGTGACTATGGCCTCCGGATCCATCGGATGGGTTATCCAATAACAGCCTGTTCAATAGCTTTTGTCGACCGGCCGATCCGAACAGCACTCGCTGAAAGGGGACGGCTGAGATCAACTTGTCCAATAGCTTTCACGAATCTGTCGATCCACTCACTCATGCCAGGTGTGCCACCGCCCTCAACTTTGTCATACCAAGAAGCAGTCTAACTTGCCTATCGCAAATGGAAGAGCAATGACACTCATAATCGCCACCGGATGCCAGGCCCGAGGGCCACTGCCAAACGTGAGCCCAGCCCGGAAGGGCTGGGTAACTATTCCGAAGATGACGTGAGTGCCAGGCGCTGCACGAAACCGGGGATCCAGATGTTGTTGATTTTTTTCTTTCCCACTTGACATGTACTAGAAAACTAGTACACTAGTCAACAAATGAAGAATCGAACACGGAGCGCAGACGGCATGTTTAGCTTTCAACTCAATGCGCATAGTGGCGTTCCCGTATACAGGCAGCTGATAGACCAGGTGCAAGGCGCGCTCGCGGCCGGGCGTCTAAAGGCCGGCGATCAGCTTCCTACCATCCGTCAGGTCGCTGTCGATCTTGCGATTAATCCGAATACCGTGACCCGTGCCTATCGCGAGATGGAGATCCGAGGTCTTTTGGAAACCCAGCAGGGAACTGGAACGTTTATCGCGGAGCAGCCAGTCGCGACCGATAGCCGCGCGCGCAATCGGCAGATGCAACAGCTTGCCGCGGAGATGATCGCCAGGGCAGGCGCGAATGGTTTCAGTCTTACCGAACTGATAGACGCTTTAAAGGAACATGGCAATGAGCAAAATGCAAAGAGGAGATAGCAGAATGAGCCAGCGTATCGAGATCAGCGCGCCTGCAATAACGGTCATGGTCGCTTGCATGGCCGCCGGATTAGCCGGAATGTTCCTGACTGGAAATCAACCTGCCACTTGCTTCTCGGAATCCTCGTCGGTTTGTTCTTTTTGTTTTCGATCAAGGTCGTGCGCCAGTGGGAGAAGGTTGCGGTGCTTCGTTTCGGACGCTTCCAGCGGCTCCAGGGGCCAGGGATATTCATGCTCACCCCGGTGGTGGACACGCTCAGCAGCTTTGTCGATCAGCGGGTGCGCATCGGCACGGTCACCGCGGAATCCACGCTGACCCGGGATACGGTTCCCGTGAATGTGGACGCGATTGTCTTCTGGCTGGTGTGGAATGCGGAGAAGTCGATTCTGGAAGTAGCGAATTTCGAAGACGCGATCGCGATGAGCGCCCAAACAGCGCTTCGCGAATCCATTGGCCGTCACGACCTGGCGAAGTTGATCACGGATCGTGATGCCCTTGGTCAGGAACTGCAGACAAATTCTTGATGCCAAGACAAACCCATGGGGAATCACGGTCCAGTCGGTGGAGATACGCGATGTGCGTATTCCGCAGCCGCTGGAAAATGCTATGTCCCAGCAGGCCCAGGCAGAACGTGAACGGCACGCCCGCATCATTCTCGGCGACGCGGAGTTGCAAGTGGCCGCCAAATTTGCCGAAGCATCCGAGGTGTATCTCAACAAGCCCGGCGCCTTGCACCTGCGAGCCATGAATATGCTCTATGAGGCAATCAAGGAGCGCGGCTCGATGGTGATTGTGCCTTCGTCTGCCGTGGAAACAATGGGTCTCGGAGGCATGCTGGCGACGACTGCGCTCAACAAGACGAGTGAACGATGAAGCACGAACTGCCGTAATATCCGATAGAAAGTAGAGCATCAACATTCCGGCGCCGAGTGCCAGGGCTAGGCACCCCCTGCAGAAGCAGGGGCCCACCGTGCGTCGATGGGAGAACGATCGAGATCACCGCCGTGAAGACGCAGATTGGTTGGATTCGTGGCCGGCTGAGCGCAATGGTGGGAGCCCCCGCATTCATGCGGGGGAGCGAGGCTTTAAAGCAGAGCGACTGGCTTACAAAATCTCGTCAGGCTTTAGCCGCGGGTCGTTGCCCTATTGCATTCCCATAGAAAGTGTGGCAAAGTTCATATGGGTAACCAACAGGAGAACCCGGGGCGACCAGGCGGACATTTGGCAGGGCGGCTTCATCCAATGTCAGCTCGAATAGGCTGCTGCGCACCTCTCCCCGGCTGAGGAGGCGTGATGCGCAAGCTGCGAACACTGTGGATCCGGCTACTGGGAATGTGCGGCGCGGGGCGAACGGACGAGCAGCTTGCGGCCGAACTGGAAAGCCATCTGCAGATGCACATCGACGACAATGTGCGATCCGGTATGGCGCCGCAAGAGGCACGACGGCAGGCACTGATTCGTCTCGGCGGCCTGGGGCAGGCACAACAAACGTTCCGCGAACAAGCTACGCTACCTGCACTCGAAATTCTGCTGCACGATGTACGCTACGCTCTGCGGCAATTGCGCAGGTCGCCTGGTTTTACCACCGTGGCGCTGCTTACGCTGGCGCTCGGCATCGGGGCCACGACCGGCATCTTCACCTTGGTGGACGCGGTGCTCCTGAAGTCGCTGCCCGTACCGCATCCGGAGCAGCTATTCCTGGTAAAGCAGACCGATCACCCTGCGGAGAAAACCCGGGTTTCTTATCCGTTCTTCGTTCACCTGCGCCAGCAGTTGCCGCGATACCGCAGCAGTTGCCGCCATGACTTGGCCTGACGACTTTTACATCAACGCAGGGACGGAACAACCGGAGCGCGCCTTGGGGCAGCTTGTTTCCGGCAACTACTTTCAGGTTTTTGAAACCTGGCCGGTCCTGGGCCGCCTGCTCACGCCTACCGATGATGCCAAGGTGAGCGGCAGCGCCGTGGCCGTCATCAGCTATGGCTACTGGCAGCGCCGCTTTGCCGGCGATCCGGGGGTGATCGGCCGTAAGGTGACCGTGAACGGTGTGCCGTTCTCGATTGTCGGTGTGGCGGCACGCGGGTTCTTTGGTGCGCGCGCGGGCAAGGAACCCGACTTCTGGATGCCGCTGACGATGCAGTCGGACGTGCGTTATCACGACCACTACAGCGACATAGCCGCGGAACCCTTGAAGCCCTGGATTCCCCAGGATCGCATTTTCTGGCTGCAGCTCATCGTGCGGGTTAAGGAACCGGCTGCTCTTGCTCAGGTCACCACGGTCATGAACCGGGTGTACCGCAACGATCTGCTGCAGGCGACGCAGGGCGTGTCGGATCCGGATCTGCTGCGCTGGTTCCAGACGGTTACCCTGACGCTCGAACCTGGGCAGCAAGGATTCGCGAATCTCCGGCGCGAATTCGAGCAGCCTCTCCTTCTTCTGATGGGTATGGCTGTCATGGTGCTCCTGATTGCGTGCGCGAATATAGCAAATCTTCTGCTGGCAAGGGCGGCTGCGCGGCAGCGCGGCTTCGCCGTACGATTTTCGATGGGCGCTAGCCGCTCGCGGCTCATTCGCCAGATGCTGACGGAGTGCGTGCTGCTGTCCTCCTTCGGCGGTCTGCTCGGGATTGCGGTGGCATTCGGCTGTACCAGCGTGCTGCCGAAGTGGGCATCGACCGAGAGCACGCCGATTCCGCTCAACCTCACGCCCGATGCACGCATCCTGATCTTCAGCGTGGTTGTCACTATGGCCACGGGCCTTTTGTTCGGGCTGGCGCCGGCGCTCAAGAGCGCGCATGTCGATCCTGCGTCCGTGCTGAAAGGCAGCGCTCAGTCGATCTCCGGACGCGAAGCCCGCTGGTCTCTGCGGAAAGGGCTGGTCGCCGTCCAGGTGGCGCTCTCCCTGGTGCTGCTTGTGGGCGCCGGCATGTTTGTGCGAACGCTGGGGAACTACAGCAGGCTTAACCCCGGCTTCGACCGCGATCATCTGCTCAGCGTGCACCTCGATACGCACATGGTGGATTACCAGGCGAGCGACTTCCCCTCGTTGTACGAGCGTCTGACCAGCCAGTTGGAAGCGATCCCCGGCGTCCGTTCCGCGAGCGTGACCACCTGCTCGATCGTCGCTGGTTGCCTCGACTCGAGCGCGATACGGATCGTCGACGACAATCATCATGAGGGGAGCCGGAAAGGCGAGACCCAGATGAACAATGTGGCCCCCAATTATTTTGAGACTGTGGGTATCGGTCTCCTGCAAGGCAGAGTGTTTGCGACCACCGATGGCCCGGCCTCTCCCAAGGTTGCCATCGTCAATCAAGCATTTGCGCGGAAGTTTCTCTCCGGGGGCGACGCTGTCGGACGACGCTTCTCCTACGCCGACATCTCCTCAGGATAGCTTCGCCATCGTTGGCGTGGTGGCTGACGCGCGCGTGAACGATATTCGCGAAGCGGCTCCGCCCATGGTCTATTTTCCGATTGCCCAGGCCCCGGGCAATATCGACGGGCTGGAGATTCGGACCATGGCCGATCCGCAGTGGATAGCACCCCAGGTTCGTCAGGCAGTCGCCGCCGTAGACCACAGGATCCCTATCATCGACATCATCACACTCAACGAAGAGGTGAAGAACAATCTGACGCAACAGCGCCTGATCGCCCGCTTAACCTCCATCTTCGGCCTTCTGGCCTTGGGGTTGGCGTGCCTCGGGCTCTATGGGGTCATGTCTTATATCGTGGAGCGCCGGACGAGCGAAATCGGGGTGCGCCTCGCGCTCGGCTCCACGCGTTCAGCGGTGCTGCGTCTGGTTCTGAAAGAAACGTTGCTGCTGATCACTGCTAGGCGGCCTGCTCGGCCTGGCGCTATCGATTGCAGCTATGCACCTGGCGACGAGCTTCCTGTTCGGGCTTTCCCCGGAAGATCCGGCGACCATCGTGAGGAGCACTGTTGCTGCTTCTGTTGGTGTCAATGGCCGCGGGATTTTTTCCTGCATGGCGCGCCGCTTCGATCGATCCGATGCAGGCCCTGAGAACGGAATAAGAGCGGGCGCGCCTGTCATTTACCGGCAACAGCGCGCGGCTTAGCAGGCAGAAAACCTGCCAGTAAGCCAATCGCCGGAAGATACGCGCATATCTTGTACACGGTGAAGATGCTGGTTGCGTCGGCGATCCTGCCCAGTATGGCTGCGCCGATGCCGCCCATGCCGAAGGCAAAGCCAAAGAAGAGTCCGGAGATCATGCCCACCCGCCCGGGCACGAGTTCCTGCGCGTAGACGACGATCGCAGGGAAGGCGGAAGCCAGCATCAAGCCTACGAAGACGCTCAACACGCCGGTCCAGAGGAGGTTCGCGTAAGGCAGCAGCATGGTAAGCGGCAAGACCCCGAGAATGGACCACCAGATCACTGCCTTGCGGCCAACCCGATCGCCGATCGGTCCTCCTATCAGGGTTCCGGCGGCGACGGCTCCCAGAAAAGCAAAGAGGTGAAGCTGCGAGCTCCGCACCCCCACATGAAAGCGGGCCATCAGGTAGAAGGTGTAATAGCTGGTGATGCTGGCCAGGTAGAAAAACTTGGAGAAGACGAGAGCGATCAAAATCGCGATGCCCAAGACCACTTTCCTGGGCGGCAAACCATGTGCTTCTTCGGCATGCTTTGCGGGCCGGGTTTTCAGATGCTGGAGACGGGTCTTGTACCAACGGCTCACCCGCAGCAGGACCAAAATTCCCAGAAAAGCCAGGATGGAGAACCATGCCGCGCCGCGCTGCCCGTGGGGAAGGACGATAAACGCTGCCAGCAGCGGCCCGATCGCCGATCCAGTATTTCCGCCTACCTGAAAAATCGACTGGGCCATTCCGTGCTGCCCCCCGGAAGCCAGACGCGCCACGCGCGATGACTCCGGATGGAAGACTGCCGAGCCCATACCAATCAACGAGGCAGCCAGCAACAGCAATGCGAAGCTAGGCGCAACCGCCAGCAGCAGCAGGCCCAGCAGGGTAAAAACCATACCGACAGGCAGCGAGTATGGCAGGGGCTTGCGGTCGGTGTATTGCCCAATAAAGGGCTGCAGGATGGACGCTGTCATCTGATAGGTCAGCGTCAGCAGACCGATCTGACCGAAATCAAATGGAACGAGGTCTTCAGGATGGGATAGATGGAGGGCAGCAGGGCCTGCATCGAATCATTGAGCAGATGGCCAAGGCCCACCGCTATGAGCACCCGAAACAGTGTTCTCTCTTCGACCAGGCCGGGACCCTCGACCTGGTTGGGCGCAATGATCTGCGTAGTCATGCCGCTTGCCTGAGGATCTCCTCTAGCTATGCTAACTGCGAGTGGCGGCTTGGGCGGGCGAAAGTGCGAGCGGGAACCTGCCTCAGCAACCGGGGATGGCGTTCCTCTGGTAGCGGCAACGAGCTTCGGATAACTGTTGCAGATGATCAGAGGAGAGCGGCTGGGGACAGCCGAGTTGGCGAGCGACCAGGCAGATATGGGCGTAGTGCTCGACCGTTTCCATGCGCATGAAGGCATCTTGCAAGCGTATCGCCCGCGGTTACGACACCGTGGTTGGCGAGCAGAACCGCGTCATGGTCGACGATCAGGGGCTGAATGCTGGAAGCCACGTCCGCTGTACCCGTCGTCGCGTAGGGCGCCAGCGGGATCGACCCCAGCGCCATCACAACCTCCGAGCATAGGGGCTCTTCCAGAGCCAGCCCGCAGGAAGCAAAGCCAGTGGAGATGGGCGGATGCGCATGGACCACCGCCTGCACATCGGGCCGTTGACGATAAATTGCCAGGTGCATGCCAATTTCGCTGGTCACGTTCCGGCTTTCGCCGACGCGGTGGCCTTCCATATCAACCACCACCATATCCGCCGCCTTAAGCATGAACTTGCTCATGCCTGTGGGCGTGGCCAGAATGCGGTCGTGGCTCAGGCGCACCGAGAGGTTTCCCGCCGTCCCGGGCACGAAACCCAATCGATACAACCACTTACCAAAACGGGCGAGCTGCTTGCGGTGAAAATTTTCGGCGGACCGCTCGGGAGCGGTGGAGCTTAAGGCCATGTTCAGAGTTGTAGTGAATCCACTCTTATCCAGAGCCGTTGTATGCATACGTCACCAGATCCCCGTTTGATCGCTTTCTCGCAGTTTCCGACGGAAAGACGGGAAACGCAACAGGGAAAACGCGGATAGTGATGAATTCCGTCCCGGAGCACTGGTCTGGTCTGATAATCGCTTCGGTTGCCGGTGCCCGGGGCTTTTGCGTCCACCGCGCGGGCAGTTACTTGTGTGACCGAAGTCACGTCGGCATCATCTGCAATCGGCTCTGTTCTCCGTCGTGCCAGATAAGTGCCGCGCTGTCAGGCACCTGAAACAGAAAACTCAATCGTTTGTTGATGCCTCATGAGGCAGTGCCTGAGGGAACCGTCGGGCTCGGGTTCGTCGGTGAAGTGGAGAGCACGGTCTGAGATCATGCGAACTCTCAAGCTCGATTGTCCCAATGAACGCCTTTCGAAACTGCGGCCTATAATCTTCGACATGCACCTCCAAGCGAAGAAGACGGTAGTGGACTGGTCGGATTGCCCCATCGTCGAGGTCGTTCCCGGCAAGGTGAGCGGTGTGCCGATCATTCGCCGGTCACGCGTACCTGCTGATCAAGTTGTGGAGAATCATGATGCGGGCGAAAGTCCAGAGGATATTGCCTACAACTTTGATCTAAATCCCGAGGATGTTCGGATCGTGCTGGCCTATGCTGCTAGCCGTCACGCCACGCTCCGTCCGTGAAGGTGCTTTTCGATCAGAAAGTTCCTAGGAATCTGGTACGTTACTTGCCGGCGCACAAAGTCACGCGATCGGTTGAGCTGGGATGGCAGGAACTAAAGAATGGCGATCTCCTCGATGAGGCGCAAGATAAGGGTTTCGAAGTTATGGTTACAGCCGACCGCAACCTTGCCCATCAGCAGAATTTGGCCAATCGAAGGGTCGCAGTTGTGGTTCTACCGTCCGGCAACTGGCCTGCGGTAAAAGCGCAGATCGTTGAGGTTGTACAAGCGATAGACGAATCAGAGCCAGGTGGCTTCAAGGAGTTGAAGCTAATCCCTCGGCGACTGACTGGTCCGCGCGGTTCAGCATGACAACGGGTACCCTTGGCGTCCTGGAGCTGGATGGGCAGCCACTCTCCCTCGATCAAGTCAGCCAAGTGGCTTCCGGCTCGATGACGGTAGCCATAGCTCCGGCGGCGCGGTCGCGAATTGCCGCGTCCCAAGCCGTGGTCGAGCGCATTGTCACCAGCAACGAAACGGCCTATGGAATCAATACCGGCTTCGGCAAACTGTCCGATGTGCGGATAGGCAGCGAAGACCTGCAAAAGCTGCAACGCAACCTGGTACGCAGCCATGCCTGCGGACTGGGCGAGCCTTTGGAAGAGGTAGAAGTGCGCGCCATGCTGCTGCTGCGCGCCAACGTTCTAACCAAAGGATTGAGCGGCGTCCGCCACCAGCTGATCGAGCTTCTGATAGCTCTACTCAACAGCCGAGTACACCCGGTCATCCCCAGTAAAGGCTCAGTGGGAGCGAGCGGAGATCTGGCGCCCCTGGCGCATCTTGCCCTGGTGCTGATCGGGGAAGGCGAAGTCTTCTTCGACGGCGACCGCATGCCGGCCCAGGAGGCGCTCGCCAAAGCTGGTCTTACCCCCATAGTGCTCGAAGCCAAGGAAGGCCTTGCGCTGCTCAACGGTACCCAGGCCATGGTCGCGGTCGGTGGCTTGGCGGTGCTGCGCGCCATGCGCGTGAACCGGCTCTTCGATCTGGCCGGCGCCATGGCGCTGGAGGCATTGCGCGGAACCCCGGTTGCCTTCGACGAGCGCATTCACCAGGCACGGCCGCATCCCGGCCAGATGCAGGCGGCCGCGCATCTGCGCGCGCTGCTGCTCGATAGCGAGATTCGCGAGTCCCACCGGGTGAATGATCCGCGGGTGCAGGACGCCTATTGCCTCCGCTGCATGCCGCAGGTACACGGAGCGGCGCGTGGCGCGCTCGAACATGTGCGCCAGGTAATCGAAATCGAAACCGGATCGGCAACCGACAATCCGTTGATCTTCTGTGAGTCCGGACCAGGCGCCGGCGAGGTGCTCTCGGGAGGAAATTTTCATGGCGCGCCGTTGGGTCTGGCGCTGGACTATGCAGCCATCGCGGTGACCGACCTGATGAGCATCAGCGAACGCAGAATCGATCGCCTCATCAACCCCGACGTCAACGAGGGGCTGCCTGCCTTTCTTGCGGAAACGCCGGGCCTTTCCTCCGGGCTTATGATTGCTCACGTGGCCGCGGCTGCGCTGTTGAATGAAGCCAAGGTGCTTGCCCATCCGGCCAGCGTGGATAGTTTGCCCACTTCCGGCGGCAAGGAAGATCATGTATCCATGGGCATGACCGCCGCGCTCAAGCTCAAGCAAATTGTCGAGAACGCGGAGAAGGTTCTGGCCATTGAACTGATGACCGCGGCGCAGGGCCTGGAATACCGGCAACCGCTCAAAGCCGCGACTGAGATCGAGCGGGCACGCCAGCTTGTGCGCACACTCGTAGCCCGGCTGGACGAAGACCGGGTGATCGCAGGAGATATCGAACGCTTGGCAAAGGGGATTCGCGATGGAGACTTTGGTAGCTGGTCCGCATAAAGAAGTTATTCGTGCGCCGCGAGGAACCCGCATGCGCACCAAGGGCTGGCAGCAGGAAGCTGCTCTGCGCATGCTGATGAACAATCTCGATCCCGAAGTGGCCGAGGCCCCGGATCAGCTGGTGGTCTACGGCGGCACGGGAAAGGCGGCGCGCAATTGGCCCTGCTTCCACGCCATCGTGCGCGCGCTCGAGAGCCTGGAGAACGATGAGACGCTGCTGATCCAATCCGGTAAGCCTGTAGGCATCTTGCGCACCCACAGCATGGCGCCGCGGGTGCTGATCGCAAACGCCAACCTGGTCGGCAAATGGTCCAACTGGGAGGTCTTTCGCGAGCTCGAACAAAAGGGACTGATGATGTACGGCCAGATGACCGCCGGCTCCTGGATCTACATCGGAAGCCAGGGCATCGTACAGGGCACATACGAAACCTTCGCCGAAGCCGGCCGAAAACATTTCGGCGGCAGCCTGGAAGGCAAACTGATTGTCTCCGGTGGCATGGGAGGCATGGGAGGCGCGCAGCCTCTGGCCGCCACCATGACCGGCGCGTGCTTCCTCGGCATCGACGTGGATCCGAAGCGCATTCAGAAGCGGGTAGAAAGCGGCTATTGCGACCGCATGGCAACCACAGTCGACGAAGCGTTGCAGTGGCTTGCGGAAGCAAGAAGGGAAGGCGCCGCTCGCTCGGTTGGTTTGGTAGGCAACGCAGCCGATGTTTTGCCCGAGCTGCTCCGCCGCAATGTGATTCCTGAGATCGTGACCGATCAGACCAGCGCGCACGATCCATTGCATGGATACGTGCCCAATGGCATGAGCTTTGAGGCAGCGCTCGCGCTGCGCCAGCAGGACAGTGACAGATACGTTGCCCGCTCCATGGCAGCTATGGGCAAGCACGTGGAGGCGATGCTGGAATTGAAACGCCGTGGTTCCGTGGTCTTTGACTATGGAAACAATCTGCGCACCAACGCCAAGTTGGCCGGGGTGGAGAATGCCTTTGATATCCCAGGCTTCGTGCCGGAATATATTCGGCCGTTATTTTGCGAAGGCAAAGGGCCATTTCGCTGGGTGGCGCTATCGGGTGATGCGGAGGACATTCGCAAGACCGATCAGCTGGTGCTGTCCCTCTTTCCCGGAGACGAAGGCCTCAAGCGCTGGATCAAGCTGGCCGGCGAGCGCATTCAATTTCAAGGCTTGCCCGCCCGCATCTGCTGGTTGGGTTATGGGCAAAGAGCCAAGCTGGGGTTGGCCATGAATGAGCTGGTGCGCTCGGGCGAGATTACGGCGCCCATCGTGATTGGCCGCGATCATCTCGACACCGGATCGGTCGCCTCTCCCTATCGCGAGACGGAAGGCATGCTTGACGGCTCCGATGCAGTCGCCGACTGGCCGCTGTTGAACGCGCTGGTGAACACCGCGGCAGGCGCATCGTGGGTCAGCATCCACAACGGCGGCGGTGTGGGCATTGGCTATTCGCAGCATGCGGGCATGGTAGTGGTGGCCGATGGCACAGACGAAGCCGCGTTGCGCCTGGAGCGCGTATTGACCACTGACCCAGGCATGGGCGTGTTGCGCCACGCGGACGCCGGTTATCCTGCTGCGCGAAGCTTCGCGCAAGATGCCGGTTTACGTCTGCCCATGGAAGAAGCCGGGGTGTGAACAAGTTGCCATCCGAAAACTATCCCTTCCAACGAACTTGGGTGCCCCATATCTCGCCTGTCCCGGCGTGCCGTGGAGAGCCTGACCTGAGCGAAGTCGAAGGGGATCTGCGGTTCTCTTTTCCCAGCGTTGATTTTGGCGTGTGTAGCTGATTTGTTCGGAGGTACTGGTTGGCTCTAGCGGCGGTGCGTAATTGTTCGCAACTCGTAACACTCGCGGGCGCCCACCGCCCACGCGTGGGCGCGGAGATGCGCGAGCTTGCGATCATTCATGACGGAGCCTTGCTAGTCCGCGACGGCCGAATCGAAGCAGTCGGTGCTCGGGGCGATATCGAAGCGCATCTCGATAACGACACGCAGATTATCGACGCCGGGGGAAGAGTCGTAACTCCTGGTTTCGTGGATGCGCACACTCACCTGGTTTTCGCCGGCAATCGTGCCGATGAATTTGAAATGCGCTGTTCCGGGATTACCTATCAGGAGATAGCCCGCCAGGGCGGAGGCATTCGCTCCACCGTTCGACGCACCCGCGATGCTAGTGAGAACAACCTCCTAGCCACGTCGCAAAAACACGCGCTCTGGTTTCTACGCGGAGGCACCACCACGATTGAAGCGAAGTCCGGCTACGGGCTCACCGTGGAATCAGAGATGAAGATCCTGCGCGTGGTGCGTGAGACAGCAGCGACCACTCCACTACGCTGCGTGCCAACTTTTCTCGGCGCACATGAAGTGCCGGATGAGTTCGTTGGCCGCACCGGCGATTACGTCGAGCTGGTGATCGACGAGATGCTTCCCCTGGTAGCTCTGCACAAGCTGGCAAGCTTCTGCGATGTTTTCTGCGAGCCTCACATCTTCGACCAGCATGCGGCTGCGCGCATTCTCGAAGCAGCGAGGCGCTTAGGTTTTGGTATACGCATCCATGGCGACCAGTTCAGTTGTTCCGGCGGCGCAATGCTGGCCGCGCATCTGGGTGCTGCCACCGCCGATCACCTGGAGCATACCGATACAGCCTCGATCGCCGCCCTGGCCGCGGCGAAAGTGCAGCCAGTCCTGTTGCCCGGTTCCGTCTATTCCATTGGTTCCCGGCACTACGCGCCCGCTCGCGCCATGATGGAAGCCGGGCTTGCCGTGGTGTTGGCCACGGACTTCAACCCCGGCTCTTCGCCCATCGCATCCATGCCGGTTGTCATGTCCCTGGCCTGCACGCAGATGAAGATGACGCCTGCAGAGGCCCTCACCGCCGCAACCATCAACGCCGCATGGAGCCTCCACCTGGCGAGCGAGGTTGGCTCGCTCGAGCAAGGCAAGTCCGCCGACTTTGTCATTCATGAGGCGAGCGACTACCGGGAGATTCCGTACTTCCTGGGTACCCAGCGGCCGGCGATGGTCTTCGCCCAGGGAGAGCGCGTCGCTTGAAAGCGACTCCGCAGAAACTCAGCGCAATTGCGCCTTGGCTCGCCCTGCTTTCGATTTCCGTCCTGATCAATTACGTGGACCGGGGCAACCTCTCCATCGCTGCGCCCTTGCTCAAAGATGAGCTACACCTCAATCCCTGGCAACTTGGGATTTTGCTTTCCGCATTTTTCTGGACGTATACCGTCTTACTCTTTGTCGTGGGTTGGCTGGTAGATCGCTTTGAAGTGAATCTGGTGATTGCCACCGGCTTCCTGGTGTGGTCGCTGGCTACGGTGGCCACCGGCCTGGTGCCTGGATTCGCTTTGTTGCTGGTGACGCGCCTAGTCCTGGGCATCGGCGAGTCGGTTGCCTTTCCATCGTGCTCGAAGATTCTCGCGCTGCATGTCTCAGAGGAACGCCGTGGCTTCGCCAACGGCGCCATCATCACCGGCATCCGGTCCGGCCCCGCAATCGGCATGTTTGGCGCCGGGCTGCTGATGGCAAAGTACGGCTGGCGGCCGGTGTTTATCGGCATCGGCTTGGTTAGCCTGGTGTGGCTGCCTGCGTGGAAGAAGTGGATGCCGCGCGGTCATGCATTGGGCGGCTCCAGCTTCAGGGGACTGGCTACGATCGCCATCATGTTGCGTAAGCGCTCTTTCTGGGGCGCCTCTGCGGGCCACTTCTGCGGCAACTATCTCTTGTATGTCATGGTCACCTGGCTTCCGTTCTACCTGGTGCGCGAACGCCATCTTTCGATGAACGCGATGGCGAGAGTTGCTGGTCTTTACTTCCTGGTCGATGCCACGTCCGCTTTGACCGCCGGTGCGCTTTCCGATCTCTTCATACGCCGTGGCTACTCCACGACCCGGGTGAGAAAATCGGTGATGGCCATCGGACATACCACGGGGGCCGTCGGCATTGCTGCTTGCGCCCTCGCCGGACCACACAGCTATCTGCCATGGTTGCTGGTCGCGGGAGCAGGATGCGGCACCTCAGCCTCGGGAATCTACGCGTTTTGTCAGATCCTTGCTGGACCGAAAGCGGCGGGCACGTGGACAGGTTTTCAGGGTGGTTTTGGAAACTTCGCGGGCGTGATCGCGCCGGCGCTGACCGGATTTATCGTGAACCGCTCGGGAAATTTTCGCACTCCATTTCTGATCACCTCTTGCATCGCACTAGCTGGCGGCGTCGCTTGGGTCTTTGGAGTTGGCCCAGTGGAACCGGTCACCTGGGCTCCGAAGGAGAGCGTTCTGGCCGCTACTTTCGTGGATTCGGTATAGCCACGTGTCCGGGTCAGTCTGCTTCGAGCCAATTTCAGAAAGTGCTTTGTGTCATGGCGCGACCGAAAAAGGCTGGCAGGACGAGGGCTTTAAGTTCGTTGGGTTCCCTCAGCACGGCCGGGTGCCCCACATCTCGCTCGTTTTTCGCCAGATGTGGGATACCACTGCTCTTTCCCTCTGGCTCCCCACTCCCGATGCACTTAACTAAACCTCGGCGGTATCGTCTACCGCGGTAAGGATCTCATCTATGCGGCTCGGATGCGAGCTGGACTAGTCCCTGCAAAGCATCAAAAAAACTTCCGGTTCCTGTCCCCGCTTTCCCCCGAATCTTTCAAAAGATAGGTTGCGCCGCGGTGAGAGCCCGTGATATACACAGGCGTCGCGATTCTCATTCTTCTCCCCTGAACCGCAACCGGCCCAATAGACTTCTCACCCAGCCGCTTCCCCCCGGCCGCACGGACCGACTTGTCGCGAAGTTTATCTTCGCCTGGGTTTTATCCAGCAAAGCTGCTTAGGAGGCAGTGTGAAATGATCAGGCACTACAAATCAACGTTTGCTTCCGTAGCACTGCTGCTCTCTGCCTTGATTCTCTCTGTGGCCGCCACCGCACAACTCACTCCCAATTACGTTCGACCACGCAATCCCAACGAAACGCCCGCCCCCAAGGTCGTCTTCATCGGCGACCAATTCACGTATATGTGGGGCGCTACCCCACCCTTTGCTGCCAACTCAAACTGGATCAACCAGGGTTGGGCTTGGACACCGGTTACTAATTGCTTCATGATTTGCAACGCGGGAACTTCTGGAGCTGCGCTTGCTCGATTCCAAACTGACGTAATTGACCTTCACCCGGCCATCGTTCACATCATGGTCGGCGCAGATGACTTGGCCATGGATGATGACGCCCAACAAGTGTTCGGCATCGCCCCAGCTTTTATGACCAGTCTGCAAGAGATGGTCAACATGGCCAAAGCTGCCAACATTCAGGTGATCCTTGGAATTGAATCGGTTGCCTGGGCAAGCGCAACCCCGCCGTACCCGCAGCAGCTTAACTCCATTGTTGCCGCCTACGGAGCACAGAACAAGATCCCGGTCATCAACTACGGAGATGCCCTCTGCCAGTGTGTCAGTTCTATTGGTGGAGCTCCGTACAGTTCGTCCGGTGGGTACAACAATCCCGCTGCCGGATCAGGACCCACCGTTGCGGGTTACGCATTGATGACGAAAATGGCCGAAGCAGTCATCAACACTTTAGGGCAGACACCGGGGGGAGGGTATCTACAGAACATCGAGCTCTCCAACAATCCCTTGAATATTGCCGCTCCCAGCTCTCCGCTACTAACCAATGTAAATACCGTAAGCCCAGGGTTTGTATTACAGTTCACTCCGTACGGTTCGTACAACCATGGGCTGCTGGAACCGCTTATCAACAGCAACTACGTCGGATCAAGCGGCACATGGGCATCGAACAACCCACTGGTGATGTATGTCAACCAAACAGGAGTGGCTTGGGCGCTTACTCCGGGAACTGCTGCAATCACCTACACCTCACCATCAGGAGTGAAGTTCTCCGAATGGATCATGTACGTCGAGGCATTTTAGTTGCTGATCGCTTGTTGGGCCTCCGGAACGCCGCCCACTGGGCGTCCTGTAGGAGTTAGGTCAACTTCCGGGTTCATACCGATCGCGGGAGGCACACCTATCGCGATCGGTATCAAGAGATGAAAACAATATCGTCCCGGAGATGAAGGTTGTGAACGGCCGGACTCACGTCTGGGGATTTGCGACCGCTCCCTGTGCTGATCAGATGCCAGTCCGGTCTCACCATCAAATCCCTACATTGCTGCCAGAACCTCCTGAAACAGATGCTTTGTTCCCTCCACCCCATCCCAGGGGCCGGCTTCGTACTCCAAGGCAAAGACGCCGGTGTAATTGTTGTTAAGCATGATGCGCACATTCCGCTGAACGTCGGGCTCGCCAAAGCGATCCCAGAACTTCGCGTGAACGGTAGTGTGCGCGTAAGGAGCTAAATCGTTCAGTGCGTGATACAGAAGGTATTTGTGTTCCCAATTGCAGAAATCCGGGCTGGCTTCGCAGAAGGGATTGTTGACCTCCTCAACGATGATGCGAATGTTGATGGGGTTGGCGGTAAGCCCCCAGTGGTTTTCGAGCGTCACCTTGACGCCCACCTGGGAGCCGTAGTCCGCCATCTCCTTGAACGATTCGATGCACTTCGCCAGGTACTCCTCGATATGAGGGTTGGTTGGGTAACCGGTGGAATTGTTTTCCGCACCTGGCGCCACGCGCGGGCCGCCGCTGTTCACCCGCATGGACTTGGCGCCGAGAATCGCCGCGCCATCCAGCCACTTCTTCGCTATCTCAACCCCCTCCTGGCGTTTCGCGGTGTCCAGGTCGCAGATGTTGCGCGGCGCGTTGTTCGAGATGTGATGACATTTCGTTCCGGTCTTTACCAGCACGTTGGCCATCTGCTCCAGCCACTTTTTCCCGGACGGACTCGAAGGGTCAAACTCCCGGGTCGCGTATGTTTTTCCGTCGGAACCCAGATAGCTTGAGTCGACGTATTGACTGGCATCGTCGGTATCTCCAAACAGTGAAGACCACAGATCCATCTGGTAAACACCTGGAAAGGTCTTCTTGGTGAATTCCGGGAACTCCAGCATGGTAATTTCCCCGTACTTCTTCTTCATCGCAACGTCCTGATCTTCCGTGGACAAGATCGGTTCCTTGGACTTGAAGATGTAGCGGATGGGATAGCTGTTGGATGCGATGCGCACCAACTTCTCCTTCTCTGACATGGGAGGCGAAACGCTCGCGTGCGTAATCGATTCGGGGCTCACCGCCTGGCCTACGGCCGATGTTGCTGAGGATCCTGCAAACAGGCCGGCCCCCAGACTGACGCCCGCCCCTTTAAGAAACCTACGTCTATCCACTTTGCCCTCTGCCACGTACGGTATGGTCATTGCAGGTACCTTCCTTTTTGCTCTAAGTTGGGTGTCACATTCAATCCGGGAACACTTCGCCTTTCACTTTAAACCGTAGCTAGTAACCGCGTTTGGTCTACCGTATCGATACCGATGCCATTGTAATTTTGGAGATCTTCGCCAAAAAAGACCGGAGCTACGCCGAAAGGCGGGATCGCCAGGTGCCATGAGCGTCTAAAGATCTCCCCCTTACAGGCTTGCAAAGTCGCGCTCTGCCAGGGCAGTGATGTTAACGAGGTATGCCATTCTTGGCTTCAAACTCGTCAAGGAACTCTCGGACACTCCCTCTTCTCCCAGCTTCAGACCCGTCCAATTTAGCTTTTTTTTCGACTCTGTCCATCCACCTCCACTAAAGCCAAGGTGAGCCACCGTCCTCAACTTTGTCATCCCGCCTGCCCCGGCGTGCCGTGGGACTGGAGCGGACCCGGATTTCCTTCATCGCGGTACTGCCCGGAGCGACGGACGTGGCTTTCTCACGAAGTTCGCCAACGCCACTAAGCCGGACAGAGATCCGGGGCAGCGTAAGGGAGGGACCTGCAGTTTTGCTCGGATCGCACGCCATTGCCCATAATCGATCGACGGACCCAACCCGATTCTCTTGGAGCGGTGGCACGATACCGATTCACCCGTGTTCTCCTGTAGCACGAAGTTCATCGGGTGAAGTTCGCTGCAATAGGTATGATGCCACCGGATCAAAACCATGGAGTTTGGGCAATGCAAATCCGACTGTCGGTGAGCCCAGTAAAGACAGTTCCGATGCGACCGAAGTTAATGGGCAGAAGGGAAGAAGAGTCCGTTCGAATCGCTTTGATATCTTGACGTGATCCTAGTGAAGAACGGAACGATCACCGCATGCGAACCAGCAACCCTCTGCTGGATGGTTGTAACGATTGCGATCCGTCTGTCACGATCCTCGTGCCCTCTTCGGCAATAAGTCGAGCGATCGCGGCTCCAAGCCGATAAGGCTGCTATCGAAGATCCACAGCCTACGATGAAATCAGCGCTGTGATGTTTACATAGCTCTTGCCGGGTAGAAATGTCGCGAGGAGGAATCATGGAGAGTCAAAAGCAAAGCGGCAACCGTGCGTTGGACTACGAGGAGTTTCGCAAGCGCCTTCCTTATCCAACTGTCCCAACCAATCTTCCGGGGGTTTTTGCGACTGCTCCCTTTCCCGCCGGGTTCGACCCAAATACAGCGAGTGAGCGCGATCTGACTCGGCACGGGCTATTGTGGCGCCGGCCCAAGCAAGATGAAACTGGGGTTGTGCGACGTGCATGGAACCGTGCGTTTGCGAAGCCATGGCTGCCCGAGAACAATATCGTCCCGGAGATGAAGGTTGTGACCGGCCGCACTCACCTGAGACGTCCGGCGCCGGAACAGAAAGGCGCTAGAACAACTTACAACTGGAGTGGGGCAGAGGTCGAAGGAAATTACAATCTGGTGACGTCTTTCTGGACAGTGCCAACGGTGAGCAAGCCTTCGGAGAAACACGGCGCTGGTGGCGGATGGGATTCGGCATCCTGGATCGGGATCGGTGGAGATTTTAATTCTGACAACCTGATTCAGGCCGGTGTGGATCAAGCCGTTTCAAGCGGCGGCGGCACACATTACGTGGCATGGTTTGAGTGGGTCACCAACTTTCACCGGGTAACGCTGAATGATACTACGCCATCAAACTACGCGCTCGCGGCGATTGATGGCGTGTATCCGAATCTCGGCTTCTTGTTCCTTGCGTTCCGCGGAGAGAATAACCATCTCGATTTGATGGTCTCCACCGATAATGGAAATACGTTTGCGGACAAACTGACCACAAACGAAACCACGTCCTATGGGCCCGCTCTGACGTTGTTTGATGGGAGCGTCTTTGTTGCGTGGTCAGGCCATGGAAACAACAAGCTGAACGTTGCGAATGTGACCCTGGCAGGTGCGGCGATAGGGCTTGATGAAAAGGTGACGCTTCCCTGGAAGAGTGCGGGAAGCCCGGCGCTGGCTTCATTCAATGGGATTCTCTGGATGGCGTGGCGTGGCGACGGCGAACTGCTGAACATTGCATCGTCGACCGACGGAGGACATACGTTCGGCCAGCTGTTCACTTCAAACGAGACTAGCCCTCAAGGTCCGGCGCTGATAGAACACGACGGCCAGCTGATAATCGGATGGCGTGGAGGCGCCAATGACGTCGTGAATGTCGCGGCGGTAACGACGAACGGGGCGTCGGCTACCGGAATTGTCCTCAACTCGGCCGTACCAGCGGAGGCAAGTGCGCCGTCGCTGGCATCGCTGAATGGCGTACTGTATCTTGCCTTGGGCGGCGGCGGCGTTGATTATCTGACCGTGACGCAGTCGCTGAACGCAGGTAAGCAATTCTCTGGTGCGTACACTTCGTTAATCGAAAGGAGCCCTTCCTCACCGGCACTTACGGTTCACAACGGCCACCTGTTCATTGGCTGGCGCGGTGAGAATGACCATCTGGACCTGACTACGGTGGGTATCCGCAATGGAGAGATCTTCGGCTTTGGGCCAGACCCAGCTTATTATTACTCGGTGAATATTCAAAATCTTGCTGTGCATCCTGGCGATACGGTGGTGTGCACGGTGCTCTGCACTCCGGATCTGTATTCCGGGTATATTGCGTTCGGCAACGTTACAACGAACAAACACTTCTCGATTACTCTGGCACGGCCTTTGCCAGCTGAGACCATCGGCGGTACGGTGGAGTGGATCATGGAAGCGCCCTGGGATGGCGGTCCGGCCCAGATTCCAAAGTTCACTCCGGTTGTGTTCACCGACGCCTTCGGCTGCGGCCAGGACGGGGTCGCGGACCCCTTGAATGGAGACCCTATCGCGCTGATAACGATGGCGAATGCAGAGCTTGCGGTAGGAACGCTTGGCCAGGATACAGTGACGATCGATTTCACAGGGTGAAGGCCTTGCGGTGCAATCGAACAAAATGAGTGGCCTGGCATACCTATTGCAGCAATTTCTGTGGATAAGTATGCCGTCTCTCCGGCTCACCCTCCAAAGGGTTACTTATCCTCACGAAGTACCACGGCATGCGATCGAGGGTTTTCGATAACCATGCCTAATCTGCTGCCATCAGGCGAGGCGCGCAGGTAGAGGACAGCCTCGCCGGGGAAGTCCATCAACCTTTCCCGTGCCGCATCGAGCGGCTGTTTCCAGATCGTCGAACCCGCAGCCGTGCGCGTCTCGTAGTAGACAACCCTGTTGTCTGCAGCAAATGCGATCACGCCAAAGCGTCCCGGCGATCGCGGAAAAGTTTTGATAGGCTGCAGAGTCTCGGTCGAAACGATGCTGAGCGCTAATTCGCCTCGCCCTGGTGCCTTCTCCTCGGGCAAACTCTTGTCTCCTGCAGAGCTGTCCACTCCGACTGCCAACATCTTGCCGTCGGGAGAGAGATCGAACCATGAAAAGCCGTCTGCCGCTTTCTTCGCACCTGCTTCATCCAGCGCGCCGTTCTTAAATGGTAGGCGCACGATGAACTGATTTGTCCCGATGGTATCGGCATAGAATAGCCACTTTCCGTCAGAGGTACATGCAGGAAGAAACTGTCTGGCTCTGTGTGTCAACTGAAGCGCCATGCTCCCGTCGAGCCGTATTCTGAATAGACCAGGATCGCTACCATCCACCGTGTTGCCGCTGACGATCACCGTTTGTTCACCGCAACGGGATGGGTATAAGAAGATGTGGTTTTTATCCACATTGACCGTGCTGACATCATCTTTGCGCAGGTCCGCCACTTTCAATACGCTATCCGTTCCCGATCCGGCGATTCTGTCATTATCCAGCCAGGTGAACCAGGCCATGCCTGGCAATGGATGCTCCCGGATACCCGTAAGGTCGCCTAACGGAACCTCTGCGAAACGGGTATTTTCTTCTCTCTGCGTGGTCGCGAGCGTTTTTGCATCCGATGTCAGACTTATTCCGGAGTAATCGTCCAAGTCATTCGTGATTTCATGCATCTCCTGGCCCGGGTAGGAGATGTAGCTCACCTGTCCGCGGAACCTGGACTCGCTCACGGCGATTGCAAAAATTCCCTTGCCGTCGCTCTCCCACAGAAGATCGCCAAGGTAGTGTCCTGATTTTCCCGTCCACAACACACGCGTGGTGCGCGTTGCGAAATCGAGAATACCGAGACTCGATGCACCATATTGAAAAAAGGCAGAACGTCGACCGTCCGGTGAACAAGCAGGCATCCTGGAGCAGAGAGGCCTTCACGTCAGTGAGTATTCGTTCATCGCTACCGTCAGCATTGGCGCTAAGGAATTGATAACTTCCCCCCGCGGTTCCATTCTGCCGATACAGGCAAATGCGCCCGCCTCCGTCGATGAAACTGATGGCGCCGTCCACGTCCTGCACAACCAGCGACGGCTGGCCCCCAAGCACCGGCATGCGGTACACGTCGTCCTGGTCAGATCCCGCCTTGCCGAGCGAGGAGACGCGGAAATAGATGTAGCTAGCATCGGGAGAGAAGATCAAGTCCTTGTACTTGAATTGAGGGTCCTCCAGGATGGCCCGATCACTTCGGGTGGGAAAGTCGTGTATCCACAGACTCTCATCACCCTTTGTATTTCGGACGACTGTCGCAAGATACTTGCCGTCGGGCGAGATGGCTGTGGACTGCACCTGGACGCTATCCGTCGCTCTCTCAATGGTGAAGTGTTTAGAAAAGGGCGGTGGATGCTTTTCTATCCACAAGAAATACGCAGCCGTTAGGAGCGCTACCAGGCCGGCGACAGTTGCTCCCCATGCGAAGGCTCGTCGCCGGCCTGGCGCCAGGGTTTCCGGAGCGCTCTCTTGCGTCCTGGTTGTGGGGCTTGTCGGTTCGGCACTGTAACGAGGGGAGGGCTGAGGGCTTCGACGCGGGGTCGTGGCTGCCACACCCGGAGCTGCCCTGTCGCTTTTCGGTAATGCCTCGGCCACCTCCTGCACCGACGCCGGCCTCAGGGCAGGATCCTTCTGCAAGCAAAGCAGGATCGTATTCTCGACCAACGGATCGATCTCCTTCACCACAGAAGAAGGCGCGCGGGGCGACACTTCAACGTGTATCCGCCGCCAGGTATCCTGGGCTGTCATTTCAAAAGGCAGGCGGCCGGTGAACAGTTCGTAGAGCACCAATCCCAGCGAGTAGATGTCGCTGGATACACTCGTTTCCCCCTTGGTGATTTGTTCCGGAGCCATATAGGCTGGTGTACCGGCAAATTCCCTCCGGCCTTGAGAAGCGCGCGCCTCGAGGGCGAGGCCGAAGTCCGTAATACGCACCCTTCCGCGCGCGTCCAGCATAATATTGCCGGGCTTCAGATCGCGATGGAGTAATCCGGCCTCGTGCGCCGCCGCCAGCCCGGCGCAAAGCTGGTGCGTTGCTTCCAGAGCCTTGTCGGCCGGCAGCCGGCCGATGCGGCGCAGCAACGAAGCGAAGTCTTCCCCATCGATATACTCCATGGTCAGGAAGTTCCGGCCATCCATCTCGCCTATGTCATACACGCGGCACACGCACGGGTGCGAGACCTGGCGGGCGTTGAGAACTTCTAAATGCAACTGGGCCAGGGCTTCGGAATCGTTCTGCAACGAGTGCGCCAGAAACTTGAGGGCCACGGCATTGCCGAGCTTCAGATCTTCGGCGCGATACACCTCGCCCATGCCGCCGCGTCCCAGGAGAGAAACAATGCGATAGCGCCCGGAAAGAACCGTTCCCGGCGAAAATGCGTCGCTCAGTAGAGGCTGCGACGGGCTGATTGAGGCCTTGGTCGACTCCAGCGTAGGCATGTCGGCGCTTGAGGAGGCGCGTCCGCAGGAAGGGCAAAAACGCGCGTCCTCAGCCGATATGGCTCCGCAACTGGAACAACTCCTCATCTCGTGGATTGTACTGCCGCCATCGTCAGGTCAAATAAGCAATCGCCTGGCCGTCGTCGAGGCTTTCCGGCTTAGCCTGTCAGGCGCTAATCCACGTACTCGGGTTAAGATGGAAAACACCCCGGCCCCCGCATCGAAATCCATCGCAGAGAGCGAATCCATGAAACGCATCCGTCTCGTCGCCGCAATCCTTCCCGCGCTTCTTCTTGCCACGACGCTCGCCCTCGCCGCTGACTGGCATACCGGTAAACTTATGGACACCGAAAAGCAGGAGGTCCCCACCGGCAGTACCACCCAGTACAACACCGACGCCCAGGCCAAAAACGGCAAATACACCCAGAACACTACTGCCCACACCTCGCAGGACACCGACACCTACCAGGTCTTCACCATCCAGACCCCCACCAAGACCTACGTTGTACGCGAAAAACTCAACTTCCCCTGGTCCAAACCCGCCAACATCGCCCTCGGCGAAAACGTAAAGTTCATGGTCCAGGGCAACAAGATGACCATCCTCGACGACGACCAGAAGCAGCACAAAGCCTCCGTCGTCAAAGCCAGCCTTAACCAGTCCAACTGAGCGAGAACGGCCGGAGCGCTGTCCTTGCCCGCCACCTCGGCGAAGTCCCACTTGTGCGAGTGTGCGGGCGGTATGCGGAGATTATGCGTCTGACGCATAGTCTCGAGGTTCGGCTGGGGATAAGCTATCTGGTCCGAAACTCCTGCAACGATTACGTTCGCAGAGTCCTTGGAGTTAGACTCTTGGTGCGACAGGAGCTTGCTAAGAAATGGGCGAAGACACCAAGGAACATTCCGGCCCCAGCCATGCAGAAGATCTGCGGGGGGTGAATCGTCTCAGGCTATCGGAGAGCCTGGAGCAAATCCTCGAAGAGATTGAGAATCTCGGCGCCGCGGCCAACCTGGCGGCAGTGATCGTCCATTGCAATGATACGTACTTCATCGACGAACGGCCCCCTCAGATTCCGGGCATGAGCCGTATCGCAACCTTGGTTCACACCATACGAAAAACCGTGGAGCGCTGCACGGGAGAAGATCGCACGCTGTTTCTTCACAGTGGCGACTACCTCTCGCCCTCGGCCATGAGCTCAGCTTTTGATGGCAAACCTATGGTCGAACTGCTGAAGGAATGCGGGTTGAACTACGCGACGCTGGGCAATCACGAATTCGACTTTTACGGTAAGCCGTATGAAAAGCCTGGAGTTCTAGGCGAACGCCTGCACGAACTCAGCCCTTGCGTGCACGTACTGGCAAATCTGGAAAGTACGGAACATGGCATGATCCAGAGGATTGCCTACTGGCCCCAAGAGAAGCCCTTTCTCGCGATAACAGGACTTGCGGGGCGCCAGACGATCCAGAAGGCGGTCGGGGCTGGGTTTAGGGTGACTGGGCCCTGGCAGGACATCGCGCGGCAAATTCTCAAGGAAGTTCGCGGCCGCCCCGGGCTAGGTGGCCTGGTGGTTCTGAGCCACATGGAGCGAGACGAAGACAAGGAACTGCAGGGCATCCTCGGTCGCGGGTCCGCGTTCCGGGGTTATCAATATCTCCTCGGGGGGCACGATCACGGGATCTACTGGGCGGAGCGTGACCGCCACCGTTGCTTTCTGTCGAAGTGCGAATCCAACTTCAAGACCATTTCCGTTTTCCTTCTGTCGAACGATGGGATCGCTGCTACCTCGCTGCCCGAGGATTACGTTGGACGCCTGCGACGGGAGACGCCGTCGACGGGTGTGGCCGCAGAGCATGGGTTGAGTCGCGAGGATGCATGGGCCTTTGCCTCAGCGGGCAAACCTCCTGGTTGGCTTGCGTCTCAAGTGGGCATGCGGTCGAAAGAGAGCCTGGCCGACGAAATTCTTAGCGATTACCGCAACCTGGAAAGCAGCAAGCTGCGCGACGATTTCCGAGTGGCGTTCGAGAAGCGTATTACCGAGGTCTTTGACAATTCCTGGGGCGTCCGCCCGGCAAATGAGGATTTTGCCATGGGGGTGCTCTCTGCGGACGTGGTCAATATCGCGCAAGCCCGCGCGCTTAGAGGCTTTCCTGCATCTCGTCATGTCATGAGCACAGGGGAGCACCTGTTCGGGATCGGGCGGGATGTCCATGCCTCTTGGCTGATCACGAAGTGGCAAAGTGCAATGGAGAGCAAATACGGAGCCAACAGCCTGATCGCCGATTTCTCCTCAGTGGCCCCACCGCGGGGACTGGATGCGAACGACAATTCCCTCAGGTCACGCAGCACTGATTTCGGTAATTTTGTTGCGGACGCCATCTGTGCCGCGACGGGCGCGGACGTTGTGCTGCTCAACGGTGGCGCGTTTCGCATCGATGGACACATCCCTCCGAAGGTGACCCGTCACATTTTGAAAGACGTGTTTGTGTATGACTACGCGGGCGCCCTGAGTCTCATCGAGATGAGCGCCGAAGTACTTTGGTCGTTCTTCGAGCACGCCAAGACGAAAGGCGATCACGGGGCATTTCTGCAGGTTTCGGAGTCCGAGGACACGGCCAAACGACGCACGGGCACGGTCAAAGTCGTCCTGATTACGCATATGCTTCGTAATGATGAGGACGGATACCAGTCCCTGCTGAGAGAGCAGCTTGGCGTACCGGCGATGGAGGGATCGCAAGACAAGTTGCTCACGCAGTTTGGCGCGCATGCTCTGGCGGAGCCGATTGTCGCATTGGTAGAGGGGGGTGGTCCGGCCGTCTCGTACTCCAGCGAGATCCGCCTGAAAGCAGTCCGGGCGCGTGACGAGAAAGAAGCGAGGGCGGACGATTTCGTTGAACTGGTGAGGATATATCGAGAAGCCTGCGCAGTAGCGAAACTATCGGAAGCTGATGCCATCGAATTGCTGAAGGGCTTTGCCCGCGATATCCCGGACAAGCAAGCTGTCCCCGCGATTGAACAAGCCAGGGTAGCTTTGTATGCCTTTGTTCGCCGCCATAGCAAGGAGCAGGGTCGGAAGTTCGTTGAGCAATTCTGGGACTATTTCGCCCACCATGGGTACAACGCCTTCAGTGACGGCGTGCCATACCAGCGGTATGTGGAAGCAGCGGGGGAGTGGATTTCGTACCTACTGATGATACGCCGCCCCGGTGAAGAGGTTGATCAGGTTTCCGGGAGTGGACCAGACGGACAGGTGGAAGCGGAGTGAGTGCGGTGATCTTTCGGGGTGGCTCGACGGCGGTCACCTCGGTCCCGAATTCCCCCGCGAAAGGAAAGAAGTAGGCGAGCAACGCTCGCAAACGCCGCTTAGCGGCAGCCGTACCATCGTTTCGATCTGTCAGCGATTTGCAAAAGGCATCCTGTCGACGCATTTCTCCCCTGGCGGCGCATTTCTCCCCATGGGGGTTTTATCTATGCGGATCAAGTGCGTGCTAAGATCGTGGCGCGTCGTCGGGAGACGGAATGTCAAGGCTAGTCTTTGGGGTTCTCGGTACGCTCTTGCTGGCCTGGACGGTACTGGTCGGCTCTGATTCCTGGGTAAACGCCCATCGACTCGCGGAAGGTCCCGAGAACGAAAGTTACCTATATCAGAGCTATGACCCGGAGCAAGTGATCAAGGGATTCAGGTACGAGGGTGAGAACTACGGTGGCGGACATTCTTACGGCGCAAGTCATCTAGTGAAATCCATCCACCACACCCAGGGTTTTACTCCCAGATTCACGATGCAGGCGAATCGAGGGCGAGAGTTGCTGAATGCACTGCGTGAAGACATCATGCTCCGCCTCAGAATGCCCGGGATGTCCGTAACAGCCATCGACGACGAAACAGATGGTGGGTTCACATACAAATACACTACCGAAAACGGTGGCGGCACTATGTCGGTTCAAGCTCCAGTACACCAGAGGACAGTGCGACGTTATCCCGTATCGAGAGACCTTGACGATGTTGAACTCACGATCTCTATGGAAGAGACGTGGACGCGACCAGGAAGTGAGACACAGTGGTGGATGGCAGCAGTGAATTGAACACGCCGTACTGGTCTGATGTGCTCCGGCAGGCGGCTCGAAACTGCCAAAGCGTCAGTCTGTCGCGTCCGGGAAACTTTCTCGACTTCTCTAGGATCAGAGCATGAAATGGATTACCGCAAATGATTTGGCCGGGAACGACCGAAACGAACAAAAGTCGTTTCGGAGAGCTCTGCGCGCTGATCAAGACTGTTGCAGCTGGCACAAGCACAACGAGCGATGGAAGGTCGAAGACGGCAGCAAAGAATGCAAAGACATGAAACGTGTCCTTAATTCTCGGAAGGAACGATAAAGGCAATACTTATTGGGTTCTGAGAACGAACGTGTCCCCCTGTCTCCCGGCGTTTCATGACTAGGCCCTGGTCAATGATCGATAGAAAACGCCGGCACTCAATCCAAGCCTACAAGCGATCAGTGACTAAAATGCCTGGACGTACATGATCCACTCGTTGAATTTCACTCCGGATGGTGATGTATAGGTGATGGCAGCAGTCCCCGGGGAAAGCGCCCACGCCACTCCTGTTTGGCTGACGTACATTACCAGTGGGTTGCTCGATGCCCAGGTGCCGCTTGATCCGACGTAGGTGCTGTTGACAAATGGTTCCACCAGCCCATTGTTGTACCACCCGTACGGAGTGAACTGTAGTTGAAACCCTGGACCTACGGTATTTACGTTGGCGAGTAGTGGGGACGGGGGAATGGCAATATTCAAGGGGTGGTTAGAGAGCTCAATGTTCTGTAAATAACCTCCGCCCGGCATCTGTCGCAAAGTGTTGAGAATAGCCACCTCTGCCATCTGGGTCATCAGTGCGTAGCCGGCAACGGTGGGTCCTGATCCGCTGCTGGGATTATCGTACCCAGCACCGTACGCAGGTCCACCAATAGAACTGACACACTGGCATAGGGCATCTCCGTAGTTGATGACCGGGATATTGTTCTGTGCTCCGTAGGCGGCAACAATGGCGTTAAGCTGCAGGGGATACGGCGGCTCTTCGCTCGCCCATGCCAGCGGTTCGATTCCAAGGATCACCTTAATGTTGGCAGCTTTCGCCACGTTGACCATCTCTTGGAGACTGGTTTTGAAACCTGGGGCGATGCCCCCGGCGGCTTGAACCGCGTCATCATCACTGGCCAAGTCATCCGCGCCGACCATGATGTGAACGATCGCCGGGTGTTGGGATACTACGTCTGATTGAAATCGAGCCGCCGTAGATTCAGAACGTTCCAGCACTGCAAATCAAGAAACAGTTTGCAACCGGTGTCCAAGCCCAACCCTTGTTGATCCAGTTTGGGTTGGCAGCGAAGGGTGGGGTAGTGCCCCACATATAGGTGAATTGGTCACCGATGAAGACGACCTTGGGTGGTGCGGTGGCGGCAGCGGCGGAGAAGAAGGCAGAGAGAAACGTGGCTAAAAAGGCTACTTTGAGTTTGTAACGCTTGCTCATTTAATGCTGCCTCCTGGGCAGCCTCTGCTGGAAATGTACCTGGCGAAGGTAAACTTAGCGGCGAGATCGATCCATGCGGCTGTGGGGGCGCCAGCTTACTGGTGTACCGCTAAAAAGACTGTTGTGGCCCCATTCACTTGGCTTGCGCAATTTGGTCCAGGCGCTCGATTTCCATCAACCGGCGGCCGGCTCGCGAACTCCAATTAGGGTCGTTTCCCTTGCGCCGAGTGCCTACGATGAGGCGCGCGGCGGCGAGGACCTGCCTGTTCCCAGCGGCGAAGACCTGCTTATCCCCACCCCATTTGCTGATGATCTGGTAGTTGCCGCCGTGTCCGGGCGCAGTTTGGAGTGGGCCAGGAGGCGGTACGGCACCTGCCATCTTTGCAGAAGTCATGTAGTCATACGGACCGGCCGCCCCAGGGGCGAACCACGCTCGAAGAAGCCAGTTCGAGACTTGAACGACGGTACCGTCCTTGCAGGTCTTACCGTATGTCTGAATTTCCACGGCGTCGCACATTTCCACGGCGTGCAACAAACCTTTGTTATCGTTTGCAAACTGGTTTGCACCTTCGTCGCCTGCTGTTTCGAGAATCTCGTGAGAGACATCGACGCTCACTCCGGTCGGACCGAGCAGGCTGCCGCATGTTGTCACAGCGCACAGGGCAAAGGGGACGCCCTTGCCATTGATGTCATGGTACGCACTGGCGCCGGGGGCATCTGGAAGTTCTTTTACGAAACCATAGGCCCATTCGCCAGGCTGAATGTCTTTATCACTGGCGCCCGCGCGTATCGTTGCTTGCGCACCCCACTCCTTGGCGAACTCCTGGTTGACCTGGTCCTGGACTGCCTCTGCAACATGTTTAAGGACGGCAGGGGAGAGCTTCGAGCCGTCCTGCGTGGTAGCACCCTTGGTTGAATCAATTAGGACCCATTTGACTGCGTTCATTACGGCCCCCTTCTGATTGAAAAGTGATCGTTGAAAAGATGGTGGCTTTAAAAACATGGTGAAAGACGGAACATCATCGTTACAACTTCCACCAGAGGATTGCTCGTTCGCATGCGGTGATTGTTCCGTCAACAGCATCCTGTCACCAGGATCCAAAGACTCGTCCAAGCCCGTGGAAGCAATACCTCAGGGGCTAAAGCCAGTCCTATTCTCAATCGTTTACGGCCCGGCTAAAGCCGTGCCCTGATACAGAGCATGAGCCTTCCACATCGTGTAACGCTGTACCCCTCATTGAGCGGACAGGGCGGCGACAAGGTATTCGGTGACGACGAAAGTACCCCAAGGAATCGCAGGGATTCGGTGACAGGCGGATGGATAGTGGACCCCATACCCGCATCACTACGGCTACATACCTGAAATCATGGATCGCTATCTACTCTGATTCCGAGATGATGGATAGGGGTCGCTAAGGGACCGGAAGACGTGAAAACATCACTTAGCGCCGCAGATGAACGGCCATGAACGCGGATAACCTAAAGCGTTTCCATTGCCGTTCATCCGCCCCATCCATTGGGGCGCCCACTGGATGCGCGCTGGGGAGGACTACGAGATGCGGAAAGGGCTTACCAGAAACCCACAACCGGACGAGCCCGCGACGCGAGGCAAGAACTACATAACTCCGAGCGGATTGCAGCGCCTCAAAGATGAGCACCGGTTTCTGCTCACCCGGGACCGCCCGGCCGTGACGGAGGTGGTGACCTGGGCTGCCGGCAACGGCGATCGCAGTGAAAACGCCGACTATCAATACGCCAAGCGGCGGCTGCGGCAGATCGATGGGCGGATTCGCTTTCTCACCAAGCGAATCGAAGGCGCGGAAGTGGTGGACCCGGAAGCTCCGAGAGCGAGGCAGTCGGCGACGAGGGCATTCTTCGGGGCGACCGTGCGCTATGCCAATGCCGCGGGAGCGGAGAAAGTGGTGAGCATCGTAGGCACCGACGAGGTCGATCTCAACCGCAACCACATCAGTTGGGTCTCACCTCTGGGGCGCGCGTTGATGAAGTCGGCAGCGGGTGACAGCGTAGTTCTCGAAGCGCCCGGCGGGACAGAATGCCTGACAGTGTTGGAAGTGCGTTACGAGCGCATTTCTGTGGAACCCTTCCGTGAACCACCTGGATCTGAGCCCTCGGCGAAGGGACTCTCTCGCCGACGCTCACCGGACGAAGAAGAGACGATACCGAACAGATCATAAACGCCCATCGCGCCGCTAAGGTCAGATTGCAGGCTCGGACCGCATCCGCGAGGCCGTCCAAGCCTCCCCCAACGGCCTCTCAAGAGATCAGATCAGCCGTCTCTTCTATGGCCACGTCAATAGCGAAGGCATCGATGCTGCGCTCGAACAACTTGCCGCCTTCGGCGCACTCGCCGCTTATGCGGAACAAACAGGCGGTCGAAGCTCGACCCTCTGGCTGACCGTCCAACCTGGCAAACCGCGGATAAGCAGGCTTATCTCTCTTTCCTCTCACAAAGTGCATTGTTTTTTGGGAAGCGGCGGGCATGATCGCACCGGCGCTCACCGGGTATATCGTGAATCGGTCGGGGAATTTTCGTACCCCATTTCGCATCACCGATTGCATAGCAGTGGCCGGCGGCGCCGCTTGGGTCTTTGGGGTCGACCAGCCTCATTCATCGCGGTTGAATATCAGGGGGCTAAGAGCGCTCCAGAATCCCAGTCGGATAGCCATCGATACTGAACACATTTTTTGACCGCCTGTACTCTTCTATGCCGGCTTCACCCTTCGCCTCCGCCCATCGTGTCAGGGTCTTGCGCTCGTCCACGTATTCGAAGAGTGGAACGCCATATCCGCAGGAAGTCTGGACCAAATCAATCGTAAGCACCACGATCTGGCGTGATCCGGGCCGCTCTTCATTCTCAAAGGCGGAAGCCAGCAGGCCGGAGTAGGCGAAGCTGCCCCGGGGTAGAACCTTGCCCTGCCCATAGAGGCGGAGAATCAGAGGCGCCCCAGCGAAGGCACAGAACATGATCGTCAAGCGTGCGTTGGCACGCAAATGAGCCGCCGTTTCATTGCCACTGCCCGTTTGGTCGAGATAGGCGACGCTATTTGCGCTCAGGATACGCAAAGCCGCGCCATCCTTCGGAGAAACATTTACTCGCCCTTGGGCAGCAGCAGAAGCGGTGAAGAATATGCGCTGCTCCAGAATAAAAGCGCGGTGGTGCGCTTCGATACAAGTGAATTGCTTGGCCATGGATACCGCCCCTTGGACGAAAACTCTATTTTAACGATGCCTGCAATCAACCCGCAGCCCGCGACGCCCGGGTTGAATGACATGAATACCGCGAAGCTCGCCTCGCGATGTTCCGTGATTGTCCGCGATCTATTCTGTGCCACCCAACGGTGCTCAACGCCGGTTGCCGGTAGCAGGGCCCGCCGGTTAACGCTCGTAGCGCCATTCGCTGATGAAGTGGAAGCCGCGTTCGAGGAGCGGGTAGTGGTCGGGCGTCGGTGTTCGGGTGAGGGTGAGGACGGCGGGGGTAAAGGGCGCGGCGGGTTTGGCCGGCTTGTCCTTGGGGCCGGTTTTGGACGGTTCAGGCGGGACCGAGGTGAGAACCAGGTGGTTGGGGTCGGACAGCTGCCAGGCGTAGTTGGTGGGTGGCTTGATGAAGTAGCAGTTGACGCGGGCGGTGTGTTTCTTGGGGTCGAGATTGACGCCGGAAAGCCAGAGTTCGCCGTCGGTGGAGCGCGTGTAGGCGCGGCCGGAGGTCGCAACGTAGAGGTCGGTGATGGGAAGGCCTTCCGGGTCGATAAAGGCTCCGGAGGCTGGGTGGGTGGCGTCGAGATGCCAGGCGCCGGCCAGAGGAGATGGTGTGCGGAGCGCGACTTGAAGGTGGTGCCAGCCGATGGTCATGAAGATCGGCGCCATCACGAGGAAGGCGGCGGCGAAGACAATTTCGGTGACGAGTATGGCGATGCGCCCGGCGCGGCGGCTGGCGGGGGGAACCCAGGTGGCGGTGGGCGCGGCCGGTTTGTGGCTCCAAAAGAAGCGGCAGAGGGAGACGGCGTCGGGCAGGGCGAGGAAAATGCAGCCGAGAAGCAGGTTGGCCGCGAAGAGCTTGACCGGGACGTCGTAGCAGAAGTTGTAGAGGACGACGTTGGCCATCACGAAGGCAGAGAAGATGGCTCCGGCGAGCGCGGTGCGGCGATAGAAAAGGAGGATGCCGCCGAGCACCTCGGCTGATCCGCAAATGATCTCGTACACGGGGCTGAGACCAATAAGGTTCCAGAGGAAGGTCATGGGAGCCAGGTTGCCGACGGGCTCAGTGAGGACGGCGATGGAGGGCGGAGGCATTTGAAACGGAAAGACCTTGGCCAGGCCATAGATGACCATGAACATGCCGCAGGTGAGGCGGAGGATGAAACGAAGCCATGCGTGGAGGGTGCGGTACTCGGTGCGACGGTTGTTGCGGAGGTGGGCGATGACGGTCCAAAGGATGCCGCCGCCCAGGGCGAAGGTGAACAGGAGGCCGTTCTGGATCCAGTTCATCGTGGTGTCGCCGGATTCGCTGGGGTGCCAGTGGGCGGCGATGCCGGTGAGATGGAAGAGATGCTGGCCGGCGAACTCGGAGAGATGGTTGAAGGGCCAGTTGAGCTTGTCTTGGATCCAGCCGCCGACAACCGGGAAGGCTTGAAACAGGGTTCCATTGCTGTCGAAAAAGATGAAGCAGAAGAAGTAGAGGAAGGCGATGCGGAAGCCGAGGCGAGTGGCGGGGCTCCAGGGAGCGGGTGGAGTGGCAGCAGTGGTGGCGGAGGCAGGCGTGGGAACGAGGGCGTCGGGTGCGTCGACGGGACTGGTGATGCCTGAAAGCTCCAAAACGGGACCTCCGCGTCGGATCGATCTTGATGTTGGACGATTTTGATGTGGAGTGGGAGACGGGTCAAGGACAAAAAATATATGGGGTTGGGAGGACCGGTCGCGCTCAATGCTCGTGATCGCTATGGTGAGGCTATTGTGATGCTGAGCGCTTGGCCGCATCGCGAACCCCATCCTCAACGGCCTTCTTACCTGCCAGAACACTGGAAGCTCATTTCCGCGTTAACCTAGGTAGCATCGGCGCTCGATCTGCGCCACCCGGAGGCTTCCCGGATGCGAACCGTTCTCGTCCTTTTGGCGATTCTCTCCATCTCGTCGCAGGCTCAGACGGCGACCGCCCCCAAGTCCTTCGTCATCGCCGACGTCCACGCCAGCCCATTCACGTCCAATCCCTTTATGCACGGCAACTCCATCCAGGGCGACCGATATTTCCTTACCCAGGCCACCATGGCCGACCTCATTGCCACCGCTTATGGCGTCGATGTTGCCAATGTGAGGGGAGGTCCCACCTGGCTGGAGCGCAATCGCTACGACATCCGCGCGAAAGTGCCGCCCAATACTACACAGGAGGACGTGAAGCTCATGCTGCGCGCTCTCCTCGCCGATCGCTTTCACCTGGTGGTGAAAACTGCTACTGCTCCCGTGCCCACCTACGTCCTCTCCGCCGGCTCCGGAAAGCCGAAGATGACGGAGTCGGAAGGTTCGGGCGATGGCTCCTGCGTCCCTCTTCCTCCGCCGGCAAACAATCCTCCCGGCGCACCGGTCTACATCAGCGCCGCCTGCAAGCATCTCACCATGCCCGCTCTCGCCGACACTCTCCACAACTTCGCTGGAGGGTATCTCGATCAACCGGTGGTCGACGAAACCAACCTTGCCGGCGCCTGGGACTTCACCCTCAAATGGACCCCGCGCAACCTGCTTGAAAAGCAGGGCGCCGATGGCATCTCCATCTTCGCCGCCGTAGAAAAGGAACTAGGACTCAAGCTGGAACTCAAAACTGCTCCTCGCCCCGTCTTCCAGGTGGCGAGCGTCGATGCGACTCCCACGCCCAACATTGCCAACATCGACCAAGCCCTTCCCGAGCCGCCTGCGCCCGCGTTCGAGGTCAGCGTCATCAAGCCCAGCGCCCCGGATGAGAAGGGCTACGGCCGCATCACCGGTGACCAGGTCGAGACTCGCGCTATTCCCCTCAGGTTCCTGATTAACTTTGCCTGGGACATCAACCCCGGCAATAAGGAAGGGATCGCCAACGCGCCCAAATGGCTCGATGACAGCAAGTTCGACATCACCGCCAAGGCTGGAGCCAATGTTCGCGTGGATAAGTTTTCCTCCGCCAGGCTCATCAACTACGAAGACCTCCGCAGCATGATGCGGACCATGATCAGCGAGCGTTTTCAGATGAAGTGGCATATGGAGGACCGCCCGGTCACCGCTTACACTCTGGTAGCGGCCAACCCCAAACTCAAGCCCACGGCCGACCCGACCGAACGCACCAAATGCAAGGAAGGCCCGGGTCCGGACGGCAAAGATCCCCGCACCGCGAACCCCATCCTCAACCGCCTTCTTACCTGCCAGAACATGACCATTGCCCAGATCGGCGACGAACTGCAGCACGTAGCCAACGGTTATATCTACAACACGGTGATTGACGGCACGGGTCTGAAGGGCTCCTACGATTTCACGCTCAGCTTCAGCTCCGTCGATAAGATCCTTCCCACCGCCGGCGCCGGAGATGCCGCCAACAACTCCGACCCCAATGGCGCCCTTTCCGTCTTCGACGCGGTAAACAAACAGCTGGGTCTCAAACTGGAAAAGACCAAACGTTCTTACCCCGTCCTGGTTATCGATCACATCGAGGAGACCCCGACCCCAAACTAGGGCGTTGTTCACTGATGGGTTTAGGTGAGGGCCCGATACCTGGCGATACGTGCGTCAGCTTCGGTGGATTCGTCGGCGCGTGGGGGCAAGGGACACTTGGTTGAGGTCCATACACCGGATGCGCCTCGTCGAAAGGGCGCTACCGTTGCAAAGCGCCAGGGACAGATGCTCCGATCTGACTCAATAGCACTAGCGTGTCTGAGCATGCCCAGCGCTCGAAACATTGGCCGTCTCTGAAATGCAAGATGCTGATTCCTGGAAGATCGATTCGCTGTCCCTTCGCAGGAACACCCATGAATGCCTCGCGCATGGTTCCTGTGATCGTGTATCTGGCCACTAGTGTATCGCCCTCACCGATCAGGTCCTCAATTAGCACTTGTGCATCTGGGAACAGCTTCCAAAAGGCGTAATAGAACTGCTTTACGCTTTCCAATCCTGGTTCAACCCCCTGATATCCGTGCAAGATTATGTCGTCCGAATACAGTTGAAAATATTCGATTCGCTTTTGCGGATTAGAAAAGCACTCGATCGCGCGTGAAAGACTTTCTCGGTTGGACATAATGCCTATTGAGCCTGGTGGTGAGTTCTCCGATGTACGATCCGACCCAGGGGACTATCAGGTTTGATGTTGAGGTCAAGGACAAGTCCGGGAACCCGGCGCTGTCCGTTCCCGAAAAAGGCCCCCGTTAGCGGGGATAGGGCTCATTAGGCTTCACAATGCGAATGCGATGATCGGAGAACTTGTAGTGGGCGCCCGGCAATTCGATCTTGGGCATATGGCACGAGACGCAGTTGGTTTTCGACATCGGACAGGCTTTGGCTTCGACCTTTCCGCCGCCATGGCAGGCTTGGCACTTTGCGTCATAGTCAGCCGCCTGTACGCTGAATTCCTTGTGCGGGTCGTGGCAGGCCAAGCAACTGATGCGCGCGTCGTCGGGATCGTAGCATTTACTTCCCCATAGGCGGTAAGGCTGGAAGCGAACGTTGCTGATACTGCGGTCTTCCTCCACCAGGACTTCTGCCCAGGTGCGGTGACAGCGGCCGCAGAAGTTAGATACGTTTTCAGCGGTGAAATCACGCAGATCGCCAAGTCCGGCGGACACCGCGGACTTGGCGCTGCCCCCGGCCATGGCTGCAAGATGCGCCTCAGCGGCTTCGTGACAATGACTGCACTGAACTCCCGGCGTCATCTTGTCCAACGTGAGCTGTTGGCCGGAAACCGCATTGGTTGCGTGGCATCCGAAACAGCGCAGCGTCTCGCTCTGGCTCATCAATCGGCCAGCGGCTTCATTTAGGTTGGCCGGGTGATCGAAATGCCCACCGAGTGTAGGTCCAAAGCCGTTGAGCTCCCGAAACCAACTCATGCGGCTCTCGTAAAACTTGCCGTCTTTCTCGAGGATGAAGGTCTGACCCAGCGCAGAACTGGCGCCCACGGCCCAGCGAATGGGCATCGTGATCGTGGCCGTGCCGTCGGTTACCGTGTAGAGGCTTTGATCGCCCTTGCGCTCGACACGATACGAGTATTTGCCATCGGTCGCTGTAAGGAGGGGGTGGTCAATGAGAATGCGGGCTTGCTCGACGGTTTCGAGGGCGTGCGCCATATCGGTGGTGGGCTGTGTACGCCCTTCAACATGACACTTGGCACAACCCGCCGAGTGCTCATTGCCGACTTGCGCCCAGATCAACGTGGGTGCAACAAACAGCATCAGCAGTCTCGATAAGCGACGGTCCGGCAGAGTCATCACGGAAGCAGGACTACGAATCCCTAATTCTATATCGAAGCAACGCCGGCTACTGAAGTTTACGCCCGGCTGTTTTGACGCCGGGCTGTTTCCCCAGTGCTCACCGTGGCCACGCGAGCGAACGTTGTCGTGTTCGCGATGATCGGTCACTGCGGGTCAGATTCCACTTGCGGAGACCCCATGATTACAGCTTGGTCATGTTCAAGAGAGCTGCGACGAATATCCTGTGAGCGCGCCAGAGCCTTCTGCGCCAGTTCGGCTTCGCCGAGCTTTCGATACGCCTGGAACAACTGGTAATGGATGTTACCCATATGATCCAACGGCGCCGCCTTCTCGAGTCTCGGCACCGCTTCGGCAAACTTTCCCATGCGTATATATGCAGTCCCTAACAAGGCGTTGGCTTCACTTAAATTGGGTTGTAGTTGCACCGCACGCTCGAGAACGGGCACTGCCTTTTCGTTCTTGTTATCAAGCACGTAGAGACGGCCGAGCAGATAAAGCGTCTTGGTGCGCGAGGGGTCAAGGGCCTCAGCCTTCTCCAACTCACTGCGCGCATCTTCGTCAGAGCGATTATCGAGGTAGAATTCTCCAATCGCTTCGTGAAGTTCTGCCTCATCGGGCCGCAAATGAAGTGCCGCCTCATACTCTTTGATGACGTCGTCATGATCACCGCGAAGGGCGAAGCCCTCGGCACGCAACTGGTGAGTTCGCCAGGAGCCGGGGAAAGAATTTTCAAGTTGCGCGTAGGACTCTGCCCCCAGGGCCTGGTATGTCCGCTCCAACCAATAGCTGGCCTCGGAATTTGTATTCTTGTCGCCATGCACCTGGGCTAACATTTCGGCCGCGCGTTCGTATTGCTGCAAGGTAAAGTAGCTTTTCCCGAGAAGTAGATAGGCCGAATAGGTCAGAGGCTTCGCTTGTTGAAGCGATGTTATGCAGCGAGAGTACTGGTGGAGTTTGCAGAAATCCGCATGTGCTTGCGAATGAACACGAGAGGTCGGTTGCCATTTCAACAGGTCGTTTTGGAAGGATTGTAATTCGCCGTCAGAACGATCGCTTTCATTGACAGAGGCGTACAGGGCGGACAATAGAAGATGTTTCGCCGGTGTTTCAGGCTGGTCCAGCAAGCGCGAAATGCAAGCTTGTGCAACCTCCTTGGTAAGTTCTATCGAGGGTAATTCGGGATGCGCTTTCAAGTATTCCGGAGAGTTTTGCCAGACTGTGGCAACCGAGCCTAGGGCCGCGAGCGCCTGCCCCTTAGCCAGTTGAAGGTTTGCCAAGCCAAGCCAAGCCTGCTCGTATCGTGAATCAAGCTGGAGCTCGTGACGAAATTCCGTTTCAGCGTCCTCTAGCTTTCCAGTGTGCAGATAGGCTTCCCCGAGCAATGTATGCAATCCGGCTTGTCGCGGTTCTATGGCGAGGGCCTTTTTATATTCAATCGCCGCATCTTCCCAGCGATCACGTTCCGATAACATGTCGCCAAGGAATCGATGACCCCAAGCGGAGTCTGGATAAAGCCGCGCGCCCCGATAGGCCAGACGGGCCGCCAGATCCAGGTACTGGTGTCCAAGTGTAAACAAGGCCTCGGCCTTGTCGGAATTGAGGGCGGCGACCTTGCGGTACTGTTCCACCGCACCTTGAAAATTCTCCTGAGTCAAGTGATATACAGCCATCGCCTCATGGGCATCAGGGCTTGAAGGGTCGAGCTCCAATGCACGCCGGAGGTAAGGAGCGGCTTTTTCCGGCAGACCGAGTTTAAGGTAGTCCATCCCCACAATGACATTAAGGCCGGCCAGGTTCGGACGTTCGAGGAGGGCATGGGCCAGATAACGAACTGCCGCGTCATAGTCGAGGAGGCTCTGGTATGCGAGGCCCAGGTTGACCTGCGCCTCGACCAGGTTTGGGTCCAGCGCGAGAACCTTCTTGAATTGTTCGGTGGCGCGGAGAAAATCGCCCTGTCTGAGAGCTGCCTGACCCGCGCGAAAAGATGTTTCGATGTCCTGCTCTGACGATTGTCCGGTTGCCAATCCGGGCTTCAGCAGCGAAAGCGCAAGCAGGGAGAGCACAACAGCTTTGACGTGAGGATGGCCGAGATGGCCGGGCCGGCCGAGCCTAAAGGCAAAAAGACTGGGAAAGAATCGAAATGGAAAGGAAGTCAATCGAAGTTCCCTCATATTTTCATCAAGCTGGAAAGATGATTATTAGATGAGGAACCCACCATGGCAACCAAACCGGGGGAAAGAAATAAGGAAAGAATCGCTGTGTCCGGCGGGCCTCAGCCCGCCGGACACATATCGTGAGGAAATCAGAAGCTCACTCGGCCCGAAAACTGAATGATGCGCGGCAAATTGTAACTGCCCGTCACCTGGCCAAACTGGGAGCCCCAGCCTTGTGGCGGATTAAACTGCGTCCGATTGAATAAATTGAAGAACTCACCCCGGAACCCAAAGACGAATCGACCATCCGGGCCAAACTTCGTGTCTTTGAAGAAGGCAAAGTCGAAGTTCTTTTGTCCGTCGCCACGTATGTTCGGCTCGGTACGCGAATCGGTGCCATACCCATAGTCGTTCGGAGCGCCGGCTGTAAATACAGAAGTGTCGTACCACTCAGCGAGTTTCGCGTTTTTGGAACCGCCTTCGAGGTGCGACTTGGCTGTTCTCGTCGGCCGTGCACAACCCGTTTCGGGAATACCCGAGCTGCTCAGCGCACCTGGGCAGCCACCGACGATAATCGGGAAGCCCGTCTGGAAAGTGATGATGGTGTTAATGCCCCACCCGCCAATGAACTTGTCGGTCACTCCGTTTACGTCTTTGCCAATCAACTTACCCTGTCCAACGGGCAAATCCAAAATGCTGCCGATCACCAGCCGCTGGGAAACATCGAAGCCATCCAGGCTGCGTTCTCCCTTGAGGTTATAGGCGTTGGCATCTCCCCAACTTGGAGACGCGGCCTCAAGCCAATTGATCTCATTGTTGGTATCGTCAATGAGCTTGGCGATGGTGTAGCTGGCAAGCACTTGGGCCCCGCCCGTTAACCGCTTCACCACCTTCAATTGCATCGAGTTATAGCTCGAATTACGGTTATCGTATTCAGCGTAGCTAAAGTCATCGAACTGCGGGAAGGGCAGCAGCAACTGGGCTACCTTTGTCGTCGCATTGGTCCCGATATTACCGGATTGCACCGGGCCGGTGCACCCGGTGCAATCGCCGGCAAACGGATTGGGGACCAGGGTGTTCAGAGCTGTCACGTCCGCGGCATTTTGCGGCAGGTTTTGCGCTTGCAGCTGATCGATATCTTGCGAGTGCATGGGCAAATTCGTACCCTTGGACGCGGCATAGGCCACGTCCACCAACAGGTCCCCCTTAAATTCGCGCTGGACGTCCAGGTTCCACTGCTGCATATAGGGAGCCTTTGTGAAGGGCGGGGCCGCTGAATTGCCAACGCCTTGAACATCGATCGCGGACTGATTTCTTTGCAGGGGCTCAGTGACTCCGCCCGGGAACGGATTGGACAAGGTGGCCTTTGGCGTGACCCCGTCGGACTGGGCCACCAGCCATGGATCTGTGTACGAGTTAATGAACAGGTTGTGAGGCGCATCGTCCCACCGTAAGTCCACCGGCAGGTAAAACATCCCGTAGCCGGTCCGGATCACGGTGTTCTGGTCGAGTTGGTACGAAACCCCAAGTCGCGGGCTCACGTGGTTCCAGTTGGGAAAGGGAGAGCGGCTTGGATGACGGCTTGAGGCTACCAGGTCATAACCGCCCTTCAGGTTGGGAAACGCGCCGGATACAGCACTACTCATTGCCAGCAGTGGGCTGGCTTCGTTGGGATTCAACGCGACAATGCGATTGTGGCGCTCAGTCCAATTGCCTTGCAGGTCGACGCGAGCTCCAAGATTGAGCGTGATCTTCCTGCTCAGGTTGAATGTGTCGCCGGCATAAAACGCCCAGTACTTGTCTTGATCGGCGGTCTTCACTACCTCCACCGCGTTACTGTTGCCGGTGTTGGTGGTGCTCCCATATCCGAGCAGGAACGAAGCATATCCATTGCCCCCAGCCGCCGCAGCGATTCCCACCGTGCCGTTGCCCGGGTTTTGCGGGTTGGCCGCCGTCATCCCGGCGTCAAATTGGAACTGGCCTGCAGGTTCGTTGGTCTGGTAATAGTTGTTCTGCAGAACGCGATATTCCATCCCGACCTTCACCGTGTGCTTGCCGATAATCTTCACGAACGACGGGTCGAAGCTGTAGGTATTGTCATGTGCGCCGATGCCGCTGCCGGCCCCGGTCACTCCGTTGCACCAGTGGCCATCGTTCGAGGCTTCCGAGATGCACACAACGGGGACGTGCGTGTACGTGAACTGCGGCGCTAGCGCCGCCCAGGTTCCTCCAAACTTCGACAAGTCGATGCCCTCGGTGAGAGGTGTGCGCAAGTAGATATAACGCGTGAAACCAAAATGCAAATCCAGGATCGAGGTGGGGGTAAGCGAGATGGAGTCTCCGAGAGAAATCTGCTTAGCCGTGGTGGTTTCCGTGCAGCGGTCGGTACAGAGTCCGGGGTAAGGACTGTCGGGAAGCGAAAGGATCTTCGACTGGGTGTAACGTCCGAAAATCCTCTGCTTCTGACTCAGGGCATAGTCCCCGCGCGCATTGTACTGATCGACGTTGCCGCCGGTGCTGTAGCTGGTTGCGTAGTTAGCGGTAGGGCTACCGGTCAGGTTAGGGAGCGGATAGTAGTTCAAAAGCGCTATCGCGGTGGGGTCGAGCCGGGCTTGGGGGATGATGTTACCCGGGAAGGGCGTTCTGCAAACGGCATTTACTCCGTTACAAGCCGGGTTCCCTCCCACCCCGCTCGTCGTTGCATCGTAAATTTGGAATGCCGAAGGAGTGTTGGCCGATCCGACTGCGGAAAAATCACCGCCGCGCTCGGCAGCGGTGGGAACATACCCTTGGAACGGGCTCCCCTTGCGCAGCCGAAAACCCTCATAGCCGCCGAAGTAGAACAACTTGTCCTTGAGAACAGGCCCTCCGACGTTGCCCCCAAATTGGTTTTGCGTAAAGGGAGGGCGCGGGACACCATTTCTGTTGTCGAAGAAGTCATTGGCGTTCAGCACCTTGTTGCGTATGAATTCGTAGACCGTACCATGGATCTGGTTCGTTCCCGACTTGGTCGTAAGGTTGATGACTCCGCCGGCAAACCGGCCGTACTCCGGCCCCAGGTTGTTGGTTTGCACCTTGAATTCCTGGATGGCGTCCTGGGTCGGAATCACCGTAACTACATTCAGGTACGCTCCATTCGTCGGTACACCATCAATCAGAATCTGGCTTTGACCGGACTGGCCTCCGCCAATCTGAAAATCTCCAAGCGCGAACGGATTGGCGCCGACCGGGTTGCCGGTCGACGAGTTTCCGGCCGAAGGCTGGCCCTGCGGCACAACGCCGGGCACCATTGCCGTCAAGGCAATCGGGTTGCGGCCGTTGAGGGGCATATCGGTGACGGCTCGTTGGTCGATGACTTGCCCCAGCGAGTTCGTCTCCGGCTGGAGTAAAGGCGTCTGAGCGGTTACCTCAACCGTCTCGGTGGCCGTACCAACCGCCAGAGTAATGTCGATTTTGAGTCCGCTTTCGATCTCCACAACGATCGGTTGTTGGACGAAAACCTTGAACCCGGTCTTCTCTGCCGAAATCTTGTAGCGCCCCGGCGAGATATTGGGAAACGAATAGTTGCCGGATCCGTCACTCGTAATCTCGTTGTGTTCAGCGGTGTCCAGATTGGTTAACGTGACGGTGCACCCACCAACCGCGGCACCCGTATTGTCTGAGACGACACCGGAAATCTTTCCGTGCACGTTCTGGCCAAAAAGGGCTGCCGGAGTGACCGCCCAAAGGAGAAAAACCAATATCCAACTTCCCGGCTTTCGGATCTTCATATCATTCCCTCCTTGCCTACGGGACTGATCCAGGGATGCTGTTCAAATTCGGACGGAAGATACGTATCACAGTGGGGCTTGTCAAGGGAAAAAATCGATCTATCGCTAAAGGGCCCTTCAGACAATAGCGGCCTCCGATGTGCAAACCTGCGAATGCATGTGGAAAGTCACCACTGAAAACCAGTAAACACTGGAGCGTTTTTCAGGGCCGATCTCCAACGGCACGGCGCGAAGCGCCTATATGCTACGGAACGGTTATGCAGAAACCAGTCCTGATCGTCCTCGACATGTTGAACGACTTCCTCGACAGGTGGGACCTCTCATAAAACCGGGAGGGGTAGCCTGGACTGCGCGATTTCCCTCTACACTCAACACAAATAAATCACGCAAGTCAGGGCCGTCCCTCTTTTCCCTCGCTCGAAGAACCCCTGAGGTTGGAGGGCGACGTGTTAGTCGCTGAAGATGCCCTCGTCTATGGCCGGCTGACACAATCGAAGGAGTCAGGAACGTTCACCGGCAGATCGCAGCTACCTCTAAAACCGCGAAACCGCCAATTGACGAGCTTGTGGCAGGAGACGAATTTGTTCAAGCGATGGTTCCCCGCGCCGACGACAAGCAAAAGTTGATGTGGCATGGGTGGGCAATCAGGGAGGCTTTTCTTGCCGGTATTCAAGGGGAGAGAAATATTCGGGTCGTGTTCAATCTGATCAAGGAACCGCCCCTACCCAGGTATGACAATACGTGGCCGGGTTGAGGGCACATAATACTTCCAATCTAAGCGTCGGAGCAAGGAAGTTCTCGGACCTGATAGATGAGCCACTTTTTCAAATGGACACGCCCAGAGGGCACCGCCAGCTTGAAATCGCACCTGCAATATTGAGGAATAGATTTTAGGTAAACGTGGTGAACGTCCCCTGGTTTCGGGACCGGTTACGAAAATTTGAAACACCTGCGGTTCGAGGGTTTCGTTACATGATTTTCATTACGAGCAGCGTCATGTCGTCGTGCTGCTCCGCTCCGGCTGTGAATTCATCGGCCGCACGGAAGATTGCATCAAGAATTTCTTCTGCCGAAGTATTGGAACGGCGTGGTATCGCAGCGAGCAATCGATCCTCTCCCCACTCTTCGTCTTCGGCAGTCATGGCCTCGCTGATCCCATCGGTAAAGCCGATCAGCAAATCGCCAGGTCGCAGAAACATAGACCGTGCTTCGTATTCAGTGAACGGCAGCATGCCGACGACCGGTCCACACGCCTCGAGGCGGCACACCTCTCCGGAAGCCTGTTTTACCAGTAGAGGAGGATTGTGTCCGGCATTGACATAGCGAAACTCACTCGTGTGCGGATCGAGCGTGGCAAAGAAGAAGGTGGCATAGCGGCTGCTGGCCGATGCCTCGTACACCAGGCGATTCACTCTTTGCATCACTCTGGCGAGGTCGATGGGATCATCGAGCACCAGTCCGCGGAGCGATGCCCGTAGGCCGGCCATGATCAATGCAGCCGAAATGCCCTTGCCGGAGACATCGCCAATGGCAAAGCCGAGATGGCCGTCTTCCATGGAAATGAGATCATAGTAATCACCCCCCACTTCAGAAGCAGGGCGGCACATTCCTGCCAAATCCACGCCTGGCATATGCGGCATACTCTGGGGAAACAGGCGCTGTTGCACTTCGCGGGCAATCTCGATCTCTCGATTCATCCGTTCGCGTTGCGCTGCCTGGTCGGCAAGTTTTCGGACCAATTCAGCGACTTCGAGCGAGAGACCAGTCTGGGCCGCGACCGATTGTAACGTACGCAGGTCGGTTGGTGTGTACGGCTCCTCGGACTTCTTGGGTCCCAGCGCGATCAGACCCAGAAGATGAGCGCGGCCGGCCATGGGTAGCAACAGCTCTGCGTCGATCTCGCGTAATAAGGTTTGTTCTTCCGCACCCGCCTCGATAAACCACGGTTCCGGGCGATCATGGTAGACGGTTGCAGGCTGATTGGTGCGCTGCAAGTTCTGGATGGTCGCAGACCCCTCGGCGAAAGCGACCGGGCCACCGAATTCCAAGCCAATCGCCTGCTGAAGATGGAATACGTTGCTGCCGCGCAGCAGGATGGCAACCTTCGACACGTGCAGAACATCGGAGATGCGGCTAAGAATGATGTCAAAAAGCAAAGTTCGATCCGTTAGCTGGCGCACCTGCTGAGAAAGCTCGCTCAGCAGGTGCTCACTGTTGTAAGCGTCGCGGAAGAACTTACGATCAATCCACCTTTGCAAGAGCTGACCGACGCTATTCCGCCGAAGGAATATCTGGAACAGCGCACCAATGCAAAAAACAAGAAGCAGAAAGTTGAGAAGCGGATGTTCTTTGCGCTCCATCATGGGAACAACGAAGCGCAGAATAAGGAAAGCGACGACGGCTATCTCAGCGGTAATTACGGTTGCGCGTGCCAGCAGATATTGCGTTCCCATTCGCAGCAGGATGTGGACATCCATGGCCCGCTGCACGATCAGAACATAGGCAAGAGTGAGCGGAAAGAGCGAAATGAGTGGGACGATTGAGATGAACCATTTTCCATGGTGCGGGTCCACGCCAAACAACGGCGCTACCGAGAAGATGATGAGCAATGGGCCGAGCGACAGGCCACTGCCGATGGCAAGTACCCGCAAACGTCGCCGGGCGTCTGCCGTGGACGCTGAACGCAGCTTGTCGAACAATGCAACCAGAAAAAGCAGGATACAGATCACCATGAAGGAGGAGCTTACGTGATCAGCCCAACGTTGCAAGCCGGTGAGCGAGCGAAGTGTTTGCACTGAAAGGAACTGCCCCGCCGCGAAGCCGGTTTCTAAAACAAAAACACAGCACGAGGTTGCCAGAACGGCATATTTAAACCACGGCAGGCGCACGTCCACTCGCCAGCGTTCCGGAAACAGGAAGCCAAACCACAATAGCGCGGGGAAGACGAAGACCTGCACAAGCGAGTTCCACAGCCCGAGCAAAAGGTACCAGGGGGCCGGCCAGAAGCTCCAGTCCAGATTGCCATAGCTGGTTTCAGGGAATGCGAGCAGGATTAGAACCAGCCATGCATTCAGGTCGCGTGGGCGTGCGGCAACTACCCAGTATCCAATGAGGAGACCGAGGAGAGGCACGCCCACGATTGGGACAAGAACTGTTAAGTACCCGCTGAGAGAGAAATTGGGACCTTGGCGGGGGGCCAATCGAATCTGCAGATCACGCACTTTCCCTGCAGGTGTGCGCGTGGTGACCCGGATGAGTGTGCCGGGTTTGGATTGCCGCACAAGATCGTGGACCTGAGCAAAGCCGGTGAACGGGACCCCGTTGAGCGCGATCACGAAATCGCCTGGGGAGAGACCGGCGGCCCGCGCTTCTTTACGAACACCGTCGAGTGTTTGCCCGTCGTCGTGGAAGTCAAAAGGATTGTCAGAATAACGGCTGGCGTGGAAGAACTCTTCCCGCAAAGCGACCACACCAGCGACGTAATAGACCATGCTGATCGCGGCGAAAATGATCAGCAGGATGTACAAACCGGCGGTGGCCTTGCTTTTCATGGAACGCTGTCCTCTGCTCTGACCAATCTTATAATCCTTTTCAGTCGTAAGAATTGTGCCCGGCGGTCGTCGGGAGCGGGGGGGGCTTGAGCAACTTCGGGTCTCCGGGCGCGAGCTAGGCCGCTGGCAACATACGAAAATCCGACTTTGCAGGCATTTCGTGTTCGCATCCATGCGCTGGGGGCAACTAGCCTATGCATCAGCCGTGGGTCTAGCGAAGCCGGGGGATGTCACGGTCAGGTTTATTGGTAGTAGCCTTGGCGGGTGCGGGCGGTCAGGCCGGGGCGGTTTACTCGTACCTCCAGGTGGTGATAGGCGCCTTTGTTATCAGATGGCGTAAAGGAGAGCTGATACGACGCCTTAGCATCGGCTACGCACTGACCTAGCATGCTGGCTACGTCGTTTAGGCCCGCCAGCGTCAGTCCGCCGCTCTGGACCGCCAGCACCTGCAACGATAGGTTGCCCCATTCCGCCTGGCTCGCCTTGGTCACCGGCTTGAGGAAGTCCCGGTAATAGAAAGCGCGACCCACATCATCGGCTCTAACGGGGTCAACGCAATAGAGCACCAGTTGCTCCTGGCGCATGCGCGTCGAAAGATCCACCACGGTCGAGTAAATCTCCTGCTCATGCTCTTCCCGCCTGCGCAGATCGCTCCAGAACGGCCAGCCGGGGGATATCCAGAGCACAAGCTTTCGTCCGGGCAGTGATGCCTCGTGCTCCAGCAGACTGCGTAGCGCCTTGATCGACAGGCGGAGGCGTGCGTCCAGTTCGTCTTGCGAGGAACGGCGAATGTTGCGCAGGCCGATGTCGCGCTGGCTGAGGGTGGTGTTGAGCTCGTTGCCGTCGGTCGAGAAGCGGTCGGAAAAGTCAAAACCGCTGTCGGTAAAGAAGGCCAGCTGCGTGGGGTTGGCAAGCTGGCCTCCGTTGGCGCCCAGGTATTTTTTCAGTTCGCCCCGCTGGTAAGCGATGCTCGTGAACGGCACGTTGACGGCATCGATTACCAGGATGACGTGGACGGGCTCCTCTGGCCCGAGAGCGTGGAAGGATGCAATGGACTGCGGGACATTGTTGTCGAGCAGGATGAAGTCGTTCTGTGTAAGGCCGGCAATCGGCGCACCGGACTTGGAGGTGACGACCACATTTAAATCAAAGGTGGTTTGCGCGGAGGCGGTAAAAGCAACGAGGAGGAAGACCGAAACGCGGACAAGCATGGCTGGCCTTTCGCTAAGCCGTTCGCTAATTAGACGCGATCAAGACCCCGGAAAGCCTCAAAGCAGTTCAGCCCAGGCGGGCTGGGGCCTCTACACTTCTGGGCTGAAAGTATGCGCGAAATGTACACGGCCCTAGTTGGAAAAGGAAAAGCGTTTATCGTCACATCGCTGCTCGTCTATCCAGGCAAATAGCACTCTGCGTTTAGGAGGACGTTCAATGGTCTACGCCTGAGAAGAACGCGGAGCACAGGCGTCCGGGAAAGAAACCGTCTGCCAGAGTAACGTTCGGGACGGAGTCCCTATTGTTTTCCGTCCCTTCACTACATCCTGGGCTAAAAGCTTTAGCAAGTTAGAGAATAAACATCCCCTTCCTAATAGATGAGCTTCAGGGAAAACTGAATTTGCCGAGAGGTCCCAGCCGTTTTGCTGATCACTCCAAACCCCGAGCCTTTGATGGTGTTCGCCGGCAGGCCCATGTTCACCACGTTGAACACATTGAAGAACTCCCCGCGGAACTGAAGGTCGGCACGCTCCAGGCCACTGCTTCGATGGGCAATCGGCGTTGTTTTGATGACAGCAAAATCGAAGTCGTAATAAGCAGGCCCGCGGAAGCTGTTCCGACTGAGCATTCCGAATCGTCCCGAGTTAGGTCCGGTTCCACCTTGTATTCCGATGGGAATCGAAAAGAAGGTTGCGTTGGCGGCGCCAAGCCCAAAATAGTCTTCCCGGCGTCGAGTTGAGCTATGAGCCGTCGAGAGGTTCGGTTTGCCAATCTGGTCTGGCCGGTCCGCCCCAATTGTGCCTGCGCCCGTTTGCTGAATCCCTGAGTAAACGGTGAAGGGCGCTCCACTGGTGATGGTCGAGATGCTCAGCAACTGCCAACCCTGAGTTAACACCCGGATCCCATCGGGCTGGTCTCCCAGACGCTGCAAATGCAGGTCCTGCGCCGCGCTCACAGTGAAGGCGTGGGCCACGTTGAAGTTTGACGGACCTTTCTCTGCACGGGTGTCGAATGGGTCCTGGGGGCTGAACAGAGATACCGCGCCCGTCGAACCTGTTCCTCCGAGCACTCCGCTGACGTCATCCAATGATTTGCTCCAGGTGTATCCTGCTTGCAATCCCGGGCCGCCGTGTCCGACCTGCCCTGCCAACGAAGTTTGCAATGCGTTATAGGACGAGTGCGCTGTATTGGTAACAATGGACTCGAACCCGAAGCCTCCAGTTGCGACGCCTCCGCTGTCGAAGTTGGTAAACTTCGCGAATCCCGGACCCGCTCCTTGATACGCGTTTGGGTAGGAAATCCGGGGAAGGCGAAACGCCGATGTTCCGACATAGGCTGCATCGGCCGTCAGCCCGCCGAATGACCGCTCCAGCCCCAGCGTCCAGGTCTGAAGATAGGCATTGTTGAAGCGGCGATCAATCCCGCTCAGATTCAACAGAGACAGCTGATTGCCCGGTGACAGTGTCGCCAGATCCTCCTGGTATCGATTGACGTCCATCACTGTGTTCGCCGGAACTTTCTTGGTGTCGCCACTGGCTAACACGTTCACGCCATCCGGTGTATATACCTGCGGTAGTTCGGCGGGTGTGATGTGGAATCCGTACGCAATTTCGCCGTTCTTCGTGGCATTGACGCGGGGATAGATCACGAAGGGCGTCGATCCTGTGAGGGAATTGTCCTGCCAGATGTTGGGTGGAATCACCGTGATCGCTCCACCCGCGTGCACATGCACGGCTTGTGGCGCATTCCAATTCACCTGCACGCGGGGTCCCCAGCCATTCCAACCCGTCTGATAGCCAGGCTGAGGATTGATCAGATACTCCTGTCCAACTCCAGCCGGCGGAAACGCGTCCAGGAAACCCGCTGTCCGCTTTGCCCGCTCAGTTATCGGTGTGTATAACTCATACCGCAGCCCGTAATCGAGCACCCAGTGCTGGTTGATTTTCCATGTGTCCTGCACATAGACATTCACGTCGTTCCTGTTGTCCGCCGCCGGCCCAATGTGTGCTCCGTTCGACAAGTAGGGCGGGGCGACCGCGATGGCGTATCCATACGGGTACCCGATCAGCAAACTGCTCAGCGTGTCCGGCAGGGGATCGCCCACCTGGACGTTGTGCTCTCCGGAGGTAGAAGGAATAAATACCGGCGAATAGACCGTTCCACCGCCAAAGTCATATTCCCCGTTGGGGCTGATGCCGAAATAGGTCGTATCTCGATTGAGGCGTGCCTCGATACCCCACTTCACTGCATGCTGGTGTGTCGTCCTAACGAAATTTAGCTGTCCGTGGAACAGATTGCCGAATGCGGACATTACCGATCCCGCAGCTGAGTTGAATGCCTCGTAGAGGCCATCCGTGAACTTCAGTGCCGGGTCGGTGTAGTCTTGTGTCGGAAACGATGGAGTCGTCCGCGTAAAACTCAGTGATGACGACCAGAGAAATCGCGGCGACACTGTACGCGTATAGGTGAATACTACGTTTCGCTGTCTATCTACATACTTCACACCGAAGGCCGGATCGAGCAGTGTCTGGTCGGGATTGGTCGTAGGTCCGGTCAGGTTGTCGTAGTTGAATCGACCAAGGAACTGCCCCTTCGCTCCCAACTTTTGATCGACGCGAATGGAAAACTGATCTGCATCCGTGTTGACCTTCGAGGGTGCTGCGTAGGTTCGAGGCCCATATGCGCCAGCCGGGTTGTTGGGAAGCGGGTAGCGGGCCAGTGCAGCTGCGATCTCAGGATTAACATTCACCTGCAGCGTGTCCGTGCTACCGTCCGGATAGGTCACCGTGTCCTGGCCTCCCCGCTCGTGTGCTGTCGGCACGGCGAGCACCTGCGTGGTTCCAAGGACCTGCCGGAAGCCCTGATACTGGCCGAAATAGAACGTACGGCCGCGTCCGTCGTAGACGTGGGGCAGGACGACTGGCCCACCGTTGGTGAATCCGAATTCATTTCTTCGGAATGGCGGGATCCTGCCCGGCTCCGCAATTGACGGGTGATCGAAATAATTGCGTGCGTCCAGAGCGGAGTTTCTGATGAACTCGAAGAATGATCCGTGAAACCCACTCTGACCCGACCGTGTCACGATGTTTGTGAAACCGGCGGCGCCGCGTCCGACCTCGGCCGGCATCCAGCCCGAACTTGATTGCAGATCCTGAATCGCATCCACGTTGAAATTAGTGAATGTGCTCCCGCCCATCTCCGGATCGGAGATGTCCGCACCATCCATGGCGAACACCGCTTCGACACCACGCTGCCCATTGATGGCAAACTGCTGGGTAAAGTTCGTAGCCCCGTTCGCGTCCGTCATGGTGCCTGCCGCCAGCAGAAGCAGCGTGCTGAAGTCGCGTCCGTTCAATGGCAGCTCGTTTACCTTTTGACTTGAGAGTTTATCGCTGCCCTCCTCATCCGTCGGCTGCTGCGTAGCCACCGTGATTTCACGGCTATTCGACACTGTGATCACTACCGCTGGTGAGCCGGAGGTCAAAGTAATCGTCTGCGCGTAAGCGGCGGCCGTTCCATCCGCAACAATCGTGAGCTTGTACTTTCCGGCCGGCAAAACAGCAAGAGAAAAGCTCCCATCGGCCGCCGTGGTTGATTCAGCGGAGGAAGTTCCTTTCAGCCGCACTTCGGCTCCCACCATCGGAGTTCCGGCGCTGTTTTTCACAAGACCACGCCATATAGCGAAGGAGCTCTGTTCCTGTGCGAAGAGTGGTACTGTTAGCGCCAGTACAAGCACGAGGATCCGCCCGGCAAAGTATCTTTTAGAAGTCCCACCCATCGTGTTCCAATGGCCTCTCTGCGCTTTAGCGTTTTAGTTATGCTGCCTGCCCATTTAGTGAGAACTTTCTGTCGTCACATGTTTGGCGAAGATCGGCACGCAGGCCATAAGGGCTGCCAGAAACCAGAACGCGTTGTGCAAGCCGACTGCCTTGGACAAGAAGCCAATGACGGCTGGTCCCGTCAGCAGACCCGCGTAACCTGCCGTAGTGAGGGCGGCAACGGCCAATCCCTTGGGCATTGTGTGTTGCGTACCCGCGAGTCTGAACAAGATAGGTACGATGTTTGCGGCTCCGAGGCCCACAAAGACAAAACTGGCCAGCCCGATCCATGCGACCGGTGCAAGAATGATGCCGCACAACCCTACAAGCGCTATCGACCCACCAAGAGTCAGCACAAAGCGGTTCCCGAATCGCGCTACGATGGCATCGCCGACGAAGCGGCTGAACGTCATCGCGATGGAGAAGAGCATGTATCCCAGCCCTCCGTGCGCGGCAGAGACGAGGTGTTCGCCGAGAAGTAAAAGCGCACTCCAGTCGAGTAAAGCCCCCTCCACCAGGAATGAGATGGCCGCGAAGATAGCGATGACGAGCACGACACCTCTGGGGATTGCAAAGAGAGGCTGCTTCGTTCTCTCTCGATTCGCGAGCATGCGCGGAAGAGCCACAACAATGAGTGAAACAATAATCATGGAGCAGAGAATAGTGCTTGCACTGAGTGCGATGCCTCGAGAGAGAAGAGCGGTCACGGCTCCCGACCCCAGAAATCCACCAACACTGAAGAGTGCGTGAAAGCCAGACATCAACGGCTTCTCAGAGACACGCTCCACCTCGACAGCATGCAGGTTCATGGCAACATCTAACGACCCCAGAGAAGCCCCGAAGGCGAACAGCGCGATTCCAAGGGCGATCGGCGACGATACGATGCTCAAGAACGGCAAGATGAGTGCCAGTCCTAGTCCACCAGAGAGTACGACCGGCTTACTACTGAAGCGCCCACTCAGGTTCGCAGCAAGCGGCATCGCAACGATGGAACCGGCGCCCAAGAGCAGAAGAACCAATCCCATGGTGTCGTCGCCGAGATGACAGCGAGTCTTTGCGAAAGGCACCATGGGAGCCCAGCAAGCTACGCCGAAACCCGCGGCAACGAACGCCAGCCTGGTCGATAGCTTCGCCCGCGATCGATACAAACCCTCTGTCATGAAAATTCCTGCTTCCGGTTGTGTCGAACGAGATGCAACTTACGGTTGCCCAAGGATGACTTTGGGGCCGGCATTAGAAAGGGCCGAGACCATCTCCGCGGACGTACCGGACTCAAGAACGACATGGTCAAGGACTGCCAGTGCGGCCACCTGAAACGGCGCCCGGGTCTCAACTTTGTCCATCGTGACCAGCGCTGCGATGCGATCACTTCTCGCAATGAGTATGCGTTTGAATTCGGCATCTGCCATGTAGAACGCGCCAATTCCAAGCGATACGGAAACGGCGCAAGCTCCGAGGAAACACAGATCAAAGCTCAAGCGTTCGGCTTCGCGGATCGCAGACAGCCCGATGGCCGCGCCGGTTTCCCGATCGATCTCTCCTCCCAGAACAATGACTTTTAAATTCTTTCGCTCGAGGAGGGCGCTTGCGATGGAGATCGAATTGGTGGCGACGGTAAGAGAGCGATCGCGCGGCATCTCTCTGGCCAAGGCCAAGTTGGTACTGCCGCTGTCGAGGAAGACCGTCGAAGCTTCAGAGACTAAGGTCAGGGCGGCCAAGGCTAAAGCGCGTTTTTCCTTCGAGTCGTTCAAGAGCCTGTGTTCAAACGGGGCTCCATCCGGCGATATCGGCAGCCCGCCACCGTACACCCGTTTGCACTTGCCCTCGGCGGCTAGCGCCCGCAGATCTCGACGGATGGCGTCTTCGGAGACCAGAAACTCCTTGGCGAGGGCAGTGGCATTTACGGGAAGGCCGCGCAGAAGTCGACTTTCAATCTCGTTTTTTCTTATTGCCCCTGATGAACCATGCATAAACAAGAAATTACCATGCACAATTAGGAAGAACAAACGGAAATCACCCTAAACGAAGCGCCGCTGAGCGAGTGCAGAAGGGGCTTCTCCTTTAGAGTTATTTCCCCCGCGTCCTAAAATCCCCACGCCTCCGCCTTTCCATTCGACTACTACTGATAGTGTATACTTTCCATAAAAGTACTACATATTGGTTCTGGTCGCATTTGTAGTTCATTCTGCAAGTTGGGTAGTTGCCGGCGGAAACAAGCGCAGCATTGAGGGAACCGGATGACACTGACGGCAGCGCCGGCCGAGGTTGCGTCAATATTGCTCCTCCACCGGCACTCAGACGGGTTCATCTCGTTTGCGGTTGAGAATGGTGATGATTGGCGGCCTGTCCATGCCGTTCGGGCCGACCGGCTGGAAAATATGTTTCCTGAGTTCCGGGCCCAGCTTCTTCGTGACAGCTTCGTCTCGATCAACGCCGCTCATCGCATGTCCCGGCGGAGCAGAGGGTTTGCCGGACTACCAAGCCACAAGGCAGAGACGCTTCGCTACCTATGCGCGTGCTATTGCGACATAGATTCTTATAAGAGAGGCCTCACACCTGACCAGGCGGACCGGTTCGTTCGGGACTGTGTTGCCGCAAATACTGTTCCACCGTTCTCAGGAATGGTCCGAAGCGGACGAGGCCTTTGGGTTTTTTGGCTGCTCCACGACGAGCACGAGGTGGGGCAGGCCCACTTGGGCGCCTACAGCGACAACGGTAGGAATCACCTGCAGCTTTACCAACAAATCAATCAGGAGATTGGCAGCAGGCTATCCCCTGCGGGCGCCGATCCCGCCGCGACCGATGGCGCGCGATATGTCCGTGTTCCGGGATCATTCCGGAGCGATATCGAGACCGAGGTCACATGGGAATGGGTAGAAGACGCCCATGATGGGAGAGCGAGCTACACGCTACAGAATCTGGCGAGGATCCTGGGTGTTGGCGGCCGCACGCAGCGCACTGCCGTTCTTACCTCAAAACCGGCGGGCAAATGCCCCGCGCGTCGCCGCGGCTTTGACGTTGCCAACAGCAACAAGCTCGCCGCGTTCAAGGCTCTCCAGGAATTGCGGGGCGGGGGCTTCTCTGAGGGCCATCGCAACGCTTCCGCTTTCATTCTGGCCGCATGCCTTAAATGGAACGGGTATTCTCTCCGTGACTCGCTCAAGGAGGTCAACGCCCTGGCACAAGCATGCCGTCCGGCTCTTCCCGAAAGGGAATGCCTCACTGTGGTCAAGAGCACCTTTAACGCAACGCGTAAAAGGATGAGCTATCGGCATATCGCCGACACTCTGGACGTAACACCGGGCGAGGCGCAAATAATGGCGGACAAGATCAAAAAGCCATTTCCCTCGGCCGCGCGTTTCTGCGCCGGCTCTGCACCTCCTGGCGCTACGCGCGCCGGCGGACGGGCAACGAAGTGTTTGCTGCGGCGTTTAGAGATTCAAAAGCTCGTTGAGGACTCTGGCACCCGGCCGTCTTCGCGGCAAATGCAGGTAATGCTTCAGGGTGTCGGAATCAAAGTGGGACACGTGACGGTCGCGGCTGATCTACGCTGCCTGGCATCAAGCCGGCCGCCCGGCGCAAAAATACCTGGCGCGCTTGGTGCACCTGGGTGCAGAGGCCCGCTCTTTCGCACCTTGGGTGATTTAGTGGATGCGGGCAAGTACGAGGAGAACCGCTTACAGTCAGCCCCACTCCTTTGACTGCATCCGAAACTGAACAGTGAACCGCCGTGGCCAGGCTCGGATGACTATCTATTCGCGGCCTACCGTGCGAGATCGTGCCTCAAAAAATTCGATAGCTGTGCCCGGAGCCTCGCTTGATAGTGTCATGCGATGCTCGGACTCTGATTTTTAAGCCATCGCGCCGGAGCCCAAGACGACACAGGCTAAGATACAAGATCGAACCGAAATGCGGAGTCACATGAACCGAAAACGCCTGCCTATTGTTCTGTCACTCATGACCTTGTTCCCGCTGTGCGCGATGTTGACCTATGCCGCCCGGGGTTCCAGCGGGAAGGGGCGGCAGACGAATGTCGATTGGCCGGTCTATTTAGGCCAGGTGGGGGGTCAACACTACTCGCCGCTTAAGCAGATCAACCGGCACAATGTGACACAGCTTAAGGTGAAGTGGACCTACGACACCGGGGAAGAAGGCATACTTGAGACAAATCCTCTCATTGTCGGGCGGGTTCTCTATGCCTATACACCCACGGAAAAGGTAATCGCTCTCGACGCTGCCACGGGAAAGCTGCTTTGGAAGTTCGATTCGGGGATCAAGGCGCAACATTGGGCACGAGGAGTCACCTACTGGACCGATGGGAAAGAGAAGCGGCTCTTTGCCGGAGTGATGAATTATCTCTATGCCCTTGACCCTGAGACGGGAAAACCCATTTCGTCTTTTGGTGAGGATGGCCGGATCGATCTCAGAAAGAACCTTCGCGGCGACTACAAAGCTCACTACATTTCCATGGACACGCCGGGGCTCATTTACAAAGATCTCATCATCGTGGGCGGAGAAATGCCGGAGACCCTGCCTGCGGCGCCTGGAGATATCCGCGCCTACGATGTGCGCACGGGAGAGCTTCGATGGAGCTTCCACACCATTCCGCATCCTGGAGAATTCGGCTATAACACCTGGCCACCCGACGCATGGAAGACCTCTGGTGCTGCAAACAACTGGGCCGGCATGTCACTCGACGAGGCACGCGGAATCGTGTACGCTCCAACCGGCTCCGCGGCTTTCGACTTTTATGGAGGCGATCGGGTTGGCGACGACCTTTTCGCTGACACGCTATTGGCGCTCGACGCAAATACCGGCAAGCGGATCTGGCATTTCCAAGGCGTGCATCATGACATATGGGATCGCGACTTTCCTTCGTCTCCCGTGCTGCTGACAGTGAAGCACGATGGAAAGCGGATCGACGCGGTCGCCCAGACGACCAAGACCGGCTATGTGTATCTGTTTGATCGTGTCACGGGAAATCCACTCTTCCCGATCGAAGAGAAGAGCTACCCGCCAAGCACAGTCCCGGGCGAAGTAGCCTCTCCCACTCAGCCTAGACCCTTAAAGCCGGCTCCCTTTGCAAGGCAGCTGCTTACCGAAGACATGCTGACGAACCGGACCCCGGAAGCTCATGCATGGGCCCTGGAAAAATTCCGCACCTTTCGCAGCGAAGGTATTTTCATTCCCTTCGCGCTGAACAAGCAGACCGTCAACTTCCCAGGGTTTGATGGCGGAGCCGAATGGGGCGGTCCGGCAGTGGATCCAAAGACCGCAGTCATCTATATCAATGCGAACGAAATGGCTTGGACAGGAGGTCTCACCGAGTACAAGGGGCCGGTGTCCCCGGGCGAAGCTACCTACCGAAGCCAATGCAGCGTTTGCCATGGTGCTGATCGCAGTGGCTCGCCGCCAGCATTTCCCTCCCTGGTCGAAATCAACAAACGTCTCACCGACCAGCAGATCCTGGCAACCATCCGGCAAGGAAAAGGACGAATGCCGGCCTTTGCGAGCCTCTCCGACGCTCAGCTCGAAACGCTGCTGCAGTTCCTGAAAGGGGAGACCCCGGCTGCCAAGCCGGAACCCGGCAGTAATGCCCAGCCAAAAACCTCCACCGCAACAAACTCGCAGGAACCAAAATACAGTTTCACCGGGTACCAGATGTTTGTGGATCCTGATCACTACCCGGCCATCGCTCCGCCATGGGGAACGCTGAGTGCGATTGATTTGAACAGCGGGAAATACCTGTGGAAGATTCCCTTTGGTGAGTATCCGGAACTGGCAGCGAATGGAATGAAGAACACGGGCTCTCAGAACTACGGTGGGCCGATTGTAACGGCGAGTGGAGTTCTTTTTATCGGCGCCACCCTCTACGACCACAAATTGCACGCCTTCAATAGCAAAACCGGCCAATTGCTGTGGGAGGGCCAGTTGCCCCACGCGGGGCGGGCGACCCCTGCAACCTATATGGTGGACGGAAAGCAATATATCGTGGTGGCGACTGGGGCCGTAAGGTTCAATCCAGCCCCTGCAGAGGGAGCTTACGTAGCCTTTGCGTTACCGTAGCGGCTCTTCGTTGGAAAAGGCTCAAGGGCCCGCGGCTTTGGCCGCGGCCCTTGAGGGCGTTTGCTGACATCGATCGATGTCAGGATCAGCCCGTTTACCGATGCCAGGCAGGAGAACGTTGAAACTCGTGCAGACGGTTGACGTCATCCGCTACGACCTGGCGGTCGCGTGGAGCAAGGCGATTATCTTTTGCCGTGTTCTCCATCTCGTTGACGACGTCGTTCAGCAGGTTGTTGTCATCCCGGCCGTGGTCCATGTCGTCCTGGAGCTGGGAAAGCCTGTCTTTGGTTTGCTGGATTCGGTGGTTTTCGTGACCGCCGGCAAATTGGGCGCTATAGATATGGTCCAGGTCGCTCCGGACCTGCGAAAACAGTTGCGGCCGCCAGTTATCGCCCGCGAAGGCTCGCTCACGTTCGTGATACCAATCCTGCGCAAACGAGCTCCCCACCACGAAAACAGCCACCAGCAGGGCTGCTGGGATAATGCGATTCTTCATAGAACCTCCAAGTACACAAGGTTTGGCGCTGTCACACCCAACGCCCACATCTAGGATGCAGGCTCTTTCCCCCGCGTAATTCCGGGGCTCCCACCTGCCGGCTCAGCTTGCAGAGAGAGGAGGAGCCCGGGGCGGCTCCATTTGTAGGCAATCTTCACCGGCTCGTACTATCCTCACGTTTACTGGGGAGGTTTAACGTGCGGAGATTGGCGAAGGCGTGTGGGTTGGCCGGCGTGCTATTTGGAGTATTGGGTGGTTACGCCCGTGCCGCTGAATTTCCCTTTCAGGATCCCTCGCTGCCGATTGAGCAGCGTGTCGCTGACCTGGTGGGGCGGTTGACGCCGGCGGAGAAGGTCTCGCAGATGACCATGACCGCGGCGGCTATTCCCCGCTTTGGCATCCCTGAGTACACCTGGTGGAACGAAGGGCTGCATGGCGTGGCGCGCTCCGGCATTGCTACGGTCTTCCCCCAGGCGATTGGTCTGGCAGCCACCTGGGATAGCTCCTTGATGCATTCCGTGGGAGACACCATCTCCACCGAAGCGCGCGCCAAGTATGCCTACGCGATTGCCCACGGCAACCATCGCATCTACTTCGGCCTGACGATCTGGTCGCCAAACATCAATATCTTTCGCGACCCCCGCTGGGGCCGTGGGCAGGAGACCTACGGAGAAGATCCGTATCTCACCGGGCGCATGGGCCTCGCCTTTATTACCGGTTTGCAGGGGGACGATCCTAAATATCTAAAAGTGGTGGCCACGCCCAAACACTTTGCCGTACACAGCGGACCGGAGCAGTTGCGTCACGAGTTCGACGTGAGGCCCTCACCCCAGGACCTGCAGGCGACGTACCTCTCCGCTTTCCACACGGCCATCGTAGAAGGCAAGGCTGCTTCCACCATGTGTGCCTATAACGCGATCGATGGAACGCCGGCCTGCGCTAACGATATGCTGCTCAAAAAAACGCTGCGCGGGGAGTGGAAGTTTAACGGCTTTGTCACCTCCGATTGCTGGGCGTTGACAGATATATGGAAGGGGCACAAGTTTGCCCCCGACGAAGAGCATGCGGTAGTGCTTGCGCTGCGCGCGGGCACTGACACCAGTTGCGGTCCGGAGTTTGCCAGCCTGAACCAGGCGCTCAAGGACAAGCTGATCACCGAGAGCGAAATCGACACTGCAGTGACGCGGCTATTCACTGCGCGCTTCCGCCTGGGGATGTTCGATCCGCCACAGGATGTACCTTATACCCGCATACCCCACGAGGAAGTTGATTCCCAGGCCCACCGCATGCTGGCTCGCCGTGTGGCTCAGGAATCGATGGTATTGCTCAAGAACGCGGACGGCATCTTGCCCCTTGACGCAAAGGGAAAGACGATCGCGGTGATTGGCCCCAATGCGACCGTCCTCGAATCGCTTGAAGGCAATTACAGTGGCCAGCCGTCGCACCCCATATTGCCCCTTGATGGTATCGAGGAACGCTTCGGCGCCGATGGCAAGGTACTCTATGCGCAAGGCTCGTCGTATGTTGCAGGGTTCCCCGTGACCGTGCCGCGCACGGTTCTGCGCACTGGCGGCGACGTTGGCCTTAAGGGCGAGTACTTCAACAACGCTGAGTGGCGTGGGCAGCCGGTTCTGACCCGCGTCGACAAGCAGGTGGACTTCGACTGGGGGGCCACATCACCCTCTGATGCCGTGCCGCCGGCGGCGTTCAGCGTGCGCTGGAGCGGCTCCATCGCGGTTCCCGGCGCGGGCAGTTATGTCTTTCATATATCCCCGGAACATTGCTCGCCTTGCGATGGCGTAGATACGTTCCGGCTTTACCTCGATGACAAGCAGGTGTTGGAGTTTGGACGTGATAGCAAAAACTCTACCGGGCACGACTCCTACACGATGCGTTTCGAAGATACTTCGCCGCATGCCATCCGCCTGGAGTATGCCCACAACGCTCCCATGTTTGGCGCGGGCATTCATCTTGTGTGGCAGCCGGAAGCAGCGCCAATGCGTGATCAGGCGGTGCAGACTGCCCGTCAGGCCGACGTGGTCGTGGCCTTCGTTGGTCTCTCGCCGAGTTTGGAAGGGGAAGAGATGCCGGTGCAGCTTGAGGGCTTCCACGGCGGTGATCGCACCAAGATAAATCTGCCGCAGCTGCAGGAAGATCTGTTGCAGGCTGTGGCCGCAACAGGGAAGCCGCTGGTGGTAGTGCTGATGAATGGCAGCGCACTTGCTGTGCCATGGGCGAAAGAACACGCGGCAGCGATTCTGGAAGCCTGGTATCCGGGCGAAGAGGGCGGCGCCGCCATTGCAGGAACGCTGGCTGGTGATGACAATCCAGCAGGACGGTTGCCGGTAACCTTTTATGCATCGCTGGAGCAGCTTCCGCCCTTCGCAGACTATTCAATGGCAAAGCGCACGTATCGCTATTTCTCCGGACAGCCGTTATACGGCTTCGGTTATGGCCTCAGCTACACCACCTTCGCCTACAGCCACCTCAAGTTGTCCTCGCCGGAGATCAAGGCAGGTGATCCTCTGACCGTCGAGGCGGATGTGACCAACACCGGAAAGCGGGCAGGAGATGAAGTGGTCGAGGTCTACCTTCGTGGACCGCAAGGCGAGGGCGCGCCACTGCGCGCGTTGCGCTCCTTTGATCGGGTGAATCTCCAGCCCGGAGAGACCAGGCACATTGCCTTTACACTCGATCCGGCACGTCTGAGCGAGGTGGATCACGAGGGAGTACGGGCCGTGACGGAGGGCAGGTACACTGTCTTTCTGGGCGGGGGACAGCCGGGCGAGGCACCTGGCGCGGAAGAGCAGTTCTCCATCAGCGGCCGGCAGGTCGTCATGCCCTGAAGTTCATCACGAAAAAGATTGGAAACGGCAGGGACTGCAGGTTTTGAAAAAGCTTTTGATACTTCTGGTTCTCTTGTGTACCACGGGCTGCGGGGCAAGCTTTACTTACCAGCCTACGGTTGTTTTCGTGGGTGACTCGATCACTTCGGGCTGGGACACGAGCTGGTCGTTGCAAGCGCCTACGTTCACGCAAAACAACTGGCTCGACGTGGGCGTCGTTGGAACAACATCGGAAGAGATCGCCGCGGGTTTTGACGCCTACGTGATCGCCCTGGAGCCAAAGGCGGTACATATCCTGGCCGGCACCAATGACGTCTATCCCGGATGGCAGCTCTCGGAAACCACGGGCAACATCGAGAGCATGGTGCAGAAGGCCAAACGGCATCATATTGGCGTGGTGATTGGAACCATTCCGCCGTGGGGGCCGGGCGCCCTTCCGGAAAGGGCGGATCCCACTCCACAAAGATTCCAACGCATCGTTCAACTCAACCAGTGGATTGAGCAGTATGCCGCGGCGCAAGGCATTCAGTTGGTGGATTACCACACGCTGCTCGAAGGCCCGAATGGAGAAAACTATGTTCCCGCGTATACCGTGGATGGCGTTCATCCCAGCGCGGCTGGTTACGCGGTGATGACTCCTCATACCGAGCAGGCACTCCAGGCGGCGATGGCCACACGTTGAGGAGTGAACGGACTTCGGGATTCTCCACCCGCTGGAAACCGTATAATTGGCGCTCAATTCAAAAAGAGAGCGTTCATGGACAACAAGGTAATTCTCAGCTGCGCCATTACCGGGGCGATCCATACCCCCTCGATGTCCCCCTACCTGCCGTTCACGCCCGAAGAGATTGCGCGCCAGGCCATCGAGGCTGCAGCGGCCGGCGCTGCCATTCTGCATCTGCATGCACGCGATCCCAAGACCGGGCAACCGAGCGGCGACCCGGCTGTCTACCTGCAGTTTCTTCCCGCTATCAAAGCGGCTACGAACGCAGTGATCAACATCACGACCGGCGGCGGCATGCAAATGACCCTGGAGCAGCGCCTCGCGCCCGCGTTGCGCGTCAAGCCCGAGCTGGCCTCGTTCAACATGGGCTCCATGAACTTCTCCATCCATCGCCTGACGCGCCGGTACAGCGAATGGAAATACGCGTGGGAAGAACCGTACCTGGCAGCCACCGAGGGCAATATCTTTCGCAATACATTTGCGGATATGAAGCGGGTGCTGAAGGAACTCGGTGAAGGATGCGGGATCCGCTTCGAGTACGAGTGCTACGACCTGGGTCATCTTTACAACCTGGCCTACCTGCTGGATGAAAAGCTAATCGAACCACCCATCTTTCTGCAGACGGTCTTTGGCATTCTTGGAGGAATGGGTACCGACGTCGAGTTGGTGAGCTACGTCAAAGCGACCGCGGACCGTCTCTTTGGGCGGGAGAACTACCACTGGTCTTCCCTTGGCGCCGGGCGGCACCAGATGAGGATAATCACGCTGGCCGCGCTGCTGGGCGGGAGCGTCCGTGTTGGCCTGGAGGACAGCCTGTATCTGCGCAAGGGCGTTCTTGCCACCAGCAATGCAGAACAGGTGAAAAAGATTCGCGGCATCCTGGAGGAGCTTTCTTTCGAGATCGCTACGCCGGATGAAGTGAGAAAGATGCTCCGCCTGAAGGGGGCCGATCAGGTGGCGATCTAAATGAGCGCTCTCGGCGCTCTGCTAGACAGCCCGCTCATGCTGTGGCTGAGCGCCCACATTGTGTTTCTCTCTGTCACCGGGGCGGCGACCGGGATCTTCGTCCTGTGGTGGGTTGTTTTCTGGGTCACTCACCGGGACCAACTGCACTTCTTCTTCGATCCCCAAGACGACTTTCACTCCGGGAGAGGGGATCGCGTATTCCCCAAGTCCGCTGAGACGGCTACCTTCGAGCCGATGTTGAAGCACTATATCGGCGTAACGCAGTTGCTAGTCACGATTGCTGCAGCCTCCATCGCCTTCGGTGGCGGCAGCAGCAGCCAGGTCTCCACTACTCCAGTCGCCATAGCGATTGCCAAATTGCTATTGGCATGGAGTGTCTTTTACGGGGTGCTCTTTTGCGCGCTGTTGTTGTGGCGGTACGATGAGTACACGCAGAATTTACAGAGCTACACTTTGCCCTGGCACTCCACTGTCTTTGCCTGCGGCTTTTGCAGTTTGACCTTCTTCACCTTTGGCTTTGTCATGTGGGGATTTGGTCTGGTCTGACTTTCGCGGAGGCTCGCAAGCATGAATCGTAATCGAATCGCCCGCGGGTTTGGTGTCCTGTGTCTATTTGCGGTGCTGGCACCGGTCATCGTAGCCCGCAGCCAGCAAAACAGCGCGGAAGCCCCATACGACGTGCTCATTCGCCATGGCCACATCCTCGACGGCACGGGGAACCCGTGGTACGCCGGGGATATCGCCATCCGGGGTGATCGCATCGCTGCGATAGGCGCGCTGGAGGGCGCCCAGGCGAAACGGGTCATCGATGCTTCGGGCCTGGTGGTCTCCCCCGGGTTCATCGATATGCTGGGCCAGTCGGAATAGTCACTGCTGATCGACAACCGTTCGTTGAGCAAATTATCGCAAGGCATCACCAGCGAAATCACCGGCGAAGGCGGCTCCATTGCGCCGCAGAACGAGCTTACGCTGGCGCCGCAAAAGATCCTGTTGGATCATTACCACCTCTCCGTCGACTGGCATGATCTCGCCGGCTATTTCCACCGCCTGGAGAGAACCGGCACGCCGATTAACCTGGGGACGTACGTAGGCGCAGCCCAGGTTCGAGAAGCAGTCCTGGGCGACGTAAATCGTGCGCCCACGCCGGCGGAGTTGAGCAGATGGAATCGCTGGTGGCGGCGGCGATGCAGCAGGGTGCGCTGGGCGTTTCTACCGCGCTGATTTATCCCCCAGGCCATTACGCAACGACTGAGGAGCTGATTGCCCTGGCCAAGGTCGCGTCGCAGTATGGCGGCCTTTACGCCTCGCACATGCGCAGCGAAGGGCAGAGTGAAATGGCTGCTATCGATGAGGCCATTCGTATCGGACGCGAGGCGAATATTCCGGTGGAGATTTTTCATCTCAAAGTCAGCGGCAAAACACGCTGGGGCGGAATGCCCGAGGTGGTGGCCAAGCTGCAGGCGGCCAGGGATTCCGGCCTGGACATCGCCGCCGATATGTATCCTTATATCGCCGGGGGTACGGCGCTGGCTTCCTCGCTGCCTCCCTGGATGGCCGATGGCGGCAAGGACAAACTACTGCAGCGGTTACAAGACCCGGAGATTCGCCGGCGGATCGTTGCGGAGATGTCGAAGGACCATGAAGATTGGGAAAACCTCTATCTGGATTGCGGCGGCGGCAGCGGGGTCATGATTTCGTCGGCGGTCAATCCGGACCTCAAGAAATATGAAGGCAAGACGGTTGCGGAAATGGCAAAAATGGAGAACAAGCCGGAGATGGACGCGCTCTTCGATTTCATCCTTGCCGATAAAGGGCAGACGGATGCGCTGTACTTCATGGCCAACGAGAATGATTTGCAGTATGGCCTGAAGCAGCCCTGGACCAGCATCGGTCTCGATGCCGGTGAGACCTCGTTGGACGGACCACTCTTTGAGCCGCATACGCATCCTCGGGCTTGGGGGTCGATGCCCCGGTTTCTGGGTCACTATGCCCGCGACCTTCAACTGCTTGACCTGCCGCAGGCGGTTCGCAAGATCACCTCTTTGCCGGCACAGCGAGAGCACTTATCGGCCGTGGACTGCTGAAACCGGGCTTCTACGCAGACGTGACCGTTTTCGACCCTGCGGCCATCCTTGACACCGCAACTTACGACGATCCGAACCAGATTTCGAAGGGCGTGGAATACGTGTTGGTAAATGGCCAACTCGAATGGGATCAAGGTAAGTTGACAGGCGCGACGGCGGGCCGTGTACTGCGCGGCCAGGGCGCACAATCATAGCTCAGGCGCTGAAGAGTTTTACCATTTTGTCACGCGAAGCATCTACGTGGACCTGCATTGCATGGCGCGCCTCAGCGGGCTCACGCCTCTCGATGGCGCGGAGGATCTCGGCGTGACCGATCCAACCTGGGACGGTTTGGGTACAGAGCGTATCCAGGCGAGCTACATAGCCCAGCGTCAGGTTGAGTTGAGCCAGTACCCTCTGATTGCCGGCCAGCTCACACAACCGGAGATGAAAGATCTGGTTGGCGGCGAGAATTTGTTCCAGGCTGGCTTCAGGATCTTTTTCGGGAGCGACAATTGCGGCCAGCTCCTTGATTTGTTCGTGACTCGCTGTTTGTGCCAGTTTTTCTGCCGAGTAGCATTCCAACAGCTTGCGGTAGTCGTACAGATCGACAATGTCACGCACCGATATGGGCGTAACCATGAAGCCCTTCCTGCGAATCCGGGTGAGCCAATGGTCCTGCATCAGGCGAGTGCAGGCTTCCCGTACCGGTGTTCGGCTGGTACCGCATCGCTCGGCAAGATCCGCTTCGGAGAGGAACTCGCCCGGAGGCAGCTTGGCCGTGATCAGCCAATCGCGCAGGATGCGATACACGCGCTCCACTTCTCCCAGCTTGTTGGCCTTGGCACGGTTTGGCTTCGTCAATAGCAAGATCCCCCGAGTGTATCCACAGAGAATACTACCGGTATCGTAAGCTTGCGTTGCCATGCCGGCGTCAAGTATTGCGTGTGTCATCATGAAGTAGGCGACCCACAAGGAGTTGTTGCGTATGGCGATCAGTCAGCGGTTCGCACACACCTTCTCTACAACCACGCGGGTTGGCATAGGCCTGGTCTTGCTCTGCCTGGCGTCGACATCTCTCGCATGGGCGCAAACCAAGCCGGCCCCCGTTGTTCCGGACCGCCTTCCGGACTCGTATCAGATCTATTCGCTGGTGATGCCAGGCCAGGTGTTTACAGATATGGATTCGGGCCATAACCAGCCCTGGGCCATCAGCGACACCACGATCAACGAAGATGACATGAACCCCAAGCTGGCGCCGGAGGCTACCCTTCAACCGCCGGAAGACAATCCTCACGGCTTTCGCGAAGCGGTGATGGACTACAACCAGCGCAAGAAGGAGCGGCTTGTATTAAAGCGGCGTTTCAAACTGGACCGCCCCTACGTGCTGCTGGGGTCTGCCGATACGGCGCAGTTCCGTGCCGCGCGCACCTCAATGAGCGCCACCTCTGATATGCAGTCCGCGTATGCCGACTACCTGGGCATCACTTACTTCAGCGAGGTCTATTTCAATGTTGCGCAAACCGCAGCGCTGGTTTACATCCTCGATTGGTGCGGTAACCTTTGTTCGCAGGCGGAATGGATCTATCTTGAAAAGCAGAATGGCACTTGGGTACGCCGGTCCGGCAAAGCGCCCGCACAAACATAAGAATTTTGGAGGAGCTATGCGGCTTGCCGTCCGGGTGTTGGTTTACTTTCTTTCTACCGTCGTGGGCCTGGGCGGTGGCAAGGCATTCGCCCAAGACCAAGAACCAACCATCCGGGTTGCGATCGTTGGCTTGGAACATGGGCATGTTGGCGGGTTTCCTGAAGCAGTTTCCCAAGCAGCACGAGGTGCAGCTGGTGGGCATCGTGGACGCGGATACCGAGCTCTCCCACCGCTACGCACAGCAGTTTCATCTTGACCCCAGCCTTTTCTATACGCAGCTGGATGCGATGATTGCCGCCCGCCATCCGCAGGCGTTGCTGGTCTACACCTCGGTCGGAAAGCACCGTCAAGTGATCGAAGCCGCGGCTCAGCACGGGCTCAGCGTGATGGTGGAAAAGCCCTTGACCATGTCGCTGGAGGATGCCCTGGCTATTCGCCGTGCGGCCCGGGAGCACCATATCCAGGTGCTGGTGAACTACGAGACCACCTGGTACGCAAGCAACCGCGCCGCCTATGACGAGGTGGCCAAGGGCGTCGCTCGGGCGATCTGCGCAGAATCGTGGTGCACGATGGCCATGAAGGACCCAAGGAGATCGGCGTGCCGCCGGAATTTCTGAAGTGGCTGGAGGATCCGGACCAGAACGGCGATGGAGCCTTATACGATTTTGGCTGCTATGGTGCGGACCTGGTTACCTGGCTGATGCACGGCGAGTCTCCGCTGAGCGTGACCGCCGTGACCCAGACGGACAAGCCCGAGATCTATCCCCGGGTGGCGGATGAATCGACGATTATCCTGCGCTATCCCAAAGCCCAGGCGGTGTTGATGGGTTCATGGAACTGGCCGTTTGGCCGTAAGGATATGGAAGTGTACGGGGCGACCGGTTACTTGATCACCGTGGGGCCGGACCAGGTGCGGCGTGCGGACCAAGGGGCAGGCTCAGGAGAGCGAGTCCACCGCTCCGCCGCTGACGCCGCCCAACGATGGATCGCTGCACTATCTTGCGGCGGTACTGAAGGGAACATCTGCAGCCAGACGGCGACCTGACTTCGCTTGAGACCAACGTGGTGGTGATGCAGATACTGGATGCGGCCAGGCAGTCTGCGCACGAAGGCAGAACCATCAAACTGGCGCCTTTGCCTAAGTAGTCAGCGGCCTCGTGCCGACCGCTACCCGTGCACTGCTTAGCGAGCCGAACTGCGCGGCGACGGGACCTCTTTTTCGCCGCACGACCAAATGCGGCCTGCCATGGATGACTTCTGACGGCAGGTATCTCCGCTTCTCTCCGCACATCGAGCAGACCACGTGGATCGAGCTGGCAGGGAAGCCGTCCGTTCCGCTTAACACGTCGTGGCCGCACTTCTTGCAGCAAACGACGCAGCATTTGGGGAAAGGCAGAGTGCGCATGGCCACCAATATAGGGGAATAAAAAGAGAAGATCAAGGGGGAACTGTTTACCCAAACAATGCCTGATCGCATTCGCGTGCGGTCCGGGTGAAACTGGAGGTCCCTCCCCTTCGCTACCTCGAATTTCCTGTCCAGCTTCCTGTGTTGGGAACGGCGCGATGCAGGAAATCCGAGTCCGCTCCGGTCGGGATGTCAAAGTTAAGGGCGGCGGCCAACCTTGACATGAGTGGAGATGGATGGACAGGATCGAAAAGCGGTTCCTTTAGTCCTGTGGTGACGCTTTCAAAAGTTGCTGTAACTCGATGATGCCAGGTCAATTGCCGGCCGTCGTTTGTGTCCCCGCCTTCTGTGCCTTGATCCAGCTCTCTGTGCGCGCATCGAGAAGATCCAGAGGCAGCACACCGCCGTTCAGCATTTCGTCATGGAAGGTGCGGATGTCGAACTTAGCTCCCAGCTCCTTCTGCGCCCGCTCGCGCAGTTCGAGGAACTTGATCTGCCCCAGCTTGTAACTCAGGGCCTGCGCCGGCCACGCAATGTAGCGGTCGGTTTCGGACTGGATCATGGGCTCATCGATCGTGCCCGATTTGCGGAAGTAGTCGACCACCTGGTCCCGGGTCCAGCCCTTGGAGTGAATGCCGGTATCGACCACCAGGCGCACCGCGCGAAAGCGCTCGCTGGCCAGGCGGCCATAGTCCGAAACAGGATCCTGGTAGAAGCCAACCTCTTTGCCTAGTTGCTCCGCATAGAGTGCCCAACCCTCGATATAACCGGAGTTGAAAGTATGCTGGCGGAATTTGGGCAGACCGGTCATCTCCTGCGCCACGGAGATCTGCATGTGATGGCCGGGAATGCCTTCGTGATAGGCGGTCGCTTCATCATTGACGACGGTGCGATGCGCGAAGTCTGAGGTTGCAACCACTACCCGGCCCGGCCGTTTGCCATCGGGTGTTCCGGGTTATAGTGCGTCGCCATCGCCGATTGGAAGGGGGGAATCGCCTCTACGGTGACCGGCGCGCCAGGAATGTAGGTGAAGAGCTGCGGCAACTTGCCCTGCATTTGGGCAATGTACTTGCGATAGCCATCCAGGATCTGCTCGGCGGAAGTAGGAACGTACTTGGGGTTCGTCTTCAGGGATTCACTGAACGAAACCACATCGGGGAATCCTTGCTGATGGGCGATGGCGAGCATTTCGGCGCCGATGCGATCGACCTCCTTCAAGCCCAATCTGGTGGATCTGGTCAGGAGTCAGATTGCTCATGGTGGTGGCGCTGCGAATGTCATGCCGGTATCTGGCCTCGCCGCCAGGAAGGGAAGTGATGGAGAGAGTAGTGCGGCCATGCGGAGCATACTCGGTGGCCACGAAGTTGCCGAAAGACTTATAAGCCGGCAGCACCTCGTTCTTGACTACCTCGGTGATCTCTTGCGTCAAGCGTTGTTGATCGGCCGCAGAGATGTTGCTGGGATACTTTTTGGTGGGCAGCAGAAAAGGATCCGACGCGATCACTCCGTCGCATTGGCCGGGGACCTTTTCCAGCAGAAAACGCACCGGCATGAGGTTGTCTTTCATGCCTGCGCGCAGCACCTCTTCGGTCTGGGTAAAAAAACGCGGAATCTGGTGCAGACGCGCGATGTAGTCCTCGTAGTATTTGACGGTGCTGAACGGGGAGGAGAGCGGCAGGTCGGCCAGAAGGGTGTGTGCGCCGCTCATCTGCGAGACCGGCATCTCGAAGTCCTTGAAGGAGTAGTCCTCGTTGCGTTGCTCCAGTGTACGAACTAGAAGTTGGTGGGAGAGGAGGTCCTGCTCAGGGAAGCCGGTGGTCGGGATAGCGTTGAGGCGCGCCAGGAACTTCTCGTCCGTAGCATGCTCTCGCTCGAGCCTCAGCCATGGAAGCGTCATCCAGCTGGTCGTTGTAGCGGTAGTCGCCGTAAGCGGTCGCGGTGAGGGGCGAGGCTTTCAGATCGGCCTGATATTGCTCTTCGAAGAGAGCGTTCTGTGCGGCGAGACGCGATGCGACAGAATTGGTGTCGGCGGCGAGAGAGAACGAAGCGGAAAGCGGCAGGCAGGCGGCGAGGGCAAGGCTGATTGTAGAGATTCGAATTTGCAAAAAGACTCCTGTGAATGAGCGGCAACTGCATGCCGCTACCAGAGTGGATGCACCAGGGGACGTATCTTCGAGTCGTAGATCTTGCGCACGCCGTCCATCATCTCCGGCGTGAACGGCGGCAGGGTGGAGGCCAATGCGTTGTCCGCCACCTGGCTGGGCCGCTTGCCTCCTGGGATGGCACAGGTGACGGCTTCGAACATGAGGATCCAACGCAGGGCGAACTGGCTCATGCTCACGCCTTCCGGCACCAGGGCACGCAGTTCTTCGACGGCTGCCAGCGCTACTTCGTAATCGACTCCGGAGAAGGTCTCGCCGACATCGAAGCGTTGTCCATGGCGATTGAAGTTGCGGTGATCGTCACCCGCAAACTGGGTGTCCGCGTTGAACTTGCCCGTAAGCAAGCCGCTGGCCAGGGGAACGCGCGCCAGGATGCCCACCTGCCTGAGCTTTGCCTGGGGAAAGAAGAGCTCAGCCGGACGCTGGCGAAAGCAGTTGAAGATGAGCTGGACGCTCTGCACGTTGGGGAATTCGATTGCCTTCAGTGCCTCTTCCACGCGCTCGACGCTCACCCCGTAGAAGCGGATCTTGCCCGCGCGCACCAGGTCGTCGAGTATGCCGAAGATTTCGGGCCGGTAATAGGCATCGGTGGGCGGGCAGTGCAGCTGGACGAGGTCGAGGGTTTCGGTTTCGAGGTCGCGCAGATTGTCTTCGATCCAGGAGGTGAGATTGGCGCGGCTGTAGCCTTCGACGGTCTGCTTGGCCAAACGCCGGCCCACCTTGGTGGCCACGATGATCTCTTCTTTGCGGGCCTTCTTCAGCCGGGCAATCAGGTGGTGGCTGCGGCCGCTTCCGTAGACATCCGCGGTATCGAGAAAATTAATGCCCGAGTCGACGGCTTGGTTGAGCGCTGCAAACGACTCCTCATCGCTCACCTGACCCCAGGCGCCACCAATCGCCCACGCGCCAAAACTGACCTCCGACACCTTCCAACCGGTACGGCCCAGCGTGCGATAGTTCATAGGCCGATGGTAACAAACAGAATCGTCACGCCCGGCCTACCTGCCCCGGGGTGCAGCGCGCTAGGACGACGGTCACGTCGTCCGGCTGTTCGGCGGCGCCGATCCAATCTGTGACTGCCCCAGTGATGATTTCCGCAATCGCGGCAGCGGCTTGTGGCGATGCTCTTTGATTAACGCCACCAGGCGGTCTTCGCCAAACTCTCCGAATTCATTCTCTGGTTCGGTGACCCCATCGCTATAGGCTACAAAGATATCGCCAGGCTGCATCACCACGGTGGATTCGTCATAGGTCACGCCATCGAATAGACCGACCACGGTGCCGTTGATGTCCAGGGGAAAGGCCTCGCCATTAGCCCGCACGATGATGGGGGGCAGGTGGCCGGCATTGCAGTACCTCAACATGCGCGCCGTCGGGTCATAGCAGCCCAGGAACATGGTGGCGTACTTCGCCGCCGGCGTGCTGCGGTAAAGTTGGTAATTCAACGTTGTCATCAGCATGGCGGGAGCCAGTTGCGATTCGGAGCCGCTATCGCCGCGGTAGTACATGCGGGAATCTCCGTGAGACTCAGCTTGATACTGCACTGCTGCCGGAACTAAAACCATCTCCGGCTCCAGCGAATAGGCGCGAACGAAAGCGTGTACGGTGGCCATCAAAAGCGCCGCGGAAATTCCTTTCCCGCTGATGTCGCCGACGGCCAGCACCATCCGGTCGGTACCGAGAGGGATGAAGTCGTAGTAGTCTCCGCTGACCGTGCGTGCCGGGATGCAGACCCCATGCACTTCAAGCGAAGGCAGGTTGGTCACTTCGCCCGGGAAGAGAAGCTCCTGCACTTCGTAGGCAATGCTGAGCTCGTTCTCCAGCCGCTGCTTCTCTTTCTGCTCGTCGATCAGTTTGGCCAGCGATCCAGTCATGGAGTTGAACGATCCTTCCAGCGCTGCCATCTGGTCACGGCCGCTGATGAGGATGCGGTGGCTCAGATCGCCGCGATTGACATGTTCGGTGGCCTGATACAGTTCCGCAACCGAGGAGGTCATGCTGCGCGAGAGGCGCACGCCGATATAAAGCGCCGCTAATTCAATTACTCCGAAGAAAATCGCGATGGCGAGCAGCAGATCTCGCCAGATCAGCGCTTTGTCTCCCAACGTGGCGAACAGGGTGGCGTAGAGCATCGAGGGCCTGGTGGCCACATACATGATTCCGTTGGCTCGCTTTTCGCCAGTCTGCCAGTCCACCACATCGAAAAAGGTGGGGAAATGCAGCGTTATGTCGAACCAATGGGTGCGCCGGGATACCTCACCGGCGACTATGGGGTTGCGGGCGATCTCGACGCCATCTTTGCGTTCCAGGGGAATAGGAAGCAAGGTGACTGATCCCAGGCGTTCGGCCGTCGGCAGCAGCAGATTTGGTGTGATCAGAATGTCGGAAATCAAGGCGACTTCACGATCTGGGGAAAGCCGGATCGCGCGCAGATGCAGAGCATTTTGCTCGTCTACGAAACCAGTGAAGTCTCCGTTGATAAAATCGGGAACCACCGCCGGCTGGGTTGCCATTGGTGCTCCTTCGGTGGAGAGGACAAAACCTTTTCCGCCGCGCGACACGGTAACGGTACGCCCAGGGAACCTCTCATCGGATGCCCGGGTGAACTGTTCGGTAACTTGTTCTGTGAGTTTCCCCGAGGCCTCCAGGGGAAACAGCTGCGCCGCCAGCGCATCATTGGCCGCTTGCAGGTGGAGCAATTCCGAATGCAGGTCAGAGATGGCCACATAGTTGGCGAATTGGCCGGCAAATAGATAGCCGGCCAGGCCAAACATGAGCAGCAGGAGCAGGATCGGCATGACGCCGATGAAGAGGTAGGTGACGATTAAGCGATTGCGCAGCCGCCATAACAGAGGGCGGTAACCCCAGCGGAAGAGCAGGACCACGGCAAAGAAGCAGAAGATGAGGGTAACAAACGTCGCCCATCCGCCTAACCCCACCCCCGGTGACGCATCGGCCAACCACAGTAGGAGGGATAATCCGCCCAGCCAGACGGTAACACGAGCCCATTTGCTTGAGGGGCGCAGTATGCCCTTCAACCGGGCCCTGAAGACGCTGGATTTTGGTAAGTTAATCGCCATAAACCATTGCTGGAAAAGAAACAACCCGGGCTCCTCGTAGTATAGGCCAGTCGCAGGAGGAGCACTTTTTTTGCGATGATAGGAGAAGGCATCTCTCAGGAGTGTGGGCTTTGAGGAAATGTTGGTGAAAGAACAGTCTCGCCTTCTCTCTCTGATTGAAAGTGGATTTGCTGCACCGCGCATCCTGGTCATCGGCGACGTGATGTTGGATCGCTCCATTTGGGGGGATGTGGACCGCATATCGCCTGAGGCGCCGGTTCCGGTCCTTCGTTCGGTACGCACCACGGCGGCGCCCGGTGGTGCGGCCAATGTGGCCATGAACCTGGTCGGCCTGGGAGTCAAGGCCGCGCAGGCCGGTTTTTGGGGCAATGATGGGGAAATGCGCGAATTGAGCGCATTGCTTACCACCGCCGGGGTTGATTTCTCGGGCATGCTTGTTTGCGGCCACTCCACGATTTCGAAAACCCGGATCGTCTCCCGTAACCAGCAGTTGCTCCGGCTTGATGTGGAAAGTGCTGAATCCCATACCGCAGCCGAGCAGCAGGCATTGCTGGAGCGATCGTTGCAATTGGTGAGCGCCGCCGATGCGGTCATTCTCTCCGACTACGCCAAGGGATCTTTGAGCCCGCCAGCTTTGCCAGGCGGTGATCGCCCTGGGTCGGGAGCGAGGCATCCCGGTATTGGTTGACCCTAAGGGTCGGGACTTTAGCAAATATGCCGGCGCCACGACGATCTGTCCGAACCTTCAGGAACTGGGGCTGGTTACAGGAATTGACCGCCATAACCTCGCGGAATTGCTGGGCGCAGCGCAGAAGTTGGTCTCTCAGCTCGCCATCGACTACATGACAGTCACCATGAGCGACAAGGGAATTCGCATTCTTTATCCCGACGCCGCTTATCATTCTCCGACCCGGGCGCGCGAGGTTTTCGATGTTACCGGCGCCGGCGATACCGTCATCGCGACGCTGGCGGCATCGCTGGCGGCCGGGCTTGATGTGGAGACCGCTGTAAACCTGGCAAATATTGCAGCGGGCATCGTGGTTGCCAAGACAGGAACAGCGCCCATCTCGCGCAATGAGCTGGTGGCCGAGTTCACTGCCTCTACGCAGATGAAAGGTCCGGACAAGATTCTCGATCTGCAACATCTGCTGGTTCGTTTGGCGGAGTGGCGCGCGAACGGCAATCGCATTGTTTTCACCAACGGCTGCTTTGACATTCTGCACGTAGGCCACATCACGCTGCTCGAGCAATGCCGTGAGTTCGGCGACAAGGTGGTCATTGGAGTGAACAGCGACGCCTCCGTAAAACAACTGAAGGGGCCCACCAGGCCGGTGGTCGCAGAAAACGAGCGAGCCCGCATTTTGGCCGCGTTGGGCGCGACCGATGCGGTGATTATTTTCGACGAGGAAACTCCCTTTGAGCTCATCCGCCACGTGCGCCCTGATGTCCTGGTCAAAGGCGGAGACTACACCACCTCGACCATCGTGGGTGCGGAAGACGTGGTCACCTGGGGCGGCCGGGTAGAAATCGTTCCCACGGTGAACGGAGCAAGCACCACCAGCACCATCCGCAAAATGACCGCAAACCAGTAGCTCCACTTAGGACAGAATCGTCCTAGCCCTACAGGCTCCGGCCGCTTATTCGTTTCTTAACGTGTCCATCGGATCTATGCTGGCTGCTCGCCGCGCTGGTATCGAGGCTGAGAACATCGCCAGCAGCAACATCAGTATCGGTACCGCACAGAAAGTCAGCGGATCCAGTGGACTTATCCCGAACAGGAAACTTCGCAAAAACCTCGTCAGCAGGGCTGCTGCGACTAAACCCGTGACCGATCCTATCGCGGCGAGAACCAGGCTTTGCTTGACAATGTCGCTTACAATCCCCCAGCGCATGGCCCCTAGCGCCATCCGGATACCGATCTCACGCGTTCGCCAGCTCACGACGTAGGCGATCAGGCTGTAGACTCCAACTCCACCGATCAAGAGAGCCAAAGCGCCGAACGACAGCAAGAGAATTGCGAGCGATCGAGGAGCCGACACCGATGCCGCTACCACCTCGTTCAGGCTGCGGACGCGCGTTACGGGCACCAGGGGATCGAGCTTCGCAACCGCGTTGCGCAGGGCTGCTGCCGCATCCGCAGCATTGGCCCGCGTGCGCAGTAAGACATACATAACCGGCTGTTCGCGGGCCGCGGTCATCGGTAGATAGACTTCGTCACCGAACGCGCCGGCAAGACTGCCACCGTGCGTGTTGCTTACCACGCCGACCACGACCGAGGCAGCGTCGTTATTCCACACCGTCGGAGCCGGCTCATCCTTCACATCGATCAGGTGTCTCCCCAGCGGGTCTTGGTGTGGCCACAGCCGCTCTGCCATGCTCTGGTTGATGACGACCGCGTGGCTGGATCCTGATTGGTCCTGAGTGAACAGCAGCCTGCCCCGCATCAACCTCATCCCCAGAGTGGCAAAGTAGTCAGACGAAACCGTGCGTCCGGTTGCCAACAATGCACCTTGCCGCGGATCCCTGGTATGACCCTCGGCGTCGTAGACGTAGTTGTCATCGCGCCCGCTTAGTGGCAACGAGTCAGTGAGAGCAACCGCTTCCATTCCGGCGATGCCCCAGGCGTTGTTCAGCAGGGTGGTAAAGAAGCTGTTGCATCGTCCCTTTTGCCGGCATGCGGCTGCATCCAGTGACACCTCTGCGGTGACTACGCGCTCGGTTCGAAAGCCCGGATCCACCTTCGACAGACTGTAGAGACTGTGCAGCAGGAGACCGGCGGCAGTAATTACCACGACGGACAAGCCGATCTGGCCGATGACCAATGCCATGGACAAACGGAACTGGGACGGCTTACCCGCAACGGCGCGGCTGCCGGAGCCTAGCATGCCTTGCAGATTGGGGGATGCCATTTTCAGCGCCGGGATCAGGCCAAAAATAAATCCAGTCATTAACGATGCGACGGCAGCAAAGAGAAACACTGGCCAATGCAGTGATATCTCGTTCAGCCGTGGAGTATCTGCGGGGAGCAACTGCACCAGGCCACGCAAACTCGCCGCCGCTGCGACCAAACCTGCGATCCCAGCCATGGCGCCGAGAATCAGGCTCTCCGAAAGTAATTGCCGGGTTAACCTGACTGAGGAAGCGCCAAGTGCTCCGCGGATCGCCATCTCTCTTTCGCGGCCGGCAGCCCGCGCCAACATCAGGTTGGCCACGTTCGCGCACGCGATCAGCAGGATCAACGCCACGGCGCCAAACAAAAGCAGCAGGCGGGGCCGGGTAGCACCGACTTCGGATTCCAGTAGTGGTACGACTGTCAGTTCTGAAGCCCAGCTATCAGGCATCCGCCAGGGAAACAATGGCAGCAGCGCCGAATGAAGCCGGTGAAGTTCTGCCTGGGCCTGCGCCGGAGACACGCCGTCCTTCAGGCGTCCAAATATGCGCAAGTCAAAGGTCCGCCAGGCATCGAGAGGGTCACCGCCTTTGAACGCCACCGGGGTGACAAACTGGGTATCGGCATAGGGGAAGCGCACGCCGGCGGGCATGACGCCGATGATTCGGCGCGAAATGCCGTCCACGCGAATCGTTTGCCCGATCACATCGGGATTTTTTCCAAAACGCTGTTGCCAGTAGCCGTAACTCAACACCACGACCAAATCGCGTCCGGCCATTGCATCATTGGGTGTAAAGAAACTGCCCACCTCGGGATGAATGCCCAGCGTGTCAAAAGCATTAGCCATCACTTCGGCGCCAAAGACGCGATCGGAGGAGTCGGTTCCCGCCACGTTCGATTCCGCATTCGCTCCGAATCCACTGATGGCAGAGAAAGAATCGGAATGCTCGCCCAAAGCACGAATCCAGCCCTTGGGAAAGAAGCTAACCTCGTCCGCGCTGTATTCGATTCGTGCCAGCCGGTCCTGGTGTGGAAAGGGGAGAGGACGAAGCATGATGGATTCCACAAGCGAAAAGATCGCTGTATTTGCACCGATCCCCAGCGCCAGGGTCAGGACCGCTGTAAGCGTAAAACCGGGCGATTTTCGCAACTGCCTTAAGGCGAACCTTATGTCTTTAAGCATCCTGCCACCTTAGGTTGCATTCCATCCGCCATCCTCGAGGGGCTATAAGTTACCGAAAACAAATGGCTAGGGCAGAGATCGCCCTGACTGGTTTGTCCACAAGCGAAATCATTGTTCGAAATTGAACACTTGGGTGACAGAAGTTTAGGGGTACTCGTCGTTCGCGAGGGAACAGAAGTTTAGGGGTACTCGTCGTTCGCGAGGGAACAGAAGTTTAGGGGTACCCGTCATCCGCGAGGGAACAAAGGTTTAGTGTTCCTCGTCCTATCCTTTGTTCTGCTAGGTCCTTCTAGCGGGCAATGAGGCTGGTAATACGGGAACGGTAGCCCCGGCTAACGGGAAGCTTGTGCCCGTCGGACATGGTGACGAAGCACTCTCCCTCGTTGCCATCGGTCCGAAATTCCTTCACATGTTGCAGATTCACGATGGCCGACCGATGAATCCGCAGGAAAACCTCGGGGTCCAATTTGGTCTCGAAGTTAGCCATGGTATTGCGCAGCATATGGGTTTCGTTGCCGGCGCAGATCCTCACGTAATTTTCTTCCGCGCCGATCCAACGAATATCAGCAATGGGCAAAAAGAGAATGCGCCCTTTGGATCGAAAGACAAGGCGGTTAGTATATTCCTTCTTTTGCGCCGAGCGAACCGCCCCATGGGTCCGCCTGTGTTCCCGCTGCTCGCGGGCATGCTGCAGTGCCATCCTCAACCGTTCGCGAGTGAATGGCTTCAATAGATAGTCGACCGCATGCACCTCAAACGCCTTTAGCGCGTATTGGTCGTGTGCGGTGGTGAAGATAATACTTGGCAGGTCGAGAGAAGGAGAGCAGCTCAGGGCGGAGATGACATCGAAGCCGTCCATACCCGGCATGCGGACATCGAGCAGCAGCACATCCGGTTGGGTTAGCTGAACCAGGTCGATCGTTTCCAGGGCGTTGGCTCCTTCGCCCACCACCTCGATGCCTGGTTCCTCACGCAGGAGTTGTAATAGCTTTTGCCGGGCAAGAACTTCATCATCCGCGATCACTACTTGAAGCGGCATACAGGGGCTCCGCGTGGTCATTGCTTGGACTCTTGGCGATCTCGAGGGGAAGCAGAAAGATAGCCGTTACATCTCCAGGAACCATCTCCCGGATCGTGAAGCTTTGCCGGCTTCCATAGTGCAATTCCAAACGGGCCTTTACGTTCGCGATGCCGACGCCCTGCCCTTTGGGGGCATCGTCGAATGAGCCCGGCAAACAGCCCGCATTGCGAATCGATATACACAGTGTATCTCCTTCGATGGACGCCCTGATGGTGATCGTTCCTACGCCGAGAGATCTTGCAATTCCATGGACATACGCGTTTTCAACAATTGGCTGAAGAATCATTGTGGGTACAAGGGCGTCCCACGCCTCAGGTGCGACTTCAATGCTATGCCGTACTCGATCGCCAAAACGCAACTGCTGGATCGAGACGTAGAGTTGAATGACCTCCATCTCTTCCTGCAAGGGAATCCTTTGTGCTTCGCCCTTTGCCAAGGTGATACGCAAAAGGCTGCTCAGCCGTTCCAACATTTCGTCGGCACTGTCAGGGTCCGATCGCATCAGGCTGGAAACGCAGTTCAGTGTGTTGAAAAGAAAATGCGGATTGAGTTCCATCTGTAAGGCCTGGAGCCGGGCCTGGACGAGTTGCCCTCAAGGCGCGTGGCCATCTGCTCTCGCTCGCGGAGCCGCTGGTAGTAGCCAATGCTGCGGACAAGAGCAAAGCCGATCCAAAAGATAGCGATGTCTGTGACCAGCTCAGAGGAGAGATAACGCTCCAGCCGGTACAAGTAGGTGTGGTGTTTGCCTGGAGATTGGTAGCGAAAGATAGCGAGGTAGATCACTTCCAGGAGAATGCTGACGAGAACACTCAAAGGCAAATATTGCAAGAGCATTTGCCGGAGAGAGGCCCTTTGTATGCTTGCCCGCAAGAAGCGCCACATACCGAGGACGACAAGGCCCCACAACAGAAATCCGAAGGCGTCACCGACCAGGGGCACCCATAAGGGAATCTTCCACTCGCCCATGGAAACCTCTACCTCCGCGAGTTGCTGGAACCCAAATAAAAGACCAAGCGCTGCCCAGCCCGATAAGAAGACCACCGGGTGCATGAAGAAGGGACGGCCTTGCTGTGCCTCCTGCTTAGTCAGGCTGTTTGGTTTGATTCCCAACCTCCTTGTCCACCGAGGGAGCATGCGCCGTAGCATACACCTCCTGGATGGGGAAATACTTCGGGTTCAATTCGGTTTGATAGATGAATAGATCGTGGTTTGGATGCGTTTGCAGCCACTCGGCCGCTTCCCGTTCGGCGGAAGCCGTATCGGCTATGCTGCTTGCCATGCGCTGCATCTCAGCACGCAAATAAGCCTGAGCAGCGCTTCCCCCCTGTGAAGCTGCGATGCGATACCAACGATAGGCCGTGGGTTGGTCCTTGGGCAAGAGCCGTCCATCGCGCGACAAAATACCCAGGACCACGGACGATTGCCACGAGCCGGCCGCGGATGCCGATAACAGAAGGTTGGTCGCTTCTTGCGGGTCTTGCGGCAGGGCGGGATGGTTGACCAGAAGCAGGCCCAGCCTATGAATGGCCGGTACGTAGCCGCTGGCCGCGGAAAGGCGCAGAAGTCTGGCCTCCGCCGCAAAATCGGGTACGCGGCCGGGCGCATTAGCGTCGAACATCGCCAGGAAACATTCTGCCTCCGGGTCATGCCGTTTCACACCCTGCTTGAACCAGGATTCCGCCGCGGCGAAGTCGACAGGCACCCCCGATCCCAGGTAGCTGACCAAGCCGAGGTATGCATCCGCCCTGCCATCTCCTTTTTCCGCCGCGGATTTCAAGAGCCGCACTCCTTCCTCAGTATCCTGCTTGACTCCCTCACCGCGCAGATAGAGCGCTGCCAGGTTCACCTTTGCAGTGGAATCATCTGAGGATGCGGCTCGCCGGTACCATTTCACCGCCTCGACCCTGTCCTGGGACACACCGATACCAACGGTGTACATATATCCCAGGAAAGCTTGTGCCGCAGGGTTTCCCTGGTCCGCTGCCTTGCGATACCAGTAAGCTGATCGGCTTAGATCCTTAGGCACTCCTCTGCCTACAGAATAATCGGCTGCCAATTCCATCTCCTGCTTGACAAAGCCTTGCCCTGCCTTTGTTTGTAATTGATCCACGCTCGCCGGATGTTCCTCCGTAGCATCCGGCTTCGCTTCGGCACTTATTGGATACAACCAGCAGAGCACGAAGAGTAGAGACAGTAGACGGCTGCACAGAGTGTGCACGGTAGGTAATGGCATAGAGTCACCTCACAGTCGTTCCATAGTCGCGCATGCGAGAAGGTTCTCAAGGCAGGGATATCGCCTGATTGGGACGTAGAAATCCCGCAAGCCGGCGACTCGTCCCGCTCTTGCAGCAACTCGTCACATATTCAAAAAATGTTTATCGACTGATTCGCACAGCTGCTTCACTCTTCTTCCGAGACCAAGGCACGCGTGGTCTCTTCGCCCGCTGTTACCCGGGGACTGATCTACTTTTCGAGCTACGAGGGCTGGTTTTACGCCGTGGATACCTTAACCGAAAAGTTAAAGTGAAGGTTTAAGGGCGCAGGTGGGCGCAGATGTGCGGCCAACCATATCCATGGCGCGCTGCCCTTCGCCGGCTGGTGATTCAAATTCCTGATTAATTTTTTTTCGTGAGACCTCGAACCAAGACAGCAAAAGCCGCGCCGAGCAGAGAGACAGCCACGACCAGCCGGAGGGCGCGTTTCACGTGATGGCGCAGAGGCGGTTCGAACTCCGCTCCGAGAAACGGAGCGGTGACGCGCTCGCCCGCGTACGTATTATCGCCACCCAAGCGAACCTGCAGAGCGCCCGCCATGGCGCTTTCCGGTTGGCCGGCATTTGGGCTCTTGTGCTTTCTGCCATCTCGCCGCCAAATTTGTAAGGTTGATTCTGCACTTGTTGCGGTATCAATCCCCGCAGCTATTGCAAGAGCTAAGGCAGTCAGGCGGGAGGGAAAGTAGTTGGCCACATCGTCCAGTCGCGCGGCCGCCTTGCCGAAGTAGATATACCGCTCGTCGGCATGCCCGATCATGGAATCCAGCGTGTTCACGGCTTTGTAAGCCATCGCCATGGGAACGCCTCCGATGGCCATATAAACCAGCGGAGCCACGATGCCATCGCACGCGCTCTCGGCCAACGTCTCGATGATCGCGCGGTTGATTTCAGTCTCAGTCAAAGACTGCGTGTCCCTGCCGACAATGCGCGAGAGCCTCTGCCGGGCGCGAAGGATGTCCTCGTCTTCCAGCGCGCGAATGACGGCAAGGCTTTCATCCATCAGGTTGCGCGATGCGATGCAGGTCCACCCTAAAAGAAATTCGGTTGCGAAGCCGGCTACAGGGGCCATGCGATACGTAATCTGGATAGCTTTCGCCGTGGTTAGATAGGAGGCGCTGACCAGCCCGCCGGTGAGAGTCGCGCCCGCAAGCAGTTCATCACGTGCGCTTTGCCCAGGCCGGCGCAGGAGTGATTCTGCAAGCTGCGCGTAGCGTCCCATCCAGCGTACGGGGTGCGGAAACCACTCCGGATCACCCACGATCCAGTCCAGCAGGTAGGCGGCAGCGATCGTGCGGGCACCTGTCATTGGTACTTCATTTCCACCCAGGAAAAGATTCGCTCCATGTCCAGCGACTGGCTCACCTGGCGCGCAAGACGATCGAGAGAATCCTCGCGGTGCGCCTTCCATGGATTGAGCGCAGAAGGAGTGGCCAGCTTGCGGATGATGCGTGCAGCGGTTACGAATGCATGACGGAAGCAATCCTCGTCGAAGATTCCGTGTAAGTAGGTACCAAGTATCTTCCGGTCGGCGCTGACGCACCCGTCCAGTTCGCCAGAACTGAGTGTAGCGAAGGCATCTGCCTGATCCAGATATAGAGTCTTGCCAACATGAATCTCATAGCCCGCAATTCGATCTTGAGGCAGTGGTTGGCCAAAGAGAGAGTCGCCAACGATGGTGCCGGAGCACATGCGGGTTACCTTCTGTGCCTGCATCGTAGTGCTGATGGGGAGCAGGCCGAGGCCTAACATGCGGCCTTCGCGCTCAATCCCGAGCGGGTCGGAGAGTTCCTGGCCAAGCATCTGCATGCCGCCGCAGATACCCACCACCAGACCAGACTGGGCGTGATTGCGAATCGCCTCATCGAGGCCACCCGCACGGATCCACTCCAGGTCACTCATGGTCTGTTTGCTTCCCGGAAGGATCACCACATCGGCGTTCTGCAAAAGCTTCGCCGAGCGGCATAAGAGCAAATCGACCGCCGGCTCGGCACGCAACGAATCGAAGTCGGTGAAGTTTGAAAAAGATGGCAGCGCGACAACGGCAATGCGCAGTTTCCGCTGCGGCGCGTTGCTGCTGCTGGACCAGCCCGTCCGCGTCACGGACGGCAGGCCCACGCTATCTTCTTCTTCCAGTGCGAGGTCGTGCAGATAGGGGACCACGCCCAGACATGGTTTCCCCAGACGCTTTTCCATCATGCGCACGCCCGGTTCCAACAGGCTGAGGTCGCCGCGAAATTTGTTGATGCAGAAACCGCGGATGCGATCGCGTTCAGTGGGATCCAGCAGTTCGACCGTGCCCAGCAGGGAAGCGAAGACTCCTCCGCGATCGATGTCACCTACCAGGAGGCAAGCAGCATCCGCCATTTCCGCCATGCGCATGTTCGCAATGTCATGCTGCTTGAGGTTGATCTCCGCCGGAGAACCCGCTCCTTCCAGAATGATCACTTGAAAGCTGGATGCGAGTGTCTGATAGCTTTCACGCACCGCGGGCATTAGTTCTTCCACGCGGCGTTGGTGGTAATCGGCAGCAGAGATCTGTCCCCAGATCTTGCCCCGCACCACGACCTGGGACGAGGAGTCACCTGAAGGCTTGATGAGGATAGGATTCATGTGGACTGATGCTGCGATGCCGGCCGCCTCGGCCTGGAGCGCCTGGGCGCGGCCAATCTCAAGGCCCTCGAGTGTCGCGGCTGAATTCAGCGACATATTCTGCGATTTAAACGGAGCGACGCTGTAACCCTGTTGCGCAAAAATGCGGCAGAGCGCTGTGGTCAATAAAGATTTGCCAACGTGAGAGCTGGTTCCAAGAACCATGATGGCCCGCGCTTGACTCATGACGCTCCTAGGGGAGGATGGCCTGTTAAAGATCCGCTAGAGGGAAGGTCGCACCGCAGATCCCTCGGCTACGCTCCCACGGCAAGCCGAGGGACCTGCGGTGCGCCTTTCCTCCTAGCAACTCCACAGGTAACCGGCTACCATGCCCTCGACCACTTTGGGCCAGCTTTGCTCTCATCGCGAAGACGCGCATCAATGCCAGCGTTCAACTCAATTAACCTGCCGAAGAGCCACACCAGGTCAGAAAGACGATTCAGATACGCCAGCACCTCCGGCTTTACCTCTTGTCCGGTCTCCGCCAGCCGAACAGCTGCGCGCTCCGCGCGCCGGCACACCGTTCGCGCGACCTCATACGCAGCGGACTCCGTGTATGCGCCAGGCAACGACCAATCAGCAAGGATCCCTTCCGTGCCCTCAATCCGATACACCAGTTGTGTCAGGAATTCGACATCTTCCGCGGTGATATAAGGTTGCGGCTTACTACTCTCCGGCGGTGTCGCCAAAGCGGAACCAAGCCGGAAGAGCGTCTTTTGAATCAACTGTGTCCAACCAACGATCTCCTGATTGGTACAGATGCTGCGGGCGAAACCCAGCACGGTATTCAATTCATCCACCGTGCCATATGCCTCCACCCGCACGTCCGCTTTCGAAATACGAATCCCACCGGCCAACCCGGTTTGTCCTTTATCACCATGCTTGGTTGCGATGCTCATTCCCTTTTCTCCTTTCGCCTCATTCGTAGCGCACGATGCAACAGTACTCCTGCGTTTGTTCCCACGCTTCCTCATCAGAGAGAGCACAAAAATGCTGCAAGATCACGCGTAACACACCGCCATGCGTGACCACCACGATGGGGCCGGAATTCTCTTCGATTAGATGATGAACCTCCCCAAGGACGCGTGCCTCGAAGGCCTGGAAGCTCTCTCCCGAAGGTGCGGGAAGGTCGGGATAGCGTGCAATCCACTTCCGCGCGTATTCCGCATCCAGCTGTTCAATCTGCTCCCAGCGCAAACCTTCCCATTGCCCGAAATTGATCTCCCGAAGAGCCGGCCGCAAAACCTGCGGTATCGCCCGGGTAGCAGCGATCGGTTGCGCAGTACTGCTGGCGCGGCGCAGGTCGCTGCTATAGACGGCATCGATCTGCTCCGCTGAGAGCAGTTGGGCTAATGCGGTGACCTGCATCCGACCCTGATCGTTCAATTCGGGGTCGGAGTGACCGCAAAACCGCCCTGCCATCTCCGTCTCCGCATGGCGGATGAATAAGACACGGCTCATGGCTTCCACACCCCGCAAAGGTACACCGCGATCTCGGTGATCTGGGTGGTGGCGCCAAAACAATCGCCGGTGACGCCGCCAAACTTGCGCAGGTAAACTACTCCACTGAGTAGGGAAACAACGATCGCCGACAGCACGGGAGCAATCGCAGCCTTGCGCAAAACAACAACCACGGTGACGATTGTAAAAACCGACCCTGCAATCAGGGAGAAAGTGGAGGTCAAACGGGCGATCCGCGCCCCCTGGCCTTCGCTATCGCGAGCGGACGGAAGGTAGTAGCTAAGGGGCAGAGCCGACCAGCGGCAGAGTACATGTGCCGACACCAGGTAGGCGGTGAAGCGCTCCAGCGGCAGCTCCGCCAGCAGCACTCCGCGGCCGAGCAGGGAAAGTGCCAGGGCCACCGCGCCGAAAGCGCCGATGCGGCTGTCATGAAGAATGGCCAGCCGCTGTTCCGGATTCCAACCACCCAGACTATCTGCGACATCGGCGAGACCATCCTCATGCAAGCATCCCGTGATAAGCACCAGGTAAAGCAGCACGATCAGCGCGGAAGCGGGCCGGCTAAGATGAGGCGAGAGCACTTTCTGCAACAGCGCCGCACCTGCCCCAATTAACAGTCCCACCAAGGGAAAGAATTTCACTGCGCGCGCCAAACCGTCGGGCGCGAACGCCACCCGAGGAATCGGCAGGCGGGTGAGAAATTGAAATGCTACCGCCATATCCACGACGAATCGCGGAGCGCGCAAGCTCATGCACTGGCCCCACTGATCCCGGCCGAGGCAAAGGTGGCCATCTCTTGATACAGGTGCATGGCTGCTTCGAGAACGGGCATGGCCAGAACCGCGCCCGTGCCTTCGCCCAGGCGCATATGCAGATCGAGGATGGGCTCGATGTCCAGATGGGCCAGGAGTATCCGGTGGCCGGGCTCCTGCGACTGATGTCCGGCGAACAGGTAGGAACGCACGGCGGGAGAGAGGCCGCAGGCAATGGCCGCGGCCGCGGTGGAGATAAAGCCGTCCATGACGATGGCCGTCTGCCGCCGTGCTGCGCCCAGGATCATCCCCGTCATAGCGGCGATTTCCAGACCTCCGGCACAGCGAAGGATTTTGCGTGGGCCGGCGGGTTGAGCAAAGTGTAACTTCAGAACCGACTCCACCGTGCGGCATTTGCGGGCATACGCCTCCTCATCGAGGCCGGTCCCTTTGCCGGTGACCAGGCTGGCCGGCATGCCGGTAAGCGCCGCAGTCATCACGCTTGCGGCGGTGGTGTTTCCAATGCCCATCTCCCCCACCGCGATCAGATTGTTTCCCTTTTTGTAGGCGGACTCCGCCATAGTGAGGCCGACTGTAAGCGCGGCGCCAACCTCTTCTGGGTTCATCGCCGGTTCCCGCAGCATGTTCCTGCTGCCCCTGCGCACCTTGCCATCCGTCAGCCCGGCATAACCAAACAGGTCGGCGTCCACGCCCACATCCACCACCTTAACTTCTACCTGGTTGTGTCGAGCGAGCACATTGATGGCTGCTCCTCCGGATAGAAAGTTGAGCACCATCTGTTGGGTCACCTTTGCAGGGTAGGCACTCACGCCTTCTGCCGTGATGCCATGATCCGCTGCGAACACGTAGACAGCCTTGCTGACAGGGCCGGCAAGGTTTCCCTGGCGGATAGCGAACCATTGCGCCACCAGGTCTTCCAGCCTTCCCAAACTTCCCAGCGGTTTGGTGAGTGCGTCGAGGCGAGTCTTCGCCTGGGTCAGATAATCTTCCGACGGAGCGGCAATCGCTGCGATCACTTCCTCAATGTTGGGTTGCACCTCAGTGTTCATCGAGCTTCTCTCCGGTAGAGTTCGGCGCGTTCAATCAACAGCGGATGACGATCCGGCGGGCATTGGAAGGCGTGCTCCAGGACCGACGGTTTCAGCATAGCCTCCGGGCTTCCGCTAACCAAGGGTTGTCCCGGGCTCAGCAGCAGCACAGTGGAGAAATTCTTGTCCACCAGGTGCAGGTCGTGCATGGAGGCCAGGATGGTGATGCCCTCATCGCGCAGGAAGTGCAGCAGATCAATCAGCTCCACCTGCCTTCCGATATCGAGGTTCTGAGTGGGCTCGTCGAGCAACAGCAATCGCGGTTCTTGTGCCAGCCCGAGGGCGATCTTCACCCGCTGGCGTTCTCCTCCGCTGAGCTCGTTGAAGATGCGATGGCGCAGGCTGGACACATCGGCCAGATCGAGGGCTCGGTCCACCGCCAGGCGGTCGCTACGTCCGGGTCCGCGCAGCATGCCAATGTAGGGTGTGCGCCCCTGCTCCACTACTTGCTGCACCGTGAACTCAAAGGGGAGCTCGAGTTGTTGCGGGACCAGGGCGACGGTACGCGCGATCTCTTTCAAGGGGATTGTCTTCATCGGCCGTCCGCGCAGAATGACTTCGCCTGATGCCGGGTGCAAAGTTCCGGCGGCGATACGCAACAGTGTCGTTTTGCCTACGCCATTGGTGCCGATCAGCGCGCTGCAGCTCCCCTCTTCGAGATCGAAGGTTGCCTGGCGCAGGACGGGGTTGCCCTGGTAGTGGAACTGCACTCCACTCAAGCGCATCAGGCAGCTCATACTGTATAGCTCCGTTTCATCTTGCGCAGCAGGTAGAGAAAGAAAGGTCCGCCGATAAAGGCCATGAGGACTCCCACCGGAACCTCTGAGGGCGCAAAGATCGTTCGCGCCAGGGTATCGGCGAGCATGAGGAAGATGGCCCCGGCCAATGCAGTGACCGGAAGCAGACGCACGTGATCGGGCCCTAAAAGGAGCCGTGCAACGTGGGGCACGATCAGCCCGGCGAAGCTGATCATGCCGCCCAAGGAAACTGCCACGGCTGTCAGCAGCGAGCCAATCAGAATGATGTACACGCGCGCCGACTCTACGCGGATCCCGAGTTGCTGCGCATATTCATCTCCCAAGGCTAAAGTGTTCAGCGTCCGCATCAAAGGCAGCGAAACTAATGTCGAAAGGCCGAGCAGCGCGGCGCTTATGCCCAGCTCGTTCCACGCCGGTATCCCGATGACTCCGTGTAGCCACGAGATCAAAATGCGGTTTCCCGTGCCCGTCTTATCGAAGAGATCAAAGAAATAGGTTGTGTTCGTGAACATAGTGCTGATGGCAAAACCAGCCAGCAGTAGAGTGACCACATTTGTCCTGCCCGCGGATCGAGCAAGGGAGTACACCAGCGCCATCGTAATCGCTGACCCGGCGAAGGCTAGCAGCGCAGTAGCGCTGAAACCAAAGACCGACCATTGGGAGAAGAAGAAGATTCCGATGCAGGCGCCGGCGACAGCGCCTCCTGAAGAGCCGATGACGTAGGGGTCGGCGATGGGATTGCGAAAAAGACCCTGGAATAGAAGACCGGCCAGGGCCAGTGCCGAGCCCACCAGGCCCGAGCATAGTACCCGCGGGAGGCGAATGTGGAGCAGGATGAGCCGCTGCGTCTCGGTCAGCGGATGTTCTCCGAGCACAGCGGCGAAGATGGTGCGCGGGGAGATGGGCACAGCGCCGGTCGCGAGTGACACCAGGGTAACAACCACCAGAGCCACCGACAGCAGGACGATGAGCGGGAATGGACGGACCCTGTTCTTTCCGCCATCGGGCTCCCTGCCTTGGCGTCCGGGGGGCGAAACAGCCTCCGGCACGCTTGACCCGGAAACCGTGGCTATTTCAATTGCCAAGATTCGCCTCCAAAGCTGATCTTTACTCCCGCCCGAAAGGTGAAGGGAAGCGCCGGGTAACCAAAAGCTTCGCTGTAATGCTCGCTCAAAAGATTCTGTATATCAGTGTAAGCCGTAAGGGATCGCGTGAGCCGGTAACCGCCGCCCAGTTCGAGACGTTGGTAGGCGCCATCCAGATTGCGGTTGGGCAGCAGTAAGGTATTGCCGAATTCCGAATCGGTCAGGAAGTCGCTGTCGTCGCGGCGGCCGACTAGCGTGCCGGTGAAGGAGCCATACCACTTGGAGCGGTTATAAGTAAGCCCAAAGTAGCCTGAGTGCGGCGCCCGCCGGAAAGGCCGTGCACCTACCAAGGGCGAAAAGGCGCCGATCGCAACGGTGGGAAAATTAGGGTTGTAGCTGGGCAGCGATTCACTGGAAAAGGACTGCTGTACCTTCGCATCCAGATAGGTGTAGCCACCGCGGGCAAAGAGATGGCTGCCGATCTGGTATTCGGTTGCAACCTCTGCGCCCTGGGCGCGGAAGGCTTGCGAGTTGACGGCTGCTCCATATTGAACGGCGGGGTCGCTGGCGGCGGGCAGACCGAGGGCGATCAAGGCCGATTGCGGCACGAATTCGACGCCGTTGGTGAATTCATTGTGAAAGTAAGTCAGGGTGATGCGGGCGCGCCCATTCCAAAGCTGCTGATCGACGCCTCCATCGTAGGTGCGCGAGGTCTCGGCCCCGATTGGAGAGACGTGATACTGCTTAATCAGCTCAGCGCCGTCGGGCAATGCGGCGAAGATGTCATACAGTGAGATGCTCTGGTAGTAGATGCTCGGCTCCTTGATGCCCTTGCCGAAACTGAAGTTGAGCTTGGTCCCGTTGAGCCAGTGGGTGTTGGTAGGACGAAAGAGATAGTAGGCAAGGGAAGCGCGCGGCGTGGCCGCGAAGCCAAAGAGCCCATTGTCTTCCAGGCCGCTGCCCAGTGTGTAATAGAGGCGGTTGCGGATGTCCCCTTCCAGTTGAACTGTGTAGCTGTAGTTGCCGCGCTCGATCGCAGTCGGTGTGCCTCCGGAGGTAAGCGTCGATCCGCGCTCGTCCTCATATTTGAACGCCCCTAGAGCGACGATGTGCTCATTAACGCGGTAATCGGTTTGGGCATACACAAAGTCCCGCTTGCTGGGAGCCAGGTAGTCATTGGGGTAAGTTTCGCCGTAGCTGGCGCCGTACTGGAAAATCGCCTGTCCGCTTACGTTGTAGCCGTTCGCACCCTTCACGTTGACCGGAGCACCCAGGTACACGTCCTCGTCCGGGTCATAGATTCCGGTCGCAGCAAAATCAGTGAAGTTGTAGTTCAGGCGCAGGCCGCCGTAGCGTATCTGGTTGTGCCATTTCTCAGTGGTCTGGTTGTTCCAGGCAGCACTGTAGTAGCTATCATGCTCCCTCGCGCTGGTGTCGTCGGGAATGCCATAGAGCAGGATGGCATTGGGCTGATCGGCAGCTACGGTGAGGTGCCGTACCGTAAAACGCAGATCATTGGCAGTATTCGGCGTCCAGCCAAAGTTTCCGGCGTAGGTCCCGTTATGAAAATCACTGTTGGGAAAACTGTTTCGCGTCTGCGTGGCGGCAAAGGCGGAGTAATAGTCGAAGTGGCGATAGGCGCCGCTCAACGTGCCCACCTGGCGAAAGCTGTTAAAGTTGCCCCCGTCGCCGGAGTAAGTCAGCAGGGGAAGCAGGGTGTTGCCGCGAGCCGTAGTTAAGCTCACCACGCCTGCCAGGGCATCAGAGCCATAGAGTGCGCTGTTGGGCTCGCGCAATACCTCGATCTTTGCGATGCCGACACTATCGATGTTGGCGAATTCAACATTCCCTCCGATATCGTCCGCGGGAACTCCATCGATCAGCACCTTATTGGCGTTTACATTGCCGCCGCGTATCGAAAGACCTGTGGTGCCGCCGGTCTGCCCCGTCTGGGTTATTTGCGCACCCGGAATCAGGCGCAACGGATCCTGCACCTCGGTCGAGTAACGGTATTGATCCGCGGTCAGTACGCTCACTGCTGCGCCCACCTGGGCAGCGGGTGTTGGGGTTCCGGTCGCAGTGACGGTAACCTGTTCGGTTAGCGTCTGCGTGGCCAGGGTGATGTCTACCTGGGCTTTGGCCGAAGGGGCCACGAAGACGGCATCGCTGGTGGTGGACTGGAAAGTGGGGGCAACTGCGCGAACCCGGTAGCGGGCGGCCTTTTGCAGATGGAAGAGATAGCTGCCGGTGGCATCGGTAGTTGTGGTTGCGGCTACCGACGCGCCGTCGAGTAACTCCACGGTGGCTGAGACAATGACCGCCCCAAGCGGGTCGGTTATGGTTCCGCGCAAAGTGCCGCTCTCAGCGCCAAAGGTGGTAAGCGGCGCCAGCAATAAGGATAAGAAGAAAAAGCTTCGCAAAATCGAGCGTTGGAACACGTGCATACCCCCTCGGGTGGGTGAAGCAAGGCCGTTCTCCTGACTTACGCGTCAACAAACCTTGGCTGCCTTCCCAGGACTCATCCCAGTGGCTTTGCTCGTCCTTGCCGGGTTCTCTGCGTTCACAGTTACGGGGTAGTGGCGGATTCGCACCGCCTTCTCGTCACCTTGCCGTGGTTGTGTAGAAGAACGGAACCATTCCGTTCTTGCTTCTAGGGATGAAACTCCTTAGCCAATTCCTCCAATGCGTCGATGGCAACTGGACTCGGATCCTGTATACCGCTGTCGACGTAATAGACCTTGCCAGTCTGAATCGCCGGCAGAGCGCTCCAGCCGGGCAGCTTTCGCAACATGCTGATGTCGATCTTCCCCCCGCGAATCAGCAACAGAGAGTCCGGAGACCGGGCGATCACCGCCTCCAAACTTATCTGTGGCCAGTCAGGGCCCAGGTCGTCCGTCACCGACTTGGCGCCGGCGGTCTCAACGATCTCAGTAATGAAGGCGTGCTTGCCGATGGTGATGATCGGGTCATACCAAATCGGTACCAGGACTCGTGGAGCGGGCTTTCCTGCGGAGCGCATCCTTACAGCTTCGATACGTCTTTCCAGGCTGGCGTTGAGAGCGGCCGCTTGTTTCGCGCGGTTGAGCGCTTCGCCAATGGTCGTGACCGAGTGCAGGATGCCGGCAAGACCGCGCGGGTCGACGAGATAGACAGGTATTCCGACCGACTCTAGCTGGGTGGCGGTTTCCGCCGCTCCCGGTATCTGGGTCCCTATGACCAGGTCTGGATGGAAGGAGAGAATGGTCTCGATGGAAGGCTTAACCAGGCTGCCTATGCTCGGCTTCTTCAGCGCGGCGGGAGGATAGGTGGTGAAGTCACTCACCGCAACCACATCGTCGCCCGATCCTAATGCAAAGACCGTGTCGGTGACACTGGGCAACAGGCAGATAACGCGATGAGGATGGTCAGGCACCGTGACCTTGCGTCCGCTTTCATCCGTTAAAACCCGGCTCGCCTGAGCCGGCAGAATCCAGCCGGCCAGCACCATGAACAGCAATAGAGCCCGCCTCAAGCCGTGGCCGCCTCTTGCGCACTCGCCTCCAATTGTCCTTTGAGAATTAGCGGCAGACCGGCAACCAGCAGAATGACGTTGGACGCTACGCGGGCGACGCTTTGGTTCATTTCGCCCAGCAGATCACGGAAGCGCCGGCCCGAAGGGTAGGCTGGCACGACCCCACTACCCACCTCGTTAGACACCAGCACGATCGAGCACGGAGGTGACTTGAGAGCCGTGCAGAGCGCCTCGATCGCGTTTAGTTCGTCACCTTGGGCTTGGAGCAGATTGGCGGCGAAGAAGGTCAGGCAGTCGATGATGATCAGGTCGCAGCTGGATCCATGTTGGGCGATGGCCTCCGCTAAGCGCAGAGGTTCCTCCACGGTTTTCCAATGTTGCGGACGGCTTTTCTGGTGGCGCTCGACTTTGCGTTGCATCTCGTCGTCATCGCCGGCCTGTGCCGTGGCCACAAAGACGACTCGTGCTGCGCGCTCGCCGAGTTGCTGCGCGTAATGGCTCTTGCCGCTGCGCACACCCCCGAGCAGGAGCGTCACCGTATTACGGCGATTTGACTGCATGCGATCGCCTCTGGCGCGAGGCAAAGGCCCGGCGCGAAGCGGGATAAAATCAAAAAGGCAGCGTCCGTGCTGACCAGCAACTACGTCAGCGAGGTTGCTTTCCAGCTCTCCCATCGAAGCTGGAAACGGCCCTGGTGGGCATCTGGCCGGTCTCCTGACTTACGCTTCATCGATCTTGAACAGCCTTCCCGGAATTTGCATCCCAGTGGCTTCAGCTAATTGGTTCAAGCTCTCGGCGCTTACAGTTACGGGGTAGTGGCGGATTCGCACCGCCTTCCCGAACACCAGATTGGTCAACAATAGCTTGGCCAGTGCCGTGCGTCAATGGGTGACCACGCTTTGGCGCCGAATGGGGCCCGTTCGGACGATCCAGGCTCCCTCACCAAGGGACGGGTGCCAGAGACTCCGGGGGCCCGGGAAGGTCAGACTTCAACGGCAATCGGGTCGACCAGGCTCGCAGAAAGCGCCGGCAGAACTAACGACGGCAGGATACTGGTAATGGAAGCATAGACCAGGAGTCCGCCATAGAGCGGTGGGCTGACGGCAAAATTCTCGCGCAGGATCTCTGCGATCACCAGGGTGAAGATCAGCGTCGGGGCAAGCGCGATGGAAACGCGTAAGCTGCCGCGATGGCCCCTATGCTGCATGAGTCGTGATTGCAGCCAGACCACGCCCAGACGCACGGGTATCACGCAGGCGGCAAGGGCAAAGCCGTACACCAGAGACTTGCCGACCAGCGCGGCGCCGGGCACTCCAAGTCCGTTGTGAAAAAAATAGAAGGGGACAAAAAAAGAAGCGAAGAGGCGGATTGCTTCGAGATTCTGCTCAGATGCAAGGGTCGTCATCCGTTTACTAAGCGATCGGGCGACCAGCCCGGCGACAAATGCGCCCACCAGATAATAGACGCCGAGGGTTTCCGTGATGATCGCGCAGATGAGCCCAACCATTAACAGCAAAGAGAACTCCGACCCAGGCGCGTACGGCACCACATAGCGTCCCAGGGCGAGAAACAGGAAGGGCATGAAGGCGATTAAAAGAAGAATCGAACCCCCGGAAATCAGCAGGGTCTTGACCGAATCAGCCTGCGAAATCACCAGGAAGAGAAAGACGGCCGTCACCTCGCCGGCAACAGCGTGCAGAGCGACTTCAGCCTGCTCCGTGTGATCCAGCCCGGACTGCGGCAGCATATCCAGGATAAAGCCGGTGGATGGGGTAAGAAGTGCGAGTGCCAATAGCCAGTCGACTTGCCAACCAAGGTGAAGAGAGACGGCGGCAAGGCGCGCGCACGCCACCAGCACCAACCCGCGCACCGCGAAATGCCTGGCCAGCGACGGCAACTGCCGGCGAAGCTCGACCAGATCGACTTCCAGGCCGGCAAAAAGAAAAAGCGCCGCGATGCCAAGGGTAGAGAGGTAGGAGACGACGCTGTCGGTAACCAGTGGCTTGAAAAAACCGGCGACAATGATGCCGAAAGCAAAGCACGTGAGTGGGGCCGGCAAACGAAATCGCTGCAACGCGCGCGGAATTACCAACAGGCCAAAGACCACGGCCAGGTAAATAAAAGTGGTGCTAGGTCCTTGCAATGCCCTTCTCCAGGAGAATCGTGGCCCGGCATGAAAAGGGGGGAGAGGATTTAAATCTATCGTGCTTGTGTCATTCAGGGAACGGAATTCTTTAAGGTGTAGTCGGGCCGGACTACTCCGAACTCGTCCAGGGCGACAAACGAGGACGAGGTGCTTCCGTCAGGATTGAATAGGTGGTTGAGAGATTTCCGCCTCGCCTGGTTCTCGATTGCCCAAGTCTAGAGATCTTTTAGGAGCCAACGTATCGATCGCTTCTGTATCTCGATGTATTGCGGAGCCCACATGGCATGGATGGTATGGCCGACCGCGGTAAATACCACCCTCCCCTTGCCGAAATCGTAGGCCCACCCGGAGATCGACTTGGTGCCCAGATCCTCGAACCTGAGTCCATCGATGTTTTCCGCCTCCAAGATGACGTACTTCGGGTCCTTGTCGTAGGTCACGTAGTGCTGCTCATCATTGACCATGAATGAGCTCATGCCGTCCGTAATGGGATGTTTGTTAGCGCTGGCATGCACCTGGAACGGACGCAGGGGTGGGTGGCTGATGTAGGCCCCGCCCATCACCTCACGGTAGTTTTTCGAACTGAGCGAGATATGACTGCAGTTGTGAAGAGCATAAAAGCCATTGCCTGCGGTCACAAAGTCTTTGATCGCCGCACCCTGCTCTTCCGTGATCCAGCTAACGGGCTTCGGGTCGGGAAAGGTCTTCGGGGTTTCCAGATCTGCTTCGTAGGCCGTATACGCATCCGGACCGAGATAACCATCGGGCCAGATCATGCCATCCCGGAGGATCAGAAGAAGCTGATAATTCTTTAGCAAGTGCGCTGATATCTGGTCGTATTGGATGGTGTAGTCGATCGGAATATCTAGATCTTTGAAGACCTTGTCCAAGCTCACTCGAATGTAATCGGGGTTGTGATAACGATCCCCGATCAGCGCCAGGGCGCGCGGCTTTCCGTTGCTCCGCGCAGATTGCGACTGCACCGCCTCACCGGTCCCCACGCCGAGCAGTCCGGCGCCGGCCACCATTCCCGCATTCCGAACCAGAACTCGTCTGGAGAAATTCTCGCGAAACAATTTCATAAGGCCCCCCTCGGTCTCTTCTTTGCCTTCGTCGCTCCGGACTATTCGGCCGGCACAAATAGAATGCTGACCGGTGCGGGAACGTCCACCACCTGGCCCGTCGGCTTCAACTGACCGTCTTTCTGGTCCACGGCGAAAACAACCATCTGATTAGACTTCTGATTTGCCGCGACGAGATATTTCCCGGTTGGGTCCAAGGCAAAATTCCTGGGGACTTTTCCCTGCGTGGGTTCGACTTGTACCTTGGTCAATGTCCCCTTGGCAGGATCGATGGCAAATACGGTAACGCTGTCGTTCCCGCGGTTGGAGGCGTACAAAAACCGGCCTGACCGGTCCACCTCAATTTCTGCCGAGTCGTCTTCCCCTTTGAAGTCGGAAGGCAAGGTGGAAATGGTCTGCAGCGGTGTCAGCGCCCCCTTGACCGGATCGTAGGCAAAGACAACAACGCTCGACCCCATTTCGCACAGCGTGTAGGCGAACTTTGCCTCCTTTCCAAAGGTGAAATGCCGCGGCCCCAAGCCTGGCTTCACAGTGGCGAAGGCAGGGTCGTTAGGCTCGAAGGTGCCTTTGGAGGCGTCGACGCGATAGATCTTGACCTGGTCCAGGCCCAGATCGGGCACGAAGAGGAAGCGATCGTCGGGCGAGAGCACGACCGCGTGAGCATGCGGGCCGGTTTGCCGGGCTGTGTCAATACTTGAACCGGTGTGTTGATCAAAGCCAGTTCTTTCGCCGATGCTGCCGTCGGCCTTGATCGCAAACGACGCGACGTTCCCGCTGCCGTAGTTGGCCACGAAGATCGTCTTGCCGGTTTTGTCTATGACCAGGTGGCATGAGCCGCCGCCGCCCGCATCCACCCTGTTAAGAAATGTAAGCGCGCCGGTCTTCGGGTTGATGGAGTAGCTGCTGATGTAACCGTTTTTCTTGTAGTCATCCGCCCCCGGTTCCGGACCCATTTCCGTCACCGCGTATAGGAAGCGATGTTGGGGATCGGTAACAAGCCATGAGGGGTTCGGCAATTCGGCTACCAGGCCCGTTGTAGTAAAGTGGCCCGTCTTGGGGTCGAAACGGAATCCATAGATGCCTGTGCTTGTGGGGCCGGTATAAGTTCCGACATAAACGAAATATGAGCTTGCCACGTTCCTACCTTTCGCCGGCGCAGCCAGAGCCTGCGGAATAGCGGCAGAGGCCGCCATGAAAAATCCCAAAAACGCTGCGCCAACCCATGTTTTTGAAATCCGCCCAAGTTTATAACGCATCTCGCTCACCTCTCGACCAGCAAAAGCCCCTGCTGAGAATTCCACCTTCGAACTAAGTCCACAGCGATCTATTTTTTTCCCTGGCCCCGTTACCGATAGTTGGTGTCGTCTACCCGCCGAAGGTCCGCGTCATTCATCACCCCAATGGTCACAATCGCGAAGGTAAACACCTCGGTCCCAGGTTCGAGATGGCCCGCGATGACCCTGTCTGGCGTCGCCAGGGTCATGTGGGGATGGAGCCTGCCGTCAATCACATACCCATTCATGCTGACCAAATCGGCTGGTTGGGTAGGATTCTTCTCGAAGGTGTCTTCAGTCGGCAGGGTTCGGTTCGTCACCTGATGAACCTGGTAACCGCGCACCGATCCGATGGCCGAAAGGATGACCCCATTTTGAATGTGCTCCTGCTTCACCATCTTTTCCAGGCCGGCAAGCAAATCGGTCTTGTACTTCAAACGAATAACAACCACTCGATCGAAGTGACCCGTGATGGCGTACGCGTCGGGCACCTGGTCGCTGTTGGCCCTGGCATCCTGAGCAGGACGAGGGATGGTGACCGCACGCCGGCTTTCCTGTGCGAGTGTCGTGCTCGCCGCCAGCAGAAAGACAAACAGCATTCTCATACCGTTCTCCAGTCGGGTTCAGAATATGACGTCGCCCAGTCCGCACCGCCGCCAATGTGGCTGGACAGGAGGCGACCCGTCATATCCTCCCCCAAACCGAAGGGGTAGCCAGGGCGCGTCTGGCCGAATCAGAATACTTGTTTGACGAAATGGGCCGTCTTGACGCCTGCCTTTTCTGTGTAATAAACCGTAACCTTCGCAGACTTTTCTGTACCTTTGCCGATATCATCGCCGGTATCCTTCGCGGCGCGATCGGTGAAGTGGAAGGTCTGTTCGCTGCCATCCGCGGTTTTGACTGCGATGGTTTTAGCGCCTCTATCCACGTGGGTCACGGTACCCTCGGTAGCCTTTAAACCGTCGTCCCCTATGTTGTCGAATTCGTGAGCTGTTTCTTTCGATCCGTCAACTGTGTAGTGCACGGCGACTTTGCTGCCCTCTTTTACTCCGTCCACCGTCCCCTTCGCCGCATCCTTGGAGCCGTGCACAGTCACGTCACCGAGATAATGAAAGGTGTGTTCAGTGCCGTCCGCGGTCTTGACGCTAACGGTCTTGGTAGTGGAGTCGACCTTTGTCACCGTGCCCTCCACAGCGTGAACCGCGTCCTGTGCGGCAAAACTCAACGACGTCGATAGCGCCAAAGCACTCACCAGGGCGATTGTTTTGAACATGACATCCTCTTTCTCGATCAGTAATGTATTGGGCCCGATGATAAGTAAACAACATCTCTTATATCACTTTCGGGACCCCGGCTTCGGCTACCAACCCCCACCCAGGGCCTGGTAGAGCTGCACATAGCTCTGCAACTCGGCAAACCAGGCTTGGGTTGTCTGCAGCTCGGAGGTAAAGTACTGCTGCTGCGTGGTAAGGACTTCGAGGAAGCTGGTGGCTCCTCCCGTAAAGCGAACATTCGCCAGCCGCGACGTTTCTCTGTAGGTAGTCGTTTGCTCCTGCAATTTCACGCGATACAGCCGGGATTGCCTATAGGCAACAAGGCTGTTGGAGACATCGGCGAATGCCTGTTGCACCGTTTGCTTGTAAGTGAGCTCAGCTTGCTCTCGTTGCGCCAAAGCCAGGCGGTACCCGCTAGTGATTCTGCCTCCAGCATAGAGCGGTTGTGCCAACTGCCCACCCAGCGCCCAGAAGGTGGCCGGACCTTGCAGGAAGCTCGTCAATGCTGTGCTCGACGCTCCGAAGCTGGCGGTTAAGGGGATCTGGGGGAAGAAAGCGGCCTTAGCCACTCCAACATTGGCATTGGCCGCCACCAGTGCCTCTTCAGCCTGGCGAACATCAGGCCGGCGCTCCAGGATCGTCGAGGGCAGACCCACCGGCACTTCGTCTTGATGCGGTTCGTCGACCAGGTTCAGGCCGCGGTTAATCGGCCCCGGATTTCGGCCCAACAGGACGCTGAGCTGATTTTCCGTCTGTTCGATCGATTGTTGGAGGGTAATTACCTCGGCCTCCGCCTGTTGCAAAAGCAGCTGTGCCTGATACACATCAGTGATCGCGTACTCTCCACCCTTATAGTTAATGGTGTTGATGCGGACGCTATCGCGATCGGACACCACTGTTTGCCGGGAGAAGTCCAGTTGGGAATCCAGCTGGCGCAATTGGAAGTAGGCCGACGCTACGCTGGCGATGAGCGTTGTTTGAACCAGGCGTTGAGCGTACTGGCTTGCCAGAAGATTTGCCCGGGCAGCCTCTGTTGCTCTGCGGTATTGTCCCCAGAAATCCAGCAGGTAATTCAGCTGCAGGCCTGCGGTGTCAAACGTGGGAGCACCGGGAAAGGCAGCCGAACGTTCGTTCTGTACTCCGAAAGTTCCCGACAGGGTCGGAAGTTGATTCGCCCGTATCACTCCAAGAGATGCTTCAGCCTGGAGGATGTTGCTGGCGGCAATGCGCAGGTCATAGTTGTTGGTGAGCGCCTCCTTGATCAGGCTCTGCAGCACCTGGTCGGTGAAGACAGACTCCCATTTCATCTCGCCGAATGGCTGGCCTGTGCCCAGTCCGGGTGCGACCCCGCGATACTGGCCCGGTACATCGAGCGCGGGACGTGCGTAATTAGGGCCCACTTTGCAACCAGACAAAGTGAGCAGCAACACAGCGGCACTGATTCCTCTGGTTCTCATTTAACCGTTCCTGATTCCGCGGCGGCTTCCGGTGGCCGTTTCTCGCGGCTGAAAAGAAGGCCCGCTCGCTCGACAACATCAAAGGAAACAGGAATAAAGAAGATGGCGATGAGAGAGGCCGTGAGCATGCCGCCGATCACCGCGGTGCCCAGCACACGTCTGGAAACTGCGCCAGCCCCGGACGCAGTCCATAGCGGAACGCAGCCGAGAATAAAGGCGAAGGCAGTCATTAGGATGGGCCGCAGTCTAAGCCTGGCGCCGGCCAGAGATGCATCGAGTAATGACTTGCCGCTTTCGTATTCGTCTTTAGCGAATTCAACAATCAAAATCGCGTTCTTCGCGGATAGCCCGATCAGCATCACCAGGCCAACCTGGGCATAAACGTCATTATCGAGACGCCTGAAGTACAGCGCCGCAAACGCTCCAAAGATCGCGATGGGCACTCCCAGGAGGACACTGAAAGGGAGGGTCCAACTGTTGTACTGTGCGGCCATGATCAGAAATACGATCACAAACGACAAGGCAAAGATTACGACTGGGCTTACCCCTTGCGCAGCTTTGACCTCCTGGTACGTCATGCCGGTCCAGTCATATCCCATCTGCGACGGCATCGTTTGCCTGAAAACATCTTCAAGCGCTGCAATCGCCTGCGCCGAGCTATAGCCTGGGGCAGCAGCTCCATTAATTTGAACCGCCTGAAACTGGTTATAGCGGGTTACAAATTCCGGGCCGTCCTGCCGGTCGACCCCGGTCAGTGTGCTCAGCGGAACCAGTTGCCGGTTAGCGTTGGTCACGTAAAACCTACCCAGGTTGCTGGCCGAAGTGCGATAGTTTCCTTCTGCCTGCACATATACCTGCCACTGCCGGCCAAAACGAGTGAAGTAATTCACCAGCGAGCCGCCCATGAAGGTCTGCAGAGTCTGGTATACGTCGCCCAGGGCCACCTGTTGCGTTAGCACCTTTGCTTTATCTACGGTCACTCCCACCTGTGGAACGCTCAGCAGGGCAGTGGTCATCACGCCAGCCAACTCCGGCCGCTTGTTCGCCGCCGCAATAAAGGCCTGCTCTTGCTGCGCCAGGAACTCGGTGGTTCCCCCGGATCGATCTTCAAGCACAAAACTCCATCCTCCCGATGTCCCCACACCGGGAATGGCAGGTGGAGGGAAGGAGAAGGCAATGCCAGACGTAACCTTGGAGAGCGCCACAGCCATGTGCTGCTTAATAGCGGCGTAGCTCTCGTCGGGAGCTTTCCGCTCATCCCAATCTTTGAAGGAGACAAAAAAGAAGGAGCTGTAGGTCGTGCTCACACCGCTCAGCAGGCTATAGCCCACCACTGAGCTCACGTACCTTACTCCCGGCGTCTTCATCAGGATATCTTCCACTTCCCGCGAGGCGGCCGAAGTTCGCTGCAATGACGATGCCGGCGGCAGTTGCAGTCCGACAAACATGAATCCCTGGTCTTCATCTGGAAGGAAACTGCCGGGAACATTCTTGCTTAGTAAATAGGTTCCTCCAACGACCAGCGCCAACAAAAGAAAAGCAACACTGGACTTGTGGATCAAATGCCGGCAGGTGCTTACATATCCATCCGTGGCCCGGCCAAATACCCGATTGAACCAGCGGAAGAAGGCGCCCAGTGGACCGCGGAACTCCTTCTTGGGACGAAGCAGCATGGCAGCGAGAGCAGGGCTGAGGGTCAACGCATTGAAGGCGGACAACGCTACGGAAACCGCAATGGTGACCGCAAATTGTTGGTATAGTCTGCCCGTGATGCCGGGGATGAAGGCAGTTGGGATGAACACCGCAGCCAGGATGAGAGCAATGGCGATGACCGGCCCGCTGACTTCCTCCATCGCGCGCAATGCTGCATCGTGCGATGTCATACCGTTCTCGATATGGTGCTCCACCGCCTCCACCACTACGATCGCATCGTCGACCACCAGGCCGACCGCGAGCACCAAGCCAAACAGCGAGAGCGTATTGATAGAAAATCCGAGTAAGGGAAAGATGATGAAAGTTCCAACCAGCGAGACTGGGACCGCCAACAGAGGAATCAGCGTGGCTCTGGTGCCCTGAAGGAAGAGGAACACCACGAAAGTGACCAGCGCCAGGGCTTCGAGGATGGTGTTTTCGATATCCTTGATGCCCGAGGTGACGGCGAGCGTCGTGTCCAGCGCAACCACGTAATTCAATCCTTCGGGAAACCTGGTCTTTGCTTCCTCCATCACTTTGCGGACCGCGGCTGCCGTAGTGACTGCATTGCTTCCCGGGGCCTGGTAGACCGCCAGCAGCGCGGCGGGTTTGCCGTTGTAGCGGCCAATCACTGAGTAATTTGTTGCCCCTAATTCCACTCGGGCGACGTCTTTCAGGCGGAGAATTCCTCCGTCGCTATTCGCCCGAACGATGATCTCGCCAAACTCTTCCGCGGAGGGAAGCCGGCCCGGCGCGCGCACAGTGTAAGTGAACTGCTGGCCTGGCGGAACCGGCTCCCCTCCGATCTGGCCGGCCGGGTTCACCGTGTTTTGCGTGCGCAGGGCGTTGACAATTTCCGGAATGGTTACGCCCAGGTTGGCCAGTTTGTCGGGATTGACCCAACACCGCATCGCGTACTGCCCGGCGCCAAAGATCGACACTGACGCCACCCCCGGCACCCGTGTCAATTCATCATTCAGATTGATGTATGCATAGTTGGCAAGAAATATATTGTCGAAGGCTTTGTTGTCTGAGGAGAGATCAATCAACATCAACGGCGAAGCCGTCGATTTCTGTACCGTCACGCCATTTGCGACCACCGCAGCGGGCAGTTGCGCGTTGGCCTGCAAGACCCTCATCTGGGCATAGGATCTGGTCGGTGTTGGCTTCGGTGTCGATGCCGAAGTCCACGGTAAGAGACATCTGGCCGTTACTCGCGTTCTGCGAGGACATGTAGTTCATCCCATCCACGCCGGCCATCTGCTGCTCGATGGGGGTCGCCACGGACTGGGCGACCGTGTTGGCGTCCGCGCCGGTGTAGTTGGCAGTGACCTGAATCTGCGGGTCGCTGATGTTGGGAAACTGTGAAGTAGGAAGGCGAAGCAGGGCGACAACGCCGGCAATGACCATCAATATCGATATAACGATGGCCACGATAGGCCTGTTGATGAAGAACTTTGACATCAGTCGTGCTCCGCCGGCAGCAGCCACAAATGGCTTGGGACTTACCGGCGTGCCTTGTCTGACCTTCATGAAGCCTTGAACGATGACCTGGTCCCCTGGCTTCAGTCCTTCGGTGATGATCCAGTCGGTGCCGACGCGATCGCCCACTTTTACTATGCGGAAGCCGGCCTTATTTCCCGGTTCGACGACCGCAATCTGATACATCGATTGCACTTCGATGACGGCTGCTTGCGGCACCAGCAGCGCCCCCTCATTCATCCCCGTCTGGAATCGGACGCGTCCGAAGCCACCGGGGCGAAGCACAGCGTCAGCATTGGGAAATTCGGCGACCAGCTGTATGGTTCCCGTCTGGCTGCGTAACTTCTCGATTGACCAGGACAATGCGGCCCTTCTGCGGGTAAGTGTCGCCGTTTGCCTGGATAAACTCCAGAACAGGACTGGCCACCTTCTTACCGCTAATCAACCGGTAAAATGTCTGTGCCTCGCTTAGATAATCGCTTTCGCTGATATTGAAATACGCCCAGATGGGGTTTACCTGGGAGACCGTGGTCATTGTGGTCGTCGTGCCCACAAGGTTGCCGACCTGGGCAGTGGAAAGCCCTGCGATGCCGTCAATGGGTGAGTAGACTTTGGTCCAGGACAGGTTCAACTGCGCTTGCGCCAGTTGCGCTTTTGCTGCGTCCAGTTGCGCCCTGCTCGCGGCCTGGGTCGCGATATCAGTATCCAGTTGCTTTTGCGGAATAGCGCTTTGTGCGGCGAGCGGTTTGTCGCGCGCAACATTGGTGTCCGCATTGGACAAATTTGCCACTGCTACGGCCACCTGCGCCTTGGCTTGCTCGATCGCTACTTCAAATGCGCGGGGGTCTATTTCATACAGCAGTTGTCCCTTTTTTACAAAAAAGCCATTGCGGTAGTTCTGCGTCAACAGGTAACCCTGAACTCTAGGAGTAATCTGCGCGTTGGTGCGCCCGTTTAACTGCGCGACCCACTCGTGGTAGACCGGGACATTCCGTCTGGACAACCTCCGTAACCTCGACTTGCGGCGGGCTCGGTCGCGGAGCTTCCTGCTTTCTCCCGGCATCCGTTCAACACCGTCGCTGACAATAGAATTGTGAAGAGGGCATTACACGGTAACGAGCATCGCGGTTTTGGTCGAGATAGCATGAACACTCCTGGTTCGGCATGCTGGTTCCGGACGAACATTATCTGCACAGAGTGGGGCCCTCGATCCCGGTCGTGCGGGGGTCGCAATGCTACCTGTCGGGGGGTACCAGAGGACTTTAGCACACGTTTCCGCGCACCGGAGGGGCCCCAGGAGTAATTTGCGATTTCTTCTTTGGGGTCTCTCCTGGTTACCGGCCGAGGGTGGCCCACCCTTGGTTTTTTGCGTAGGGGGAGACGCGAACCTTGAAATTCTTCTGCGAGGGCGCTCAACTCATGCTGTGGCCACCGCAGGTACATCGTGCGTTGGGCTCGTACAACCGAGGCGCTCCAGGTAGGCGGATACTTTGTCCCAGCCACCATGCCCTGTCGCTAACGCTGTATAGCCGTCGGGTCGAACCAGCCAGAGTCCGCCCTCATGGAAAGGCTTGCGTATATTCGGTTCGAGAATGCCGGAATAACGTGCAATCAATTCAGAAGCTGCATCTCCATCGTCCGCAAACAGCGCAAAGCGAGGTATTGCCCCCGCGCCAACGGGTGTCTCCCCTGGACGGATGGGAGCACGCTCACCCGCGGCCGGCCCTCCGTGCCCGGATCCGCCACCGGCACTGAGCGGGCTGTGGGGATAGCCGATCGAAAGCTCCGTGAGTACCTCAGCAATTGTCTTACGTATGGGCGACAACCCAAAGATAAGGGACGCGATATGGTTGCGAATGGACTGTTTGATCTCTCCCCTGATCAGGCCAATGGAGGTTGCCCGGCCAGTCGCCTCCAGCACTAATTTCCCGACTTCACTGCGCTCCAGGCTGTAACTCCCCAAGAGCGGCTCCGCCGCGCAAATCTCGCGCTGGACCAGCGCCAGCTTCCAGGCAAGATTGCAGGCATCCTGGATCCCCGTATTCATTCCCTGTCCACCTGCCGGGCTATGGACATGGGCCGCGTCGCCGGCCAGGAACACCCGGCCGGCGCGGTAGTCAGCGACTTTGCGCTCATTGATGCCAAAGCCGGCCAGCCAGACCGGCTCCGAAGCTACAATACGGCCGGGACCGCGCTGGTCCAGAATGGCCTGCACCTCCGCCAGTGTCGGGTCGGACCGCTGTGTCCCCCCGATGTCGGCGATGATCCGGTACCGGCCTGGCACGATGGGAAAAATTGCCAGCACGCCATCGGTGTGCCAGGCGATTACTATTTCCTGTTTCCACGGAACATCGCTCAAATGGACGTCGGCCAGTATCCAGTTGCTGGGCATGGTGTCACCCACGAACTCCATTCCCAGGTGATGACGTACGGTGCTGTGGGCTCCATCGCACCCGATCAGCCATGCTGTTTCGAGCTTCTCCTCATGGCCGTCCGCGTGGCGGAGCGTGGAGACCACTCGGTCCGCGGAGGCGGCAAACTGTATCAGCTCGACGCTACGTTCCACCTGTACCCCAAGTTTTTTTAAATGTTCATCCAACAGCCGCTCCGTCTCGCTCTGCGGAAGCATCAACGCGTAGGGGTGCGGAGAGGCCACCCCCTCGAGAGTCACGTGGCCTATCTGCTTGCTGCCCTCCACAATCTCCACGTCCGAAACCTTACAACCGGCTTCGATCAAGGGGCGGCTACAGCCGGCAGAGTCCAGCAGTTCCAACGTCCGGCTCCACAGCACCAGCGCCTTCGATTTGTCCGTGCGTTGCCCAGCCTTATCGACGATGCGGACAGAAACGCCATATCGCGCAAGGCCAACCGCCATTGCTAATCCGACTGGTCCAGCGCCTGCTACAAGAACATCTGTGTTCATCGGACTGCTCCCGGGAGAAATGAAAAGCTCTCGACGTGCGAAAAGTCGAAGTATATCTTAGGACAATGGGCCCGGCAGAGGAGAACCGCAACCCGCACCAGCAACGATTGAAAATCTCGCTGTTGGCCATTTTGCTCTTTACCCTCGCACCCGTGAGTCAGCCGCAGCAAACCACTCCAGCCGCGAGCCCCAAAGACACAACACAACAGGAGGAGGATTCGAGAGCGATCAGCACCCGCGAGTTCCTCGGCCTGGGCAGGATGCCGGATGCGCGGATGGCCGCTGAGGGCGCCAAAATCTTCGCACCCACCTGCGGTTTTTGTCATGGGGCCGATGCCCGGGGCGCAAGTGGTCCCGATCTCTTGCGGTCTCCGGTCGTCCTCGACGACAACCAGGGCGAGCTGATCGGGCCGACCGTTCACGACGGCAGGCCCGCGAAAGGGATGCCGGCCTTCTCCTCCTTCACCAATGAGCAACTCCGCGACATCGCGGAATTTCTCCACTTGCAAGTGGAACTGGCCGCGAACCGTGGCACCTATAAGCCTCTGAACGTAGTCACCGGCGATGCCAAAGCGGGAGAGGCCTACTTCAACGGCGCGGGCAAATGCAATACTTGCCATTCCGTCGGCCGGCGACCTGGCGCATCTCGGGTCGAAAATGAGCCCCTCCGATCTGCAGCAAACCTTCTTGTATCCCGCCCCGAGAAATCGAACCCCTCCTCAAGTCACGGTCACCCTGGAAGACGGTAAGACCATGAGTGGGACGCTGAAGCATCTTGATGACTTCTATGTTGCGCTTTACGATTCCGGCGGCAACTATCACTCGATCGCTTTGAAGAAGGGGATCAAAGTGCAAGTAGAAGATAAACTTGTTTTCCATCGCCAGATGCTGGATAAGTACACCAACCAGCAGATGCATGACCTTACCGCCTACCTGGTTACGTTGAAATGAAATTTGCCGGCCTTCTCCTGTCATATTTCTGCTTGCTTGGGATTACCGCTTGTATCCGCGGCGCAAGGGCTTGATCCGCAGAAGTTGGTGCAACCGGAGCCGACCGATACCTGGCCCACTTACAACGGCGATTACTCGGGGCGAAGGTTTAGTCCACTAAAGCAGATTCACGCTTCCAACATCCATGAGTTGTCCGTCGCCTGGACCTATCGTGTGGCCGTCAGCGGTGGCGCTATGCGCGGAGTGGGAGAGCCGGACATCAAGTCCACTCCGTTGATGGTGAATGGCATTCTGTACTTCACTATTCCCGATCACGTGTTCGCGCTAGATGCGCGCACCGGGCTTGCGCTTTGGCACTACGACTGGGTTGATAAGGGCGGCCATCTGATTGGCAATCGTGGCGTAGGAATGTACGGCGAGTGGTTATACTTTCTGGCCCCCGATGGCTGGTTTATCTCTCTCGACGCGAAGACGGGCAAAGAGCGCTGGAGAAAGAAAGTAGCCGACGAAAAGATGCAATACTTCACCACCGGGGCGCCCATGGTGGTTGGCAATCACGTGATCGTGGGTGTGGGCGGCGACGCAATTGATGTTCCCGGCTATCTGGAAGCGCGTGATCCGCAGACTGGGGAATTACAGTGGCGCTGGAATAGCGAACCGAAAAAAGGAGAACCTGGATCGGAAACCTGGCCTAACGAGTACGCCATGGCGCACGGCGGAGGCATGACGTGGCTGCCGGGCACTTACGACAAGGATCTCAACCTTTTGTATTGGGGAACAGGCAATGCCAACCCGGTGATGGCAGGCCAGGGCAGGAAGGGCGCCGATCTTTATACCTGTTCGATTGTGGCCCTCAATGCGGATACCGGCAAACTGGTCTGGTACTTTCAGGGCTCGCCCCACGATACGCATGACTGGGACAACACCGAGACCCCGGTGCTCTTCGACGCCGAGGTCGACGGCAAGCCGCGCAAACTGCTGGCGCAGGCGGCGCGCAACGGATATTTCTTTGTCCTCGATCGCACCAACGGAGAAAACATCCTGTCTAAACCCTTCGTCCCGCTTAACTGGTCTAAGGGCGTCGATGCCAGGGGACAGCCGATACCCGACCCGGAAAAGGAACCGACAGTGGACGGTAATCTGCTCACCATTAACGGGGGCGGGGGAACCAATTGGATTCCTCCCAGTTATAGTCCGCAAACCGGCTTGTTTTACGTCAACGCTGTTCGCGGCTACAGCGTGACTTACCTCACCGACACCAGCGCACACCCGGAGGGATACGGCGGCTCAATCCGCGGGCTCTGGTCGCAGCATGTGCTGGAGGCGCTCGACCACAAGACCGGAGAGGTGAGATGGAGCCACGCGTATATCAACGTCGACGGCTTGGGCGGCGGCTTGGGAGGACCTGGAATCCTGACCACTGCCGGTGACCTATTATTTAGCGGGGATTACAACGGCAATCTCATCGCCTTCAACGCCACCAAAGGCGACATACTATGGCACTTCCCTATGCTGCACTCGCTCAGCAATGGGCCTGAGACATATCTGTTAGACGGCCGCCAGTATCTAATTGCTGGAGGAGGCGATACTCTCTACGCCTTCGTATTGAATTAGTGGCTACTTCTTCTCCGTCTCCTGCAGGAACGCGACCAGGTAATCTTTCCACACCGCGGCCATGGTGTGGGTGCCGTGTCCACGGGTCGCGTCCGAGATGGGGATAAGGATGAACTTCGCGTGCGGCATTCTCGTCACCATTTTTTGCGCAATGCCGAGTTCGGGCGGGTTGATAAAGTCATCGGCGGAATTAATCCAAAGTACGGGTGCGGTAATGGAGCCGAGCTTGGACTCCGGATTGTAGTTGCGCGAGGCGTCCACGTAGTAGAGGAAGTTGTTTGCGTCGGTGTGGGCAATGAGAGAATCGAGAGCGCGATCGACGGCACGTTCGGCAGCGACCCGCGTGGGGTAATCTTTCTGCAGTCTTAGCGGCGCGGAGCCGGCAATGAGGATCATGTCATTAGCGCCGCGCAGGCCTTCGACCGGTTCCGTGGTGTAGTCGCCGTTCTTCCAGGCAGGATCGCTGCGGATCATCTGCATCGCCATGTAGCGAAACATGCGGTTGCGGCCGGCAATCTCGACCGGCAGGCAGGCGAATGGGGCAAGCGCGTCGGAGAATTGCGGATACGTCTCTCCCCACACGAAGGATTGCATGCACCCCATGGAGGTACCGAGAATCAGCCGCAAATGATCGACATGCAGGCCGTCCACCAGCATGGCGTGTTGCGAGGCGACCATGTCGTCATAGTCATAGTGAGGGAACTGCATGCGCAGGCCGTCGGAGGGCTTGCTCGACTCGCCGTGGCCGATGTCGTCGGGAAGGATGATGTAGAACTTCGTAATATCCAGCGGTTGTCCGGGTCCGAAAAGCACATCGGAAAAGAGAGGATTGAGCAGGGAATGGGCGTCTCCGCCCGTGCCGTGGAGGAGCAGGACGGCGTTGTCGGTGTGTCCGGCGGCATCGCGGTGAAGCTTGCCCAGCGTGAGGTAGTGGAGCTTCAATTCGGGAATGGATTCGCCGCTGCCGAAATGGAAATTGCTGATGACGTAGTGGCCATCCTGTACCGGCCAATGCGTCGGCGCCTGGCTAGTCTGGGCGCTGCTAACGGCACTTGCCAGCAGCGCGGCTAGAACGAGTCGGTAAAAGGACATGCTATTGGCCGTTCCCGTACGGGCTAGGCGTCTTGCGCACCGGAGGTTTGTAATTGACCAGTTCATCCACCGGCCTCTTTCCCGCCCATGCAATGCCACGTAGCAGCATGGCTTGAATCTGTGGGTTGGCGAAGTTGGCGTAGGTATGCCCCTGCATCCAAACGAAGGCCCGCGCGGGCTGGCCGCCAGGAAGCGTGTGTTCATAGGTCCAGATTTGCGGAACGACCTCTCCCTTGTGCTTACCGGCGCTGGGAGTTCCGGGGATCACGGCGGTTGCGAGCACGTGGATCGGCGGATCCTTGGACCATGTCATGGAGTAGAACGCTTCGTCGAAGATCGTTATGTCCGACATGCCGGCCATGATGGGATTCGATTTATCCACGATGGTGTAAGGGATCTGCGCGCCCAGCGTGTAGTTCACTTCGCCATGTTTCTTCGCGCCGCCCACCAGGGTTGCGAAGTAGGCAGGATCGGGACCACACAGAGAATCGTGGAGGCTGACGATACCTCCTCCACGTTTGACGAAGGCTTCGAGCGCACTCTTTTCGCTATCGGTCATGTAGCCGTCGTCTCCCTTATAGATGACAAGCACATCAACGCCCTCAAGTTCTTGAGCGCTGGGGTGATGCAAAGAGCCATCGACGATGGCCCCGTGCTCGGTGAGGATCTTGCTCCAGTCCGCGAGAAATTGTGGATAGTCGTGTTGGCCTGCAAAGTGAGTCTTAAGCCCCGCCTGAAGGTAGACATGCATCCCGTTGGGGTTCTGGCCCCATGGCCGAGGTGCGCCGCTCTCGGCAGGATTAGGCTGCTGAGCTGACAACGGCAACAAACACAAAATCGTGCCCAGGGCTAAGCAGGAGAAACGCGATACCCGTGAATTCATAACCATCCCTTGGAGTAAAAAATCTAAGTGAACGACCGATCAACATGTGCCATCCGATCGTCCGCAATTATAGCCCGCGACGGGAAAAGGGGGGAATGGCTTCTAGTATCGCTTTACAATACTAACGCCTTGCGATACCATACCTCATGATCGTCAGCTTCGGTGACGCAGATACCAAGCTGCTTTGGGAGACTGGCAGAAGCCGCCGAATCCCGGCCAACCTTCGACGTGTCGCTTTGCGAAAATTAATGATCCTGAACGCTGCTTTAGAACTTAATAACTTACGCGTCCCGCCGAACAACAGGTTAGAGGAATTAACGCAGGACAGGAGCGGTCAACACTCTATCCGCGTCAACGATCAATACCGAATCTGTTTCAGTTGGAATGCAGGAAATGCGTTTGAAGTGGAAGTCGTAGACTATCACTGAAAGGGCGACGAATTTATGCCTCAGGCAGCACCGCAGATCAAGTCAACACATGCTATTCATCCAGGAGAGATTTTGCTCAAGGAGTTTCTGGAGCCGATGGGGCTCACACGATATCGCCTCGCCAAGGATATCCACGTCACCCTTCCTCGGATCAATGACATCGTACACGGCAAGCGATCCATTAGCGCGGATACTGCGCTTCGTCTCGGGACGTATTTTGGTCTTCCGGCGCAATTCTGGATGAATTTACAAGCGGATTACGATCTGCGTTTGGCACGCGCCAACAAGGACTTGAAGAAAATCAAGCCGCGGGCGGCAGCCTGAGCCATTTCGACTGACAGGGGCGCCGCTGTACGGATCGTCCACCTTGGACGAGCGCTAAGAATCAGGAGCCACTCCGCTTCGATATCGCAAAGTACGGCTGGTTCGAAAGCGTCGAATTGAAGGCCGGAGAGAGCCACGCCGCGTCGGCTCCGCGTTGAAGCACAAAGTAGTATTGCAGCGGAAAGGCTGAATTTGTGTAGTTCCCGGGAATGGCGGCACTATAACCGTCGTGACCGCGTTGCATTTCCACTGACAACCAGCGCTCCGCCTGGTTGACGTGACGGTAGTAGAGATGCACGGCACTGGGCGCATCGTGAGCAGCCCCGCCGGGAATAAGCAACGACAACGAGAGCGGCTGCCCGGGATGAAAGCTCGCCGGTGGCGTGTGGACACAATGAACCGACGGCCGGTTCGGCCTGCCCGTGGCTGCTTGGATTGCCTGCTCGACATTTTGCGAGGACTCGGGCGAAGAAGGCGGAGTTTGCAGCTTGCTTTCCATCGCCGCAATATCCTTATCGATACCCGGAATCCGGTCGGTCCAATTTCCGCGCCGCATCGGAACGCTGCCGTAAGTGATGTCAGGTTGGTACACGCTATTGGCGCGAGAGGCCATGGTTGCCCACGCCTCGCGCGCTTTCTTGTACTGAGCCAGCGCGCGCTGCCCGGCGTCAGCACTGCCTGTTCGCTGGTAAATCTCAAATAAGACCGCGCTGCGCAGCTTGGCCGCAAAGAAAGTGCCCAATCCATTCTGGATCAGAACGTCCTCTTCGATCCGCCGAAACTCAGGCGAGGTGTGCGACGTCGCTTCCAGGCGCGCGCTTGCCAAAGCCTTGGCGGATGCCGCCGTGTAGTCCTCTAACCATTGCGCAACTTCGATCGGCGAATATTTCGCATTGCAGCGCCCGGCAAGCAGGTCTCCGGCATGGTCGGCAATGGTAGAAAAGAGCTGCGGATCCAGAGGACTCACCGTGGCAAAACACTTGGGTGTAGGCGTGTCGCTGTAGGGGGACCGCTCGCTCCCCAGGACGATCGGCATGTTGTCGTATATCTCGGCCCAGAATGCGTGATTCGAAGCCGAAGGCAGATGGGCCGACGTCACCAGCGGCAAAACGCGGCTGGCGTTGGCCAAAGCGCTTTCCAGCGAAGGCGCACCTCGTCCAAAACTGCTCTTCAGGTATCGGCGCCAGCTCTCCGGATCGGCGTCTGGGTTGTAGAGACATCGTCCCCAGACACGATAGAAGTATTCGAATTTCTCCCAGTCACCCAACTTCGGGTTGAGCGATGCGTCGGCGTAAGCACAACGGCCGCCCGGGAGCCCGGAGCCTTCGCGTCCCTTGAAGAAGAGAGGCTCAAATATCTCCAGGCCGGCCGCTCCGCAGAAGTGGGAAGTGCGGCCGTACGCTGCGGCCATCTCCGGATCGCCCGAGAGCAGATGCCGCTGAGTTCCTGGCCATAAGCGAAAGAGCAATTGATAGCGGCTGCCCTGCTGAAAGAAATCGGCATAGCCATAGCGCGTGAACCGGCGGGCCCCGTTGCTTACGCTGAAGACGCCAGTCTCCATGCGGTCCGGTTCCGGTATCTCCAGTTCCCGAATATCCGCCTGGTTGTAACCAAGGCTTTGGTGCTCGGCGGAGTACTTAGCTCCTAGCTTAACCGGCATGCCTGTGGCTGTCGCTATGTCGATCATGGTCTGATCCACGCCCTTGGCGTGCATGTCGATCTCGATCTTCCGGCCACTTCCCGAGATCGCTTCAAATAACGTCTTCCAGAATGGATAGCTCCCTTCCGGGATTCCGCTCTCCCCGTGCACCCGAAGCGTGAGCCCTTGAATTTGCGGGCACTCCTTTAAAAGGATGGCCAATGCGTCGCGGCAATACGCCGCATGCGTCTGGGGAGTTAACCCTTCGATCCGGTGATGCGCGCGCGGGCTATCTGTCCACTCGTAAGCGTGGGTCCACAATCCCAATTGGAATTGCAGTCCCCGCGCACCGGTCTCGGCAGCAATGAAACGCAGCATCTGAAGATTCTTTTGCCGCTCATCGGAGGTAAACGGGGCAAGGTTTTGTTCTCCCGTCTCGCTGCCGAGTCGAACCACCCGCACATCGTAGCCGGGGACATCGACGAGATACGGGTAAGGGAAGTGAAAGTAGTCGCCGGTGACTCCGCGAGGGAAGTCGTAGCCTATTCCGAAGGTGAAGTTGAATCGATTGAAGCGGCTGGCCACGAGAAGATCGAGATATCGTCGCCAGAAATCCTTGTCGTAATACCAGGGCTTATCCTCGAGCTCGCTGCAGAACGCACGAGCGACGCTTCGGACCTGGTTCGCGGGCTCTTCCTCGACAGAGTTGCTCAGTCGCAGCGCAGTGCCGGGCTCAGGCGAGAATCGAACCCGCTCTGCCAACTCCAACAACCCGTAGATGAATCCTCGTTGGCCGCTGGCGGAGACCAGGGTTGCCGGTCCTTCTGCCAAATATCCCGGAATGAGGCGAAGACTCTCCGGAGTGCTGAGGCCGGTTCCCGCCAGGGGGAAATTCCGCGCCAGGCTTGAGGCGGCGCCGCCCACCGCGATGGAAAAGGTCGAGTCTTTGCGCTGATCCGAAGAGGGAGCAATATCGCAAAGGAAGCCTTTGGCAAGCAACGCACTCTGAAGCTGGCCTGCGGCCCAATGGACCGGATCGCTGCAGGCAATCGGGTCGCTGTCATCGATGACCACGGAAATCCTGTGGCTCGGAACCGCAAGGACAGGTGGCGTGAGACGAAAGGCCGCCATCGCGCCAGTAAGCTTTAGAAAGGCCCGCCGCTGCATTCGGGAGAAACGATCCGTCGCCATGCGTTGGCCTTACACTATAGATGGTCGCGATCGCCGCTAGCAATCGATGGCGGTTTCACCATGGGTTAGAATTCTAGAGCATTTTCACTTCTACTCTGCACACTCGAGTTCAGCGAAGTGTGGCTTTTCTTGAGGAAAAGCCACGTCGGGAGTGGTTGCTTTGTATGCACCAGAAGTGAAATGCTGGGGCAGATTATCTTGACACGCGCCGGCCGGCACTTTCTCCAGATTCCCGGACCCACAAACGTCCCCGATCGAATTCAGCGGGCGATGCATCGCGCGGTCATCGATCATCGCAGCGCGGAGTTTGCCAGGCTGGGCTCCGAGGTTCTGGAGAACCTGCGCCCCATCTTTCAAACCACCGGTCCAGTGGTGATCTATCCCGCGTCGGGCACGGGGGCGTGGGAAGCGGCCATCGTCAACACTCTATCCGCTGGTGACCGGGTGTTGATGTTTGAGACCGGGCATTTTTCCCAACTCTGGCGGCAGCTTGCGGAGCGCTTCGGCATCGCAGTCGACTATGTTCCGGGCAACTGGCGGAGAGGGGTGGATGCCGGCGAAGTGGCTTCCCGGCTAGCCGCCGACGATCGCCACACTTACAAGGCAGTGATGGTGGTCCACAATGAGACCTCATCCGGAGTGACTAGTAAGATCGCAGCCATCCGGCGCGAGATGAATCGGTCCGGCCATCCGGCGCTGCTGATGGTGGATACCATCTCTTCCCTCGGCTCCATCGATTACCGCCACGACGAATGGGAAGTGGATGTAAGCATCTCAGGTTCGCAGAAGGGACTGATGCTGCCGCCGGGGCTGAGCTTTAACGCGATCTCGCAAAAAGCGCTGGCCGCTAGCAAGAGCGCAAAATTGCCGCGTTCTTATTGGGATTGGCAGGAGATGCTTGGCCCCAATCGCAACGGCTATTTTCCATTCACTCCAGCAACCACGTTGCTTTACGGCTTGAAGGAAGCGTTGGCCATGCTGCAGGAGGAAGGCCTGAGCAATGTATTCCGCCGCCATGACCGCCACGCGGAAGCGACGCGCACCGCAGTGCGCACCTGGGGCTTGGAGATTGTCTGCGAAGATCCCACTGAGTACTCGAGCGCGCTGACTGCGGTGTTTATGCCGCAGGGCCACGATGCGGATCGTTTACGCAGGATCATCCTGGAAAACTTCGACATGTCTCTTGGAGCTGGTCTCTCCAAGTTGGCCGGCAGAGTCTTTCGCATCGGCCATCTCGGCAGCTTCAATGACTTGATGCTGGCGGGAACACTCAGCGGAGTCGAGATGGGCCTACGCTTAGCTGGCGTGCCCTACCGGGCGGGGGGCGTAACCGCCGCCCTTGAATCCCTTGCCCCTGTCGAAACCTCAGCACCTGCCGGCAGCTAGGGGAACGATGCAGACTCTTCCGCCCCTCGCACTGAGTTCCCACGGCAAACCTGTAGATACCTTCCCCCAGGCACCCGAGCTTGAAAAAGAGTTAAAGCAAAACATTAAGGGAGAGGTTCGATTCGATCGCGGGAGCCGCGCCATGTACTCGACTGATGGATCCAACTACCGTCAGGTTCCCATCGGCCTGGTAGTTCCACGCGATTCGGACGACGTAGCTGCTGCCATGGCAGTCTGCCGCAAATACGGAGCGCCGGTGTTGGCCCGCGGAGCAGGTACCAGCCTGGCGGGCCAGTGCTGCAATGTCGCCGTGGTGCTCGACTTCACCAAGTACATGAATCGGATCCTCGAGCTCGACCCGCAACAATGCTTTGCCCGGGTGCAGCCCGGGGTTGTCCTCGACACGCTCCGCAACCAGGCAGAAGCTCACAAGCTGACCTTTGCGCCCGATCCCTCCACCCACAACCGTTGCACGATCGGCGGCATGATCGGGAACAACTCCTGCGGCACCCACTCTCTCTTAGGTGGCAAAACGGTAGACAACATCGAAGAGCTGCGCATCTTGCTCTACGACGGAACGCAGATGACCGTTGGCCCGACAACGACGGAGGAGTTAAATTCCATCCTTGAGCAAGGCGGCCGTCGCGCCGAGATTTACAAAGCGCTGCGGGCCATCGGGGATCGGTACGCGGATCAGATAAGGGCGCGCTTCCCGCAAATTCCCCGGCGCGTCTCTGGCTACAACCTCGATGAGCTGCTACCGGAGCACTTCAATGTGGCGCGTGCGCTGGTCGGGACGGAGGGCACCTGCGTAACGGTGCTCGAAGCCAAGGTAAAGCTGATCCCCAGCCCGCAGCATCGCGTGCTGGTTGGAGTCGGATACCATGACGCTTTTGTTGCGGCAGACCATGTCCCTGAGATCCTGACCTTTCAGCCAATCGGCTTCGAAGGCTTCGAGGGAAGCATCGTCGACGGACTACGCCGCAAGGGAGCTCCTAAACTCGAACTGCTGCCTGAAGGGCGCGGCATCGTGCTGGTTGAATTTGGTTCTGACGATGCGCAGCATGCGCGCCGTCTGGCTGAACAATTGATAGATCGCCTGAAGCAAATGCCCGATGCGCCGAATACCCGAATCTACACGCCGTCTGAGGCGCGCGCCGTCTGGCATCTGCGCGAATCCGGCCCCCGTGCAGCGGCGTTTGCTCCCGGAGCGGCGCCGCAATGGGAAGGATGGGATGATGCGGCGGTGGCTCCGGAAAAGCTAGGTCGCTACCTGCGAGACATTCGCGCGCTCATGAACGAATATCAGTACGAAGGCGCCTTCTACGGGCATTTCGGGCATGGCTGCATACACATGCGTGTCAGCTTTGACTTGCAGAGCGAAACGGGAATTCGCAAGTATGGCGAATTCGTAGAGAGGGCCGCCGACCTCGTCGTCAGCTACGGAGGTTCGCTTTCCGGCGAGCACGGCGACGGACAATCCCGCGGTTCATTGCTGCCAAAGATGTTTGGGCCTGAGCTGATGAATGCCTTTGGTCAATTCAAGGCCGTGTGGGATCCGCAGAACAAAATGAACCCGCATAAGGTGGTGGATGCCTATCTGCCCACCGAGAACCTGCGCCTCGGTGCGGATTACAAACCGTTGCAACCGAAGACCCACTTCAAGTTTGTCGAGGACGGCGGCTCCTTCGCCAACGCCGCAGCGCGATGCATTGGAGTCGGAACCTGCCGCAAGCAGGACAGTGGTTCGATGTGCCCGAGCTACATGGTGACGCTCGAAGAAGAGCACAGCACGCGGGGACGCGCCCACATGCTCTTCGAGCTGCTGCAGGGCGAGGTGATCGATGGCGCTTGGAAGAACGAGCAGGTCAAGCAGGCGCTCGACTTATGCCTTGCATGCAAGGCTTGCAAGTCGGAATGCCCAGCGAACGTGGATCTGGCCACCTATAAAGCAGAGTTTTTGTCTCATTACTACGAGGGAAAGCGACGTCCCCTGCACGCCTACGCCTTCGGCATGATCGATCGCTGGGCAGCGGTTGGTTCGTTGGCTCCGCGTTTCGCCAATGTCCTAAACAACGCCCCGATGGCAAAGCGCTGGTTGCAGAAAGCCCTCGACCTTGCTCCTCAGCGGCAGACACCCCAGCTCGCTCCCATCAGCTTTCAGAAGTGGGCCTCGAAACAACGGGCGACTGCGAAAGACGGCAGACCGGGTGTGGTTCTCTGGCCGGATACCTTCAATAATTACTTTAAGCCTGAGACAAGTCAGGCTGCATTTGAAGTACTTACGCACGCAGGGTTCAGCGTAAGCATCCCCCGAAACCATCTGTGCTGCGGCCGCCCCTTGTACGACTTTGGCATGCTCGACAAGGCCAAGCAATACCTGCAGCGCGTCATGCGACTGCTAGCGCCGGAGATCGACGCCGGCCTACCAATCGTGATCTTGGAACCGAGTTGCGCGTCGGTATTTCGCGACGAACTGCGCAACCTCTTTCCTGAGGATGTGCGTGCCGATCGCCTGCGGTGTCAGACTTTCCTGCTCAGCGAGTTTCTGCAACAACATGCTTATCAGCCTCCGCAACTGTCACGAAAGCTGCTGCTTCATGGACATTGTCACCACAAAGCAATCATGAAGATGACCGCCGAAGAGGAGTTGCTGCGCAAAATGGGCTCCGAACTGAAGACCTTGGACGCGGGTTGCTGCGGAATGGCGGGGCCCTTTGGCTTTGAGCAGAAGAAATACGCTGTGTCCCAGGCGATCGGAGAGCGAGTGCTCTTGCCCGCAGTACGGAATGCCGACCCGGGTACTCTGGTCGTCTCCGACGGCTTCAGTTGCCGCGAGCAAATCTTCCAAGCGACTGGGCGTAAGGCTGTCCACCTGGCTGAGGTATTGCAGTGCGCGCTGCACCAGCCATAGATTGACCTTATATACAGAGAACACATAATGTATATACGCAGGGAGGACTCGCCAATGGCCGTCAAAATGACTTCGATCCGACTTGATACCCATCTGGCCGACGAAGCGGCCAAGATCCTGGGAGTGAAATCACGAACCGAAGCTGTTCACATTGCGCTCAGGGAAATCGTTGCCCTTAAGCGATTCAAAAATCTTATGAAAAAGCACGCGGGGAAGCTGTCGTTTGATGGTTATGTCGAGTAGTCTTTTCATTTTGGACACGTCGATCCTGGTTAGTTATCTGCGCACCGGACAGCACCAGGGTCGTATGGATTCGCTTGCGGGCATACTAAGGATTTCTGCGGTAGTGCTCGCCGAGCTGTGGCGGGGTGCCAGCAAGCCGGCGGAGCGTGCTTATTTGCGAACTCTGGAGAAAAACCATGCAGTATTAGCGCCTTCCAAGCAGAACTGGTTAGACTCTGGTGAGCTTCTGAGCCAAATGCGCCAGGACCGAGGTTTTACACCGGAAAAACTGCGAAATCTTCATTTTGATGTACTGATCGCTTTGACGGCGCGGTCTCACGGTGCGCGCCTGGTAACGTCTGACCGCTCGGACTTTGAACTCATCGCGTCCTACAGGATTGCCAAGGGACTCAGTCTCGAGATCTGGTAGATCTGGACTCGCCCACATTGCTAAGACGGCTTATATCAGGCAATTCTATTTGTGTATTACCTGGCCTGCATCGAAGACTGCTCAGCGCAAATCCGCATATCGCGGCAAAACTCGTCGATGCGTTTGCAATACGTGTCCCATGAGCACATGAATCGCGCCGCGCCTCCAATAAAGGTATAGAACTTCCACCCCCGCCGGCGCAGAGCCTCGAGGACCTCGTCCGCAGCTTGGACGAACACAGCGTTTGCCTGCGGCCGAGAAGCAATCTCCACTCC
>CAWFGM010000021.1:0-147191 GCA_963815175.1 uncultured Acidobacteriaceae bacterium
GGTGAAATCGTTGAGGCACGGCTTGTGCGGCTTTGAAGAAGTGCGGATATTGGCCCAGAAAAAGCAGTCAGCGAATTGGAGGCAGCTGAGGAGCGTGGCGAGGCCCGCGTAAATCTCAGCGCGCAGATCGCCACTGTTTAGCTCGCCTCGCGCGAATTGACCTTAACCGTCCGTTTCTCACGACTATGGGTTGCCAGGATCCCTCTCCGTCCTTCGACGCGGGGAGTTTCTTTCAGAGACGCATGTAACTGATTCGAGTCTTCACTCGGGGTATGTTAGGAGCATGCAATCCCGTCAGTGCTATCTACTGCTTTTGCTCACGCTGTTGGGAAGAGGCTGGATGGTTGCGCACGCCGCGCCTCCGTCCGCCAGCAACGGCTCTGCCCAGGATGCGATAAGTCAGAATGCGATGAGTCGCGACCTGCTCGAAGTAACCATCCCCGCGCTGGAGCAGATGTATCTCAGCCATAAGTACACCGTCACTGAGGTCGTGCAGTGGTACTTAGCACGCATCGCAAAATACAACGGGATCTATCGTGCGGTGCAGACAGTAGATCGAGAGGGAGCCCTGGCCGCGGCGGCCAGGGAGGATGCGGAAGCCGCGGCCGATGGCAGCCACTACCAGCGCGGCCCGATGTGGGGTGTTCCCATCGTCACCAAAGCGAATACATCGATCAAGGACCATGTCACCACCGATGGGTGGAAAGGGTACATGATCCCCGGGCATGAACTGATCGCGCCCAAGGATGCGACCATCGTTGCCAAGCTGCGCGCCGCGGGCGCTGTCATCATCGGGCAAACGAATATGCCCGACTTTGCCGCCAGCGATACCAATCGCAGTACTGCTTACGGCCGTACGGGAAATGCCTACGATGTGCGTTTCAGCCCTGGAGGTTCTTCCGGAGGCACGGTAACTGCTGTCACGGCAAACATGGCGGTCCTGGGCAATGGAACGGACACCGGCAATTCGATCCGGATGCCGGCGGCCACCAGCTCGGTGGTTGGCGTCTTTCCAACGCGTGGGCTGGTGAGTATTGCCGGCATTGCGCCGCTGGATTGGCTGCTCGACAACACTGGGCCCATCGCCCGCAACGTGACCGATGCGACTATTGCATTGGACGTGATGGCCGGAGCCGATTCCCTGGATCCCCGCACTGCCGACTCCGTTGCCCTGGCTGAGCATGGCCCCTACACCGCCTACCTGAAAACGGACGCGCTCAAAGGGAAACGCTTCGGCGTACCCGCTTTTATTCTTGAGGGCGCAGGCGTGCCCTTCGGGGGAATACCAGCGGCGGAGTCGGCAAGCGCGGCGGCAGCCTCCCGGACGGCCTCACGCCTCCCGCTTCAACCCTCGACGCGCGAGGCCTTCATGAAAGCCTTGGAAGGGCTGCGGGCGGCGGGTGCGACGGTCGTCTTCGACGACTCCATTCTTCCCGATAGCTTTGCAGAAACAGCGTCGAGGGTATGCACCGTGCCCTACATCCGGGAAGGAACGGAGAAATTTCTGGCCGAGTTTGGCCCGGCGCAGTACCACTCGCCCGAGGAGTACCAAAAAGCCACAGGATCTCCGTTGCCGTCTACGATCATCGGCGGCACCGATGCCGACGCACCCAAAGATCGGCCTCCAGTGACCCAGGTAAGGATCGAGAGCGATCCGCAAGCCGAAGCCAACTACGTGGCTCCGCGGCGTAAGGCGCTCGCAGCGTATAGCGAAGCCCTGGATCGCTTGCATCTCGACGGCTTCGTCTATCCCGCAACACAAATGCCGCCGCCCGATGAGACCATGCCACAGGATGGGAAGATCAGTACCGGCCCGCACAGCGATACCAGTTGGGTAAATATGATTGGGGTCCCGGCGGTGGTGGTTCCGGGCGGCTTTTATCCGGATGGCCTGCCCTTCGGCCTGGAAATTTCAGCCAGACCGTGGAAAGACGGCGACTTACTTGGCTGGGCGTACGCCTACGAGCAAGCTACCAGGCACCGCAGACCTCCCGTGCTAGTGGAGAAGGGCCTGCTGCCTGATGCGCGATGAAAGTTAGCCGCGCTTGCTATCCCGAGTTCTTGGGCGGCCATGAAATCTGTCCGGTGTGCTTGTAGGCCAGATTGGCGATATGCCCGGCCCGCGCGCAGGAGATTCCGGTTTCGACCGGCGCGTTTGGTTCCTTGCGCGACTTGACGCAGGCAAAGAAATTCGCCACGTGGTCGATGGTTCCATCGCGGAAGCTCTCTTCACTGAGGATGGGATTTTGCCCAGCGTGCAGGCCCTCGCGGTAAATACCGAAGCTGTTGCGATCGATTTTCAAGGTGGCTTCGGTGCCGCGAAACTCGAGGCCGCCGTCGTCAATGGAGGAACTCATCATGCCCTCGTACACCACATCCCACCCGGGGTAACGCAGCGCTGCCTGAACGGTGTCGGGGCAGTCCCATTCCTCAAAAATATATTTGTCTGCGAGCATCTGCGCCTCGCGCGGCGTGTCTGACTTCATCGCCCAGTGCGCCACATCGATCCAGTGGGCGAACAGGTCGGTCATGGCCCCGCCACCAAAGTTCCAATACCAACGCCAGCGGTAAAACTTTTCTTCACTGAATGGCTGCTCGGGAGCGCCACCTAGCCAAAGCTTCCAATCAAGGGCCTGGGTGTCGACCGGCTTAGGCTTCCAACCCGCCTGGTTGTAGTTCTGCCACCAGTAGGTTCTTACCTGGGTGACTCGGCCCAGGCTGCCTCCTTGAATCAGATCGACGGCATTACGAAAGTGGGTCCAGCTGCGCTGCTGCATGCCGCACTGCAGCACCTGCTTGCTGTTATGCACCGCGTGGGAAAGAGTGGCGCCTTCTTCAATCGTGTGGGTGACGGGCTTTTCCAGGTAAACATCTTTGCCCGCCGCCAAGGCATCGCATGCCATGCGCACGTGCCAATGGTTGGGAGAGGCGATGAGCACCGCATCGATATCCTTGTTGGCCAGCAATTCGTGATAATCGAGATGGGTGGTAGTGGCAGCGGTGGAGGCCGCCCGTGCCTTCACTTCATCGCGGCGCGGCCCATAGACATCGCTCACAGCGACGATCTCGTAGGGAACGCCGCTTTTGTCGGCGGAATCGAGGATGGTTCTCATGCGGCCGCCGGCTCCGATGACCCCGACGCGAAGGGTGTCGTTGGCACCCCAGACTTTGGTTGAGGCAAGGGCAGTAAGCCCGCTTGCGATAAGGAAGCTGCGGCGATTCGGCTTAAAGGACATGGTGCTCCCCGTCAAATTGTTCCCGATGATCTTATCAGCCAAATGCACTGTGCCGCACGGGGCGGGCGCCCCGAATACCTTTCGGGTATTTGATTTGATGTCTCCGGAAGGCCTATAACAGCGCTGGCAGGCTTGCTCCCGCGGTTCGAGACCAGAAGTCAAAATGCAGTAGGGAGACTCTATGGACGCAGCTCGCCGTTCTCTTCTGCAGGCGATCTCCATGCTGGCAGCCTCATCGGCGTTGGCGGCGGAGAGCCCGACACTCGCTTCCTTCATCAAGCCCTATAGCGAGTTGCCGGTAAAGCAGAATGGGCAGAACGAATCCAGGTCGATTCTGAACGGTGTGACTCATTCCGGCGATCACCTTGAGGTTCACGAGACGACACTTGCTCCAGGAAGTTCGCCGCATCCACCCCATCGCCACGAGCATGAAGAGCTTCTACTGATGATGAGCGGCACCCTCGCAGTTACCATTGAAGGAAAGACGGCGGTGATCGGACCCGGAGGAGCAGCGTTTTTCCATTCCAACGAGTTGCATGGCGCGCGCAATCCGGGAACAGAAAAGGCACAGTACTTTGTGGTTGCTACAGGAATTCAATAACAACGCTGTGATAACGGGAGATTTCCATGAATGCCACCCGGCGCTCTGTTCTTCAGGCTATTCCAATGTTGGCCGCTTCCTCTGCATTTGCTGCGTCGGATAGCCCGGCACTCAGCTCTTTCATCAAGCCTTTTGACGAATTACCTGTTAAGCGAAATGGGCAGAACGAATCCAGGCCAATCCTGGACGGCCTGACACATTCCGGCTATCACCTGGAAGTGCACGAGACGACACTGGGCCCGGGGGGTGAGCCGCATCCCCCACACAGGCATGAGCACGAAGAAATGTTCCTGATGATAAAGGGCACATTGGCAGTAACGATTGCAGGAAAGACCGCGGTGATCGGACCTGGGGGTGCGGCATTCGTTCACTCCAACGAACTGCACGGCGTGCACAACCCGGGGAAGGAAAATGCGCAATACTTCGTGGTAGCTACCGGTGTTTAACAGGCCGCGGAAACAGGTGCCTGCCTCTCGATGCCTAACCAAGGGACGGGCGGGTCACGCCCCGGATTTCCTGTGAAGGTTGCTTCGTTGGTGAACTGCAGTGAATTGGTGCCGCGTACAGGAAATCCGGGTATGTCGCTCGTTTGTTAGGAAACGATGAAGACACTTGTTAGGAAACTATGAAGACACTGAGCAATCTCAGCGACCGGCAGACCATAGCGCTTCGATTGGCGGAGCTATCGCCGGAGGACAAGGGGCGCTGGGGCTCCATGTCTGTCCACCAGATGGTCTGCCATTTGGATGACTCCTATAAGGTCCCATTGGGGGAGAAGATTGCAAGCCCGGCGACAGGCTTCCTGCAACGAACGGTGTTGAAGTGGGGCGCCCTGAAGGTACCGATTCAGTGGCGGCCTGGATTCCCCACCCCGCCAGAGATCGAACAAGGGAAAGGCGGTACCCTCCCGGTTGATTTCCGTCAGGATCTCGCCTCGTTGCTCTCGACCCTGAGCCGGTTCTGCGATGACTTGCCAAACCCATGCGGGCCCCATCCGGTGTTCGGAAAAATGACAGTGGAGGATTGGATGCGCTGGGGATATTTGCACGCGGATCACCACCTGCGGCAGTTTGGCCGATGAGCCGCAAAGAAAAGCGCCACCCAGCTCTCGAGTGGCGCTTCTTGCGTGAACGATGGCGCTGTGCGTTACGGCCCACGACGGCTGCGTTGGGTGCTTTATCGGCACTTCCGTGCGGAAGTCGACCCATTGAGCATTTTCAGTTCCGCTCTGCGCAGAAAAGTGTAGCGAAGTAGGGCTCTTGCTGGCGAAACCCGCCATGCAACCTGTGCGCTCACGATATCCATCTTCTAAGCCGATACAGCTAGAGGGGATTGTGAGCAATGGGTAACAAGAAGATTCTCATCGTTGAGGACGACCCGGATGTACTTCAGAGCATGCACATACGGCTCCGCGCCCACCACTACGAGACGTCCTCCGCAGAAGATGCAATCTCCTGTATGGCTGAGGCACGCAAGAGCGAGCCTGATTTGATCATTCTTGACCTGGGTCTGCCTGCGGGAGACGGTTTCGTCCTGATGGACAGGTTTAAGAAGGTCCCATCGCTCGCCTCAGTACCGGTCATTGTGGTCTCGGGCCGCGACATTCGCGAAAACCAAAAGAAAATCGTTCAGTCGGGCGCCAAGGCTTTTCTACAAAAGCCAGTGGACAACACCATGCTCCTGGCGGTCATCCGGAAAGCCCTCGGGGAGCAAACATTGAAGGAGGAACCCGTAGTCTATAACCTGGGAAATCCATAGGCCGAAGCGATCGCAGGCGTTAAGCTCGAAGCTGATGCCGGGACTGCTTTTTCATCCATCGATTGGCTTCGCCGCCCTGCTCACGCTGATTCCTTTCTTCGCAGCAGCATTCAGCCCGGCCAGTCTTCAACTGGCGCAACGGCTGCCCTTGAGACTGCGCATCCTCGCGCCCGCCTTACTCGGTCTCCCTTACATCCTCGTCTCCGCTTCCAGCGGCCTCTTCCGCTGGGCATGGCTGGCCCTCTACACCCTGCTGCCCGTGCTCATCAGCCTGCTGCTCTACGGCGCAAGCCTGGCCGACCCGGAACAGCGAGGAGAGTGGCGCGACTTCATCATCCTTGGCCTCCTCGGCCTGGCCGTGGACTTGCGCTGGTTTGAGCCTGCATGGGGCCACGGTCTCGCCATCTTCAATAAAGTCCTGCTGCTCGATGCAGGCATCTATGGCTTTCTCGCCATCCGGCAGTTGCGCCAGGTTGGCTTCGACCTCCGCCTTCGTCTGCGCGATTTCCGCGTTGGCTTGCTCTGGCTGGCCGCGTACACTCCCATTGCGGTCGCTCTCGGACTGTCGCTCGGCTTCCTCCATTTTCATCCCCACATGCCGTCGGCCTGGCACGTTCTCCTGGGTTGGATATTTACCTTCTTTTTCGTGGCCGTCCCGGAAGAGCTTTTCTTCCGTGGCTGGATGCAAAATCTTCTCGAGCGACGCGTCGGGCGAGTACGCGCCCTGCTCATCACTGCAACCTTGTTCGGGCTTTCGCACTTTAACAAACGCGCCGTGCACTTCAATTGGCGCTATGTGCTGCTGGCGCTGCTGGCGGGAATTTTCTATGGCCGCGCGTGGCTTCAGGATCGCCGCGTAGGGGCTTCGGCCATTACCCACGCGTCGGTCGATACGATCTGGTCTGTTTGGTTGCGATGATCGACGGCCGCGGAGTGATTGTGTTCACGCACATGGTATCGGTAATAGCCGATCCCCACCCGCATATGGTGTTGCAGCGATTCTGGCACAATAACTGCGACACAAAGACCCAGGATTCCGTGGGCGATCCCCAGGGCATAGATATTCCCGTAGCGCAAAAACAAAATGCAGGCGGCGATGCCCCACACCAGGGTGATGGGCGTCAGCACCGGATTGGGTAGATGGGCGAGCGCGAATAAGCCGGCCGCAGCCGCTACTGGAGCCACCTTACCCGGCAGCATGCGCTGCAACCGGAGCAGGAAATAGATCTGCAGCAGGAACTGTTGCATCACCGCCCAGATCAGATATCCCCAAACATGCGACAACAGAGGAGTGGGACCATGGAGCCGGTGCAGCGTATGCTCCCGGCCGGCCAGATAGATCGCCAGGCTCCCGAGGATCGCTGCAGCCCCTACGATCCAGAGCGACCGCACCAGGCCGGTCAGACCGAGCCCCAGCGCTTTCCATGTAGTATGCCGCTGCCACGTGGTGACGACAATCCACGCAATGGCGGCCCAATAGAAAAACCTCTGCCAGGGATTCAAGGTCCAAATGGCCGCGAGGATCAGGCTGTAGGCCACGCCAAACTCGACCAGGTCGCGCTTTGAAAATCGAGTCTGATGTTCGCCCAGCTTCGCCGTCGTGAATGCTCCCGCGATGGACATGATCGACTTCAGTCTACCTTTTGGACGGCATCCCTGAAGTTTCGACTCTTGCTCGGCGACTAATGAGCTTGCGAAACCGCCGCCAGGCCACGTTGACCGTCAAACGCATAATCACAAGCAAAGGACCGTTGTATCGTCCTTCGCGAGGGAAACCAAGGCATCGGCGGGATCCGATCTTTGGTTTCTCTCATCTGCCCTAAAAGAGTCCGCGTGAGAGCTAGAAGAGATATTTCGGTTCCTCCAATCGCCAAGGCCCAGAGGGCCGACCCCTAGACTTAAGCCCAGCCCGTCCGAGTTCTGGCAGAGAACTCAACAGACAAACTCAGTCCCGGAGGGACTGGTCCCGATACATTCCTGATCGTTGATTTGGGCACGACTTTAGTCGGGCCGTATACGCGAAAACGACGGGCTCTAAAGCCCCGACAGCTTCGATCGCAAGAAGCGCAGACTTCTCGAGAGCCACTCCTCCTCTATCCGAATCGATTCCTCGACGCTACCGGCAAAGGGCGGCCAGTGCTCCACGATGATGCTGATTCCGCTGCGGCCCCGCCGGGATAGTTCGGCGAGCACAAAATTGAAATCGACCCGGCCGTCGCCTACCGGCGTGCCCACGACTGAGAAGCCCATGCGCGTATCGATGCGTCGAATGTCGTAGTCCTTGGCATGAAGCACGACTGCGTGCTCGGCCAGGTTTTCGACCACGGTCTGCAATGTTTCGGGCCGGCCAAGGGAGTTGGCGGTGTCCAGGCAGATCCCCACATGAGGGCTCGCAATTCTGGTGATGATCCCAGCAAACTCCGGGGCGCTGAAGGCTTCGTTGTTTTCCAGAGCAAGCGTCACGCCTTGGCGCTCGAGTGCCGGCAGAACCTTCAGGATGGCGGCTTCGGCCGCGGCCAACTCTTTCGGCCCGAACAAGCTTCCGGACAAGACCGTGCGCAGAATCCGGGCTCCAATCCTGTGGGTGATCGCGATGTAGCGGGCGAGGTGTTCTACATCGAGGCTTCGCGTGCCGGCTTCAAGCACCAGCCCGCGGGCGACGGCTGCCTCGCGCAGTTGATCCAGTTCCTGATCCGGCAATTCGTGAAGGGGGAGATTATCGGCGATCTGGACAACGGAAACTTTGGCTTCGACGGCCTTCTCCAGCAGCCCGATGAAGTCAAGTGGCCGCTGCGGCGAGGGATAGCCATGAACACCGATTGCCCACGGTAGAGTCCAGGACGCAATTCCGAGTTTCGGAGGTTCGATCTTGGTGAGCACGGCTACGAGCCCCGTAAGTGCGCGTCTTCCAGGTGGGAATAGTAGCGCTTTTCCGCTTCCCTGATCTTGGGCAAGCCGACCAGGTTATTAAATTCTTCGAATTCGATCATCTGGTCGTGGAAGATTGCCGGGTTGCCAGTGCGTAGCAGTTCCGCGGCGATGTCCGTGGCCAGCCTGGCGTAGGCGTAGGTGAACACGTTAGGAAAAATCACCGCGGCGAAGCCCATTGATTCCAGTTCGGAGGCGGGCAGGATGGGCGTCTTGCCACCAGGAATCATGTTAGCCAGGGTGGGCGCGGATACCAGGTGAGGGATCTGCCTCATCTGCTCGACGGTTTCGGGTGCTTCAAAAAAGACCCAGTCGGCCCCGGCCTCCAGGCAGCGGTGTGCGCGATCGACCGCTTCCGGCAAGCCCTTAACTGCGATGGCATCGGTGCGCGCCAGGATGGTGAGGTCCTGATCTGTGCGCGCGTCGACGGCAGCCCTGATCTTGGCTACGAACTCATCCAACGGCACCACATGCTTGCTCGACATGTGACCGCAGCGTTTGGGCGAGACCTGGTCCTCCAGCATCACGGACGCGGCACCGGCCTTCTCAAACTGCTTGACGGTCCGCTGGACGTTGGTGGTATTTCCATGACCATTGTCGCCGTCGGCAAACAAGGGCAGATCCACGGCATCGGCAAATCGCCACACGGCGTCTGTCATCTCCGTGAGCGTCAGCAATTCAATGTCCGGCGCGCCGAGCAGAGCCGCGGAGTTTGCATAGCCGCCGCAACCCAACACCTTAAATCCCGCCCGCTGGATGATCGTTGCACCGAGCGGATCATGGGCAACAGGGATCATCAGGATCTCCTTTGCCAGCAAGTACTGTTTGAATAGACTCGTCTTTTTCATGGATTGCGTCAGTTCTCCTTAACGGATTGTGCACGTTCAAGATTCGTGGCCTGACCGGCCTGGCGTGCATCTGTAGCAATACGGAGGGTAAACGATTATGGCACGCGTGTTTATTACAGGTTCTTCCGACGGCCTCGGCCAAATGGCGGCCCAACTGCTGATCGAACAAGGGCACAGCGTGGTCCTGCACGCGCGCAACGAGCAGCGGGGCAACGACGCCCTGGCCGCCGTGCCTGGAGCGGAGAGCATCGTCATCGGCGATCTGGCCAGCATCGCCCAAACCCGCGATGTGGCCGAGCAGGTCAACCGCCTCGGTGGGTTCGACGCGGTCATTCACAATGCCGGAGTTGGGTATCGGGAGCCACGGCGTATTGCGACCGAAGACGGTCTTCCTCATGTGTTCGCCGTCAATACCCTCGCGCCTTACATCCTCACGGCTCTGATCGCGAGACCGAAGCGTCTCGTCTATCTCAGCTCCGGACTGCACCAGAGCGGGGATGTAAGCCTGAAGGATCTGGCTTGGGAAGACCGTCCCTGGCGAGGACAGCAGGCTTACTCCGATACCAAACTGCACGATGTGCTGCTGGCCTTCGCCATCGCCTGCCACTGGCCGGCTGTTCTCTCCAACGCACTGGAACCCGGCTGGGTGCCGACCAAGATGGGGGGACCTGACGCCCCCGACGACATGGACGCTGCACATCGGACCCAGGTATGGCTTGCGGTCAGCCAGGATCCGGCGGCGACGGTCACCGGCAAGTACTTCTTTCACATGCGCCAGCGCACACCGAACCCCGCGGCCCACGATGCGGGGCGACAGGACGCACTGCTCGACGCGTGCAGACGTTTTTCAGGAATCGAAATACCCGCGAACTGAAAACACAGGTCGGAAAATACGCAAGGCAACGTGGAATTGCCAACCCGCTGCAAGAGTTGGCTTTATCATGGAGCGCAGGTGGTGATCCATCGATAAAGTAAGCACTAAAAAGGCGCCTGCCAAGCCGCAAAAAACTGCGCTGGTGGTCGGTTCCGACTCCAAAGTTGCCCCGGCGGTGCGCAAAGTGCTGCCTGGTTGGAAGATCGCACGCGCGGTTAATAACAACTCCGCGTTGGAGATGCTCAAGCTACAGGCTTACGACCTCGTTCTCACGGGCGAGGAGAGTTCAGGCCAGCAGGATGTGGAACTCTTGCGAAGGATCCGAATTGTACGGCCCCACGTGCGGCTCATCATCATCACCCGCAGAAGCACCCCCGCCGATGTGATTGCCGCCATGCGCGAGCGCGCGTTCAGCTATTTCTCCGAGCCCTATTCGATGGCGACCTTCGAACAAATGCTTCATCTGGCTACCACCGGTCCCGTTTGGGATGAGGGAATAGAGATCCTTTCCGCTACTCCTGAAATTATGGAGCTGATTGCGCGCTGTGATCGCAAGACAGCAGACCGGCTGGTACAGTTCATTCACGAGGTGGCAGCTCTCCCCATGAAAGAGAGAGACGCCGTTGGCCTGGCCTTCCGCGAGATGCTCATGAACGCCATCGAGCACGGGGCCCGCTTCGACGCCACGCAGCATGTATCGATCTCTTATATCCGAGCCAAGCACATGGTCTTATGCCGGGTAAAGGATCCCGGGGAGGGCTTTTCCTTGCAGGAGCTCCGTCATGCGGCAATCACCAACCCGCCGTCCGATCCGATTCGTCACACGGCGGTCCGCGAGCAGCAAGGGCTTAGACCAGGGGGCTTTGGAATTCTGTTGACCAAACAAATTATCGACGAGTTGATTTACAGCGAAACGGGCAACGAGGTAGTGCTGATCAAATACTTGAAGCCCGAACAACTTGAGACGAGCTAGCTAGTTTGCGGGCGGCGGTGGTGGCGGGCCACCTGGACCCGATCGCGGTGGACCCGGCGCTTTGTCTACCAGTTCCACATCCAGTTGGATTGCGATCTGGTCCCCGACCATGGGTGCATCGTAATTCATTCCATAGTCCGCCCGGCTAATCGTGGTCGTAGCAGAAACACCGCGGCGCAAGCTTCCTCTCGGATCTTTCACTGGAGGCGTGGGGCCATCCACATCCAGAACGGCTTCCTTGGTGACGCCATGCATGGTCAGATCGCCGGTGATCTTCAACTTCCCAGGACCGGCTGATTCCACTTTTTTCGATTGAAAGGTGATCGTCGGATACTTCGCGACATCGAAGAAGTGGTCGCTGCGCAGGTCTTTGTCACGCATTTCCACGCGAGTATCTATGGAACTGGCATCGATGGTCACATTCACAGAAGCTTTGCCCAGGTCCGGAGAATCCACGACCACGCCACCTATTTTGGTAAAGGCTCCTCTGACGGTGGAGATTCCCATGTGGCGCACTGCAAACTGCGCCGCCGAATGGTTAGGGTCGAGGTACCAGCTTTGCGTTTGCGCTCTAGCGCTTGCGCCAGCCAGAAGAGCCAGCAAAACAATAGCGGCCAAGTGAGTTGTGATGACAACGTGTGGTTTTCCCGTCATGACTGACTCTTATCTCCACATTCTCTAAATTGATCCCGATGAGTTGTAGCACCCGGCACGAACTTAGTCCCGCTGGACCGGCAACGTTCCACGTGAATTACAGATGTTGCTCTTCCCTTGAGGTGACAAGTGTATGTCCGCAAGATGGAGAGGGTCAAATCTTGGTTGGTCGTTCCTGGGGAGGTTCGCGTATTCACGCTTTTGCCGGCCTCTACCCGAAGGAAGTTGTGGGGCCTGATTTTCGTCGATCCCACCTGCTTCAACGGTAATGACAAGGGCCCGGCACTTCTCCCGCGCTTCGAGCGAAGATAGACGTGGATATGCACTTTGCGGCCGGAAATTCTCATGACGGGACCCGCGGCTAGGGCCTCGTCGTTGCGAATTTATTGGAAAACGGGATTTTTGCCAATTCCGGAAGGTCTGAATCGGCGTGGCTGCAGTTCGTGAGCAGCATGCGGTAATGCCGCTCCGCGGCGGCCCGCAGTCCTGCTGCCTGGGCGGAAACAGCGGCGCCGTATTCTGCCCTGAGGCGTCCAGGGGTGGATTTCAAGGCCGATTCATAGGCCGTCAACGCGAGCTTCGGCTGCTTTGCCAAAAGCAACATATCGCCCAGCATCTCCCGCGCGGGAGCGATGGAGCCTGGACTGACCGGCGATTTTTCGGTTGCGTCTTCCATTTCTGCGGCGATTTTCATCTCTTGCACGGCCGCATTGTGATCACCGTCTACCCACTTGATCCAGGCGTCTACAATCTTCAATTGAACATTCACCTGATCCGCATCGCCGTCGCCGCTCTGCACGAGCGCGTCACGCAACGACAGCAGCGGTTGCATTGCTGCCTGCGCCGTCTTAATGTCCCCGAGTCTCGATGCCCCAAGCGCGCGGGCGAAATAAAGAGTTGCCTGAGTCGACGCATATGCGTCCCGCGGGGAGGTTTGTGGAGGCAAGGGAAGGGCTGCGGCAGCGGCCCACTGCTGACGCTCTATCCAATACCGCGCTGGTATCGCAGCGGTCGCGTATCGCCCGGCATAGCGGGCCGCATCGCCCGGTTCGACAACCGGAAGTTCTTGAGTCAGTTCGTGGGCTGCCGTTATGCGCCCCGTTTGCAGATACGCATAGAGTAAGTAATCCAGAGCGTGTAACTCGTCGCCGGCCAGCTTCTGTTTGCGCGCGCTAGCGGCGGAAGCGAGGTTTGAGGCGATGGAGTCGTCCCATAAACCGAGCCTGGTAAAAATGTGAGAGGGCATATGCAGGGCGTGAGGCGAGTCAGGAGCAATCTGGGAATAGTGCTTCGCCGCATCCAAAGCCAGCTGAGCCAGCACCGGATTATCGTCGGCATGGATGATGTAGTGCGCGACCCCCGGCTGTCGCGGCTGCTGCAGGAGGATCGGTTCGAGAATTTGGGTCGCCTTCTTCTGATTCGCGTAAGTCTTGTCATTGAGCGGAGCATTTGCGATCAAAGACAAGGCATAAAAGATGGCAGCTTCGCTGTCCTGCGGATACCGGCCGTACAGCGACTCCATTGAAGTCTCATACCGTTTGGCGCGGGTTCTGTGACTTTCTGAGCCTGCATTCTGATAGAAAACCTGAATAGCGCCCAAATAGTCGCGTTCCCTTTGAGTCTTCGGTCCCATCGACAAACCTTCTTGAGCGGCTTCCAGGCCGATCCTTAAATCGTCTTTTGTCGGCGGATCCCACAATTGGCGGTAGTGGCTCATCGCAATGCCCCACTCTGCCATGCTGCAACTGGGATCTTTGCTCAATACGTCAGCAAATAACTCCGCTGACTTCCGGTAGCCAAAGGAATGTAAAGTCGCCACCGCCAGGTCGAATTCGTCGCGCACCTCAGGACTGCATGACGTGTCGAAGTGGACTGTTCCCATCCGCCCCGGTTGGTCCGATGCATGATTATGCTGCTGCGCACCCTCTACCCGGGCGGGTGTGAATACCAAGAAGGCCAGGAACCATGCGAAAACAAAGTGCAGCATACCCCTTGTCTCCTCAATCCATGGATCATAGTAGCTGGTCTCGCGCGTTTTGCACCGGCGACTTTCAGGCATTGGAACTCAATGACAGTTCAATCGGACCCTTTTCAGCAGGAGTCTAGGCCATAGCCGACGACTTGGACCCACACTCCCGACTGACGATCTAAAGCTCATATATCGAAGTGCCTGAAAACGGGGCGGTGGGTAAATTGCCGCTTGTATGATGCCTCGGCACTGCACCGATATCAATCTCAGTGAACCGTAAATCAGTGCGCTACAATCCGTGGTTCCCCTTGCTTCTTTAACAATGAGCTCATCTAATGATATTGCTACTGTTACTAATACAGGGCGGCAACGCGCTTGTGCTCGCCTTTTGAACAGAAACTTCCTCCAGTGGATAAACTAAGCGGGATCCTCCTTACGGGATTCATCCCGGTCTCCTCGGAACCACCCCAGAATGCTCGTCCAGTCGATGGGAGGTCACCGGGAAGTCGTTTTTTCAATAAGTTCTTGGGTTGCGCTGATGGATGCGGGATAATCACACTTGTGCCCACTACTCCGAGCTCTAACCAAGCAATACCCACGTCCGGTTCCGCAGAGCTTCTCAATCGGCGCAAGTTCCTGGCTGCGGCAGCAGCCGTTGCGGCGGGTTTAACGCTGGAAGCCAAGGGGCTGGATGGGATAGCGACACTACCCGACGCTGTTCTGGTCCCCAACTTCCATCCCGCAAGCTGCGGGTGGTTGACCACGTTCAGCCGCGAGCGCGTCTATTGCGCCAACAGCTATCTGGACCATCTCGATCGTGTACGGGATGACCCGAACTATGCCTTTGTGCTCTCTGAAGTAAATAACATCGTCGCCATCATGAATTTCAAGCCGGAGCGCATCCCGGAGCTCAAACAGCGAATCGCCGAAAAGCGCGTTGAACTCGTGAATGGGTTCTATCTGGAGTCGACGGTGAACCTCTCGGGCGGCGAGGCTCTGGTGCGGCTAGGGGTGGAAGGACGCAGGTGGTATCAACACGTGTTTGGCCTTGCACCGAGATATGCATGGACCATCGATGTATGCGGAACGCACGAGCAGATGGCCCAGATCGCGACAGGGCTGGGTCTGGAAGCGATGGTCTATACACGGGCGAACCCGACGGGCAAGACCCTGCACTGGTCTGTTTCTCCTGACGGAACGAAAATACTTTCTGTATGCCCCGGACACTACAGCGAAGAGAACGAGATATTCAAAACCACCGTGCCGCTGAGCGATGCTGACCTGGACAAGCTGGAAGCTTCGATCGTCAAGCGGGAGCAGAAGACACCCGCCGGCGCGGCAGTCCTCATCCTCGCTGGATCCGGCGATTACAGCGTCGCGCCGGTTCTGAAGTCGTATCCCAGCGAACTGCTGCGCCAATGGAAGGCGCACGGAGAGAAGCGACGAATTCGCTTTGCCACCTTCAGCAGCTATATGGACCAGGTCCGCCCGGGCATCGACTCGGGAAAAATCGAGATTCCCACCATGCGAGGAGGGACGGCCTACGAATTCAACGCCTTCTGGATTGAGAACAACGAGGTGAAAACCCGGTACCGCGCCAGCGAGCACAGCCTGCAGGCAGCCGAGTTACTGGCGACCGCGGCCAGCATGACAGGGGCCTATGCTTACCCAACCCAGAAGCTCCATGAAGCGTGGATACTGATGTGCCTGAACATGGACCGCAATACGCTCTGGGGCTCGGCGGGAGGAATGGTCTTCGTCAGCGATCAGTCGTGGGATGTGCAAGACCGTTTCCAGTGGGTCGATGCCGCCGTACAGGATGCCACTGAGAGTGCCGGCCGAGCCGCACTACCGGCGGGCGACGGATTCGGCCTCTTCAACCCCCTTAACTGGAAGCGGAGCGACCCGGTAGAACTCAAGCTTCCGACAGGCAAATGTCTCGAAGGAGTGAACGCGGAACTTTTGCCGAACGGTTCGGTGCTCTGCCAGCCTGCCATGCCATCCGCTTCCGTTGCCGGGTGGAAGCTGGCCGGCGATCCACCTCGCCCCGCCGAGACCACGCCCCTGCCCGAGGCAATCGAGACCGAGCACTACACCGTCCGCATCGATCCGCATACTGGAGCACTGGTGAGCCTGAAGATGCACAAGAGTGGACGCGAGCTTTTGGGCGGCCCCAGTAACGTAATCGTGGCGGAGCGGCCGAAAAAGAAGGAAGCGGCGCCTGCAGACTTTATGGCCGCGCATCCTGACCGGGACACGCTTGCGAGTTCCGGCGACTCGCCCTCGTCCATCGAATGCAGAAAAGGGCCGGTCGCATACACCATCACGGCGACGGGAACCTTGCAGGGAAATTCCATCCGCCGCACCATGCGTTTTTACCATGCGCATCCGCGCATCGACTTTCTGACTGAGTTAAACGATGTGCATGACTATACCGTCATCGTCGCTCATTTTCCGCTCGCCGCACCGGTTCTGGAGGTGCGCCGCGGGATTCCGTACGGCTTCTCGCACGGCGCGGTGGCAGTTCCGAACCCGGAACTGCACGGGTGGACGAAGGGCATCGTTCCAGCAGTTCGTTGGATCGACCACGCCATGGCGGACGAGTCGGGCCTCGCCATCTTTGACCAGGGCCTAAGCGGGCGGGAGCTGGATGGACAACTCGCGATGGCGTATCTACTCAATGCCGAAGATAGCTACCACGGGTTTCCAAATCCGTGGCTCACGGGCGCCGGGCGCCATGTGTGTGCGTACTCGATTCTGCCGCGGGAACAGGCCTGGTCCGTTGCGCGCGTACCCCAGTCAGCCTGGGAATACAACCAGGGCGTCATCCCGCTGGGAGCAACTTCTGTCTCCGGCGGGAGAAGCTTCCTTGAGACTTCGGACAACGTGATTGTCGAAGCTGTCCGAAGGGAGGGGGCGCATATCGAGCTCCGCATGGTGGAGGCCTTCGGCATCGGAGGGGAGGCAACCGTACGTCTGCTCTTACCGCATCGCGCGGTGGCACTGGTGGACTTTACAGGAAGGAAGCTCGCCGCGCTACCGGTTGCGTCCAGCTACAAGGTCTCGCTTAAACCGCAGCAAATCGTTACCATGCATTTCGAAGTGGCCTCGGACGTTGGAACGCCCGAACTTATCACCGCATGGGACCGCTTCGTGCCTCAGCGCAAGCTCGCCGCGCTGCATCGATACGAGCCGGGCTTGAAAGGGCACCCACCCTTTGGAGACGGCGCTGCCTTCTAGTAGATGGGCGGCGGAGCACGTTTGGCGATCTGACTTCCGCGTTGCGCATTCGGCGGGCAGACAACAACGTCCGGTCTTTGCCAGGCGTGAGCGGCCCCCTGATCCAGGCCAAATATGACGTTGCGTATTTGCCCAAGACCCTGCTGCCTGGCGGCGGCCAATCCCCGCCGAAACAAGAATCAGGTTCCCGCAAACGAGTCTAGACGCGCACGTTACCGTGCAGCGGGTGCCGCGGGAGCAGCAGCTCAGGCAAATATGGCCGCCGGGCAACTACCGCGGGGTTGCCGCCTATCTCAAAGAATAGGAGAAGGCAAATGATTCTTGTGACCGGAGCCACGGGAAAGAACGGCGCCGAAATCATCAGGCGCTTGACCGGCAGAAAAGAGCGGGTTCGTGCCATGGTTCGCCTGCACAACGGCAGGATGCGGGGAACATCCACCACGGAATTGGAATACGTGGAAGCGGACTTCGACGATCCGGCCAGTCTGCGTAAAGTTTTGCGCGACGTTCAGCGCGCTTTTCTGGTCACAAATTCATCTGAGCACGTTGAGGAACGGCAGTTGCGCTTCGTCGATCTAGCGCGTGAGGCCGGCGTCAAACATATTGTCTATCTCTCTCAGCTCCATGCCGCATCCGATTCCCCACTGCGTTTTCTGCGCTACCATGCCGCGGTGGAAGAGGCTCTGCGCCGGTCCGGGATGAGCTACACCAACCTTCGACCCAACCTCTATATGCAGGCGCTGCTGATGATTGGCCATTCGATCGCATCGGACGGCCGGTTTCTGGCTCCTGCCGGCGACGCGCGGATAAGTGTAGTGGACGTTCGCGACATTGCCGCGGTAGCGGTGGCAGCGCTGACCAGGAGCGGGCACGAAGGAAAAACCTATGACATCACAGGACCGCAAGCACTCACGCATACCGAGATGGCCGCGCAGTTGTCAGAAGCACTAGAGCGCCGGGTTGCGTTCGTGGACGTACCAGAGCGGGAATTTCGAGAAGCGCTTCGCGGTTTTGGCATGCCCGACTGGCAGGCAGACGGCCTGCTCGAGGACTACGCCCACTACCGCCGCGGCGAAGCATCCAACATTTCTTCAGCCGTAAAAGACGTCACGGGAGGAGTTCCTCGCCCCTTTATTGCATTCGCGCGTGACTACAAGCCGGCCTTCCTGAATGCAAAAGACATGCCGTCCCGCACAGCCGCCTCAGCAGCCCTGCAAAACTAAGCACGAGATCTCTCACAACGGCCGGGGGCCCCATTGCTTGCAAGGCTCTTCATAGGAGTGCCCATCACGTTCCTCGGCGTGGAGCAATTTCTTCACCCGGAACTCGCGCCTGGAGTTCCTCTCGAGAAACTGACGCCCCCATGGATTCCAGCGCACGCACTTTGGGGCTACCCGACGGGTGCGATCTTTGTGGTTGCAGGCCTATGCTTGATTCTCAATAAAGAAGCACGCCGGGCGGCGCTCTGGCTAGGGCTGGTGATCCTTCTGCTTGTGGTCGCCGTCTATATTCCTATCCTGCTTGCGAATCCCTCTGACATAGGGACCGGCCTGAATTATCTGATGGACACATTGTTGTTGAGCGGCAGCGTTCTGGCCCTTGCCCAAACCCTACGCGTAGATTTCGCGCTCGAACTGCCGAGGCCGGAGCCGGCTCGCTCTAGAACTCGTCGTAGGAGATGTGGCTGGACGGGACGCCCAGATCGGCAAGCATTTTAGTGCAAGCCTTGATCATCATGGGCGGACCGCAGAGATAGTACTCGACGGCTTGGGGGTTGTCGTGCTGGCTGAGATATTTCTCCAGCACGACCTGGTGGATGAAGCCCATATGACCGTTCCATTCGTCCTCGGGCAGCGGCGCGGAGAGCGCGAGATGGAAGGCAAAGTTGCGGTGTACGTTCGTTAGATCCTGAAAATAGTCCTGGTAGAAAATCTCCTGCTTCGATCGCGCGCCATACCAAAAGGTGACCTTGCGGGCACTGTGCTCGGTTTCGAGCAAGTGGGAGAGATGGGCGCGGAGCGGGGCCATGCCGGCGCCCCCGCCGATGTAGACCATCTCGCGCTGCGTGGGCCTGATATGGAAATCGCCGAATGGGCCGATGGCAGAAACAATGTCTCCAGGCTTGAGGCTGAATACGTAACTGGAGCCGGCTCCGGGAGCACAATCCTGGCCCGGAGGCGGCGTTGCAATGCGCACGTTGAAGCGCAGGGTGCGATCCCGCTCCTGGTTGCTGGCCAGCGAGTAGTTGTTGCGGCGGCCGGCCTCGGGATTGCGCGCCACAAGATCAAAGACATGCTGATGCTCCCAGACTGCAGCGAAGGGCTGGGGAATGTCGAAGTCGCGAAAGCGGATCTCGTCGTAGGCGGGGATATCGATTTGCAGGTAGTCGCCCGGGGTAAAGGAAATCTTTTCTGCACCGTCCAATGGTTCGAGAACCAGCTCTTTGATGAATGTGGCGACGCTGCGGTTACTGACGACACGTAACTGATATGTTTTCTGAGCACGAGCGCCGATTCCGCCGGCCCGGCTGACGTTAACAAAGATGCGGCCATTGCGCTCCGCAATGGGATACGTAACCAGACCGCGGCAGATCGGGACGCGCGCGGGCGACCCATCGATCAGATTGAAGCGCCCGTTATGTTTGGAGCACTCGATGAGCTTTCCCTTTACCAGGCCGAGGGAAAGATGAACATTGCCGTGCGTGCACAATCCGTCGGTTGCGTAGAGCTCGCCATCCTCGGTGCGGTAGAGAGCATAGGTTTTCTTACCATGGTCAAAGCGGACGACGTCCGCGAGGCCAAGATCGGACGCACCACAAGCCTCGATCCAGCCTTCCGCGTCCGGCTTGCCGGGGGAGGAGTGAGCGCCTTCGAGCACTCGTAGTCTCGGTGCGGGGAGCTGCCGCTTGACGTGATAAGCCGGGGTCCCTAACCTGCTTGAGAACCGTGGGCACGATTTCCCGCCACGCGGAGAAGAGGCTGGGATACGGCGTCGGACAGTCATCCTTCACCGCGGCATGCAGCTTGGGCAGCGCGTGATAAGGCACCAGCGGGAACATGTGGTGCTCGACGTGGTAGTTCATGTTCCAGTACAGATAGCGGTGAATCCAGCACATGTAGACCGTGCGGCAGTTGAGCCGGTGATCGAGCACATTCTCGGCCAGACCCGCGTGCTGTGTGTAACCGTAGGTGACCAGCAGCCATGTGCCGAATAGATTCGTCAGCCCCACCAGCAGCAGTGGAAGGATGCTGCGGCTCCAAATAGAAAGCCCTATGACGACGAGGTACATGGCGACGTACACGCGTGCCCTGCGATACACCTTGGGAAACTCTACCTCGGGAATGTACGTCTTCTCCTCGGCAAACATGCGCCCCAGGGAATGCATGACAATCTGAGAGAAATACTTCCGATAATTCCGCAGGTTGAAGAACGACATGACCATGCCCTTCAAGTCAGGAGGGCGAGGGACAGCGATCTCCGGGTCGCGGCCGACGATAATGGTGTCGCTGTGGTGGCGGGTGTGACTCCAACGCCAGACGATGGACTCGCGCATGACCATGAACGACGCAATTTCGTAGAGGGCGTTGTTCATCCAGTCGGTTTTGAACGCGGTACCGTGGCCGGCCTCGTGCCAGCGGGAGTCGGAGGTCGAGGCGTAGAGAACGCTGTAGATCATGTAGGGGAGGATGGCCCACCATGAGCCCCAGAGGGCATAGGTCATAAGGCCGGCGCTGAGGATGAGAGCAAACCACAGAATCGTATCGCGGATGGCGGGGCCATCGCGACGCTGAAGCAGACCCCGCATGGTCTCACGCGGGACCGGAGACTGATACCACTCCGCCTCAGCGAGCCCCTTCTCCACGGCCATGGTGGAGTTGACCCCGGTAAGGCTGTAGTCGAGGGTCGTTGGAGGCGTAAGGACGCTACTAGCGTTCATGGTCGCTGCCGATCGTTCAGGAATTAAGGAGAGCAGGCGCTCCCCGGTCGTTACCTCTAAATTACACCGCCCCGGGCAATGATCGATAGGGCCGGTGTCCCGGGGCTAGGCGAGCTCCAGCCACGGGGGTGCGAACCGTGATTCACATTTTCCGGTATGCTGGCCTATCACTTTAGCGTTCAGGCCATGGAAACCTCGATAACCCAAGCCCTGGGGAGACATTACCCGTGCAGCAAAGCCATTCTGGAGCCACGAAGAAGCCGGCGATGCTTAATTTCGCAGTTTTCGGTAAGACCTGTGTGCTTTAGCGACTCTCCCCCTAAGCCGCCATTACCATCAGCGATTACTACAATCTTCCCCGGCGTTACGCAAGAACTGTAGCAAATTCCGGTGGAAGCGCTATGCTCTTCAACAAGCGGCGATTCTCCAGGGCTCTGTGATCGATTCTTTCGGGGGAGGGACTCGATAGTGGAACAAGGAGGGTCGCCGTTCTTACGTTCGCTGCCGTCCAGGGCCAACATCAGATATCAGAGTGAAAAAAATGATCAAGGCAAATAATCCACCCTGCAAGGTTCTTCCGTTCGTCGCGCCAGAGGCTGCTCTCGAAGGTAAGCTCGAGAAGTGGTTTCGCGGTGTTATCCAGAGCAACTACGATCTGATGACTGCTTTAGAGCGGTTGCGTGATTCGTATGAACGGCAGGCAAAGAAGCCGCTTACAGAAGCCGATCGCGCTGTCCTGTTGGCGGTCCAGGTTACTTTGCGGAATGCCAAGAATGCCCGGACTCTTTAGTCCACGTATGCGTAGCCCTCGGTATAGAGAGACGCCATATGGGTGAAGATATTGGTGTGTTCTGCCCTACCTGTTTTGCCACGCCAGGCGAAAAGTGCCGAACTAAGTTCCTGGTACACGGCAATGGCGAAGTCACGCCGGTGATCTGCCGTACGCATCTTGGCCGGTTGCTCGACAGCCAGAAAGACTCGGTCCGCAATTCGATCGCCAGGCAACTTTTAGCCGTGGCGCTGATGACCCTTCGTGACAAGTAGCGCCGAATCCTATGGATTCGCGGGGCAGCTGCCATCCACTGCGTGCCCCGGCTCGCCGTGGAGGCTTGCCGTGGGGAAACTTATGAAATCGCCGCCATCCCCACTTTCACCAAAGTGATAAGAACCCACCAGCCCACCACCGCCGTCGCGGTTGAGGCCAGCTTCGTTCTAGCCACAATGGCGCAGCCGATGACCAGCAGGATGACGACCCAGACGTTCAAAACGTCAATCGAGGTGCCGAAGGCGATGAGCCACTGGGGCCAGTCCGAGGGCAGGTAATATCCGAGGTTTGTGCCTACCGGGTTCTTGAGATTGAAGGCATCGGCGTCCATCCCGGCAAAGAGCACAATGGCGCCGAGAATTCCCTGAATCAGCCAGGGCAGAGTCGCATACATCCAGACCGCGAATAGCTGGCCGAATTTGGCGTGTCCGCCCAGGCCAAAATTTACCGTCATCAACAGCACCCCCGCCGCGATGGCCGCAAAGAGCAGCCCCAGAACCGGCGAAGCCCAAACGATGTATTTGGTAAACGACGACGCGATCGCTTTCTGTCTCGCCTGCTGATCCGGCGAAAGCTGCGCAAACCGCTCCTGCTGCGTCTCCGAGCTGTGTTGCAGAATGTTGGAGTAGGTCTTGTCCCATCCAATCTTCTGCTGTATGGCCGCGCTATAGCCCAGCGTCACCAGCACGCCCAATAGCCAGGGCAGCCACCAGCTGGAGTCGCGCAGGATGTCGTTGAAGGTCTTGGAGGGGGCAATAAAAATATCTATGACTCGCTCCACCTGGCTTAGTGGGGTGGATGCTTCGGCGTTGGCCACTGTATCAGGCATGAGAACCTCCGTGAAGCCACGGGAACTGCATTTGTAGTTTTCCGGGATATTACTCTCCCCGCCGCAGAACAAAAATAAAAAAACTTGCTTCGAGCGCCGAAGTTGCTGCGATCGGTACTCTGTCGACCTCAGGGCGCGGGTCCATTGGCTGTTGCCCACCGTACTGAATCGGGATCCAGCGGCGGCGGAAGCCGGACTGATCTTACTCCAGTAGAAATGCTTATGGCATGGGTGTAGACTCCGGCAGTCGAGTTTCGAGGAGGCTAAATGGCTCTCAGTTTTGCGACAGATATCCGCCCTCTTTTCCGCGATGAGGACATTACGTGCATGGATGGGTCAGGGGTTCATCTGGATGATCCCGCCTGGATGTGCGTTCCCGCTAACGCGCAAAGTGTCTACGATCAGGTATCCACGGGCGCCATGCCTCCAGATGAGCCTTGGTCATCCGATCATGTTTCACTTTTCAAGAAGTGGATGGACGCGGGTTATCCCGCCTAAGCTAGGGCTTGAGTTTCTCGAAAGCCGCCCAGTGCGTCATGAAGCCGGTTGAAGATCAGCGAAGGGTCGATCGATTCGGTGAGGTGATGACGAGTAAAGTCCGCTCGCAAGTCCCAACGTACCCGGGCAAAGCCTAGTTGAGTTCCGCAGCTCGTCAGGTTCTGCTGCAGTTCCAGGACAACGCGCGCTGCGGAGTAATCCAAATTCGTGATCGCCTCTGCGTCGACAATCAGCCAGCGGACTGGCGAAGGCGGTTGCCCTACGAGGCAAGTCACCTCTTCGGCAAACCGGTTGGCATTGGCATAGAAAAGAGCCGCTCCAAAGTGGTACAGCACAAACCCGGGTTCCGTCATCATGCCTGGCGCCACGGGATTCAGATCCCAGGTTCCGAGCTCGTTCAGAACCATGACGCCCGTGTGGGGGTGATAGCTGTGCGTGGACGATGCGCAATAGGGAGAGGATCATCGCCAGCAAGATCCCCTGCTCGACACCCGCTGCAACGACGACCCCTGCGGTGGTGAGAGCCAGGACAAACTCGCCCGGGCTCTCGCGGCGAATCGCCAGCAGGGTGCGCAATTTGATCAGGCGGATAGCGATCATGAAGACCAGGGCGCCGAGCACGCAACGCGGCAGGTATTCGAGCGGCCGGGTGAGAAAGAGCAGGACCAGCGCCACGATCGCCCCGGTGGCAAGCTGCGCCACCTGGCTCTGGGCGCCCGCGCTTTCGACCATCGCGGTCTGGGTGGGACTTCCGTTGACGACGAAGGTCCCGCTCAAGCCGGCCATGGCGTTGGCTGCGGAAAGGCCGGCCAGGTCCGCATTCGCGTCCAACTGCTGCCGGTGGCGCTCCGCATAGACCCGGGCGGTTGCGGCACTCTGGGTGATGATCATGATGCAGCACGATGCGGAGATGCGCATCAGCGGCGAAAGATCTCTCCAACTTACGGCCGGGAGCCCAAGATGAGGAAGACCACCTGCCACCGGGCCGATGATGGTAATGCCACGCCCGCTGAAATTCCAAATTGCGCTGGCCGCGATGGCTCCAGCAACCGCGAGGAACGGACCTGGCGCTCTGGGCGCAAAGCGGTGAAACAGCAGTAGAACCCCGACCACAACGGCGGAAACGGCCAAGGTCGGCAGATGGACTTGGGGCAGTCTTTCTGAAGACTTGAGCCAATTGCAGGAGCGTTCGACTCGCGGAGATCTCCAGTCCCAACATCTCTCCGAGCACCGCGATGCCGACCTGGAAGCCAACTCCGGTGAGAAAGCCGGCGAGCACAGTCTGTGAAAGAAAGTCGGCGATGAAGCCGAGCTTCAGCAATCGCGCCAACAGCAGGAAGCCGGCGGTTAGCAACGCAACGGCGCCCGCCAGGGCTACGTAGCGCGCACTGGCTGGGGGCGCCATGCCGGAAACTCCGCTGGCAAAGATGGCGGCGGTCGCGGAGTCGGCGGAAACCACCAGGTAGCGGGAGGAACCAAAGGCCGCAAAGCCCACCAGCGGCAACAGCAAGGAGTAAAGACCAGTAACCACGGGCATGCCGGCAATCTTGGTGTATCCCAAGGCTTGCGGGATATTCATGGCCGCGAGCGTGAATCCGGCCAAGGCATCGTGCAAGGCGGCTGCAGGCTTGAATGGCCGTATACCTTGAAAGAGTTTCAGCAAAGCCGGAGCTCCGGAAAAGCGATTTACCGCAAGTCCGGAGTGTACATTCTCCCCGCCGGGTGTGACCCGGAAAGTTGCCTGCAGGTGCCGCAGGAACCGAGGTCAAAAATACGCGAATGAAAACCACGACAAAAGCAAGGGAAGCAAACCCTTTTACGTTTAGCTCTTCTTATAAAATGCCGCCAGGAAGGCGAGAAGAGGGCTCAGCCGGAAAGCAAGCAATCACATGAAAAAGAGCAGTACTCAAAAAGTAGAATCTGCATCCCGCCTGATAGACGCGAGAATCCAGGAGCTAGGTGACTGGCGCGGGGAGATGCTTTCCCGCATACGCACTTTGATCAAGCAAGCCGATCCTAAAGTCGTCGAGGAGTGGAAGTGGATGGGGACACCTGTGTGGTCCCACGACGGGTTGATCTGCACCGGCGAGACCTACAAGAGTGTAGTAAAGATGACATTCGCCAAGGGCGCATCGTTAGATGACCCCTCAGGCCTCTTCAATTCCAGTCTCGACGGTAGAGTGAGGCGTGCCATCGATTTCCGCGAAGGCGACAAGGTGAATGAGAAGGCTCTGAAAGATCTCATCCGCGCCGCCGTGGCCCTCAACACGTCCTCGGATTGAATAACTGAGGAGATTCTAGTTCGGCTAGTTCCTCGGCTACTTGAGGCAAGTGTCCCCGCGACGGGCCAAGTATTTACCGGTCAGCGTATTCCCCTTCTTCGCGAGATCGGTAGGAATACGGTGTCGACGGGCCTTCTTTCGACGCATTTGAAGTCTCGAGCGAAAGCTTCCCGGCCTTGCCCACATTGACCTCCCTTCTCAACTTCGGGTGGCTGAACTCTGTCCAGGCCATCTACGCTGCTCTGGCGTTAATATCCGGCTTGTCACTTGTCGCCGGAATGAGGCTGCCGAGGATACGGCTTTCCGGTCGAAGGGCCCATGATGCCATGGTGAGCACGGCAAGGATGAGAGGGGCGATCACATGAAAATAGTAAGCTCCATAACCTCCTACCGCCGCGCAGGACACGGCGGCGCCTGTCAGATCAAAGAAGATGCCGGCATATGCCCATTCCTTGAGCCGCGGATAACGCGGCACCAGTATGGCAATCGCTCCCAGCACTTTCCAAAATCCCAGAATGCCAAAGAAGTACATCGGGTAGCCGAGGACGAGCACCACACCATGGGTATTGCCAAAATATTGGACCACCTGCGAGACGCCGCCGCTCCCGATAAAAAAGGCGACGAGTCCGGTCATTGTCCAATACGTAATCGTTTTTGTTTTCCTGGTCATTTCAAACCCCAGCAACTATAAGAATGGCGCAAACCTGGTTTGCGCATTAGGCAAAACCATAGCCACATGGTTATGTATTGTCAAGAGAAAGTTAATGGCTCCCGATTGGGGCATTGCAGGAAATCTGCCCGGACCAGGGCAACCGCAGCAGTTCATCCAGGCGTGAGTGTAAGATTCAGTTCCGCGCCCCGGCTGGCACCTAGCTAGTGCGCGGCGGCAGAGGCCTTCGTTTCTTCCGGGCTGGGCCGTCGCATAATGAAGGGCAGCGGCACCAGGAACATCACCAGAAGCCCAGCACCCAAAATGAATTGGCAAAACCGAGCACGTTCGCTTGCAGATCGACTTGCGCGGAAAGCTGGGCCATGGCACGATGCGACGCTTCACTGGCGCTTGCACCCATGGCAATAAAGTTCTGCGTCAGCGCGTTCAGTTGCCTCTCGAAGAATGGATTGGCGTGATTGGTGTGCGCAGTGAGGGCGGTGCGATGGACCTGCCCCTGGCGGGTGATGAAGTTATTCAGCATGGAGACACCGATGGCCCCCCCGATGTTACGCGTAAAGTTGCTGATGCCGGAAACCTGGTTGAATTTGTTCCGCGGAACGCCGACGTAGTTGAGAGTGCTGATAGGGATGAAGATCAGCGGAATGCCGATGACCTGGATGACGCGGTACGTCACCATCGTGCTGAAGCTGACGCCGAGATAGATGTTGGTAACGTGGAAGAGCCCAAACGACGTAAGCGCGAAGCCGATGGCGATGATGACCCGAGGATCGAATTTGGTCGCCAGGATGCCGGCAACAGGCATCATGAACGCCAGCGCAATGCCGCCCGGCGAAAGCGCCATGCCCGCCTGCTGTGCCGTGTAGCCAAGATCGTTTTGCAGAAACTGCGGCAACAGGATAGTGCTGCCGTTGAGCACCATGCCGAGGATGAAACTGAAGGTGACGGCGGTGGCAAAGTTTCGCTTGCCCAGCAGCCGCAGATCCATGATCGGGTTTTCGTGCGTGAGCTCGCGAATGACAAGTGCCACCAGCGCGACGATGGCGATGATCAAACTGACAAGGATTACCCTGGAGGAGAGCCAGTCGTTCTCCTGCCCCTTGTCGAGCACATACTGCAGGAACCCAACGCCAACGACGATGAGGCTGATGCCGATATAGTCCACGCGGATATTGGACCGCACCATGTTCCTGAGATAGGCCGGGTCCTGCACCACACGGTGAGTGAGCATCAGCGAAAGGATGCCGATGGGCACGTTGATCAGGAATATCCAGTGCCAGCTGTAATTGTCCGTAATCCAACCGCCAAGCGTGGGACCGATGGCGGGCGCAACCACGACCGCCATTCCATACATGGCAAAGGCCATGCCGCGCTGCTTGGCGGAGAATGTATCGGCGAGGATGGCCTGCTCGCTGGGCTGCAGGCCGCCTCCCCCCGCGCCCTGCAGGATGCGGAAGAGGATAAGCATGGGCAGGCTCGGAGCAAGGGCACAGAGGAACGAGCTGATGGTGAAGATGGCGACGCACGTCATGTAGAAGCGCTTGCGGCCAATCACATTCGATAGCCAGCCGCTCATCGGCAGCACGATCGCACTCGATACCAGGTAGCTGGTGATGACCCAGGTGCTCTCTTCGGTGCTGGCGCCAAGCGTGCCGGCGATGTGAGGCAGCGCGACGTTGGCGATGGAGGAGTCGAGCACCTCCATGAATGTCGCCAGCGTGACGGTGATGGCGATGATCCACGGATTGATCAGGCGAGCCGGTTGTGTGATTTTGCTCTGCCGGAGCCATTCGTTAGTCCAGATGCACCTTGGGCTCGACGGACATACCTGGCCGAAGCTTGTCCAGATCCTTCTGACCGTGGTTGAAGCGGATGCGCACGGGAAGGCGCTGAATCACCTTCACATAGTTGCCGGTGGCGTTCTCAGGCGGAAGCACGCTGGTGCGTGAGCCGGTGACGGCGGGCATGCTCTCCACGGTGCCGTCGAAATCGTCATGCAGCGCATCCACATGGATGCGTACATGCTGGCCAGGGTGCATGCGGGCCAACTGCGTCTCTTTGAAGTTGGCGGTGACCCACAGGTCATCGGTCTGCACGATCATGAACAGTTGCTGGCCTTTGGAGATGCGCGCGCCAACCTCGGCGCTGCGCTGCGTGACCACGCCGGAGACGGGAGCGGTGATGCGGCAGTAGCCGAGGTTGAGACGGCTCTGTTCGAGTGCTGCCTGGGCAGCCTCGGCATTTGCCTGCTGGCTCTTGATATCGGCCTCGCGGATGGCAACCTGCAAGGGCGCGCTGCTTTTGGTCTGCTGCAGCTTGCTGCGTTGTTGTGCCAGTTGGGCCATGCGCTGTTCCACTGTCTTCTGCGCGGAGGCGACGGCGGCCTGATTGGCGGCGACGGTCTGGATTTGCGCGGCAGCGGTTGCTTTGTACTGGTCGTAGTCCGCGCGCGCGACCTCCTGCTTGTCGAACAGGGTCTGGTAGCGGGCAAAGTCGGCCTGGTTGCGCTCGTTCACGGCCTGCGACTCCTTCAGCTTGGCAACTGCACTGTCAAGGTCATGCTGCGCGGCGGCGAGTGCAGCCTCTGCGCCTGAAACCTCGGCCTGCTGCGAGGTGAGTCGTTGAGGTTGCTGATGCGCGTGATGGGCAGGTTGGGATGCGAGGCGCCAAGTTGGGCCATCGCCTGGTCATACTGTGCCTGGGCCTGTTGCAGCGCGACCTGGTCGTCGCTGGGATCGAGCTCCACCAGCAGCGCTCCGGTCTGGACCGCTTGATTGTCGTCCACATAAACGGCATTGATGGTTCCGTCGATGCGAGAGGCGATCGGGTTCAGATGGCCGTCGACCTGGGCGTCATCCGTATCCTCATAGCCCTGGGCGTAGAGATACCAGCCAACTGCGGCGGCCAACAGCACAATGGCGATTGCCCCGAGTACGATATGGATTGATGCGGCGGCGCGGCGCAGCAGCGCTTCATACCGGCTGCGCTAGAAGTTTCCGTTTCCGTTAAAGTCTCAGCGCTCATTTACTTGCTTCCTTTAAATAAGTCGGAATATCTTTTTCGGCCTCTCCCATAGCGTGCGCGAGAGCGATCTTGGCCAGGTTCTGCGAGAACAGGCTGCTGACGTAATCATGGTCCGCGGCGGCAAGAGCCTCCTGCGAATTGACCACCTCCACCGAGTCCGCCACGCCCACGGCAAAGCGATCCTGCGACTGTTGCAAGGTAGAGAGCGCAAGCTTCCGGTTGCTCTCCGCTGTGCCCACCTGATCGTTGGCCACCGTCAGATCGATGTAGGCGTTGCGAACATCGAGCTCGACCACCCCGCGCTCGTCCGAGAGCTCAGCCCGTGCGCTGGGCGACGACCGCGTCTGCCTGCACGGTATCCGCATGGATGCGGCCGCCGTTAAAGATCGGAAACTCAGCGAAGCCGAAGCCTGAAAGATCCCGTTGCCTGGTGTTGGGATTGATGCCCTGCATTCCGTAGTAGCCGTTGACCGTGGCGGAAGGCAGATACTCGGCGCCGCCGCCTTGCGGGCTTCTTCGGCCGCGCGCAATTGCGCCTCCGCTGACTTCAGATCCTGGCGCTGGGCCCAGGAGCGGCGCACCGCTTCGTCCACCGGGGCGTTATCGGAGGGAGCGGCTGCGAGTTTTTCCGTGATGTTGATATCCAGCGCCGAGCGGCAGGCCGATCAAGCGGGCCAGCGCATTCTTCTGCTTCTGCGTGTCGCCGCGCTGCGAGCGCAGACGCTGCTGTTCGGTCTGCAACTCCACCAGGCTGCGGTTGGCGTCGATGGGCGCCTTGTTGCCTGCGTCCGCCTGCGCGCGTCGCCTGCTTGTAGCTGGCTTCGGCGTACTGCACCTCGACCCGCTGTTCTTCGATCAGCGCGATAGCGGCCATCAATTGCAGGTAAGTGCCGGTGACGGCGAGCACCACTTCCTCACGGGCCTGGCGCGCATCAAGACTGGCGGCGTCCGCGGACTGCCGCGCCGAACGATAGTTATGGAGCGCGGTGAAAGTCCATCAGGTCTGCTGCAGCGATCCGCGAACATCGTAGTAATGAAACGGCCCGACGGTAGCGGGAAAGCTAAATTCCGTGGAAGTGCCGAATGCGCTGGCGCTTAAGCCCTCCGCTTGCAGATTGATCTTTGCCGCGTTCTCCGAGAGACTGGCGCTGATTTGGGGAGCAAGGAACTGCGCGCCACGCGACGCTGCGCCTGCGGCTTGCCGTGAGGCGGCGTCGGCGCCAACCTTGCCCAGATTGAACTGGAGACCGCGGCGCACGGCATCGGCCAGGGTAAGCGAGATAGAGCCGGCGGGCGCGTTCGGATCGAGCACGCTACCGGCATACGCGCCTTGCACGGTCACCTGCGTATTCAGCGTATTGACGCTTGAGGCGCTGGAAACAGTGGCCGACTGCTGTATCGAGGTTCCTCCTTGCTGCCTGCCAGACAGCGGAAGTTGTGTGGCGCGGGTACCGGAACTCGGCTGCGAACTCTGCCCCAACCGGCCCCCGCAGCAGCCGCAAGAAACACGAAAACAGCCGCCACGATGGGGCGGGAGCGCATCGCGCTTCCAGTAGCCGGGATTTTCTTAACTGGATACATACGCGTGTGTCTTTTTACAAGAACCGTCATCCCCTCATTCCCAAACAAATGACGGGTGCCCCACATCTCGATTTTGAGATGTGGGATTCCACTGCACTTCTCCGTGCTTCTCAACCTGCTAATTAAATACAGACGTGTATGTATTATACTGCGTTCAGCGATAGAATTTGTCAAGAGGATCAAGCATGTCCCCGACAGCGCTCAAAGCCAGAAACAAACACCAGGTCCGTACCGAGGAGACGCAAGCCAAAATCCTGAATGCCGCGGAGGCCATCTTTTCCGAGCAGGGCTTTGAGAAAACGCAGCTCGAGGAGGTGGCAGCCCGCGCCGGCTACACACGCGGCGCGATCTACGCTCACTACGCCAGTAAAGAAGATCTCTTTCTCGCCCTCATGGAGCAGAGGGTACTCACAAAATTCGGCATCATTCGCCAAGTGATCGAAGCCGAACCCGACGTAAGCAAGCGGCCCGGAATCTTCAAGCTCTGGCTCTCCGCAAAGCTAAATGACCACTCCTGGGGCACGCTGGTCCTGGAATTCAAGTTGTATGCGCTGCGGCGCCCCCGATCGCGCGAGAAACTGCGCCACATGTATGACCTGCTGGTGCATAAGGTTTCCGGCAGGGATTTCATCGACGTTCTATTTGGGGAGAACCTGGACAAAGCCAAGAAGGATGCGATCGAGCGCAGGCTGGCTATCATGGGCGCCGTTCTGAGCGCGGCCATTCTTGAGAGTCACTTCCGCCCCAAGTTGCTTCCCAAGCAGCAGCTGCAGGGAGTCCTCGAGGAGTTATACGACGCCCTGATCCACGTCTGAACATACGGATTTCGGCAGCCGCATTGAGTGCTCCCCGGCTAACCCAACCGATCTAGCTCCGCGATGGTTACTTACATCCTCGGCATTTGTGTCGTGTCCCACCCGCCGCCCAGCGCCTTCACCAACAGCACACTTGCATCCAGGCGCCGTTGCAGGATATCCAGGTCGTTGCGCTGATTGTTCAACGCGGCTGTTTGCCAGGTGACGACCTGCAGATAGGTGTCCACTCCACCTTCGTATCGTGTCTGAAACAGGTCAAGGGATTGCTCCGCCGAGGCTGTGGCTTCGCGTTGCTGACGCGCCTCGTTTTCCAGCACGCGCAATGCGGCGAGATTGTCCTCGACTTGCTGAAATGCTGTCAGCACTGTCTGACGATAGTCCGCGACCGTAGCGTCATAATTAGCCGACCGTGATGTTTTTGGCCGCGCGGCGGCGCCCGGCATCGAAGAGGGTCTGAGACAACCCTGGTCCAACCGCCCAAAAACGGCTTGGCCAGTTAAACCAGTTGAGCGCCGACGTCCCTTGAAAGCCGGCGATAGCGCTGAGCGAGAGCGTGGGATAAAAGGCCGCCTGGGCGATACCGATCTGTTCGTTCGCCGAAGCCATTCTGCGTTCGTCCGCGGCAATGTCGGGACGGCGCTCCAGCAAAGTGGCCGGCATCGCTCCGGGAATATCGGGCATAACCTGCGAAGCCTGGTCAAGAGGAATTGCCGGCAAAGTAAGCTCTGCAGGAGGCTTACCAGTCAGGACAGCAATGGCGTGCTCGTATTGCGTACGCTGTACCTCGATGTCGGTGCGCTGAACGCGAGCCTGATCGAGCTGCGTCCTGGCCTGCGCCAGGTCCGATTGAGGGGCGGCGCCGCCCTCGTAACGGTCCCGGGTAAGTTGCACCGCACTTTCGTAGGCCTTTACCGTGTCGTCGAGCAGCTTCTCCTGCGCGTCGGCTGCGCGTAATCCAAAGTAGTCCAATGCGAGTTCAGCATGCAGGCTGAGGCGAGCGCTTTCCAGGTCTGCGTCGCTCGCCTGGGCCTGCTCGCGGGCCGATGTGACCCCACGTCGCACCCGGCCCCACAGATCGATCTCGTAATTCAAATCGACCGGCAGGGAGAAGTTGCCTTCGCCATGGTTCGCCAGCGCACTGGAGAAGTAGGGCTGATTTGCAGAATCCCGCACCGCGGAGATGGATGGTCCAACGCCGATGGTCGGCGCTTCGCTGGACCGTGCGTAACCAATCTGCGCACGCGCGGCGCGGAAGTTGGCTGCCGCTGATTTCAGCGTCTGGTTGGCGGTGTCGACCTGGGCCTCCAGCTCATTCAATCGAACATCGTGAAACAGCGTCCACCAATCACCCTTGAGCCTGGCGTCGCTGGGCTCGCCCGGCTTCCACCCGTCGTTTGCTGCGAAGGATGCCGGCGTCGTCTCCTTGAACGACGGCGCCATGATGGCCGACGGCGTCTTGTAATTGGGCCCAACCGTGCAGCCCGAGAGGAGCAGAAGCGCCGTCGCAATCGTGATGCTGAGTGCCCTTCTCATTCCCCATCGCCCTTCTCGACGTTCACGCGCTCTCCTTCGGCAAGCGAGTCCGGCGGGTTGAGGATGACCTGATCATGAGGTGCCAGCCCCGATGTAATTTCCACCTTGGCGCCGTAATCATGGCCGATCTCGACCGGAACCAGCCGCACGCGGCCGTCACGCACTACGCCAACCCGCAGCCCTTCCCCACGAAACAGGAGAGCGCCTGACGGCAAGGTCATGGATGAAGCCGAAGGCGGAATCGGCAGGTGAACGAATGCATACTGCCCCGGCAGCAGCCTGTGGTCTGTGTTCAGGACATCCACTTCGACGTTCAAAGTGCGGCTCGAGATGTCGATCGCATCGGAATTGCGGACGATGGTTCCGGTAAACCTGGCATTAGGAATAGCGTCCGAGGTGACTATTATGTGGCTGCCGGTGCGCACATGGTTGGCATACACCTCAGGCACAGGCACAAATAGGCGCAACTTGTCGGTCGATGCCATATGGAACAGCTCTGCCCTCGGGGAGTTGCTGTCTCCCGCCTGAATCAGTGCTCCTATATCCACGTTGCGGGCGGTGATCACTCCGTCGAAGGGGGCATATATCTTTTCGAAGCGACTGCAGCTGTTGCAACCGCATCACGTTGGCCTCCGCGGCTGAGAGGGCAGACTGGCGAGCCCTGAAATCGCTCATGGCCTGATCCGTTTCCTGCTTTGACACCGCATTCTTGGCCAGCAGCTTCGTCCAGCGCTCAGAGGTGATCTGGGCAATCTGCCGGTTGGCCTGCGCGGTGGCCAGCTCCGACTGCGCCTGCTTTACTTGCTGGTCCAGTTCCGGAGTTTCGATCTCGGCCAGCAATTGCCCAGTGTGCACCCGCGTGCCGATGTCGGCGTACCACTTGCGTAGGTACCCACTGGTGCGAGCGTAGATGGGCGTATCAATGAAAGCCTGCGTGTTCGCCGGCAATGTGATCTCCTGGGCTGCTGCTCCCTGGGCCGGTGTGGTGACGGCCACCGAAATCACGGCATTCTCGCGAGTTGTAGTCGCAAGCGCCTGCTCCGCATGAACACGCGTGCGAATCCCAAAAGCGATCAGAATCCCCAGTAACAGAAAGGCCAGAACCCCGGCGACAACTGGGCCGCGTCCCAGTCGTGAATCGAGAGCGATCGCTGGCCCGCTCGCCTCAGTCGTTTCACTTTCCATGGTCGCTATCGCTCCCTTGTGGGCTTCGTCTTTGGATTGCATCACTTTGTCTCTTTCTCCGTCTTATGCGTGCTGTGGCTGCTGTTTATGCTCGCGCTGGGCAGTGGTGTCCTCGCCTTCGCCGCCATGCAGCATCGAAAACACCGCGGGAACGAAAACCAGGGTGGCTACAGTGGCGCAAAGCAGGCCGCCAATCACAGCGCGTCCCAGCGGCGCATTCTGTTCGCCGCCGTCGCCTAATCCAAGCGCCATCGGCACCATGCCGATGATCATCGCCAGGGCCGTCATGCACACGGGGCGAAACCGCGTCGCGCCCGCTTCAATGGCAGCCAGGATGGCATCGCCATGTTCCGCCAAACGCGATTTCGCGAACGACACCACCAGAATGCTGTTCGCGGTGGCCACCCCCATGCACATGATGGCGCCCATCAGTGCGGGCACACTGAGTGTTGTGTGGGTGAGAAATAAAAATAGGACGATGCCGGCCAGCGCCGCCGGCAGCCCGGTGATGATGATGAACGGGTCCAGCCAGGACTGAAAGTTCACCACGATCAACATGTACACCAACACGATCGCAAAGCCCAGACCACCGAGCAGCGAGAGATACGAGCCGCGCATGGTCTGAACCTGGCCGCGCAAGGAAATGAACATGCCGCGCGGCAGCCCCTTCTCATGGCGATGCACGATAGCCTCTACATCCTTCGCCACCGCGCCCAGGTCGCGGTCCTGCACGGCGCCATAAATGTCGATGACGCGGCGGATGTTGTAGTGAGACACGACAGCCATCTCGTGGCCACGCTGAATCGAGGTCAAATCGCCCAGCACTTCGGGAGTGGCCCGCGGCGCTGCCAGCGATGAGTTAATGGGAATGTTCTGGATATCCTGCAGCGTATTCATGTGATATTGCGGCGTCTGCGCGGCGAGATTGTAGGCCACTCCATTCTTGTAGTTGAGAAAGAACATCGGTGTGATCTGAAAGCTCCCGCTTAGACTGTTCAGCATGCTCTCCGCCACATCGCGGGCGGTATAGCCGCCCTGTTCCGCCTTGGTTCGATCGAGATTCACGTTGAGTGTCGGATAGTCCATCGGTTGTTGAATGCGAAGGTCGGTCAGACCGGGAACCTTGCCGCAACTCATCGAGCATGGCGGTCGCTTGCTGCGTGCCGGCCACCACGTCATTGCTCTGAAGCTGGATGTCAATGGGCGCCGGCAGGCCGAAGTTAAGAATCTGGGTGGTGATATCAGCGGGCAGAAAGTAAAACTCCGTACCAGGAAACTCGCGCGGGAGCTCTTTGCGCAACTGGCGCACATAATTTGCTGTAGGGTGATGGTCTTCATTCAAGCTGACCAGGATGTCGCCATCCTCCGCCCCGACGATCCCGGAGGTGAGGTGCATGGTGTTATATGGGCTGTAGGGGAGCCCAAGATTGTCGAGGATATTGTTGACTTCCCTGCCCGGAATTTTGCTCCGGATGGATGCCTCGACCTGGTCGGCTAAACGCGCCGTCTCTTCGATGCGTGTACCGGTTTTCGCGCGCATGTGAAGGATGAATTCGCCGGAATCTGTGCTGGGGAAAAAGTCCTGCCCGAGAAACGGCAACAACAGGAACCCGCAAAGACAAACCCCCAGAAATGCCGGCACGAAAAGCTTGCGCGCAAAGACCAGCCGTGTGAGCAGAATCTGGTACGCGCCGCGCACCCGCTCAAAGCCGGCTTCGAAGCCGCGTTGGAAAATCACCAACGGATTGCGGCTTGCGCCATGTTCCTTTGGGCGAAGCAGGTACATGGCGAGGGTGGGGACCAGCGTGCGCGAAAGAATATAGGAGGCAATCATGGCGAACATGACTGCCTCAGCCAGGGGCGCAAACAGATATCGCGCAACCCCATTCAAAAAGAACATGGGCAGGAAAACGATACAAATACAAAGCGTAGAAACCAGGGCGGGCACCGCAATCTGCGCCGCGCCATCGAGAATCGCTTCGCGCAGCTCGTAACCGTTTTCGAGAAAGCGCTCGATGTTCTCGATGGTCACTGTAGCATCATCCACCAGGATGCCGACCGCCAGGGCCAGGCCGCCCAGCGTCATGGTGTTAATCGTTTCTCCAATCAGGCTTAGCACAATGACCGAGGTGAGAATGGAGAGAGGAATGGAAATCGCGATAATCACCGTCGATCGCCAGCTGCCCAAAAACAGCAGAATCATGAGCGCAGTCAGCGCAGCAGCAATCACCGCTTCGCGAATCGACCCCGGCGACCGCGGCGCGTACAAAGACGCTCTGATCGCTTAAGGGGGTGATCCTCAGGTTGGGCGGCACGGTCTGCAGTACGCGGGGAAGCAGCCCACGTATGCCTTTCACCACGCTCAAGGTCGATGCATTGCCGGCCTTGAGCACGCTGATAAGCACGCCGCGGTGGCCGTCCTGGCGCACCACGTTAGTCTGGAATGCGTAACCGCTACTGACCGTAGCCACATCGCGGACATAAACAATCGCTCCATTAACCTGTCTTGATCGGCAGCATGCCGAGTTCTTCGATGGTGTGCGGGCGCGGAGTTGGTGCGAACGTCATATTCCACCGGGCCAACCTTCGCGGTTCCAGAAGGCAGGACCACATTTTGCGCGTTCAGGGCCGCCAGCAAGTCACCGGGCGAAACGCCCTTGGACTGCATAAGGTTCTGGTCCATGTTGACGCTGATCTGCGGGCTCTTGCCTCCGTAAGGAAGCGGCAATACGGCGCCCGGCACCGTGATCAGTTGCGGGCGAACCGCGTTTTGGGCAAGGTCGGCCAATTGCTGCTCATCGAGGCCTTTACCGGAGACGCCTAACTGCAGAATCGGCACGCTGGAGGCGCTGAAGTTGATGATCTCCGGCGGTAGCGTGCCCGGAGGCAGTTGGCGCAGCTCAAACTGTGACACCGCGGTCACCTGCGCGTTGGCGGTATCGAGGCTCGCACCCGGCTGCAGAAAAAGCTTGACCACCGAAACGCCGTTATAGGTCGTCGACTCGATGTGCTCGATGTTGTCAACCAGCGTAGTGGCGGCCTTCTCAAAGGGAGTCGTAAGCCGCCCTTCCATCTCTTCCGGGTCCAGGCCGGTGTACTGCCAGGCAACTGCAATGACCGGAATGTTGATATTAGGGAAGATGTCCGTCGGCGTGCGCAAGATGATCACCGGACTCATGATCAGAATCAATAAGGCCAGAATGATGAAGGTGTAGGGGCGATCCAGGGCTAATTTAACAATCCACATTGGAAAAGAGAGCTCCTCTCGCTGCCCAACTGCCAACGGACGATCCGGGCCGTTCCTTCAGAGAAATGACGCAAACATCGGCGCCATCCTTCGGCGTCGCGTTACCGCCATTGCTATAAGCGCATGATTTATAGGACTCAACAGGGCGTTTTGCGGATTCGTACTTTGTTCCGAAGTGACCCATCGGAAAAAACGATGGCTCACGATAGAATGTTACTGCGTGGAACTAAGACATTTGCGCTACTTCACCGCGGTCGCAGAAAACGTGGGCTTTGGCCGCGCAGCGCAGCTACTTCACGTGGCCCAGTCGGCGATCAGCGAGCAGATTCGCGATCTCGAATCAGAGTTGGGTGTTCCGCTGTTTGATCGAAATAACCGAACCATCCGGCTTACTCGTGAAGGCGAGCAATTTCTGGTGGACGCGAAGGCGATCCTTGCTTTAGCCGACAAGGCGGCGGCAAATGTACAGAAATCTCTGCACGGAGAAATTGGAAAACTGACTATCGGCTTTTTTGCCGGGGGTACGGGAAAGTTTTTTCCCGCGATCATCAAGGAATTCAGGCTTCGCTTTCCCCAGGTTCAAGTTGCCGTGGTGGAGATGGCGCCCGCCATGCAACACCAGGCATTGCAAGCGGGCTCCATCGACATTGGGTTTACCCGCGGCTTGCAACCGGCGCAAGCAGCGACACTCCGCTCTGAGCATTTTCTTACCGACCGCCTCTATGTGGTGCTGCCCAGAAACCATCCGCTGGCAAGGAGGCGCAGAATCTCAATGCGCGAACTGGCTGGGGAACGCTTTGTGCTCAACGATCGTAATTATTCGCCCCCAGTCTTTGACAGAGTAATTACGCTTTGCACAGAAGCTGGATTCTCTCCCCGAATTGGCGCCACGGGGACGGTCTCCTCCGGTGTGCTGGCTCTGGTTGAGGCGGGAGAAGGGCTGGCGATTCTGCCTGGAGCCTCCCAGAGACTGAGCTCTGAGGAAATTATCTTCGTTCCCCTCGCCGATCGCGCCGCGTTCGTCGACATGGTCATCGCCTGGTCCCCACAGCACGAAGGTCCCGTGCTTCGCTCTTTTCTCGACCTCGCCCGCAAGATGAGAAAAAGCCTACGCGGGATGTTGGCCAGCCCAGGTAGCTATCGAGAGCATCGCTTGAAACCACCGGTTATCCTAAGAAACAGGATGGAAATTCGAATCAGACCCGGTGAGCCGAGCGGACCTGAGCAACTCTTGCTTATGCGGCTGCGCGCTTTGGCCGAAACTCTCTGTCGATGAAGATTGGCAGGAACTGGATGCTACCCTCTCGGGGAAACCCCGACTCGACCATGCCCCTTTCTATTCTCGTAGCGGAAACGGATGCTGGGGAGTTAATCGGCTTTCTGGAGGTAGGCTTGCGTTCGCATGCCGACGGCTGCGATGCCAGAGTTCCGGTCGGGTTCGTGGAAGGGTGGTTCGTCTCCGAGCGCCACCGGAGCAAGGGTGTTGGCGCAAAACTTCTGGCCGCGGCCGAAGACTGGGCCCGTGGCCGCGGATGCATCGAGATGGCGTCGGACACGTGGCTTGACAACGACAATTCGCAGCGCGTTCACGAGGCGCTTGGATTTGAGGTCGTCGACCGCTGCATCCATTACCGGAAAGCGCTGTGAAAGATCGTCGGAAACTAACTGCTCGTTCGCAGAATCCTTGCTGATCAACTGCGCAGAAGATTTGAGGCGTTAGGCTGCGCCCATCGTCACAAAACGTAGAGCCGCAGCATCCACCACACAAGAAAAGGCGCGACGATACCGAGCACAACGTGTGCCATCCACTGGCCGGCGGTTTTTGGTTTTCCAAAGTTAAACACTGCGGCAATCCTAGCATCTGTTCAGCCGCCGATTTCTTCAAGGGAAGGCGTACCGGCGCCCGCGAATTCTTGCCACAAATCTTGGATGCCATGAACGACGACGTTCATGCTGAAGCTCCTGCCGATTCTGAAACCACATATTTTACCCGGATAATATTGACCTTAATTAATTTTATCCGGGTAAAATAGACAGCTGGTGAGATCTTAATGACGACTGCATATCCTCCCTCCCAGGTGACTGCTTTTGAAGGAATTCGTCGTATCGCGTCGGGTAGTCCCAGCCTGGTCGCAGCGAAGGTTCGAGAAGTCCTCAGCGAAGGGGAAGCCGCTCCAGTCCTGGTGTTTGACGATCTGACCGGAATGCAAATCGATCTGGATCTTCGCCAATTGCCGGATAAAGCTCCCGCCATGCCGGCACAAGAGCTAATGGAGCCACGGAGTGCGGGGCGCCCGCGACTTGGCGTTGTGGCGCGGGAAGTGACTCTGTTGCCTCGGCATTGGGATTGGTTAGGCCAGCAAAGAGGCGGAGGCTCCGCTGCGTTGCGGAGGCTAATCGATCAGGCTCGGCGGCAGAGCGTTGGCGAAGAGGCAATGCGGGCTGCGCGCGAAGCCGTTTATCGCTTTATGACTGCGATGGCCGGCGACGCGCCGGGGTACGAGGAGGCCTTGCGGGCACTCTTTGCCGGTAATGCGGGTCGATTTTCAAGTTTCACTTCCGAGTGGGCCGCGGATGTACGGGAACATATCTGGAGGCTTGCACCAGCGGCATTCGGTTTCGCTTCATCCCCGCTCGACGGTGTCATTCCGTTCGCCAAACGGGAGGCTGTTCTTCATGCAACCAGCACCGCCTTTGGCGCCGCTGAGATCGAGTCGGCTGAGCGGATTACGAAAGGGGCGTCGGGCGCAGGAATATTCAAGATCACGGTTGATAGAGTCGAATATCTGTTGCGAATCGAAGGGCCGCCGGATGGTTTGCGCGATCCTGCGAGGCAATATACCTGTATGCGCGATCGCCGCCGAAGCGGGTGTGGCGCCACGCGTTATCTATGCAAATGCCGGCCACGGTGTGGCGATCACCGGCTATATCCAGTCGAAACCCGCGCAGGCGAAGCGGGCAAGAGAGGAGTCATTGCGAGCTGTGGTCACGGCGGTGAAGAGGCTGCATGCGGCGCCGTTGTTCCCCGCTCTTGTGGAATACCTGGAAGGCGTGGGCATGCTGATTCGTCGATGCCAGGCAACGCGCATTCTGCCAGAAGAAAATTTTCGCGAAGTATCTGAAATTCTATGAGGAACTGGCTGCAGTGTATCCCAGGCGCGATATCGAGCTGGTATCCAGCCATAACGATCTCAATCCTGGCAATGTGTTGTTCGGAAGCGAGCAAGCCTGGCTCGTGGATTGGGAGGCCGCGTTCGCCGCAGATCGGTACGTGGATCTGGCCGCGCTCGCTAACTTTTTCGCGGAAAGTGAAAGCGACAAGGAAGTCATACTGCAGAGCTATTTTGGCGCCGCCACGAGCGACGTTCATCGAGCTCGTCTCTTCCTGATGCAACAGGTCAATCGCATCTTTTACGCCATGGTGATACTGAACTTCGTGGCCGCTGCCCGGCCAGAGACGAAATTGACAGCGAGCGACATCAAGGAAGCTAAGTTCGAGCGACGTGCGCGGCGAACTGGGCCAGGTTTCCAGGTTGGAAACCAGGATCCTGCTTGCTTGCGCCTTGCTGAAGGATGTTGCACAAGACTGCCAAAGCTCGAAGTTTCGAGAAGCAGTTGCCCTGATAAAGATCTCGACATAGGACGCCATACCTGTCCGTTAAGCAAACCTCAACACTCTGGCCCGCATCCATATGTACTGGATTTGCGAGGGAAACTGCATGAGAAGGATTTACAAGTTTCTAGCCGTCACCACTCTAAGCGCAAGCCTCATAGGGCCTATGTCGTTTTCGCAGGACCGTCCCGACGATCATCACGACGCCGACTCTCACCATGAAGCCGACGCTCATCATGACGCCTACGTTCGCCATGATGAATGGAGGAAGGGTTACCACATGAAACCGGAGGATTGGAGGAGGGGCCAACCAATTGACTATCGACAGTATCATCTGAGCGCTCCACCACACGGCTATGAGTGGCGGTCGGTCGATGGCAACTACGTTCTTGCTGCTGTCGCTACTGGCATCATCGCCTCTGCCGTCGTCGCCTCGACCGTTCACTAGACGCCCTGCTCACCCGAACGCCAGCCGGTGCTCGGTTTTACTCTGATTTTCAGTTGGCCTCCTTTGGCCATCAAGTCAATACCACTGCTGACGAAGACCGGGCGAATTTCTCCCACGAAGCACCTGGGCTCCGGGGGTCATCTCGACGACGACCTCCGGTAGTCCTTCCAATCCTTCTCGATCAGATTCGCCATCTCCTTTGCGGCCGTCCGTAGCCAATTCGATTTTCGCGCGCGCAGGTCCTGTTGAATGCGCGCCACCTGGCGTCTCGAGCCCAGGTGAACATTCGCCGCTTCGGCCCCCATGGAATACAACAGTAGTTGCTCATCCCGATGCCTCGGCAGCGTTTGAATATCAATTGGGTTCGAGTCCGGTGAGAGCCGGCGAATCAACCAGGAACCATCAATAACCTGGAACGGATCTCGAGAGCGGACCGCCGACCCGATTGCATGTTCGTAGAACGATTGCCGGCTTCCAGCGTCATCCTCGAAGCCAGGAGCATGCGGACGGCAGCGTGGCTTTCGCTTCACGAGCCACGAATCCGCCTTGCCACATACCTATCGCCACAAATCGTTGCTGACCCAGGCTCCCCAGACCTGCCTGACGTCGTACCACCTTGTAATCCATTCCGACATCCGGCAATGTCTTTTCAAGCGCGCGCCTGGCGTTCCTATCCAGCGGCCGACGGATGGCCGGCAACCGGTTCAGCTTCTCCCAAAAGTCTTTCTCCGGTTTGAAACTGTCCACACCTAGCTTGCCCAGCTTCTGCTCTCGTTCCGCGAGCACGATCGGACTTCCACCCGCCCTGAGAGAGTGCCGGTAACCCTCGAGGATCGCGTCACATCCGTCTTTGAACTGGATAGATAGACTTTCGGCATCAATCACGATCTTGAGGCTGGCCGCCAAACGCACTAGATCGTTCGTGTACGCCAGCGGGTACGATTCGTCGAAGTCATCCACTCCCCAGCAAGGCGCCCTTCCGCGTCACGCCAGGTACCGAAGCTATTCACGTGCAAGTCGCCGACGGCAAGCACGCTGGGAGCTCGGCATAGGTCGGCGCAGATCGCGGGCCACATCTGGGCCCACCGGTAAAAGGTACCGCGCAAATAGAGGAATGCACCCTCCCTCATCTGTGCGTGCTTGAGCGCGAGATCGGAAGAAACAACCGTCGTACACTCCCTCATCCATTGCTCGTAACTCGCCGTTGCGCGCTCCGGGGCCCCCCCATCCAAAGAATTGCCATTCAACAACGTGCGGCTTCGCCGCTTGCTCTTCATATTCCTTGACCCTTCTTCCAACCGGCATTCCAGAAACCCTCAACGGAAACCGGACTAGCGATGTCACAAAACAATATTTCCATTGGATGCGAATTTACGGTAAACGACGGCCGCAGATGAAGCATCCAACTGCCGGGTTCGGTTTTGGTTTTTCCCCCAAGATATCGCGGGTATGACTACCAGGGTGATCTCCCTGGCTCCAAGCTCCATTCACACCTTGGACATGGCTTGGAGAATCGTCTACTCTTGATAGGCCACGGGAAGCGAATGGCTGCACTAGGGGATATTGCGGACGCCCATGCGCTCAATGCACAAACGTCTCGGTGTGATTGCCGGCTTCTTGATCGTTCTTGTCCTGCTGGCAATCAACACCGCCGTTCTGAGGCATCAACTCGCCGTTCAGGTCGGCAATCAGGAATGGTTCAGTCGTAGCCGGCGGGTGTCTGCAGGAACTGAGAAATACCGAGTCGCTGCTTAAAGATGCTGAGACTGGCCAGCGCGGCTACCTTTACACCGGAAAGCATTGACTACCTCAAGCCATACCACCTGGCCACAACGCAGATCGATTCGCACCTCCAAAACCTTGCTGCTCAGATCGGCGATAACCCAGCACAGCAAGCGCAGGTTGCGAATCTTCGTGGTCTGATACACCTGAAGCTAGCCGAGTTGTCAGAGACGATCTCTCTCGTTCAATCAGGAGATGCAGCGGGCGCAAAGGCGCTGGTGATGTCCGGCAAAGGCTTCCGCACCATGGAGAGCATTCGCTCCCTGGTCAGCCGGATGGAACAACAGGAAATTGCAGTGGGCGAGCTACGGAGAACTGTCTACCAGAAAAGCATTCGGATCACCGTCGCTTGTATCTACGCGGCAAGTGCAATTGCGGCATTGGGAGTCGTACTCTTGGCGTTCTCTGTTATCCGCGAAATGGAGAGGCGAGAGAGAGACGCCGCCGCGCTGCGCCAAAGCGAAGAATGGTTCCGGGTGACGCTGTCATCGATCGGTGACGGTGTCATCGCAACCGATGACCGGGGTCGTGTCTCATTCCTGAACCCTGTAGCCGAACGGCTTACGGGCACAACCCTGGCCCAGGCTAAGGGAAAGAAGTTGCTGAAGTATTTCCTATCTTCAGTGAAGTGACGAATAAGCCGGCGGAAAATCCCGTCGATAAGGTCTTGGCGTTGGGCTGCGTGGTCGCTCTCGCCAACCACACCGTCTTGCAACATCGGGCGGGTCACCTGTTGCCGATTGAAGATACCGCTGCACCCATCAGGGATGATTCCGGCAAGCTGATTGGCGTCGTGCTTGGTTTTCCACGACGCTTCTCGTGAGAGGAATCTCCAGGAAGTGCTGCGTCGCACCGAGAAACTTGCGGCTGCGGCCCGCTTGGCAGCGACCGTCTCCCACGAAATCAACAACCCGCTGGAAGCAATCGGTAACCTGATCTTCCTGGCAAGAAACAATCCAGACGCTCCTGACAAGGTCACTGCAACAACTCCAGCTTGCAGAACAGGAACTGGCCCGGGTATCGCACATCACGCGGCAGACGCTCGGCTTTTATCGGGAGTCAACATCGCCTACATCCGTTCACATACCGACCCTCATCGAATCACGTGCTCACTCTGTATTCCAATAAGCTGCAAATCAAGCAACTCAAGGTTCAGCTTGCGCTTGAAGATTGCCCCGCGATCACGGGCTTAGCCGGCGAAATACAGCAACTCGTATCCAACATCATCTCCAATGCCATCGATGCCTGCACCTCTCAGCGGAACCTTGAAGATAGACGCGTCGCCCGTAAAGCTGGCCGATGGTAAGTCGATCCGGCTCAAGGTAGAAGACGACGGCCCAGGGATTGCTCCCGAGAATCTGAACCGGATCTTTGAGCCCTTCTTCACCACCAAGAAGGACGTGGGCACCGGACTCGGGTTATGGGTCTGCAAAGAGATCGCCGAACGGCATGGAGGGAGCGTACAAGCAGAGTCCATTCACGGGAATGGCACCAGGGGCGCCATATTCACTGTGCTCCTGCCCTACCAGGAAAACACACCCCAGAATACGGATGCTTGAGTTGTTCTCAGAGTGCTGACGTCAGAAAGTCAAGACCGCATAGTAACTGTTATGGTTTCACTTCGATCAGTCCAAAGTCGTACCAGCCGTCAGGCTGCCGGCCCTTGATGGCCAGCAATACCGCGGGTTGGCCGGTTTTAGGATCAAGCAGCGCGACGCGAAAACGATAGGTACCCAGGGCCAGATCTTCGGGTATGAATAAGGATGTGTCCACAACCGCGTCCCCCGGGAGCCACTTGGTTAGATCTGCCGGAATGCGAAGGACGGTGGTCTTCTCCCCGGATCGCAATTCAACCGCCAGCCAATACTCCTTATAAATCGGAGCAACTCCTGCATTTAGCCACCACATAGAAATCGGCATCCAAGTCCCAGGCTTGGCCGTGACCGGGTATTCGAGACGGCGAAGGATGAAACGGTATCCCATGTGCCGCTCAAAGTCTTCAAACTGCTTTTTCCATTCTGCGGGAATAGGAGAAGACTTTACGTTGAGCGAGCTAATGTGCCATCGCAAAGCCTGATCGAGAATATAGGTTACGTCAAAACCATCCCGCTTCCAGGTAGAGGGGGTACCACAGGTCTCGAGCGACACCGGAGCGTGTTGCCAGACATCCTGAATGCCGGTACGCACCACTTGTTGGGGATAGATATCGAGCATCTCGGGAAACTTGGCGCGCATATCCCCCAGACAATCCAATCGCCAGCCCGCGCCATGCTTCGTGCCGTAGGCCAGCGCTTGCGGTTCATCAAAATTCATCAACAGGCTTGTCTTGCGAAAGCTATTAAGCCAAATGTCGATGAGCGGCTGTTGTGCGGAGAAGGGCGGCATGTAGTCGCTCCAACCCTCGCCCCAGTATCCGACCGACGAGACATCGACGCTTTCCAGGACCGGGTTACCATCGTATCGCTTGCCCGCTTCCGCCACGAGCTCGCCCCAGTACTTGAGATACAGCGGATCGCTGAAGTCAGGCTGCCATATGTCCCCGTCCTTATCGGCCGGCTTATTGGCACGCCGAGCGCCTGAGTTGCGGTACCACTCCGGAAGGGGGTCGCGGTTTGAGTACGGCATCAGCCGAATGGCCAGCGTCTGTCGATGTTTTCGCGCCTCCTGCAACGCAAGGTCGATAATTTCCCAATGAACTTTGCCTGGTTCCGGTTCGAGACTGCTCCAATACCAGCGAAGGTAGGCGATGGACGTATCCGGAAAGTCCGGTTTCTCGGGCGCTTGGGGCAGCACTCCCACAGGACCGCGCTCTGACCACTCGAAGGGAGGATTGAGCGCCTGGCCGTTGAAGCGCTGAAACGTGGTAATCCCCATCCCTGGATTCACCAGGACATCATCAATTTCAACCGGACGTACAACCACAGTGTCTTTCTGGGCATATCCGGAAATCGCCGCCGCCAAAGCAAGCAAAACGGACCAAGTGGCAATGCGCGCCATAAAGCTCCTTCGCATGCGCTGGTTAACCGGCGGCGACGCGGAGCAATCGAGCTGCATTCTGGTTGTAGACCTTATGCAAAATTCCGTCGGGCAGATCGATTCCCGATATCTTCCAGCGGCCTTGAGGAGGCACAGGTGCCGGCGCGTAATCGAAGTATTCGTCATCGGTCTCTAGAAATCGGAAGTAGATTTCGTACAGGCGATCGTTGAATACCTGCTGCGGGAATTTATCTCCATGAGGCGTAGCATCTGTTCCGAAAACAATGCGGTCCTGGTACTTGTCAAAGAACCTGCGCGCTGCCCTTGGCTGCCGGCCCAGCTCATTCAGACGAGCGGCGATGTCTACGTACATGTTCGGGAAGCGATCGAGATTTTCGGAAACGTTCTCCAGGTTTTCAGCGAAGTTACCGACATGCAAGGCGACAAAGTTGGTCTTAGGGTGGCGCGCAAACACTCGATTGCGTGCCTCCAGAATTTCCGCATTGGAGGGAAATCCAGGTCCAAAGTAGGACCAGTCAGGGTGATTGTTCAGTTCCTCATAGCGCTCGTTGAAACGATCCGTTGCCGTGAAAAATGCCAGCGGATCGGACACGTGGATGGCAACCGGCATTTGCAGCCCGCCACAGGCCTCCCACATTGGATCAAATCGGGGATCATCCACTTTAACCAGGCTGCCCGTAGTCGTTTGCTCGCGCAAATAGAGGCCGAGGGTCTTCAAAATCTTCAGGCCGCGCGCGCCTGACTGGTGGGCGGCAAGGATCGCGTCGGCCTGCAACTGAGGATACTTCGACTGTTGAAACAGGTTATAGGAGGGTTCAGTGAACGTATAAAAGCGCGTCGGAAAGCGCTTGTCGTATTGCGCGACCGTACTCTGCAACCCGGCCGCAAAACCGCCTGTGAGGTTGGTCAAGGCGAGGATATTTCTGCGCTCCATAACAGGCAGCAATTCCTCCGGCTGACCGACGATCCGGCGTTCCGCTCCCAGGGAAACACCATTGACTGTGTGTGCCGAAAAGGTCAGGTGGGTATGGAAATCGATGACCGGGTACTTCGCTCGCGGCACCTGCGTTTCTTTCAAGTGGAGCATGCTTGCCGGCTGGTACTCCGCCAGGGCAAGCGGTTCCTTCTGGCTCTTTGCTGGTGCCTTCTTTGCCGGAGAATCGCTGTTCGATTCAGCACCCAAAATCCGGCGAATACCGCCAGACAAGATGCCCATTCCGGTCGTGGCCAATAAGCTCCGGCGGCTGATCCGACTCATTCTTCCCATCCTCTGCACGATGTAGTCGCCGCTGTTCTGCGTTTCCGGCGAGTCTCCAGCATATACCCGCGCCGGAATCTCGATCGCGGGCTCCGCATGAATTGGGAGAATCTATAGCGTAAGGCGAGTTCTCAGAGGATCAACGTTTCGTCTCGAGCACCAATACACATGACCCCGCAATGGCCAGTATGCCTGACAGCACTACCCCGGTAAGTGCCACGTGCTCGATTAGTCCGGGAGGCGCGATAAACAAACGGTAGACGGACTGCGGAATCTGGAACATCCCCCACAGCAGCAAAACCACTGCGTACACGGCGCCAAGCGCGCCAACAATGAGAAACGGCCGTCGAGTGGCTCGCTGCAGCGCGCGTTCTCGCCGCCGGGCCTGGGCGCGGCGCCAGACCACACCCGCTGGCGGAAGATCGAGCAGGTGTTCCGCCCTTGCAGCGTCCGCCCGCAGCGCCGTCACAATCAGCTCCGTTTGGGTACACAGCGCGCAATCTCGCAGATGAGCCCGCAACGAAGAGGACCACAATCCGTTGCGCGCTGCCTCAATAACCTGCTGCTCCCAGTCACACTTCATGCAGGGCTCTCTCCTTTTGTCTCAGCAACTCCGCCGCCCTCTGCCGCGCCCGAAACAGCAAAATGCGAATGCTCATCGAGTGCAGTCCAGTGGACTTGGCAATTTCGCTGTGTGTCATTCCCTCGACATAGGCTAACCACAGCAGCTGGCGCTCTCTGGGCTTGAGCTGCTGCATCAGATAGTGAACGTCGATCTGCGTATCCAGATCTCGTTCGAAGCCGATTTCCTCCGCTTCAGACCACGTCGTCTCCTCACCTTTGCGCCATCGGTCGTTAAGCAGATTGGTCGCGATGCGGAAGAGGTAGGGCTTGGCCTGGGCTAGCTCCATATTGCGGAGTTGCGCTGTCAGGAAGCGGCAATAGGTCTCCTGCAGAAGATCGTTCGCCACATCCGGGCGTCCGGACAGGCGCGCGAGATATGCCCACAGGGGTTTCGCCGTTCCATCGTAGATCGCGTGGAATGCTGCCTCGTCCATCCCTTACCACTCCTCATTGCACCCAAGGCCAATTGCCTGCCGGGCTTTGCCCCTGGCCTTATTTGCTCAAGAGACCAAAGGAGCGCGAGAGGTAGTAGGAGACGGCCGCTGCAACACCGAATCCGAGTCCCAGAGCGAGGGCGAGCGTACCAAAGACAAGTGGTCCTTCATCGCCGATATTCCAGGCGTGAAGCCGCAACAAGCCCGCCCCAAAAAAGATGAACACAATTCCTGCCTGGACCCCCCTGAGAATCTGGCCGTAGGGTGTGCTCCGTTCGATGTCCATGCTCTTGATGAACTGCCGCCCGGCTTCGCTCTGGGTGTATCCCAACAGGGCGTCGGGAGAGTCGAATCGTTGCAGTAGCCTGCCTTGGATATCTGCCTGCAGCTGGGCTACTTTGTACCGGCGAATGGAAGAAAAGAGCAGCCACGCAACCCAGCTGATGGTTGAAAAGACCGCGAGTATCGGTATCGTGTCCGGACCCATGTGTATCCCTCCGTTTGCATCCTTCACTCCCTACAACGCTCTTCGGAGCCAGATGGTTAACAGAGAGTACGCAGATTCTGGAGGAAATGATCCCGGATCACGGGTGCGACGAGCCAGGAGAGGCTTCGTGACCTCGGAGGCGGGACCGGATTATGGCTTATCTCCCGTAATCCGATCCACAAACAGCCGCACAAACCGATTCGCGTCTGAGGCCACGCAAACCCGGGCATTGGGCTTTAACTTGATCACGCCTTCGATCTCATAATGATCGCCGTGCAGAACGTTGTTTTCATCCGATCCCATGCGATTAGCGACAGTTTCCCCGCGGGTAAACTCACCTTTTGTTTCCACGTCCACATGCATTTCCTTGAGCGTGACCAGCGTGGGATCAATCACCGTAGCTACTGCCAGCGGATCGTACATCGCAGCTCCCTGGTACCCGCTTTTCTCCGAACGGGTTAAGTAGAAATCAACAAGCTTACCGAGAAAAGCGCTTTCCGGCCTGGGGCTTGCCTGCAGCCGGGCCACATCCTTGCGCGTAATCAACGTGCGCTCCCCAACATCGGACCCAATCATGGTGACCATCCAGCCGGCATTGAAAACGATTTGCGCTGCCTCGGGATCGTTGTAGATATTCGCTTCTGCTGCTCCGTCTACGTTCCCGCCGGTGATGGAGCCCCCCATGATGACAATATCTTTCACCAGGGATACGATCCCGGGGTCTTTGGACACAGCCAATGCTATGTTGGTTAGCGGCCCGATCGGGATGAGCGTGACTTCATGCGGATACTTATGGACCATCTCGATAATCAAGTCGGGCGCAAAACGCGCATCCGGCTTGCATTTCGAGGCCGGTAAATCCACTCCCCCAAGACCATTCTTACCGTGCCAGTACTGAGCCGTGATCAGCTTTTGATCCAGCGGGTGCTGTGCTCCTCCCGCCACAGGCACGTCACATCGCCCCGCCAGTGACACAAGCTTCAGGGCGTTTTCCAGACCTTGCGCTGCTTCAACGTTACCCGGCACCACGGTCAGCGCTTCCACCTTGAGCTCTGGCGAGTTTAAGGCCAACAGAATTGCCATGGCATCGTCCACGCCCGGATCCGTATCGATGATCACGCGTCGCGGCGCAGTCTGCGCGGAGGCGTTTGCCAATACGGCCAAGATAAACAAAATAATGCTCAGTTGCTTCACTGGGAACGAGTTCCTTTCTTGAAAGACCTAAGGGGTAACGTTAGCGGGGCCGGTTGTAGTGTAGTTGAGTTCGCGCCTAAAGTGAGACAAAGGAAAACGGCACAACCCCGCGTCTCCCTTTCACTCCAAGGACGACGCCTATTTGTATAGCAGATAGAGTTGCCGCCGCGCCTTGTATGCGCTCAATTCCTTTTGCCACCCGGAGGCGATCGCGCGTGGATCCGTGCCCGACCTGATCTGGTCCAGCACGCCTTTGTTGAGCAGGAGGCGATCGACGCGGTCGATCTGGAATTTGTCCGGATAAAGCTTCCAGAGCGCCGACACCACCTCGATGCCGAGTTCGGGCGCGTCCAGCACATTGCGGTCGCTGAGCATCACTTCGACGCCCTCGCAGTGTTCTCCACGATAGGGATAATGCTCTTCGCCGCTCGGCGTGTAGAACACCGGCATGAAGCGAACCCCAGGTATCTTGCGCTTGTTGAGATAGGCGGAGAGTTGGGTAGCTGTAATCCAGGGAGCGCAAAAGCGCACAAACGGTGGCTCGATCGGACCTTTCACATTCACGTTGGTGCCTTCGACCAGACCGGTTCCAAGATAAATGGTGGCTTGGATGAGGCTGCGGATGTTCGGCGACGGATTCACCCACAGCAGGCCGGTCTCGTCATACCAGTCCGAGCGATGCCATCCGGTCATCTTGATCACCGTCAATTGCGCGCCGAGATGGCGCTCGCCGTTGAAGAACTCGGCCAGCTCTCCCATGGTCATACCGGGCCGCATGGGTTCGGAGTACGGGTTGACGTAGTCTTCGCGCCCCGGCGTGCTGAGCGGTCCCTGCACCGCCACACCATTCACCGGGTCAGGCCGGTCGAGGAGGACGATATCGATGTGATTGGGAGCCGAGGCTTCGAGGAAATACTGCATGAGTGCCTGGAAAGTCCAGTAGCGTACGCCGACATCCTGCAGATCGATGACCACGGCGTCGAGGCCGGCCAGTTGCTGGGCTGAGGGATGGCGCTTGGCGTCAGTCGCCCCGTACAGGCTGATGATGGGTAGGCCGCTGCTGGGATCCGTACCATTGTCGACGTTGGGCTGGTCGGTGGCGGCGTTGATACCATGTTCTGCGCTGAACAACCTGACAACACTTAGGCCGGGCACGGCGGCTGCTGCGTCCTGGCGCAGAACATCGATAGTGCGGCGCTCGTGCGCATCGATACCGACCGGGTTGGTCAGCACGGCGAGACGCAGGTGACCGCCATGCCGCGCGGCGATTGCCTTCAGGGGAGCAAAGTTCTGTTGCTCGAGAACATCGATGCCTGTGGCCACCTGCGCGGCAGCCGGCGCCGTGCACGCTGCGGCCAAAAGCACCAAGGAAAACAGCTTCATGCGTACTCCTCCGAACTCAACCAACGGACGGTACTCCGATGCCTGATGGCCGCCGCGCTCATAGCGGGACGGGACGCGACCTGGATATTCGATTCCACTGCGGGCAACCTCCCTATCATTCATATCACTGGGTTGGTCTTAGCACGGTCGCTTTTTACCTATCGGGCGCAGCAATCCCCTTCGCCTGAGCGGGGCACGTGAGCATTCTGCGTATGGTGTGGGACGATTGTTTGTTGGTCCTTTTCATCTTTCCCCCACCACTGACAGGGTGCACCGCCGGAGTTTACCTCGTCACAGGGCCTGTCCCGCCTGTCCCGCCTTGCCGTGGAGCCTGCCGTAGGCGCACCACTAAGCTGCCGGATTTTTCAAGTCGCTGGGCTGATTCGTACAACTCCGGGAAATAAAAAACCCTACCAGTGTGACTTGGTAGGGCAAAGGTAATGCATCGTTCGAGTGAGTCAGTGTGCGTAGAAAGATCGGGAAAATGTCAACCAGAGAAACCAGGCAGATCCAATTGATTCATTTGCAGCGAACTACAGGTAACGCTAGCACTTCTATTTGAGCGACTCTCCGTGCCCTCCACCGAGCCCTTCCCCCGAAAGGATCGCTGAAGGTTTTGCAGAATCACTGCTTGAAAAGAGCATATCGTTTCTGCTGGAATCCGCCATGCGCCTTGGGTAGCAACGGCGATGATTGTAGTTGTAGCCCTGCACCTCACTGGTGTACCCCTCGCCTACACTTGACGGAGCGGAGCCGGGTCAGACGTTTTCGACGCCTACATTCAAGGGCAGCGTCAAGTCACCTCATCGTGAGAGGCAGCAACCGCATCACCCCCTCAACGACAGCATCGGAACAGATGATTGGCCGGCGAAGCAGCGTTGGGCTTTTCACCCTTTTCTAACGGCAATCACTACACCGCTGGCCCAAACGAGCGGAAGAATTGAGAACTCCGGGTGAGAGGCTAATCTCTCGATCAATGCTGGAACTCTCCCCGCATGTCCTTCGGGCCAATTCGGTTGTGGCAGCATGTCATCGATCACGTAAAAGCCGCCGGCCTTGACCGTCGCCAGCGCTTCATCGAGCGCTTCGTATTTTCCGGGTATTGCGTCAGCAAAGACCAGATCGAAGCAACGCGCCGGTTGTCTGCGCAGAAATGCGGCTCCGTCTTCTGTGATGAGCGTCAGTCGCTTGTCATGACCCAGCAATTCGGCGGCTATTCGCTGCACTCCAGTGTCCTTATCCACGCTCACCAGGAGCGACTTATGATCCATTCCGTCTAAAAGCCAGGTTGTCGCGATGCCGGTTCCTGTGCCCAGTTCCAGAATCCGCCCGCCGGGTTTGGAAGCAGCGAGCAACCGCAAAAGCGCTCCCACCAGCCGCTCCGAGGGCATTCCAAAGTGCAACTCGTTCGACTTTTTCTCGAGCGCGGGCAGCGCGGCCGGGAGCCCGATGCAGCTTAAATCTTCCATTAGCTCTCACCATACCGAATCGACACCGCATGCTGTCAATTCGCTGAGGCGGAGGGGCCAAGAAGACGAAGCTCTCCTCTATTTCTTTGAGACTCCGCCGGCCCGCGAGCCCGGTTGAGGTGCCTCAGGCGCATTCATGATTTGTGCGCGTATGGAACGGGCACCCGCCGGTCTCCGGTTGGTTGTCGTCGGGAAGCGCATATTGCTTCCACTCGCGGTTACCGGCGTCTCCGTAGAACCCTATGTCAGGATGTATCGCCACGCCGTCATAGGCCAGCGTGCGCTTGTGGATGCGGTGGCGGACTGATGCCGCGATCGGCTGCGATGTTGCCGGATCCAGAAAAAGAGATCTTGGCTGGAACACAAGCACCACGCCTGGACCGAGATTTCTGCTGCGCCGCCGTTGGTACGTGGGAGACGCTCCAACCACAAACATCTCGCAGCCCTCAAATGCGAATTCCCAAAGTGGGTGATCGGGCGTTCTCTCTGTGGCCGGATTGCGATCCTTCTCATGAAGAAATTGCAGCACCTGCCAAAAGCGCACCACAAAGGACACATGATCCGCAATCGAGTGATCGGGCTCAAAAAATGCGACCAAGCTCGAGCGTTCATGGGGAGGAGCACCAATGAGCGAGACAAACTGCCGCATGTTCGTCACCAATTCATTGAGTCCACCGTGGGCAACAAACGTGTAGATCATTTCTCCCCGCGCCTCGCCGCTCTGACCAAAGAAACACGGATACTCAGGGGAGCGAAGCTTGGCTTGGTACTCCTCGTACGCCCCCAGCTTCCAGAGATCGTTTACGGGTATTCCCAGCCTGCCTCGATCAAGAACACGGCCCGTCCAATGCTGAGGGATAGCAGCGATCATACCGCCCTCATGGCCGGCACTTTCTTTCCTCGGCGGCCTAAGCGGACCATGCGGCGAAAGCCTGCGAGCTGCTGTTCCCCCCAGGAGCCGTTCACCAGGGCGGGTTCGGCCCCAGCATCGCCGGTCTCAACTGTGTTGTCGCGGAACCTGGCGGTCCCAAAAGCAACGTCCCACAAAGACAACGTAGTTCCGAAGTTGCAGCTGCGCCTTCCAGCAGCGCGCAACGCGTGATGTGTGCGATGGAATTGCGGCGAGATCAATATGTGCTCTCCGAGCCACCCGTAGCCAACCCGCGTGTTGGCATGGGATACGCTGCCCAGAAGGCGGATGCAAAGAATGAGAAAGGGAAACTCCATCGAGGGCACTCCGATCACCAGGCCCACTAGGATGAACCACACGTAGGTGAGGGCATCTTCAAGAACATGCGACCGGTCATCGGACCAGAAGGTCAACTGCTCTTCGGCATGATGCAGTGAGTGGATCCCGTACCACCAGCCAACCCGATGAGAAACACGGTGACGCCAATAGTCGGCGAGATCGAGCATGGCGAAGTTGGCGATGAAGACGATGGCCGGCAACGAAGCAAGCGCCGGGATCAGCCCCGCAAGCGACGGAGGACTAACCGCATGGGCACGCAAAAATCCGTCCATGCTCTGGCGCAGCCAATTGAATTCAAAGTACGTGATGAGCGGAAACAGGACGATACGGACAAAAAATGCGTAGGCTACGTCGGCAGCGATGGAGTTTCGTTTGGCCCAGCTGGTCAGAGGCCAAAATCGCTCCAGCGGTGTACAGATGAGAAAGCTGATGGCCAGTTCAGTGACTCCGCAGGCGGCAAAGAACACCCACAGGGAAGCAGCATGGCTGTATTGACCCAAGCCGAGTCCTGCCAGCAACGATTGAATAGAACCGAGAACGGAGTCAACGTTTGCCGCGCTCGAGAGGCTGGTGTGAGGTATCCACATCCGGTCGTCCTCCACTTTTCAAGAGTCCAGGTTCGAACGGTGCCGCAGCCCACGGTGATAGGACGTCGACTTGCGTGCCCTGGTTAGCTGCAAACTACGAATCACCCCTACCTCTTCCCTGCCACGTTGACAGGCTTGCGGCCTCTGCTCCAGCGGTTTGCAGGGAACCCGGCAGGTTTTGCAGCCGGTGCGCTGATAACACCTTTCCGCCGGCACGGAGCCCAATGCCCTTCATTCCAGGGATTTAAACCCTGTGTTGACAATAGTCGTTATAACGATTATTATTTGTTTTGTGCAGGAAGCAATCCAATTAAACCAGCGGCGGCGCTCACCCCATCCCGAGGAGACGACCTTCCTGGATCTGCTCCGTACAACGGACATGTTGTCCCGTGGCCTGACGGCGGTCCTCAAGCAAGAGGATCTCTCCGCAACTCAATACAACGTGCTCCGCATCCTGCGCGGAGCGCCCGAAGGACTGCCCTGCGGTGAAGTTGCCAACCGCATGATTACTCGGGATCCGGACATTACCCGCCTGCTGGACCGCCTGGAAAAGCGGGGCCTGATCTCACGCAACCGGGAAACCAAGGACCGGCGCATGGTCATGGCCCGGATCACATCACAAGGCCTCAAACTGTTGGCACGCCTGGATGAACCGGTGCAGGAAACCCATCGCAAGCAACTCGGCCACTTGGGCCGGGAACGGCTGCAGAGGCTGACCGAACTACTCCGCGCCGCCCAGGCAGAAGTGAGTTAGTTTTTCCGCAAATATATTTGTTGAAACGATTATCGTTCTAACGCATCTATAGCAGCGAAAGGAGAATCACCCATGAACACTACCGCTACCCCCACCACCAGCGCAACCACAACATGGAACATCGACCCCAAGCATTCCTCTGCCGAGTTCAAAGTCAAACACATGATGATCTCTCACGTGAAGGGACATTTCGCAAAAGTCACCGGTACATTGACCCTGGATGAATCGAACCTGGCCAATTCCCGGGTCGAGGCCCTTATCGATGCAGCCTCCCTGGAAACCCGCGATGACCAGCGCGACGAACACCTCAAGAGCGCCGACTTCTTCGACGTGGAGAAGTTCCCCACCCTTTCTTTCAAGTCCACCCGCATCAGCCTGGTCCGCGATGGAGAACTCGCGGTCGAAGGAGATCTCACCGTGCGCGGCACTACGGGCAAGGTCGTCTTCTCCGTGGAAGGACCAACTCCGCCGGCGAAAGATCCCTGGGGCAACACCCGCGTTGGAGTATCAGCCACCACAAAGATCAGCCGCAAAGACTTCGGCCTGACCTGGAATGCAGCGCTCGAGAGCGGCGGCTTTCTGGTTGGCGACGAGGTCACCATCACACTCGACGTTCAGTTCGTAAAAGCCTGAAGGGATTATCATGTCACTCCGCGCAGTGAGACAGATCATTGAAACCAAGCCCACGATCGAAGGCGCGGGCGTAAAGCTGCAACGCGCCTTTGGTTTCGGCAAAACCAAAGACTTCGACCCGTTTTTGCTTTTGGACGACTTCCGCAATGAGAATCCAGCAGATTACCTTGCGGGATTTCCGTGGCATCCTCACCGCGGGATCGAGACCATCACCTACGTCCTTGCCGGTTCGGTGGAGCACGGCGACAGCTTGGGTAACCGGGGAAAGATGACTGCCGGCGACGTCCAATGGATGACAGCCGGCAGCGGCATCCTTCATCAGGAAATGCCCAAGGGGGATAATCAGGGGCGGATGCACGGCTTCCAGCTGTGGGCCAACCTGCCTTCGTCGTTGAAGATGACCGATCCACGTTACCAGGACATTCCTGCGAGCGCGATTCCCGAGGTCACCGACGATGACGGCACCCATGTGCGCATTATCTGCGGTGAGTTCTGGGGAAAGCGAGGACCGGTGGAGGGTGTGGCGGCCGATCCGAATTACCTCGACATCTCGGTCGCACCGGGCCACAAAAAGCGGCTCAAGGTCGACACCAGGCGCAATGCCTTTGCCTATGTGTTCGCAGGCGCGGGCACATTTCGCGATTCCTCGCATCCGCGCGCTGTGCTGACCGAGCAGGCAGCGAAGCCGGAGGCGCCGCCCATCTACGATGACTGGGAATCATTCCCTGGTGCTCTTCGACCGGGGAGACGAGATCGCGGTGCAAGCCGGCGACGAGGGCATACGATTCCTGCTGGTCTCGGGCAAGCCGATCGAGGAACCGGTCGCTTGGTATGGGCCGATCGTGATGAATACCCAGGAGCAACTCCGCCAGGCAGTCGGAGAATTACAGGACGGCACTTTCATCAAGCACCGTTGAGCAATTTGCCGTGAACAGCTTATTTAAACTGGGCGGACGAAGGTTCGCCCAGTTTTTTTGCTCTACCCGCAGGGGATGAAAATCGAAGAGGACTTGCGGCTCTGTCCATCCCTCATCGCCTCACTCAAAGCCATTATTCTTGTTTCCGGGCCACGATCTCGAAGGAAAACTTGATCTCGTCCTTCAGCTTGAGCGCGCCGCCGGCAACAGAAACCAGCTTGATGTTGTAGTCCGTCTGGTCCAACGAGAAATCGCCGGACGCCCGCAGCATGCTCCCGAATGACGCGACCCGCACGGAGATTGGCTGACTGTGCGTGACGCCATGCATGGTCAGGTTTCCGTTAAGCGTCGCCGAATAAAGCGCATCCGCCATCTTGGTAACCGAGACACTGGAAGCGTCATAGACGATCTCCGGAAACTTTTCCGTCTCTAGAACCTCCTTATGCATAAGGCGTTCTATTTCACGGAGATCTTTATCGCTGATGTCATCCTGCACGCTCAAGGAAGCGGTCTTGATGACGAGGTGGAACCCGCCGGCTTGGAGCTTGTCAGGATCGAACTTCATCGTCGCCGCTAAAGTCACGGATGCCAATGGTTGGATTGTGACCCATCCTGGCCAGCATTCCAGTCGCAAAGGCTTGCACCGTGAAACGGCTCGCCCGGCTATCGATGACGTAGCAGTCCGCGGGAGTCTGCGTCCCTTCCACGCCGGCAGTCGAAGTCTCGGCCATGCAGTTATCTCCGCTTCGGCTCCGACATCGCCCGCAACTTGAAATACCGCTGGATATCAGGCATGGCGGCGCTGGCTAGATTGCCGACTCCTATTTGCGACATGTAGCGGCGGACAAAAGGATTGGACAGAATCAATCCCGCCCCAAAGACGATCATGGAAATGCCCCCAAGCATGTAAAGCGTGTCCTTGTCATTTCCATTCGCGGTAGTTTCTAACAGTTCAAGAGCCACGGCACATCTCCCTTCGCTTGCGAAACTTCAGTTGGTTGTGTTGGCGTCGGCTTCCCCATTGACTACGTCCGCGTGCGACCGCAAATCGGAGAAGAAACGCCCAATCTCCGCCCAAACCTCAGAGCCTCCGGAGAGTCCTTTCCAGTTGGCCCGAATCAGGCCGACGAGCCGATAACACTCATCGATCGGGGCGATATAGTACTCGGCCCGCGACCATTCGTGCGCGTGACCCACCCGGTTGACGAGCAGCGCCTCGATATCGGGTTGCAACTGGCTAAGGACTCGATTCTCCTGCACGATCTCGTTCCAGGAATCGAGTGAAAGCAGGGATTCCACCGCTCCGGCAGGGCTGGGATAGAGCGCAACCACTTTCCCTTCCACGCTGGATTGGAAGAAGAACGCCATATTAATGGGGATGTACAGGTTTTCCCACTGCGCGTCAGTCATCTGGAAGTTGGCCAGAAATTGAGCGCGCCTGGGAGACGCGCCGGTACTTGCCATTCGCCATCCCGTCAAACAGGGTGGCGCAGGCCTCACAGGCACAGACAATCTGGCGCAAGCGAATCTCCACCAGGTGCGGATGTTCGTGCGCAAGGCCAGTGCTGCACAATTCGCAACGCTCGGCCGGCGGCCGCGACCGGGCGAACTGGCGAAGCGTAGCAAATGCCTGATCGAAGGTAGGCGGGGTTCCGGTAGCAGGCATCCTCAGCCTTTCTCAGCTTAAACCACAATGCGGTTTCAATCGGCACCATCCACTCTCCGCGCTGTGAACCGCCATTGAGTGCTTAAGCAAGCTCTGCAAGGGAACAAATCCAGAAGAAGACTCCTCTTCGGGCGCGAGGATCGTCAGCGACGTCAAATCCGGCGCCAGATCATAGATGGCGCCTTCCACGATGGCCCGCAGATCCTTAATCGTGGAGCCGCGTAAATGACCCGAAGTATGAACCCGGAGTTGCACCGCCCCTCATGAAAGCTGATCAGGTCCACTCTGCTATCCAATTTGCGCAAACGCGCTCTGGCGACATCGAGCGCCCGCAAAACGCGGGTTTCCAGGTCATCAGGATGGAGAGAATAGAGAAGAAGCAGGTTGCGGACGATCGGATCCTGACCGAGTCGATCAATAATTGCCCCACCCGATGTTCCCGATTCGCCGCCTGCTTGAAAGACCAGCTCCATGATCCGTTCCAGCCCCGTGCGATGCACCTCCATAAGAAGCTGGACCAGCTCCCGGGCCGCAACCTTGGAACCGCCGCCCGGCGCCTGGTCGATTTCGCCGACCAAGGTGCCGAGCTGCCGCATCTTTTCCTGAAATTCTTTTTCGCTATCCACGCCACTCCTTCACTTGCGGCTCTGTCCAACCCGCCATAACAGCTGCTGAGGGTGAGCGTTATACCCTCCTGCTTTTGTCATCCCGAGCGTAGCCGAGGGCTGAGCCTGCAGTGCGCCTTTCCCCCTCGGCAATCTCGTCCAGGAGCCAGCAAGCTATCCCTTCGGATGTGCCTTGTCTATCCCCCAGCTAACGGCTGCTGAGGCAAGCGCTAGACCTCCCGCGTTTGTCATCCCGCCATTTCCTAGCGTCGCCGTACGGGAGATCCGTACGCCTGCTACTCTGCCGTCCCGGAGATAGCCTGGAGGGATCTGCAGATTCAGCGAGACCCTCATGGTAGTGTTTTTCTACCCGGACCCTACAAAGACTATCCTCCTCACGGCAGTTGCTGACCAAACATGGGAGAATGATGCGTCTCCAGCACCTTCCCATTCCCCAAATACATATGAACTCCGCAAGGCAAGCATGGATCGAAGCTTCTGACCGCCCGCATGATGTCGATGCCCTTGAAATTTTCCGGACCGTTTTCCTCGAAGATGGGCGTGTTCTGTACTGCATCTTCATACGGGCCAGGCGTGCCAAAGCTGTCGCGCGGATTTGCGTTCCAGGGGGTTGGCGGATACGGATGATAGTTGGCGATCTTGTGATTCTTAATCACCACGTGATGCGACAACACACCGCGAACTGCCTCGTGGAAGCCGCATCCGATCGCTTCTTCCGGAACCTTGAAGTCATTCCACGTCTTGGTTCTGCCGGCGTGCAACTCGGCTAGCGCCTGTTCGGCGAAGTAGAGAGCCGCAGCAGCAGCATAAGCCTGGAAGTAGGTGCGAGCACGGTCCCGTTCAATGGCATTGCTCCACTTGGGAATCTTCCATTCGAACTCCACTTCGGGCTTCGACATCGTCTTGGGAAGATAAATCTTTACACTGTGGCCGGTCGCTTTAAGGTAGCCAATGTCCACGATGCCGGCGAGTGCGGTCGCCCAGAAACGTGCGATTGGGCCGCCGCCCGTATCGAGCGCCAGATAGTCTCCGGTCCGCTTGTCGTACCAACGGGGAGACATGACCCAGGTGTACTTGCCGCCGAAGTCGCGCTTCTGCGGCCGCGGGAAGGTGCTCTGGTTCCACGGGTGCCGTTGATCGACAGGATTTCCCAACGGGTCTTTCTTCACAAAAGCTTCTGAGTTCTGCCAATCGTCGTAGTACGAGCTGCCCAGCAAAATGCGAATATTCAAGTTGATGTCGACCAGGTCCGTCGTAACCAGCTGGCCGTCGACCACCACGCCTGGAGTCACGTACATGCCGCGGCCCCAATCGGTCATCTTTGCGTAGGTGTAATCACAGACATCAGGATTGTTGAACGAACCCCAACAACCAAGAAGGATGCGCCGCCGCCCAACCTCTTCGTAACCGGGGAGGGCTTCGTAGAAGAAATCGAAAAGGTCATCGTGCAGCGGCACAACCTTCTTCATGAATTCCACGTATTTCATCAGGCGTACGATGTAATCGGTAAACAGCTGAACCGTGGGCACGGTGCCCACCCCGCCTGGATACAACGTAGAAGGATGCACGTGGCGTCCTTCCATCAGGCAGAACATCTCGCGGGTCATGCGGCTCATCTGCAACGCTTCCAGATAGAACGCTCCCTTGAATGGATTGAGCGCCGTCATGATTTCGCCGATGGTGCGGTAACCGTGTAGTTCGGCGTGTGGTGCAGCGGTCTTAGTCGCTTTTTCCCAGACGCCGGGGTTGGTCTCCTTCACCATCTGTTCACAGAAGTCCACGCCGACCAGGTTGTCCTGGAAGATGTTGTGGTCGAACATGTACTCGGCCGCTTCGCCAAGGTTGACAATCCATTCCGCGATCGGAGGCGGCTTCACGCCAAAGGCCATGTTCTGCGCATAGGTGGCGCAGGTGGCATGGTTGTCACCGCAAATGCCGCAGATGCGGCTGGTGATGAAGTGGGCGTCGCGCGGATCTTTCCCCTTCATAAAAATGCTGTAACCGCGAAAGATCGAGGAAGTGCTGTGACATTCAGCGACCTTCCGTTTGCCGAAATCGATTTTGGTAAAGATGCCGAGGCTGCCCACGATCCGTGTAATCGGATCCCAATTCATCTCTACTAACTGGCTTTTTTGCGCGGCTTCTTGCTGGTGCTCAGCGGTAATGGTGCCCATCTTATTGGCTCCTTTATCAGTCTTGGGTTAGTAGGAACTTGGGTGATAGCCAGTTGTCAGTTCAGCACGCGGGTGCCGCCACTTAGGCTCTTGATTCACAGTTTCATTGGTCATGGAACGGAGAGCGCGAATCGCCTGGCCGTAAATGCCGATAGCCGCGGTCGAGACCTTCGCGCCGGGGGGCTCATCCATGAAGGGCATAAATTTATCCGGGAAGCCGGGCATGGTGCAGCCGATGCAAATGCCGCCCACGTTGGGGCAGCCGCCGATTCCCGGCCATCCAACCGCGCTTGGGCACGTTGCAGTTCACCACCGGTCCCCAACAGCCAAGCTTCACAATGCACTTGGGAGAGCCGTAGGAGGTGGCGAAATCGCCCTGACTCGTAGTACCCGGCGCGGTCGCAACCATCGTGCACGGTCCTCTCGAACAGCCACTTGGGCCGCAGTTGATCATCCAGCGGGATCATCGGAGCGAGGCCGGCAACTTGATACAGCAGGTATAGAACCGTTTCCATGAAATTGTCCGGCTGCACCGGGCAGCCAGGCACATTCACGATGGGGAGTCCCGCCTTGGATTTCCAGTCCCAGCCCAGATAATCGGCCAGGCCCATGCATCCTGTGGGGTTGCCTTCCATGGCGTGAATGCCGCCATAGGTGGCACAAGTGCCGCAGGCGACAACGGCGAGCGCCTTCGGAGTGAGACGATCAATCCATTCGTTGGTGGTGATCGGTTGGCCGGTGTTGGGATTGGTTCCCAGCCCCGCCCAGTAGCCCTCTTTCTTGATCTTCTCGTTGGGAATGGACCCCTCGACGACCAGGACGAACGGATCAAGCTTTCCTTGTTCGGCCAGGTAAAAGTACTTGAGAAAATCGTCGCCATTCTCGTAAGCGAGGACAGGATTGTGCAGATGCACTATCGGTAAGCCGGGGATTGCGCCTAGCAGAACATCTTCGACGCTGGGCTGCGTCGCGGCCGTAATCGACACCGAATCTCCATCGCAACCCAAGCCGGCGGTAATCCATACTATGTGTACTTCTGCCACGGCGGGTTTCTTCTGCGTGACTCGACCGTAAGGCGCTGCTTCCTTTGCCATATGCTGGACACTCCTCTCGAAGACCTTTCGCGAGACGAACCATGGAAACAGAACCCAGCTCGAGCTCACAAGCAGGACCAGCCTTATTTTCCGCTCATACAAATACTCCGGATCTCATCAGGGCTTCCCCGATGGAGGAGGTGCTTCATTGAAAACTTAGTTGTTCTAATAAAACCCGCGGCCTTGATTAGTTCGGCGCGCAGTCTCAAGAAGATTTATCGCTGATATTGGACTGAATCGCGTGTTGCACCAGCTCGCGCCCGCTGTGTAGAGACAGCTTGTCCTTGATATGAGCCTGGTAAGTTTCGACGGTTTTTATGCTGAGATGGAGTTTCTCCGCAATCTGCCGCGTGCTGCGCCCTTCGCCAATCAGGCGGAATACCTCAAGCTCCCGATCCGAAAGAGCGGAGAGACGCGAATTCATGTCTGCCGGAGTGCCGCTGATGTATTGGTGAAGCAGCTTATTTGCCATCCGGTCACTGAGGTAGATATCCCCACCAAGAATCCGCCGCACCGCGATCAGGACTTTCTCCGTGGCCTCCTGCTTCATGATGTAGCCGTTGGCACGCGCTCGCAAAGCGCGCTCCGCATAAATCGACTCGTCATGCATGGAGAGGATCAACACCGGTAGGTTGGGATATAGCGTACGCAGATTCTTTAATAGGTCCAGCCCATCCGGGCCATTAAGCGAGATATCCGCAATCAGGATATCCGGTTTTTTGGCCACAATCTCCCTCATAGCGGACTGAGCCTCTTCCGCCTCCCCACAAACCGCAAGGTCCCGCTCCCGGTTCACTAATAACGCCAACCCCTGACGCAGTAACGGATGGTCATCCACAATGAAGACAGTCTTCTTCTTAATGCGTGTGACACTTTGCGACTTGCCGATCTCAGCCATGCGAACGCTATCCACTGTCTCTCACCGGAAACGTACAAGCCACCACCGTACCTCGAGGAGTGTCGCGACGCGCTTCAAGAACCCCGCCGATCACTCCGGCCCGGTAATTCATGATGTGCAAGCCCATGCCCTGCGTATGCGCAGGATTTTCCGCAATGCCCTTGCCGTCATCTTTTATCAGCAATCTGCCCCGCCCCTCTTCGGCCGTCAACTGAATCATGACTTTGCGTGGCTCCCCATGCTTGATCGCATTGTTCACCGCCTCCTGGGCGATGTGATAAAGATGCGTAGCCACCGTATCATCGTGAATCAGCACAGGTGTTTCACACTGAAAGCGGCATGATACTCCAAAAAGGTCCTCCACTTCAGCCGCCCACAACTGCAACGCCGACATCAGGCCGTGCGAATCCGATACCACCGGAAGAAGTCCCCTGGCTAACTCGCGAGTTTTATGAATCGCTTCGTTTACCAGCCTGACAATCTTGGCGGCATCCTCCGTTTCCGGCCGGTTTAACTCGGCCAACTTCGCTTCATGCACCTTGGCCATGAACGCGATCCCGGTCAAATGCTGGCCCAGACCATCGTGCAGGTCCTGCCCAATGCGCCGCTGCTCTCTGGCACTTATATCCAGGATTGCCTTTTCCAGATGCTTACGTTCCGTGATGTCGATGCCGGTGGCGATGATGTAACGGGCGTTCTCTCCACTACCGGGCAGCAACGTACTCGACCATGCAATCAACCGCTGCTCTCCATGCCGCGTAACCCAATAAGTCTGATAGTCCTGAGGAAGAAGATCCGAGCGCAGCATCTCAAAATTGATCCGGAAGCGATCCACCTCCTCGGGAACAAGAAACAGGTCCCAGACGCATTTGCCCTGAACCTCCTCCTTGGCATACCCCGTCGTCAGCTCACAAGCTGGATTGAACCGTAAAATGCGCCCCTCGTTATCGAGAACCACGACCAGCGCTCCGACCGTGTCCAAAATTGCGGAGACGAAATTTCGTTCCTCCTGCAGTTCTTCTTCGATCCGTTTGATGTCCGAGATATCAAACGCCACCCCATGGATACACCACGGCCGGCCGTCTTCCCGCCGCATCATGCGCGCATCGCAATGAAACCAGATCACGCGCCCATCCCGCGCAATCACTCGATAGGCGGACCGTAGCGGCTTGCCGGAGAGAAACATCTCCGCGGCTTCCAGGCTCCATCGCTGCTTGTCCTGCGGATGAATGTGCTGGTACCAGCGGACCGGATCTTCCAGCCATTCCTCCCGCGAATATCCCAGCGCCGCTTCAATCTGCGGGCTCACATACGCTTCGCTGATGCCCCGGTCGAGATGAGCCATAAAAACAACCGCCGGAATCTGCTCCAGCAGCGCGCGGTATTTGGCTTCAAGGTTTGGAGCTTGCGCATCCGCGGGCGGTTCATGCCCATTTTCAGTAAAGTTATCCAGAACCGAATTCAAGCCTGAATCGGTAAACACCCTCGCCAGATCGAGAAGCACAGCTTCGGCTTCGGCTATATCCGGCAGATCTGCATCGGCGTCAGCGAAGTGGCTCTTTGGCTTTCCGGCCGATCGCGCAGACGAAGACATATTCACCTCAGAAACCACATCAGCGACTCGCCCCAAAATCATCCTGTTTGGCGCCATGCTGATGGCCCGCAGGCTGCCGCCTTTGCCGCCAGGCCGGCTCTTTATTCAGCGATGCCTGCGTAAAACGGCGCAAGGCATGAATCGCCCGCCCATAGGTTTGGACGGCCGCGGACGACAACAGGGAGCCCGGGGGCTGATTCATGAACGGCATAAACTTGTCCGGAAATCCCGGCATGGTGCATCCGATGCAGATCCCCCCAACATTGGGGCAGCCGCCCAGCCCCGCCATCCAACCCCGCTTCCCCACATTGCACTGCACCACCGGCCCCCAACATCCCAGCTTCACGATGCACAACGGCGACCCATACTCCTCGGCAAACTGCGCCTGTTCGTAGTACCCTCCACGATCACAGCCTTCATGGACCGTGCTCCCAAAAAGCCAGGTGGGACGCAGCACGTCATCGAGCGGGATCATCGGCGCGCGCCCGGCCGCCATGTGGAGCAGGTACAGCAGCGTCTCCATAAAATTGTCCGGCTGAACCGGGCAGCCGGGAACGCAAACAATAGGGATATCGCCTTGCGAGCGCCACTGCCAGCCAAGATAATCCGGCAGCCCCATGCATCCCGTGGGATTGCCCTCCATAGCATGAATTCCCCCATAGGTCGCGCAGGTTCCCGCGGCAATCACTGCCCATGCCTTCGGTGCCAGCCGGTCGATCCATTCACAGGTCGTAATCGGCTGACCCGTTGCCTGGTCCGTGCCGAAGGAGGCCCAATAGCCTTCCTCCTTATTGGTTTCATCCGGAATCGACCCCTCCATCACCAGAATGAAAGGGTTCGATTCCCCCCGCGCCGCGCGATGGAAATGCGCCATAAAATCCTCCCCCGAATCAACCGCGAGAAAGGGATTATAAAAATGAACCTTGGGAATCCAGGGAAGAGCTCCCAGGACAATATCCTCAATACTGGGCTGCGTGGCCGCGGTCATCGCGATCGTGTCCCCGTCGCAGCCCAAGCCCGCCGTTATCCATAGAACATCTATTTCCAGAATCGGGGACGTTTTGCGGCCAGCAGGTTCCATGGCGAGAATGGCTTCCCTTCCCTGCAAAGCGCAGCACCGAAGAAGATTTACGCGTTCATTCTCAGCCTCGAATCCGGATTAGGCAAGCCGCTCAGCCGTGAAGCTTCTGTTCCCAATCCACCGGAACCCGCCCCCGCGGCCCTGGCGTGGGCTGGCTCAACGGGTGGGCATGCGGAGGAGCCAGCCTCTGGCCCTCCACCTCGCTCTCTGTTTGGAAGTCCCAAAACCACCCTTCCCCCGGTTCGAAGCTCTGCATGATAGGATGCCCCTCGCTCTGGAAATGCTTGCGTGCGTGCTGCGAAGGCGAGCTGTCGCAGCACCCGATGTGCCCGCACTCCGTACAGCGCCGAAGATGAAGCCACCAACCCTCCGTGGCCAAACACTCCACGCATCCTGTGCCGCTCGGAGGAACCGTAGGGTTAATGCCCGCCATGTGTTTGCTCATAGATCCCTCCCTGGTCATGCCTAAGTCGTTGCCTTTGCTGCAGAAGCAAAGGCAACAGCCGCCTCGCTCGTAAGCGGGAGAAACGTGAACGTCTCCTGCAGATAGAGACGGACCACGGCATCGGTGTGGCTGAGGTAGCCAATCGAGACGTCCTGCCCCAGGTGCAGCGCGAAATCGCCGCCACGCGTGGTCAACACAAACGCTCCGGCAATCGCCGGCGCCCAGATGATCTCATCGTTCACCAGCCGCTTCACGTGCTCCAGCACAGGATAGCCGTGGTCGCTGGTCTCGGCGAGCGCGGTATACGCATCGGCGCCCAGCAACACCGAGTAAGGGCCATTCACACCCACCAGCCGCAACTGGCTCAACGCCTGGGCAATGGCTTCCGGATAATCCCGCACGTCGGTGGGCAGGGTCATAATAGGGTTGCTCGTCCCCTGCCGCACGCCTTGAATCCCGGCCGCGGCATAGCCATCGAATATCGCGCCATCCTCGGCAAACGCGATCTGCTTCGCCGCATCCTTCGCCGGCTGCCAGTTTGAGTCGTTCGCCCCCCGGTCGACGTCGTCGATCTGCTGCCGCTCAAGCTCGAACGGAACCCGCAACTCCACCAGCGGCTTCACCTCCCGCTGCCTGGCCACAATCCCGTCACCCGGAGCAGCAATCGACACCAGGTGACCCGTGCCCACGGCAGACAGCAGCGTCCCCCCCGGCCCCTGTACGTCCACCACGCGCCGCCCCGCAAGGTAGCGCTTCAGCGTACGCGATGTTTCCTCTTCAATCTCCGCCCACGCCGAATCGGAAATGGGGGCGAGCTCGCGATGCAGATTATTCATGTCGCATGTCTCCTTTAAGCGAACCGATGCCGAGAGAACCGTCCCGCACCGTTGGGGTGGATGGAGGAGGGCTGGCCGCCGCCGCCGAAGCCTCCACAGGCTGGTCTTCCGTCACGTCGTCCAGAAACGTAGCCGAAGGCACAAAGAAAAGATTCCCCGTCACCGCGCGGCTAAAGTCGAGCAGCCGGTCGTAGTTGCCCGGCGGCTGGCCGACAAACATATTCTCCAGCATCTGCTCGATGGTCCGCGGCGACCGGCTGTATCCAATAAAGTAGGTGCCGAATTCACCCTGCGTGGGCCGCCCAAACGGCATATTGTCGCGCAGAATCTTCACCTCTTTCCCGTTCTCCACAATCGTGGTCAGCGCATTGTGCGCTGAAGTCGGCTTGACCGAATCATCCAACTCGATATCCGACAGCTTCGTCCGCCCGATAATGCGCTCCTGCGCCTCGATGGGCAGCGCGTTCCACGCGTCCAGATTGTGCAGGTATTTCTGCACGATAACGTAGCTCCCGCCGGCAAAGGCAGCATCCTCCTCGCCAATCAGCACCGCGTCAATCGCCGCCGCGCCCCTCGGATTCTCCGTCCCATCGACAAATCCGATAAGGTCGCGGTCATCAAAAAAACGAAAGCCGTGTACCTCGTCCACCGGCGAAACCGCTTTCCCAATACGCGCCATCAACTGCGTGGCCAGCTCGAAACACAAATCCATGCGCTTGGCGCGGATGTGGAACAACACATCGCCGGGCGTACCCACGGCATGCCGCCCCCCTCCGCGAAACTCCCGAAAGGGATGCAGTTCTGCCGGCCGGGGCGCCCCGAACAGCCGCTCCCACGCCTCCGACCCAAAGCCCATCACGCACGAAAGCTGCCCTTCCAAATCGCGAAATTCCACCGCCCGCAGCAGCCCCGACAGATCCGCGCAAAACGACCGCAGCGTGGCCCGATTCTCAGCCCCCGGGTTCACGTTCACCACCAGAAAAATCGCGGCACGGGTAAGCGAGGCCGCGACCGGCTGCGCCAGGGCAGGCAAACTGGCTACGGGCTGGGGCGCGCTGCTAGGATCGGCTTCCATCGGTTCTGTCTCTCGCGGAATCTCTCTCCGAAAATATCACGCCCACCTAATCCACTGATGATGAAGAACCGGGCAGTTCCTCTTGCCCCCTCACCAACGAGCGAGATATGGGGCACCCGTCGTTGGTGAGGGGACAAGAGGCAGCCATTGGGTCTCCCTGGGCACACCTGAACCCTAGCCGCAAGTACCGTATACCGGCCTATTTTGCAGGATATCCGTCAGCTCTGTTACTTGTGTGCAAGGCTGGCGGCGCGGCCTATGGCGGCGGATGCGCCGTTCCAGTATTCCTCTCTAGAGAAGTGAGAGGGATCGACATTGGAGTTCCGCGTCATCTGGGAAATCGATGTGGACGCCCACAGCCCGGCTGAGGCAGCCGAAGCGGCGCGCGCAGAACAGCAGAGAGATACATCAGCTACCGTCTTTGATGTTTGGGACCCCGTGGGGAAGAAGATGCACCGCGTCGACGTGGCCGAGTGCCCAAATAAGTTAGACGGCGACGAATTGAGGGCCATAAGAGCCCATCTACGCCTGCTCCAGTGCGTGCCCGATATACCGGCAAGCATTCGCTACATAGCCTCGGCAATGCTCATTTTCCTGGATAGGGAAACGATGATAGCGTCCAGGTCTTCAGGCCGCCGAGCGCGAAGCTGACGCGAAGCTGGCCATCGCCTGGCTAAGTTGGGAATCAATCTCGTCTGCGATGGTCATGACCCCCGTCAGCAACAGGCTGAAATCGATATCAGCCAGATTCTCCTGCAGGGTCTGAAATATACTCACCTGCAACATCCGCGATTCCTCTACCAGCATGGCGGCGCTATAGCCTGATTTGCGCCGCTCCAAACCGTGCTTGGCCGCGGCGGACGACGCCGCCTCGTTATGGCCAATCGGTTCAGAAGACAGCAGCCGCGAGACCAGGTCACGAAAGACTTGGTCCAAATGGCTGCAGCGCAGTTCGTCGCTCATGGGAACCGACATCAGCATCTCGTCTGTCTGGATGCGCGTATACCACTCTTGAATGGCGGCCGGCGTGGTCCGTTCCAGAATCGAAGCAACACTCTCGATCTCCCGATGACGAACGGGGCCAATGGCCACCCGCTGCTTAATCACATCGACCAGCAACGTCACCTCCATCGGCTTCACCAGGATCTCATCGGCCTGCAGCAGGATCGCTTGGGCTGCGGCCTCCATCCGTGGACATGCCGTCAACAGCAGCGTCACAGCCAGCGGATTCGCATGCCGCATGGCGCTGATCACGGTCAGCCCGTCCCCTGCTTCCGGCATATGCAGATCGGTCACCAGCACGTCGTACGTTTCTGTGCTGATATGCCTCAGCGCTTCCACCACGTTGCCGGCAGCAGTCACCGCGAAGCCGGAGTGCTCCAGCACCTCGCTCAAGGCCGCGCGCACCACTTCGTCATCGTCCACGAGAAGAATCCGGATAATGGACATCGCTTGTCCCCAAATGCGTCATCGGCCGGTCCTGCGAACAACATGAGCGGTACCCCGGTCACGCGAACCTCCTATGCTAGCGAGATCCGGGCTCTAACCAGGCTCGCTTTCCACCCGCACCCTACAAACGAGACCCATGCTCGTACCCACGCATATACGCTTGCCGGTACATCCTTATATATTGGTCGCGCGTCATCCCCGGGTGGACGCCGTGTTCGGGCGGCATCGTATATTTTTCTTTCTCCTCCACCTGGGCCGGCTCTCCGTGGTTACGATCGTGGCGCCCGTCCTCCCATCCATCGTTATATCCCCACCGTGAAGCCACGTTGGGTGCTCCCGCCGAATCCTGGTAATAAAGGCCATATCCCGGGTCTGGCAGCGGCACGTACGTTCCCGCATTAGCCTTAGATTGCCCACTGGCGCCACAGGCCAACAACAACGTCCCTGCAAAAATAAGCGAACTAAGTCCGTTCCTTTTAGATTTGCCCTTCCCCATACTCACCTCCAGATCATCCGGCCAGCGGACGGCCAAAAACCTCGCCATACACCGCTTCCACCATCCGCGCGGTCTTTTGGATGGTGAAGTGTGTTTGCACCCGTTCTCTTCCCCGAACACCCATTTCCGTCGCCTCATCCGGGTGCGTCAACAGGTAATCGATGGCTTCCGCCATCCGCAAGGCATCCCCCATCGGCACCAGCAGGCCGGTGATGCCATCTTGTACAATCTCCGGCACGCCGCCCCCATTCGTCGCCACCACCGGCTTTTGTTCGGCCATCCCTTCGATAATCACCTGTCCAAACGGCTCACCCGGTAACCGAAGCATGCACCACAATATCCAGTTCGGCCATGCGTGCAGGCACATTTTCAACAAAGCCGCACAGCGCCACCGTATCGTTCACATTCAGCTCGTTGCGCAGCCTGAGCAGCTCAGCTTCATAACCCCGCTCGGCAAATATCGCGGCGCCAATAATTTCGAACTTCGCCTCCGGATGCTTCTCTTTGAGCAGCGCCGCCGCTCTAATAAAGATATCTTGGCCCTTCCACGGGCTAATCCTGCCCACTAAACCGATGCGCACGGTAGCCTCGCTGCCGTCTGACCCACCCTTAATAGACACAACATTGCAACCGTCGTGAACCACCCGCCCGTTCGCGTCCACTCCCGAAGCGATCGCCGTTCCCCTGCGTTTCCCGTTGAGATGAAGCGAAGCCAGCGTCGCCGAGGAGTTGGCAATCACAAAATCCGGCAGGTTCTGGCTCAGAAAGCGGAATACCCGCACCACCGTCTTTGGCAGGTAATCCGCTTCGATCCGGTCTCGCACATGCCACACCACCGGAATGCCCGCGAGCCTTGCCGCGATCCCGCCAATAATGTCCGCTTTTAACGAGTTGGTATGGATCAGGTCGATCTCCATCTTCTGCGCGAACCGAACCACCTTCCAGATCTGTATCAGCACCGAAAAGCTTGCCCGCAGCTGTAACAGCGACCTCCACCCCAGCCCGTCCTTCTTTGCTGTCAGCGCAGAATCCGCCAGCGGAATCACATGCGTGTCACAGCAGCCCATAAGCCTTTCCCGCAGCGGCCCATCCATAAACAAAAGCGCAATAGGGAAAACAACGCTCCTGTCCAGGTGACGAAGTAAGTTGACCAGGGCGATTTCTCCGCCGCCGATTTTCGCGGTGTGATCCAGATAGAGCACACGAAGGGGCATTAAGGTCTCTCCTTGATGCGGTGCTGGTAATGAAGCGGCGGTATCGAAAGAGTAAATTGCGGTTCTCGATAAATTGCTGCGCTTGTTGCTTAATTGATTATCATCAGCTTGTTACCAAAGTGGTAGCAAAACATTAGGTTTTGTCTTGACTAATGTGGTGCGATGTTTTGGTAAGTAGCGAACGAACGCGATGAGCGCTCTTGTTTTCTAAGTAAGCTCTCCTGCTCTGGAGATCTTCAACTAGGGTTGAACTTAAAGGTTATTCGGGCCCCAGCAAGCGCAATCCCAAGCGTGCACTTAGCAGTGCAAGCGTGTAGCCCAATCGGCTTTGTTCGGCGGGGTCTTGGTTCCGCCGGCCGGCTTGGCAAGCATAGCTCTCGATGTGAGGGATTAGCCGTGTTCGGGGCAGATTCCTTTGGCCGCCGTCGCCTGCTCATATCGCTGTTGAGTCTCTCAAGAGAAATTCATCTGTTCCTAACGAGGCAAACCAAACCTCAGGGGGGTAGTTCCACATGCAGACCGCGCCAAGCGAACTTATGAAAGCGTCGCCGGTACGCGCCCTGGCCGACGGATTCTTCCGTCAACGGCGAATGTTCGCGGCTGTGTTCGTGCTTGTGTTGCTCCCGGTCGTGGTTTCGACATTGATTGCGAAAAAGCAGTACCGGTCCGAGACGAAGTTCCTGCTTGAAAACAACCGTAGCAACGAGGTCATCACGGCCGATCGAAGCGCCTCGCCGGCGGTAACAGAGATCACCGAGCAGCAGATCAACTCGGAGTTAGACATTCTCGGCAGCGAGGATGTCATCGGGGCAGTGGCTGATCCTGCGTGGGCCACACTGCCGGCCTACAAGAAGAAATCACCCGAAGCTTTAAAGTCTCATGAACAAACCCTCACTGATTTTCGCAAGCGGCTAAAAATCGACCCGTCGCGAAAGTCGAATGTCATAACCGTCAGCCTTACCGCCCCTTCCTCTGCTGAGGCAACCGCGGCTCTCGAGCGCTTCTCCAGCGCCTATCTGGCCCACCGCAAGCTTCTTTCCCGCCCCAGCGGGACTCGAATTTCTTCGCCGATGAGGCCCGTCGCTATCAGGACGCGTGGCAGCAGGCCAACCATCAGCTCGTCGAGTTCCAGCAAAAGAACCACCTCGTCTCTGTCCCCCAGACGGAAGAAGTCCTGAACAAAGCCATTGCCAGCTATGAAGATGATCAGCGGGAAAACAGCGCCGGCCTATCGGAGTTAGATGGGCGGCTGAGCGCAAGCAGCCATGCAGCCGGCGCGGTTCCCCCGCGCCAGAAAACCCAGCAACGCATTATTTCCGACCAGAGCTTCCGTCGACCAGATGCGAACCTTGCTGGTGCAGCTGCAGAACCGGCGGACAGAGCTACTAACGCGCTATACGCCCAAAGATCGGCTGGTGCAGGAAATAGACCGCCAGATTGCCGATACCACGGCATCCTTGAACGCCGCTTCGGCGGCGAAAGGGTCTGAGGACACGACCGATATCAACCCGGCCTGGCAGCAAGTGCAGAGTTCGCTGGTCGAAGGACGGATCGAGCGGCACGCGCTCAGAGCGAAGTCATCTTCTCTCAAGCACAATATCTCAGCTCTCCGCAAGCAGCTTTCGCGGCTCCAGTCGCTCGACGTTCCCTTTAATGCTCTCGAGGAGAAGGCTGACCAGGCGCGCAGCAATTACGAGCTCTTCGCCCAAAAACGAGACCAGGCGCAAATTGAAGATGCCATGGATGAGCGCAAGCTGGTCAACATCGCCGTAGCGGAAAGCCCTACATCACCCTTTAAGCCCGCGTCGCCCAAGCCTCTATTGAATGCCGCATTGGGCCTGCTCACGGCGCTCTTTCTCGCCGCCGGCGCCGTATATTTCGCTGAATCCTCACGAACCACGGTCGCCACCGCCCGTGAACTCGAATCCTTGTCCCGCTATCCCGTGCTTGCAACCGCGCCTTATGACGCTCCGCCAACCAATGAGCCACCGTCAGGCTTCAAGAAGTGGGCCGTCTCGAACCCGAACGCAAGCCAGGACGGCCAAGAAACATGGTCCCGGCCATGCAGAAGCTCGGCGATATCCATGAGGCATAGCAAAGACCGGGCACAGCTATCTGGAATAACAGGAACTTATGACTAATCCTCAAGAGACGGGCCAAATACAGCAACCCGCATCCTTCTGCCAGGGGTTGATGTATAGCGTATTTCAGCGTCCTCAACGCTCGGCTCATACCGGCGGGCTTGTCGTTGCGCTGGTAGCCGCACATCCCCAGGCGGGCACCACCTATGTGGCGGCTCATTTGACCCGGTCCCTGAATACCGATCAATTTATCTCCGCCGTATTGCTCGATTGTCGTGAGGCGGCAAACTCAACGCGCGCATCTGCTGACGACAGAAGAGGAGTTTCCTATCCTTACCAGGGGGCTGAAACCGGTTCGGGTTTATCGGTACCCCGCGAGGTTTGGCGCAGAAGCTTCGAGTATCGCGCCAGTTATCTGGCTCATCTGCGAACCAGGTATAGCTATGTCCTCATCGATTGCCCTTCTCTTAAGGAGAGCACAGACGTCCTCGGCCTCACGACCATAGCCGATGGCGTCCTGCTCGTGATCGAGGCCAACAAGACCACAAAAAGCCAGATAGCCCTTCTCGAAAAGACGATCGAAGGCGCGAACGGAAAAATTCTGGGTCATGTTCTCAACAAGCGAACATACCCAATACCCGATCGGGTGCACCGCAAAATGATGGGTTGGGGGTTCTAACGTGCGATCGCGTAAATGTCTTGCCGGCTTTGTTGCCATCACACTCGCCGCGCTCATGGCGAATTCTGGCCAGTCTCAGCTAGCAAATTCGAGCCCGCCCCAGCTACGCCAGAGGCCGCGCTATCTCCTCCGGCCGGGCGACACTTTGCAGCTCCAATACAGGCTCACGCCCGACCTCAACCAGACCGTCTCGGTGCAGCCGGATGGATACGTCGACCTGAATGTCGCCGGAGAAGTCCAGGTCGCCGGCCTCACGGTAACTCAGGCGCATGACCTGATCGTCCAAAAGGAATCCGATCACCTGAACAATCCCGAGTTGAACCTGATCCTGGAAGAGTTTACCCGGCCCTATGTAGTCGTGGCAGGCGAAGTCGCCAAACCAGGGCAGATCGAGATACGCGATAACATGACGGCGCTCTCGGCCATTCTGCTGGCTGGCGGTTTTACGCAATCGGCAAAATCCGGCCAGGTCATTGTCTTTCGCAAATTCAATGACACCATCGATGAAGTAAAGCAACTCAATCTTACCCGCGTGAACAAGACAGTCGCAGCTCGAAAAGGACATGGCGCTCCAGCCAGGAGACCTGATTCTGGTGCCGCACGACAAAGTCTCGCGGCTGCAGCACTACATGCAGATCGCGAACGTCGGGGTATTCGTCAACCCTTTGCAGTACATACCTTAGCAACCGCGCCCTTACGCTTTTTCGTAACGCGCCATTTCTATAGAGGGAACACGAAAGCATGGCTTATCCAGGCCCAAAGCAGCTTTCGGCCACCAGCGCATTTGTGCAATCGGCCGGGGCGAAGCTGCTGATCATCGGCGTTCAACGCTGCGACCGGAATTCTGGCCGCGCGCGCGCTTGCCCCCGCGGGGCGAGGCGAGCTGAGCGCCATGATCTTGTGGTATATCTTTCTCGGCAGCGTCTTCAGCCTTGGCATTCCCAGCGCTCTCACGTATCGTCTTCGGCGCCATCCGGAGCAAATTTCCGAGCTGAGTGGCGCGGCCTTGACGCTCTCGCTGGCAGTCAGCGCGCTTGCTTGTACGGTCGGGTTCTTCGGCCTGCCGCACTGGATTCCCCAGTACTCTCCGCAGATTCTCTTCTTTGCGCGCATCTTCCTGCTGAACACTCCCGTAGCCGTCTTCATGGTAATCGGGCGCGCCGCGCTGGAGAGCCAAGGCCAATTCACGGCCTCGAACCTGTCGCTCATCGGGCCACCATTACTGACGTTGGCCGGGCTTCTGCTGCTGTGGGCAACTCACAAGTTCACCCCGGTAAACGCCGCCTGGTGCTACGTGCTCTCCGGGGTGCCATCGCTGATCTGGATGGGTCGCTCCTTCCACCGGCGGTGCGGCCGCGTTTCCACCATCTATCTGCAATCGGCGCGGCTGCTCCTCTCCTATGGCATACGCTCCTACGGAATCGACTTATGTGGCACGCTGTCACTCTATGTGGACCAGGCGCTCGTGGTACGTATCCTGCAGCCCAGCATGATGGGAACTTATGTCGTGGCGCTAAGTTTGTCCCGCATGCTAAATGTGTTTCACACCGCGGTCGTCATGGTGCTTTTCCCTAGGGCTGTGTCTCGGCCCCCCCGCGAGGTCCTGGAAATGACTGGACAAGCCGTACGGATGACCACGTTTGCTGACCACGCTTTGCGGGGCAGGCATCATGCTCGCCGGACCACGTCTGTTAGTTTTCCTTTACGGACCGGAGTATCGCGGAGCAGCTGCCATTCTCCGCATCCTGGTGGTGGAAGTGATCCTTGCCGGCGCGACCCAGGTAATGTCGCAGGCGTTTATGGCGCTGTCCCGGCCCGGCGTGATTACCGCTCTTCAGGCGATTGGACTGTTGCTCACCGTCCCGCTGATGCTTGTCCTGGTTCCCAGGTTCGGCATTGAAGGTGCTGCGCTCTCGCTGCTGCTCTCCACTTGTGCCCGGTTCGCCTTCGTGCTTGCCAGTTTTTCGCGCTTCCTGGGTCTGCCGCGCCCTGGGCTCCTTCCCCGCCGCGCCGACCTGTTATTCTATCCATAACGCCGTTTTTCGCCGCCTGCGAGCCTTGCAGCCAAGCGTGGCCGGAGGTGAGGCATGAGCCTGCATCGCCCGCTCAACATCTTTGTCCCGCACTGCTCCGATCTGCTCACCGATCACCGCCCGCATGGCGACGGGCTTAGTCAGCCACGCTCTGATCAGCCGGCTTGCGGAGCGCGGTCATCAGCTCTACATCGCAGCTTCCCGGACCGACTTGCAAAACGCCCTTACCGCCCAATGCTCATCTGTTCACTTAAGAATCGAGACTGGCAGACGGCATTGCGTCCCGGTTGCATTACATGTGGCAGGTTCGACAAGCTTTTCTCGCTTGCAGACAAAAGCAAGTCAGATTCGATCTCATTCATCAGCTCAACCCGGTCTTCACCGGATGTCAGCCTTGCTCTTATCGGCTGTCGAAGTTCCGCTCGTTCTTGGGTCCCTTTATTCGCCAGGTGGCCGGACGATCCGACAGCCCTCTCCTCATCCCGCTCGGATGGCAGTCTCGTCTACTAGAGAATGGCAGGACACTGACAGCATTCTTACAGCAAAGCTTGGCCGACTGTCTGCTTCCCGCCACGACGCGGCTGCTGCAGCAGCTCGTGCTGGGCACGTCGGGCTAAACCTCGGATAGAGATATTTCCGCATTGGCATCGACAGCGACATCTTTTGCCCCGTGCCGACAGTGAAGTGCTCCTAGCCAACGACGGCGTTTCAGGGACCGGCCACAATCCTTTTTCCTGGCCAATGTCTTGCGCCGAAAAGGAATTTTCGATCTGCTGCAGGCTTTTGACCGTGTCGCTACAGCGCTGTCCCCGAGCGCAGCTCACGATAGCTGGCACTGGCTCAGAACTCGCCGAGGCGCAAAGCATCGCCTCCGTCCATGCGCGGTCGCACGCAGTTCAGCTTCGTGGGCCGTCAAGATCGCGCTGGTGCAGTCGCCCTGTTATCAAAACGCAGATATCTATTGCCTGCCCTCTCACGGCGAGCCCTATGGAATGACTGCGGTGGAAGCCATGAGCTGCGGCAAACCGTTAGTGGTGACCGATGCTGGAGGACTTGGCTGCCTGGTCGACGACCAAGGGGGGCTGCGGGTGCCGGTCGGCGACCCTGAGCGCTTGGCCGACGCCCTCTGCACCCTCATTGCCGATCCCGCTCGCCGCAAAGCCATGGGCGAACACAACCGCCGCCGCGTGCTCGAAACCATGACTTGGGATCGCGTGATCGACCGCCTCGAAGAAATCTATATCGCCACCATCGAGGATAAGCGCCGCGACGGACGGAAACGCCAAACGCGGGCTAGCCGTCCTGCGCACGTCCCCCGGAAAGGACTGCGCCTAGGCGCAAGGAGAAACCATGTCTCAGCAGACTAATGCCCGTCCACTGGTTGGGGCAACCGACAGCCTGGTCGCGCTGATGATTGCAGTGGCCGCAGTCGTCTGGGCCAATCAGCAGCGCATGCCTGTGGGTGGCCTTGGCGAATTCCTGAAGATTCGGGTTACTTCGTTGAACGCCTCCTTTTCCATCGTTTTCGCTGTACTTTGGCAGCAATGCATGCAGGCACTCGGTCTCTACCGGCGGTCATCCGAGTTGCTGCGTCCCACGCTTAGCTCAGCCGCGGGCGTTGGCTTGATGACCGTATTGCTTGGGCTTTATCTTGAGGCGCGTCGCGCCGAGGGGCCAGTAGGGCAGGTTCTCGTTGCCTTCTTCATCGCCGCATTTTGCTATCGAATGGTTCGCATCTTCCTTTCCAACCCGTTGTTAGGGGGAAGGATCGCTGATCCCGAGCAAGTCGTTATCGTGGGCAGCGGGCGCCGGGCGGCCAAGGCCTGGCGGGAATTGCGCACCCAGGATCACGGTGCTAAGACCCTCCTCGGCTTCGTAGATGACCGCCACCCCTCCCTCATGCCGCCGGATATTGCCGGCCGCCTGCTCGGCCGTATTGATGACCTCCCCGGCTATCTGCTTCGCAATGCCGTGGACGAGCTCATCGTGGCCGCACCAGCCCGCTCCTGCTATGACATGACACAGCGCGCCGTCGCCATGGCAGAGGCTGCGGGCGTTCGTGTGGTCTGCCTCAACGATCTCTACAGCCTCATCCACGATAGAAAACTCCGCCAGCGCGCCGCGGTTTTCCTGGAGCTCGTGCCCAGGAATGAGGCGCACCAGTTTTCCGAAGCCGTCAAGCGCACCCTCGATATTGTTGTTGCCGCCGCTCTGTCTCGTGCTTTTGGCGCCGATGTTCCTCGCAATTGCAATAGCCATCAAGCTCACCAGCCCCGGACCCGTCTTCTTCCTGCAGGAGCGGTATGGCTGGCGTCGCCGGCGATTCCTTATGTGGAAGTTTCGCAGCATGGTGCACAACGCCGCAGACCTGATGACCGGCCTGGAGAAGCAGAACGAGGCCAGCGGGCCAATCTTCAAAATCAGGAATGACCCGCGCATTACCCCGCTCGGCCGCTTTCTTCGCCGCACCTCGCTCGACGAACTGCCGCAACTTTTAAATGTGCTGCAAGGCACCATGTCGCTCGTTGGTCCCCGCCCCATGAGCGTGCGCGACGTCTCGCTGTTCAGCGAAGCGCAGTTGATGCGCCGTTTCAGCGTGCGCCCGGGGATGACTGGAAGCTGGCAGGTGGCTGCGCGCGGCTCCCTGAACTTCGACCAGTGGATCGCGCTTGATTTTGCTTACATCGACGATTGGTCGCTGGGTCTTGACCTGAAAATTCTCGCCCAAACGCTACCGGCTGTGCTCAGGCGATCCGGCGCTGCCTAGTGAGGAAGATTGCATGAAGATTGCTGTGGTTCACGATTACTTCACCCAACTCGGGGGGGCCGAGAAGGTCGCCGAAGAGTTGATGCGTATGCTTCCCGGCGCCGACCTTCATGCCACGGTCGCTCTGCCGGAGTGCATGCCCCCGGACCTCACGGGTGTGCCCGTCAAGACGTCATGGATGCAGAATCTTCCCGGGATGCGGCGTTACTACCGTCTCTATTTTCTGCTCTATCCTCTGGCTCTCCCGTCGCTCGATCTTTCCGGCTACGACCTGGTTCTCTCCAGTTCCTCTGGATATGCCAAAGGGGTACGGACCAATCGCGACGCTATCCACGTTTGCTATTGCCATACGCCCATGCGCTGGGCCTGGAGCTTTGAAAACTACTCCGCTCGCGAAGGGATGGGCGCTGCAAAACGCCTTATACTTCCGCACCTTGTCCGCGGGCTCCGCCAATGGGACGTGGGTGCCTCCCGCCAACCAGACCACTTCATCGCCAATTCTGAAACTGTGGCTGCGCGCATCCTGCGTGCCTACGGACGTATCGCGGAGGTCATTCACCCTCCAATCGACGTCGAGCGTTTCCGTCCCACGCAGGAACAGGACGATTACTACATCGTGTTAGCGCGGCTGGTCTCCTACAAACGTATCGATCTCGCCGTTCAGGCATGCAACTTGCTGGGACGCCGGCTGCTGGTCATAGGCGACGGGCCCGACCGCGCACGCCTCATGACCAATGCCGGCCCCACCATCTCCTTTCTGGGGCTTCTCTCCAATGCGGCGGTGGAGCACCACGCCGCCCGCTGCCGTGCGCTCATCTTTCCCGGTGAAGAGGACTTTGGCATGGCGCCGCTTGAGGTCGCGGCGGCCGGCCGCCCGACCATCGCCTACCGCGCTGGGGGCGCTGTGGAGACCATCATCGATGGCGTTACCGGTATCTTCTTCGATCGCCAGGAGCCCGAAGACCTGGCCGAAGCCATTGCGCGCTTCGAGCGCATTGAATGGAACCCAGCCGTACTTCGCCGTCACGCCGAAAGCTTCGGCACCGACGTCTTTCAGGCCCGCTTTCGCATCTTCCTCGCCAAGGTCGGAGCGCCGATCCCCGAGGGTGCGCTTCTCCCGTTCAATGCCGCCTCGTGGGCGGCTGCCAATCTGGCAATCGGCCCCAGGCAAGAAGGTATTCCCGCATGACCTCTGCGCCGGCTTCCCATCCAGCGCCTCGGCCAGCCTCGGCTTCGCTGATGAAGTCGAGGCCCCTATACACGCTGCAAGCGGGCCGAGCCGGCGCAGCGCTGGCGGTACTTCTCTTTCATACCAACGTCATTCTGTCATTGTCAAAGTATCTGGGGCGCGACGTCTTTCCACTATTCAAGTCTGGCGCCTCCGGCGTGCAGTTTTTCTTTGTCCTAAGCGGTTTCGTGATCCTGCTGGTACATGAGAAAGACGTCGGCAACCCCGCGAAAATCGGTGAATTCCTGTCAAAGCGGTTTAGACGTATCTACCCGCCACTCTGGATAGTGCTGCTGATAATCACGCCGGTGTATTTTCTTATTCCATCCTTTGGGGTCGGCGGGGAACGTAGCCTCAGCATGATTCTGTCAACATTCCTTCTTGCCCCTGATTCCCGTGATTTGCTGCTGGCCCCCGCGTGGACTCTTCGTCACGAAGTCCTGTTTTATCTGATCTTTTGTGTCTCCATTTGGAGTCGATCCGTTGGTTTGGCGGTGGGGGCGGCCTGGATTGTGCTGTCAGCTGTGGTGCCGTTCTGTCATCTGGGCTTCCCAGGGAACTTTTTTTTTACCAGCAATCATTTGCTCTTCGCCTTCGGCGCGCTCGTATGTCTTACTTTTAAGCGTGCAAAAATTACCCGGGTTCAAGCTGCAATCGTCGCCATACTTGGCGCAATCATGTTCGCGAGCGTATGGTTCGCGGAGCTATACCACGTAGTAAATATCACAGATGCCCTAAACGTCCTTTACGGAGTGGCAGGTGCCCTGCTCATCTTAGGGCTCGTAACCACGGAGAGAGATTCAGGAATCAGGGTGCCAGCGGTACTCACGTTCCTGGGGGAAGCTTCATATTCTATCTACCTCGTGCAGTATTCTGCCCTGTCGGTCGTGATCAAGCTTGTGATGAAAATGAGCGGACGACTGCACCTGGAGGACTGGGCCGTGTTTGTAATAAGCGCGCTGCTGGCGCTCCTTGCCGGAGTCTCATTTCACCTGCTCGTCGAACGCCCCCTCATGAATCGTCTCCCACCGCGAGTGCAATTCAGGCAATCTCGCCGCCGCCGATTTTTTCCGGTGATCGAGATAAAGCACGTAAAGGTGCATGAGCATCTCTCCTAAGTGCGATGCTTGCTGTAACGCACCTGCGGGCAGTGCCATGCAATCGTGTATATGTCCGTGGTATCGAGCTAGTAAATTGCTGATCTAGATAAAATGCCGCGCTTGTTTAACTAATTAGTTATCATCAGAACTGCACTAAGTGAAAGTAAAACATTTGATTCCTACTTAACTAACATGGTGCGACGGCGTGGCGGATGGTGAAAAGCTCAGGGAGCTGTTTATGCGTAAAAGTCTGACCGCACAGAAGGACGGCATACCCGCGTGAGCACGGCTACTGGCATCCTGGATTCGCCGATCCTTGAGAGCGTCTCGTACAGGACGCGCGCTCAGAGATCGGCCAATCCAGTCTGGTTAGCCGGCATAGGCAGCCTCCTCGTTTCTTTTGCGCTCGCCGCGGCCGGACAGGCTGCGATCCTGCGTATCGCCATACCGGCCTGTGCAACGCTTACCGGGTTGGCCCTCTATTTCCGCCGCCCCATCGGCTATTTCCACTTCACTCTCTGGACTTGGTTCCTCATCCCCCTGGTCCGTCGCCTCGTCGACTGGCGCTTCGGTTTCCAGGATCATAACCTTGTTCTCCTCGCGCCTTTACTCGTCTCCGCCATCGGCGGACTCACCCTGCTACGGGAACGCCAGCGCGCCGATCCTGTCCGACTTACCCCCTTCTTTCTCTGTTTCGCAGGCATCCTCTACGGGTTTGCCGTCGGTCTCGTCCGCTGGCGCCTCCACGCTTCCGAGGGCGCCTCGCCAGGTGAGATTGTCTACGGGCTCTTCGATTGGCTTGCTCCTCTCCTCTTCGGACTTCACCTTTTCCTTCGTTGGCCTATGTACGAAGAGTACCGGGATGCTCTTCAGAAAAGCTTCGTCTGGGCAATCCTGCTCCTTGGTGCCTACGGCATCTATCAATATGTCCGTCCACCAATTTGGGACACACTCTGGCTCGAACACATAATCTCGGACCTTGGGGAAGAGGCCTCCGGTCGGCCAGAGCCCTTCCAGATTCGCGTCTGGGGCACCATGAACTCACCGGGCCCATTCGCTAACTTCCTCATGGCAGGCCTGCTCCTACTCTTTTCCGTACGATCGCGGATCAAGCCGCTGGCCACAGGCGCCGGTTACTCCGCCTTCCTCCTCACCCTCGTCCGCACGTCGTGGTTAGGTTGGCTCGTCGGGCTCGCGGTCCTTGCAGGAAGCTCCAACGGTCGACAGATTCGACGGCTGTTGCTATCTCTGGTCCTGTTGCCCGTCTTGGTCTCTCCGTTGATGCTCAACCCGCAGATCGCCACCGTCGTTACAGACCGACTCCAGACACTCCAGAACACTAGACAGGACGAAAGCTTTCAGGATCGCTCCGAGGAGTACCGCGTTCTTCTCACGAGTCTCGCCGCAGATCCCTCCGGCGAGGGTTTGAGCAACGCCGAGTTCTTTCACGGCTACATTATGGATAGCGGCATTATCCGCCTGCTCTACTACTGTGGCTGGACTGGGGCTGCGCTCTTTCTCGCCGGTATCGCACTGTGCGTGCGAAGCATGCCCTCCGGCGGAAATAGCGCCGACCCAATCGCTCCTATCTATCGAGCAGTGGTCATCGCGCTGATCTTAGAGCTGCTTTCCGGCAACACCTTCGTCGGTCTTTCGGGAATAATCCTCTGGACCTTCATCGGGCTTAGCTTGGGTCTGCAGCGCGCGGAGCGAACCTCATCTCGCCTAGTAGGACACACGGGCCTTCTTGCCCCCAACAACCAGACCGCGTCGGCTCTTATCGCCTGAAAACGGTGAGATCCGTTGATATGTACGACGGAGATTAAACAGAGAGACAATAGGGGCTCTAAATCTTGGGAATACTAAGGAGGCCGACCCGTCGCCGTTACTTTGTATGGACGTTGTCTTGCTTAGATATCTCACGCGCATGCTAGACCTCACCTAAGAAGATCGAGACTACGATAATGACCCACAGTAATGGAACGCAAGGGCGGCTCACTTTTTTGGACTTTCTACGAGGCATCGCTGCATTGGCGGTGTGTTTCGAACACGCCGGTTACCGATTATGGCCTCATTTTAGGGAGCTCACACATACCTACTTCAGTTTTGGCAAGTTCGGGGTGACCGCCTTCTTCCTGACCAGTGGCTTTGTCATTCCCTACAGCCTGGAACGTGGTAACTCACTGGGCCGTTTCTGGGTAAGCCGGTTTTTTCGCCTGTACCCCCTCTATTGGTTCAGCATCGCGGTCGCGGTCTTCTTTCTCTGCTCCGGGGTGGCCGATGTAACAGACACGGGTTTCCCTGGGCACCTCGTCAGAAACGTACTGATCAACTTGACCATGTTCCAGGAGTACGTGGGAACGCCCAACGCTCTGGGGCTTTATTACACATTGGCCATGGAAATGGCCTTCTACATCGGCTTTTCTATTCTGTTCCTCAAGAAAATGAACCGCCGATCACTCCCCATTGCATGGTTAGCCTCAACCGCTTTGGCTACCGTTGCGATCTCAGTGCCCCTGGCTTTGGACCGGCGCGTGCCCCTTGCCGGCCTATTCTACTTCGTGTGCCTTGCAGTGGGTACAACTATTTACCGGAATTTTACCGGCGAGGCGAGCGACAAGTCGGTATTCGCCCTGCTCGGTTTTGTTGCCCTCTCCACGCCCGTAGAGATCTATTGCAACTACGTGCTCATCAAGAAAGCTGATCCCCGGAGCATTACGCTCTTTGTGCAGTGCTTGCTTCTTGGTCAACCGCATACGTCGTTTTCCTTACAGCGTATCTATTAAGGGCATATCGTTTCCCCAGGATCTTCGTGGGGCTTGGCACAGTCAGCTACTCGGTTTACCTGCTCCATCCACCACTGCAGGCCATCGTCCCGGTTTGGCCAAATCCAATCTACTCGTTGCTCGCGATGCTGGTTCTCACTATTGGTGTTTCCTCCTGCACCTATCGCTTCATTGAGCAACCCGGCATAGCTTTAGGTAAGCGTATATACGGCCACCTCAAAGCGGCTAGCGTGCAGCCCCCAATGCAGTGCGGGTCATCGAAGAAGCGCCATAGAGCTGGCTAGCACTCCTCGGCAGACGATCAAAAGAGGCACTGGGCTGTGATCATAGATTTCGAAGACTCTCATATCCGGCATCGGCCCCGAAATTGCTTGTTCGGAGGGCATGCTTCGGGCATCTCGATTACCAGAATATGGCCACACTTCACACGTCGTGGAGCTCATAGCATGAGGGGCCGTAGCCGCGCCGCTAGCACGTGCAAGCCCTGCCCGGCCCCGTTTCTCGTTACCGATTTATTTGTATTCCCCTGGGAGGCCGTCTATGACTATGAAATTAACATCATCCCCCCGTCCAGTCGTGTGCCGCATTCCGTTGGACACCTGCTGCGCGGCGGAATTGAAAGGTGGCTCTACCAAACCCTGCCCCCGCAACTTTCGTCGCATTGTGTGCATCATGTTCTCGTGCGGACTGCAGAGGAGAGCCGTTCACCAGGGAGTTTCAGCAGGCGGGAATCCCGGTCCTGGTTTGCTCGAATTACGCCAACCCTTTAGCCTACGCTCAGGAATTCAAGAAGCTTGTTGCGGAGAAGGGGCCAAATAAACATCCTGCATGTTCATGGCAGCAGCTTCAGCGGACTACTAACGTTAGCGCTGGCAAAATCATTCGGCATCCAAAAGGTTATTGTTCACAGCCACAATGACACGCGCCCGCTATTAGAATCTCGTGGACCCTTGTACCGCGCATATTCCTCCCTCACGATGCAAGCCTATCGTTCTCTAGCGGACTCGGGTTTTGCCGCAAGCGTCCGCGCGGCTGAGTCTATGTTTGGCCGAAAATGGGCGACGGACAGACGCTGGGAACTTCTCTACTACGGGGTCGATTGCAAGCCGTTTGCACGATCGGAAGATCCCACGATTCGCCGAAGGCTCGGCATACCTCCGGATGCATTCGTAATTGGTCACGTGGGACGCTTCCACGAACAAAAGAACCACAACTTTCTTGTACTGCAGGGTTGGCGATCGCCCTGGACCCGCGGATGCACTGCTTGCTCATAGGGGATGGTCCCTTGCGGGACAAGGTTACAGCTGAGATCGGCCGCAGGAACCTCAGGCAACATTTTACGTTTGTTCCCGATACGTTGGCGGTCGCAGACCACATGATTAGCGCGATGGATTGCTTCGTCTTTCCGTCCAGGTACGAAGGCCTCGGCCTCGTCGTCGTGGAAGCCCAGGCGGCGGGATTACCGTGTCTTATCTCAGACCGGGTTCCGGCCGAAGCAATCGTGAATCCCTCTTTAGTGAATGTCCTTCAGCTCAGAGAGCTGCTCGCTCAGCGGGCGCAATCGGTCTTGAGGTGCAAGAGCGCGTCCGGCGCGCCAGACCTCTCAGCCTTGAGCCACGTCCAAAATAGCAGGTTCGATCTCGACCGATGCATCTCTACCTTGCTGTCCCGGTATTCGACGCTCGCTAGCCAGGAGGATGTTCGCATTGCAGCCTAGACGCAACCGCGGACGCGTTTTCGGGGCTTGCGGTCGCGGAAAACGATCAGCCAGGCATACCAGGGCTATTAGTCGAGGACGCCACCTGCAATGTTTCTAGACCCGTCGTGCGATTTCCTTGGGATCGCAAAGGCAGTGGTGCGACTGCAGTCGCCGGCACGCTCACAAGCAAGATCCTTCAACAGGGCATCAACGCTGCCACCGGGATTATCACCGCGCGCGCGCTGATGCCGGCTGGCCGAGGTCAGCTTGCCGCAACCATTCTTTGGTCACAATTCCTCGCCGGTCTCACCACATTCGGTCTGCCTTCCTCGGTCATTTACTTCACCAGGAAAATGCCACACCGCGCTGCAGAGATAAACGCGTCGGGTTTGGCCATGAGTGTTGCCTCCGGCCTGTTGACCATGATTGTGGGCATCCTTTTCTTGCCTTCGTGGTTGCATCAGTATCCACATCCCGTCATCCTTGCCGCACAGTGGTTTCTTGTTTTGACGCCGGTCTGTTCCGTACTCTCTGTAGCCCGTGCGGTGCTCGAAGCGAACGGAGAGTTTGGCAGGTCGAATATCCAGCAGCTGCTGGTGCCGTTCCTAACCCTCCTCGGCTTGTTTGTCGCCCTGGCCTTCCATCACCTCAATGTCACGATCGGCGCACTTTGCTATACCTTGCCGGCGCTCCCAGCCTTCTGCGTCTTTCTGTGTTCACAGGTAGCCCCGCTGCTCCGGCACAGCCGATCCCCCAGCATCTGGGGATCTCTTACCTTGCTGAGCTACGGAATTCGCTCCTGGGGCATTGACCTCCTCGGCACGCTCGGAATTCAAGTGGATCAGGTGCTGGTTGTTCGCTTGCTGACTCCGACGGACATGGGCTATTACGTCGTCATGCTCTCGCGCATGCTCGGCATAATTCAATTCTCCGCGGTTACCGTTCTCTTCCCCAAGGCTAGTGGCTTGTCGACCGAAGAAGTCATCAAAGTTACGGGGCGGACTTTGCGGGTGAGTGCGGCATTAACTGTACTCGGGAGCAATCGTACTCGCCTTTGCTGGACCTACACTTTTGCGCCTCCTCTATAAAAAACTTGCAAGGCGTAAATACCTTCCGCGCTCTACTGGAAATGTTGCTTGCGGGCTCTACGTTTCTGCTCTCTCAGGCATTTATGGCAGTGGGTCGACCGGGCTCGTAACAACCCTCCAGGCAGTCGGCCTGGCAATAAGTATTCCCGGAATGCTGTGGCTCATTCCCCGATGGGGCATCCTCGGTGCGGCCGTAGCGCTGCTTATTTCAACCATCTCCCGATTCGCCTTGATCTATATCTCGTTCCCGCTGGTACTCAAAACCGCCGCTCCGGATCTTCGATTCAAATCCGAGGACGCAAAATCGATGGTAGCTATCATCGCTCGGCTCGCTGGTGCCGGCATTCATCCTCAGATGAGAGGTAGTTCATAGACATGCGGGTACTTCACATATTGAACGACCTTCAAAGGAATGGGAATGGCATCATCCACGTAACGGTAGACCTCGCCTGTGAGCAAGCCAGGCAGGGCCACGAAGTCGCAATCGTCTCAAAGGGGGGCGATTTCGCTGACTTGGTCCATCGGCATGGGGTCCAAACATACGCACTGGACCAAGCCCGCAACGCGCGCACTCTCATCCTTGCTCTATGGAAGCTGAGGCGCCTTATTCGGGAGTTTCGTCCGGACCTCATACACGCTCACATGCGTACTGGCTTAATTCTCACGTGGCTATCCACCCGGTTTATGAAAGTTCCGCTAGTGGTCCATTTGCATAATGTGCACGATCGCCATCACGGTTTCATGCGCTTGGCCGATGGCGTCATCGCTGTAAGCCAGGCAGTGCGGGTGGATCTCGTTTCAACAGGCGTTCCAAGCGGAAAAGTGCGGGTGGTCGTAAATGGCCCGCTTGGCAGTCCAAGAAGATCTCCCGTCGACAGCCTAATCGCGAAAAAGCTCAATCATCCGGCGATCGTAACCATCGCGGGGATGAACCACCGCAAGGGCATTGCTGAACTGATTCAAGCCTTTTGCATCGTAGCGCGGGGAGTACCGGAAGCGAACCTGTACCTGGTAGGCCACGGACCGGAAAGAGCTTTATTTGAAAACCTGGCGTCCAAATCACAGTTTGCGGATCGAATTCACTTCGAAGGCTACCAGGACGAGCCGGGGAGTATTTGTTAGCAAGCGACATTTTCGTGCTCGCTTCGAGAAGGGAATCAATTTCCCTGGTATTGATGGAAGCCCGGGAAGTGGGGTGCGCAATCATAGCGACCGCAGTCGACGGCATTCCGGAAGCCCTTGAGAATGGTCAAGCGGGCCTACTGGTCCCGCCGAACAGTCCCACGCTGTTGGCGGAATCTATCGACCGCCTGCTACGCGACGACAAACTCCGGCGCATAATGCAGCAAAAGGCTCAAGCAGGTTGGGAAGTCTTTTCCTGCAACAGAATGGCGAAAGGCGTCGAGTCTGTTTACCGAGAGTTGTTGCGCGACACTTTCGGGAAGAATCCCGCCCCAGAACAGCTGCTACTGGCTGATCTTGAGAATAATAACGTGATCCGGAACCTCGATTGATAGCACATCCCGCCGTTGCGCTACCGAGACGGCGGCCGTCCCGTTCAACGGGTCATATGTCGACACCGTTCGGTGGGCCTTCGGAAAGGCCACTGTTATCGATCGTGCCGCCACATGCCGATCCTCGTGAGTCCCGATGTCATAGCTAGACACCTCTTGCCACAAGAGCAAATAGTAGGAGCCGTCCATCCCCTGTAACAGTGTGTGGTGAATGGACTCGTCGCCCTTGATTTCAATAGCTAGTGGGGCTAGTTCGTTGTTAGCGCTCGCTGGGGACGCAGTCAGAAGGGCGAGCAGATTACGGAGGGAGATGAAAGCGGGTTTCTCGCTGCCGTCGCTTCGTAAGAGTCCCCAATGCTGTTCTTGCTTACTTCTCGTAGGATCAGGAAATTCATCTTCGAACTCATACAAGTACGTTCTGACGATCCCGAGATTGAATGCCTCGAGCAAAAGACGCGGAATATACTTCGATGCTGCAACCTCGGATACACCAGGCTGCGGGTTTTTGCCTTCGGTAGCATTGTGATAGCCGGTTTCTGTGATCACCAGGGGCCGGTGCGGGTATATGCTGCCGGCCAACGCGATCTGAGGGCCTAGCATCTGAGCAGGTTCCCGGCCGGCGGGATACGGGTGCAAATTCCCATAAGTTACCAAGCCGCTAAGATCACCAACGAATCTTCCGTTTACGATGAACGCCATCGATGGACCGATGAGAGGGACCTTGGAACCAGGGGGCAAATCAGCGACCGCTGAAAATATCTCCTGCTGATAGCCCCTTGTTGTTTTGGCCCAGTCAGGCAGTCCGCTCACATCCAGTTCATTAGGTCCTTCGATGCTTTCGACGGAAGACCTCGCAAGATGGAACAGGCGCTCAAGAGTGGAAGGTTCGACCGCTTTGATGGAGCCGCGAGGATCGAGGATCATGTTAAAGCGCACACCAAACTCCGAAAGATCGCCCCAGCCGTCATAGAGCCTCTTGTTGTAATCATCGTTTTGCAAAACCGCGCCGTCACGTACATGACGAACTCCCAACAGCCTGAGCTCGTGCGCTAGGAGTGAAATATTCCCATAGGATGTATTGAAATAACTGATGTGCGTATTGACGCCGATGCTGTCGATGAAATCCTGCGAACGCCGCGGAATTTCGCTGTGAAAGCGCCGGTCCTCGGACGCAGAGGAAGCGATCACTCGCGGCGAGATAGCTCCAAGCAAGATACAGGTGACGAAAAGTCTCAACTTAATGCCCATCAAGCCCCGCCTTCAATCCTTGAGATCAAATCTATACAGAGCGCTTGTTCCGTGCAATGGTCTAAAGGGGGCTAAGCAAGGCTTTTCCCGCCTACGCCCGATCCGGGCACAGCAAATCGCATTCAACCCGAATAGAGTGCGAAATGAATGTTTCCTCACTTGATGCTCTGAGTCGGGTTATGAGACGGGTCGTCAACACTTTTCGCTTGGTGCCAAATCTTTTTCGCTATCATTCATCAAGGAGATAATTTGACGCAGACAGGATTTATAGAGGCGGCAGTCTCGAACGGGTCTTAAAAAATCTAAATCCTGCTGGTCTCTCCGCTCTTCCAAGGATTAGCGCACGATGATATCGACACGGCCAGGAGTTACCATTCAAGAGGACTACGGCGTCCGTTGTGTCTTGGGTGACTCAGTGTTGACGGACAGCGACCGCAAAGAATTTGCAGCTAATGACAAGTGGGAGGCCGAGCGTGCCCGGTACACCGAAGGCCGGCGTATCTTCGAGGATGTTATTAAGAAATCGAACTTCATACAAACATTTCAGCAGGTGGTTCCGCGACTGAAGCTTTCCGGCGGCGAAAAGTTCTGGAGATGGGCGCATCTCATTGTTGGGCAACCGTTTTGCTCAAGGCGATGTACCCGGACGGGTATTTTGTTGCCGCCGACCTAGTACCCGATTGCGTGAGACACGCTACAAAGTGGGAACGTTTGCTGGGCGCCGAGATAAACGAGAAGTGGGCATTTAACTGTCGTGACATCCCATTTCAAGACGCTCAGTTCGACGTTATCTTCACTTTTGCAGCGTTTCATCATTTTGGGGAGAACGGAAACTACGAGGCAGCTGCAAGAGAGATGATACGTATTTTAAGGCCAGGTGGCAGAATCGTTTTGCTATACGAGCCCTCATCGCCACAGCTTCTCTATAGGTCTGCTTTCAAACGAGTAAACCGCAAAAGGCAAACAGAGGGAGTCGATGAAGATGTGCTGCTTTGCGACAAACTCCGCAAGGTAGTGGAAAGACTCGGCTGTTCATTCGAGGCCGCGACCTACCCGATCTGGCAATATCGCGAAAGCGTGGGGTCTACACTCTATTACTTTCTGCTTTCTAGGGTCGGCCCACTTAGTAAGCTTTTTGTCAGCACAGTGAACATTGAAATCCAAAGACCGCAGTAACCTAGGTCTTGCAGCAAAATTCGCGGCCGTTCTCCATACAGGGCTAAAGGCGTAAGCAAGACCTTCTCGCCTACGCCCGACCCGGGCACGGCAAATCGCATTCACTGCGGCTTGCAAACCGCCTACGGAAAGCTATTCGAGAAGGATTGTGAGCCGCCGGCTTGGCCAAAGCAGGCCCGCTCAAACGATGTCTTCAAGAGAGGTTTACGTAGCGAACTTTAATTTGACACAAGGAGGTACTGGACAATGAACGGTTTGATAACGATTTGCATTCCAACCTGTCGCAGACCGGACCTTTTGAGGGAGGCGGTCGGGAGCTGCTTCAGGCAGGATTACCGCCCTTTGGAGATCCTGATCGGGGATGATTCTGGTGACGATCGCTCCGTCGAGCCGATTCAGGGTCTTAGCAAGCCAGAGGGTGTTACAGTCCGTCACTTCCTACATAATCCGCCGCTCCGTCAGGCGCGCAACGTCGACTGGCTCATCGCAAATTCGCGGGGAGATCGCCTTATACTGCTACATGACGATGATCTTCTTTGCGACAACGGGCTTGACAAGTTAGTCAAGGCCTGGGAAGCGGAAAGCGGGATTGTTTGCGCTTACGGCAAGCAATATGTGATTTCGCCGGCCGGCGAAGTGCTCCCGGCAGAGACAGAGGAATTCAATCGCCGGTACGGTCGGGTCAAGGTTAATTGTGGCGTGCAGGAGTCGCCACTTTCTGCCGGGCTATCGCAACAGCTTCCGAATAACTGCTTCCTCGTTGACGCAAAATTGGCTCAAGCTGTCGGTTATCGACCGGAGGAGGAGGTGGGCAATTCAGTGGATGTGGATTTCGGTATCAGGCTTGGGCAAGCTGCAGGAGATAGAAGCTTTTTCTTTATCGACGAGTTTGTATCCTGCTATCGACTTACGGAATACTCCATTCTACGTACTCGTTGCTTCAACTATGGAGAGCACCTGCTGTTCTCGGAGGTTGCAAAGTTGAATGTCCCAGAACGAGATCTGGCTGCCCGCGATTTATGCCTAAAGCGTATGAGCGCGAAAGCGGTTCTAAATGCGGCGATGGCGGGGGACCGCCTGAAGGCACTTTCAATTCTTTTCTCGCGATACTATGAACTGCGGTACACAGACATTAGATCCCTGTTCAGACTTCTTTACATAGCATCCCCGAAGCTAGGGGCTCGGCTCAATGGCTTGCTCTCCTCCACGCGGTAGGGCGGAGCTGGCGAACGAACCAGCCTGTGTGCGATCGCGTTCGACACCTCAAGCGGACGACTGGTTCCTGATGAGGCTCCATAAACTCGACGCAATGTTTCTAGGTGAGTCCGTTCATCGGCTCATCGGACCGCTTGAGAATGGCAACGCACTCAGTGACAGTGAGTGTAATGCGGCCAGCCGATACCATTGCGTGAGTCTTGACCAAACCGTCCGCCTCGAAAGCCTTGAGCTGCGTCAGTCTTTGAAAATAATGATTGAGATAAAAAGCTGATGCCTCTCAGGCCGTTTACCGGCGTCTCCTCGATCTTTGAGCACGTTATAGCCCGTGGAAGTCTACATAGCCAGAACGGGCTAAGAGAGTAGGAACCAGGCTCGCTTAATTCATGCTGCAAATTATGGCATTGCTGGATCCCCCAAAGGGTGAACTTTGTCCCAGATTTGTGCGGGAGCATGCTGCGGACCTGTTTTCGGCTGGATTTCAGTCACGTATTTTCAGATAGCAGTAACGCCGGCTTTGATGAGCCGATCCTTGCCGCGGTCGAGTTGAGAGGGCGCTTTACTTCGACTGCGACCTCTACGTCTTCGAGGATATTAGAAAGCTAGTGGAGGTATCGATATAAGCGTTACGCCGTTCTGGCAGCCCGGGACTTGACGATCCCGAGGGTATCCTCTAAGCAGGGTCTGCCCAACTACAAAGATCCTTGGCTTATCCCCAGATACCCCGTACTTCAACACGGGTGTGCTACTTATGAATCTCAACCTCTGGCGCGAGGAAGGATCGGCGCCCAAAGCACTAGAGTACGTCAAAAATCACCTGCAAATTGTGAGGTTCGCTGATCAAGACGGCTCTGAATGCATTGCTCCCCAACAGGTGGGGACATCTAGAACTCCGCTGGAACGCTGGTGCTTAACGAGCTGCGGTATGTAGATAGGTGGGAGGACGGCGATTTTAAACGTGAAGTCGAAGCTGAACGCCTCGAACTCATGAAGAGCCCTGCGATATGCCACTATGCCCTCTATTCAAACCCTGGAATCCAGGTCATCAGATCCCAAGGATCCCAGCGTGGATGGGTGGACTATGGCGAAGTGGATGGTTTGGGCCGGGCTGCAACTTGCCTCTTGGTATGGGTTACCTGGATCCTTAGGCATTTTTGCGCACCTCTTCGAACGCAAAGTACTCGGGAAAGACCCGATCCGTTGGTGCAGTGTTAGCTCCTGTCTCAAAGCTAGCGAGTCCAACGTGCTTTGCAGCCGGCGTAGGGGAGCCGCCCATTCCAAGCAAGTCCAAAGGCGCCCGGCATCGCCGACGGGTCAGCGCGCTACCATTATCAATCAATTCCTAAAAATGATATGCGCGGGCCCACTCCATGGGGCGCACGCTGGAGGGGGCATATTTTGCCATCGAGAAGCTCGGCAATCACTAGCCCGATATATCAACGCTGATCATCAGCGCTTTACCTTTCACCACGCCTCTTCCTAGGCTGGACCGCTGCCTGTCAGGAATCGCGCCAACATCAACGAGCATCCAAGCGGATGGCAGCAAATCGGGATAGTAACTGTCCGCCGTAAGATGCCAATGTTTGGGCGCGATCACGCTCTTATTCGAGAGGGGGTTGAGCCAAGCCCCCCACCAGGAAAAAGTACTGTTGGCAATGATGTGATGGTGGCAAGAGGACATAAGCCGAAGATCCTCATGTGCGGTAAAAGCATCATTGTGCTTGACGAAAACCGCCTTAATGTCGCGGGGAAGGTTGTTTTCCGCGAATGGTATATCGTCGGAGAACACAAAAAATGTCGGATTCACTAGCCTTTCCCTGAAAACGGAAATCGCGCGGCGGTAGTATTCCATCGGTAAAGCGATTTCGCCTTCCGCCGCAAGCGTATAGTCTCCTCTGCGCACATGCAACGAGACAGGATTCTCGCTTCCCCTGATCTGTTCAAGAACATCTAGATTCTTGCCTTGTGCAGCTTCCTTGAAGGTCAGATCGATGCGCAACTGATAAGCGATCTCCTCGACTAAGGTGCTAGTTTGCCAATAGCCCACAATAAACAAGGTTTGGACGTCCGGATCTAGGGGCAGGTCTGGGAAAAAGTCGTAACGTCGTTCGAACTCTTCCCGGAATACTTGTACGTGCAAAGCCTTTTTCAACGGACAAGACGCGGCCCTGAGCCAAGGTTTGTCTGAGAGGAATACGAAATCAAGGAATGATCGCTCCCGCATAGGCACAGGAATGGAGAAATGCGAGAGCAGACAGGGTCTCGGATATCCATAGCAAACCGCGTTCCAAGCGGAATCGACCGCTATCCTCAGTTCCGCGCCGTACCGCCTGGAGTAATATCGGGCCGCAGCATACTGGAACAGTTGGTTCCCTAAACCAGCCCGCTGTCGAAGTACCAGCTGCATGGGAGTACCTCTCGCGCCCCCTGATTCCTGGGTCTTTAGCGTCGTTTGATCATTTTATTACGTGTTCGCCGTTAGTTCGATTTCGCATACTTGAGCCACATGTTCAGAGCAGATGGGCACTCCTGCGCCATTGCATGACGGGTAGGGACTAAATTTCGAGGTTCCGGCGCCGACTAATGCCTGAAGGGGCGCTTGCAACCTGAGACCGCATAGCTGGTTTTCCAGTTCGTGGGCGTCTATCGATGGGCAAGCAACTGATCCTTGCGGACGTAGAAAGCCGAGGTGCGATTGCCGGAGATCAAGGGTCGACCTTGACTATCGATATCTGGTCGGTGATGCTGAGAGAAAGCTGCGAAGCATGGGTATTCGTGTTTTCCAAAGTCATTTTGCCCGACGTGTCCCAACGAAGTACCTCACTGAAATGGTACGCCCTCAACGGTCAGCATAATCTGCTCCGGGGCTACCCGCTCTGGGGTAAGGGTGGCAGGATCGAAGCTGCTCACCTCCAACCACAGCACAAGCCAGAACGATCCATCCCGCTTCTGCAACAAAAGATGGTTCAGGCTTGCTCCCCCTCCTTCAATCGAGTAGGAAAGCTTTCCCGGGTGAGAACGAGCTTCCCTTGTCGGAAAGACTAGAGATCAGGTTCTCCACCGCCGAATAAGCCGGTTTCGGCGTAAGATCACTTCGCAAAATTCCGTAGCCGGGCGACGAGACCTCGTCGATGCAACTCGTATAGGAATGTTCTCTTGATACCAGTGCTGAAAAGCTCAGTAGCAGCGTGCGCGGAGTGTACGAAGCTTCTACGCTCTCCGGGAGAGTATACGGCGTCGTAGTGGTTCGGATAGGCGATGTACCCGGACTCAGTAATTTCGACCGGCAAACCCGGAGCGTCCGCAGCCGCTTGATCCAGCCAATACGCAAAACTGCCGTAGCTATTCCCTTCCGGATCAGCACCTCCCCAGCCAGTACTGCCTGGGTTTCGCCCACCGAAATACACGTGAAGATTGTTGTCAGTGATCTCGCTGGAAATATTCCCGCGGCCGCGTAGGAATAGGGTTCCACAAAGGAAGGCCCCAGGATTGGAATTCCCTAACTTCGTCCCGGCGGCATGAATTGTCGGGAGGAAATTGACTGCATTCGTTACCCCGGATGGCCCGTTGCCATTGCAGTTGCCGGGCACATCGCATTCGTTGGGCGATTCCAGTGCTTCCATGTCACGAACCATAGGGGCAAACTGCTCGATGTGAATCAGCATCCGTCGCCGGATTAAGCGGAATCACGTATGTGCATTGGATGCCTGCGGCTTGACCAGCGCCTGATGCTCTGTACTGAACGGTGATGACGACGGCCAGTCATAGTAGCCGTCACGAATATGACGAACCCCAAGCGTTCCTGCAGCGCACCCAAAACCCGAGGCCACGCGCGTGAAATAAGGGGTATTGTTGTAGCTTAGGTGGGTCGCGACGCCGATCGAGTCGACGAACGAGTCGGCAGATGCGGCTTGTTCGCCACTCGTGGACTGCAGAAGCACCATGGCTGTGGCCGAAGCGGTGCCGCCGCCCTGCTGGTCGACGGTGCACGTCACGGTGACGATGCCCGCCGAGGCTCCCGAAGTCTCCAGGCTTGCTGTCGTGCCGCTCCGCTGATCGACCCGGCAGATGCGCTATAGCTGTAGGTCAACGGGAGGTTTTGTGGACTCTGCCGGCGGCAGTGATGACCGCGGTACCGCCTTGATTGATGATCGATGGTTTGGCTGAACAGCCGATGGTCGGTGGGGCCGCCTTAACGGCATTTACGGTGACAGCGGTTGTGGCCGAAGCCGATCGCCCCTGATCGTCGGTTACTTTGCACGTAACAGTAATGGTGCCTGCGGCCGCACCGCTGGTGTTCAGCGTTGCTTTACTTCCGCTTCCGGAGATCGTCCCCGACGAAGCGCTCCAGCTGTAGGTCAGAGGCCGCCCTTCAGGGCTGCTCGCCACTGCGGTAAGGGCTGCATTTCCGCCCAGCGTCACGGCCGCGGGACTAGCCGAGCAGCTGACCGTTGGCGGCAGCGACGCGGCGGGCTGAACGGCTACCGTGGTTGCAGAGGAAGCTGCATTGCCCATCGTGTCCACCACTTTGCAAGTGACAGTGACGCTTCCTGCCGCGCCCTGGGTGTCCAGCGTGGCCGAAGTGCCATCGCTCGCAACCGAGCCCGCCGTGGCGCCGTAGCTGTAGGAGAGAGCCAGCCCGAGTGGGCTCGAGGCCTTGGCCGAGATTCGAACGCTGCTCCCGGAGATAACGCTGGTCGGACTGGCCGAACAGGTGATGACAGGGACGGCGGACTCCGCAGGACCCTTCACTGCGGTGGAATGGTAAGAAACTCCGCAGCCGGCAATAGCCCAGATCGCTGCCGCTATTACGGACACGGCGAGGATCCTGGTGCCGGCTTTTGAAAATGCGACCGCCTTCATGAGCAAATCCCGTCCGCGTGGGCATGCGCGCGCAAAGTTGGCTCTAACGACGACTCAAGCTCGGCAAGAAAAGGCTTGCTACAAAAGCGCACAAGAGCCCCAGGCGGTGGACGGACGTACGCAAACCACTCCGGCAGGGATGCCTTAAGATTGCCGGCTAAAATACGAAACAGTCTAGGTTACGATCGTCACGGGGCTGCTTGAGAACGAAATACACGGTCGGGATGGAAAAATTCCTCGATCGTACTCGCGGCAGGGCAATAGAAGGGGCAAAGGGGCGATGGACCTGGGCTGACCTCTGCAACAGGCGCTCCCTGAAACCCTGGAATAACCCCTCCTTAATGGCTCAGTCCGGGCGACAGGGCAATGAGCGTGACCCGATCGGTGACCACAATCGGCAGGGACCCATTCGTGAGCTCAGCCGATGACGATGTCATGTCTCCGCTGTCATCAAGGACATAAGATGTGGAGCCCGCAATGGGTGTGTTTACGCTGAGAGTCACGTTTTGCGGAACAACATTGTAGGCCGTTGACGGATTTTGCGGATCGGCGCTCTGCACCGCGAGCCAAATGGCCAGGTAGAAGGTGCCGTTGCTCTTCTGCAGCAAGAGATGGTGTACGTTCTGGATATTTCCTCCCAGGGTGTAGTCGAGTTTGCCCGGCTGGACAAAGTTCGCGTCTCTGAGGAGCGACAGAACATTTTGGATCGCCGTATAGGCCGGCCGGGGAGTGAAGCTGCCTGTAAGAAGACCCCAATGACCGCTCGGATCGTCGATCAGCTCGTATAAGTAGGTCCTTACGATCCCCAACCTGAGGCTTTCAAAAAGGATTCTCAAATCGTACCGCCCGATGATCGCATCCGATAATCCCACGCCGCTCTCATAGCCGGTCTCCGTAGAAACGACCGGCTCATTGACTCCGACCATCTGCGCCAGGCAAATGTTGAACTGCATGCCGCCGTAGCCGCCGCAGTTGTAGAACGATCCTCCGTACGGGGTTGTCTCTGGATTGCGGCTGCCAAAATAGTCATGCGTGTTGCCGTAGTTGACCAGCGAGCTAAGGTTTCCCTGCGTTGCAAACGAAGCCGGTTGCGTGAAAGACGGCGCAAGGATCGGCATCGCAGCCGTAGCAGGATTGCCGCGAACCGTACTGTTGAGCAATTGCATGAACGCCAGAAGCGGGGCTCCCGCTTCTGCGTCATCTTCATTTGGGCCTTCGAATTCCTCCGTCGCATCTGGCGCATTGGCATAGGCGCTGTTGATGATGCTGGCCGAGTTGTTGAAATCCATGAGCCAGTCCGCCTTGATTCCCGCCTTGCCCAGCATCTCGGCATTCTGGTACTGAAAACCTGGGGCGTATTGATTCAACCCATCGCGATAGTGCTTGACTCCCAAGGCTGACCATGGACTGCATAATCTGCGGAAATTGCGACGCGTAGACCGTATCCCCATACGCCAGGTGTACATTCACCCCAACCGAGTCAGTGAATTGAAAATTGCTGAGTGCCTGCTCCCCTGTGACCGGCTGCAAAAGCACCTGGGTGGTGGCCGAAGCGGTGCCCCCGCCCTGCTGGTCAACCGTGCACGTCACGGTGACAATCCCCGCCGATGCTCCCGAAGTCTGCAAACTCGCAGTCGTGCCCGTTCCCTCGATCGACCCGGCAGACGCGCTATAGCTGTAAGTCAACGGGAGGTTTTGTGGACTGCTGCCGGCAGCCGTGATGACCGCGGTCCCGCCTTGATGGATGATCGATGGATTGGCTGAGCAGCCGGCAACAGGAGGAGGTACGGCAGCGATCGGCCTCACCGTAACTGCCCAGGGAGAAGCAACAAGCGTGCCGATCGTAGCTTCCATAGTGACCGTTCCTGCGCTCAACCCCGTTGCGTGCCCCTCGCCGCTGATCTTGGCCACCGCATGGTTGGTGGTGTTCCAGCCGCTTACCGCGTTACCCTGCGCATCGGGCAAAGTGCCTGTCGAGCCGTCCGAATAGGTGCTGTAGGCAACGATTTGCAAAGTGCCCCCGGCCACCATCGTGTTTGCATTTGCGTTCGCTCCCAAACGAACGCTCACTAACGTTGGCGCATTGGGATTAAAAGGAGCTTTGGTCACCGTAACTGTCCAGGGAATGGCAACAATGGTACCAATCGTGGCTTCCATGTTTACCGTTCCCGGGCTCACCGCCGTAGCGTATCCTTTGCCGGCGATCTTAGCCACGTAATGGTTGCTGGTATTCCACCCCGTGACCACGTTGCCCTGCGCATCGGGCAGAGTGCCCACCGAGCCGTCCGAGTAGACGCCGTAGGCAATGATTTGTAACGTGCCCCCGGCCGCCATCGTGTTTACACTCCCCCTGGTTCCTAAATATGCGCTCACCAGGGCAGGCGCGCTGGTTCCGCCGCCGGCCGCCCCAGGATTGCCCCGGGAGTAACCAAAAGAAAAAACCGTGCCTTGGCTCAAAAGAAGGAATGCGAACAACGCGCGCGATAGAGGACTCACAATGTCCATATCGGGCACAACAACGGACGCCTTTAACGCCGGTCGTGGATGAAGATCCCTCTCCCGTGATCGAGATAAATCCTCTCCCAGGGAACCGAACCTCGCCTGAAATGCATCTATATCTGTGAGCGATTTTCCCTAGATGGCGATTTAAGCCACCAGCCACGGGGGGCGGGAAAAATAAATATTTGAACACCTTCGTGAAACAAAGGACTTAGCCGACAAGCTTGAGCACCTTCGTGAAGTACATTTACCTGCCAACCACTGCAATGCTGCCGCCGAGCCATGAGCGAGTTAACGGTACTTTAGGGTCCATCTTCCGCCCCATCGTAACCCGTGTCGGTGACGTTTCGCGGTCTTCCGGCGAAAGATACGCTGGCACCACCATGCTGTAACCACCGGTGGCCACGCGAAAATCTCCAGCGTTTTTCTCGTATCCGTTGGCCTGCTCGCCCTCGTTGTTTTAGTCATCGCCATCGGCGTGCACGTATTTCTGGCGGCCGTTGGCCACTATGCTCCCTGGGAACAAATTTGGGCCGGCTGACTTAACCGGCGGTTCTCAGGCGGCGAAAAAACAACTACGGTAACCGTGAAGTAACTTGGGTCGCTTGGTTCTCTTTTTCGCACAAAAATTCCGCCGCCGGTCCAGAGGCCGATCGGGGGTCCTTAGTCGAACATCTCCCAAGGACGAATCGCGTGCTCAAACCGTTCCATGTCGACCAGCTTGCCGCGGAACTTGATCCCTTCCATCTTCAAGCGCGCTCGCTGTTCCTTCGCGGCTTCATCGCGCAGCTTGATCTCGCCCCCGGCGCCCAGCACCCGGTGCCATGGCAGATAATCCGGCGGATCGGTGCGCAGCAGCCGCGCGACCGCGCGATGGTACAGCGGATAGCCGGCCGCTGCCGCAACCCGTCCATACGTGCTGACCTTTCCCTCCGGAATGGAAAGGATCACCCGCCGAAACGACTCGTCGCGCAGTTCGTTTGCCCTCGCCCCATCCCGCAGGATCCTGCGTTTCACCTTCGATGTCGGGACGGTCAGCATGCCCGCCGGCATACGAAAGCGAATCGATTTGTCGTTGCTGCTCCTCATTTGAAGAACTTCCGTCTTTGCCTTCCAGGTCCAGCAAATGAGCCTTCGCTTCCAGACCGCCCGCGAAGCCCGTAAGCTTGCCGGAAAACCCAATCACGCGATGGCACGGCACAACGATGGCGATGGGATTTCTCCCATTCGCCGCCCCGACCGCCCGCGTGGCCTTTGGATTTCCCAACTGATTCGCCAATTGCCCGTAGCTCCGTGTCTCTCCAAATGGAATACCCAGCAGCGCTTCCCACACCTGGTTCTGAAAACGCGGTGCCTCGCATGTCCAGCGGAAGCGAGAACGATTGCCGCTTGCCCGCGAAGTACTCCTTCAGTTGACGTTCCGTTTCGCGAAGCACCGGGTGATTGGCGTCCTCTACCAGTTCTTCCAACCGGACCCGGCGCGGATTTTCTGTCTCCCAAAGGACCGCCGCGAGGCCTTTGTCGCTGGCGACAAGCTTCAACTTGCCAATCGGGGAATCGGCAAACTTATACGACAGACTCATAGGGTGTTCCTTTCGTTGCGGCAAAGTTCTTCCAGAGAGCAGCCGCCGCATAGGCACGCCACGGGCGTACCTGGTTTACGTTCATTTCCGGGTGGCGTTTGATCTCTTGCTTCAGTCCGTAGTCGGTCGCAGGGAAACGCATCGTCATCATCGAAGGCACGCATCGCAATGTACTCCGCTGACCAGGCGCCCACGCCAGGAAGAGAAAGCAAGATTCGGCGCAGTTCCCGCGGTTCAGGCTCGCCCACCAGCGGCAAGCCTCCATCCGCGGCCAGGGCGGCGATCGCCCGAATCGCGGTTCGCCTCATTTCAGAGGTGCGCACACCCGATAAGTCAGCCGTGCGGAGCGCCTTCGGGGTTGGGAAAAGACTATATCTCCTGCCCCGTAACCGGATGCTTCACTCTCGCCCCGCTGCTTTGCATCAGCTCCCGGATCAGAGTACGGCCAAAGCTGACAGAGACCAGCTGGCCAAGAATGGTTGTGATGAGGGTCTCGAAGCGATCCCAGGTGCGCGCGACCCGCAGGCCCGGATATCGCCTGCCATAGATCGCCGAGATGGGGCTGCCCGGCCATGTGTTCCGCGATCACGGCCGGATTCACATCGAGGTCGAACATGCGCCGCACCCGTTGCTCGATCGCTGGTATGGAGCTCTTGGGCTGCTCCGACGACCTTAGCCTGAGCGCATTCTTTCCAGGAGCATCGGCGATACGCGAAAGTATCCGATTCTGCCGTCACAGTGGAAGACCCGCTCGTATTGTCTGCGCGGTCACCGTCTCAAGCTCAGGCAGCTGGTGCGCGCGAAAAATCGACAGGAGAGTCTCCCCATCGAAAGGAGGGAGGTATTTCAGCTGAAGCACGATCGCGCTTTCGGTCTTTGTGCTGCCGTTCTTCCCCAGAACCGCCTGTGCCATTCCAGAGTGCCTTTCGCGACGCTCTCCATGAGATGTCGGCACCTATGCGTGCGCTTCACCAAACTCGACACTCTGTGCGGTCGCTTCCGGGACCGCCGCCGGCCGCAGCGACGGGTCCCCCCTCTTTTTGCTGCATTTCTAGTGCATTTACGGGATAACATTTCCGCCGGCAATCCGCATACCTTGATATTGACCTTCTCTTAGGATCGGCTCACATCTCCGAATCTACCTGGGTCATGCAGTCCAAGACCAACGCGAGGCCTGGTGGCTATCGGTATTTATTCCTTGAAAGAAGTTTCGCCGGCGGCCTCGCGGTGGCGGCGAATTGTTGAGCCTCTGATGATCGTCATCGGAATTGTGCAGCCGCTCGTCACTATACCTTTGCTTTACGAGCTTGTATATCACGCACACGCAAGATGCCTCCGGCCAGTCATTGACGAACCTGGTCCATCTTTGTCGTCGCCAGTCTTTTGTTGTTCATATACGGATTGCACAACCGGAGGCCCGCTATTTATGCGGGCAACCTGGTCGGGCTGGTGACGAGTTTGCTCATGATGAATGGCATCCTGATGTATGCCCGTTAAACCTCATCAGGGCTTCTGTCGCCGGGGCCGCCGGACTACCCTGACCTTCCCGGTTTTTCCTCCGCCGCAGAAAAACTGATCGCCGCCATCGGACTCGAGCCCTGAAACGTAGACTCCGTCAGGCATTTCCAGCTTTTCCAGAACTTCTCCAGTCCGAGGATCGATATGCCGCAGATCGCTCTCGTCGCCTTCCGAAGTGGCGTGCCAAAGGTCTCCATCCACCCAGGTAACCCCGGTGACAAAGCGATTGGACTCAATGGTGCGAAGAATCGCACCCGTTCTCCGGATCAATCTGATAAATCTTCCGGCCCCGGTAATTCCCTACCCAGAGCGACCCCTCGGCCCACGCCAGCCCTGAGTCACCGCCGCCGCCGGGCGCCGGAATGGTGGCCAGCACCTGGCCGCTCTTGGGATCGATCTTCTGGATGCGATCCTCAGCGATTTGAAACAAGTGCCGGCCGTCAAAGGCTGTTCCTGCATGCGCGGCGGCCTCAATCGAGCGCACTGCCTTTCCGCTCGCCGGGATCGAAGGCGTTCAGCTTGTCTCCGGAAGCAAACCAGACCTGCTGGCCGTCATACGTAACTCCGTCCACGCGATCGGCGCCTGGAAAGGGACCATATTCACGAACGATTTCTGCGGTTGCTCGTTTCATGCCTTCAGGTTAATCAATCGGCAGCGGAGCAGGGAGTAACAAAATCGTCGTGAATCCTGGCACCGAAGGAGTGATCCAACGGCGAGCCCGGGTGCGGCCAAACGACTGCACCTTTCCCGCTGCCGCGAGCGAGTCCAGCGCTCTCTGCACCGTACGCTGGCTTGTGCCGAGCGCAATCGCCAGGGCTGAACTCGACCACGACTCGCCGTCGGCGAGGAATGCCAGGATCGCCCCATTCTCCTCCTCGACCGGCCGCGCCAGCACGATCACCTCGCGCGCCCGCCGGGGCGCCAGCACAAAGCCCTGCTTCGTCGCATTGCACATCTGCCAGCGGCCGAAGCAGGTTGCGAAGACGTCCGATTTCGACTCGCAGCCGCATGCGATGCGATTCATCCACAAATCTGGCTCCGAATGCCCGGGCAAGAAGCCGGTCCCTGGGAACGTCGCCGGGCCATGCCTCCGCCAGCGCGCGGGCAAGCGCGAACAGCACCGGCCGCGTTGTGAGCGAAACCACTGAGCGCCTGTCGCGCACGACATTCCGGCACGCATCCACAACCAGCGCTCTTGACGCCAACAACGATTCCACGTCTTTCAGCAGGAGCGGTCGATCCTCGCCACGCTGCAATCAGGCGTGCCGCCGGCGTATTTAGAACCTGGTAAGCGCTTTCCACCTCCGCCAATAAAGCGGGGATGCCCGCTTGCCGCGCGGCCCGTTCGGCCCGAGCAAGCGCAGCCCTCGCGGCTGTTGTCCGTAATCGGCGCATCGCAATCCCTGCAACTACCAGTTCGTGGGCGCATCTCGATGCGGGCGGAAACGGAGTCGGGTCGAGCCCGGCAAGCATCCGCTCCGCATCGTCCAGGCTTCCAATCAGCAGGAGGCGTCGAATCTCCAGGTACCGCGCATGCGCGGCGTTTAACCAGTCGCCATGTTCTTCGAGCGTCACCCGCGCTGCATCCAGCGCTTTCTGCGGCCAGCGCAGGTCGCGCGAGGCAAGCGCGATCTCGGTTTCGGCGACGATGCACCTTGCTCGCGCCACGGATTCTTTCGCGCCGAAGGCCCGCTGAGCCGATCGCAGCAGCGCCTGCGCCCGCTGGAAATCACCCAGCTGCGCCATTGCGATACCGCGAAGCGCAAGCGCTGGAGCATCGTCGCGCAGCGCGACCAGCTTCAACGCGCCGAGGGGATCTCCTCCGGCGAGGGCGCGTGCCGCGGCTGTGATCAGAGAGTCCATACAAATCCCGCCACATTTGTCACTCTCTGCCCAATCGATACTTGCTTCACTATTTGTACATGGGCGCATGCAACGCGACGGACGAATGAGCAAGTTCAAAGGAGGGACATATGTGCCCAGTATGCATCGCAAGCACAGCAATAATGGTCGCCGGAGCCGGCTCCACGGGAGGAATCCTGGCGGTCTGCATCGGCAAGTTCAGAAAATTATCCAGATCGAATCGTCCTCGGTCCGATTCCAGAAAACAAAGGAGAAATAAGATGGCAACCATAAAAGAGAGAGAGAAGGAACAGGAGAACGGGCATCTCCCAGTCAACACACCCCCGATCGTGTCGCAGCCGGAGTGGGAGGCTGCGCGCGAGCAGCTCCTGGCAAAAGAAAAGGCGTTCACCCGCTCGCGTGATGCGCTAGCGGCCGAACGCCGTCGGATGCCGTGGATGGCTGTGGACAAGAAATACGAGTTCGATGGCCCCCGGGGAAAAGTTAGCCTGTTGGACCTGTTCGAGGGCCGCCGGCAGTTGGTCGTCTATCGCGCCTTCTTCGAGCCTGGGGTGTTTGGCTGGCCCGACCACGCCTGCCGCGGCTGCTCCCTGGGCGCCGATCAGGTCGCCCACCTGGCCCACCTGAACGCCCGCGACACCACGCTCGCCTACGCCTCGCGGGCGCCACAGAAGGATATCGAGCGCCTGAAGGCGCGAATGGGTTGGAAGATGCCGTGGTACACCATCACAGACAGCTTCGACACCGACTTCGGCGTGAACGAGTGGCACGGCCACAATGCATTCATCCGCGACGGAGACAAGGTGTTTCGCACATACCTCATCAATAGCCGCGGCGACGAGGCGATGGGGACCACCTGGAGCTACCTCGATATCACGCCGCTCGGCCGTCAGGAGCTTTGGGAGGATTCGCCGGCTGGTTACCCCCAGACCCCGACGTACAAGTGGTGGAACTGGCACGACAACTACAACACCGAGCGCCTCGCCTGATCCGAAGTGGGTCAAGGTGTCCGACGCTGGAGAAGCCGCCTTCCGAAAGCAGGACGCATAGGCGAAACCATAACCAAGGCACTTTTTAGCCGCCGCAAGGGGAGACGGTAGTCTCCCCCGCGGCGGTTGGTAGCATAATTATTGCAAGAGGTAGGATGCGTCAGGAAAACAACGCGGGGCGAGGGAAAGGTAAAGAGGAGGGGCGATGAAGGCGACGAAGGAACTTCATGATCTCGGGCAGAGCTTGTGGCTCGACAACATTACGCGTGACTTGCTGGACAACGGAACACTAAAGCGCTATATCGATGAGCTTTCCGTCACAGGACTGACTTCGAACCCAACCATCTTTGAACATGCCATTTCAAAGAGCAAAGCTTACGACGCGGAGATTGGCCGGCTTCTGTCAACCGGGCTTTCGGGCGAGGAGTTGTTCTTTGAGCTGGCGGTGCAGGATCTGACTCGCGCCGCCGACCTCTTTGCCTCAGTTCACGAGCGAACGGCAGGCAATGATGGCTTCGTCTCCCTCGAGGTGTCGCCTCTTTTAGCCTATGACACCAAGGCATCGGTAGCTGCTGCAACTAAATTGCACAAAAAGGCGAATCGTCCGAACCTCTTCATCAAGATTCCCGGAACGAAGGAAGGAAATCCAGCGATTGAGGAAGCGATCGCCGCTGGTGTCGCCGTCAACGTCACGCTTCTTTTTTCCCGGGAGCACTATCTGGCATCGGCGGACGCCTACATGCGTGGGCTCGAGCGGCGTGTTGCAGCGGGCCTCAGCCCGGATGTCCGATCGGTAGCCTCAGTATTCCTGAGTCGATGGGACGTCGCAGCGACGGACAAAGTACCGGAGCCGCTACGGGACAAGCTTGGCATTGCCATCGGACAGCGAGTATACAAAGCCTACCGCGATGTTCTCGACTCCGACCGCTGGCAGCGTCTGGCCAACTTTGGTGCGCGGCCCCAGAGACTCCTGTTTGCCAGTACCGGCACGAAGGACCCAAAGGCCTCCGACATCCTTTACATCTCCGCCCTGGCGGCGCCAAACACGATCAACACCATGCCCGAGAAGACGCTTCTGGCCTTCGGTGATCACGGCCAGCTAGCTGGGACCCTTCCGCGAGACGGAGGAGACTGCGAGACCGTTCTAGCCAATTTTCAAAAAGCCGGAATAGATCTCGAGCAACTGGCGGCCGACCTGCAATCGCAGGGCGCCAAGTCCTTCGATGAATCGTGGCAAAACCTGCTCAGTGCGATCAAGTCAAAGGGAAAAGAGTTGCAGCCCGTTTCCTGATCACCGCCCTGGTTCAACTATCTTGCTTTTCGTTTAACGCTTCAGCAAGCGGCCGCTTGCTGAAGCGAAAATCACAAGCCGCGGATCCCTGAAGGATTGTGTGTTTGCGCTCGAGCGCGATCTCTCTGTTGAAACCCTCGATGAAGGTCGCGTCGCGGCCGCAGGAAAGTATGCTGCCCAGTTCCTCGATGCCCAGGCTGCGGTAGAGTTCTGCATAACGGCACTTGGTCACGTCGAAGTTCAAAACGCTTTCGTTCTGATCCAGAATGCGCAGTTGTAGCGCGTCGTTTCTGGTCCAAGGCTCGATGGATGTTCCATAGGCTTGCAGATCGTTCCTACCCAGGCGAGTAGCCAGTTCCCGGCCCTGCCGGCGTGCAATCCCGGTAACAACATTCCGAACCACTTCGAGAACCTCTTGCCGTCCGAATTTATCGCCAAGTGCATCCACGATGGGTGCTAGAAGACGAGCTTCGATCTCACGCCGCTTCAAGACTCCGATCTCATTCAGTTCCACATCGCTGCTCATCCGCTTACCTCGTGAACTTCCGCACCGAAACAGGTGCCGCATCTGATCAGTTCTTATAGAATCGCACTAATGCACCATAACAGCAGGCACTGTTCACTGCGACAGATCAGTGGCACACTTCGCCGGAAGCGCGGAAGCGCTCGGAGGAAGGTAGCGCATGGCGTAGCCTCTGTGCCGGTCGTAACAACCTTTGCAGCTGGATTTCGGAGCGGACGGGATCGAGAGGCGGGAAGGAAATGCGGGCGGTTTGAGTGGCGGGGCTTCAGGTTAAACGAGGCGTTTACAGAATCGCCGAGAAAGCTGATTCTGAGCGGCGGGAACCGTGTAAAAGCCCTGCGGCGGTGCAGACGGCGCGCAGCTCTCGATAGTGCACCGCGGCACGTTTGCAAACTTATGCCGAAATCAAGGAGTACCCCTGACTAATACAGTCGCGATAGCTGGGGTCGATGACCTTGAAGTCCCGTTTTGATCTATGCCGCTAGCGACGAGACTGTAGGTGTGTGTGCCGGATTGCGGCAGCCGATTCAGCGTGTATGACAAAACATTTCCGATGCTTGAACTTATACTCACTTGTTCGGACGGACTGGTTATATCGCGAAGGGTGTAGGCGGTTAGGCAGGCGGCTTTAACCTTTTTGCTGCAGACTGGCAGGCTGTTATTTTGGTTGCCAACCCACGTAAATACGATGCTCGTCGATGTTGCTATTGCCTTGAATCCAGCGGGAGGATTGGAGAACATGTTCGGTACAGTTACTGTGACAGTCGCAGGATCCGAGTGGACCGGTTTAGCCATGCTGTTTTTAGCATTTACTACCAGGCTGTAGGTATGTGAGCCTGGCGATGGCAAAGGAATGATCGCATAAGTAGTAGCGTCTTGGGCAATAGTAGAGGTAATGACTACCGGTGCTGCGGTAGCGGTAACGTCGGTTAACGTATAGCCAGTCCGGCACATCTTTTTGACCGATTTGCTGCAGGGGCGCCAATGAAGGCGTTGGATGGGTTCGGCCCCCAGGTGAAAACAAGGCTTGTCTGCGCACACGCGGGAAAAGCCATGAGAAGCACCAGCCAAAACAATCTCTGCATTGTGTCATCTCGCCCGGCGCCAGATCTGACTGGCTCCTCTTGCTGCTAGTAGTTTGATGATAGCTTGCTTTGACACATTGATTTTATCGACGGCTGTACAGACATTTTCACGCTCGCGGAGTCCCTGACAATGGATACCAGGATCTGGGCGACTGTCTTTTCTTCATGGAACACCGGGATATACTCCCACCTCACAAATCCGTAGATTGCGACGCGCTACCTTCACGGTAATTTCCGGCTCGAATCCAAACCTGTTCTCCTCGAATCGACTTTTCCGCGTTATAGGAGAGGTGAGAATTGAGACTGAACAGCTTCACAATCTACAAGGTGTCGTCTGGACCCGCCCGACGCGCGGCTCTTCTTCAAGAGCCTTCGTTCCATCCAACGCCAATGGTAGTATCCGAGGCGCCCGGTTACGAAGCCCCTCTCGGGTCGCCACGAACTGTTCATCAGGTGAACGCCATACTCCCCAAACCGATACCAGTTTCGGACGTTGCAAACATCATCGGGAAAGAGCACCGTGACCGTCTTCGCCAGCTCTGGGTTTTCAGCTAGCGTCCGAGAGCAGAGGCCGGGACCGGTCGAGTAAAAGATAGAGTACAAATCCTTTTCGAGAGGGGGGGTTCCGCGCATCATCGACTTGACCCACAGCGGATCGCTCTGGCCCCTAACGCAATTCTTGATTATCGCTTCAAGAAACGGGTGGCCTGCAGCGGCCCCAAAAGCGTAGTTCCCTATTTCCCAGTCCATGCCAAGCTCGGTGCGCAGACGATGGCTGAAAGTGAGCCTCTCAAAGGGAAAGACGCAGCCCGTCTCCAAAAGGGTCGACAGGCCAGAGCCCAGCAACACATCAAGGTCAAGATAGAACCCGCCGTAATGGTAAACAGCAAGATATCGAAAGAAATCGTAGCGCTGAATCGGAACCTCGAATGACTCAAAGACGGCGCGGTATTGGGGGAACTCTTGGGTGATGAATTCTTCCACCCTTCCATCGTCGAAGAACAGGTATTCGTAATCGGGGTTCAGCAGCCTTACACTCGACATGAAGGCTCGAATCGGGAGCGGCTGCTCGGGTCGCTTTCCGGTTTGAATTATCCGTTTCGGAATTCGGTAGGACATAGTCGCCTATCTCAACGATCGCGCCTGTGCGCAATCGTGACGCTGATCCTTCGAGGTGCCTTAGCAGGCCTTGGCACGATCACAGGTGCGCAGACCGCCTGCGATAGTTACCTTTTTTGATCGCCACATGGCTCGCGTCCCCTCGCCGACTGCGCCACTGCCGGTAGCTCTCAACGATTTGGCCGACTGTCTTCCATGTCTCACACTTCTGATGGAACCTGTGCTTCCGACTCGGAGACAGTACCCATTGTAAGATTGCGACGGGAAGCTGAGTACTGATTAGCCTGAAAAAGGTGAAGCAGCGCCGTGAGATTCCTAAGAGGTCAGGACGAGGCGTCGATTCGCGGAGTATTGCCCGGCCCGTGTCGAAGAACCGGGCGAGGAAGTAGGACTTTCGAACCCGGTCCTCAGGGATCGGGTGGTAGACAATAGCCGAAGGCTCGTAGCGCAGGCGCTCTCCTGCGACCAGCAGCCGACGGCCAAACTCAACGTCCTCTTCCCGGATCTCGTCACCTGGACGGGGTCCCAAGTCAATGCGAAACAGCCCGTGTTTTTCAAACATCCCCTTGCGGAACGCCATGTTGGCGCCATAAGGAGCCTCGCGGAGCTCGCATTGCTGCAGGCCCCGGTCGAACAACGGAGCGAGCACATAGCCGAGATTATCTGGTCCTGCAAGCGTCAACCAGCTAGGGGGCGAGAAAGGATGGGCTAATAATGTCCGTCCTCCTGCCCCGGCCCATTCGCCGTCGTGGAGGCTCGCCGTCAGGTTCTGTAGCCACATCGGCTCGACTCTCACGTCGTCGTCCGTGAAGGTCAGCACCTCACCTTTAGCTTCTTGAATCCCCCTGTTGAGGGCGAATGACTTGCCAGGATGCGGCTCGAATATGTAGCGGAACCGGCCGGGATATTGGCGGCAGAATTCCTCGACCATTCGGCGCGTCTGGTCGGTTGAGTTGTTATCGACTACGAGCACTTCCCATTGGATGGAGTCGGGAAGCTCAGATGCAGCCAAACTTTGGAGCGCTGCTCGGAGAACCTGGCAGCGGTTATACGTACAGAGGATTACGGTGGTTTGTGTCATATGGAGGGTAAGCATCGACGGTGTAACCAATTCTGTATGTGACAGAACCGTCATTGAACCAACAGTTGCAACTCAGTAGGGGCCTAAGGTTTGTTTCACAGGACTCCGGATCTCTCGGACTGTGTTTTGACCTGCTGATGCACCACGCGAACCTCAATGGGACCACGTTCTGCTCCGGGCACGAGCGGGAATCGACTGAGCGATTGCCTGAGCACACGAACCGTACCCAACACTTTGGGGACACGTCGCAGGATCGATACCGGAGTGCTTCTCATCTCACGAATGCTGACGGGAATCTCCTGAATGCGGACGCCCAGCCGCCAGGCAAGAAGCACGATTTCTGTCTGGAACACTTCATCTGTGGAGAGAGCGGCCTCACAGAGCCTTTTGGCGCAGTTGGCCTCTATGCTTTTCAGGCCGTGAGTGTCAGTCCCCGGATAGCCGAGAAAGATGCGGAGAAACATTACGTTATAGATAGCTGTCAACGCGCGGCGTTTGAGGGGCCGACGGTCGACTGATTCCCGATGCCTCTTTGAGCCTACAATCAGCCCAGCTAGCCCTGCCCGGAACATGGCAATTGATTTCACTACAAAGCCACAGTCCAGGAAGTCGCACTCGAGGATGGAAAGGTGTGTGCCTCTACTCTCCATCATGCCGAGCTTGATTGCTTCACCATAGCTGCCTCTGGAAAGAGTGCATGTCCGAACCAAGTTGGGAAATTTGCGCTCCAAACGGAGGCACGCGTCTAATGTGCCATCAAGCGATCCGTTTTCTACCAGAATAATCTCCTGTACGAGGCTGGCGGTCTCAGACGGTAGGCCTTCCACAAATCGGGTTACCTGCGCCTCGATATGCGCAGCTTCGTTATGCGCAGGTATTACTACACTGTATTGCATGAGCTAACCTCCAGCACTGCAGCTCGAGCAGACTCCATGGAATCTTCCATGCTGGTGTAGTCCCAGAGGCCATAACGACCAATAGGAAAGACATCATGTTCCCGGAGCCGCTCGATGATTGACTTGACCAACCGGTCTCGATGGTTCGTATGATGAACATAGGCATGACGGATGACATGCGTGACGACAGATACGACATCTATGCCACGAATCCAGCCCAGCTTTTCGAGCCAACGCAGCACATCCGGTTGCAATTGCCGGACAAGGTCCTGGCGCTCTGCCTGTTCCGGTGACATGCCGACTTCTACATAGACTGCGCTGTAGCCCGGCGTGCAAGTTCCTTTACTGATGTTTGAGTAGAAACCTACTCGATAAAAAGGGATATCGCGATCGGGCACATAGACCCAATGAAGATTCTCCAATTCAGGAGGGAGTGCTCCCCGCAACCCAATGTTGAAGCTGACAGTAGAACTGTGCGAAAGCTCTCTCGCGTCCGCAACCAATTGTTCATCGCCGGTAATGCGACATAGCTCGTTCAGCGGCATACTCGAAAAGAGTGAGTCCCAGCGATAAATGCCGCCAGCGTTGGTGATCAAGGTCTTGCTTTTGAGATCCACGGCAGAGACGTTCTGATTCACCACACAGTTTCGAATGCCGTTACGAAGCCCTTCGACCAGGCGGCCGATTCCGCCTACTCTGGGATACCAGAAGTTTGCATTGTAGCCAAGCGTTTGATTGTGGCCTGTACTACTCATGCCTGCCCGAACCAGGGCTTCATCAGGAGCCGGGAAAAATCGCCTCACGGCACCACTCGACAAGCGGTCGAGCGAAATCGCCATCGTTTTCTCATTTTGTGGAATGAGGAAGAGATCGGCCAAGTCGCTCACCGAACCCGCTAATGATGTAGTCACGGAAGCTTGCGTGCTCTTGGTGGAGGAGCTTGGGTCTCCTATCGTAGGATTCGACGCACTCGGCAAGCATAGAAAGCGGGAGCTCGCCAAGATTGTACTGAATAGGAGCACTTACTAATCTTCCACCAACTAAGCAGCAAGACCTTCGATCGACTTGAACCCAGTCACAATTGTCCAGGCCGGCAAACGGAATGTCGGATGGCGTCGGATAGCGACTGAGATGCAAGAAGTGGCCAGTATAGTCAAAACAAAACTCACCTACCTCTACTGTCCGCGTTAACCCGCCGAGGGTGGGACAGCGCTCGAGAAGGATGTAATCGCTTCCCTGGGCCTGGAGGGTGCGCGCAGCGGTCAAGCCAGCGATTCCCCCGCCAATAACGATAGCTTGACGTTCGTTCGAAGATCTCATTGTATTTAGCATTTGTGTTACGAGACACTTGATGTGCGGAATCGGTATCGTGCGTGCGTATATGGCCCGGAGGATAATTGCTGCCCGAAGTTATGCCAAAATTACTCAGTAGCGTGAACCAGCCCCATATATCGCAGCCACGGCCTTATAGGCCGTCCCAGCACTTTGGGCCGAATCCGTACCGCTCTAAGAGCCGATGCGATGCTTTTGCGGAATTCTCGGCGGCGCCAACGGAGGCCCGCGACGAGCAAGATGTAAATCGGCAATCTGCCATTGCTCGACATACGTCCAATTCAGTCGTATCAGATCAATCGCGCTCTGCAGTGCCGTGGAGTTCCTCACCGGCCATAGTCATATGCCGTAATCCAGCTTCGGGAGTCGTGCATAAAAGCTCGCTCCTGGGTCGACTCGGTGACACCTAACTTGGTGAGGACTTCGGGTGTGACTACGTGGACTGAGTCAAAGAAATCCATCTCGCCCGCTTGTCGCATCGCGGCCGACCTTTGCGCGGCAAGGATACCCAGCGTTTGCTGTTTTCTCTTTCGCAGGGAGACCTGGTGCGGGTGCATTCTGTAATTGAGCAAAACCTCTTCTAGATTTGCACACTCATAATGTTCTGTGACTCGTAGCCATAGGTCGTAATCTTCGGCCGGCGCGAACGCGTCCCTATATCCACCTGCACGGAGGAAGGCTTCCCTGCGGACAAGGACGGTAGGCTGCCAAAAAGAGCACTGAATCGCCTGGGCCTTCCGCAGTTCTCCGTCGCTCGTGGGGAAGCGACCGACATAAAGGGGGCACCCTGCGGAGTTGATCCATTGAGCTGCGGCGCCCAATAGGCCTACCTTCGGATACTTCTCCATGAAGTCGACTTCAAGACGTAGACGATCCGGCAACGAGACATCATCCGCGTCCATCATGCCGATGTATCGCCCCCGCGCCAACGAACAAGCAGCATTGCGTGCGTCTCCCAAGCCGCAATGGGGAATCTCTTTCATGTGCACCCGGGCGTCTTTGCGAGCATAGCGCTCAACGATGTCTTTGGTCGAGTCCGTCGATCCGTAGTCGACAATGATGAACTCAAACTCCTTGAAGGTCTGCTGTAGAATGCTTTCGATCGCCTCGTCGAGGAATCGATCGACATTGCACACCACCATGACCACCGATACCAGCGGTTCATTCATTCGTTCGAAAAGCCCGGACGCGCGATTCTTATCTTGTGCGGTTGTGTCCACCATCAACCCTTCCCATTTCACCCGAATCAGGCGGATTCAGAGGCCTTCGACCCGCGGCGACGTGGCGTGGGGAGAGGCGATAGGATTGCCCCATTCCCTACCCTTTGTAAGAGAGAGTGACACCTGTTTTTACCAAGGCCGAGGAGCACTTCGCCGACCCCAAACGGCAGGCGCCGGACCAGATCCCTCGCAGACTGGGTTAATGACTTCAACCTCAACCAACGCTCGTAGGCGAGATCTCTTAGATAGCTTGGCGAGCGCTCCAGTTCTTCAAAGAATGCATCTTCCTCAGCCGTGCTGCGAGATTGTTCCTCGGGAGTTGGTTGGTCCGAGAGCGGGTTCCCCTTCAGCAGGAAATTGCAGATACGATCGAGGGAACTATCTTTTCCAGGTGCCAGATCTTCCGGCCGGGCATAGTTTAGCTTTGGCCTGATATATGCCTAAGACGGTGATTGCAGGAAATGGAGGTTCGAAGCGGAAGAGATAGGAATACGCCAGCCGGAACGCTTCACGCTGAATCTCCCTGCCAGGGGAAGCTTGCAGGCATCTCTCCAACAGTCCAGGCAGCGACTCCCTGGAACGCACCGTCAGAATCTGTGAGCCGTGCTCATACAAGGCTTTCGATGCCAACAGCACCGGTTTACCCAGCATCGCCATCTCGAGCCCGATCGTCGAGCCGAAGGTCAGCCCAACATCGGCTTCCTCTGCAAGAGAATATGCGCTTACCGGATCCTCGGGCATGACGATCCGGACATTGGCGGGTAGCGCCGATTTCATTTCCTGATAGAGTTTTAGTTCGTTAGTCGCTTTGCCGATATAGATATTCCCGCCAAGGTTGGGATGTACTTTGATCACCAGCTGCACGTCATCCCGTGATCCCACCCACTGCACGACGTCGCGTACCCAAGCAGATTGCGATTCATAAGGACCCTGCAAGAGGGGATCGCCGGCAACCTCATCCATGGAGGAGGTGAACAAGGCCCACAGGCGCTTATGTTGACTGAGACTCAAGTCCTTTCCTTACGGACGAATTGGCAGAACGATGCATTATTAAACGGAATCCAGGCCAGATTGGCGCCGTAACGCCGCTGGATCAGCCATTTCAAGGTAGCATCCAGCGACTCCCGATTGAGGGGCACATGCCGCCCACATGCTCCAAAGGTTCTTGAACGGAACCGGGCTCATGCAGTGCGCATCAGGTCTGACATTGATATGACCGCGCTGATATTCAGCTCGTTCGTGGGTCAACACGCGAATGCCGCGCTGCTGAAATATCTCCAGGGCAACGCGCGTGATCGACTGACGCCCATTAAACAAGAGGGCCGAATCGATCGACGTTCGCATCCAGATAGTTCGATAGGCCGGTTGCCACGATCGCTGCACTATAAAGAAATCCCCGATATACGCCGACCACATGCCCGTCGTTCAGATCGGGCGGGTACTGGCGGAAGTATGAAACCATAGAGGAAAGCACCCATTTGCCAACGGGGTTTCCTTTAAACGATGCCTGGCGAAAGTCAGCGGGAGGCTACACCCTGCGCCCAGGCAAACGCTTCAGCTTTTTCGGCTGGGGTGATAAATGCTCCCAGCCAGTGGAACGGCAGATTAAGATCACTCAGGCTGGTCTTGGCTGCATTCTGGCAACGCTGGCAAAGGTCAGGAGAGCGTGGGGAATGCTCTTTCGAGTCCCAGTGTTGATCGCATTCGGGTAATAGGCCATCGCAGAGGAGGTACTCGACCGTTGCCCCCCGGCCCGACAGGCTTTCGCAATCGTCCCTTCATAGATGGTGTGGATCGTCCATAGCTGATAGGGGGAAAAAACCAGGAGTCGGGGTATCGTTGTCATTCGGGTGTTCCGTATTAAGCTTCTGATAAGACCGGGTGAGTTTGGACTGGTTTCAAAGCCTAGAAGATTGCTAACCAGCTCGTAAGCACCTTGAGCGCTGCCTCGATCTGACGGAGGGCGGAGTGGAGTAGAGGGGATCGTACGGTTCTGCTGCGTTCCACATTTCTTCAATCGCTGTCATCAGCCGTTGTTGCAAGTCGGGCTCGCTTAAGGTGACGATGGCGCAACCGACACCGAAAAGGTCTTTTAGACCCTGGAATTTGGCCAAATAATAAGGAGAATTAGACAGACACACAACCGGAATACCCTGCGCCAGGGCAAAGACCGCAGCATGATATGCCCCGGTCACGACGACACGGCAACGTGCCGACCTGCTTGATCAGCATCAGCGGCGTGTCAAGGGAAAGGCCTCCATCCGATTCGTCATCAAACCCCGCCAGCAGTTGCCGGATGGTCTGGTGATCGTTGGCATACTCATGAAAGGCGATGGGAATGGGGAGAAGAGGGACTTGCTGCCGCCGAGCGAACTCTTGCAAGAGCCGATCGCACCTGTGTCGACGATACCTGCTTTCACGTCTGTATAGGATGCAACCCGAAGGTTGATGCCGACTGCGCTGCCGGGTTCCTTTGACCCGCGCCGTATAGGCGAGTTCAACGGCTTCATCGCCGGTGGTCAATACTCCGGCTGAAGGGACACCCATCGATTCGAGCAGTGCCAGACCCCCTCTGCTGCCACGTAAGGTGATCAATGCAACTTCAGGAAGAACCTCTTTCGCCCGGGACAATACAATCGGATCGTTCAGTGGTCCCATTCCCTGCCCGAACATGACGACTGGGATGCCGCGTCGAATCGCGGCCTCCATCGTGCCCAGGACGGAAAGATTCCATTTCTGGCAGCTATCAGCAAATCCCCCCGAACCGCACACGGCCAGCAAGTCAGCATTATGAAGCGCTTCCAGAAAGTGGTTGAAATCGTCGCGTTGGCCATTCCCATCCCGTAAGCTCAGTCTCCGATGGATCAAGAACTCGAGGAGGAACGGCCAACGAAGTCCGATCACCCGTTTCAGGGCGCTCAATCGAGCGGAAGCCCACTTCGGCAACAAATGCTGATACCGGCCGGGAAGGATCCGATTTTCTACCCAACACGCGCAACCAGCACGTGGCAACGGTTTGGCGCCCGGACAATAGCGAGCCAGATTGAAGGGAGAGTCGGTCAGGACCTCGATTGCAGCATCCGGCCACAAGGCCAGCAGCCGGCCAACCGCCGCCTGCAACATGGCGACGTCACCCATGTTCTTGTATTCTGCTTCGCCTTCATTCAGGCCGGTAGCGACGATGATGCGCATGGTTTATTTGCTTTGGCAGCAGCGGCGGCTGGTGCTGGAACAGGATTTATTCACCTGCCGGCATATTCAACCAAGTCGAGCGATGCAATTGTTCCACAACACGACGGGCGGACTCGACAGAAATTCTGCAAACACGCGCAATCTCCGCTACAGACCTCGTGCCATCGATCAGGAAAATAATGTCGAACAGGGCCCGGTTACCCTCAGGATTGGCATAGACATCGATATTCAATCCGTATCGCGAACAGAAGATCTCTCCTTGATACCGGTTGACCGGCACTTGATTACCTTCGATAGCATCGATCATCTTCAAGACCAGATCGCGTGACTCGGCGAGCCGGGAAATGGAGGCGAGCTCGGGAGTGTCTTGACTGGAATGATATTCGGGATAATAGGGCCAGCTACCGTTTCCCTGCATTACGCGGGACAACGAAAGCATCGGGACTCGCACCCCGGGCGCATTGAATTGCCGCTCGTCATTTCCCACCACCGTCCGAAAGGCGCCGGTCCATCCCTGAGGGTCGGATTCCCTGAAGCACCTCGTCAGGCATCGATCCACTTCGGTATCGCCTGCAAAAGAGAGCTGAAGGGCATGCGGGATACTTCAATCCCAACATCTCAAGAAAGAGGCCGCCAATCATTTTTGGGATGAGCTCTTCGTGATGGCTCAGATAGGCTACGGACCCAATGGTTTCCGGGAGAATAAGGAAGCGATAGGTGTAGCGCAAGTCGCGGCGCTTCAGCAGCTCCTGCATAACCTTCAGCCCGACTACCACCCCCGACAGATCATCATTCACCATCGCCGGGTGGCAAAGATGGGCACACAGCACAAAAGTCTCGGAGCTCTTCCCCGGAACGATCACCTCTCCGACCTTCAAGGTTCCGTAGCTGAAGTCGGACCGGATGACGACCCGATAACGATCATCCCGCAAGGATTCCTTCAACTTCTTACTGCAGCACAAGCCCCAGTCCCGCTCATAATATTTGAAGACAAAAGGAATGGCGTCAGGCAGCTCAGGATGAACGTGCAAGTGCTCGAAAAGTTCTTCCCGCGAGACCTCACGGTCGACTGGTAGCGAATAGGAAACAACGTGCAACGGATTGTCCGCGTAGGAAAAGAGGCGGCGCCCGTCGAGCGTTTCGAGCCAGGCTTCCTGGCAGGTCCATTTCTCCGGTACAAGCCAGGTCCAGCATTCAGTTCCGGTGGGATATTCGTGAACGGTCATCGGCACTTGCGTGGATAGTGCGCGCAGCGCTATATCATAGCCATCCGAAACGATATCCCGAGGCAGTCTCCAAAGCGCGGAGATCAATTCCTCCATGGACGCATTTTCTGGAAGTTGGATGCTCAGTTTGTTTTCCGCCGGTCCGAGAATCCTCGAGTTCGACCGGGTCGGCAGCCGGTCCGCGAGCAGTAATCCACGGATCATTGGCGATTTCGCGCTGATCAATTCGTAGAAACTCTGCAATCGATAGAGACAATTTCGCCCAACCCAACATCGGCAACACGGCACCGGCCCTCGGATCGAGCCACTTTTCCAGTCGTGTTCCATCCGGAAGACCATTTGCGCGCCTGGATGGGCACACTCGAAATCCATCCCTGTTTGCTCACCTTCCCGTTGTGCGCGATGCGTCCGGTGAACAGCTTTTTATATCTGAACGGTACCCCCACGGCCTCCTCAACATAGTGAAGGAATGGTGTCTCGGCGAGACCGACGCCAATGCCGCAAATCTTTGCCCCCCGACTTTACAAGGCGTTCATACAGGCAATCTTTTCCGTAGCTGGTGTTCGGCAGTCGGTGAGGAGTTCCTCCGCCCTGGGCCCCAAACCGGCGACCGAAAAGATTGGATCGGCTGATCGAACCACCCCGGGCAGGCGGCGGAAGTACTCCAGAAACTCAAATGACGAACTCCATGCTCCTCCAATCGCTCGGCGTCGCTCGAGCGTCAAAATCCTCATTCCTACAGAAAGGAAAAGAGTGAACGCCGGCAGCAGCATCGTGCCTTCAGGGCCGATCACCTCTCGCATCGCCGAATAGAGCAATTCGCACAACTCGCTGTCCGGAAGATCCACACTCCACCTGACCCAGAGAAACATGGGACACTTGGAAAAACACCACGTCCCCGGGAGCAATACCAGCGAGCTTCAGACCCTGCACAAGGTCCGTCCAGCCGTAATCTGGTTTACTCGAGGCGCGGTTGTGCAACTCTGTGGGATGATTCTCAGCCCGCCACAACAGCGTGACTCGTTATCTCGGACGAATTAATTGGTGGAAGGATATTATTCGGGTACCGATCAGAGTCTATGCAGGCGAACGTCGATAAGCTACGTAAAGCTCGGCGTTTGTTGGCGCGACCACCCTGTGCACGTCCCAACCGCGTCGCAACGAATTAACGATCAACTGCTCCTCTGCACGATCGCTCGGCTGTTGAGATGTGAAAAGACTAAGCCAGAACCGGCTGCTGTTTGGGTCAATCGATTTATCTAGTTCTGGAACATACTCCTTCATTTCGCGTGGTAGGTCCCGTAGATAAAACGAGGATCGTCTTACCTCTGGTAGAACTCAAAGGCGTCCACTGCGTCGTGATTGACCCATACTTGGTCGTTCGAGGCGATGATCTGGTCAGTTCCTTCAGGATACTCTGCGTGTCCTCGAACTCCTTATACGGCCACTCGTAGAGCATGCCTCGATAGAGGGACACCGCGATAACGGCCAGAAGAACAATCGCTGCAGGCGTCTGGAGCTTTCCTCTGAGGCGTTGCAGGAGGTCGGCAAAAGCGACTCCCGCGAAGAGCGCCAGCACTGGAGCCAGAAACAAACACTGACGAATTCCCCCATAAGGGTAGACTCTCGCAATCGAAGCGCACATGACAATCGAAACGGTAGTGAGCACCAGCAGGAGAGCTGAATCGGATTTTCGCGTGATGACTTGCACGACGCAGAAAACAAGTGCAGCAAACACGAAGCACAGATCGAGCACGCGGCCGGGAATCAGGAAGCTCAACAACCCATTGGAGTTGGCGCCTAAAAAGTGCAACAAGCCCATCGTCTTTGGGTCATAGTAGTTCGCGGCTAGATACCAAGGTGTAGTCCCGGGCTGGAACTGGTAACGAAGCGTCAAGAAAAAGGACAGCAGTCCGCCTGCAGCGATAAAGGCGGATGCGATCGCAGCGTGCCATGCAGTGAAACTAGTTTCGCGAGTCAACAAGAGTTGCAGGACAATTGTGCTCAAGATGGCAAATGCGAAAAACACCAGTCCGTACTGGACAAGCGGAGCAAGGAATAGAACCCATACAACAACCAGGGATGCCGGCTTCGCGACCCGACGGCCTCCCATCGAAGAAAGCAGTAAACCAGACAGGCCGCGATGAGAACCGAGAGAGAGTATTCGCGTACCTCCTGAGCGTAGCGGATCTGTGACGCTGAGAAGGCAAGAATTGCAGCTGAGAGCAGACTGGCAATAGGGCTCACCGTTGTGCGGACCATAGCCAGCATGACGAGCATGGCCAAAATGCTTGCAAACGCAGACGGAGCCCGCGCCGCCGTTGGTCCTTGGCCGATTTTCTCCGCAATGTACAAAACGTATGGATGTACAACAGGCGCGCTGTAGTGCCGGGTCTTCTCTAACACTTGCATGAATGTGCCACGGGACGCGTTCGCGGTGACCGCTTCGTCATACCACAAGCTACGTTCGCCGAGATGGTAAACGCGCAACGCGGCACCGGCCACGAGCAGAAACAATGCGGCCACGAGAAAGAAGGACCTCGAGGATAATAGCCCAGGTCTTTGGCCTGGAGCGGCAACATCGGCAATCAGCAATTCAGACATTCGCGGACCGTTTCTACGGCAATTTCAGGCTACGGAATCTCTCTTCAAATCCACAATGGCTGCGGTGACCCTGTCTTGCTCGGACTCACTCAGCCCTACCGAACAAGGGAGACTTAGTCCTTGCCGAGCGAGTTTTTCTGCGACTGGCATGACCATTTTGTGTCCCGAGGCGTGTGCAGGAGACTGATGAATCGGCTGCCAGAGGGGCCGGCATTGAATCCCTTGCAAGCTAAGCGCGCGCATCAATTGACGGGAGTCCATAGCCGAACTTCTCATCGTCGACGAGGACGGTGTACATCCAGAAGGTACTCGCAGCCCATGGAGCGCTTGTCATCGGTACAATGCCTGGAAGATCTCGAAGATCATCAGCATACTGACTGGCGATCTTCCGTTTAGCGCTAACATAGACGCCCAACTGCTCCATCTGCGCGCAACCGACCGCGGCCAACAGATTCGTCAAGCGGTAGTTATAACCCACCTCGCCATGGACGTACTCGATGGGATCGTCTTTTGCCTGGGTGGTTAGATACTTGGCCTTCTTAGCGAAGTCTCGTTGTCGGTGACGAGCATACCGCCGCCCCCGTGGTGATGATCTTGTTGCCGTTGAAGCTGAAACAGGCGATGTCCCCGAAGGAGCCCACTCCGCGTCCTTTGTAGGTCGCGCCCAAACCCTCGGTTGCGTCTTCAATCACTTTTAGGCCAAACTTTCTTGCGGCCTCCAGGATGGGATCCAGGTCAACGGGATGACCGAGTATGTGCACGGGAATTATCGCGGCAACACGGCGGCCAGTAGTCCGGTTGTATAGATTGCCGTCGTGCCACCTACACTCGCGCTCCAGGAATTCCACGACCCGATCTGGATCCATTTGCCAATAGATCGGGCTCGGCATCAATAAACACCGGCCACGCGCCGACATAACGGATCGCATTCACCGGCGCGATAAATGTCAGGGTAGAGACAAGAACTTCGTCATCGGGCTGTACTCCGGCCACTAAGAGTGCGATATGCAAAGCCGATGTTCCGTTCACTGTCGCCACAGCATGGTCAGTACCGGTTTGCCGGGCAACCATCTCCTCGAATCGCTCGACATAGGCGCCCACAGAAGAGACCCAGCCTGTGTCGAGGCAGTCCTTCACATACCGCCACTCGTTACCGGAGATCTCCGGTACAGCGAGAGGTATGTAGCCGTCAGCGACCGGTGCCACAACAGGAAGTGTTTCTATTGATTTCATGGTTGCTTCTTATGGGGGAGCTCTAAATCAGGTGGATGAGATCCAACGCGTTTCTCTCTGGTAGGACACGCTTGCAGCGACTCATCGAGCTTTCAGCTCACATGACCTTTAACTGTGGCTGCTCGGTCTTGATCGGCTGGTCCGCCATGCTGTGGAACGACCCAATCCCGGAAAATTCCCGGGGGTCGCGCCAGATCCGGTTGCGGCCCATTTGTATCATGATCCTTCCTATTCCAGTCGTCGTGGTGCCGTAACGCTGGATCAAAGCCCGCATCTCTCCCTTCTTCTCCTCTGTGAAACCAAACTGACACCTAACGGGGCTGCTCAACCTGTATTGCGAAAGGGGCACAGAAGCCGCGCTCCTCATCCACCTCACGACATCGTAATGCAGTGAGACGCACGGGGTATCGTCGTTTCGGTCACTCCCCCAGATATTGTGGGTGCGTGCTCCACAGAAGGCCTGAATATCAGCAAATACTGCTGATATCTCGGCATCACTGTTGGCGTTGACACCGAGCAATATGGCCGCTGTCTCAAATACGTATTTTACCCATTCGTCCATTACAGCCAGGCTCATGGCTGAGTGGGTTTGAATCAGATTGATGCCGATTTCGCCTTTGAGCAGCTTCTCATAGTTGTTGCCCGCGCAGACATATGCCCTAAGCTCCTCTTCAGAGTCCCACAACTCTTCTCTTGTCAAACGCACAAATGACTCGAAGATCGCCTGGACGGGTTGGGGTGCCCGCTTGATATCTACTATTAATTGTTGAAGTAACCCGATAATAGAAATCCGGCTTTGCCGCAATAACCTCAGCAATGGACTGAAGCCACCACCGTTATAGACAACAGCCACCATCAGATGCACTTTTCTGGCTTCTTGATAGTCCTCGAATGACATGGTGGCCGTGGAAGTGACAACTTCTTCGATCTCGACTGCGATACGCCCGTTGCCCAGCTTCGCGAAATCTCGCGGCAAGATTCGGAAATGCGACCCAATATTGTGGATTGCCCGGCTAAAGGGTGTGTTGAGTTCCGTACCATTCAACAACATGCAGGTGTAGGTGTCGATGACGTCGATTCCGGCTTCTACAACTTCGGATAGCGATCTGACGTGTCGTTGGTAGGAATCGCCGGGCAGACCCAGGATAAGTTCCGATAGAGTCGGGAGACCGAGTTCCTGATATACGCTTGCCAAGGCCATCATTTGTCCAGTGCTGATATTGCTGCGATTGATCTCCTGGAGGACAACGGGGTCCATTGACTGGACAGACATCCACATCGACATGGAGCCATTGAGCTTGCGGAGAGCTTTGGCAATACGCTCTTTTTTATTCTTGCCAGTGGAGGCAAAAATGGAGCGCGGCCAATTCTGCCTTTGTTGAATCCTTTCGATATGTTCTACGATTTCATAGTCCCGCTCGTACATAGCGAAATTTGGATCTGCAAACATCAGATTCGAAATGAGGAGAGGGGCTCGCTGAACAGCGGATGCGATGTAATCCAATTCAGCCTTTACGCGTTCAATGCTGAAGTGGTTCACCTTCGATATAAGCTGGTTTCCCTCGTGGCAAAAGGTGCAGGAGAATGGACAACCCCGGTTGGTTTCCATCATTGGAGAGAGCTTACCGTCAAAAAACTTGTCCAAGCGACCAGTGAGATACGGAGAGGGGATTTCGTCGAGGTCTCGCCGACGGGAAAGCACGGTCCCCTTCATGACTTCGGCATCACTTATGCGGTGAATGAACCCATCGATCGGGGCCGATTTCATCTTTTCACGGCTCGCACCGGTCTCAAGTGCGCGGACCACCAGTGCGGTGAATGCTTCTTCGCCTTCAAGGTATGCGTAAAAGTCGATCAGAGGGTTCCGTTTGATGAATTGACTCCGCAACTCATCATCAAGAGGTATGTTCGGACCGCCCATCACGCGGATTGTCTGAGGCGAAACTGTCTGAGTCATCCGAAAGAACTCGAGCCCCAGATTGAAGTTCCATGGGTAGTTGCTAAGGCCCACAATGTCGGGGGGTTTCTCTAGGATGGCCTGTTCCAAATCGTCTACATATTTGAACAGCCTCAGATCGATCTCCTTGTCGAAGCTTTTCGCGGCATAGGCCGCGATGAATCCGATGTTGAGGGGAAACGCATCGGTAGCAAGCGACAGAGTGGTATATGTCAGATCGCCTAAATAGACGGTGAGGGGTCTCGTACCTCGCAAGCGGTTTCCATCGATCATTGTCTTCACCTTTCTGACGGCCTCGGTGATTGATCGTTGCGGGTTTTGTCACCGGCGGGACTCGTCCGAGTTCTGTTCAATAATGCGCGCCGCGCCTTGTAGCCTTTCGCGCCAAAATGATTGGGCGGTCGCCACAGTATTGCAACGCATCTGCTCCTGGGTTCCCCGGTCACTACTGCAGCAGGCTATAGCTCGCTATCTGAGAACTGTACAAGATTTGGATGCTATAGCTACACACGCCTGCATGTGGAGCCGAAGGGATAACCTAATTACGATATTTCTTATCTTCGAAGTTCACGACTACATTCTCACTGCGCCAATCGTGCGACCTCCGCGATACCTTGGGGAACTGTACGGGTGGTCTTGAATCCCAGCTGATTTGTTATCCGCGCAAACGAAACCCGGTAGTCTCGCGGGTCCTCCGTTTTGTGTACAAACTCGACGACTGCATCTGGCGCGTAGGGGCGGATCAGGTCGACGAGTTGTTTCTTTTGGAAATTCTGATCGGTTGCACCGACATTAAAAACACAGCCGCCGACGGTTTCCACCGGCGAACTTAGCACAAGCTGAATTGCCCGGGCGGCGTCATGCACATGTATGTATGGACGCCAGAATTGTTCCCCGAAAACCTTGAGGTGCTTCTTCGTCAGCATTTCCATGGTGAATTCGTTTACGGTCAGGTCGAAGCGCATTCTCGGTGATACACCGTAAATCGTGGCGAAACGTAACGGCGTCGGACACCAGCCAGGGTTGTGCCCACTCTGCAGCAATGCCCTCTCGACTGCAACTTTCGTCTCGGCGTAGAGGGAGACCGGGCACAACTCAGATTCCTCATCTACGTATTGATTGGCATCCTTCATCCTGCCGTAGTTACTGCAAGTGGAGGCGAAGACGAATCGCTCAACTCCCGCGAGCTGACTTTCCTCAATCAGCGAAAGCGATGCATCAAGATTGATCGCACGCGCCAAAGCCGGCTCGCGAGAACAGGCCGGATCCCCGACCACCGCCGCCAGATGGACTACTGCATCCCGGCCTGACACGGCGGTCCGCACCGTATCGCGATCACGAATATCCCCACGAGTGAATTCAAATCCCGGGTGGCACCAGACTCCGAGGAGCGATTCGCCACCATGTGCGAGGTGGTCCAACACCCGAACCTGATGCCCGGCGGCAAGCAGGAGTGGAGTAAGCCTGGACCCAATGTAACCCGCGCCGCCCGTAATTAATATCCGCATGCTGCAATGTTTCCTTTCCGTACATCTTCCTGTGCCTTCTGATAATCCTCGTGCCGCCCGACATCGAGCCAGTATTCCATGATCGGAAAGCTCGCTACCGGTCGTCCGTCGTCGAGTAACGCCTGGATGAGATCGGTCATATCGAACCGCCGCCCTTCCGGGATGTAGTCCCAAGCAGAGGGTTCAAGCAGATAGGTTCCGGCATTGATAAAGAAGCTCAGAGAAGGCTTTTCCCGCAGCTTGGTGATTCGCTCCCCCTTGCACTCTACGACTCCGAAGGGAACCTGCATATCGTACTTGCGCACTCCTACGGTGAGCTCCGCAAGATGCTTGCGGTGATAAATCAGCATTTCCTGGAAATGGACCCCGGTTAGGATATCGCCGTTGATGACCAGGAATGGGCCAGTGGGTCTATTCATCTGCCTGAGGCCACCCGCGGTGCCCATGGGATGATCTTCTTTCACGTAGTTCAGCTGCACTCCAAACTTTCGGCCGTCCCCGAAATGGTTCACGATGGACTCCGGAAGATAGTGCGTGGTCAGGTTTACGTCGCGGATCCCGGAGCGGCGAAGCTGCTGAATAATCAATTCCAACAAGGGGCGGTCCCCTACCGGCAGCATGGGTTTCGGGACGTTTTCCGTTAGTGGTAGCAGGCGTTTTCCGTATCCGCCTGCCATGATTACGGCAGAGAGGTCCAGGCGAACATCCGGAACCAAATCTTTGCGCAACAGGAATTCGACCACGCGGTTCTCCGCATCCACCAGCGGCAAGTGATTAATGTCATGCTGATTCATAAGATCCAGCGCTTCGCCTGACGTAATAAAGCGTGGCGCGACCATCGGTACCCGGGTGGCGATGGTGTCGCATGGGGCATTCATCGGATTTGCCTTGCAGAATTGCCCTGTCGAATATCGCCGTCGGTCAGTAACCCGCGCAGGATCGCGGTCCTGGGTGCACAGCACCAAGGCTCCTGTACCCGCCTTGTCCAGAATTGCGATGGCGTCAGCGATTGAGGTGGCAGGAGAAACAACCGCACTCTCGAACCGCAGCTGAGCCGTCGCTTCAAGTTCGATCTCTGGTGCCCAGATCTCGACGAAGAATGAGATCATGGAGCACTCCATCCGCATCCACTACCGGCAAATGATTAATGTCGTGCCGGTTCATCAGCCTGAGGGCCTCGGCGGGGGCAATCGGATGTAGGGCCGTAATCGGTTCCGAGTTCGAGATCGAGCCACACGCATCGTCGAGCGAACAGCACCTAAGAATCGCCCGCCGGATATCGCCATCTGTCAGGAAGCCAACAAGCTTGCGGTCGTCGGAGCATACGGCCAGAGCACCAGTTCCAGCCTTGTCTAAACGTGCAATAGCTTCACCAATAGAGGCAGTGGGAGCAACGATCATGCTTTCAAGGCGAGTCTCGAGATGATGTTGGTCATAATTGGCAGCCGATGAAAATAGAATGATTGCCGTGCTATTCCAAGAACGGATTGGATCTTGCCCGAAATAGATAGCCAGAGTGGAGCGAAGGGAAACTTCAGTTACAGCACAGGTCCGCGGGCAGACAGCGCTGTCAGACTGGCGGCGGCAACGGAGACGGAGGCAGATTCCAGTGCTTCTTCACGACGTTTGCAGTTCGCAGGATTCATCACTGCAACCGTCGTCGTTCCGAAAGCATTGTTCGCTGCGACTCCGATGGCATTCAATGCAGACAAGGGAAATGTTTCTTCATCAAAAACATACTGCCACTTGTGAAACGGAATATCGATATCAAAGTTGTCGGAATGATAGGTTCCACCGACCGTTCTTAGTGCCAGCCAAGGCTGGGGACCGAAGGTGGGCGTGCGTGGAATGTACTTCGAGAACGTGGGTGGAATCGTTGACTCGCCGGATCGCCAACTCAAGCTCGCAGGGAGGGAGGGCATCAAGATTCAACGCAGACCGCATTGCCGCTCACGGCCTCAGAGAACAGGAAGGGTACTTCAGGAAATTCTGCGGCAACCCGCTGGAGCAGTTCTCGCACGTCATTGATATCCGGTCCCATGTTCCGGAAATCATGATTGGTTATGGCTAGCACTACCGGCTTGACCTTCGGCCGCCTCCTGGAATGCCTGCCGCACATCCTGCTCCTGGAGCAGCCGGTAACGCGTTCCCACATTCAGGCAGCGCGCAATCCATCGGCGGCAGTTTCCCGGAACCTGATAGTCGTCGGCAGACGGATGATAGGGCGTCCAAGTAGCAGGCGCGCGACGCCAGTCTCCGAAACGACCGCCTGACAAGCCCAAACTGGGCTCGCATCCATTCCCGTGTCTACCATGGCCTGGCTGGAGAAATCGAATGGGACATGCTGTTCCAGAAACCAATGGCTGTCTGGCCGGATGACGTGAAACCCGGGTCGATGGGCGGCCGGAAACCAATGATGATCGATTACCCTGCGGGACAATATCTGTTGCAGACTGTCGGACGACGACCACCAGTGAGTGGCGCAGCGGTGGGCTTCGCGGCGAAACGAATGTGGATGATAGTGGAAATGCAGTCCATCCTGCGACGAGCCGGTCTCTCGGATCAGCCGCCGGTAATGCTCAAAGATATTGTGATATCCAATGTCTCTGCGCCGCGGATTCGAATCGTAGTCGACGTGATCAACGCAGAACCAGTTGTAGATCCAACCCGCCCCGGAGGAATCGCGGATCTGCGTGCGAAATGATGGCGCTCATCAGTTCGGCGAGCATGGCATCGACTTTGTCCCAAGTGTCGTTGTAGGCCAGCAAGTGAGGATCAACCACCCTTTGAACGGCTGCCTCCAATCCCCCCAAATCCACTTCTCCAGCCTGGAGACGCCGCAACAAATCCAGCACTGGGTTCCAGTTCGAGATGGAAGATAGTCGCGCAACCGTTCGAAGGTCGCCTCGATCGATTCGTGCAGCGGTCCTTCCGTGTCGATGCAGTGCACGACATATACTGGGTTATTTTTCATGCGATTTCCTACTAGCGGAATGCGACTGGCTTCGTCAACGGGACCGCTGGGACACCAACGACAGTGACTCCCGCGGGCACATCCGGATCACAACCGCCCCCGCGCCGACGATGGCACCGGCGTGCCGACTTTGATGCCCTGGATGACGGTGGCGCCAGCGCCGATATGGGCTCCGTTCCCGACGTGAACATTACCGGACAACGTGACTCCCGGCGCAACGTGCGCGTGAGCGTCGATCGTGCAGTCATGATCAACCCGCGCTCCCGTGTTGATGATCACATTTTCCCCCAACCAGCTGCCCGGTTGCACTATGGCTCCGGCCATGACCTGAACGCCATCGTCAATATGTACTTCGGGAGCGATGACGGCTGAAGGATGGATCACGGTCTCGAAAGATATATTCCATCGCCCGGAACCTTTCATAGACTGTCTGACGCAAAATTCGTGGAATCCGAGCGCAGCCAACACCATTCACAAGCCGCACCTGAGCGGGCGCGATGAAGAAGAACCATGCGGTCATCTCCCAAGTGAGGAACTCCCAGCAGAGGTGGGAGTGAAAGGTTCAATTCAACGAAGTCCGAGAAGTCTTTCTTGTTGCAGGAGCAGTGTGCTTACCAAGCACCTTGGCATGACCAGCTCCACCAACGACAATCAGAGGAAGGGATGGCATAGCATTAGATGTAACAAGTACGCTGCGTATCAAAGATTGGCCAGATGCTGAAAGGGCGGTCTCAGCAATCTTTTGGGGAGCAACGATCACTGCTGGTCGTCTACTCAAAATGCTCCCAGCGAAGGACCTGGTCGGCCGCCAGGTCGAAGCTGAGCCGCCGGCCGACGACATAAGATAGTTCGTCTGGTGCGATCCCGGTACCTGGGCGCTTGGCATCCAGATCTGCCTCGGTCAGCACGTGCCCTCGATTGAGCGTACGTCGCGTGACAAGGCTCCGGCGGAATTTCTTTCTCTTTTCCATTTCCGCAGCGGAGATTGTTCGGCCGTTTCCTCCTAACGCTTTGAAAACATTCTTGCCTTCGACGACGATTGTTCGCAGTTGCTCGGGATCTGCTGAAATCGCGTGGTCCCATCCGGCCATGTTCTGATCGAGTGTGAAATGTTTTTCGATCACAGCAAGCACCCAGGGCGATGGCAGCAAGCGGTATAGCAGTGCCTAAGGTGTGATCGCTAAATCCCACCGGAACGTCGAAAGCGGCCTGCAAGGTAGCCATATTTCGCAGATGAATTGTTTCGTATTCCGGGGGGTATATCGAGACGCAATGGAGCAGAACGATCTGTTCATTGCCCTCTGCACGAATCGTGTCAACCGCCCGCTCTATTTCCGCGAGCGTCGCCATGCCGGTCGAAATCAGTACGGGACGCTGTTTACGCGCCACATATTTCAGCAGCGGCAGGTGGACGATATCCATCGAAGCGATTTTGAAAAATGGCACCGACAGCTCCTCGAGCAGATCCACCTCTTCAAGCGAGAACGGACGTCGAGCAGAAGGCAATGCCTCGCTTCCAGCAGTGGTCGTGGGCTTCGTGATGTTGCTGGCGGTTAACTGGTAAGCGGTCACCATTTCGCGTAACGAGCCAAAATGCCTTTTCTTGTCCGAGTATTCTGTATTGCGGGCATATTCTTCTTCAGCAATAAGCGACTTGTCGGTCCATGACTGGAACTTGACGGCGTGCGCCCCCGCATGAGCGGCTGCATCAATCAGCTGGCGGCAAAGATTCATATCTCCGTTATGGTTGGAACCCACTTCGGCGATAACATAGGGCGGCTTCCCCGGCCCGATCTCCACTTCTCCAAGCCTTATCGTTTTCATATTCCAGATCCCTCGATTTCCACATATGTTTTAAGGCGGGGTTGGCTACACTCGACCACCACAGCGGTGCTGGACGCAACCGGTTGAGGGCCCGAACATAGTCCTTTAATCGTCTACCATGAAGAACAACTTGCTTGTGAAACTTTCGATCTCCGTCCATAGGCTTGTCAGCACGGCAAGCCGGTCGGCCAGAAACTCACGGTCTTGGCTCAGCGAGCACCAGTTTCAAATGCTGCTGTCACCAGGGCAGTATCAGATATCACCTGGTCCACGACAATGGGGAATCGAAGCCGAGCGGTATTGTTGGCATGCTGCCGATAATCCATCCGGGGGACACGATCAAACGCCAATCGAGCCCCGAGAAGCCATGCTCGGGTGGCGAGGAACCAGTCGACCAGCAGAGCCGCGGATGGAATCGGCAGACATCGTCGCAGGAGAGTCTGAGCGAAACGCCGAATTTGAAAAGCCAAAGATATTGTTGCGCGGCAATACTTGATCGGGTGAAACATCCGCCGGTAGAGTGAAGGTCAAGCCAAGATCTTTTCCTTGCTGATCGATAAGACAAAGTGCGCACGCGACCAAGTCACTGGTCTCTAAACCAGCCCGTGCGGCCGCTATGCGCGTGGGATGGAGCACATCGTCGCTGTCTACCAGAACCACTCCTGCACACGTTTCGACGATTTGAGCGAGGGCTTCCTGCCCGAATCTGTGCCGGAGTTGCGCCGGAAGGCCACTCAACCCAATGGGCGGCCACATCGCTTCCAAGTATCTTCTGGACCAGATTTCTTTCAATTGCGTCCAAGCCAATCCAGAGTTCGAAGTCTTGATCCGTCTGGTGGCGCAGGGAGCGGTACCAATCCGCCAGGTACGATTCCACACCCGGATAAATAGTCGTGTATACCGCAAGGCTCATACCTTCCACCAGGCCCATGGTTCTCTATTTGCTGTTGTCATACATCATTCCGTCTTGCCGGCTGCTGCTGGAGTATGCGCCCTCCTGACAATTCGTCCTGGTCTAGGCCAGCAAGTTTCAAAAGAACCTCAGCCAGGGTCCAGTCCTCGAAGGTATCAATATCAATACCGCGCTCCCAAGGCAATTCCCAGCCTGTTCGGTTCTCCAGATGAAACGTTCTTGTCCGACGTAGTACTTCGGCCCTGCGCCCACCAAACGGCACCGGTTGGGCAGAAAAGCTCCGCCTGATCTTGACTGCGCATGCTCATTTGCTCTGGAAACAGCGGTGCTAATTCGTACTGTTCATTGCGACGCATTGCCCACCAGGGATTTTGCCAGCCGTAACGTACGACTGAGATCTGGGATTCAGCACGGCTCTCCCTGAATTGCTCGTAGCTGGCGCGCACATCACTCGCTGTTCGCAATGGGCAATTCGCCATCAGCTGGGCTACTGACTCAAACTTTTCACCATCCGGGTCGACCCGGAACAATGCGTCGGCGGTGACCTCAGAAACGGGGGTGAAGTCACCGGACAATTGCGCGTCTCGCAGAAAAGGAACCTCAGCGCCATAGTGTCTGGCGATCTCAGCGATTTCCGGACTGTCGGTACTGACAACTACTTGTTCAAACAAGCCACTGTCACAGGCCGCAGCAATGGTGTAGGCGATGAGCGGTGTGCCAGCCAGAGGCCGGATGTTTTTACCGGGTATGCGCTTCGATCCGCCGCGAGCCGGGATTACTGCAATCATTCTGTCTGTTACTGCCATTGCTTCATCTACCGTAATTAGCTATTTGCAAGGAAGTGCCAGGGAGACTGAAGCACTTGTACCGTCGGGTAGGCTCCATTCATAAGGCACTACCACCGAGGTCGAGCGGGACGCTCGGGATAGGAACTCTCCTTTGTAGCCATAGTCCGCGAGATCTCCTACCACGCTGAAGTAAGCCACATCCTGGTACTTAACGATCATGTCATGGCCATTTTTCGTCCTGACCGACATTTTCACTGAGTAACTTTGCGGAAAAAGCGGCAGGGACTTGAATCGGCAGGCAAGCTTTCCTACGCCCGCCATCGCTTGGGGCTGATGTCCGTCGAGCAACATATTCGCGGTAAAACAAGAGCCGTTAATCCCCTGTACGCCGACTATGACATAGGGTTCCTCAAGGGGCTTCTGTGCATCGTAGCTAATCTCGACGATCAGGTCCTCACCCGGGCGAAATTGGTTGCTTTTATCGCCCGCTGCTGTTTCTTAGAACGACATTGTGGATGGTCAGTCCATAATCTGCATTCGCAAAAGAAAAGGAGATGTCCGCGGCCGTGTCGTTGAAGTAGTCTTCGAGGATTTCATCCGCACTTCCGTCCTTATAAATCCGGCCATCTTTCAGCCATATACACCTTTGGCACAGGTTCCGGACCGCTTCGGCGTTATGGCTGACAAATAGGATCGTTCTTCCGCTCTGCGCAAAATCGCCCATCTTTCCCGAGGCATTTCTTCTGGAAGGCGGCGTCTCCAACGGCGAGCACCTCATCGATAATCAGGATATCGGGTTCCAGATGCGCGGCGACTGCAAAGGCCAATCGTACAAACATGCCTGAGGAATAGCGCTTGACGGGGGTGTCAAGAAACTCTTCAATTCCCGAAAACTCGACGATCTCGTCGAACTTGCGGATAATTTCGGCTCGGCTCATACCCAGAATCGCCCCGTTAAGGAAGATGTTCTCCCGTCCAGTGAGTTCCTGATGAAATCCGGTGCCTACCTCGAGCAGACTCGCGATTCGCCCATCAATTCGGATCTTTCCTTCCGTGGGAACGGTAATCCGGCTGAGGAGTTTCAAAAGGGTGCTCTTACCCGCCCCATTGCGACCGATGATCCCGACCACATCACCTTGCTTGATCTGAAGGGAAACATCCTTCAACGCCCAAAAATCCTCCTGGCGCAGCTTTCTTTGGCGCCGCGACCGAAGCCAGCCGAGCGGCGCGCGCATGGCGGCCTCGATCGAATGGCGCAAGCCCTCATTGCCATTTCTGAGATGACCGATGGCATAGCGTTTGCCGAGATTCTCGATGGTGATTACAGGTTTGCGCATTAAGATTCGGGGTGCCTCTCGAGGTCGATCAAATCACATCGGCAAAGACTTGCTCAGTCTTTCTGAAATACCAAAGACCTGATGCGATCAAGGCGAAGACCTCAACGACGCAATCGCCAGGCCTGGCCAATAGATGCGGCTTTGTCCACCCAATAGGGACCAGCGAAAGCCGTCGATGATGCCAGCCATCGGATTCAAGGAGTAAAGCAACCGAAATCGCTCGGGAACGACTCTGCTTTGAAAACCGACTGGTGAGATGTACAAGCCGAACTGGACCACGAAGGGAACAATGAAACGAAAATCGCGATATTGCACCATGAGTGCAGAAATCCACAGACCTACTCCCAGAGAGGCGCCGAACACCAAGACTACGAATACCGGCAAAAAGACGACAGCCGCAGGAGGAGCCTGATGGTACCAGATCATCAGGACCACAAGAAAGGCTGATGAAATCAAGAAATCCACAAAGCTTGTGATTACACTGCTGACCGCGATGACGAGGCGAGGGAAATAGACCTTTGATATCAGAGCCGAGTTTGTGACGAGACTGTTTCCACTTTCGGACATGGCGGTCGAAAAGAAGTTCCAGGGCAACATTCCGCAAAGGACCAGCAGCGGATACGGTACTCCTCCGGAAGGCATCTTGCTGAGCTTTCCAAAAACCACGGTAAGCACCATCATGGTCAGAAGCGGACGAATCAGCGACCAACCTACCCCCACAAACGTTTGCTTATAGCGGACCAGCAGATCGCGCCAGGCTAGAAAGTAGAACAACTCCCGGAAGCGCCACAGATCTCGCCAATACTGACGTTCGGTACGGCCGGCTTCAATTACTAATTGAGTCATGCACGTTCTTAGAATCCTCGTTTAAACGCTAAGTAAGGAATAAGCGCCACTTCCTGGGTACTCGTCTCGTATTCTGGGGCTATTCCAGGGAACCTCGATCGCGCCCCGAACCATTCCCCAGATTACTCAACTCGTCTTAGCCAATATGCCGGTAGAGCAGTGCGCCAACCATCCTAAGCGCAAAATCCGGACTCACTCGCGCCAAAGAGCGAGTCAAGCTCTTATCTCCGATATGCAGTACCCCGTTCTTATTATCTGGATACGTCCAATATGTAAGTGGTCTGCCAACCGCGCCAAACCTCTCTTTGAAGGAGATCAACCCCACGTTATCGCAATCGGATCGGCCCATGTCCAGCTCACGCATTCCGCAATCCATGGCCTCCTGTATAGCTTTCCACAAGAGGAACACCATTCCGCCTAAGCAATGAAATCGGGCATCACTGCAACCATACTTGTAAACCATGGAATGCTTATGAGAGAGGGTGATGATGCTCGCAATGGGCACGTCACCTTTGGATGCTACCCTGATCTTCAGGTCATCGCCAAAGGTCCTTATGAGCGCACGAAACCAAGACAACGGTTGTGGAGGAATGCAGTGGCGGCGACGCGTTCGTAACAGAAGCATATAAAACTTCGCCAGCATGCCTTCTGAGTTGCCTTCTTCACACTTCAGCTCCTCTCGTTCGGCCTTGCGAATCCTCTGTTGGAGTGACGTTTTGTGCAAACGCTTAAATAGCTCTTGTTCACTTCCGTCCAACGCCAGGCAATGCGTCCGGTAGCTGGCACTCGTACAAAATCCGTTATTGCCTGCGGGTTGGTACGACAGGGGCCTGATTTCTATGGATTTCCCCATTCGGAGGCCACGCTGCCTGGTATGCACAACTAGCCGATCCAACTCCGCCGAGCTGCTTGACAGCAACTCGCAGTGATCTGCAAAGGGCACAGAACTAAACGATTACCCGTCAACCAGCTATCGACACGGCAGAAGACAAGACCATTGGTCAGCGCGTTTTCACGAGAGCATGTAGTAAAGACGACTGGGGTGTATCCATAAGTCGTCTTCAGTGCTCTGAGCCAAGGCCGGCTATGGAACACCGAAGACTTCGGGTGACTATTGACGAACGTCTCCCATCGAATATCAGACAGCGGGTCAATCTCATAGACCTGCTTGCCTGGCAAGTCCGACTCCATTGAGCCATCTGGGCCACGACCCTCACACGGCGAAACCGCACCGCTGCGACATCCGATCCTTAATTGTCGCCATGGACGGGTCCTTAACTTATTCCTACATGCAGGGGGGCGGATTTTACATCGAAGATGTAGGGCTCTGGAGTGTTCTGCGGTATTGCGGCGTTGCGCTCCACCGGACTCTCTGATTGAAACGTAAAGACGAGACGCCCATCCTGCTCACTGGCGTAAGCAATGCGTGCCCGCTCACTTCCAGCACCTTCGATGCGCAGTTCTCCCCGTCCTCGACAATTCTCATGTTGGCACGCTGCCGCCACCAACGGTTGACATCGCCCGGCGTTGCTATCCACAGGTTTTCCTTGGCCCTCAAATCACAAAGATGAAATAGCAGTTCCTCATACACGGCTCTCGCGCGAGGCTCCATGATGTAATCCGGATGCACTATGAAGCTTATGAAGCCAGCCCTCTCCATAATCATGCTGAATCTGCTGCTTCCAAAGATTGATCGAGTAGTCTTTGAGTACATGAAACAGCATGTAGTCCTGCGTTGTAGTGACGGGGAGCTCCAAGATATCCCCGATAAAGAATGGCATGACCGTGCAGCATCCACCTTGCTGTGGATCCAGGTGGGCTACGTTGGGAACGGACATATCGTAGGCGAAGTTGAATGCATCGAACCACATCTGCTTCCGATACAGGATGGCTCCCCGAAATCCCTCCGCCCCATACTGTTCCCGGTAACGATTGATCTTCGCTGCACGTCGCAGAAATTCTTCTCGACTGCGGTACAGATGACCGTCGTGATTTAGATCGTGGACGACCACTTCAAAACCACGAGCAGCAAAGGAACTTAAAAACTGCGCGCTCACTTCGTAACGCCCTTCAGGAACGATCTGGAACGATGACTTGATACCAAATGAATCATCGATGTCCATGAGGCTTGCACAGAAACCCTGACCTGCGTGCTCCTCAACGTCATGGGTCACGGCCGCACAGCTCGATGCTACCATCCGGCCAGAACCAGATGATCGGGATCCGGCCGGTTTCACTCGATCGGACTGATAGGAGCAGCAAGCGCTCAAGCAATGCGTCGACAGAGCAATCAACAGGCCAACGTGGAAATAGCAGCTCCTGCCAACCCCGTAAATGTATCCTCTTGATATAGCTTCGTATTCCGAAGGAAAGCATCGGACGAAGGGCGTAATATAGTTTCGACAGCGCGGATCTAGTACGTCCGTTCTGCGAGTCACCTAGATAGCGCTCGCCCCGAAGATTCTCTATCACCTCGGTCAAATCGAATGGTAGATGGGTTGTTCCACCTTCGATAACCGTCTCGGAAAGAGCATCCCGCAGGGTCGTAGTGAAAGCGCTGACTGTTTCACCGGTATATCTCCCGTAACAGACAGCATCCGGGCCGAAGCGAAAGTAACCACTCTGCTCCGGGAGTGTCCCTCTTTGAGCTAGCTTCAGGTAGTGCGGTGGGCAGCGATAGTAATCAGAAACGCACCTGTTCACACTTGCTTCCGTCTCGCGTAACCACGTCTAAGGCATTCGGCGCGTTGCCTAATACTGCACCATACGGCCTTTCGACGGACACAGTTCACACGGTCTTAATCTGATCGGTTGTCCTAATGTGAACTTTTACGCTGCGGATGTCAAGAGGGAGCGGTCATTTGTTCGCCGACACTTAACTCGGTGGACGCCTGCACCCTTAGCCACTCTTCGAACACAACCAGGCTGAACAACATCTTGTGATAATCATTCTGACCCGATTGATGTTCCCTGAAGATTCTCTGGACGATCGACGGGCGCAAATATTGGTACAGCATCGATTTGCTGTCCATGAAGATATCTTCCATTTTGCCCTTCATGGTGCCACGAAACCAATCGTCAACCACGTTCACCGCGAATCCTCTCTTTTTTCTCCTAAGGATTTCTGCCGGGAGAAGACCCTGGCAAACCTGGCGATGCAGCCTCTTTTGCTGGCCGTAGTGGACCTTGAAACTAGCCGGCAGCCGCTCTACGTATTCGACGATTTCCTTATCAAGGTACGGTACTCTCACCTCGAGCCCGTGCGCCATGGAGAGCTTATCTGCGAACATCAGAAGCTCATCCGGAAGGGTAGATCGCAGCTCCAGAAACTGGAAACCTCCGAGTTCGTCCGTATCGCTCATGAGCGGTACGAGTGGTTTCCAACAGTCCAGAATTTTGTCTCCTGCATCCGCATCCAGAACGCCGTCCTCAAAGAGATCGTCAATCGCATCCGCGCGCATGAGCGACAAAACATGTTGATACCTTTTCAGCCGGTCTTTTACGTCGAGCGAATAGATACCTCTTTTCAGGGTCTCATTTCTCGGCAGTGCCCCGATCGCTGATGCCATGGGCGTCCGCAGCCAGCTGGGAATTGCTCCCCAATATGACCCATATCTCACGCCAATATGCCGCTTATAACCGGCGAAGAGCTCATCCGGACCCTGGCCGATGAGCGCAACCTTCACATCTTCCCGGGCCCGCTTACAGACAAAATACATAGGCACAATCGAGGAAGAGGCAATGGGCTCTTCCAAACAGGATACGATTGTATTCAGCATCTCCTCGAAGGTCGCTCTATCAAGCGTTACAGTCGTGTGCTCGGCCGAGAATCGTGCGGCGGTTTCTGCCGCGTCCTTTAACTCGTCGTCAGAGAAACTCGAACCATACCCCACTGTGTAGGTTCGCCACGAGTTGCCCATAGAGATTCATCAACGCAAGCAACGGCCCCGGAGTCGACACCGCCACTCAGCAGCAGACCCACGGGTACATCGCTGAGAAGATGTCTCTTCATGGACTGCTTATACAAGGCGAGCAGTTCCTCTCGTGCTTCCGCCATGGACTTCATCGGCGAAAAAGGCGTCGGCCGGTACTGGTACCATTGACGCAAATGGAAACTCCCCTTTTCGCACACCATCATGGTGCCTGGGGCTAGCTTGTGAACGCCCCTGAACATGGTGTGAGGTGAAGGAGTATAGCGATAGCGGAGAAACAGATTCACAGAATTGGGATCTACTTCAGCCTTTTCATTCGTGGCGGCCCGGATAGCACGGATCTCTGACCCAAAGTACAAGCGACCTTTATCAATCTTGTAGTAAATCAGCTTGATTCCGAATGGATCACGGGCGAGAATCAGCCTCTCCTGTTGTACATCCCAAATCGCAAGTCCGAACATTCCGTTCAGGTGATTAAAAACGTCATCACCCCATTGTTTGTAACCGTGAACGATGACTTCAGTGTCAGAGTTTGTCCGAAAAACGTGCCCAAACCCGACCAACTCGCGTTTGAGTTCGGGAAAATTATAGATTTCCCCGTTGAAGATAACCCAAACAGATCCCTCCTGGTCGGACATGGGCTGGTGACCACCCTCAAGGTCTATGATCGAGAGCCGTCGAAAGCCCAGGCCGACGGGCCCAGCGATATAGAAGCCCTCGTCATCGGGACCCCGATGAGAAATACTATCGGCCATTCGCGCGATGTTCTGCCGGACTACCGGCGCTCGATCCTCGAAATTGTATTGTCCGCAGATGCCACACATAGAAAGTTAGCGCCGTCCTGTGAATTCAGACTTCGTATCGCCTGCGCCATCATAAAGGAAGAAACACAGGCTTCTAAACAATTGCGATTGCGCCCAGCGATGCATGGGAGTGTTGTCCCAACCGAGCAGGAGTTGACGGCTGCGGAAGGATCCATCGGACTTCTGCCAGCCCTTCATCTCGATCACGCCGGACACGATTTTGTCTAACTTGGGAAACCGGCCCTTTAACAGGACCCCAACATTGATGCACTCAGCATAGTCATACAGTTCACGCCGATATACGGTTAGCCGTGGCCGGCGTGAGAACGGCTTTGGTAGGCCTTCATGGTCAAACAAGTTATTGACGTAATAATCTACTCCGCGCTCAATGGCTTCTGTGCAACGGCGGTTCCCCGTGAGAGCTTCGATCTTTGCCAGCGCCTTAAGAACGAAGCATGTGTGAAAGTGATCGACGAAATCTCTTTCGCCGTCGGTGGAGTAGTACCAGGAGCCGTCTGCATTTTGAGATTCGAGAACGAAGTTCAAGTTTCGTTCCGCGACCCTGCGGTAATCTTCCCGCGAGAAATCGAGGCCAGCCCGCGTCAGAAGAAATGCCCGGTAAGCGCTGGCATTGATCACGCCGCCTGGATCATTTGGATCGGGATTATACGAACAGCTGGAGGCATCGCTCTGAAGTAATGAAGTCGTGGTAGTCGTTATGAGCATGCTCTGCGATCGACTCCATGATGGCCAACCATTTCCGATCTCGATCGATCTGGTAGACCTGCAGAAATGCCTCATAGGCATAAGGAAGGGTGGTTATGAGCGGGGTGCCCGCTCTCATGGTTCCGCGCCGTGTCTCCCAATGAAACGGGTATCCCCAGCAGTATTGCTCATAACCCTGGGCAGCGAGTTTCCTTGCAGAACCTCTAGAAAGTGAACCGCCCGCCGATAGTATTTCTCACTTCCCGAGAGCCTCTGAGAGATAAGCGAAACCCATCGCGTAATGGGCATCCGCTATAGGGAATCTCTGCGGCTTAAAGAAAAGTTGCGCGCGGAAGGCACGAAAGCCTCAGAGAATATCATTGGGGCTACCGCGAGCTTGCCCAGGAGCGGTTTTCTATAGTAGAGCGCCTTCGCGGCACGCCCCAAATCACTCGCAAAGAAACTCTGATGATCGTGTGAAAGCTCTCCGTACCGGTCCAGCCAGTCAACAAAGCGGAGTACTGCTGTCCGCACGCTTGTAACTGCCACCGTCTCAATTGTACTTACTGTGTTGATGGTTGCCATTCGAGCGGAGTCCTTCCTAAATCGCCTTGGCCTCGAAATTGTCGACGCGTCTAAACGTCACCAAGGCGCGTAGAATGCCTCTCAACTTTTGCATTTGCTCCTTACGGTGGAAACGCATCAATTCAGCAGATACCGGCCGTTTCTCGCGGCGCACGAATGCCCAGATATACCCTGAACCCACCGCAATACCATCCAGAAGATAGGGTCGCTTGGTCATCCTGTAGGCAACGCGGAAAAGCTCCCAAACAGGGTGGCCGCCAAGATAATAGTCCTTTTCACCGTAAGAGAAGAGCGACGCAAAACGCCCGCGTTCGGCCGTTCCCAACGTGCGGTGATGGAAGAAAGACTTCTCTCGATACGAACGCGTTTTCCAGCCCATCATCCGCGCAGTTGTGACGGCCATCCAATCAATACCGCCCGCCTTATTTGGACAATAGCCTCCGATTTGTTCAAAGCACTGGCGGCGGAAAATCTGACATTGCCCGGAGACATGGTTCTGCCCTTCAAAACTGTCGGTTTCCGAACTGTAGCCGGGCTCCTTGAAAATCGTCCCGGCGACCCCAAGAGTGGGGTCATCTCTAAACTTTGCCAGTAGGAACTCAAAGTGATCCGCATCCAGCGAGACGTCAGCGTCCAAATTCCCGATGACTTCGTATTCAATGCTCTTGATTCGCTCTTGGCCGGCATTGAAGGCATAGACCTTCGCTGCAAAGTGCCGCTCTTTCCGCACGGGACGATCCACCAATTCCATCCACGGATGATCCGCCAAGTATGGGCGCACAATGGCTCGCGGTATTATCGGTGGATCCGTCATTCACGATCACCCATTTCGCCGGCAGAACAGTTTGCTTGATCATGGACTGAATGGTCTTCTCGATGAAGGCCGCCTCATTGCGAGCAGGAGTGATCAGAACGTAGGGAACCAGCGGACTGGTCATCAAATCACCTCAGGAATGCTGGTTAGCGGCTCGGCCGCAGATTGATTCAACTTCACTTTGCAGCCAGGGACAAGGAGGGCTCGGTGTCATAAATTGCGCCGCGCTCGCTAGCCAGAGATTTGTCATATGACTCTTCTGGCTCGTACACGACGACCTGGCTACCCTTGGTGGAGAAGGCAAAAGGAACGCACAATAGCTTTTTCAAACGTGCGCGCAGAGCTTCCCGTCGTTCGGGGGGAACGTAAAACAGCATAAAGCCACCGCCTCCTGCGCCCAGGAGTTTTCCTCCGAGAGCGCCTGCACTGAGGCCCGCCTCGTAGATCTCGTCGATAGCAGGGTTCGTGATCTTCTGGGTCAGCGTTCGCTTGATCTGCCAGCTCTCGTGCAGCAGCCGGCCAAAATCATCCAGTGAGCGGCTTGTACTCCTGATGATGGTCTCCGCCTCCTGCACGCATTGAAGCATCGCTTCTAATTCAGTTTTGCGCTGGTGTGTCACCTTCACCTGTTCCTGTGCCACTTCGGAAGCAGTTCGCGCAAAGCCCGTGAAATAGAGCGCCAGGTGCTGCTCCAGCTCTGCCAACCTGCTCTGCGTAGTCAGGACCCGCTTCACATCAATCGAGCCGTCGGGGAGGAAATTGATGTGATTGAAACCGCCATAGGCAGCGCTCACCTGGTCCTGCGCGCCAACGGCCTCCTGAAGCAGTTCCTGTTCTATGTGGATTGCTTCCGCGGCAAGCGTCTGCTTATCGCACATCTTCTCTTTGAGCGCGTACAGCCCGAGAAGTAGCCCGACCGTGAAGGCTGAACTGGTGCCCAAGCCTGTGCGCGCCGGCAGGTCAGCGACGTGATGAATCTCGACGCCTTCTTCGATGCCCAGAAACTGCAGGCAAGCACGCACAGATGGATGCTCGATGACGTCGTTTCTTCTGACATTCTCAACCTTTGAGTAAGAAACGCGGCTGTGATACTCGAAGAACGGCGGTAGCCGCCGGCAAGTGATGTAACAGCGCTTGTCAATCGTTGTTGCCAATACTGCGCCACCATGCTCGCGGTACCACGCCGGGTAGTCAGTACCACCGCCGAAGAATGAGATGCGAAGTGGTGTGCTGGTGATAATCATATTTATCTAACCTTCTTTCTTCGGGAGCAGAACGAACGACGTACCGCACAGGGAATGCGAAAACAAATAAGCACTATCAGATCAGTCGCGGGGTTCATCACGTTCGAGTTTCAGCCATCATGCGGGCGTGCTGGTCTTGAAATAGAGCCTGCTCTACAAGCTCCGCGATGACATGTCCGATGAGGATATGGCACTCCTGAATGCGTGGAGTCTCTTCTGAAGGCACACAAATACAGTGATCTACTGCGTCCCTCAGCTTGCCACCGGTCTGATTCGTCAGCCCGATTGCATGCAAGCCCATGTCTCGTGCGGCCGACACGCCCAGAAGCACGTTGGGCGAGTTCCCGCTGGTAGATATCCCGATGGCGACATCGCCGCGGCGCCCCAGAGCTTCAATCTGCCGCGAAAAGACTTTGTCGAATCCGTAGTCGTTGCCGATCGCCGTAACGCAGGAGGTATTCACCGAAAGTGCCAATGCCGGTAAAGCCGGGCGATCGAAGGCGAAGCGGCCCACCAATTCCGCGGCGATATGTTGAGCATCTGCCGCGCTACCACCGTTGCCGAAGAGCAACAGCTTGCATCCGTCTTCAAGCGCGCCGGCTACAATTTCGCATACCGTCGTTATGGTGGAAACGACCTCGGCGCTTGCCAAAAGACGTTGTTTGACTGTCAGCGATGCTTCGATCGAGCGGCAAACCCGATTCCTGAAATCATCTGGTTTTAGCATGGGCGCTCCCGGCTTCTAGTTCTCTTGCTTCTGGCATGCGCTTTCGTAAAGGCGGCCGTGAAGCTGTTGAGCACGCGCATAGTCTTCGGGGGTGCCTATGTCAATGAACATGCCCTGCTGTTTCAGGGCGTACACTCCACGATGAAGTATCCGCGGGAACACGTCTCTTTCCAGGCTCGCTGGACCTTCCGGGATATATTCAAGCACCGCGCGATCGAAGACATAGACGCCCCCGTTGACAACACCCGAGGCTTCGCATCCCGTCTTCTCTGAGAAACCGATTACCCGCCCTTGAGCTTCCATCTTCACTGTCCCGTATCGAGCTGCGTTGTCTACTTCCAAAACAGCCATACTGGCCAACCCGCCATGTCCGCGATGAAATCGAGTCAGCTGGTCAAAATCGATTTCCAGAAACGAGTCGCCGTTCATCACCAGAAACTCGGGAACGTCTCGGAGATAAGCTTGGGCGAGTTTGACAGCCCCTGCAGTTCCCAGAGGACGCATCTCCTGCGAGTATTCGATAGCCACGCCCCACAACCGGCCATCTCCGAATTCACTTTGGACCTGTTCGCCGAGGTAGCCCGTGCACATCACCAAATTGGTGATTCCCTGGTTGCGGAGTTGCCGCACCAGAAGCTCGAGGAACGACTTGCCTCCGACTGCAGCCAGCGGCTTTGGAGTAGATGGCACCACCGACCGCAGGCGAGTGCCCAGGCCGCCAACAAGCAGAACGGCTTTCATAGCCTCCGTGTATTGTTTTGGAGCTGCTCTCAACGGCTTCGACTTTTTCTCGAACGATCAGACAGAAGCAAACGGAAGGAAATCAGCACGGGGCTAAACTCTCCGGATATCAGCTCGTCCGCTCCCAGAATTCCAGCATGGACGATAAGGTCTGCTCGACCGAGAGCGTCGGCTTCCAACCGGTATCCTTGCGGAATTTCTCCGTGCTTCCAAAGATGATCTTTTCATCCGACGGCCGCATCAGGTGGGCTGCGGGCCTAATCTCGGCTTTTACTCCAGAGAGGCGGATCGCGGTGCGCAACAGTTTTCCAATTTCATGCGTGGAGCTCGCACACAGATTGTAGGCCTCGCCTCGCTTGCCTTTCATCGCAGCGAGATAAAAGCCCCGTACGGTGTCTCGAACGTCAAGGAATGCGCGGTGCGGCTTCAAATTGCCTACCTCGATCACAGGCGGCTGCAAGCCTTTCTTGATGCGGACGAGCTGCCGCACAAAATCGGAAGGCGCGTCGTCTGTCTTTCCCGGCCCCGTGGTATTGAAGAGCCGCAGATTAACCGCGGGGATCCCGTAGTCCAGAAAATACTCTCGGGCTAGCAGATCGAGGCATACTTTACTGATGCCGTATGGGTGAAGCGGTTGAAGTGCCTGCCCTTCCTTGACCGGTATGGCCGACTGGGGGACATGCCCGTATTCCGCGCTTGAGCAAGCCGATACCACGACCGGCGGCCGCTTCATATGACGCACCGCCTCGAATAAGTACAGTGAGCCCATGACGTTCGACTCGAAGGTGCCAACCGCGTCGGCCCAGGAAACAGTGGGCAAGCTCTGGGCGCCAAGGTGGAAAATGTGCGATGGCTCATGCTTGGCCAGAAGCTGGGTTAGGCGTTGTCCGTTGCGCAGGTCACACTGGACGAATCGCAGGTTTGCTGCCTTGGGGAAGGAATTAGCGTCCGGCAGCCGATAGCTCCCGGTTACGTCCCACCCTTTTTGCTGGAGGAATTTCACCAGGTGGGAGCCAATAAAGCCTTCTGCGCCGGTAACGAATGCAGTTCGTCTGGTTGCCATAGGAGAACTTTAACTCGGAGTTTCGACAAGTTCCGGCAACGACCCAGAACGAGACTTGGTGAATAACACTTTAAGCGAAATGATCTCTCCCCGAACCGCGGGTATGAGCATCGAGAGCGATGAGCCCACCGCGAAACCCAAAGCGGTCACCAGGAGCTGTGAACCTATACTCTTGTGGGCAACAAAGTGGAGTGTAAGCTCCGAGACGCCGACCCCCGCAAGGCATACGGAAACCGGGTACACAATCGCTCGAGCAAGGCGCTGTAAGGTTAAGCTCGTGCCACTAAAGCTGAACTTGAGTATCCAGGGGAAGGCGGCAAGCAACACAAGCGAGCCAGAAAGGGCCACACCCTTAATACCAAAAGGCAGGCCAATCGCGTAGCCGCCGATGATGATGGGCGAAAACACGAGAAGTAACTTGAGCATGCGCCGTGACTGTCCACGGCTTACAAGTAACCACAACGTCGATTCAAACAGCAGTTGCCCTAACGCAAAAATTGCGAGTATTTGAAATACCGGCGCTGCTTCTCGCCATCTATACCCTAACGTCAGAACGATCACCGGCACAGCGGCAACGAAAAGGAAACCAAAGATCGGAGCGATGATCCACATGATCAGGTTGGCCGTACGTAAATAGTATCGCGCAAGGCGTTCGGGATCATGCTGCACTCTGCTGAAGGCCGGAACGGCGACGCTGCGGGCCGGGGCACCAAGTTGGCGCACGGGCAACATGAGCAGGTTGTAGGCTCGCGAGTAAAGGCCGAGCGGCCCGGCTCCCCAGTGCCAACCGATCAAGATGCTGTCGGCGCTTCGATTTGCATTAAACACGAGATAAGAGGCAGCCACGTTGCCGCCAAAGGCAAGCAGAGAGCGAACATTGGCGTCGCGCCGGGGTAGGCCGGGTATCCAACCGACCATCAACCAAGAGAGCGACATCTGCGTAAAGTTCAATGTCAAAGGAAGGGCAACAATCGCCCAGTAGCCGAATCCTCGCCAGGCGAGAAAAATGGCAACCGGAACAGCGAAAATATAAGCAGTGATATCCCGCGCCGCCAACGAGGAGAAACGCATCTGGCGTCTGAGAAGCGCATCGTGCTGAACTCGAAGCCCCCGAACAGGAATGTTAACGACACCAGGAACGTGATATGTATCAGTCTTGGTTCGTGATAAAACCAGGCGAGCACTGGAGCCAGGGCTGAAGTGAGCGCCGTGAGCCCCAGCCCGATAGCCACATTGATCCAAAACAGCGTACTGACCTGTTCGTGGCTGATCTCTGGGCGCTGTATGGTCGCTTCCGACAGCCCGAGGTCAGCAAACGCCTGACCCAGGTTGGTGATTGCCGTAACCATGGCGACGAGGCCGAAATCGGCCGGAGTAAGCAGTCGCGCCAGCACGATCGTCGAGACGGTTTGCATGACGAATTGGGCGCCCTGCGAGGTGAGTGTCAACATTCCCCCTCGAACTGACCGGCCCTTCAGGTCTGCATGCAGATGT